>NZ_CAQI01000044.1 GCF_001046895.1 Pseudarthrobacter siccitolerans
GGGCCATCCACATGCCGTCCTGCTCCGTAACATCGAAGGCTTCATGGAAGGCGTCGAGGTTCTTGGCAATGGCGTTCGTCCGGAACTCGTTGGGGGAGTGCGGATCCGTTGCCAGCCGGCGGATCGCTTCCTCGCTCCGGATAACCTGCCGCCAGCCGGCAGCCCAGGAGGCAAAGAACCGCTGCTGCCCGGTCAGGCCGTCCAGAACCTCGGGTTCCTTGCCGTCCAGGCTGATCAGGTATGCCTTGTAGGCAATGGCCAGGCCGGCAAGGTCGCCGATGTTCTCGCCAAGGGTAAGCCGGCCGTTCACGGTGTGCCCTGGCGCGGCGTAGGGGGACAGGGCATCGTACTGGGCCACGAGCTGCGCCGTGAGTTGCTCGAAAGCCTGGCGGTCCTCATCGGTCCACCAGTTCCGCAAGGCCCCGCCGCCGTCGAACTGGGACCCCTGGTCATCAAAGCCGTGGCCGATCTCGTGGCCGATGACCGCGCCGATTCCCCCGTAGTTCACGGCATCGTCAGCGTCGGCAGTGAAGAACGGCGGCTGCAGGATCGCCGCCGGAAACACAATCTCGTTCATCATCGGGTGGTAGTAGGCGTTGACGGTCTGCGGAGTCATCAGCCATTTATCGCGGTCCACCGGCTTGCCCACCTCGTCCAGGTGCCGGTCGACGTCGGCGTTGTGGGCCCGCTCCACGTTGCCCAGGAGATCAGCCGGGTCGATCTCCACGGCGGAGTAGTCGATCCACTTCTCCGGGTAGCCGATCTTCGCCCGGAAACCCTCCAGTTTCCGCAGCGCCTCCGCCTTGGTGGCCTCGCCCATCCAGCCCACGGCGGTGATGCTCTGCCGGTAGGCCTCGATCAGGTTGGCAACGAGCGTTTGCATCCGGGCCTTGTGAGTTTCCGGGAAGTGCCGGCCCACATAGATCTGTCCTACGGCTTCGCCGAGGGCACCCTCCACGACGGCCACACCGCGCTTCCACCGGTCCTTGTTCCGTGGCGTACCGCTGATGGTGGTGCCGTAGAACGCGAAGTTGGCGTCGACGAAAGCCGAGGACAGGTAGGGCGCGGCGGCACTGACCACCCGCATGGCAAGCCATTCCTGCCAGTGGGCCAGGGGCTCGGATTCGAGGAGCGATGCGGCGCCTTCAAAGAACGGCGGGGTGCTCACCACGATCTCCTGCCGCTTCGCACCAACGATTCCGGCGGCCTCGAACCACGTGGAGATCAGCGGGAACATGGCGGATGCCTCGTCCGCCGTCTTCAGGTTGTAGGTCTTCTGCGGGTCCCGCAGCGTGACGTTGTCCCAGTGGTGCGAGGCGAGCTTTGTTTCCAGCGCCACCACCCGGCCCGCAGCGGCGGCCGCATCCGGAATGTCCGCCAGGTCGAGCATCCGTCGGACGTGTGCCTCGTAGGCGGTGACCATCGGGGCGAACTTTTCTTCCCGGTAGTAGGACTCGTCTGGCAGCCCGAGCCCGCCCTGTCCCGTGTAAAGGAGGACCCGGTCCGGGTTCCCTGCGTCCGGTGCGGGGTAGATGTAGAAGAGCCCGCCAACATCGGCCCGGAACAGCCGGCCCGCCAGGGAAACAAGGTCCGCCACGGTAGTGGTGGCAAAAACATCGGCCAGGCGCTGGCGGATCGGTTCCATGCCCTTGGCTTCAACGGTGGCTTCATCCATGAAGCTGCTGTAGAGCCCGCCAACTTTCCGCTCGATGCCGCTGGCTCCCGGGCCCTTGGCTGCGGCTTCCTCGATGATGTCCCGGACGGCGATTTCCGACCCGTCGCGGAGCGCGGTGAAGGTGCCCTCGAGGGGCCGGTCATCGGGAATCTCGGTGGCCTTCAGCCAGGCCCCGTTCACGTGCTGGTAGAGGTCATCCTGGGGTCGGACGGTGTTATCAAAGGTGGACAGGTCGATCCCCGAAATGGGCACGGAAGCTCCTTCTGATGAAGAGCCGCGGCCCGCGGAATACCGGGCGGCGTCTGCATGCTGGACGTAACGGACGGTAGTGCCCTTTCATCTTACGCACCCGTGCTACCCTCAAATGGTGCGTGCAGAGCTTCTTCTTCTTAGCTGCCGCGGCGAGGCCTCAGACGCGATCTAGCGCAAGGCCCACCCTCGCTGCGGAGTTTGTGTTGCCCGGCCACCCTTTCAAAGAAGAACCACAGACAAGGCCCCGATAGTAATGCGAAACGCACAGAAGCCCTCCGGAATGCCCGCCCACCGCTACACGCCGTTCCAGGACCAGATCAAAGTTGAGCTGCCGGACCGCACCTGGCCGGACAAGACCATCACCAAGGCCCCGCGCTGGTGCGCCGTGGACCTGCGCGACGGCAACCAGGCCCTGATCGATCCGATGAGCCCGGCCCGCAAGATGAAGATGTTCGACCTGCTGGTCCGGATGGGCTACAAGGAGATCGAGGTGGGCTTTCCCTCCGCCTCGCAGACAGACTTCGACTTTGTCCGCCAGCTCATCGAAGGCAACCACATCCCGGACGATGTCACCATCCAGGTCCTGACCCAGGCCCGCGAGCACCTGATTGAACGGACCTACGAGTCGCTGGTGGGCGCCAAGCAGGCCATCGTCCACCTCTACAACTCCACCTCCGTGCTGCAGCGACGCGTGGTGTTCAACCAGGACGAGGATGGAATCCTGGACATCGCGCTGCAGGGCGCGCGGCTGTGCAAGAAGTACGAGGAAACCCTCGTGGACACGCACGTGACCTACGAGTACTCCCCGGAGTCCTTCACCGGCACCGAGCTGGAGTACGCCGTGCGCGTCTGCAACGCAGTTGCCGATGTCTTTGAAGCCTCCGCGGACCGCCAGGTCATCATCAACCTGCCGGCCACCGTGGAAATGGCCACCCCCAACGTCTACGCCGACTCCATCGAATGGATGAGCCGCCACCTGCACCCGCGGGAAGGCATCATCCTCTCCCTGCACCCGCACAACGACCGGGGAACCGGCGTTGCCGCCGCTGAGCTGGGCTACATGGCCGGCGCGGACCGGATCGAAGGGTGCCTGTTCGGCAACGGCGAACGGACCGGCAACGTGGACCTGGTCACCCTGGGCCTGAACCTCTTCGTGCAGGGCATCGACCCCATGATCGACTTCTCCAACATCGACGACGTCCGCCGGACCGTGGAGTACTGCAACCAGCTGCCCGTCCCGGAGCGTTCCCCTTACGGCGGCGACCTCGTGTTCACCGCATTCTCGGGATCGCACCAGGACGCCATCAAGAAGGGCTTCGAGGCCCTGGAGCGGGACGCGGCCGCCGCCGGCAAGGACGTTTCCGACTTCACCTGGCAGGTCCCGTACCTGCCCGTGGACCCCAAGGACCTGGGCCGCAGCTACGAAGCCGTGATCAGGGTCAACTCCCAGTCCGGCAAGGGCGGCGTTGCCTACCTGCTCAAGAACGAGCACAGCCTGGACCTGCCGCGGCGCGCCCAGATCGAATTCTCCGGTGTGATCCAGAAGCGCACGGACACGGTGGGCGGCGAAGTCAGCGGCGCACAGTTGTGGCAGGTCTTCCAGGACGAGTACCTGCCGTCCGGGAAAGCCGACGGCCAGTGGGGACGTTACTCCCTGGGCGCGGTCAAGACCGAAACGGATGACGACGGCGGCATGACGCTGCACGCGTCCCTCACCGTTGACGGCGTGCAGGTTCAGCGCACAGGCACCGGCAACGGTCCCATCGCCGCGCTGCTGAGCATCCTGCGCGAGGATGGCGTGGACGTCCGGGTACTGGACTACAGTGAGCACGCGCTCTCCGAGGGCGGCAACGCGATGGCAGCCGCCTACGTGGAGTGCGCTGTTGGGGAACGGGTGCTCTGGGGTGTGGGTATTGACGCCAACACCAGCATGTCCTCCCTCAAGGCCGTGATCTCAGCAGTGAACCGCGCCATCCGGGACGCCCAGGCCTGATGCCGGGCGTTGTGCCGCCGGGGAGGCCCCGGCGGCACAAACGGCACGGCTGCTTCGGATCCTGCCTGCCGGCAGCGGGCAAGCCCTGCCCGCAAAGAATGGGAAGATAAGGCGTGGCCCAACACTCTTTCGCCTCCCGGGCGTACCGGGACGACGCCGTCGTCCTCCGTACCCACAAACTGGGCGAGGCGGACCGCATCATCACCCTCCTGACCAAACACCACGGCCAGGTCCGCGCCGTGGCCAAGGGCGTCCGGCGGACCAGCAGCCGGTTCGGCGCCCGCCTTGAACCCTTTATGGTGGCGGACCTGCAGCTGATATCAGGCAAGAGCCTGGACATCGTCACCCAGGCGGTGGCCAAAGGCGCCTACGGCGGAAGCATCGCCGCAGACTATGGCCGGTACACGGTTGCCGCCGCCATGACGGAGACCGCCGAGAAACTCACGGACGTTGACGGCGAGTCGGGAACAGCACAGTACAACCTGCTGGTGGGAGCACTTGCCTCGCTGAGCCGGGACGAACATGCCGCCGGGCTGATCCTGGACTCCTACCTGCTCCGGGCACTCGCCACCGGAGGCTGGGCGCCGAGCTTCACGGACTGTGCCCGCTGCGGACTCCCCGGACCCCACACAGCGTTTTCGGCGCCACTGGGCGGGATGGTCTGTGCTGCGTGCCGGCCTCCCGGGTCACCGGCGCCCGCACCGGAAACAGTGGTGTTGCTGGCCGCGCTGCTGACGGGGGACTGGGCAACGGCCGACGCCTCGCTGCCCGTCCACCGCAAGGAAGCGGCGGGCCTGGTGGCCGCTTACCTCCAGTGGCACCTTGAACGAGTATTGAAGTCCCTCAAACATGTGGAGCGCAGCTGACAGTGGCCCTGGGAAAAAAGAACAACGCAGCCCCCAAGCGCAGCCATCCGGTGGTTGCGCCCTACCCGCACCCCTCAGGCGCCGTGGCGCCGTCCATCCCCCCGGAGTTCATTCCCCGCCACGTGGCCATTGTGATGGACGGCAACGGACGCTGGGCCAACCAGAGGGGGCTGCCTCGGATCGAAGGGCATAAAGCCGGTGAGCCGGCCCTCCTGGACGTGATGGCAGGGGCCATCGAGCTGGGGATTGAGTACGTCAGCGTTTACGCCTTTTCCACGGAAAACTGGCGGCGCTCCCCGGAGGAAGTGCGCTTCCTGATGGGATTTAACAAGGACGTGCTACGGCGGCAGCGGAACCAGCTCGACGAATGGGGTGTGCGGGTCCGCTGGTCCGGCCGCCGGCCGAGGCTCTGGGGTTCGGTGATCCGCGAACTTGAAGAGGCGGAGCAGTTCACGGCCGGCAACAGCACCTGCACGTTGACCATGTGTGTTAATTACGGCGGCCGCGCGGAGATTACCGACGCCGTTTCCGCCATCGCCGCGGACGTTGCGGCGGGCAGGCTCAAGCCCGGTGCCATCACCGAGCGGACCATCCAGAAATACCTGGATGAGCCGGACCTGCCGGACGTGGACCTGTTCCTGCGCAGCTCGGGGGAGCAGCGGCTGTCCAACTTCATGCTCTGGCAGTCCGCTTACGCCGAGTTCGTGTTTATGGACACGCTGTGGCCCGACGTCGACCGGCGGACCCTGTGGGCTGCGGTGGAAGAGTACGCCCGCCGGGACCGCCGCTATGGTGGCGCGGTTGACGCAGCCGGCCCGGCAGGAGAGAACGCCGGCTAGGCCTGCCGCACCGGAAGCGGATCCTCGCTGCCCGTGTTACGCGGGGGCGCCATACGCCCGCAGCCAGCGCGCCAGCCTCGCGTAGGCGTCGGCGCGTACGGCGGCGGGGGAGAGGAACACGTCGTGGAGGGCGCCGTCGATCCTTTCAACGGTCACCGTGCGGCCCAGGGTGAGGGCCCGTGCGGCAATGACATTAACGTCAAGCACCGCATCGGTCCTGCGCATCTCCTCTGACCAGAAGAGTCCGTTGGCGCTGCCGCGGGACAACAGCACCAGGACGGGAACCTCGATGTTGAGGCCGCGCGCCACTTTCGTATGGCCGGCAAGGACGGCGCTGAGCCAGCCTGCCCTTACGGGAAATGCCATGGGCGGGCGGTACTGGTCATCCAGCGCCCATTCGCCGTCGGCTGAGCTGCTGATGGTGCGCCAGTAGAAGCCGCGCGGCGGCAGCCGCAGCACGGCCTCGGGCCGGATACGGGCCACCGGCCCCACCATGCCCAATGCCGCGCGCCGCACCATGGCACTCCCGTGCATCTCCAGCCACGGGCTGTTGAGGATGAGCTGCGAAACGTCCCCGGGGTGCACGCTTGCCCACAGTGCCGCAACCAGCCCTCCCGTTGAATGCCCCATCAGTGTCAGGGGCATGGCGGCGCCGTCCTGGCTGATGATCCGGAACGCCGCCTCAATTTCAGCGTCATAATCGGCGAGGTCGGACACGTAGCCGCCGGGTGAACCGGGACGCAGGCTCCGGCCGTGGTTGTGCATATCCAGTGCGTAGAAGGCGTAGCCGGCGGAGGACCAGAAACGGGCCAGGTCAACGTTGAAGAAGTAGTCGCTCCAGCCGTGCAGGAAAAGCACTGCCCTGCGGGGCTCCGGGCCTGCTTCCTGCTGAACGGGCCGGAACCGGACCAGGGTGGCGGTCCGTTCCACACCATCCTGCCCCGCGGCGGAGAAGGCAAGGGATTCGAACCCGTCGCCCAGGATGTCCCGCTGCCATTCCATGGCCTTATGCTAAACCGCCTGCCGCCCCGGGCCTGTTCCGTGCCGGCTGACTCCCGTCTTGCGCCAGTCCCGTTTTGGTGTGGCGCCGCCAAGACGGAAAACTAGGAGGCATGCGCGTTTATCCCACATTCTTCAGGCTGGCCTTTTCATGGATGGACGCCGAGCGCGCCCACAAGATCGGATTCAGGGGCATCAGGCTCGCGCACCGCTCGGGAGCGGGGAAAGTCCTGGCAAAACTGACAGCGCCTGCACCGTCGCTGCAGACGACGGCGTTTGGCATCACCTTTCCGTCCCCCTTCGGGCTGGCCGCCGGCTTCGATAAGGAAGGCCATGGCATCGAAGCGCTCACTGAGCTCGGCTTCGGCCATGTCGAGGTGGGAACCATCACCGGCCAGGCCCAGCCGGGCAACGAAAAGCCGCGCCTGTTCCGCCTGGTCGAGGACCGTGCCGTGATCAACCGGATGGGCTTCAATAACGACGGCGCCACCGCCGTGGCGCCGCGGCTGAAGGCTGCGCGTGCCGCACTTCAGCGCAGGCACCCCTCGGTGCGCCCCGTCATCGGCGTCAACATCGGGAAGACCAAGGTGGTGGAACTCGCCGACGCCGTGGAGGACTACCTGGTCAGCGCGCGCAGCCTGGCGCCCGCCGCGGACTACCTGGTGGTCAACGTCTCTTCGCCCAACACGCCCGGACTGCGGCTCCTGCAGGATGTGGAGAGCCTCCGGCCGCTGCTCACCGCGGTGGGAGAAGAAGCGGACCGTGCGGCCGGCCGCCACGTTCCCCTGCTGGTGAAGATCGCCCCCGACCTGAGCGATGAGGATATCGACGACGTCGCCCGGCTTGCGCTGGACCTGAAGCTGGACGGCATTATCGCCACCAACACCACCATTGCCCGCTCCGGGCTGGCTTCCCCCGCGGAGCAGGTGGAAAAGTGCGGTGCCGGCGGCTTGTCCGGAGCACCGCTGAAACAGCGCTCACTCGACGTACTGCGGCGGCTTAAAAAGGTCACTGGGGATTCCCTGACACTCGTGGCAGTGGGCGGCGTCGAGAATGCCCGGGACGTCCAGGACAGGCTCGACGCCGGCGCCACCCTCGTGCAGGGCTACACGGCCTTCCTCTACGAAGGACCGTTCTGGGCCGCCCGCATCAACCGGCAGCTGGCGAAGAACCGCGGCGTCCAGCGTCGGGGCGCGTAAGCGGGCAACCCCTTAAACAGGCAACCCCGGCGGGTCATCCCGCCGGGGTTGTTTTTTGTTCTGTGGGCGCCCGTTCCGCCGCAGGGGTCAGGCCGGGTACTGCCCGCGCTTGACCTGGGGCTTGGGCAGGCGGAGCTTGCGGAACTGCAGTGAGCGCATGGAGCCGTACCAGACGGTACCGCGTTCCACCTCGCCGAACTTTTCGGCCAGCCGCTTGCGGAGCTTGCGGGAGAGGATAAAGACGTCCAGGAAGACGGCGAGGAACATCACCCAGAAACCGCCCAGCACATAAATCATCATGTCGCTGGACGCCGGTACCACCAGTGACACCAGGACAAAGACCAGGGCACCGAACATGAGGTATTCGCCCAAACTGAACCGCGCATCCACATAGTCGCGGGCGAACCGCTTCTGCGGCCCCTTGTCCCGCAGCGGGAGGAACTTTTCGTCGCCCGTGTCCAGGGCCTGGCGCATCTTGAGGCGCTGGTCCTGGATGGCCTGGCGCTCGGCGGCCTTTGAGGCTTTGCGGTCCTCGGGCACCAGCGGGCGCCTGCGGGCCGCCTCCTGGGCTTTGCGCGTTGGGGTGGGGGCGCCCTTGCCGGCTATGCCGCCCTGCCGCGCCGCAGCATCCGCAGCCTGCTGGTCAATTAATTCCTGCGCCGAGGGCGCTTCCTTTTTACGTCCGAACACCTCAACAGAATACCTTGCGGGAGGGCCCGGGTTTCCTGCCCGCCCGGCAGGCCTGCAGTATGGCCGAATGTGACGAGGGTAATGTTTTTTCCATGACTTCACCCTCACCGGCAACCCCGGACAGTATTGACGGAGCCCAACCTGCCGGCTCTGGCCCGGCCCCGGCCACGGAAGACCTCCGCGCCGCCATAGACCGCACCTGTGACCAGACCCTTGCCCGGCTCAAGGAACTCGTGGCGATTCCCGGTATCGCCTGGCCCAGCTTTGACAGGTCGCCCCTGGAACTCAGCGCGGAAGCTGTGGCGGCGCTGCTGCGCGCTTCCGGCCTCGACGACGTCCAAATCCTCGGCTGTGACAAACCGGACGGCACTCCCGGCGGCCCCGCCGTCGTCGCGCGCCGTCCCGCCGAGGAGGGCCAGCCGACCATCCTGCTCTACGCGCATCATGACGTCCAGCCCGCAGGCGACGAAGCACTGTGGGACACAGAACCCTTCGCCGCCGTCGAGAAGGACGGCCGGCTGTACGGCCGTGGCGCCGCGGACGACAAAGCCGGCATCATGGCCCACATCGCCGCTTATGCCGCCGTCTCCGAGGTCCTTGGTGCGGAGCTCGGCCTGGGCGTGACCTTCTTCATCGAGGGTGAAGAGGAGGCGGGCTCTCCCACTTTCAGGCCTTTCCTGGAGGCACACCGGGAAGCGCTCCGCGCCGACGTCATCGTCGTCGCGGATTCCAGCAACTGGAAGGTCGGCGTACCGGCCCTGACAACAAGCCTTCGGGGGCTGGTGGACGGAACCATCGAAGTCCAGGTCCTGGAGCACGCCGTGCACTCGGGAATGTTCGGCGGCCCGGTGCTGGATGCCCCCACGCTGCTGGCGCGCCTGATTGCCACCCTTCATGACGACGACGGCAACGTCGCCATCCCTGGACTGGTTGCCACCGATACCACCTCGGTGGACTTCCCCGAGGCCGACTACCGGGCCGACGCTTCAGTGCTGGACGGCGTCCGCCTCGCCGGCACGGGCAGCATCGCTTCACGCCTCTGGACCAAGCCCGCGCTGTCCATCATCGGATTCGACGCGCCGGGCGTCGATGTGGCCTCCAATACGCTGCTGCCCAGGGCGCGCGCCAAGTTCAGCCTGCGGCTGGCACCCGGGCAGTCGCCCGAGGAAGCCATGGAGGCGGTCCGCAGCCACGTGGAGTCCAACGCTCCATTCGGCGCGAAGGTCACCTTTACGCCGGGCGAGAGCGGCAACCCGTTCCAGACGGACACCTCCTCAGCCGCTGCAGGCCTGGCGATGTGGGCCCTGGGGGAGGCGTGGGGCGTGCCGGCAGTGGAGACGGGAATCGGCGGTTCCATCCCCTTCATCGCCGACCTTACGGAGCTCTACCCCGACGTCCAGATCCTGGTGACGGGCGTGGAGGACCCGGACTCACGCGCCCACAGCGCCAACGAGTCGCTGCACCTTGGCGATTTCCGGAAAGCCATCCTCGCCGAAGCGCTGCTGCTGTCACGCCTGAACAGCGGCGGGCTCTAGGAACCGGCGGTCCCTGCCGGGTCCGCGGGAACAAGAGCGGCCCGTGCATGGTTACGTCAGGAGTTAGAGCTACACGTGCGCCCCGCGTAGCATGTAGCTATAGCCCATACCGTATCCGTAGGGGCAGGCCACCGTTAGCGCGGGGCCGCCAGACCGTCCTAAGAAGGTAGGCCAAATGAGCACCGCAACCAATGAGAACAGCACCGAGACCACCAGCGCTGCCACTGATGAGCTGCCCGTCCACGAGGTCAACCTGACCGACGTCGCCGCAGGCAAGGTCCGCAGCCTCCTTGAGCAGGAAGGCCGCACGGACCTCCGCCTCCGCGTCGCCGTGCAGCCCGGCGGCTGCTCAGGGCTGATCTACCAGCTCTACTTCGACGAGCGCCTCCTCGACGGAGATGCCGTCCGCGACTACGACGGCGTTGAAGTAGTAGTGGACAAGATGAGCGTCCCGTACCTCAGCGGCGCCAGCATTGACTTCGAGGACACCATCTCGAAGCAGGGCTTCACCATCGACAACCCGAACGCCGGTGGCTCCTGCGCCTGTGGAGATTCCTTCCACTAAGACCGGTTGTTTCGCCTGGTGCCGGCGCCGTGGCCTCCCGCAATCAACACTGCGGGAGCCACGGCGCCGACATGTGGGCGAAACGCCCGGGGGAGCGGTAAGCTCTACACCGAGTAGTAAAACTTTTAGTGTGCCCGCGGCGCCGATGGCTGCCCGGACAACAGCAACAAGTAGGAAGGGCCGTCTGTGAGTTCGCAGAACCGAACCGGCAGCCGACGCAAAACGATCACCACGATCACAGGCTTGGCAATTGCCGGCGCGTTGGTTTTGACCGGATGTTCGCCAGAGGTAGAGAAGGGGTGGCTGCCCACAGAACGTGGCACCACCAGCAACAGCGACCGCATCATGGACCTCTGGGTCAACTCATGGATTGCCGCCCTTGCAGTGGGCATCATTACCTGGGGCTTGATCGTCTGGTGCCTCGTTGCCTACCGGCGCCGCAAGGGCACCGTGGGGTTCCCGCGGCAGACCAGCTTCAATCTTCCGCTGGAAGTCTTCTACCTGACTATCCCGCTGTTTATGGTCCTGGTGTTCTTCTACTTCACCGACCGCGACCAGCAGGCCATTGATGACCGGTCGCAGCCTGCCGACGTCGTTGTTGATGTCCGCGGCAAGCAGTGGGCCTGGGACTTCAACTACAAGTCCGGCGACGTCATCGAAGAAGACGTCCACGAGGCCGGCGTCCAGGCGCACCTCACCGGCAACACGATCGACAAGGAACAGCTCCCCACGCTGTACCTGCCCGTCAACAAGTCCGTTGACCTCGAGCTCAACTCACGCGACGTGATCCACTCCTTCTGGGTTCCCGCCTTCCTGCAGAAGCGCGACATGATCCCCGGCAAGACCAACTACATCCGGTTTACCCCCACTAAAGAGGGCACCTACGACGGCAAGTGCGCCGAACTCTGCGGCGAGTACCACTCCGAGATGCTGTTCCGCGTCAAGGTGGTGTCCGAAGCTGAATTCCAGGCGCACATGGAAGAGCTCAAGGCAGCCGGCAACACGGGCCTCCTCGGTGTGGAATACGACCGCAACCCGAACCTGAACGAAATTAAGTAAGGGGAGCGACGTGGCTACGTACACTCAATCCGCACCCACCGGAGTCCTCACAGCTCCCGTGGTTCCCAAATCCAAGGGACGCATCGTCGTCAACTGGATCACCTCCACCGACCACAAAACCATCGGGTACATGTACCTGATCGCGTCGTTTGTGTTCTTCTGCCTCGGTGGCGTTATGGCGCTGCTGATCCGCGCCGAACTGTTCGAGCCTGGCATGCAGATCCTGCAGACCAAGGAGCAGTACAACCAGCTGTTCACCATGCACGGCACCGTGATGCTGCTGATGTTCGCCACCCCGCTTTTTGCAGGCTTCGCGAACGTGATCATGCCGCTCCAGATCGGTGCACCCGACGTCGCGTTCCCGCGGCTGAACGCCCTGGCCTTCTGGTTCTTCCTCTTCGGCTCCACCATCGCGGTGTCCGGCTTCATCACCCCGCAGGGCGCCGCCTCCTTCGGCTGGTTCGCCTACGCGCCGCTGTCCAACACCACCTTCAGCCCCGGCATCGGTGGCGACCTGTGGGTGTTCGGCCTGGCACTGTCCGGTTTCGGCACCATCCTGGGTGCGGTCAACTTCATCACCACCATCATCTGCATGCGCGCCCCTGGTATGACTATGTGGCGGATGCCGATCTTCACCTGGAACACCCTGGTCACCGCCATCCTGGTGCTCATGGCCTTCCCGCCGCTGGCCGCCGCGCTGTTCGCACTCGGTGCTGACCGCCGCTTCGGTGCCCACATCTTCGATCCAGAGAACGGCGGTGCCGTCCTCTGGCAGCACTTGTTCTGGTTCTTCGGCCACCCCGAGGTGTACATCATCGCGCTGCCGTTCTTCGGCATCGTCTCGGAGATCTTCCCGGTCTTCAGCCGCAAGCCGATCTTCGGCTACAAAGGCCTGGTCTACGCCACGATCGCCATCGCCGCGCTGTCCGTGACCGTGTGGGCGCACCACATGTACGTCACCGGCGCCGTGCTGCTGCCGTTCTTCGCATTTATGACCATGCTGATCGCGGTACCCACGGGCGTGAAGTTCTTCAACTGGATCGGCACCATGTGGCGCGGATCGCTGACCTTCGAAACCCCGATGCTCTGGAGCATCGGCTTCCTGATCACCTTCCTCTTCGGCGGCCTCACCGGCATCATCCTGGCCTCCCCGCCGCTGGACTTCCACGTCTCCGACTCCTACTTCGTGGTGGCACACTTCCACTACGTGGTGTTCGGCACCGTGGTGTTCGCGATGTTCGCAGGGTTCTACTTCTGGTGGCCCAAGTGGACCGGCAAGATGCTCAACGAGCGCCTGGGCAAGATCCACTTCTGGCTCCTGTTCCTCGGCTTCCACGGCACCTTCCTGATCCAGCACTGGCTGGGTGTCGAGGGTATGCCCCGCCGCTACGCGGACTACCTGGTGGAGGACAACTTCACCTGGATGAACCAGTTCTCCACGGTGGCCTCGTTCGTCCTGGGCGCCTCGCTGATCCCGTTCTTCTGGAACGTCTACATCACCTGGCGCAGTGCCGAAAAGGTACAGGTGGACGATCCTTGGGGCTTCGGTGCCTCGCTTGAGTGGGCCACGTCCTGCCCGCCGCCGCGGCACAACTTCACCTCGCTGCCCCGGATCCGCTCCGAGCGTCCCGCCCTCGACCTGCACCACCCCGAGCTTCGACAGGTCCACACCGCCGAGTCCCCGGCTCCTGCAGCCCAGGTACTCGGTAACGCCGACCAGAAGGACACAGCACAGTGAAAATCGAATCATGGATCTTTGGTTCCGGAGTCTTCTTCTTCGTACCGGTTTCGCTGGTCTACGGGTTCCTCACCAACTGGGGTGAGTGGGTCGGTATCCTGGGGATCCTCCTGGTCGGCGGCCTCGCCGGCATGATCGGCGGTTACCTGGGCTTCACCGGCAAGCGCGTTGGCATGCGCCCGGAGGACCGCAGCGACGCCGAGATCCACGAGGGCGCCGGCGAGCAGGGGCACTTCAGCCCCTGGTCCTGGTGGCCCCTGGTGCTCGGCATCGCCTGCGCCACCGGTTTCCTCGGCCTGGCAGTGGGCTGGTGGATCGTTTTCATCGCAGCGGGCCTGGCCCTCGTAGCCCTCATCGGCTGGGTTTACGAGTACAGCCGCGGCGACCACGCCCACTAAGCATCACGCAGTAATCAACGACGGCGGGCCTCACCTGGAAAGGTGAGGCCCGCCGTCGTTGTTTTGTTGGTTGCGGTGACTGCCGGGAGCGCCGGGGGCCGGCGGTGAAGGGGCAGCAGCAGGGGTCCTACACGGCTCCCTGCGACTCCAGCAACCTGCCGAGGGATTGGAGGGCTTCCTGCGCCTTTTCGCGGCTCTGCGGGCCGTCCAGGACCGAATCCGGAATGCCCAGTTCCACTTCGCAGCCGTGGTGGAAGTCGGCCATCATCACGTGGAGCAGCGACCGGGCATCAACGTCCATGATGCCCGCCTTGGTAATGGTCACGGGAAGCCCGGTTTCAGTAACTGCCCGGACGAATACGGCGGCCGGACGTGCGTGCAGTCCGATCGAGGCTGTGACCACGGCCTTCTGAGTTGGCAACGGGACTCCTTATTTAAGACGGCCCCATCCGTCTGCTACGAGAATTTCCTGTCCAATATAACGGCACTCCATCCTGCTCAACGAAATGCTGCGGCACTGTGGCACGCGGTGGTCTAGACCTGACCTAAAATGGCCAGGTGATCTTCAAGCAAAATGTGGTGCCCCATGGCCGGTAGCGCGGCAGCCATTGCCGGTGAAATTGACCGGACCAGCGGGACAGCCATCTACGTCCAGCTGCGCGAAATCCTCCGGACCTACATCGTTGAGTCGTGCAGGCCCGGCTCAGCCCTGCCCTCCGAACGCGACCTGGCCGAGCGCTTTGGGCTGGCCAGAATGACGGTCCGGCAGGCGATCGATGCCCTGGTGGGCGAAGAAGTCATTGAGCGGGTGGTGGGGCTTGGCACCTTCGTCCGCAGGCCCAAACTTGACCTGCAGGTCAAGCTGACCTCGTACAGCGAGGAGATGCAGCGCCGCGGCATGGTTCCGGCCGCCAAAGTCCTCAGCTTTGAACAGATCGGGGCGAGTGCGTTCCTTGCCCGTGAGCTCCAGCTGGACGAGGGCACGCCGCTGGTCCGGTTCCGGCGACTTCTGCTGGCGGACGGTGAGCCCATGAGCGTCGACGAGAACTTTATCCCGGCCCACCGGGTTCCGGGCCTGCTGGACGGGGAGCCGCCCACCTCGCTGTACAACGTCCTCAGCGAACAGTACGGCCTGGTGATGGAGTGGGGGGAGGACATGATTGAAGCCACTGCCGCCTCACCCTCCACGGCCCGTTTGCTCAATGTCGAAGTGGGCGCACCTTTGCTGAAGATCCAGCGCCACGCTTTCGTCGCCCGGACCATGGTGGATTATTCCGTGTCTTACTACCGGGCTGACCGGTACAAGCTGTGGGTGCCGCTGCAGCGCCCGGGCGCACGCCGGTCCCGGAGCCACTGACTCCAACCGCCTGGCGACAGCGGATGCGCCGGACCCCTTCACTGGCTCGTGGTGGGTGGTGCAACAGAAGACAAGAAGACCCGGTCCGTGCGGACCGGGTCTTCTTGTTGTGGAGCTCGACTGGGCCTAGTGGCTCAGGCTCTTGGCTTCCTCGGGTGCTTCGACAGCCGCGTGGCCATGGCCGTGGGCGGCTTCCAGCTCCGCGGGAGTTGCCGGGGCGACACGGTCCTCGAAGAACCAGCGGGAGAGGAGCGCACGGCGCTTCTCCTTGCGGGTTACCACACCGTGTTCGTTGGGAACGGCGGGGAGGACCTCAGGTGATTCGAAGCCCACCAGCTTGTAGCGCTTGTACTCGTCCAGCGGTGCGTGCACCTCGATGAACTCGCCGTGCGGGAGGCGGACGATACGCCCGGTCTCGCGGCCATGGAGGGCAATCTCGCGGTCCTTACGCTGCAGTGCAAGGGCGACGCGCTTGGTGACGATGAACGCAATGAATGGGCCGATGATGAACAGGGTGCGCAGCCAGTAGGTGACGTCGTTCAGGGAGACAGCGAAGTGCGTGGCGATGAGGTCGGAACCTGCAGCTGCCCACATCACGCAGTACCAGACGAAACCTGCCATGCCGATCGCGGTGCGGGTCGGGGCATTGCGCGGACGGTCCAGTACGTGGTGCTCGCGGTCGTCCTTGGTGATCCACCGCTCGATCCACGGGTACATAAACATCACCGTGAACAGAATGCCGGCGGGCACAAGCGCGGGCAGCAGGACATTGAAGCTGAATATGAAGCCGAACCAGTTCTGCTCTACCTGCCAGTCACCCAAGGTGCCGGGCATCAGGCGAAGTGCGCCGTCAACGAATCCGATGTACCAGTCGGGCTGGGTACCGGCGGATACCGGGGAGGGGTCGTAGGGACCGTAGTTCCAGATCGGGTTGATCGTGAAGAACCCGGCCATCAGGGCCAGGACACCGAAGACGATGAAGAAGAATCCACCGGCCTTGGCTGCGTAGACAGGACCGAGCGGGTAGCCGACAACGTTGTTGTCGTTGCGTCCCGGGCCGGGGTACTGGGTGTGCTTGTGGACGACCACCATAAAGAGGTGGAGGACGATCATCAGCAGGATCAGTGCCGGAACCAGCAGGATGTGCAGCATGTACAGGCGGCCGATGATGGCAGTGCCCGGGAATTCTCCACCGAAGAGGAAGAACGAGATGTACGTGCCAACAATCGGGATGGACTTGATCACGCCGTCGATGATGCGCAGGCCGTTTCCGGACAGCAGGTCATCGGGAAGGGAGTATCCGGTGAAGCCGGCAGCCATGGCCAGGATGAGCAGCACGCTGCCCACCACCCAGTTCATTTCACGCGGCCGGCGGAAGGCGCCGGTGAAGAAGACGCGCAGCATGTGCACGGCAATGGAAGCGACGAACAGCAGTGCTGCCCAGTGGTGGACCTGGCGCATGAACAGGCCGCCGCGGACGTCGAAGGAGATGTCGAGTGAGGAGTTGTACGCCACGGACATTTCAACGCCCTTAAGCGGAACGTATGAGCCGTCGTAGTGCGTCTCCGCCATGGACGGATCAAAGAAGAACGTCAGGAAGGTGCCGGACAGCAGAAGGATGACAAAGGAGTACAGTGCCACTTCACCGAACATAAAGGACCAGTGGTCGGGGAAGACCTTGCGGCCGAATTCGCGGAGGATTCCGGAACCGCCAACACGCGAATCGACGAAGTCGGTGAACCGGCCTGTCTTGGTTTTGGCGACGAAAGCGGGCTCAGCTGTTGATGCTGCGCTCATGCATATCACGCTCCCAGTAACTTGGTCCTACAGGTTCTTTGAAGTCGCTGGTGGCGACCAGGTAGCCTTCGTCGTCAACTGCGATGGGCAGCTGGGGGAGAGGCCGGCTGGCGGGGCCGAAGATCACCTTGCACTCCTGAGTGAGGTCAAAGGTTGACTGGTGGCACGGGCACAGCAGGTGGTGCGTCTGCTGCTCGTACAGAGCAACGGGGCAACCGACGTGGGTGCAGATCTTTGAGTAGGCAACGATGCCGTTGTAACCCCAATCCTCGCGGCCCTCGGAAGGGTTCAGCGAAGCGGGATCCAGGCGCATGAGCAGCACAACGGCCTTGGCCTTTTCATTGAGCTTGCCCTCATGGAGCTCGTTCAGGCCTTCCGGAATGACGTGGAAGGCTGAGCCGATGGTGACGTCGGAAGCCTTGATCGGCGTTCCGTCAGGGTCCCGGGCGAGGCGCTTGAGCTTCCCGTCCGTGGGGGCCCACATGGTGTGGGCGAGCTTGTTGTCGGGACGCGGACCGAGGTCACCGAAAATGGCAACTGCGGGCAGCGGAGCCAACGCAACGGCACCGAGGAGGGTGTTGCGGATCAGCGGGCGGCGCTTGATGCCCGTCTCTTCGACGATGTCGTCAACGATCCGGACGGCCGCCTGGCGGTCCTCCTCGTAACGGATCGCGTGGCGCTCTTCCGAAACCTCGTGGTCCGGCATCAGGGCCTTGGCCCAGTGCACGATGCCGGTTCCGATGCCCAGCATCGCAAACGCGGTGCCGAGACCCAGCAGCATGTTCTGGAGCCGGATGGTTTCGATCGTTGATTCACCGGCCCCCAGGTCGATGGCAAAATAGGCCACCAGGAAGATCAGGGTGCCAACAACAGAAATGCCAAATAGTAAGGCGACCTGCCGTTCTGCCCGCTTTGCGGCCTTCGGGTCCGTGTCAGCCAGGCGCAAACGGTGCGGAGGAATTCCAGGGTCCTGGAACTTCTCCACCTCATTCTGACCAGCCGTAGCTACGGTGCCCGAGTGGTTCGGACTGCCGTCACTATGGTTGCCCATAATTCGCCTCATCCTTCTCTCGTCCCGGCGGATGCCGGGTTAGTTTCTAATATCAAGCTGCTGACTCGCCAGCAGAAGTTTTTGGTGTTCCGCGCCAAGCCCTACGACGTGCGGGAAGTCAGCCAGATGGTGAAGGCGATGATGACGCCGAGGCCTGCGACCCAGACGAACAGGCCTTCAGCTACAGGGCCGAGCGATCCGAGGTCGGCGCCGCCGGGGGAACCGGAGGTTTCGATCTGCTTGAGGAAGGTGATGATGTCGCGCTTTCCTTCAGGCGTGATGTTCGAGTCGCTGAAGACCGGCATGTTCTGCGGTCCGGTGACCATTGCCTCGTAGATGTGCTTGCCGGAGACATCTGCCAGGGCGGGGGCGAACTTGCCCCGCGTGAGCGCACCGCCGGCTGCGGCAGCGTTGTGGCACATGGCGCAGTTGGTGCGGAAGAGTTCCCCGCCCTCGGCTGCGTTGCCCTTTTCGTCCAGCAGCTCTTCTTCAGGAAGTGCCGGGCCGGCGCCCAGGGAGGCGACGTAGGCTGAAAGCTGGTGGGTCTGTTCGTCGTTGAACTGCACAGGCTTCTTCAGCGCCTGGGGGCCGTTCATCTGCATGGGCATGCGGCCGGTTCCAACCTGGAAGTCAACAGCGGCGGCGCCGACGCCCACGAGGGACGGACCATCCTGGGAACCGCTGGCACCCATGCCGTGGCAGGTGGCGCAGTTGGCGGCGAAGAGCTTTCCGCCTTCCTCGACGTCACTTGTGCTGTACGTGGTGGTGGAAGCCTTGGCCTCGTTGACGGTGGTGGCCACGGCGTACAGCCCGCCAGTGATGAGGAGTCCCATCAGTAGGAGGGCAATGGCTGCCAGTGGGTGTCGCCGCTTTTGCGAGAGTGCCTTCACGTGGTGGTTCCTTTATTCGATCCTGGGCGGGCTCCGGGAGCCGCTACCTGAAATTCTGCCTCTTGTAGAAAAAGAATCAAAGCTGGCTACTTGAGGACGTAGATGACCAGGAAGAGGCCGATCCAGACGACATCCACAAAGTGCCAGTAGTACGAGGTGACGATCGCGGACGTTGCCTCGAAGTGCCCGAACTTCTTCGCGGCAAAGGAGCGGCCCATGATCAGGAGGAAGGCAACCAGTCCACCGATCACATGGAGGCCGTGGAAGCCGGTGGTCATGTAGAAGGCCGAACCGTAGGCGTTCGAAGAGAGCGAGACGTGCTCGGAAACCAGCATCGCGTATTCAGTGGCCTGGCCGGCGACGAAGAACGCACCCATCAGGAACGTGAGGGTGAACCATTCGTTCATTCCCCAGCGGGAGAACTGGAAGGCCCCGCCTGTTTTGCGCGGCTGCAGCCGCTCGGCGGCGAAGACGCCCATCTGGCAAGTGAAGGAACTGGCCACGAGGACGATCGTGTTGGCGAGCGCAAAGGGGAAGTTGAGCTTGGCTGTCTCTTCGGCCCACATCTCGCCGCTGGTGGAGCGGAGCGTGAAGTACATGGCAAAGAGACCGGCGAAGAACATCAACTCGCTGGAGAGCCACACTACGGTTCCAACGGAAACCATATTGGGGCGGTTCAGCGTGGGGTGCGCCGGGGTACTGGGGGCATGGGTCGCAGATGTCACATAGACATTATGTCTGTAAAACTCCGTGCTGCCCAACGCAAACCGGCTTTTCGGGGGACTTTTTCTACAAAGACGCGAAATCGGCCGGAAAAGTTTCCCTGGCCGTTCATATTGGTCAGTCCCGGCTTTCCCTCGGTAGCATCAGCAGGTGACTTCACAGGCATCTGCAGCGCCGGCGGGCAACACCTGGCCCCGGCTGATTTCGGCACTGATCAAAGGCAATGACCTGACGGCGGACAGCACCGCGTGGGCCATGGACACCATCATGTCCGGGGAAGCGACACCGGCCCAGATCGCCGGATTCCTGGTTGCCCTCAGTGCCAAGGGCGAAACCGTCGAAGAGTTGTCCGGCCTTGTGGATGCCATGCTTGCGCACGCCAATCCGGTCTCAATCTCCGGAGAAAAGCTGGACATCGTTGGTACCGGTGGTGACCAACTTAACACCGTGAATATTTCCACCATGGCGGCGCTGGTTGCGGCCGGAGCCGGCGCCAGGGTGGTCAAGCACGGCAACCGCGCGGCGTCGTCGTCGTCCGGTTCAGCCGACGTGCTGGAGGCCCTCGGTGTCCGGCTGGACCTGTCCATCGACCAGGTGGCCCGCAATGCCGAAGAAGCCGGAATCACATTCTGCTTCGCGCAGGTGTTCCACCCGTCATTCCGCCACACCGCAGTTCCGCGGAAGGAACTGGCCATACCCACCGCCTTCAACTTCCTGGGTCCGCTGACCAACCCTGCACGGGTGCAGGCTTCGGCAGTCGGCGTCGCCAACGCCCGGATGGCGCCTTTGGTGGCGGGTGTCCTGGCCCAGCGGGGGAGCAGGGGGCTGGTCTTCCGTGGCCATGACGGACTGGATGAGCTCACCACCACCGGTCCCTCCACCGTGTGGGAGATCCGCGACGGCACCGTGGTGGAACAGTCGTTCTCCCCGGAGGACCTCGGCATCAGGCTTGCCACCGTGGAACAGCTCCGCGGCGGCGATGCCCAGGCGAACGCGGCCGTAGTCCGCGAAGTCCTCGCGGGCAAGGAAGGCGCCGCCCGGGATGCCGTGCTCCTCAACGCGGCTGCCGGCCTGGTGGCTTTTGACACCAGCGCCGACGGTCCGCTGCTCGAGCGGATGCGGAGTGCCTACGCCCGGGCCGCCGAGTCCATCGGGTCCGGCGCGGCTGCCGCCGTCCTGGAAAAATGGGTGTCGCTGACCCGTCCCTGACGGACCCGGACTGCTATTCGAAGCCGAGGGCGAACGCCGCGTCCAGATCATGCTGGGAATAGGCGCGGAACGCTATGTGCGTCGTGGTGTGGACCACCGCAGGCACCTTGGAGAGCCGGTCGGCGATGACATCGGCGAGGTCCTCATGGCGCCGGACACGTGCCACCGCGATCAGGTCCCATTCGCCCGTCACTGAGTAGACCTCGCTGATGCCCTCGATCGCGGAGATCTCCTCGGCGGTTTCCGGGATGCGGGCGGCGTCGGTTTTGATCAGAACGAATGCGGTGATCACGTTGAATCCTTCCGGATCTGTTGCGCCGTAGCAGGGCCCGGCAAGCTTCTGGGTGCTGCCAGCCTATTACATCCGGGCCTTGAGCCGGCGGGGCCGCGCTTGGCCTGTGTCAGGTCCTGCGGAGCCGCCGGGTTCCTGCCAGCACCAGGCGCCAGCCCACCAGCAGCAGTCCCAGGCTCAGCAGGGCAACGATGATGAACGGCAACACCACTGTCTGGTTCGTCAGGAGCCGGAGCACCATGCCCCCGGCCAGGGCGCCGAACCAGACAGCCAGGCCAGTCCGGCGAACAGAGAACGGGTTCCGCCACGCCCTGGCGGCCAACCAGCCGAGGGCCGCGCCGGCCAGGAATGGCCAGGCTGTCAGGAACACGCCGGCCACTACATCCCCCCGTTGGTGGGCATCCCGCCCTACTGCAGCAAACACCAGGATCAGGACCACGTCCGTGATGGCTGCGGCTGCGATGTGTCTCCGGGAAAAGGCGTGCACGGGCCGGCGAAGTGGAGAGGACATGCTTTCGAGCCTAGCAACCCGCGGCCTGTGGCCGGTGCCGTTGCAGCGCCGCAACACTCCCCACACCTTGCCCCGGCACCTTCGAGTGAGCAGGATGAATAGCTCAACAGCGTCGGGAAGGCGGGGCCATGCGAGTCATCCAGGTTGCTCAGCACGCCGAGGATCTCCAGCGCGCGGCGGAGTTCTACTCGTGGTTGCTCGGCGTTGGGCCCACCGCCGTGTTTGACCCTCCCGGGCTGCTGTTTTTCGACCTTGACGGCATCCGGCTGTTGCTCGAGCGCGGAGCCCCGCGCGCACTCCTCTACCTCGAGGTGCCCGATGTGAGGGAGTTGGCGGAACAGCTCCAAGGCAGGGGAGTCGAGGTGGTGGCGGAACCGCATGTCATCTTCAGCCACTCCGACGCACTGTTGGGGCCCCAAGGAACGGACGAATGGATGGCCTTCATCAAGGACAGCGAGGGCAACACGGTAGGGCTTGTCAGCCAGCTGCCCGCGCTGCCGCCGCCAATGACACCCGGCGCCTGACGCCGTTGTGCCGTTCGGATCCCGGGATTAGGCTCAAGCCGGAAAGGAGCAACCCCATGCCACGCACTATTGGAACATGCCTGTGGTTCGAGAACGAGGCGGAACAGGCCGCGGAGTTCTACACTTCGGTCTTCGACGACTCCAGGATCCTGAACGTCTCACGTTTCGAAGGTGCACCCGGCCCCGAGGCGCAGGCGGTCGCCGTCGAGTTCGAGCTGGAAGGCCGCGCCTTCACTGCGCTCAATGGTGCGCGCGGGGCCCTTTTCACCGAAGCGGTTTCGTTTGTCGTCGACTGCGAGGACCAGGCTGCGGTGGACCGCTACTGGGCGGCTTTGACCGAGGGCGGCAGCGAAAGCCAGTGCGGCTGGCTCAAAGACCGCTTCGGTGTGTCATGGCAGGTCGTTCCGTCAGTGCTCGGCTCGCTGCTTGCCGGGCCCGATCCCTTGGGTTCCCAGCGGGCGATGCAGGCGATGCTGGGGATGCGCAAGCTGGACATCGCGGAGTTGCAGAAGGCCTATGACGGCTGACGCAGGCCTTTACCGGGACACCAACGTATCGCCGTAGCCGGTGTCGCATAATCCGTCGTGGAGGACCCCTGCTCCGGAGGCAACGGCATAATTCCTGCCCGGGTTGAGTACGGCGGCTTTCACCCCGGTGATGTCTGCGGCGCAACGGTGGACGAAAAGCGCAGATTCTTCTGCGCCGCCGATCCACAGGTCGATCCACAACGACGCATTACCGTACGCCTCTGCGCTGGAATGGCACGGGCCGTCTTGAGGGGTCGGGCCATCCCCGCAGGTGTCTTCGACCATAAAGTAGCGCCGTACAGCGGGCAGGTAAATGCGCGTTCCGGCCGGGATGTCCAGGACGGACGTCCCGGTCTCCCGGGAATGCCCGACGGCGACAGTCACCGGATCGTCATAGGTTCCGGTGCCGCCGGCCGTGCTGTGCAGTACGGGGTGGCTTATGGTGGGCGATCCCGGCGGGGTGTTGTCGTGCCAGGAGTAGGCGGTAACGAAGACATTCGGCGCAACAATTTCGTCTGCCGCCAGCAGGGGAGTGGTTCCGCAGGCGGTCGCTGCAACGACGGCGGACAGCAGCGCTCCGGCCAGTACGGCTTTCCTCGGCATTATGCGCCGGGCTCCGGCGAAGGGGTGCCGGCAAAGGGCCGGCCCAGCACCCTGGCGAACATGCCCGGTTCCTGGTCCAGTCCGCTGCAGATGCCGGAGGCAGCATTGGCCGACTGCGCCGGGTCGTCGGCGTGGCACGCCTTGTCGCGGTTGAGCGACCACATGGACATCCGCAGTATGCCGCGGTCCGCAGCGAAGGCGCTAAGGCCTTCGGCGTCGTCCGGGCTGAACACCTGGTCCGGCACGTCGTTGCGGCCGATCATGGGTGTCAGCCCGATCTTTTGCCAAAGGGCCGCATCATCCAGTGGCTTGCCGTGCCGCTGGAACAGCCCTTTGAGCGTCAGGTGTGTTCCCTCGGCCGCGCCGATCGATGCGGTCAGCATCGTTTGGCCTTCGTGGAGCGGTCCGAAGTTCATGGTCATGATGTTGATGCCGGCCAGTTCGACGCCGGCCTTGAGCATCGTTTCCACGGAAACTTCGGCTGCGGCTGTCAGTCCTGCCGCCGAGACGGGGAGCGTCAGCCACACTTTCAGGGGCCGGTCCGCCGGCCGCCCGGCCTGGATTTCCGCGATGGCCGCCGCACGCCGTCCGGCCGCGGAGGCGTCTGCCGCCCCCGCCCCCTCGACGTCAAAGTCCACCGTGTCCAGCCCGTACCTGTCAATGACGGCCGCATAGGCGTTCCTCAGCGTATCGCCGTCAGTGCAAGCAAGAGCCAGTTCCATGCCCCGCTGCCCGCCGAAGGCAACGGCCACATCGTTGCCCGCGCTGCGGAAGGACTCCACCTGGGACTCCAGGTCCAGCTTGCTGCTGGCCTGGTCGAGATCGTAGGAACCGCCCCATGACGGCTCGCAGGGACGCTCCGGGTGGGACGTGATGAAGGAAAGTATCGCCGTGGACTGTGCGTCCACGGTCACATCCTCGAGCGCGAGGCGCGGGACAAGGGTCACGTCGAGGTAGCCGCCGAACCACTGCGCACTGGTATCGGAGTCTTTCACTTTCCCCTCCGGAACATCCGTTTTCCCGGCATCGGCGCCACAGGCAGTGAGCGGCAAAATGGCCGCAAGAATGACCACGATGATGCTCTTCCATCTCGATCCGGCCATATGCCGATGCCCCCTCGTCGGTCGTCCAAAGCACGTTCGTTAGGTGGTCACAATAGTCCCGGACGGCGTTCCCGGGATACAGCTAAGGGGCGCCGCGGATCAGGTGGAACTGGGTGTGAGAGGTTCCAGCTTTCTGGGCGGGGCGGCGGTAAGGGCAGAAACCGCAACACTGTTGGTGCGTTCGGGCCTGTACCAGCCGACGGCGGTGCCTCGAAGCGCCTGGAGGGCGGACCCGAAAATGACGTAAGCCCGAAGGGGTTCGTAGATCAGCCGGTAGATCGGAACCATCAGCAGGTGGAGGAGGTTCTCCCGCACCATCAGCACTGCCACGACGGAGACGAGCATGTGGGTGGCCGCCACGAACAGGGAGAAAATGGCGATGGCCTGCCATTCACCCCGGCTGAGGCTCACCACGGCGACGATGACGGTGAGAGGCATAAAGATCAGCGGGACAAGCACGGCGATCAGGGCGTAGGGCATGGTAAGCATGCCCAGCGCGCCGTACCGGGGGTTGAAGAGCATCGCCCGGTGCTTGTACAGGGTCTGGATGTTGCCGTAGGTCCAGCGGAGCCGCTGTTTGAACAGGCCGCGGAGGGTCATGGGTGCCTCGGTCCACGCCACGGCCTCGTTTTCCTGGGCAATGCTGTAGCCGAGCCGCTGCAGCGTCAACGTGAGGTCGGCGTCCTCTGCCAGGGTGTCATGGGAGTAGCCGCCCGCCCGGACCAAAGCCTCCCGGCGCCACGCGGCGCAGGCGCCCGGGGCGATCGAGATGGCGCCCATCAGGCCCTCCGCCATGCGGGTGACGCAAATGCCGGAGAGGTATTCGAGGCTTTGCCAGGCCGTGATCAGGTTCCGGCGGTTCCCGACCTTGACGTGCCCGGCCACTGCTCCCACTTCCTTGCCGTTGCGGGGAGCCAGGAAATGGCGGGCAAACATCTTGATGGTCTGTGGCTCGAACAGCGTGTCGCCGTCGAGGGTGATGATGATGTCCCCCCAGGACTCGTCGATTCCGTGGTTGCTTGCCGCCGGCTTCCCGGCATTGGCCTGGTTCACAACGCGCAGGGCAGGCCAGGTCCTGGCGTATTCGGTCAGCACGGCGAGCGTGCCGTCAGTGGACCCGTCGTTGACGGCCACTACCTCCATTAGGGGATAATCGCTGGCCCGCAGGGCATCCAGGGTTTTCGAAACGACGAGCTCCTCGTTGAAAACGGGCAACACCACGCTCACGAACGGCCACTCATTTTCCTTGAGGTCGTCCCAGCGGCGTTTTTTCATCCGGGCGTTGCTGACCAGGGCCAGGATGACAAACAGGAAGGTCAGGATGGTGAGGGATCCGATGCCGAACCAGAACAGCCAGGTGAGCAGGATGTTCGGGGTGACAAGGTAGGCCGACAGGGCTGTGAAGGTCGCGTTGTCTTCCAGCGTTGCGGGCACGCTGGTCCGCGGCACGAAGTCTGCGGGCAGCAAGGGCTGGAGCGTGGTGAAGGTGTAGCCCTGTGCCTTCGCCTCCGTAATGAATTTCTTGAGCAGGTTCACTGTTGCGGTGCGGTTTCCGCCGCCATCATGGAGCAGCACAATGTGGCCTTGGCCGTCCAGCGCCGGGAGCTGGATGTCATCGGCGGGACTGTACTGCCAGTCGTGGGTATCCAGGTCGAAAGCGATGTGGAGGTAGCCCAGCTGCTGGGCCTGCAACAGGGCCAGGGTGTTGTTTTCAGGGTCGCCGGTGGGGATCCGGAACAGCCGGGACTCGTAGTTGGCCACGGACCTCATCACCCGGTCCGCGCCGATGATCTGCTGCCGGTTGTAGGCGTCATCGTGGGCCCAGAAGTCGATGTGGGACGCTGAGTGGTTTCCCACCATATGGCCCTCCCGGACCATGCGCCGGAACAGGTCGGGATATTTGACCACGTTGTCTCCGACGGCGAAGAAGGTGGCGGGGACACCCTCGGTGGAGAGCAGATCGAGAATCTCCGGCGTGTACGTGGGGTCGGGACCGTCGTCGAACGTGAGCATCAGCGTGCGCTCCAGCGGGCGGCCGTATCCCTCCACAACGTAGGGGCTGTCGCCCGTCATGAGGACTTCCTCGGGAGTGGCTTCCCTCCACACCGTGCCGCTGAACGGATCCTTCAGCAGCGTTTTGCCGTCCTTGTGTTCCACGAGGGCGATCCGGTGGAACGGGGCGACCTCTTTGTCGACGCCGATCCTCGGGATGTTCTCAAGGTCCTGGCCGACGAGGAGCTGGCGGGGATAGTCTGCGGCCTGGTTCAGATTTGGCGGCCGTACCGGGGCAGTGGCGGCAGGGAGGATGGCGAGAGCGGTCAGGACGACTATCAGCAGGCAGGCAAAAAGCAGGCCCAGGATCCGGCGCCAGCGTTTACCGCTGGCATCGAAAAAGACCGGTGGCCGGCCAAGTGGCTTCGGAGGGGCTGGAATGGTCATCAAGGTCCTCACCAGGAAAACCCGCCTGCAGGTGTCTCTACAGGTGGCAGGGAGGTGACGCGGGCCGGCAGATCGGGGGTTTGATCTGTCCACCCATGGCTCCCGGGCCCAGCAATTCCCGGAGTGTCACTTGCTAAGAAGGCTAGGAGCCCTGTAGTCCCGGCACATGCGTAACTGGTACTCGACTTTCCAATGGCTCCATACGCGTTCCGGTACCTGCCTGCGGGGGAGGACCACCTGCAGGAATACTGGCGGTAGCATCAGTGCCAATGAACAAACCGTTGTGGATCTGCTGCCTGGTGGGCGCCGCCTTCGGACTGGCCATCGGGCTTACTGTTTTTGACAGCCCCTTCATCGGCTTTGCACTCGGGCTGGGCGCCGGCGCCTTGGTTGGCGCCGGCATCGGCCAGCGGCGCTAGCCACGGGAAAGCCCGCTACCGAGGCGGAGCAGTGACCTGCCGGTGCCGGCCCGCCAGAGCAAGTGCCAGGGGCCGCTCGAGAAACGCTACTTGACATAATGTAGATTATCGGCGCTTTGCGTCGAAGCCCTGGAAGGGGTTCGCCGGGTCATCCGGGGCCATGGTGTACGTCGGCGGCAATCGCCAGTTGCGGGGGCAAATCCGCAGGTCAGCATTGTCTTAACCGGACTGCTCGTTAAGAATGAGTCAATGACGGTCTATGTGCGATCCCTTGAAACAGCTGTCCCGAAAACGATGCTGATCCAGACGGAAGCCCGTGACGTGTTTGCGGCCCAGCCAGGTTTATCCAGGCTCGGCTCGCGGCTGGTCAGCACCTGTTTCGATTCAGCCGCCATCGACACGCGTTTCACCGCCGTTGAGGAACTGACCAACGATTTCCGCTCCGACAATCCGCAGTTCTACGATCCGGCCGCCGGCCTGCTGCTGAACCCCAGCACCAAAGTCCGCAACGAGATCTTCGGCCGCGAGGCCACCAAGCTCTTTGTTGAAGCCGCCCGCGCTGCCGTCGCGGCGGCGCCGGAACTCGATTTACTTGACATAACTCATCTCATTACGGTTTCCTGCACCGGGTTCTTCAACCCCGGCCCCGATTACAAGATCGTCCGTGAACTGGGCCTCGACCCGGCCGTCCAGCGCTACCACCTGGGCTTTATGGGCTGCTATGCGGCATTTCCCGCCCTGCGGGCAGCGAAACTCTTTTGCGAGGCCGATCCGGATGCAGTAGTGCTGGTGGTGTGCGCCGAGCTGTGCTCCCTGCACGTCCGCACTTCCAACGATCCCGACACCATCATGGGATCGGCCCTCTTCGCCGATGGTGCCGCGGCCGCCGTCGTAACAGCCCGAAGCGGCGCCGGGGAACAGTCCCTGCTGCAGCTGGACCACTTCGAAACGGTCCTCACCCCGGTGGGCGAAGACTCCATGGCCTGGAACATCGGCGACCACGGGTTTGAGATGGTGCTGGGAAATTACGTACCGCACATCATCGATGATCACATCGTAGGCGCCCTCCAGCCCCTGCTGGCCAAGGATCCGGAACTGGCCGCACTCCCCTACACCTCCATCCGCCACTGGGCCATCCATCCGGGCGGCCGGAGCATCCTGGACAAAGTCCAGTCCCGGCTCGGCCTCACCGACGAGCAGCTAGTCCCGGCACGCGAGACGCTGCGCAATTACGGCAACATGAGCAGCTCCACGGTGCTGTTTGTACTCAAGCACATTCTCGAACAGGCTCCCGAAGACGGCGACGAACGGATCTGCTCCATGGCTTTTGGTCCCGGGCTCACTGTGGAGACAGGACTCTTCACCAAGCTGCGGCAGGCACCTGCCGGAACGCGGCCGGACCGGCTGTCCGGGCATGCGGCGGCGGAAGTGCCGGTTTCCTGAGCCTGGTGGACCTCCTGATGCGGCAGCGCGCCGCCGACGCCGTGGAACTGATGGACCTTCCAGACTGCGACGCCCGGCTCCTGGACAACACCTACCGGCAGTTTGGCCTGGTTAACCGGGCCCTGTCCGGCTGGCGGAAGCTCTACGTCCGGGAACTGCGTCCGGGGCTGGCGGCGAACACCGCTCCTGCCACGTTGCTCGACATCGGCTCCGGCGGCGGCGACCTGGCGTGCCGGCTCGCCGGCTGGGCCCGCAGCGACGGGCTGGCGTTGCGGATCACCGGCATAGACCCGGACGCCCGCGCGGCCGCCTTCGCCCGCCGGCGTCCGCCCCTGCCTGATGTGGAATTCCGGCAGGCGCACAGCTCGGACCTGGTCCGGGAAGGCAACAGCTTCGACTACGTCATCTCAAACCACGTGCTCCACCACCTTTCGCCCGGCGGGTTCCAGCAGCTCCTTTCCGACTCCGCCGCCCTGGCCCGCCGGAGAGTCCTCCACAACGACCTGCGCCGCAGCGCCGCCGCGTACGCGCTCTTCTGGGCCGCCGCCCTGCCGTTCCGCGATTCATACATCCGCCCTGACGGCCTGACGTCCATCCGCCGGAGCTACACCACCGGAGAATTATCCGCACTCGCACCGCCGGGCTGGACAGTGGAACCCTCCGCAGCGTTCCACCAGGTTCTCGCCCTGCGCAGGAACTGACGTGGCAACGGATGTCCTGATCATCGGCGGGGGTCCTGTGGGCCTGTACCTGGCTGCTCTGCTGCTCCAGGACGGCGTCAGCGTGCGGGTGCTTGAACAGCGGCAGGAGAGGAACCTTCACACACGGGCCATCGGCATCCACCCGCCCGCCCTTGAAGCGTTGGACCGGGTCGGGATCGCAGGTTCCGCCGTCAACGACGGGGTCCGGATCAGGGAGGGGATGGCGGTCAGCGGCGGAAAGACCGTGGGCACCATGTCCTTTGGCGACGTCTCCGCCGCGTTCCCGTTTGTGCTGGCCCTGCCCCAGTTCCGCACGGAGCAGCTCCTCGAGGAGCGCGCCCGCCAACTCGACGGCGACGCGCTGGTCCGCGGTGTGCGGGCCATGGAAGTAAGGGACGACGGCGGACGGGTCACCGTTGGTGCGGAGGCGTGCGGGGAGGCCGGGTGCCGCCGGATGGAGTTCGCTGCCTCCCTTGTGGTGGCGGCCGACGGCGCGCGGTCCCGGGTGCGCAGGCTTCTGAAGGTGTCCGTAGACAGCAGGAACTACCCCGACCACTACCTCATGGGCGATTTCCAGGACCCGGGACCCTACGGCGACAGGGCCGTCCTGTTCCTTGAGCGCGGCGGAATCGTTGAGTCATTCCCCTTGCCCGGCGGTGTCCGGCGATGGGTGGTGCGGCTGGGCACGCCCGCCGGCACTGCGGAGCCCGCCCGGCTGGCGGACCTGGTGCGGGAACGGACCGGGGTCCTTCCGGACGCGCGGACCAACACCATGCTGAGCGCCTTCAGCGTCCGGTCCGCCCTTGCCGGCAGGATGGCCGCCGGCCGGGTCGTCCTGATTGGAGACGCGGCACACGAGATCAGTCCGATCGGCGGCCAGGGCATGAATCTCGGCTGGCTGGACGCCCAGGCCCTCTCCCCCGCTATCCTGGCGGCGTTGTCGGGCGGGAAGGACAGGACCGGGCGGCAGTTCGAGGAGTTCGAGGCCGGCCGGCGCCAGGCAGCCTTGCTGGCCAGGCGCCAGTCCGAAATCAACATGATGCTGGGCCGTCCGCTGCCCGGGCCGCTGCTGACCCTGCGGAACATGGCGATCAGCGCCGCGGCCGGCACTCCGGCCGTCAACCGCTGGACTGCCCGGCGGTTCACCATGCAGTCACCGGCCCCCGCCGGGCTCCCCAGCAGCAGCTACCGGTAGTAGCAGTCGTAACTGTCCTGGCTGACAATCAACCCGTCTCGCACTTCAAAGACCGACGACGTCCTGGCCCGGATCGTTTCACCCCGGTCCCAGTAGCGGAGGTCCATCCGCACCGTCGCAGACCAGTCCGCTTCGACAGCCACCCGGCCGCCCTCGCAGGTGGTCCGGCGGATGAGAAACTTCTGGTCCGACACCACATCGGAGCTTTGGTCGGCCCCCGCCAGGACGTCGGGCAGCATGCGGGTGGAGCCTTCCGGCGCCAGGAGGTGCGGGGCCTCCACCAGGACAAACGAGTCAGCGAGGAAAGGCCGGATTCCGGCCGCTCCCCCGCCCGCTTCCAGGACACGGATGAACCCCAGGACGCACTCCAGCGGGGAGTTGTCCAATCGCGGGGTGTCCTGCGTCGGGTGGCTCAGCGCTTTGTGGTGCTGCGGGGAAGGCTCAGGCATGGGATAGACACTAGCGGAGCGTCCGGGTTCCGGCAGGCCATTAGGCTTTGCTCATGAGCCAGAGCACGCCCGGAACAGACCTCACCGCAGAACAAATCCGCGAAACCGTGGAGCAGATCCTCGCCGCCGGAACGCTTCCGCCCATTGTGCAGGCCGGCCACCCCGCCCTCCGCCAGCGCGCCGCAGCGTTCGACGGGCAGCTGTCCGGTGAGCTGCTCACCCGGTTGGTCAACCTCATGCGCGAGGTGATGCACCAAGCGCCCGGCGTGGGCCTCGCAGCGCCGCAACTCGGGATCCCCCTGCAGCTGGCCGTCCTTGAGGACCAGTTCGACGTCGACCCCGAAGCCGCCGCCCTGCGGAACCGGAGCCCGCTGGAGTTCCTGGCCATCGTGAACCCCCGCTATGCACCGCTTGGCCCCGGGCTTGCCTCCTTTTATGAGGGCTGCCTCTCGCTCAACGGCCTGCAGGCTGTGGTTGCCCGCCACGAACACGTCCTGCTCGAATTCCAGACCCCGGACGGAGCGGCCGCACAGCGGGAATTTTCCGGCTGGCAGGCCCGGATTGTGCAGCATGAGACGGACCACCTGAACGGGGTGCTGTACGTGGACCGGGCCCAGCTGCGGTCGCTCAGCAGCAACGCCGAATACGCGGCGCACTGGGCGGAGCCAGGCATCAGCAGGGCTCAGCACGGGCTCGGTTTCGATGCCGGTCCTGCCGGTATCAGCAACGCCTGACCTTCTGCGCCTGGCCTCCCGCGCCTGACCTCCCGCGCCTGACACTGCCGGCAAACGCGGGACCATGCACCTCTAGGATGGTTACCATGCCCTCCACCATGGACCTTCCACTGCTGTGCCCGGTGTGTTCCCATCCCCTGGACCTGCTGGAAACAGCCTCAGGGCAGGGCCGCCTGGCCTGCCCGTCGGGCCACAGTTTCGATGCCGCCCGGCAGGGATACTTCAACCTGCTGGTGGGTAAGGGGACGGCCTTCGAGGCCGACTCAGCCGCGATGGTCCAGGCCCGCGCCGACTTTCTGGGGGACGGCCATTACGGGCCCCTTGCCGACGCGGTGGCAGCCGCCGTCGTACCCTTCCTCCCGGCGGACCGCGCGGCGGTGCTGGACTCGGGAACGGGGACGGGGCACTACCTGCGCGTTCTGCTCGATGCTGCGGCGGCGCAGGACCGGAAAGTCGCCGCCCTCGGCCTGGACATCTCGAAGTTCGCCCTCCGCCGGGCCGCGCGGCTCAATCCGGAAGCCGTGAACCTTGTCTGTGACATCTGGCAGCCCCTGCCGCTGGCGGATCACTCGGTGGATGCCGTCACCGTGATTTTCGCACCGCGCAATGCTGCGGAATTTGCCCGTGTGCTGCGGCCGTCCGGGCGGCTGGTGGTGGTTACTCCGCGCGCCGGGCACCTGGCCTCCCTTGCGGCCGTCACCGGCATGCTGGGTATTGAGGAGGGAAAGGAAGCGCGGCTGGCCGAAGCGATGGGAGGCCATTTCGACGGCGGAACCGCCTCCGTGGTCGACATCCCCTTGGCACTGACGCGCCGGGAGGCCGCCGATCTGGCTTTTATGGGACCGGCCGGGCACCACCTGGACCGCGAGGCCATCTCTGCCCGCCTTGAAGGACTGCCAGAGCCGATCACCGCAGAAGCGAAGTTTCAGATCATGGTTTTCCGGCCCCGCAAGCCTGCTGCCGCGTAACGAGTTGGCCACTATCCGCCAGCCGGACCCACGGGCCTGCCCGTAGCCTGCAAGGCGGCACTAAGATTGAAGAACAGTTACTGGCGGGTGCACGTCCGCGGCTCCCCGTAGCGAAGGGGGAGAACTTGTTCGAATGGCTGGGGGAAAACTGGTGGGCGCTGTGGCTCACGGCTTTCCTGCCGTTTGCAGTGATCGAAATGATCACGCTTGACCTGTTTTTCATCATGCTTGGCGGCGGGACCCTGGCCGCCCTGGTGGCGGACTTTGCGGGGGCAGACCTGTGGCTGCAGATTGTAGTCTTCTGCGTGGTGTCCCTGCTGATGATCGCCTTTGTCCGGCCCGTAGCCCTGTCGCACCTGAAGAAGGGCCCTTCCGACCAGCGGACCAACGTTGAGCGGCTGATCGGCGAACAGGCGCTGGTGATGGAACCGGTGTCCTCCGATGGCGGCCTGGTCAAAATCGGCGGTGACATCTGGACCGCCCGTTCTGCCGGCGGCGTCCTGGCCGCCGGGCAACGAGTTGTGGTCTCTGCGATAGACGGGGCAACGGCAGTGGTGTCCGCCCCGCCGGAGCAGCTGGCCAGTCCTGATACAGCCTGATCAATTGGGGAACAAGGAGATGTATGGATAACGCCGGAGGAACTGCATTGGCCATTGTGCTGGTAGTCCTGATCGTGTTTGTGATAATTGTTCTGGTCCGCTCGGTACGGATCATTCCGCAAGCGCGCGCGGGCGTGGTGGAACGGCTGGGCAAGTACCAGCGCACGCTGAACCCGGGACTCACCATCCTGATTCCCTTTGTGGACCGGCTCCTGCCCCTGCTGGACCTTCGCGAACAGGTGGTGTCGTTCCCTCCGCAGCCGGTCATCACCGAGGACAACCTGGTGGTTTCCATCGACACCGTGGTCTACTTCCAGGTCACCGATCCGCGGGCTGCCACCTACGAAATCGCCAACTACATCCAGGCAGTGGAACAGCTGACCACCACAACCCTGCGCAACGTGGTGGGCGGCCTGAACCTCGAAGAGGCACTGACTTCCCGCGACCAGATCAACGGCCAGCTGCGCGGTGTCCTCGATGAGGCCACAGGCCGCTGGGGCATCCGCGTATCGCGGGTGGAGCTGAAGGCCATCGACCCACCCCACTCCATCCAGGACTCGATGGAGAAGCAGATGCGCGCCGAGCGCGACCGGCGTGCCGCAATCCTCACGGCCGAGGGCACCAAGCAGTCTGCCATCCTCACGGCCGAGGGCCAGCGGCAGGCGTCCATCCTGGCGGCCGAAGGTGATGCCAAGGCAGCCATCCTGCGTGCCGACGGTGAGGCGCAGGCCATCCAGAAGGTCTTTGACGCCATCCACAAGGGCAACCCGGACCAGAAGCTGCTGGCGTACCAATACCTGCAGACCCTGCCCAAGCTGGCGGAAGGCTCCTCCAACAAGCTCTGGATCATCCCCAGCGAAGTCGGAGAAGCGCTCAAGGGCATTGGCAATGCGCTGGGAGGAACCACTCCTGAAACCGGTGTTGCCGGGCTGTTCGATGAGGTGGGAGCCAAGCCTTCCGAGCCCTGATTCGAGCTCTGCCAGACAAAGGACGGGATCCGCAAGTTGCTGCGGATCCCTTCCATTTTGGCTGGCATGGCATGCCACGCGTATAATTGGGTATTTGTCTGGCAGGACTGGATCCGCTGGAACAACCAAGCTTCGCAATGCGTTGAATCTAAAGATGCAGCACAGTGCACCAAGTAGTCCGGAGGCGCTCGGCGCCGCCGGCTAGCGCGGGTTCTACACCGCGAACCGACCAGAGGGAGAAATCATGAGCGATCGCAGCCTGCGGGGCATGCGCCTAGGTGCGCAGAGCATGGAGACCGAGTCCGGAGTCGAGCCGGCTCCGCGCCAGCGCGTCGAATACCGGTGTGAAGACGGCGAGCAGGTCTTTGTCACCTTCTCCTCTGAGGCGGAGATTCCTCCGGTATGGGTTTCCAAGACCGGCAAGGAAGCGCTCCTGGTGGACGGGGAACGTCCGGATACCAGCAACGACAAGGCTGTGCGCACGCACTGGGACATGCTGCTGGAACGCCGCTCCCTGCCGGAACTGGAGCAGATCCTCGAGGACCGCCTCACCATCCTGCGCGAACGCCGCGGAGAACGCCGCTCCGCGTAAGACCCCTGAATACGACAAATGGGCCGTCCCGCACAATGTGCGGGACGGCCCATTTGTTGTATTGCTGCAGAGTTACTGCCGTGCCTGTGCCTTGCGGGTGAGGGTGTTCCAGCGGGCCTGGAGTCCCCACTTGGTGACGTTGATCATTGCTTCCACCACGATGTTGCCGCTCATTTTGGAGGCGCCGAGTTCGCGCTCCACGAAGGTGATGGGACGTTCCTCGATCCGCAGCCCCATCCGGGCCACCCGCCAGGCGAGGTCCACCTGGAAGCCGTAGCCCACTGAGTCCACCTGGTCCAGGTTCAGCTTTTCCAGGGTGGTCCTGCGGAAGGCGCGGTAGCCGCCGGTGACGTCCTTGATCTTCAGGCCCAGCATCAGCCGCGCGTAGGTGCTGCCCACCCGGGAGATGGCCTGGCGGTAGAGCGGCCAGTTCACTACGCTTCCGCCGGGGACCCAGCGCGAGCCCATGGCAAGATCGGCGCCCTGGTCAATGGCCTCGAGGAGCTGGGGAAGCTGTTCGGGCTGGTGGGAACCGTCGGCGTCCATTTCCACCAGGACGTCGTATCCGGCGTCCAGGCCCCACTTGAAGCCGGCGATGTAGGCGGCGCCCAGGCCTTCCTTGCCCTTGCGGTGCAGGACGTGGACCTGGGAGTCCTCTGCGGCGATCCCGTCGGCGAGCTGGCCGGTGCCGTCTGGGCTGTTGTCATCCACTACCAGCACGTCCGAGGCCGGGACTGCTGCGCGGAGCCGCTGCAGCGTGATGGGCAGCGATTCCAGCTCGTTGTAGGTAGGGATGATCGTAAGGACGCGCACAGAGAGCCTTCCTGGTGGGAGCAGTCGGTGCACCCGCTGGCAAGGTCAAACCGCCGGCGGGCGCAGCTACCCATTATAGGGCGCCGGGCATTGGGGTCAGGAACGCAGGGCAGGGCTTGCGAACAGCTCCAGGCCATCGCGCACCGTCTGCAGGCACACGGGGTCCGCGCCTGTATCCAGCGCGGGCAGCAGCGGTGTCCTGGCCCTGGGGTCGGTGCTCCAGGACTGGACCCGGCCATCAGCCACCTGGACCATCAGCTCCTCAACCTCCCAGACGGCGAAGCTGGCAGGAGCGCCGGGAACCAGTTGCCCGGCCATGGGATTGGAGTACTTTGCGGCCCGCCACCCGGCCCGGGTGTGGCCCAGGAACGCCGCCCGCGCCGAGATCCGCTGTTCCTCGTTGTGGTGTTCCAGGCAGGCCCGGACGCTGGACCATGGGCGCAACGGCGTCACCGGGCTGTCACTGCCGAAGCAGACAGGAACACCTGCCGAGTACAGGCCCGCAAAGGGGTTCATGGACTTGCTACGCTCCCCCAGCCGCTTTTCGTAGAGGCCGCCCCGGCCGCCCCAGGCAGCATCAAAGGCGGGCTGGGCACTGACGGTGACAGAGTAGCGGGCCAGGGTCTCCACCGCCGCCGCGTCCGCCATTTCCACATGTTCGAACCGGTGGCCCGCAGCCCTGATACGCTGCTCCCCCACCTCGGCAGCCGCAAGCTCCAACGCCTGCAGGGCGGCATCCAGCCCCGCATCACCAATGATGTGGAAGCCGCCCTGGATACCCGCTAGGGAGCAGGCGGCCAGATGGGCTGCGGCCTCCTCCGCGCTGAGGTACAGGCTGCCGGTTTCACCGGCGGCGTCGGTGTAGCCGGACCTGAGCGCCGCTGTCCGCGACCCGATGGAGCCGTCGATGTTGAGGTCCCCTGCCAGGCCGCGCACCCCGGGGCCCAGCTGGCCAAGAATGCTGCGCGCGTGTTCTTCCGAGGACGCCAGTTCGCCCCAGTACGGGAGTACCTCGGGCGTCGGCATGCCTTCACCCGTGCGGTTGTTCCAGGTCAAGGCCAGACGCAGGTCCTCAGCGCCGCCAATGTGCGGAGCGCCCATCTCCACCAGTGCCACGTAGCCGTGTGACGCGGCCTCGGCCAGGGCACGCTGCTGGTGCCGGCGGAGCACGTCGCCGGGGAGCCGGCGCGTTGCCTGCCGGGCAGCTGCGTGAGCTGCGCGCGTAACCCGGGCGCCGCCGTCGTACCCGTCCAGGCCGCGGAGGGCGGCGGCGCCGGCCAGCGACGGCGAAACCAGCGCGGAGTGCACGTCCACGCGGGAGAGGTAGACAGGCCGGCCGCCCGACGCCCGTTCCAGTTCCTCCGCTGTGGGCAGGGCCGGGTCGGCCCAGGTGGCGTCGTCCCAGCCGTGGCCGAGGACCGGACCCGCGCCCGGGGCCGCGGCCACCGCGTCAAGGAGCTCCCTGGCCGAGGAAACAGCCTGCAGCGCCAGGGCATCCAGGGCGATGCCGGTTTCCGTCAGATGGGCGTGCGAGTCGACGAAGCCCGGCGCAACCAGGGCGCCGCGGAGGTCGATGATCTCCATGGAGCTGTCCGCGATGGAGGACGCCGCCTGCTCCGACCCCACCCACGCCACCGTGTCACCGTCCACCAGCAGGGCCGTGGCGAAGGGGTCAGCTGCCGTGTAGACGGAGCCGTTGCGGTACAGCACGGGACGGGACGCGGGCGATGGTTCAGCGCTGGGCATGGGAAGGCAAACTCCTGGGGTTGGGCGGCCGGCCGGTAGCCGGCAGGGAAGGTCAGAGGACGGAGGAATACGCCACGACGCCGCGGCGGATCAATGAGATGGCGTCCGAGCACAGGCGTGCCAGGCGGGGATCGAGGCCGGGAATTTTCGCCAGCTGGTCCAGCAGGTCAACCACCTGCTTCACCCACCGGACAAAGTCCCCTGCGGCGAGATCAGTGCCGCTCAGGACGTCCTGCAGGTGCCGGCCGCGGGCCCACTTGTAAATGGGCCACACGAGGCCCAGCTCGGGCTCGCCGGTCAGCGGCAGCTTGTTTTCCTCTTCCACATCCTCCAGCGCGGACCATTCCCTGACCACGATGTCCACGGAGGTCTCCAGCGAGATGCTGGGCATCCGCGGCCGAAGTCCCCGGTCCTCGCGCTTGGCCTGGTAGACCAGCACGCTGGCAAGCGCAGCCACTTCCGCGGCATCGAGGTCATCAAAGGCTCCCAGGCGCAGGGACTGCGAGATCAGCAGGTCCTTTTCGCCGTAGATCCGGCGCAGCCGCTGCCCGTCGGGGCTGATCAGCAGCCTGCCGTCACTGGCCGGTTCAAGGTAACCGTAGGACGAGAGCACGTCGCAGACGCGGTCAAACGTCTTGGCGATGGTGTTGGTGCGGCCCTGGATCTGCCGCACCAGCCCGTCGGTTTCGCGCCGGAGCTTCCACCAGCGTTCGGACCAGCGGGCGTGGTCCTCCCTTTCGCTGCACCCGTGGCAGGGGTGCGCGCGGAGGGCACGGCGGAGGTCCGCGATCCGCTTTTCCTGGTTGGGCAGGGCAGTCGCAAGGCCGAAATCGTTGTTGCGGTTGTTGCCCGGGGCCGGCGGGCGGTTCTCCCGCAGCGCGTTCCGGGCCGAGGACGCGAGGTCCCGCCGCGACTTGGGGACCTTGGCGTTGAAGGACTTGGGAATGCGGATACGGGTGACCGGGGAGATGGGTCCTTCCAGGTCGTCGTTGCCGATCCGGCGCAGCTGGTTGTCCAGCGTCAGCACGGCGGGCCGCGGCTCACGGCTGCTGTGGTCCGAGCTAAGCACAATCGCCGGCCCGGGTGCCCTTCCGCCGGGGACATTCACCACGTCGCCCGGAAGCAAACGGGCCAGCGAATCATCGTTGAGCGACTTTCGCGCGCGTGACTTGGTCCGTGAGGTCACGTTTTCGGCGTCGGACAATTCACGGCGCAACCGCGCGTACTCAGTGAAGTCGCCGAGGTGGCAGGTCATGGACTTGGCGTACCCGGCCAGCGATTCCTCGCGGCTGCGGACCTGCTTGGCGAGGCCCACCACGGAACGGTCCGCCTGGAACTGGGCAAACGAGGATTCCAGGATTTCGCGGGCCCTGGCCCGGCCGAACTGGGCCAGGAGGTTGATGCTCATGTTGTAGGTGGGCCGGAAACTGGAGTTCAGCGGGTAGGTACGCCGGGAGGCGAGGCCGGCTACCGCCGTCGGGTCCGTACCCGGCTGCCACAGCACCACGGCGTGGCCCTCGACGTCGATGCCGCGCCGGCCGGCGCGGCCGGTCAGCTGGGTGTACTCCCCCGCAGTGATGTCCACGTGGGCTTCGCCGTTGAACTTGTCCAGCTTCTCCAGCACCACCGAACGGGCCGGCATATTGACACCCAGGGCCAGGGTTTCGGTGGCGAAGACCGCCTTGACGAGGCCGTCCGCGAACAGCTTCTCCACCACCTCCTTGAACGTGGGCAGCATGCCGGCGTGGTGGGCGGCGAAACCCCGGAGCAGACCGTCACGCCAGGTCCAGAATCCCAGGACGTCCAGGTCATCAGGCGGGATGTCGTGGCCGGCCTCGTCAACGCGCTGGGCGATGATCCGCTGCTCCTTCTCGGTGGTCAGCCACAGGCCGGAGCCCACGCACTGCGCCACGGCGGCATCACACCCGGCCCGGGAAAAAATGAATGTGATGGCGGGCAGGAGATCCATCCTGTCCAGGCTTGCGATCACCTGGGGCCGGCTGGCAGGGCGAACGCCCCGCTCGTCGCCGCCGCGTCCGGGCCGGTCGTTGCCGCGCCTGCCGCGCTGTCCCCGGCCGGCGGGGCCGGACCTGGCGCGGAAGCTCTGCATACTTTCACTGCGGGCAACGGTGAGCAGGTCCGGGTTCACATCGAAGCCGCGGCCCTTGGGGTTGTCCTTCCTGCCGTCCCTGGCCGGCTCTTCGCCGGGCTCGGCGTCCACGGGCGGGGCGATCTCGTCAAAGGTGGTTTCACCGGCGAAGAGGTCCATGATCTGCCGGCCCACCATGACGTGCTGCCACAGCGGCACGGGGCGGTGTTCAGAAACAATGATGTCCGTGTCGCCACGGACGGTATCCAACCACGCGCCGAACTCCTCCGCGTTGGAAACGGTGGCGCTGAGCGAAGCCACCTGCACCTCGCTGGGAAGGTGGATGATGACTTCTTCCCAGACGGCGCCGCGGAAGCGGTCAGCAAGGTAGTGCACCTCGTCCATCACCACGTAGCCCAGGTCATCCAGGGTGGCCGAATCGGCGTAGAGCATGTTCCGCAGGACCTCGGTGGTCATCACCACCACCGGAGCATCGCCGTTGATGCTGGTGTCCCCGGTCAGCAGGCCCACGTTCTGGGCGCCGTACTTTTCGGTAAGCTCCGTGAACTTCTGGTTGCTCAAAGCCTTGATGGGAGTGGTGTAGAAGGCTTTGAGGCCGCGCTGCAAGGCGAGGTAGATGGCGAACTCGCCCACGATGGTTTTGCCCGCACCGGTGGGCGCCGCCACCAGGACTCCCCTGCCCTCCTGGAGTGATTTGCACGCCTGGCGCTGGAAATCATCCAGTTCGAAGTCCAGGGTCCGGATGAAGGAGCCCAAATAGGTGGCTGCGTCTGCCCTTCGTTCAGCGCTGGCGCGGTATCTTTCGGCGGGAGAAAGCTCCTCTGGATCGCTGGGCCCGGCGGAGAGTGGGCCAGTGGAGAAAGGCCCGGTATTGGAGGACATATACCAAGCCTAACGGGCGCCTACAGGTTCTTCAGCTCACTGCCCGGGGTGGCGATGTCCGCTGTTGCCTCTGTCTCGGCCATCCGTTTTGCCTGGCGGCGTTCGCGGCGCTTGTCATTCATCAGGCAGATGCCGATGGCGGCAAAAAACAGCACCAGCAGGGGCCCGGCCAACATAAACATCGAAATGGCATCTGCCCCCGGGGCGGCGATGGCGGCAAGCACAAACACCAGGAATACGGTGATGCGCCAGGCCTTGAGGATGGTGTTGCCGGAAATGATTCCGGCCATGTTGACGCCCACCAGGACCACGGGCACCAGGAAGGCGACGCCCAGCACCAGCACCATCCGGGTCACGAACTCGATATACGTCCGGGCATCGATGACGCTGGAGGAGCCCTCCGGCGTGAACTGGGTCAGGGCGTGGACCACCTGGGGCACCACAAGCCAGCCGGCCCAGATGCCGGCCAGGAACAGCGGGACCGCAGCCGCCATATAGCCCAGCGTGTAGCGGCGCTCCTTGGATGTCAGACCCGGCGTGATGAAAGCCCAGAGCTGGTAGATCCAGATCGGGCTGGAAATGACTACGCCGATGAGCAACGACATTTGGAGCTTGAAATCGAACGGGGACGCAATGCTCCCGAAGTTGATGGCAGCAAGCCCGCCGGTCTGCTCCGAGATGCGGTTGACCGGCTCGGCCAGTGCCTTCAGCAGCGGATCGTAAAGTATCCAGCCTCCGATGCCGCCTATAACGACGCCGATAGCCGACTTGATCAGCCGGTTCTTCAGCTCTTTGAGGTGGTCCCAAAGAGCCATCCGCCCTTCGGGGTTGGCTTTACGGGACCGCGACAGTGCCACTGGGGTCAGGCGCGGTTCGACGGCGGAACGTCAGTGCCGTCTGTGGGCTCACCGGGCTTCGCCTTGGGGTGGTTGACGATGGTGCCTTCCACCGGGCCCGAAGCGTCGGTGTTGTCAGCCTTGCCGTCGTTCTTCATTTCCTTGACCTCGGATTTGATGATCCGCATGGACTGGCCAAGGCTGCGTGCCATCGCCGGAAGCTTGGGTGCGGCAAAGAGAAGCAAAGCAACGACGATGATAATAACGATGGGCCAGGGGCCATCAAAGAGTCTTCCCACGGGAAATCCTTTCCTCTAAATACATCCTACTTCTACGTCAAGTCGAGATCGCCGAGCGCCTGCGGCTGGCCCCGGTCCGCCTTGCGCTGTACCCGCCGGAGGCGGCGCTGTTCACGGCGGGACGACTTGGATGCTTCGTAATCATGTCGCATGAGGGCGGGCGAGGCAAAAACGGCCGACCCCGGTTGCGGCCCTGCTGCGTGCGGACTGGCGGCAGGCTGTTCAACGGGGGCGATATGCCCCAATTTTTCGCCTGCCGCACTGAGGTCCTTGACCGTCGCCATGAACTGGCGGAACAGCCGGATGCCCAGCAGGACATAAAAAAGCAGCGACAGCGCAACGAGCGCCACCCATATCAGGATCCAGGACCACCAAGGCATGCTGAGAAGTCTAGCCGCCGTACCTGGCCAGGGATGCCGCGAGCCAGTTGCGGGCGGCGTCAGCCAGCCCGGCCGGGGCCAGGATGCGGGCCGAACCGCCGTGCTGGGCCACGAACATAGGCAGCCAGTCGGTGTTGCCAAAACGGATTTCGGCCACCAGCCCGCCGTCGTCGAGTTCCGCCGTGCGCTCGGCGTAGTAGTCGTCCGCGATCCCCCTCCCCTGCCGGGTGAGCTGGACGGTGACCACTGTATCGTCGTCCTTGGGTGTGAAGAGCTTCGCCGGGACGCCCTGCACGGGTGTGTTTCCTGCCGGTGCCGGCAGGCCGTTGGGGTGAACATCCTGGACCCGGTCCAGCCGGAAATTCCGCAAGCCTTCCACGGAGTGGCAGTAGGCCTCGAGATACCAAATGTTGTCCAGGGAATAGAGGCGCAGCGGATCAACGTCCCGCTCCGACACCGTGTCCCGCTGCGCTGACAGGTACGTCAGGCGCAGCTGGGACCGGGACCCGATGGCCTCCCGGACAATGGCGTGCGTGGCGGCGTCCCCGGGTGCCACTTCCGGTCCAGCGAGGGACGCGGCCCGGAGTCCTTCCTCGCCGGCGGCTGCCAGCAGCTTGAGGGTCACCGACTCCAGGGCGCCGCCTTCGGCCACGCCGGGCAGCCCGTTCAGGGATTCCAGCCCCGTCAGGAGGGCACAGGCTTCCTCCACCGTGAACCGGACCGGCTTCTTCAGGTCCAGGTCCTGGGTGATGTAGACGTGGTCGTTCTCCCATTGGATGTCCAGCAGATCGTCGGGGTAGCCCTCCGGGAGCCCGGAACAGATGAGGATCTGCAGGTCGTCTTCCAGTTCTTTCCGGCTGATGCCGAAATGCTCGGCCACATCCTGGATGTGCAAACCCTGATTGTGCACCAGGAACGGGACCAGTTCAAGCATGCGCCTGAGCTGGTCCTCCGAGGTGCGCGGACGGACAGGCCGGGCCGGCGCGGCGGCAAATTCGAAGGCGGGAACAGGACTGCTGCTGAAGTCTGCTGCGGCACGGAGCCGGCGCCGCACGGCATCGGCGAGTTCGACCGGTGCCACGGCCCGTGCGTCCGGTCCGTAGGAGGCAAGCTCTTCGGCCAGGACCTCCGGGTCCCGGTACTGCAGGCTGAACCGGTCGTAGCCTGGCTCGGGCTGGGGCCAGGGGCCGCTTTCCTGCGCCGCGTCCTGTGCCAGGGGTGTTTGTGGGGTGCCTCGGCGCCGCAGAGCCAGGAGCCGCCCGGCACGGACGTCCACGACGGCGGTGCGCAGCGGCAGCTCGGGAAGGCGTCCGAGTTCCTCACGGACGTTGAAGTCCCGCGGAGGGACAAACTGCTCACGGTCCAGGGTTGCCACTGCGCCGGTGAAGCGGGAGAGGCGGAAATGGCGGGGTGCCTTTCGAGCACGGTCGTAGCCCACCAGGTACCAGTGTCCGAAGCGGCTGCCGAGTCCCCAGGGCTCCACAGTCCGCAGTTCCTCGGCACCGGTACTGCCTGCCAGGTACGTGAACGTGACGGGGTGCCTGGCATGCATCGCCGCAACGAGGTCGTCGAAGGCCTGGCCTGCGGGCTTGATCCGGGGCTGGACGCCAGGCGGCAGGTGGACGTCGGCGGCCATACCGGACGCCTGCAGTTTCCGCAGCGCACTTTGGGCGGCCGTGCCGAGCGCCGCCCGCTCCCAAAGCTGGGAGGCCAGCAGCAGGACTGTCCATTCCTCCGGGTCCAGCTCCACATCCGGCAGGCGGTTGGATTCCTTGCCGATCCGGTACCTGGTGGTCGCGGGGTCATCCTCGCTCCAGCCCAGGTCCGTCAGGGTCTCCACATCAAAGCCGAACTTGCGAAGGTCCGCCTTGTCCCGCTCAAACATCCGGCCGAAGGACGCCTCGTTGCCCGGAACACTTCGGTAGACCGTTTCGCGCAGTTCGCTGCGGCGCAGGCCATACCTGGTGTTGAGCAGGGCGATCAGCAGGTTAAGGAGGCGTTCAGTACGGGATGCGGACACTCTGGTTACGTTACTAAACTCCGCGCCGGAACGCAGGAAGCGCGGCAGTAACAGGACTTTGGATCCTGTGCTGCCGCGCTTCCAGACTCTTGGGGAGCGAGGGGTCAGCGAACGCCCACGAGGTCAACCACAAAAATCAGGGCTTCATTGGGTTTGATGGCTCCGCCGGCGCCACGGGACCCGTAAGCAAGCTCGGACGGGATTTCGAGGCGGCGGCGGCCGCCCACCTTCATGCCCAGGAGGCCCTGGTCCCAACCCTGGATGACCTGGCCAACGCCTACGCGGAAGTCCAGCGGTGCGCCGCGGCCCCAGGAGGCGTCGAACTCTTCGCCGGTGGACCAGGCAACGCCCACGTAGTGCGTGGATACAGTGTCGCCGGCTTTGGCTTCGGGGCCGTCGCCTTCAATGAGGTCGGTGATGACGAGTTCCGTGGGGACGTCGCCCTCGGGGAAATCGATCTCGGGCTTCTGGCGGTCAAATTCCCGCTGTCCAAAAGACATGGTTGCTCCTAAGTGTCTGGCAGATGGTGTGCTGCGTTGGATGCCGCGGCGAAGGCCGGGCCTGTTGCCATTGTTGCTACTTGGCTCCGAGGATGTCCACTACGAAGACAAGGTCGCCCTTGGCTTCGCCCTGGCCGGCGTCGCCGTAAGCCAGGTCCTTGGGGATGACCAGCAGGACGCGGGAGCCGACGGTTTTGCCCGCCAGGCCCTGGGTCCAGCCCTTGATCACGCCGGTAAGCGGGAAGGTTGCCGGCTCGCCACGGTCGAAGCTGGAGTCGAACTTGGTTCCGCCGGACAGGGTGACGCCCACGTAGTTCACGGTCAGCGTATCGGTTTCCTTAACCGTGGCTCCGGTGCCCTTGATCAGGTCCTGGGACACGAGCGCGGTGGGGGCGGCCACACCTTCGACGGAGATCTCGGGGATGCCGTCTTTCTCAGTGACGGTGGGCAGGCCGGCGGGCGGGGTCACCGTTTCACCTTCGGGCTTCTCCAGTGCGGGGGTCACATCGGAGGCGGAAAGGATTTTGATGATCAGCAGCTGGGTGGGCTGGGCCGGGGCGGACGGGGCGGGGCTGGCACCGTCCGAGGGGCTGGGGGCGGCTGCACCCGGCTGGCCGGGTACGGCCAGTGCAAGGCTGGAACCTACCTTGGCGCCCACGAACGCGTTGTAGATGACCTCGCTGCCGGTCTTCAGTTCCTCGTTGAGTTCGAGGGGCTCGGGCTCGCTGGGGAATGTATCCTCCAGCGTGGACCCGTCGGTGCCGTTGAGGGCCAGGATGGAGATGTTGGCGATCTGGTTCGCCTTCACGGGTTCGCCGCTGCCCTCGGTGACCACCTTGATGGTGGGGTCAGCCACTTCCAGCGGCTTGTCGAACTCCACGCCAGGGGCCTTTTTGTCCCCGTTGTCAGTCAGTTTGAGGGAGTCGAACTTCGCAGTCTCACCAGCAGACTTGCTGGTGGGTTCCGGCTCTGCCGAAGAACCGCCGCAGGCGGTCAACAGCAGCAGAGCGGGAAGAAGGATTGCTAGTAGTCGGCGCACGTAAGAGAACTTTCGTCGGGGCAGGATGGAGGCGGCGATCCGCACGTGGGCGGGCAACACCGCGTGAGGGCCCGATTAAAGGCCTTATCCAGAATAGCCCCTGAACCTGAGTGTCAGCCCATAGAGTCCAGAAGCGCGTCCACCCGGTCATCGACGCTGCGGAAGGGATCCTTGCACAGGATGGTCTGGTGGGCCCGGTCATTCAGTTTCAGGTGCACCCAGTCCACGGTGTAGTCCCGGCCCAGCTCCTGTGCCCGCCGGACGAAGTCGCCACGCAGTTTCGCCCGCGTTGTCTGGGGTGGTGCGTCGACGGCGTCCTTGATGACGGTGTCGTCCACGATCCGGCGCACTGCTCCGCGGGACTGCAGCAGGTAAAACAGACCGCGGCTGCGGGAAATATCGTGGTAGGTGAGGTCCAGCTGGGCTATCCGGGGGGCGTCCAGGCCCAGCCCGTGGCGTTCGCGGTAGTTGTCCATCAGCTTCTTCTTGATGGCCCAGTCGATCTCCGTGTCGATGCTGCGGGTGTCACCGCTTTCGATCGCCTTCAGGGTCCGCTCCCACAGGTCGAGGATCAAGGGAACGTGGGGGTTGTGGGCGCCGTGTTCCTTGACGAACGCGGTGACTTTGGTGAGGTACTCCTGCTGGATCTCCAGTGCTGTCAGTTGGCGTCCGTTAGCCAGCCGCACCAGTGCACGGCCGCTGAGGTCATGGGAAATTTCACGGATACTCCGGATGGGGTTTTCCATCCGCATGTCCCGCATGATGACCCCGGCCTCAATCATGCGCAGGACCAGGTCCACTGTGCCCACCTTCATCAGGGCCGTGGCTTCGGACATGTTGGAATCGCCCACAATCACGTGCAGCCGGCGGTAGAACTCGGCGTCGGCATGCGGCTCGTCCCGGGTGTTGATGATGGGCCTTGACCGGGTGGTGGCGGAGGAGACCCCTTCCCAGATGTGGTCTGCACGCTGGGAAAAGGCGAAGGTGGCCCCGTGCGGGGTCTTGAGGATCTTCCCGGCCCCGGCGATAAGCTGCCGGGTGACCAGGAAGGGAATCAGGATTTCGGCGAGCCGGGAGAATTCCCCGCGGCGTGGAATCAGGTAGTTCTCATGGCTGCCGTAAGAGTTCCCGGCGGAGTCTGTGTTGTTCTTGAACAGGTATACCGTGCCGTTGAAGCCCTCGGCCGCGAGCCGGGCCTGGGCTTCGTCCACCAGGTCATCGAGGATCAGTTCACCGGCCCGGTCGTGGGCGATCAACTGGGCGAGGTCGTCACACTCCGCCGTGGCATATTCCGGATGGGAGCCCACATCCAGGTAGAGCCGCGAGCCGTTGGTCAGGAAGACGTTGGATGACCGGCCCCAGCTGACCACCTTGCGGAAGAGGTACCGGGCCACCTCCTCCGGGGCAAGAGGCCTCGAATCGGGGCTGGAATAGGAAATCCCGAATTCCGTTTCGATACCGAAGATTCTCTTGTCCATGTTGTCCTCCTAGGCCAGCAGTGCAGTGATATCCGCGTCGTCAAGCCGGCGGAAGGCGCGTCGTGAGCCCCGTGAGCTCTCGGACTGCCTGTCCAGGACGGCCACTTCCACCGCCGTGGCGGGCAAAGTCTTCGGCTGGGCATCAGATTCCGCGGCAGGAACCAGGGCGGCCATGGCGAGCCGGAGGGCGTCGGCAAAGCTGAGCGAACTGCGCCAGCCCTCATCGATGGCTGACGAGACCTTGTCCGCCTGTCCGCCCATCACCACGAACTGGTGTTCGTCGGCGATGGAACCATCAAAGGTGAGCCGGTAGAGATGGTCCTCAGCCTGGGTGGGACCTACCTCCGCTACGGCCAGTTCCACCTCGAAGGGCTTCTGTTCTGCGGTAAACACGGCGCCCAGGCTTTGGGCATAAACACTGGCGAGGCCGCGGGCGGTGACGTCCTCACGGTCGTAGGAGTAGCCGCGGACGTCGGCGTACCGCACACCGGCCTGGCGGAGGCTTTCGAATTCGTTGTATTTCCCGACGGCGGCGAAGGCGATCTTGTCGTAAATTTCGCCGATCTTGTGCAGGGACGGCGATGGATTCTCGGCCACCAGCGCGATGCCGTCGGCGCAGCTGATCACGGCGACCGAGCGGCCGCGGGCGATGCCCTTCCGTGCGAAATCCGCACGGTCCTTCATCAGCTGCTCAGGGGATACATAAAACTGCTGTGTCATTGTCAGGCCTCCCGTCCGGCGTTGGTGCGGGCCTCGATGACGTTTCCGGCCGCGGCAGCGAGTTCGTTCTCAGCCACCCGCCTGGCACCTGTCCTGTCCACGGTGTAAATCACGGGCCACAATTTCCGGACGGTGTCCGGGCCGCCGGTGGCGGAGTCGTCGTCGGCCGCATCGTAGAGGGCCTCGACGGCGACGGCGACGGCCTCGGCCTCGCTCAGGTTGGGCCGCCACAGTTTCTTCAGGGCGCCCCGGGCGAAGACTGAACCGGAGCCTACAGTGTGGTGCTCGTGTTCCTCGTACCTGCCGCCGGTAACGTCGTAGGAGAAAAGCCTCCCGACGCCGGCGCTGGTATCGAAGCCCGCGAAGAGCGGCACAACCGCGAGTCCCTGCATGGCAAGGGGAAGGTTGCCGCGGATCATTGCCCCCAGCCGGTTGGCCTTGCCTTCAAGGCTGAGGAGGGTGCCCTCAATCTTCTCGTAGTGTTCGAGTTCAACCTGGAACAGGCGGGTGAGGTCGATGGCGATGCCGGCGGTACCGGCGATGCCCAGGACGGAGTAACGGTCCGCCGGGAAGACTTTCTCAATGTGCCGGCTGGCAATCACGTTGCCCATGGTGGCCCGCCGGTCCCCTGCCATCAGCACACCGCCGGCGTAGCTCAACGCAACGATCGTGGTGGCATGCGGCACCTGCAGCGGAGCGGCGCCGGGCGCACCGGCCTGAAGTCCCCTGTTATAAGGCAGGAGTTCGGGCCGGTCCCGCTGCAGATGTTCGGTGAAGGATGAGGTGGCGTTGGCGGCTACCTGGTTGGCGGTTGATTCCTGCACTCATGCACTCCTTGAACGTAGTTCTTCAACGTCTGTACAGATCCGGCCGGCCGCGGCTTCCGCCACCCTCCGGTCCGGGTTACTGGCCGCCTTTTTGGACGAAGGCGCGCACAAACTCCTCGGCGTTGGATTCGAGCACTCCGTCGATCTCATCGAGGAGGTCATCAACGCCTTCGGTAGCTGCTGATGCCTGTGCTTCGGGCGGCGCCGGGGGTGCCTCGGGAATGTCCTCGTCGACCTGGGTGTCGCGCGATTGCGGCTGCTGCTGCTCCTGGCCTGCCATTGTTACCTCTCCCTTTCCTGCCGGCGGATCCGGCGGATCCTCCGATATGCCCATCCTGCCACGAAGCGGGCCTTCCGGCGCGGTTTACGCCGCAGGCGGAGCGGTGCTGTGTCCCAGCAATTCTCCGAGGAATGGGCCTGCTTCCCGGTAGCGTTCGAACAACGCTCCGGTCAATGCTTTGGTTCCCCTCAAGGGTTCCCTGGTTGGTACACGCTGAAGCCTGCCGTACCCGGGAACGTCGAAGATGACCGAGTCCCAGCTGGCGCCCACCACGTCCTTGCCGAAGCTGCTGATGCATTTGCCGCGGAAGAACGCGCGGGTGTCCGACGGCGGCTCTGCCACCGCCGCCGCTATGGCGCCATCCTCAAGGATCCTGTCCATGCGGTTCCTTGCCAGGAGGCGGTAGTACAGGCCTTTCTCGGGCCTAATGTCCGCCCACTGGAGGTCGATCAGCCCCAGCCGGGCGTCGTTCCACTCCAGGCCGTCGCGGTCGCGGTAACCCTCCAGGAGCGAAAGCTTGGCCACCCATTCCACGGAGCTGGCGGCTGCCGCCCGGTTGTTGTCCAGTTGGGTGAGGACGGTGGCCCAGCGGTCCAGGACGTCGTGGGTGTGGCCGTCACCGTCCACGGCGTCGCCCACACCGGTGTCCTGCGCCAGCTTGGCCGCTGCCTCGTGGTACATCCACTGCAGGTCCAGGGCTGTGACCCGCCGGCCGTCCAGGAGCCGGACGGTGGCGGTAAGGGAAGTATCGTGGCTGACCGCCTGCAGGGCGGGAACCGGTTCGTGGACCTCGATCTTCGGTGCAAGCCCGGCCTCGATGAGGCTGAGGACCATGGCGGTGGTTCCGAATTTCAGGTAGTTGGAGACCTGGCTCAGGTTTGCGTCGCCAATGATGACGTGCAGGCGCCGGTACTTGTCCGCCGTCGCGTGGGGTTCGTCCCTGGTGTTGATGATGGGGCGCCGGATGGTGGTTTCCAGGCCCACTTCGGCTTCGAAGAAGTCGGCGCGCTGGCTGATCTGGTACCCCGGGGTGGACGCGTCCTGGCCGATCCCCACGCGTCCGGAACCGCAAAGAATCTGGCGGCTGACGAAAAAGGGCGTCAGGCCCCGCACAATGTCCCCGAACGGTACTGACCGCGGCATCAGGTAGTTCTCGTGCGAACCGTAGGACACGGACTTGTTGTCCGTGTTGTTCTTGTACAGGTTCACCGGGGGCAGATCCGGGTCCGCCGCCAGCCGCCGCACTGTGGCAAGCGCAACGAGGTCTCCCGCCGCGTCCCAGGTGACGGCGTCCCGGGGGTTGGTCACCTCGGGGCTCGAGTATTCAGGGTGTGCATGGTCCACGTACAACCTGGCCCCGTTGCCGAGGACCATGTTCATCAGCAGGGTGCCGGACTCGTCCTGGCCGTCGAGCTCCAGTTCCTCCCGGCCGTAGGCCAGGGCCACCGCTTCCGCATCCAGCACGGGCGGCTGGTCTGTCAGCTGGCTGGGATGCGCCGAGCCCCTGTCCACGGTCCAGCCGCGGGCGTCGTGCAGGGGTTCCTCGTCCGTGTAATCCCACCGGGTTTCCGCCCCGCCGGCGGCGCGCTGGCGGGTTACCTGGGCATAGGCCTGCACCACACGGGCGCTCATCATGGTGGCGTTCGCGGACGGGGCGGACGGGGCATGGATGCCGTACTCGGTTTCTGCTCCCATGACACGCATGGCCCCGCCCACGGGGAGGGCTCCCCCGGCGGCGGGTACCTGCGCTGCCGTCATAGATACTGCCCTGTGGTCGGCATTGTTTCGATCGATTTTCCTGGCTCCTGGCCGGCCTTGCCCTGGACGATGGTACGGATGTACGTAATCCTTTCGCCCTTCTTGCCGGAGATGCGTGCCCAGTCGTCCGGGTTGGTGGTGTTCGGCATGTCCTCATGCTCGCGGAATTCGTCCACCACAGCCCGCAGAAGATGCTCGATCCGGAGCCCTTTCTGGTGGGTGATGAGGAGGTCCTTGATGGCGTACTTCTTGGCCCGGTCCACCACGTTCTGGACCACGGCGCCGGAGTTGAAGTCCTTGAAGTACAACATTTCGGTATCACCGTTGGCGTAGGTGACTTCCAGGAACTCGTTGGACTTGTCCGTGGAGTACATGGCTTCCACAGTCCGCTGGATCATGGCGTCCACCGTAGCCTGGACGTCGCCGTTGTGCTCCGCGAGGTCGGACTCGTGGAACGGCAGGTCCGTGGTGATGTACTTGTTGAAGATGTCCGCAGCCGCCTCGGCATCCGGGCGGTGGATCTTGACCTTCACGTCCAGGCGGCCGGGGCGCAGGATGGCGGGGTCGATCATATCCTCGCGGTTGGATGCACCGATGACGATGACGTTGTCCAGCCGCTCGACGCCGTCGATCTCGCTCAGCAGCTGGGGCACGATGGTTGTTTCGACGTCGGAGGAGATCCCCGTGCCGCGCGTGCGGAACAGCGAATCCATTTCGTCAAAAAACACCACTACGGGGCTGCCGTCGGACGCCTTCTCCCGGGCACGGGAGAAAATGAGGCGGATGTGCCGTTCGGTCTCGCCTACATACTTGTCCAGGAGCTCGGGGCCCTTGATGTTCAGGAAGTAGCTCTTCAGGTCCACGTTTCCGGAGCGCTCTGCGGCGCGGGCAGCCAGCGAATTGGCCACAGCCTTGGCGATCAGGGTCTTGCCGCAGCCCGGAGGGCCGTAGAGCAGGATGCCCTTGGGCGCCTTCAGGCCGTGTTCCCGGTAAAGGTCAGGATGCAGGAACGGCAGTTCCACGGCGTCGCGGATCTGTTCGATCTGCGGCCCCAGCCCGCCGATATCCTCGTACGTGATGTCCGGGACCTCTTCGAGGACCAGGTTCTCCACCTCGGACCGGGGTACTTTCTCGAGCGCGTAGCCGGTCCGCGAATCAATCGAGAGGGCGTCGCCCACGCGGAGCTTTTCCGCCAGGAGCGCCCCGGACAGCCGGACCACCCGCTCTTCATCGGCCCGTCCCACCACCAGGACGCGGTCCGCGCCGAGCATCTCCTTGAGGGTGGCCAGCTCACCGGCCCGCTCGTAGCCCAGTCCGGCCACAACGAGGAGTGCCTCGTTAAGGAGGACTTCCTGGCCCACGGCCAGCTGGTTGATGTTGACCAGGGGGCTGATGCCCACCCGCATCTTCCGCCCGGCGTTAAAGATGTCCACGGATTCTTCCGTGGCCGCCTGCCCGCTGTTGCCTGGCGACGGCTGCCGCCGGGGATTCAGTTGAAGAATCGTGCCGAAGCTGTAGGGAGGTTGCCCCTCCTGGTCCAACGCGTTTTTCAGCCGCAGAATCTCGGCCTTCGCGGCTTCAAGCATGGTGACCAGCTTGGTGTTGTTCTGCGTTGCCGCAGCCAACTGGCGGTCAATGTGCCTGAGCTTGTCCCGGAGGATGTTGACCTGGCGGTCGGCAACCGAGAGGTCGTTGGCGGCAGACTGCTCTGCCGGTGTACGTCCGGAGTCCTGGTTTGGCGTCTCCATGATGTATCAGCCCCTTCCTGCGCTTCTATTAAGACCTTAGCCCCAAGATGGCAGGTAGGGATGGAGACTCCCGAAATATGGACTAGATCTTGATCTAAGGCGTGTCCACGACGTTCGTGCCCGCGATCGCGTCCCTGGCGGCGCGCCGGAGCTTCTTGTCCGAAACCAGCCGCTCCCCCACGGCACCGGGTGTCCAGGCGTTGACGTCCTCTTCGTTGAACTCCGTCTTGGAGGGGCGGCGCTTCACCGAAATGCCCGTGACGCCGTCCGCCAGCCGGCGGGTTACCAGCAGGAACCCGGTGTGGGCCACCATCCGGTGATCCGGGCGGACGGCGAGGCCCTCGAGATGCCAGCCGCGCACCATGGACTCCCAGGCGTCAGGTTCGGTGAACCGGCCGTCTGCACGGATGGCCTCCGCTGTACGGGACAGCTGGGTAACGGTGGCGACGTAGTTGATCCACACGCCGCCCGGGGCGAGGACCGTCGCCACGGCGTCCAGGCATTCCCAGGGGGCCAGCATGTCCAGGACCACGCGGTCCACGGAGCCGGGCTCCTCGGTCCGGACAACTTCCTCCTGGAAGTCGCCCAGGGTGATCTGCCATGCAGGGTGGGGGCCGCCGAAGATGGTTTCCACGTTCCCGCGGGCGATGTCGGCGAATTCTTCACGCCGTTCGAAGGAGTGCAGGTAGCCGTTGTCTCCAACGGCCCGCAGAAGCGAGATGGACAGGGCGCCGGAGCCTACTCCTGCCTCCACCACCCGGGCGCCGGGGAAGATGTCCGCCATGGTGACGATCTGGCCGGCGTCCTTGGGATACACAACGGCAGCGCCGCGGGGCATGGAGAGGACAAAGTCCGAGAGCAGCGGGCGCAGCGTCTGGTACTGCTGGCCAACATTGTTGACCACTACAGAGCCGTCCACCTTGCCGATGATGTCATCGTGGTTCAGGAAACCGCGGTGGGTGTGGAACGCGCCGCCGCGCTCAAGAGTGACGGTGTTCATCCGTCCACGCTCGTCAGTCAGCTGGACGCGTTCCCCTTCGCGGAAGGGTCCGCGCCGACGGGCAGCTCCCACCGGCTGCGAGGCGCCGGGGCCAACACCGGGTTGGGCTGCCGCGGCGGCTTCGTTGACGGCAGTTTCGCTGCTCATGATATTCCTCGCTCCTGTAAAACTGGTGTGCCTCACGTGTTCGTTGCTGAAGGCGTCAAGCTGTGGCGGCGGCAATGCTGCCGGCAGGTAACTCTACCGGTTCCCGCCCTGCCGGCGCCCATCCGGCCGCGCGCGCCTGCCGGTAATGGCCGACAGCACCGCGTCCTGCGAGAGCAGCCCCGTCACCTTGCCGTTGTGGTCCACAACGGCGTAGTCCCGGCCTTCAAGCTGTGACAGGAAGTGCAGGAGCTCCTGCCCTTTTGACCATTCAGGCACATAGGCGCCGGGGGCAAGGGCGTAGGACACCGCACTCAGCGGAGTGGTTCCGGCAGCGGCCGCCGGGACAGACTGCAGGGCGGCCGGGTCCACTACGCCCGTTGGGCGTCCGTCTGCTGCACACACCACCACCGAGGCCGACGGCGGCGCTCCCGTCCTGAGGGCGTCCAGGACTGACGCCGTGGCCGGCAGCCCGATGGCCGGCGTCGACAGCCCTGCCGCGCTGACCAGGTGCAGCCGTCCCCGGAGGGTTCCCTGCTGAATGGCGGCGGAGGCGCCCATCCAGAGGAAGCCGCCCACCAGGACCGTAATCATCAGCAGGCTGAATTCGGGTGAAACGCCGGCGAGCAGCGGCCGGAGGATGAACCAGTAGCCGAGGGCAATCACGATCAGCCGGCCGCCCCATCCTGCTGCCACGGTTCCCTTGGCCTGGCTGCCGGTAGCTTTCCAGACGACGGATTCCACCAGGCGGCCACCGTCCAGGGGCAGCCCGGGGAGGACGTTGAAGACGCCAATGAGGAAATTGGCCCACATAAAGATGTTGGTGAGAATTTCGGCAACACTGCCCAGGGCGGCGCCGTTGAGCACCAGCCAGGCGCCGGCGGCGAGGACAAAGTTGGCGGCGGGGCCGGCCAGGGCCACCAGGACTGACCGGCCCGGGGTGGCCGTGAAGCTGTCGAACTGGGTGTGCCCGCCCCACAGGTTGAGCACAATCTTCTGGGTTGGCCAGCCGTAGATTTTGGCGGTCAGGGCGTGGGCCAGTTCGTGGACCAGGACCGAGATGAGCAGCAGCACAGCATAGGCGAACGCGACAACGTATGCGGTGGCACCGAGAGCCGGGTTGCTCCGGTCAAGGACCGGCCCGTAAACAATCACCGTGAAAGCGGCGATGATGAACCAGGAGTAGGCCAGGACAACCGGGACTCCGGCGATCCGGCCCAGCGGTATGCCCTCACGGCGGACCGGCGCGGCTGTCTCAGTCATGGGCGGTCCCCGGTGCCCCGGCCCCTTCCAACGTGGCGGCTTGGTGCCGGGCATGCTCGGGCCCGGCGGTGCCGTCCGGGAGGAAACGGGCCAGGATGACGTCCTCCAGGTCCGCCCGCGACCGGCCCGCCAGGGAATCCCACAGAATGTAGCGTTCGTCTTCAGGCAGGGGAACGATATGGGGAATGGCGACGGTGGCGACACCCGAGGCGACTGCCGCCGCCACTCCCGGCGTTGAGTCTTCCAGCGCAACACAGTGCTCCAGGGAAAGGTCCGGATCGGTTTCCCGAAGCAGTTCCACTGCCTTCAAGTACGCCTCCGGGTGCGGCTTTCCCTGCGCCACGGTATCCCCGGTGACCACCACCTCGAAGTACGGCCGGGGAAGGCTGGCCACCACTTCCCGGGCGAGGGGTCCCTCGGACATCGTCACAAGCGCGCACCTCACACCCGCCTGGTGCAGGTCTTCGAGCAGTTCCCGGGCACCCGGGCGCCACGGCACCTGCTGCCGGACGCTGGCCACCACTTCGGCGGTCAAGGTATCAATAATCTGCCGGATGCCAAGGTCGACACCGGCCTGCTGGAGCAGCCCGGCGGAGAACGTAAGCGACTGGCCTACCAACTGCATGGCCTGTTCGTGCGACCAGGTTCCGCCGTGGGCTTCAACCAGCGCGTGCTCCGCAGCAATCCAGTAGGGCTCGGTATCCACTATGGTGCCGTCCATGTCCCATAGGGCGGCTTTGAGCGGGGAAGGTGTGGCTGGGAGTCGCATCCACCCAGTCTACGGGGACAGCCTGAACGGGGGCTGGGGCTACGCCTTGGGCGAATACGGGGCTCCTTACGCCCTTTTCCGGCACGAACGGCGCATTTTTCAGCGCTTCATTCAATGCAACACCCTCCTCCTTGGACGTAGGGTGAAGAAATGAATAGCTTCGAGGGAGACACCACCGAACCGGGGGCAGGACCCGCCCGCGAACGGTTCCTGCAGCCTGTGCCTGATGGGCAGCGCGTGACAGTGATGCTTGCCGCCTTTGAAGGCTGGAATGACGCCGGCGAGGCCGCGAGCGACTCGCTGCGGTATCTCAACAAGCTCTGGGGCGGCAAGAAAGTGGCGTCCATCGACGCCGACGAGTATTACGATTTCCAGTTCACGCGCCCCACGATCCGCAGGAACGCCGCAGGTGAACGAAAGATCAAGTGGCCTTCCACTCGCATCTACAAGGCCAGCCCGCCGAATTCCAACGTGGACGTCATCTTTGTCCAGGGCACCGAGCCGTCCTATAAATGGCGCGCGTACACGGCCGAACTCCTGGTCCATGCCGAAGCCCTGAATGTTGATTACGTAATCCTGGTGGGCGCACTGCTGGCGGACGTGCCCCACAGCCGGCCCATACCCGTCAGTACGTCCTCCGACGACGGGCCGCTGCGGGAACGCATGAACCTGGAAGCGCCGCAGTATGAAGGGCCCGTGGGCATCGTGGGAGTCCTCTCCGAGGTTTCGCTGCTGGCCGGCATCCCCGCCGTCTCGCTGTGGGCTGCGGTTCCGCACTACGTTGCCCAGGCCCCTTCGCCGAAGGCGCAACTGGCTCTCCTCCACCGCATCGAGGAGCTCCTCCAGGTGCCGCTGGACACGCACGAGCTGGCGGAGGAAGCGGACGCCTGGGAGCGCGGCGTGGACGAACTTGCCACCGAGGATCCGGAAATCGCGGCTTACGTCCGGCAGCTTGAGGAGGCGAAGGACACGGCAGATCTTCCGGAAGCAACCGGTGAGTCCATCGCCCGCGAGTTCGAACGCTACCTCAAACGCCGGGGCCAGGACCGGCCCTAGCCGGCACAGCCGCCCCGAAGCTGCCCCCGGACCTGCCCTCGGGCGGGTGCGGAGGCAGCCCTTTTTTACCTTTAAAGGCGGATGCCGAGGAGGGCGTCGACGGCGTCCCGCACCAATGCCTGGTCCTCGCCGCTGGCGGGGCTTCCGGCGGCGTTAGCCTGTCCTGCCCAGCGGGTGACGGCCGCCACGGCCGCGGGAGCGTTGAGGTCAGCAGCGAGGGCTGCGCGCATTTCAGCGATCAGGGGGGCAGCCGAGCCGGCGGGCGCGGAGGCCAGCGCCTGGCGCCACGCGGCGAGATCCGCCTTCGCGGCCTCGAACCCTTCTTCAGTCCAGGACCAGTCAGAACGGTAGTGGTGGCCGAGGATGGCCAGGCGGATGGCGGCCGGGTCCTCCCCTGCCGCCCGCAGCTTCGAGACCAGCACCAGGTTGCCTTTGGACTTGCTCATCTTCTCGCCGTCCAGCCCCACCATGCCGGCGTGCGCGTAGTGCTTGGCGAGCGGGACGCCGGCCAGGGAATAGGCGTGGCCCGCTCCCATTTCGTGGTGCGGGAAAATCAGGTCGGACCCGCCGCCCTGAACCGTGAACGGCGACGGCAGGTACTTCTGCGCGATCACCGTGCATTCAATGTGCCAGCCGGGCCGCCCTGCTCCGAGGCTGCCGCCGGGCCAGCTCGGCTCGCCTTCCCGCGCCACCCGCCACAGCAAAGGATCCAGGGCCTGCCGCTTGCCGGACCGGCCGGGATCTCCGCCGCGTTCGGCAAAAAGCTCCAGCATTTCGCTTTCCGCCAGCCCGGAGATGGAACCCAGGGTCCAGGCTTCCGGGGACACTGACTGCTTGCCGGCCGCTTCGACGTCGTAATAAACATCGCCGTCAGGCTCGCCGTTGGTGCCCTGCACCTTGTAGGCCAGCCCGAGGCTGACGAGGCGTTCCACCTCCGGAACGATGAGGGAGATGGATTCGACGGCGCCGACGTACTGGTCCGGAGCGAGGACGTTCAGCGCCTCCATGTCCGTCTGGAAGAGCTCGATCTGGCTGGCCGCCAGGTCCCGCCAGTCCACGCCGGTGGCCGTGGCGCGTTCCAGCAGCGGATCATCCACATCCGTGACGTTCTGGACGTAGGAGACGCGGTGGCCGGCGTCCCGCCAGGCCCGGTTCAGGAGGTCGAACGCTACATAACTGGCCGCATGGCCCATGTGCGTGGCGTCGTACGGGGTGATGCCGCAAACGTACATGGACGGCTGCCCGTCCGGTTCCAGGGCCACCTCGCGCCCTACAGCGGTGTCGAACAACCGGATGGCGGGCATGCTGCCGGGCACGTCAGGAACAGGGCGGGAAGTCCAGGATTTCACAGACCAAGCCTAGTGCTAGGCGCTGATGACACCGAAACCGAGAAGCAGGTACAGGGCGAGGCCCAGGAGGATCCGGTACCAGACAAACAGGCGGTAGCTGCGGGTGGAGACGAACTTCAGGAACCAGCCGATGATGACGTAGCCCACCACCAGGGCGATAACGGTGGCGAGGGCCGTTTCCGGCAGGCCGTAGGGGCCCGTGATGCCCTCTTTGGATACCGTTTTGTACAACTGGAAGAGTCCGCTGCCAAAAACGGCCGGAATGGCCAGCAGGAAGGAGTAGCGCGCGGCGGCTTCACGGGTATAGCCCATCAGGAGGCCGGCCGTTATAGTGCCGCCGGACCGGGACACGCCAGGGATCAGGGCCATGGCCTGCGCGAAGCCATAGAGAATGCCGTGCTTGTAGGTGAGATGGTTAAGGTCCCGCTTCTGCTTGCCAACCGCGTCTGCGACGGCCAGGAACAGGCCGAACACAATCAGCATGGTGGCGACGATCCACATGCTTCGAAGCACGGACTCGATCTGGTCCTGGAACAGCAGGCCCAGGACGATGATGGGAAGGCTGCCCAGGATGACAAGCCAGCCCATCCGGGCGTCAGGGTCCTGCCGGGACACTTTTCCGGTGAGCGACCCGGCCCACGCCTTGACGATCCGGACGATGTCCCGCCAGAAGTAGATCAGCACCGCGGTTTCGGTTCCCAGTTGGGTGATGGCGGTGAAAGCCGCGCCCGGATCCTCGGCGTTGGGCAGGAATTGCCCCACAATCCTCAGGTGCGCACTTGATGAAATAGGAAGAAATTCGGTCAGTCCCTGCACAAGGCCCAGCAGGGCCGCCTCAAACCAGTTCACGCTAAGACCCTACGGCATGCCAGTGCTGCTTCTGCCCGTAAGCTTGCTGCTATGCAGCAGCGTTACGTCGGCAACAGTGGATTGCGAGTCTCCGCCCTTTCCCTTGGCACCATGTCCTGGGCCGGCGAGACGGACGAACAGGACGCTTCGGAATTGCTGCGCACCTTCCTCAATGCCGGCGGCCGGCACGTTGACACGGCGGCGTCCTACGCGGACGGACGGTCCGAGGCGATGATCGGTTCGCTGCTGGGCGACGTCGTGGCCCGCACCGAGATTTCCATTTCCACCAAGGCCGGAATGACGACGCCGGATGGCCGGCGGGGTGTGGACACGTCCCGCAACGCTATGCTCAGCGGCCTTGAGGCCAGCCTGGCCAGGCTCGGCACCGACTATGTGGACGTCTGGTTCGCGCAGGCCTGGGACGGCAATGTGCCGTTGGACGAGACACTGTCCGCTTTGGAGTTTGCGGTGCGGACCGGCCGTGCCCGTTACGCCGGAGTCTCGAACTTCAACGGCTGGCAGACGGCCAAGGCTGCGGCGATCGCCGGGATTCCGCTGGTGGCTGCGCAGGCCGAATATTCGTTCCTGGAGCGGAAACCGGAGGCGGAGCTTATCCCCGCCGTCGAGGATGCCGGCCTGGGCCTTATGGCGTGGGCGCCGCTGGGCCGTGGTGTGCTGACCGGCAAGTACCGCGGCAGTATCCCGTCCGGTTCCCGCGGAGCGTCGGCGGCGGCAGCCGGCTACGTTGAACCGTACCTTGATGGCAAGGCATCCCGGACGGTCGAAGCCGTGTGCATGGCGGCGAAAGGGCTGGGCCGGACACCGCAGGATGTGTCCTTGAGCTGGCTTTTGTCGCAGCACGGGGTTTCCACCGCAATTGTCGGGCCCCGCACGCCAGCGCAGCTGAAGGAAATTCTGGATGCGCAGCTGACACCGCTGCCGCCCGAAATTGCCTGCGCCCTGGAAGACGCTTCAGCACTCAACTAGGGCTTCGGCCGGACCATGGTGCGGCCTTTGTATCAGAGGTTCCGGTCCTCGACGATTTCCAGGTCCTCGTCATCGACGTCGCTCTCTTCATCCTCTTCGTCCTCGTCATCAAAGACCTGGAGCGGGGTGACCTCGTTGTAGGCCTCGTAGAGGGCGTCCTCGTAGACTTCAAAGGCATCGGCAACAGCAAAAAAGGCCGCTTCGACGGAGGGATCTCCATCTCCGCGGCGGTTCGATGCTGCTATAAGGTGTTCTTCCAAAGCGGTGGTCAAGGACTGAAGCGCGACACGCGGATCGATGCTCATGACTTCACGTTAGCCGGAAAAGGACGAAAATGGAGAGCAAATGAAGGAACAATTTCTCACCAGCTCGGTCCAGCGGGAACGGGACTATGCGAAGCAGTACGAGTACCTCGTACTGACGGTCAGCCCTGTGGATTCACTGCACGAAGCACGGCGCCGCCTGGTGGAACACTCCGAATACGGCAAGTGGGAGCTGGAGCGCAGCAAGCTGTATCTGGGCGGAGGCAGGCGGTTCTGGCTCCGTCGCCGGGTTATGCAGGTCCAGCGGACCGTCTAGGAAACACCTGCCCAGCGGACCGTCTAGTCCTCCAGCGGCCCCAGCCAGGCGGTGGCTACCGTGTTGTGGGCCGATTCGTCGTCGGACGGGTGGAACATGCCCGCCAGGACGTCCCGGTACAGCCGCTCGAGCTCGGAGCCGCGGAAGTAGCTTGATCCCCCGCTCACCCGGACGGCCAGGTCCACCACGCGCCGTGCGGTTTCGGTGGCATTCACTTTCAGGCCCACGAGCTTGGGGACCCACTGCGGGCCGTGGTCTGCGAGGCTGTCGACGTCGGCCGTGACCGTTGCCAGCTGCGGGTAGAGGTTGTCCATGGCCATCGCCGCGTCCGCGACTTTCCAGCGGATGTCCGGGTCCTGCGCGTAGCTGCGTCCGGCGTTCTTGAACGAGGTACGCCGTTTGACGGCCTCCACCCCCACCGCCAGCGCACGCTCCCCCACGCCGGTGTAGACGGCGGCCAGAAGCGTCTCGAAGCACGCGAAGATGGCGAAGATCAGGGGATCCCGGTTGGGACCCACGGGGAGCAGGCGGAAGATCCGCTCTGCCGGGACTTCAACGCCTTCCAGGACCGTGGTGTTGGACTGGCTGGCGCGCATCCCGAGTGTGTCCCAGTCGTCAAGGATCCGGTAGCCCGGCGTTTCCCGGGTGATAAAACCGTGGACGAGTTCGCCGTCGCCGTCCCTGCCGGATGGATCCTTCCCGAAGATCCCCAGCCTGGTCCAGGCCGGCGACAGGCTGGTAAAGATCTTGGTTCCCGTGAAGGCGTAGCCGCCGCCGGGCAGTGGCTCCGCCATGGTGCGGGAGTCGAAGAGGACCGAGTCGTTGCCTGCTTCGGAATTGCCGAAGGCGAAGATTTCACCGGCGGCCGCTTCCTTCAGGACGAAGTCCAGTGATGTGTCCCCGCGCATGCCGAGGACCTGCGCGACGCCGGTCCATACCAGGTGCATGTTCACCGCCAGGGCCGTGGCGGGGGCAGCCGTTGCCAGCCTCCGCTGGCACTGCGCCGCCGCCGCGAGCCCCAGTCCCTTGCCGCCGTCGTCCGTGGGGACAAAAAGCTTCAGGTAACCGGCCTCCACCAGCTCCAGCAGATCCTCGTGGAAGAAAGTGTTGTGCTGGTCGTAGCCGGCGGCGCGGGCGCGGATCCGATCCAGCAGTTCCTCCGGCAGGACGTCTTCCGGGGTCATGGCCGCCTTCTCAGTAGTTGGTGAGCAGGGTGTTGAGCACCCTGGCGCCGAACTTGAGCGAGTCCGCGGGGACGCGTTCGTCCACCCCGTGGAACATGCCGGTGAAGTCCAGCTCGTCCGGGAGCATCAGCGGTGCGAAGCCGTAGCCGGTGATGCCGAGCCGGCTGAGGGACTTGTTGTCCGTGCCGCCGGAGAGCGTGTACGGCAGGACCTTTGCGCCGGGATCTTCCGAGTGCAGGGCGTCGATCATGGAGTCCACGAGGTTGCCGGCGAAGGGAACTTCGAGGGAGACATCGTTATGGACGTAGCTCACATCCACGCCGGTTCCCGCCAGTTCCCGCACGATTTCCAGGACGTGCTCCTGCTGGCCCGGCAGGGTGCGGCAGTCGATGAGCGCCTCCGCGGATTCCGGGATGACGTTGTGCTTGTAGCCGCCCTTGAGCAGCGTGGGGTTGGTGGTGTTCTGCAGCGTGGCGCCAACGAAACGGGATACGGTGCCCAGCTGGTCCAGCAGGAGGTCCGGATTGTCGGCGTCGAACTCCACTCCCGTGAGTTCGGTCACGCCGTCCAGGAACTGCCGGGTGGTGGGGGTCAGTTCGATGGGCCACTTGTATTGGCCGACCCGGGTCACTGCGGCCGCCAGGCGGGTGACAGCGTTGTCCGTGCTGATCTGGGAACCGTGGCCGGCCCTGCCGTGCGCTACCAGGCGCAGCCAGGAGATACCCTTCTCCGCGGTCTGGAGCAGATACGTGCGCTGCCCCCCGATGGTTGCCGAGAATCCGCCAACCTCGGAAATTGCCTCCGTGGCGCCCTCGAACAGTTCGGGCCGCTTGTCCACCGCATACCGGGCACCGAGGGCTCCACCGGCCTCCTCGTCTGCGAAGAAGGCGAAGATGATGTCCCGCTTGGGCTTCTTGCCGGTCCGGGCAAAGCTCCGCAGGACCGAAAGAATCATGGCGTCCATGTCCTTCATGTCCACGGCGCCCCGGCCCCAGATGAGCCCGTCCTTCAGTTCGGCTCCGAACGGGTCCACGGACCACTGGTCCTGGAGCGCGGGAACCACATCGAGGTGGCCGTGCACTACCAGGGCGCTGGCGGAAGGATCCTGGCCGGCCATCCTGGTCACAACATTCGCCCGCCCGGGAGCAGACTCGAAGATCTCGGCATCCATGCCGACTTCTTCAATGAGCCCGGCTGCGTACTCAGCGGCTGCCCGCTCACCCGGCCCCGACCCGTCACCGTAGTTTGAGGTGTCTATCCGGATGAGCTCCTGGCAGATACGGACAACTTCATCCTCGGGCAGGACATCAGGCATGTGAAAGCTCCTCACTTGGAAATGACAGGTGGAACACAGCGCCGGTTCGCTGCCCTCAGCCTACCCATGTGGCCCGATTCGTTGTTCCCGAAAAGTCGTGTTAGAGTTTTTCTCGCTGCTTCGGAGAGATGCGAAACGCTGAAAGGCGGAAACGGTTCCCGAAATACCACCTGCGCGGGTGGCGGAATGGCAGACGCGCTAGCTTGAGGTGCTAGTCCTCGAAAGGGGGTGGGGGTTCAAGTCCCCCTCCGCGCACAAACGGAAGCCCCGGAAAATCATTGATTTTCCGGGGCTTCTTTGTTTTTGGGCGCTGCTCCCCCGCTGCTTGCCATGCGCGGGCTGTGTGAGATGTCCCACTCTTTCAGCCGGCAGGTGCCGAACTAAGCTGGGTCGGTGAACACCACCACACCACCGCCAGGTCCCGTCCATGTCACGTTGGACAGCGGACCAGCCGAGTGGTGGCAGATCGTTGCCGCCCTGGGTCCGCTGGCCGTGGTGCTCGGCGCCCTGCTGGCGGCCTTTATAGGGTGGAATACGCTTCGGCAGCGGACGGTCGCTGATGATCGGGCCTTACGGCAAAAAGCCGAAGCGGACAGCCGTGCCGAATGGTGGCGCAGGGCCCAGTGGGCCCTGGAGGCATCGGTGGACAGCAAACCCGAGAAACAGGACATTGGCCTCGCGGTGCTGGAGCTGCTTAGCACCAGCAATCTTGCCGGACCGGAAGAGGCCCAAATCATTGCAGAAGCCTGGACCCGGCCCTTGGCCAACGGAGAGGCCACACTGGACCTGTTGCCTCCGTTGCCGGACAATGAAGTGGACGAGGACCCGAAGGAGGATCGATGAGTGCAGTAGCGGAAAAGAAAACGTCAGACGGCGAGCAGAAGCCTTACGTCTCGCCCGCGCAGGAACGCGTCATCGTCCGGGCCGCCCGCCTTCGTCTCTCAACTGATAAGAAGCAAGGCCTCGAGTCCCCCGCGTGGGTCAAGAAAATCGCCAAGCGCCCGTTATGACATAACAGCTTCCCGGCGGAGTTTTCCGGGCGGCCTGCGTTCCTCGACCTTGCCGGGCTTCAGTTAGTCCTGCCGCCCCATTCCGGGATACACGCGCACAAAGTCGATCTTGTTGCCTGAGCCCGTCTTCTTCCGGGGCCCCCGCTGGAAGCCTTTAGCATCCAGGTGGTTCTGCCCGCGGTATTCAGCCAAAGCGTCATCGTAAGCACGGTTGAGCCGGCGGCCCGGGAACTCCTCCGTTACACCATCGGCGAAGACCACGGTGACAGTGAGGTTCTCGGGAAAGTGCCGGTTCATCCGGATAAAACCGTCGGCGTCCTGCTGGAGCTTGATCAAGGTGGTCCGCTTTCGTCGTGGGGCTTCCAGTGTCCCGCGTTTTCCCGTTCCGGCAAGCGCCGGGCCCCTCGCCTGTACACAAGCGCGACGGCGGGAGCCGGCACCGCAGCCGGCTCCCGCCGTCGTACTTCCTGCTGATTGGACCGAAGGACCTACATGCGAAGCGCCGCGTAAGGCTCGCTGGGAAGGTTACCTGCTGACCAGGGCGCGGTGGAGCGGACGTCGGGCGTGTGGCCCCGGCCGTCCGCCAGGACACCGCAAACGGTGGCGATGAGGACCCAGAGTCCCAACAGCAGTAGGCCGAGCAGTTCCATGATGCACCTCGTGTGAGTGTGGGTTGATGTGGTGAAGCCAGTGTGTGCGGCGGGCGTGTGAGCAAGCGTGTGAGCGCCACAGACGCCCGGCACGGGTGGCAGTAGCATGGGCCGTATGGCCGAGAAATGGATTCGGCTCCTCGGTCCCCCTGTGATCGAGTCCCTTGGCGCACCTCCCCTGCAGCCCAGAGGCCGCAAGGCCTGGGCCGTGCTTGCCTACGTTGCCCTGCAGGGCGAAGGCACCAGCAGGTCACGCCTGGCATCGCTGCTGTTTCCGGATGCTGCCGACGCCCTCGGTGCCCTGCGCTGGAATCTGTCCGAGCTGCGGCGCGCACTGGACGGCATGACAATGGCCGGTGATCCCCTGCGGCTGGTGCTCCAGCCCCCGTGGCGCTGCGACGCCCTGGAAGTGGTGGACTCGGCCGCCAATCCTGGCACGGACCCGCGCGGTTTCACCGGACAATTGCTGGAGGGATTGTCCTTCGTCGACTGCCCAGTCTTCGATTCCTGGCTGGCGGACCAGCGCTACCGCTTCGACAACATCGTCCAGTCCCTGCTTTACGAGGCAGCCCTGGCAGCCCTGGCCGCGGGCACTCCCGGGAAGGCAGCGGAGCTGGCAACCCTGGCCCTTGACCGGGATCCCTTCCATGCAGACAGCAACGCCGTCCTGGTCAAGGCCCTGGTAGCCCTGGGCGAGCACCGCCGGGCCCGCCAGCACGTCACCAAGTGCGGGGACCTCTATCGGCAGGAGCTGGGCCTGCCGCTGCCCGCGGAAGTCCGGCAGGCACTGTCCGATGCGACCCCGGAGAAGGACCCTTTGATGCCGGCTACCCCGGCGACGGTGCGTTCTTATCTGGACGCCGGCGGCGCATCGCTGTGGGCGGGCGCCGTGGACCGGGGGCTGGAGCAGCTGCGGCTCGCCGTGGTGCTGGCGCGCGGCACGGGCAACGGCCATCTGCTCGCCGAGTCCTTGGTGGCATTGTCCGGGGCGCTGATTCACCAGGCGGGCGGCCGCGGTGCCGAAGTGGCGGACTTCCTGCACCGGGCCCTCCAGGCTGAAGGGCCCGTGGGCCCGTCCCGCACCGCCGCTGCCGCCTACCGCGAGCTGGGCTACTTATCCGTGCAGCGGGGTGTGCCGGATCGTGCTGCCGGCTGGCTGGACCGGGCGATGCTCGCAGCTGAGGGATACCCGGATGAACAGGCGCGGGTCCTGGCAATCCAGGGCATGCTGGCCTCGGACACTGCGCGGTATGACGCCGCCGTGACCGCGCTGGTGGAGTCCGGGCGGCTGGCTGAGGCTGTGGGGAACCGGCGGCAGCAGGCGTTCAGTGCGGCGCTGCTGGGACGGGTCCGCCTGCTCCGTGGAGAGCTGGAGCAGGCGGCCGTGTCCCTGGACCGTGCGCAGGCCTGGATCGCGGAAGAACACTGGACCTCGTTCGAGCCGTTTGTGGCCGGGCTCCGGGGAGAGACGTACTTGGCATCCGGGCAGCTGGAGGAGGCTGCAGCCCTGATCGACCGGTCATGGGTGATGGCCGAACTGGCCGGTGACCACTGCTACATGGCCCTGGCGGCCGGTGCGGAAGCACGGCTGTTCATGGAGCACGGCGACCTCACGGCTGCCGCGCACTGGATAGACCGGGGCCTCGGACCCAAGCCGTGGTACCTCTGGTATTCGGCGCGGCTGCTGGATACGGCAGCGGAAGTTTCCATTGCCAGCCGCTCGCCGCGTGCCTCGGCCTTCGTGGACCAGCTGGCTGAGCTGGCGAGCCGGAGCGGAATGCGGGAATTCGTGGTGCGGGGACAGTCCCAAAGGGCTGTGCTCGGCGATGAAGCGGCGGCGCAGGCAGTTCCCTGGCTTTCCCGCGAGATTGACAACCCGGCGTTGGCGGCATTTTTGGCTGCCAGGCATGGCATCTAGGCCGGCCGTCCCCCGGGGTGCCCTTGAGCGGGCAAGGGTGGAACATGGCATCCATGAATAATGCAGCCGACCAGGGCCGTGAGCCGGGCCACGTGGTGCTCCTGGGCGATTCCATCTTCGACAACGGCGCCTACGTTAGTGGCGGCCCGGACGTCGTCACCCAGCTGCGGCAGGAACTGCCGGGGTGGACATGCTCCCTTTTGGCGATCGACGGGGACGTCACCACCGGCGTCGCCCGCCAGCTTGGCCGCCTGCCTGAGGACGCGAGCCACCTCGTGGTAAGCGTCGGTGGAAACGACGCGCTGGGCTACGTGCCGCTGTTGCAGGAGCAATCCGCCTCAGTTGCCGGGGCGCTGCTGCTGCTGGCGGAGGCGAGGGACAGGTTCGACGCCGACTACCGGGCCATGCTGGCTGCGGTCCTGGCATTGGGGTTGCCGACGGCGCTATGCACCATCTACGACACGCCGTCCTCCGAGCCGAACCAGAAGGTCATCAAGGCGGCACTGGCCCTTTTCAATGATTCCATTACCAGGGCTGCCTTTTCGCAGGGAACAGCACTGGTAGACCTAAGGCTCATTTGCAGCCAGGACGCGGACTACGCGAACCCCATCGAGCCGTCGGCCAAAGGCGGACGGAAGATAGCCCGGGCCATCGCCGCACTGGTTCGGCTTGCCCATCCCGGCCCGCATTCGGTTGTCGTGGCGCAATGACCGTTGCCGGCGTCAATGCGGGTGCAGGATGCGCGGATGCTTGCCCCGGCCGCCCGGTACCTGATCTGGCTGTGCCCTGCCGGACCTACATCACGCCCAACTCCCGCACCGCCGCCAGGACGTCCTGGACGGTAACGGCCAGCAATGCGGGATCCGGTTGGTCTGCAAAGGTGTCGCCGCGCCGAAGTTCGGCACGCGTCAGGACAACGTGCGGACCAGGGGGCGGACCCCAGATCTCTGGTGGAGCCGGCCCAAACAGCACTACTGACGGCGTCCCGTACGCAGACGCCAGGTGGGCTGCTCCGGTATCCGCAGAGACTACAAGCCGTGCTGCTGCGATGGTTGCTGCAAACTCGGCCAGCCCCAGCCGCCCCGCCAGCACCCTGTCCTCCGAAAAGCCGGACCGGCGGCAGACGTCCAGGGCGCGGTCCCGTTCTCCGCTCCCACCGGTGAAGACAACGTTGTGCCCCGCCGAGGCAAGGGTGGAGGCGACTGCCGCGAAGCGTTCAGCCGGCCAGAGGCGGCTGCCGTAAGCGGCGCCCACGTGCAAAACCGTGGCGCCGGGAACCGGGCTCGGCACGTGGGGTGTGTTCAGGTGGATATCCAAAGGGTCGGCCTCGATGCCGTGCCATTCCAGGAGCTTCACCCAGCGCTCGCGTTCATGCAGTTCGGCACGCCACGGCGGACCATCCCGGTACTGGCTGCGGTGCCCTATTGTCTGCCGGGCCTGCAACGCCTCGATCCGGTCCTGGCTTTCCGGCCCGCTGCCGTGCAGGTTCACGGCAACGTCCACAATGCCGGGCTCCATGGCCAAAGGCTCATCAAGGCCATGGGTGGGGAAAAGCTCATAACCGCCGACGAGTCCCAATGCCTCGGACAACCATCCCTGGGCCGCATACCGGAGCCTGTGCTCCGGGAAGGTCCGGCGGAGGGCCTTTAGTGCCGGCACTGCGACGAGCAGGTCCCCGAGTTTGAGCGCCCGGAGGACCAGGAGTTCGGGTTTCCCGTCATGCACTTCATTGGCCGTTGCGGCGGACGCAGTCTCCTGGAGGCTCATACGCCCTGCCCGCTCACATCAGTTGCCGCCAGGCTGCGGACGTCCTCATGCACATCACGCACCGAAACGCCGGCCACCACGGAATCGTCATGGGCGCAGCGTGGCGCCGTCCAGCCCACCTGCGTGACATCGATCCCGCAGGTGGGGCAGGCAGTAACCCAGGAGGCGTGGAGGCGGTGAAGACTCCTGCCAAGCGCCCCGGCATTGATGACATTTCCGGCCCAGAAAATTCCCACGGTGGGCACGCCCAGGGCTTGTGCAAGGTGCCGCGGGCCGCTGTCGTTTCCCACTACCACTGCCGCTCCGGCCAGGAGCGCCACCAGACCAGCCATGTCCAGTTCTCCCGCCAGGGACCGGACCGGTCCCGCGGCGGCAAGTTGGACGATGCTTGCGGCAAGTTCCTGCTCACTCTTGTCCCCCGCAACAATGACCTCGAAGCCGTCGGCGGCGCAGGCCGCAGCCAATTCGGCGAACCGCCCGGCGGGCCAACGACGGCGGGGGTCGGTGGCGCCGGGATGCATCACCACCAAAGGCTGGGTGCCGTCGTCGGACGTTCCCGAAAAGAGGCGCAACCCTTCCGCCGGAGCGAGCCGCGCCTCAAGGTCAACCGGGAACGCGCCGGCGAAACCCGCCACTTCGAGGGCCCGCAGCGGTTCATGCTGGTAATAGAGGTAAGGGACTGTACGCTCGAGGCTCGCCGCGTCCGGTGTGCGGGTCCCCACCGTATGCCGGGCGCCCAGCCGGAGCAGGAACGGATTCGAGTACCGTCCGCCGCCGTGGAGCTGGACTGCCAGGTCAAAGCGGCGTTCCCGCATGTCCTGGAAAAACCGGTCGAGTTCTTCCTCGTTTTCCTCGCCTGGCCGGACGCCTTCGGAAAAGGGCAGGACACAGACTTCGTCCACCGGGCTTTTTGTCGCGGCTATCAGTGCCTGGTGCGTTGGAGTGCCAAGAAGCGTTATGGCAGCCCCCGGGTAAGCTGCTTTCAGCGCGGCCATGGCAGGGATGGCAAAAATCAGGTCACCCAGGCCGCCGCCGCGCAGGACGGCAATCCTGTCCACTGCATCGAACTTTTCGAGGACGGGACCAACGCCCATACCGGCCTGTCCGGCACCACCAAATTCTGCAGTCAGCTGCTCCACATATACCCCTTCGACTCAAGCCGGGGCCGCTTCTTTTCCGACGGCCTCCCCTGCCCCTGCGGCCGGCGCAGCAGAACGAATACTGCCCCGGCCTTCGTTTAAACCTGTACCCAGAGGGCGGTCAATATACTCCGGCTATTGGGGAATACCCGGATGATGCTGTACGTTTCATACGCGACAGACGAACCAAAGAAAAGAGAAGCACCTAAATTGGCAACCGATTACGATGAACTGCGTTCCGACGTCAAGGAATCGCAGGACAACTCACTCGAGCAGCTCCAGTCAGCAAATGCTCCCGACGCACGCAGCGTTGTGCTTGAGCTGGACGAAGCTGACGGCCTGGACGGTGCGGGCGTACCCGGCGGCGAATTCGTCGCCGAGGAGCTCGTGGTGCAGGTCATTCCGCAGGCCGATGACGAATTCACCTGCTACTCATGCTTCCTGGTCCGCCACCGCTCGCAGATTGCGCGCCAGAAAGACGGCCACAGCTACTGCACCGAGTGCGAGGGCTAATCAGGCGGTCATGTGGAGCGGCGGATTCAGCCATTCCAACTGAGCAAGAGGCACGTCCCATCGGGAGACGTGCCTCTCGCCTTTAAGCGAGCTTCCGCCGGACGATCTGGCTGACTTCCTTGCCGTCGAAGCGCCCTGCCACCTCCGCCGTCACAGGCTTCATGACTTCGCCCATCTGCCGCGGTGTCAGCTCACGGCCTGCGGCGCGCAGTCCGGCAATGACCTCGTCCACGATCGCCTCGACTTCCTCCTGCGACAGCGGTTTGGGCAGGTACGACTCTATGACTTCCGCCTCAGCGATTTCCGCCGCGGCACGGTCCGGCTGCCCCGCTTCTGCGTAGATTCCCGCCGTTTCGCGGCGCTTCGCGGCTTCCTTCTGCAGCAGGGACGTCACCTGCAGGTCGTCGAGCTGCACCGGAGTTTTACCCGATTTCTCACGGGTCTCGATTTCGCCCAGGACGTTCCGGACGGTGGTGAGCGCGGTTTTGTTGCGCTCCTTCATGTGGATGACCACGTCGGCCTGCAGCCGTTCTTTCAGTGATGACACGTTGTTCCTCTGTTCCTGGTTTCCAGTTGGCCCTTGTTCGCTGGGCGGCACCGTACTCCGGCCGCACCCAGCCATCCCTAGTACCGTAGGGGCTTATGCCCGAAAAAGCCCACCCCTTCCCGGACCGCACCCCGTGAGCCTCCCCACCGACCCCTGGACCACGTTCCTGGATGCATTCGGCCGAACGGATATCCCCACCATCACCGCCACTGAGCTGCTGCTGGTGGTGTGCGTCGCCACTGCCTTGGCAATCCCCCGCCGTTCCTGGCGGTACGTGGGCCTGCTCGCCACCGCCACCCATGAACTGGGACACGCCGTCGCTGCTGTCACCAGCGGACAGCGGCTCTCCGGCATCCGGCTCAGGTTTGACCATTCAGGCACCACCACCACCTACAGCCGGAGCAAGCTTGCCACCGCCTGGTCCTGCTTCTGGGGCTACCCCGTGCCCGCCCTGGTTGGCGCAGCATTTGCATGGTGCGGATTTAATGGATGGGGGCCGGCTGTGATTGCTGCAAGTGCCGTGGCCCTGGCCGCCACCCTGATGTTCCTCCGCAACGCCGCAGGCTTCCTGATCACCACTGGAGCGATCCTTGGCTGCATTGCGCTGATTTTCCTGGTTCCTGCAGCGTTTGCCGGCCACGTAACAGTCATTCTGGGCCTGGTACTCCTGGTCGGTGCGGTACGGGACCTTTGCAAGCTCACCCATGTCCACCTGCGCCGGAGGGACAGGCTTGCCACGTCCGACGCCTACTTGCTGTACCGCGCGACGGCGGTCCCCTCCGGCGTCTGGATCCTCCTGTTTGCTGCCCTGGTGGCCGGATCCTGGCTGGCGGCCTGGCAGCCAATCTCAGCAATCCTGCGGCAGGGCGCATAGGGTGGTTTTATGAGCCAGGAAACGGACAGCACCCAGCAGACGGCAAGTGGCAAACCCGCCGGGCACAGCACCCGCGGCGCCTACGTAACGGGCGGCGCGGAGTTCAACCGCGACACCAACTACATCGAAGACCGGATCACGGCCGACGGCAGGCCCGGCCCCAAAGGAGAACCCGGTTGGCCGGTTGAGGCCGGACGCTACCGCCTTATTGCGGCACGGGCCTGCCCCTGGGCCAACCGGACTGTGATTGTCCGGCGCCTCCTGGGGCTTGAGGATGCGATTTCCCTTGGCCAGCCCGGCCCCACCCACGACGCCCGGTCCTGGACGTTTGACCTGGACCCCGGCGGCCTGGATCCGGTCCTGGGCATTGAACGCCTCCAGCAGGCCTTTTTCAAAAGGTTCCCGGGCTACCCCCGCGGAATCACTGTCCCTGCGATCGTGGACGTCACAACCGGTGAGGTGGTCACCAATAATTTTCCGCAGATCACGCTGGACTTTTCCACCGAATGGACCCGGTTCCACCGGCCCGGCGCACCCCTGCTGTACCCCGGCCATCTCCGGGACGAGATCGACCAGGTCAACAAGCGGGTGTTCACCGAGGTCAATAACGGTGTGTACCGCTGCGGCTTCGCCGGTTCGCAGGAAGCCTATGACGCTGCCTATGAACGGCTCTGGACGGCCATGGACTGGCTGGAAGAGCGCCTTTCCCGGCAGCGGTACCTGGTGGGCGACACCATCACCGAAGCAGACGTGCGGCTGTTCACCACCCTGGCCCGGTTCGATGCCGTCTACCACGGCCACTTCAAATGCAACCGGCAGAAACTCAGTGAGATGCCGGCACTGTGGGGATATGCCCGCGACCTCTTCCAGACTCCCGGATTCGGGGACACCATCGACTTTGTCCAGATCAAGCAGCACTACTACATCGTGCACGAAGACATTAATCCCACGGGGATCGTTCCCGCCGGCCCCGCGCTTGGCGGATGGCTTGAACCTCACGGGAGGGAGTCACTGGGGGGAAGGCCATTCGGAGACGGAACGCCGCCTGGGCCGGTGAAGCCCGGTGAGGAAGTTGCGCCGGGGCACGGCGCTACTTCCTGAAGGAAAGCGGTTTCTCGCTTTAGACTGACGGGATGCAGATTTCTCAAGGCTTTGTAGCGCCCGGTTTCGCAAATGTACAGGAGTTGTTCGAATCCCTCCTGGCCGAGGACCCGCAGTACAGTGCGCAACTGGCCGCGTACCGGAACGGGGCCCAAGTGGTCCAGCTTGCCGGCGGCCCGGACATGGACCAGGAAACCATCACGGGTGCCTACTCCTGCTCCAAGGGAGTGGCCGCCATGGTCATCGCACTCCTGGTCCAGGACGGTTTGCTTGACCTTGACGCCCCCGTGGCGAAGTACTGGCCCGAGTTCGCTGTCCATGGCAAGGACCGGCTCCTGGTGCGGCAGGCGTTGTCCCACCAGGCCGGCCTCATGGGGGTGGAGGGCGGGTTCGCCCTGGATGAGTTCACCACTGCTGAGGCTGCTGCCCGGCTGGCCGCGGCGCAGCCCTCCTGGCAGCCCGGCCGGCAGTTCGGCTACCACGCACTGACCATTGGAATCATCATGGAGGAACTGTGCCGCCGCACGGCGGGGGAATCCCTGCAAAGCATCTATGACCGGCGGATCCGGACAGCGCTGGGCATCGACTTCTTCCTCGGCCTCCCCGCAGAGCTGGAGCCCCGTTACCGGGATGTCCTTTACACCGCGGCTGCGGACGAGCCGTGGGTCGATCCCCTGAGCCTCGAGGGACTGAACAGCAACGCACCCGTCAGCACCATCATGGAACTGCCCAATATCCGCAGCGTCCGGAGCGCAGGTATGTCCGCTGCCGGCGGGGTGGGCTCCGCGGAGGGACTGGCCCGGCTTTACGCGGCGGCCACCACGGGAGTTGACGGCACGCAGGGTTTCCTCACCCCACAGACACTGGAGCTGATGTCCCAGGAGCAGGTGTGGGGCCTGGACCGGTCATCCGGGCTGGACAACGCCTTCGCCGTGGTGTTTATGAAACCGCATCCGTCCCGGAACTTCGGCAGCCACCGCGCGTTCGGCCACGAAGGAGCCAACGCCGCCCTCGGGTTCGCCGACCCCGCCTACGGCCTCGGTTTTGGTTACGTTCCACGGCGCGCGGAGGACGGGCGGACCCCCGGAAAGGCGCACCGGCTGGCTGCTGCCGTTCGCCGTTCAGCGGCTGTTTTGTCCTGAACTGGCCGCCCGGCCCGATTTCTGCGGGGACCTGACCTGCGCCTTTGTGGTTGCGGACCAGGCACCCTAGTGTTGGCCGGATGGGCAAATCTCAAGCACGACCGGCCGTCCGGTGGGCCGGGGGAACCCGATTCCTGAAGCAGGCAGTCGAAGGACTGTCCGCTGCGTTCGCTGCACAACGGCTGCAGTTGGCGGCAAAAGCGGCACTGGCCGCAGGTCTCGCCTTCCTCATTGCCCCGCTGATGCCCGGCAGCGCGGCACACTATGCCTACTACGCGCCCCTGGGAGCCCTGGTGGCCATGTACCACAACGTTGCGGGCTCGGTCCGGCAGGGCGTGCAGGCCCTCACCGGGCTGGCCGTGGGCATCGGGCTCGCCGTGATCCTGGTGAATATTACCGACCCCTCACCACTGACGGTGGCCATCTTTATGGGGATAGGGGTGCTGCTGGGCGGTTTGCCGGGCCTCGGCTCAGGCAGTGATTGGATTCCGACGGCGGCCCTGCTGGTCCTGCTGGTGGGCGGAAGCAATGCCGACGACTTTTCCTTCGGCTACCTGGTGCAGATGGGTGCCGGCGTCGCAGTGGGTATTGCCGTCAACTTCCTGGTCTTCCCCCCTCTGCACCTCAAAGCGGCGGCGGCGAGCCTGGACGACCTCCGCCTCGCCCTGGGCAGGCAGATGACGGACATGGGTACCGCGCTCAGGGAAGAGTGGCCGCCCGAGCACGAAGAATGGTCGCGCCGTTCGGACGAGCTGGCCTCGGCCACCCGCTCGGTCCGGCACCTCGTCAAGGAGGCCGACGCCAGCCGAAGGGCCAACCCCCGGCGCAAGCTCCATCCACGCGACATCGATCTGGATTACCAGAATCTTCGGCAACTGGAGCGGGTCTCGTTCCACGTCCAGGACATGACCGACGTCCTGTCCGACGTGATCTGGGAAAGCGATGTGCCGTACACCGTCCCCCTGCAGGACAACCTTCCGCTGGCCGACGCCATCACCGCAACAGGGGAACTGCTGTGCTCCTTCAGCAACGAAGATCCGGACCGGCAGGCGGAGCGTTTCACGGCAGCCAAGGCGGCGGTGGAAGCCTGCATGGCAACCACCGCCGCCAGGGACGTGGACGAGGGCGCCGTTCCGGCCTCGGAGTCGATCCTGCTCAGCCTGCACCGGATCCTGCGGTCCGTCCGTCCGGGCACCGAGTCCGCGGCGTCCTAAAGGACGGGCTGGAGCAAGGCAACGGAGCCGCTGAAATGCCGGCGGCCCGACCGGGGGTTCCAGGCTGTGAAATCGGAACGCTCCCATGTTCCGCCAGGACCCTGAACGGTGCTGATGTCCAGGGCCACCCGGCAGGGAAGGAACACCGGCGCCTCAAAGTCCACCTCCCAGCTGAAGGAATCCCCGCGGACAGCACCGACGTCGGCAAGCGCCCGGGAAGCCAGGTACATTCCGTGGGCGATGGAGCGGCGCATTCCCAAAGCCTTCGCCGAGAGCACGCTGAGGTGGATAGGGTTGAAGTCGCCGGACACGGCCGCGTAGGCCCGGCCGGTATCAACTCCAAGCTGCCACAGGGCTGTGGGGTCGGGGGCCTTGAAATCGGCCCGGACCGGCGCAGGCGACGGTTTGTCGATCCCGGGCAGGAAGACCCCCTTCGCGAGGTAGGTGGAGACACCCCGCCAGCAGGTCTCTGCCGACCCCGCCAGCCGCACTTCGCTGACCAGGTCCACCTGGGTGCCGGCCCGGTGACCGCGCAGGTTCTCCACCCGGGCCGTGATGTCCAGGGCGTCAGTGAAAAGCACCGGGGACCGTTGTTCCACCTGGTTCCGGAGGTGGATCATGCCGAGCAGCGGAAGCGGAAAGTCGTCCCGGTTCATCACGCTCATGGCGACGGGAAACGCGAGTGCGTGGATGAAGCCGGCCGGCAGGACATCGCTGGCGGTCTCACCAATGAGGTGCTGGTAGGCAGTCAGGTTCCCGACGTCCACCGCCACCCCGCGGACCTCATGGCTTTCAGCCGGGAGGGCGGAACCGTCATGGGCCCCCAGGAGCCGCCGGCGGGCCGCCTGTGCCGCGGCATTGACGTACAGCTTGGAAAGCGACGGCATCTCCCCCAGGATCACCGGCTGCGCGGGCATCATGCCCCCGCCAGGTTCTGTCCACAGACCCGCAGGACCTCGCCGTTGATCCCGCCGGCGGCGCTACTGGCGAAGAAGGCGATGGTTTCCGCCACGTCCGTGGGCTGCCCGCCCTGCTGCAGCGAATTCAGGCGCCGGCCCAACTCCCGCAAGGCAAAAGGTATCCGGGCGGTCATCTCGGTTTCGATGAAGCCCGGGGCGACGGCGTTGATGGTTCCCCCTTGGGCAGTGATCAGCGGAGCGGTGGCCCGGACCATCCCCATCACGCCTCCCTTGGAAGCTGCATAGTTCGTCTGTCCCCGGTTGCCGGCGATGCCGCTGGTGGACGCCACCGAAACTATGCGGGGAGACCTGCCGAAGTGTTCCGAGGCGAGCAGGGCCTCGTTGATCCGCAGCTGCGCGGCAATGTTGATATCGATCACGGAACTCCAGCGGGACTCATCCATGTTGGCGAGGAGTTTGTCCCGGGTGATGCCGGCGTTGTGGATCATGATGTCGAGGCCCCCGTGCCGCTGCACCGCATGCTCCAGGATCCGTTGCCCTGCGTCCTCCCCGCTGATGTCCAACTGGAGGGCAGTGCCCTTGACCTCGTTGGCCACCGCGGCCAGATGATCACCGGCCGCCGGGATATCCACCAGCACCAGTGTGGCTCCGTCGCGGTGCAGGGTCCTGGCGATGGCAGCACCGATCCCCCGCGCCGCCCCGGTGACGACGGCGACCCGTCCAGCCAGCGGTTTCCCGGCGTCTTCCGGAAGTTCCCCCGCGGTCGTCGATACGGTCACGAACTGTCCGTCCACAAAGGCGGACCGGCCGGAGAGGAAGAACCGGACGGCCCCCAGCGTGCTGGGGCTTGTTGTCCCCACGTCCGGACCCAGGAGCACGCCGTTGCCCGTGGCGCCGGCACGCAGTTCCTTGGCCAGGGAGCGCAGGAATCCGTCTACTCCCTGCCGGGCGGCTGCCTGGGCAGGCGAGGCAGCGTCGGAAGCCGGCCTGGACACGGTGATGATCCGGCCTCCCGGGCTGAGGTCACGCAGGGAAGCCGCGGCGGCAAGAACCGGTTTTCCGAGGTCTTCCGGGCGTGCCACTTCATCCAGGACCAGGATGATGCCCCCGAGCTTCTCCCGGGGAACTGCATGCCTCCTGACGTCGAGGTCCCAGGACAGCAGTTCCGCAGCCAGGCTGTCGGCGCCGGCAGTATCACCCTGGACCACGATGGGCCCGGTGACCAGCGGCTGGCCGGGCTGGTAGCGGCGCAGGACTGCCGGCTGGGGCAGTCCGAGCTTCCTGGCCACATTCCTGCCCAGGCCGTGGTTAACGAGTTGTGCATATGTGTCAGTCATCCGGTGCCCCCTACAGTGATTCCAGAACCGCGGCAACGCCCAGGCCGCCGGCCGCACAGACCGACACCAGGCCCCTCGCGGGCCGGCCTTCCTGGCGGGCCTTGGCGTGCAGCGTCTTGGCCAGCGACGCGACGATGCGGCCACCGGTCGCTGCGAAGGGGTGGCCGGCAGCGAGGGAGGAGCCGTGGACGTTCAGCCGCGACCGGTCAATGCTGCCGAACGCGCCGTCCAGGCCAAGCCTGGTCCGCCCGAAGTCCTCGTCCTCCCAGGCGGCGAGCATGCTCAGGACAGTGGACGCAAAGGCTTCATGGATCTCGAAGAAGTCAATGTCCGCCAAGGCGAGTCCTTGCCGGGCCAGCAGCCTGGGCACCGCGAAGACCGGCGCCATCAGCAGGCCGTCCTTGCCGTGCACAAAGTCCACTGCCGCAGCTTCAGCGTCCACCACAGCAGCAAGTTTGGGCAGGTCGCGGGCGTCGGCCCACTCCTCGGAGGCCAACAGTACGGTGGAAGCGCCGTCGGTCAGCGGAGTGGAGTTGCCGGCCGTCATGGTGGCGTCGGCGCCGAGGTTCTTCCCGAAGACCGGCTTGAGCCCTGCGAGCTTGTCCAGTGAAGTGTCAGGACGCAGATTCCCGTCGCGGGTCAGTCCGCGGTATGGGGTGATGAGGTCGTCAAAGAATCCGGCGTCGTAGGCCGCTGCCAGGTTGCGGTGGCTGTTGAGCGCCAGTTCGTCCTGCGCCTCACGGGAGACCTTCCACTGCGAGGTGGTGAGAGCCTGGTGTTCACCCATGGAAAGCCCGGTCCGCGGCTCCGACGTGCCGGGGGCCAGCGGGGCGAGGTCCTTGGGCCGGAGGCGGCTGAGGATCTGCAGCCGCTGCGGAAGGCTCCGGGCCCGGTTGAGGTCGAGGATGACTTCGCGAAGCCCTTCGCTGACCACCACGGGTGCGTCGGAGGCGGAGTCCACACCGCCGGCGATACCCGAGTCAATCTGGCCCAGCTTGATCTTGTTGGCCAGGCCGACCACCGTCTCGAGCCCGGTGGCGCAGGCCTGCTGGAGGTCATAAGCGGGGGTCTCGGGTGACAAAGCGGAGCCGAGGACTGCTTCGCGGGTGAGGTTGAAGTCCCGGGAGTGCTTCAGGACGGCACCGGCGGCCACTTCCCCGATCCGCTCGTCCTGCAGGCCAAAGCGTGCAATCAGCCCGTCCAGGGCCGCCGTCAGCATGTCCTGGTTCGAGGATTTGGCATAGGCCCCGCCGGCCCGGGCGAACGGGATCCTGTTGCCGCCAACAACGACTGCCCGGCGGAGGCCTGGGGCAGCTGCGGCGGTAGCGCCGGATTCGGGTCCGGCGGTGTTCTGTCCGTCAATGGACATGGATATCTCCTCGGGTCACGTGCGGTTACCGATACCCAGCGTACCTGATACGCTGGGTATCGTGAACATCCAGCAAACCGGTTCCTCGCCCGCGTCCGCCGCCGTGAGTGGCGACGGCCGCGCGTCCCGTTGGCAGAGCCACCGGGAGGAACGGCGCCGCGAGCTGATCAAGGCAGCCCGCCGGGCCGTGCACGCACTGGGCAGCGACGCCTCGATGGAGGACATCGCGGCTGCCGCCGGTACCTCCAAGTCCGTCTTCTACCGCTATTTCGGCGACAAGGCAGGACTACAGCAGGCCGTCGGCGAGGTTGTCCTCAGCCGGATGCAGCACCGGATCCGGGAGGCTGCGCAGAGTGCCGACACTCCGCGCGAAGGTCTGCTGGCCATGGTCACCGCCTACCTGCAGATGGCCAGCACCAGCCCCAACGTCTACACCTTTGTGACCAGCCCTGCCGTCGACGCGGACAGTGCCCGGGACCCCGGGGCGGGATCCGCCGCTTTGGGGCACTTCTTTGACGCCGTGGCGGAAATGATTGCCACGCCCATGCGCTCGCACCTGGGTGACGGCAAGGAAGCGGTCATCGGCTACTGGCCCAAAGCTGCCATCGGCATGGTGCGGAACGCGGGCGAACAGTGGCTCAGCACCCCCGATTCCCCTGCCAAGCCCGGCCAGGAAGCGATGGCGCTGCAGATCACCGACTGGCTCTGCGTCGGCATCGCCCCCGAGCTGTCAGCACCTGCCCGGACGTAACGCCTCACCGCATCTCCGCAATGGTCCAAAGAACCCAAGCGGCAGCACCAGTGAGCCGCAGCACCACCACACATCTGTCAGCACCAACGAAGGACTACGAGATGACTGAACTAGTTGACCGTCCCGCCGGAAGAAGGCAGCGCCCCGGAACAGTGGCAGCTGCCGCCTCGAGGACAGCTGAGGCACAACCGGCCGTCGATGTCGACGTGCTGGGTGAACAGCTCCTGGGGAAGTGGGCCGAGGTCCGGCGCCAGGCCAGGACACTTGCCGCGCGCCCCGAGCTGCACAAGATCGAGGGGCTCACGCACACCGAACACCGTGCCAGGGTGTTCGGGCAGCTGAAGTACCTCGTGGAGAACGAGGCCGTGCACCGTGCCTTCCCGGAGTCGCTGGGCGGCTCAGATGACCACGGCGGAAATATCGCCGGCTTCGAGGAATTGGTGGTGGCGGACCCGTCGCTGCAGATCAAGGCCGGTGTCCAGTGGGGGCTCTTCGGTTCGGCCGTGATGCACCTCGGGACCGAAGAGCACCACGCCAAATGGCTTCCGGGCATCATGAGCCTGGCCATCCCCGGCTGCTTTGCCATGACCGAAACCGGGCACGGCTCGGACGTAGCCAGCATCGCCACCACCGCCACGTACGATCCCGCAGCCGGGGAATTTGTGGTGCACACGCCGTTCCGCGCGGCCTGGAAGGACTACATCGGCAACGCGGCTATTGACGGCCTGGGCGCGGTGGTGTTCGCCCAGCTGGTCACCCGCGGCGTCAACCACGGTGTCCATGCCTTCTATGTGGACCTTCGGGACCCGGAGACCCGGGAGTTCCTGCCCGGCATCGGCGGCGAGGACGACGGCATCAAGGGCGGGCTGAACGGAATCGACAACGGCCGCCTGCACTTCACCAACGTCCGTATCCCGCGGGCCAACCTGCTCAACCGCTACGGCAACGTGGACGCCGACGGGACCTACACCTCCCCCATCGCCAGCCCCGGCCGCCGCTTCTTCACCATGCTGGGAACTCTGGTGCAGGGCCGCGTGTCACTCGACGGTGCCGCCGTGGCAGCCTCCAAGGTGGCCCTGAAGGCAGCCGTCCAGTACGCCACCGAACGCCGCCAGTTCAACGCCTCCTCCCATACGGAAGAGGAAGTCCTGCTCGACTACCAGCGTCACCAGAAACGCCTGTTCACCCGGCTTGCCACCACCTATGCGGCCGGTTTTGCCCACGAGCAGCTGCTGCAGAAGTTCGACGACGTCTTTTCCGGAGCGCACGACACCGACGAAGACCGCCAGGACCTGGAAACCCTCGCTGCCGCGCTCAAGCCGCTCAGCACCTGGCATGCGCTGGACACCCTGCAGGAATGCCGGGAAGCCTGCGGCGGCGCCGGCTTCCTGATTGAGAACCGCTTCGCCTCGCTGCGGGCGGACCTGGATGTCTATGCCACTTTCGAAGGCGACAACACCGTGCTGCTGCAGCTCGTGGCCAAACGGCTGCTGGCTGACTATGCCAAGGAATTCCGCAGCGTGGACTTCGGTGTGCTGGCCCGGTACGTGGTGGGCCAGGCTACCGGGGCGGCCATCCACCGGACCGGCCTGCGCCAGGTGGCCCAGTTCGTCGCCGACACCGGCTCGGTGCAGAAGGCCGCCCTCGCCCTTCGCGACGAGGAAGGCCAGCGTGCGCTGCTCACCGACCGGGTGCAGGCCATGGTGGCGGAAGCCGCCGCCGCGCTCAAGGGCTCGGGCCGGTTGTCGCACGAGCAGGGCGCGGCCCTGTTCAACCGGCACCAGAACGAACTGATCGACGCCGCGCAGGCCCATGCAGAGCTGCTCCAGTGGGAGGCCTTCACGGACGCGCTGCGCGAGGTTGCCGATCCCGGCACCAAAACGGTCCTGACCTGGCTGCGGGACCTGTTCGGACTGTCCCTGATCGAGAAGAACCTGTCCTGGTACCTCATGAACGGCCGCCTCTCCATGCAGCGCGGCCGGACGGTGGGTGAGTACATCAACAGGCTGCTGGTCAAGATCCGCCCGCATGCCCTGGACCTCGTGGATGCCTTCGGCTACGGGGAAGACCACGTGCGCGCAGCGATCGCCACCGGCGCCGAGAAGGAACGGCAGGACGAGGCGCGCGCCTACTTCCGCAGCCAGCGGGCCAGCGGCAAGGCGCCGGTGGACGAGAAGGTCTTGCTGGCGCGGACGGCCGGGAACCGGAAGTAGCCGTCCCCCAACGGCAGCAATCACGACGGCGCCGCCCACCTTGCGAGGCGGGCGGCGCCGTCGTCGTTAGTACCTTCGGGTAACGTCAGCCCTGTGCCGGCAGCACGGAGCGGTACACCTCGAGGGTGGTCTCGGTAATGGACTCCCAGGAGAAATGTTCCTCGGCACGCTTCCGGCCGGCCTGGCCCATGGCACGGGCGCGGGCAGGATCCGACACCACCTCGGTGAGTGCGGCAGCGAATTCGGTGACGAACTTTTCCGGGTCAAGCGGTGTGCCGGTTCCGTCGGTGACCTGCTCCAGGTCCACCAGCAGGCCGGTTCGGCCGTGGTCCACCACCTCAGGGATGCCGCCGGTGGCACTGGCCACCACGGCAGCGCCGCACGCCATGGCCTCCAGGTTGACGATGCCCAGCGGTTCGTAGATGGACGGGCAGGCGAAGGCGGTGGCGTGGCTGAGCACCTGGATCAGTTCGTGGCGGGGCAGCATGCGCTCGATGAGCACCACGCCGGTGCGTTCGCGCTGCAGGTCCTCAATCAGGCGGGCCGTCTCGGCGGCGAGCTCCGGGGTGTCGGCTGCGCCCAGGCACAGGACCAACTGGACGTCGGCGGGGAGCTTTGCCGCCGCGCGCAGGAGGTAGGGGACGCCCTTCTGGCGGGTGTTCCTGCCCACAAAGACCACGCTGGGCTTCTCCGGGTCGATACCCAGGGCGCGGACGGCGTCGTCGTTCTCGTCACGGTGCCACATCTCAACGTCGATGCCGTTGTGGACCACGCGCACCTTGGCCGGATCCACGTTGGGGTAGCTGCGCAGGATGTCCTGCCGCATGCCCTCAGAGACGGCGATGATGGCCGCCGCTGCCTCGTAGGCGGTCTTTTCCACCCAGGAGGACAAGGCGTACCCGCCGCCGAGCTGCTCCGCTTTCCAGGGGCGCAGCGGTTCCAGGCTGTGGGCGCTGAGCACGTGCGGAATTCCGTGGAGCAGGGACGCGAGGTGCCCTGCCATGTTGGCGTACCAGGTGTGCGAATGGACAAGGTCCGCGCCTTCGATGTCCGGAACGATCCGCAGGTCCACCCCCAGCGTCTGCACAGCGGCGTTGGCTGAGCCGAGGTCCTCCGGCACCGCGTAGGAGGTCACCGCCGCGCCATGATAGTCGGTGTCGCGCGGAGCCCCAAAAGCACGAACCTGCAGGTCAACATGCTTACTAAGCACCCTGCTCAATTCGGCCACGTGGACCCCGGCGCCACCGTAAATTTCCGGCGGAAACTCTTTAGTCACAATGTCTATTCGCACAAGACCCAAGGTAGTCCTTCACGCATAACTGTTCTAGTGTGAAGGAGTCCGGGCATGCCGGATTGTCTTGGGGAGTTACGAAGGCGTACAGGAGCGACCATTATGCCGTTGAACAAAAGAGTCCTGGCCATTGTCCTCGCCGGCGGCGAGGGAAACAGGCTGATGCCACTGACGGCAGACCGCGCGAAACCGGCGGTGCCCTTTGCAGGAAGTTACCGCCTGATCGACTTCGCCCTCTCCAACCTGGTGAATTCCCGCTATCTGCAGATCGTTGTCCTCACCCAGTACAAATCGCACAGCCTGGACCGGCACATCTCCGAGACGTGGCGTATGTCCACCCAGCTGGGCAACTACGTTGCCTCCGTCCCGGCGCAACAGCGTGTGGGCAAGAGCTGGTTCCTGGGCAGTGCGAACGCCATCTACCAGTCGCTGAACCTCATTCACGACGCCAACCCGGACATCGTTGTGGTGGTGGGCGCCGACCACGTCTACCGCATGGACTTCGCCCAGATGGTGGCCCAGCATGTCAACAGCGGTGCCAAGGCAACGGTCGCGGCGGTGCGGCAGCCGCTGCACATGGCCGATCAGTTCGGCGTGATCGAAGTGGACCAGAACGATCCCCAGAAGATCGCGGCCTTCGTCGAAAAGCCCGCCAGCACGCCTGGCCTGGCAGCGGACCCGTCCCAGTTCCTGGCCTCCATGGGCAACTACGTCTTTGACGCCGACGCCCTGGTGGCGGCGCTGCACGTGGACGCCGAGCGGCTGGACACCAAGCACGACATGGGCGGGGATATCATCCCGTACTTCGTCAACAAGGGCGAGGCCGGCGTCTACGACTTCACGCTGAACGACATCCCGGGCTCCACCGAGCGGGACCGCACCTACTGGCGCGACGTCGGCACCATCGACTCCTTCTACGACGCCCACATGGACCTCATCTCCCCGCTGCCGGTCTTCAACCTCTACAACTCCGAATGGCCCATCTACACCCGGCAGAGCATCTCCCCGCCGGCCAAGTTTGTCCGCGGCCAGAACAACACCGTCGGCACCGCCCTGGACTCGATCGTCTCCAGCGGCGTGGTGATCTCCGGCGCCGTTGTGGAAGGCTCAGTCCTTTCCAATGACGTCTTCGTGGGTACCAGCGCCCGCGTCATCGACTCCGTCCTCATGGACAAGGTGTATGTCGGCGAGGGCGCTGTCATCCACCGGGCCATCCTGGACAAGAACGTCAAGGTCCCGGCAGGCGCAGCGATCGGACTGGATCCCGAGCTGGACCGTTCCCGCGGCTTCAAGGTCACCGAATCCGGCATCACCGTGCTGTCCAAGGGCCAGGAAGTCCCGGAACCCGGTGACAAGGAGCGGCAGCTGGCAGCGGCGAACCTGCACCTCGTGCCGAACGCCGTGAAGGCCGCCGCAGAGCAGTACCCCGAAGTCCGCCAGTCCGTGGACAAGGTAGCCGCGACACACGCCGCCGCGGCGGCGGAAGCAGCACCCGGAGCACGTATTTCCTGAACCGCTCGGCATGGATACTCCCCCGGCGGTCCCCTGTGCAGTGGGGGCCGCGGGGAGTTCCAGGCTGTAAAATCAGTACAATGAGCTCCCCCGATCTGACGCCTGAGGAAATCCAGGCATGCCTCAAGGTCCTCAACACGATCCACGCCTATGACGAGGAGCACCCGGACTACATCTCGGTGCGCCGCGCCACCGGCAAGATGTTCAAGGCCGTCAAGAGGCACCGCCGCGTCACCAAACGGGACCTCATCTCCGAGGCGGACCGGGCGGTCCTGGCCCTGACGGCCACCGCGGCGCCGGACCGGATCGACGACGAAACCCGCGGCAACAAGCTGGCGCCCTCCACTACCGGTAAGGTGGCCGGGCACCTGATCAGGTCCCGCCCCTGCTACATCTGCAAGCAGCACTACACGCAGGTGGACGCTTTCTACCACCAGCTGTGCCCGGAATGCGCCACGTTCAACCACGCCAAGCGCGACGCCCGCACCGACCTGACCGGCCGGCGCGCGCTGCTCACCGGCGGACGTGCCAAGATCGGGATGTACATCGCGCTCCGGCTGCTCAGGGACGGCGCCCACACCACCATCACCACCCGGTTCCCCAAGGACGCCGCCCGTCGGTTCGCCGCCATGGAGGACAGCGGTGAGTGGCTGCACCGGCTCCGGATCGTGGGCATCGATTTGCGGGACCCCGCCCAGGTGATGGCCCTGACCGACTCACTCAACGAGGCCGGCCCGCTGGACATCATCATCAACAACGCGGCCCAGACCGTGCGCCGGTCCGGTAATGCCTACAAGCCTTTGGTCGATGCGGAGGATGAGCCGCTGCCGGCAGCCCTCGAACAGGCCAACGGCGGCCCCGAGCTGGTGACGTTCGGCCACGCGCACGACAAGCACCCCCTGGCGCTGGCCAGCAGCGTCACCGAGCACCCGGTGCTCGCCGGAGATGCCATCACTTCACTGGCGCTTTCCACGGGTTCGGCTTCGCTGGAGCGGATCGCCTCGGGAACAGCGATCGACGCCGGCGGCCTGGTGCCGGACCTGGCAACCATCAACAGCTGGACGCAGGTGGTGGACGAGGTGGATCCGCTGGAGATGCTCGAAGTCCAGCTCTGCAACGTCACAGCCCCCTTCCTGCTGGTCAGCAGGCTGCGGCCGGCCATGAAATTGTCCACGGCGCGGCGGAAGTACATCGTCAATGTCTCGGCCATGGAGGGCCAGTTCTCGCGTGCGTACAAGGGCCCCGGCCACCCGCACACGAACATGGCCAAGGCTGCGCTGAACATGATGACCCGGACCAGTGCCCAGGAGATGCTGGAAACCGACGGCATCCTCATGACCGCCGTGGACACAGGCTGGATCACGGACGAACGCCCCCACTTCACCAAGGTCCGGCTCATGGAAGAGGGCTTCCACGCGCCCCTGGACCTGGTGGACGGAGCCGCCCGCGTCTACGACCCCATCGTCATGGGCGAGAACGGCGAAGACCAGTACGGGGTGTTCCTCAAGGACTACAAGCCCAGCCCCTGGTAGGCGTATGCTCAGCGGCATGAACCGCGAGACTTCCCCTGACGTACAGAATCTGGAACACCACGAGTGCTGGGCCATGCTGCGGACGGTGTCCGTGGGCAGGCTCGCGGTCCTTGCTGACGGGCGCCCGGACATCTTCCCAGTCAACTACACCGTGGACGGCGGAACGCTCGTCTTCCGGACCGGTGAGGGCACCAAGCTGGCCGGCTCCTCGAAGGGTGCCGCCGTGGCCCTGGAAGCGGACGGCGTGGATCCCGGCACCGGGCTGGCCTGGAGCGTGGTGGCCAAGGGCACGGCCGACATCGTTACCGGCACCGAACAGATCATGGAAACCACCCAGCTGTACCTGTTCCCCTGGCAGGCGGGGAAGAAGGACGCGTTCGTCCGGATCACGCCGGACAGCATCACCGGCCGGCGTTTCAAAGTCACCGAACCGCTAACCTGGTGGACCCAGCTCAGCGGCGCGGCCAAAGCCTCCCCGGAGTAACCCGCTTCGAAACCGTGCCGGTCAGGCGAGCTGGGTGATCTCCACGCTGACGCTCAACGCCGATCCGCCGCCGCCGGACAGGATGCCCTTCAACGGGGGCACGTCACGGTAGTCCCTGCCCCGGGCCACGGTGACATGGAAATCCCCGGCAGGCTTGTGGTTGGTGGGGTCCCAGCTCCGCCAGTCCCCGTCCCACCACTCCAGCCAGGCGTGCGACTGCCCGGCCACCGTTTCACCGATGCCGGCACTGGAGCGCGGGTGCAGGTACCCGGACACGTACCGGGCCGGAATGCCGCAGCTGCGCAGCGCACCGATAGCAAGGTGTGCCAGGTCCTGGCACACGCCCTTTCGCTGGCCCCAGGCTTCCTCAGCGTTGGTGGTGACAGCCGTGGAGCCGGACATGTAGGTCATCTCGCCGCGCATCCACTCAAAGACCGCCATCGCAGCCTCGTGCGGGTTCTTCCCTTCGACCACAGCGGGAATGAGGCCCAGGACTTCGTCGCCGGGCCCGCTCAGCCGGGACTGCGGAAGCCAGTCGCTGAAGGTGTTGAGCGTTTCGGGCGCGGCCAGGACGTCCCAGCCCGCGATATCGGACTCGGATGGGATTTTCTCGGCGCGGTGGACTTCCACCGTGATGTTGGAGACCACTTCAAGGTGCTCATGTGGCATCTGCATGTCGAACGCAGTGACCCTAGTCCCCCAGTAGTCCCGGTAGCTGCTGACGGCCGCCTGCGAAGGCGACACCTTGACCACCGATTCCAGCACCACCTGCTGGGAGTCGGTCAGCGGCGTCATCCGTGCCTCGTTGTAGGACAGGGTGACGCGTTTGTTGTACTTGTACGCCGTCTTGTGCACGATGCTCAGCCGGGTCATGAAACTTCTCCCACCCAGGCCAGTTCGTCCGCCTGATTGAAGTACTTACGGGAAATGGCGTCCGAGGCCTGGGACACTGCCTTCTGCACCCGCTCCATGTGTTCGGGCAGCTCGGACATGAGGTCGTCGGTGCGGTGGAACTCCAGGAAGGTGCGGGCCTGCCCCACGATGCGGCGGGCGTCGTTGATAAAGCCCACCCGCTGGGCCGAGGGATCAAGTTTGGCCAGGCACTCGTCGGCGTCGCGCAGGGCGTACACAATGGAGCGCGGGAACAGCCGGTCCAGCAGCAGGAATTCTGCCGCGTGCTGGTCACCGAAGGCGGCCCGCCGGGTACGCAGGAAGGACTCGTAGGCGCCGGCGCAGCGGAGCATGTTCACCCAGGACATACCAGCGGACAGGACGTCGCGGGTGGAAAGCATGCGTGCGGTCATGTCGGCCCGCTCCAGGGAGCGTCCCAGAACAAGGAACAGCCAGCTCTCATCATGGCTCACCGTGGTGTCGGCGAGGCCGCTGACCATGGCGGTGCGTTCCAGGGTCCAGTTGCAGAACCGGTAGGTGCCCACCACGTCCTTGCGGTGCTGGCTCAGCCCGTAATAGGTGGTGTTCAGGCTCTCCCACAGGCCGGACGAAACAGTTTCCCTGGCGCGGCGGGCGTTCTCGCGGGCAGCGCCGAGAGACCCGGCAATGGAGGTGGCACTGGTCTTGTCGTAGGCCAAGGCGTGCAGCAGCTCCGGCAGGCCGAAGTCCTCGCTTTGCGGGCGCGCGCCCATCACCGCCAGGAGCTCCTGTGCCACGCTCTTGCGTTCCTCCATGGGGAGGTGGTTCAGGCGTTCCAGGTGGACGTCGAGGATACGGGCGGTGCCGTCGGCCCGTTCCACGTACCGGCCGATCCAGAAAAGGGACTCGGCAATTCGGCTAAGCATTCGCGGTTACCTCCTGCGGGCCCGAAACGGTCAAAACGATTGGCCCGACGTCGGACGGGCTCACTGCTGCTGCTCCGACTGGCGGTCGCGCCAGTTGCTTTCCACTGGCCACACGGACACGCGTTCGCGGACGGAGATGGAGGGCCGCGGCACGGTCTCCACCGGTACCTGCGGCGAATCCGCCAGGACCCAGGTGTCCTTGGAACCGCCGCCCTGGCTGGAGTTGACGATCAGCGAACCTTCCTTCAGCGCCACACGGGTCAGGCCGCCGGGCAGCACCCAGACGTTCTCGCCGTCGTTCACTGCGAAGGGACGCAGGTCCACGTGGCGCGGCCCGAACTTGTCCCCGCTCAGTGTTGGCACCGTGGAGAGCTGCAGCACCGGCTGTGCGATCCAGCCGCGGGGGTCGGCGATAACCCGCTGGCGGAGGGCGTCAAGTTCGTCCTTGGAGGCGTCCGGCCCGATCACCAGGCCCTTGCCCCCTGACCCGTCCACCGGCTTGACCACCAGTTCGGAGAGGTTGTCCAGAGTGTATTCCCGCGCTTCCTTTTCCTCGAGGCGGTAGGTGTCCACGTTGGCGATAATGGGCTCCTCGCTGAGGTAGTAGCGGATCAGGTCAGGGACGTAACTGTAGACGAGTTTGTCGTCGGCGACGCCATTGCCCACGGCGTTGGCGATGGTCACCCCGCCGGCCCTGGCCGCGTTGACCAGGCCGGGGCAGCCCAGCATGGAATCGGCCCGGAACTGCAGCGGATCCAGGAAATCATCGTCGATCCGCTTGTAAATCACGTCCACACGCTGCTCGCCGGCGGTGGTGCGCATGTAGACGCGGTTGCCGCGGCAGATCAGGTCGCGGCCTTCCACCAGTTCCACACCCATCAGGCCGGCCAGCAGGGTGTGCTCGAAGTAGGCGCTGTTGAACACGCCGGGAGTGAGGACGACGACGGTGGGATCGTCCACGCCCGCGGGTGCAGTTTTGCGCAGGGCCGAGAGGAGCCGGCGGGGGTACTCCTCCACCGGCCGGATGAGCTGCTGGCCGAAGGCTTCGGGCAGGCCCTTGGCCATGGCCCGCCGGTTCTCCAGGACGTAGCTCACGCCCGAAGGCACGCGCACGTTGTCCTCCAGCACCCGGAACGTTCCGGCGGCATCGCGGACCACATCGATGCCCGAGATGTGCACCCGGACGCCGCCGGCCGGCTCAAAACCGTGCACCTGGCGGTGGAAGTGCGCACTGGTGGTCACCAGCTGCCGCGGGATCACGCCGTCGGACACCACGGTCATTTTGTCGTACACGTCGTTGAGGAAGGCTTCGAGCGCGCGCACGCGCTGCGCAACACCGCGCTCCATCACGTCCCATTCGGCTGCGGGGATGACCCGGGGGACGATATCCAGCGGGAACGGGCGCTCCTCGCCGGCGAAATCGAAGGTGACACCACGGTCCAGGAAGGTGCGGGCCATCGAGTCGGCGCGTGCGCTGACATCGGCGAGGGAGAGCTTGCGAAGGGCGTCCGCCACTTGCTCATAGGAGCCCCGGGCCTGCTGCCCGGGGGCGAACATCTCGTCGTAGGCTCCGGTCCGGCCGGCGGCCACGGAGTAATCCTGGAATAGGTCTGACATGTCCACAAGCCAACCATCTTTTTGTTTCGAATTCATTACTGCCATCCATTCTGGCGTGTTGGCGCAGGCCGCCTGGTTCGTGGATTCCTGAACTTTTCCGGCACAGTAGGTGAGTGCCAGTCAGCAGAAGCCTCCCAGCCCCGGGTTCCGGCCTGCCCGAACGTGCTGACCGGCTCATCCCCGGCCTGGCTACGGCGGCGGTTGCACTGGCTGTTGCCTTCCTGGTCCACCGGCTGGTTCCCGTCCTTCCGGCGATGACCCTGGCAGTCGTTTTGGGCGTCCTGGCCGCCAACCTGCCCGCGGCAGGGGTCTGGACCGCGGGAAGGGCCCGGCCCGGGCTGGACTTCGCCGGAAAACACCTGATGCGCGGCGGGATCATCCTGCTGGGGCTGAAAGTGAGCATCATGGACGTGCTGGGACTGGGCTGGCTTGCCCTGGTCCTGATCGCCGGGGTGGTTGCGGCCAGCTTCGGCGGGACCTACCTGATCTCCCGGCTGTTCCGGCTGCCGCCGGTAACCGCGCTGCTGGTGGCGACGGGCTTTTCGATCTGCGGCGCGTCAGCGATCGGTGCCATGGCCGCTGTCCGGCGGATCCGCCACGTGGACACTGTCCTGCCGGTGGCGCTGGTGACCCTGTGCGGAACGCTCGCCATCGGCGTCCTGCCCTTGTTCGTCCATCCCCTGCAGCTCTCCGCTCCCGCATTCGGCGCCTGGACAGGCGCCTCCGTGCACGACGTGGGGCAGGTGGTGGCCACGGCGCAGACTGCGGGAACCGCGGCGCTGGGCATCGCCGTCGTGGTTAAACTCACCCGGGTGCTGCTGCTGGCGCCCGTCGCCGCAATAGCGGGCGCCCAGATGCGGCTGGCCGCCCGAAACGGCGCGGGCGGCGGCGACGGCACCGGCGGTTCCGGCGGGGCAGGTGATACCCGCGCCAAGCTTCCGCCGGTGGTGCCCTTGTTCGTGCTGGGTTTCATGGCCATGGTGGGCCTGCGGTCCACAGACTGGCTTGGCGCCGGATGGCTGGAGGCAGGGGCGGCGCTGCAGGACATCCTGCTCGGCGCGGCACTGTTCGGTTTGGGGTCGGCGGTACGCATCCGCACCCTGCTGCTTACAGGTGGGCAGGCGCTCCTGGCAGCACTCGCATCCTGGCTCCTGATCGCCCTCCTGGGGCTGGCCGCCGCCCTGCTGATCACCGCGTGATTTTGGACACCAGCCCCGTGATTAGATAGCTGGGTGTCACATGAGAATCTGCAGCGTGATGAAGCTGCCGCCCGGTCAGCCCTGATCAGCACCACCAGCTATGACGTTTCGCTGGACGTGCGGCAGGCGCCGGACCCGGACATTGCCGGCTACCCCACCCGCAGCGTGATCAACTTCACCGCCCGGCCGGGCGCCTCAACCTTCCTGGACTTCATCGGCAGCGCGGTGCACAGCGTGCTCCTGAACGGCCACCGGCTTCGCGTGGAGGACGTGGTGGACGGTGCCAGGATCAGGCTGGACAACCTCGAGGCGGAGAACCAGGTGACCGTCACCGGAACGGCCCGCTACAGCCGCTCCGGTGAGGGAATGCACCGGTTCGTGGACCCTGCGGACGGGCGCTGCTACCTCTACACCCAATATGAGCCGGCAGACGCCCGCCGGGTCTTCGCCAATTTTGAGCAGCCGGACCTGAAGGCCACCTACACCTTCCACATCATTGCTGCCGCAGACTGGCACGTCGCTTCCAACGGGGCGGAGGTCAACCGCACCCTCCTGACGGACGATCCCGCCGCGGCCCGCTGGGACTTCGCCACCACTGAGCCCATGTCCACGTACATCACCACCGTCCTTGCCGGGCCCTACTTCAAGGCGGAAGACCGCTGGCAGGCAACGCTCGACGACGGGACCTCCCTGGACGTCCCCCTCGCGCTGTACTGCCGCGCTTCCATGGCTGACTCCTTCGACGCGGACGAATTGTTCCGGCTCACTAAAAAAGGCCTGGACTTTTTCAACCGGCTCTTCGACTACCCCTACCCGTGGGGCAAATACGACCAGGCCTTTGTGCCCGAATACAACCTCGGCGCCATGGAGAACCCCGGCCTGGTGACGTTCACCGAAAGCTACGTCTTCACCTCCCGCGCCACGGACGCCCAGTACCAGGCACGGGCCAACACCCTGATGCACGAGATGGCACACATGTGGTTCGGCGACCTGGTGACCATGCAATGGTGGGACGACCTGTGGCTCAAGGAATCCTTCGCCGACTACATGGGCACCCTGGGCGTGGACCGCGCCACGGACTGGGACACCGCCTGGGTCAACTTCGCCAACAAACGCAAGGCCTGGGCCTACGTCCAGGACCAACTGCCCACCACCCATCCCATCGTGGCTGACATCCCGGACCTGGAGGCCGCCAAGCAGAACTTCGACGGCATCACCTACGCCAAGGGCGCCTCTGTGCTGAAGCAGCTGGTGGCCTACGTGGGGTTCGAGGCCTTCATCGCCGGCTCCCGCGCATACTTCCGCAAGCACGCGTACGGGAACACGTCCCTGACGGACCTGCTGGCAGCCCTCAGCACCGCGTCCGGACGGGACCTGGCCGGCTGGGCGCAGCAGTGGCTGCAGACCTCCGGCATCTCCACGCTGTCTCTGGATTTCGAGTCGATGGACGACCAGGGCGCCCCGGACCGGGTGGTCATCGTCCAGGAGGCCACGGATCCGGTGACGGGACGGGAAGAACTGCGGCCGCACCGGCTTCGTGTGGGCTCCTACACTTTCGACGGCGGCGGCGCGCTCGTGCGTACCGGGAGCTTCGAAACGGACGTGTCCGGTGCACGGACGGAACTCCCCCAGCTCGCCGGCAGGCCGCGGCCCGCGCTCCTGCTCGTCAATGACGACGACCTCACCTACGCCAAGGTCCGGCTGGATCCGGCATCTGAGGCAACAGTGCGTGCATCGCTGGACCGGATCTCCGATCCCATGGCCCGCGCCCTCTGCTGGACCGCGCTATGGAACTCCGCCCGGGACGGAGAGAGCCCGGCTTCCCGGTACGTGGACGCTGTTGCCGCGTTCGGCCCGGCTGAAACCGGGATTGGCGTGCTGCTGAACATCCTCGAAAACGCAGGCACCGCCGTCGACCGCTACACTCCGGCCCCGGAACGTGATGCGGTGCGGGCCGCCTTCCTGGCCACGGCCGCCGCTGAACTGGACCGCGCAAAGCCGGGCTCGGACCAGCAGCTGGCCTGGGCGCGGACCCTTGCCACCCTCAGCAGGCATAACCGCTCCATGCTCCCCAGGCTCAAGGGCCTGCTGGACGGGACCGGGCCGGTGGAAGGCCTCGCAGTGGACGCGGAGCTGCGCTGGCACCTCTGGCATGCCCTCGCGGCGAACGGCGAGGCAACGGTTGCCGAGCTGGACGCCGAGCTGGCACGCGACACTACGGCCTCAGGACGTGCCGGCCACGCCACAGCCGTGGCCGCCCGGCCGGTTCCGGACGTCAAAGCCGCGGCCTGGAACGCGGCCGTGCACGGAAACGAACTCTCCAACCAGCTGCTGACCGCCACCATCAGCGGGTTTATGACAGCCCCTGCCGACCTGCTGGAACCGTACGTGGAGCCGTACTTTGAGTGCCTGCGCAGCGCCTGGGACTCGCGGAGCATCGAGATCGCGAGCCGGATAGTCCGGGGCCTCTACCCTTTGGCACAGGACCTCGCGGAAGGCGCGGAGCCGGCTGCGCATCCGGTGATGCGCCGGACGGACCAGTGGCTGGAATCCCATGCCGACGCTCCCCGTGCTCTGCGCAGGATCATCATCGAGCAGCGCAGCCATTTGCTGCGGGCACTCAGGGCGCAGGCCGCGCGGTAACGGTCCCTTATACGGCGCTGCGCAGTGAAGTCCGGGCTCAGCGCGCAGGGGCGGTCCGTGCGCAACAAATTGGGGCGTCAGTGCGCACGTACGTACAGCGTGGGACTCACGGCACCCGGTGGAGCCATTCGTCGGTGCCGAACTTGGTGGCAACACGCTCGCGGGCCGTGGCCAGCTCAGCTTCGGTCAGCTCCGAGGGCGTGGCGCCGTACCGCTCGGCGAAGACTTCCATCATGGCCGCGATGATGTCCGCGCGGGCCAGGCCGGTCTGGCGGCGGAGCGGGTCCACCCGTTTCTTGGCACTCCGGGTGCCCTTGTCCGAGAGCTTTTCCTTGCCGATGCGGAGCACTTCCACCATCTTGTCGGCGTCGATGTCGTAGCTCATGGTGACGTGGTGCAGCATGCCGCCGTTGGCCAGGCGCTTCTGCGCCGCCCCGCCGATCTTGCCCTGGTCCGTGGCGATGTCATTCAGCGGCACGTAGAACGCGGTGATGCCCAGTTTCTCCAGCGCGGCCATCACCCACGCGTCCAGGAAGGGGTAGGAGTCGGCGAAGCTCAGGCCGTCCACCAGGGTCTGCGGCAGGTACAGCGAGTACGTGATGCAGTTGCCCGCCTCCATAAACATCGCTCCCCCGCCGCTGATCCGGCGGACCACTTTGATGCCGTGCCTGGCCACTCCGTCCGGGTCCACCTCATTGCGGTAGGACTGGAAGCTGCCGATCACCGTGGACGGCTCCTGCCAGTCCCAGAACCGGAGGGTGGGATTGCGGCGGCCGGCCCCTACTTCCTCGGTGAGCACCTCGTCCAGGGCGACATTGATTTCCGTGGGCAGGACCGTGGGGGCGATGAGGTTCCAGCGATGGTCGGCCCAGGACGTGGCTTTGGCCAGGGCGCGGCGGACCGCGATGGCGACGGCGTCGGCAGAGAAGCCGAACAGGGCGGCGTCGGGAGGCAGCGAAGCGGTGACGACGGCGGCAAGCTCGGACGCCGTCGTACCTTCCGGCAGTCCCGTGAGCCCGCGGTTGATGTCCAGGAGTGCCTCGTCCGGCTCCAGGAAAAAATCACCGCTGACGGAGACATTGGCGAGCAGGTTGTCCGTGACGTCCAGGTCCACCACCACCAGCTTGCCGCCGGGGACTTTGTACTCGCCGTGCCGGCGGGAAGCAGAATCAGCTGCTGGGAATGGCGTAACGGTCATGGCTTCCATCCTGCCCCACCAGTGCGCCCCGGCGCCAAGCCGCCCCGACCCTGCGTTGGGGTCTATAACGCGAAAAGCCCGCACCGTTGCCGGTGCGGGCTTCCCTGGAAAGCTTGGGCGAAGTGAATTACTTCTTGCCGCCGAAGCCCTTGAAGCGAGCGTTGAAGCGCTCGACGCGGCCTGCGGAGTCCATGATGCGCTGCTTGCCCGTGTAGAACGGGTGGGACTCGGAGGAGATTTCGACGTCGATGACCGGGTAGGTGTTGCCGTCCTCCCACTCGATGGTCTTCGAGGAAGACACGGTGGACTTGGTCAGGAACTTGACGCCGGAAGCCAGGTCGTTGAAAACAACAGCTTCGTACTTCGGGTGGATATCAGACTTCATAATGGGACCTTTGTTCGCACAACTGGATTTTGCCAGTTGTCAGGTATGAATGGGATGGCCGCGTCCGCGCCGAAAGACTCAGGACGGCCAGCTATCAATAATAGCGGATAAGGACGGTGCCAGCGAACCGCGCCGCTGCTTCGTTCCGGAGCCCGTCGCGGGGGCGCAGCTCCCAGAACGCCACGGCCGAGGCGGCAGCCACATTGAGCGAATCCACACCGTTGCGCATGGGGATTTTGACGGCGAGGTCGACGGCGGCAAGTGTCTCTGCGCTCATGCCTGCGCCTTCGGCGCCGAGCACCAGGGCCAGTTTCTCCGGGTTCTGCGCGGCGACTTCGTCCACGTCCTGCGCATCATCGGTCAGCTCCAGGGCCGCGACGGTGAAGCCGTGGTCCTTGAGCAGGTGCAGGTCCTGCGGCCAGCTGGTGAGCCGTGCCCACGGCACCTGGAAGACGGTGCCCATGCTTACGCGGACGCTTCTGCGGTAGAGCGGGTCTCCGCAGCGGGGCGAAACCAGGACCGCGTCGATGTCCAGGGCGGCGGCTGACCGGAAGATGGCACCCACGTTGGTGGTGGTTGCAATGTGTTGGGAATTGATGGGCCACGCGACACCTGGGATTGCACGGTCACGAATTCATGACCGTTACACGTAGCCGAGGCGGCACCCGACCGGAGGTGGCATTCGGATATGACAAGCCGCTTGGACGCATTCGAGCGCTAGGCGACAACTCGTGAGTAACTCAGATGTGAGCGTTTGAGGGTGGGCTGATCTGAACGCTCACCTGTTCAACAGAGACTTCTTCGACGTGTGTTGCCGTTGCCAGCCTTGGGTCAAAGAGTGCGATATTGACACCTTCGTCACTACTAACGGAGCTGCGGTACATGACGCCGTGAAAGCCACACGTCTTCACAAACTCGCATAGGTACTGTGTAGGAATGTATTCATAAGGTGCCCCACGAGGGTGAACCGGGCGGGTGAGTTCGTCACCGAGCCTTTCCAGGAGTGGCAGGTCCGCGCGAAGTTTGATCATCTGACTTTCATCGCCGAACAACGGCGAAATCAGACTTCGCGGATCCCTTAGATCCGCAAGTTTCAGATCGGGCTTCGCTAACTGGAACTCAGCTACACATGCTCGCTCTCCAGTGTGCGGCCTTAGCTCGGCTACCGAAGTCGCTCGAGTCGAACCGAGGTAGAGGTATGGAATACCTGCGGGGTTCGCGCGACCATGTCCTGCTAGGCGAGGTGGTGGTGCGCCCATTTCGTGGACCTCGTAGGGCGCGTCGCTACCCAAGAGGCGAGCTCGATACCATTTCAGATCGCTAAGGGTGGATGGCGATGCAATCAGCTGGCTTAGGAGCTCCTTGATTCGATCCATGTCCATCGGTTCGGCAAGGAACCACCGGTTCACGTGCATCATCTCATCGCGCAAGTCTTCCCAGCGCTTGAGGTTCCCGCCGCCAAAGTGTTCAATGGGGACGAATAGCCTGCGAACAAGCTCGCCGTCGTCGAGCACGTCAGCGAGCAAGTCTTTGGCTTCTGCCGGACGAAGTCCTGAGTCCCGGAAGAATCCCCATTCCTCGTCCAGGAGTTGCACGATTGGTTTGCCCTCATTGACCTCCTCATATGTCGCCATGAGGGTCGAGAACCACTGGCCGAGCCGATCCGGTTCCACGCACGAGACATTCTCTGCGCCGCAATAGTCGCAGGTTTGGTCAACGGGGTCACATTGAGCGATGAGTTCTTCACGAATCAGGCGGTCACTAAAGCAGTTCGCGCAACAACGCCGGCTAGCCATTTGCGTGAAAGTCCGCGAGTGTCTCGAGATGATGCTTGATTGACAATTTCTTTACGAAACCGAGGCCAGGGAAGTGCCTTCGGTCGTGAAGATCGCGGAACTCTTGCACCGCCGATGTGTTAAGAACCTTCGACCCCTCGCGGTCCACCTCCCGGATCAGCTTGTCGAGCGCCTGCGCAAACTTACCCGCTGGGTCGACGGGTGTGTCGTTCGAGTCGGAAACGAAGTGGTAGACGAACATGGCGTCGTCTTGATCAGGGTCAATAAACGTCAGATGGATCGCTACAGCATAAGCTGGGCCGCCGCCTTCGGCGTAATGGTCCCCAATAGTCAGGAAGTCTCCGTAGCCGTCACCGCCCAATTCATCGAAAGTGACGTGAAGGTCCGAAAAGCGATCGATGGGTCCATAATCCGCGTTCTTCTTGCGCTCGAATCCGTCTTCCACGAGAATCCGTCTTCCGCCCTTGAACGGCCGCCTGTAAAGGGTGTTGCGAGCATCAAGGAACACGTGGGTGAAGTCCCCGGGGGGCAGGTTGGCGGCCAGACCCTTTCCATCCGTAAACCCTGCATGAACAAAGGTGAGGGACCGGTCTTCATAGGGAGCGATCTTCGCTAACGCCTCCTCCAAGCTCATCGCGCTGGTCAACAGGATGGCCGGCGTGATCGCGTCGTTGTCGCCATAATTCTCGCGAAGGTCGGCGGCGAGGTGATCACCCCCGTTCCTGTGGTCACCGTGTCGCGGATTAATTATGACCGCAGCCGTAGCCCCCTGATCAACTAGCTCCTTGAGCGCTCGTTGGAGGCCGCTGAGTGTCTGACGAACAGGTTCAATTATCGGAGTAAAGCCTGCGTCTGCGATCACCTTCGCTGACTCGCGGATCGCCAGGAGCTCAAACTGCTTGCCACGGAAGAACGGGTAATACATCGGATCCTAACTCCAAGCTAATACGGACGTGAGCGGTTGCCACGTCGCCGTGCTCAGGTTCCGAGTCGCGGCAGGGGATGGGACTGTCGACAGGACTGCTGCTGCGAGATGAACGGGAAGCAGCTTCACTGCCGGCTCGAGTCCGGCGCGTGAGCGCGTGGATTTGAGGACGCGAACCACACCCGAATGGACGCTTGCTGCTTCCAGCCCGCCGAAGATTTCACGAAGCATGCCCCACCGTAGGGTGTTGGGGACATCTGGGCACGAGATGCGAAGAAGTGAAAGTACTTGAACTGCTTCGTCGACGCGAAGAGTCTCGAGTAGTGCCACCGGTGATGTACGTTCCGGTCGGTCCACAGCTTCGCGTACGGTTTGAAGCCGATAGCGCGACGAGAGGGCGAGAACACCGACATCTTTCGGAGCTATCTGCAGGACAGTTTCCACCTGATTTGGACTCGTTACTACGTTGACCGACGCAAAAACAGAACGATAATCGGCGAGCTGTTGCGGTAATCGGCGAAAAGAGTCGCGTTCGGACTTAATCTCGTAAGCCGTGGCGGTGCCGTTGAGCACCACGACATCAGCCTTTGAGCGTCCGGCCCTAACCTCATTTAAAACCGTAGCCGTGCGCAGGCTATGCCTGCCCAAGACGACCTTCTGTGTGATCGCTGTCCGATACACGTAATCGTCACGGTTGCCCATCCTGCACAGCGTGGCGAATGCCAATTCAAAGGCGTCCGCGAGCGTCGCATCCCAGGGAAGGGCATCTGGCAGGCTTGTTTCCCGCAGCAATCGCGCGAGGAGTGGTGAGGTCCCGGACTTCCCGATCTCCCGCATCACGGCGGGCGAAAACATCCGAGATAACGCCGAAAGCTCCTGCTTAGTGGAGGTTCTCATAGTTTCCCTCCCTGCAAGTTGGTCCCCCGTCGAATCAATCATAGTCAGGAGAACCCTTGACGCGGACATCGACGGACCGCGGTTCACACAGGCAAAAAGCTTCGGTGGTTCGAATGGACTCGGCCCGCGGCTTCAGCGCTAGTAGCCACTAACGCTACCGCGTTGCGTAGAACGCCACAGCAGAGGAAGCCGCGACATTGAGCGAGTCCACGCCGTTCATCATCGGGATAGTTACGCGCGCGTCGAGGGCCTGATCGGTTTCAGGCCTCAGTCCCTCACCCTCGGTGCCGAAGACCAGCGCGAGGTTCTGGTGGTCCTGCGCTACCAGCTCATCAAGGGTGATGGCACCTTCACCGAGCGACATACCGGCCACGAAATAGCCCGCTTCCTTGAGTACCTCAAGGTCCCCAGGCCACGATTCGATCCGGGTCCACGGGACCTGAAACACCGTGCCCATCGAGACGCGGATGGAACGTCGGTAGAGCGGGTCGGCGCACTGTGGCGAGACCAGGACAGCGTCGACGCCGATGGCCGCGGCACTCCGGAAAATCGCCCCAACGTTCGTGTGATCTGTAAGGTTCTCAAGAACCGCGATCCGTGATCGTCCTCGTAGCTGAGCGGTTTCCTGCCCTTGTACTTTGGAACCGCTGACCTTGGTGAGTGTTGCAATCTGTTCGGGAGCGAGAGCCACTGTCGGCTGGCCGGCGGAGCGGTGGTGAGCCCGGACGATGGGGCTCCACCGGAGGATTCCCCTGCGCAGACGGCCGGGTTTACTGTGGGTGCGTGCGCGGGCGCATCGAAGCCGACTATCTGGTGGTCGGCGCTGGGACAGCGGGGATGGTCTTCACCGACCGGATCCTCGCGCATTCGGATGCCACGGTTGCGATAGTCGATCGTCGGCACGCACCCGGCGGACACTGGCAGGACGCATATCCGTTCGTTCGGCTGCACCAGCCCGCGAACCTCTACGGCGTCGAATCCGTGCCATTCGGAGCCGACAGGCGCGACGTCAGCGGCACGAACGCAGGCATGTACGAGCTGGCCGGCCCTAGCGAGGTCTGCGCGCATTTCGAAGAGGCGATGACGCGGGTCTTCCTGCCGACCGGTCGTGTAGTCTACCTGCCCGAATGCGAGTTCGTTGACGAGGGGCGGGTTGTCTCCCGCCTGGACGGCCGCACCGTGCCCGTCACAGTGCGCCGTCGCGTGGTGGATGCCAAGTATCTTGAGGGCCGCATCCCCGCAACCTCCGCCCCGCCGTTCGCCGTGGCTGAGGGAGTCCGCTGCATCCCCACCGGTGGGCTCGCCCGACTCGCCCACCCGGCCGGACGCTTCACCGTAATCGGAGCGGGAAAGACCGCCCTCGACACGTGTGTGTGGCTCCTCGAGCGGGGTGTGGATCCGGCCGACCTCACGTGGATCAAACCGCGCGAGGGATGGTGGCCGAATCGACGCTACCTGCAGCCGCACGACCAAGTCGTCGAGCAGTACCTCGCGAACGCTGCACAGATCGAGGCCATGGCCCAAGCGAAGACGGCTGACGATCTCTTCGCACGGCTCGACGAACAGGGAATCCTGCTGCGGGTCGATCCCTCCGTGCCACCCACGATGTTCCACGGTGCGATCGTCGGAGAAGCCGAGATCGCTCTCCTCCGGCAAATCGAGGATGTCGTCCGCCTCGGCCACGTGCGCACTGTCGAACGCGACCGCATCATCCTCGACGACGGTGTCATCCCCACGACACGCGACACGCTGCACCTCCACTGCGCGGCGTCGGGGCTCGTCCGGCCGCCACTTCGTCCGATCTTCGAACCTGGCCGCATCACGCTTCAACCGATGTTCTGGGGCACCGTCTCGTTCCAGTACGCGATGCTTGGCGTTGTCGAAGCCGAACTCCACGACGACGACCAGAAGAACAAGCTGTGCCGCCCGCTGCACCTCTGGGATCGGAATGTCGACTTCCTCATCGCTTACGCCGCGCTGATGGCGAACGCCCGGGCACGCGCCCAGCATCCGGCCGTGTCCGCCTGGTCGCGCACGAGCCGGCTGTATCCTTTCGCCGAGCTGGAGCGTTACGCCGACGACCCACGCATCCCCGAGGCTCGCGAGCGCAGCCGAGCCCATGCCGCCGGAGCGCTCTCCAACCTCCCCCGCCTCATCGCCTCGGCATGACCCGGCCATCGTCAGGACTCATGCTGCGGGCTCGAGACAAGACCGGCGGCTGCGGCTTCATCCGTGATGGGCTGCATGGTCTTCCCGGCTCCCCGGGGTCCGCGCAGCGGTGTATTGGTGCGCTCATTTTCGAGGAGAAAAGATCCCTGCTAAATCAGCACAAACAGCCCTCTCCCACTGCGATTACCACATGTTCACTAACTGTCGAGTTCCGACAGCACACGCCGGCCAAACTCGGCGTCGAGGGTGCAGGAAAGAGTTGGTGGTGCATCCGCGTAGGTTCCTGGAACTGGAGGCTCGTCTCTGGTTCGCCGCCGCTCGGATTTCAGCCGGTGGTCACAGGAGGCTCGCGGGCAGAGCGCTCCGATGCCGTTACCTGGGGTTTTCCACATAGACCAAGATCCCCTACCGGCGGCCGGCCGGTGCTGTTGGACTGAAGCCATGCTCAGCTACGAAGACATCATCCTGCTCGGAGAGCGACGGGTCCTCGTCATCCAGGAACACTAGGACGGCCGCTGCTGGTGTGGTCAGACTTGGGATTGACTAACGTTGATGGCTGCATGTTCGTGCTTCTGCGGCCGGACTACTTGCAAAAGACCGGATGAGGTAGCCCCCCGAGGCAACGTGCGACACCGCGCGAGGCTGCCGCATCAAGACTCTCCTCGACCGCCGACGACAGCGTTAGGAACCGGTTCCGGGTGCAAAGAACCATTCGCGCGCGCTCTTGGCTGTCGAGCGAAGCTGCGGGTGATCCCGTACGATCTCGCGCTGCCGCTCGGCAGGCACACCGAGCTCATGCAGCAGGTTGAGGGTCACGATGGCGGTGGTCACGTCCACGATAGCGATCAGCTCGTCGAAGGAGTGCTTGGGAGTTCGGCCTTCATGCGCCAGGTCGTTCCGGGCTTGAGTGGTCCGTTGTGCCCACCTGTCCACACTCGGCATGAGCGTAGAGATTGCCTCCTGGTCGGGGCGCGCAGCGAGGGCGTGCAGCCGGTCCCGAAGCGTTGGATCGTTGCGGATGGCTCCCTTGAATCTCTCGCGGTGTTCGTCAGGCACGTGCTCAAGCATCGCTTCTCGCATCGGTTTGAACGCGTCCGCCGGGATCGGTCGCTCATCGATTCGGAGACCACGGTGCAGCACTTCGGCCGCGCCCACTGCTGTCAGGAGATTGTTCTCGATGTAGCGGGCAGGTGCGTAGCGGAGGCCCAAGATCATGTTGGTCGCGGCCTGTAGCCGCCCGTGCGCTTCAATCCAGCGGCGAAGGACTTCCTCGAACGGGATCGATGCGCACGTGAAGAAGACTCGGTGGTGGTCAACAACCTTGACATCGTGTTTACCGAGGGCTGTTGGCGAGTAGAGCACGTCGGCGTTGCGGGGTAATGCAGGGCGGTTGCCGCGCGGTTCAGCCTCGGTTTCTGCCACGTCCAGCCGAAGCCAAATTACGCCGGCGGCGCGGTGCATCGCGAGGGCGACCAGATCCTGTATCAGGGTGGCCGCTTTCAATGCGCTGCTCAACGAAAATGCTTCTGCGGGGGCGATTCGTGCGAATACGGTGTCGCGCATGCGCCCGACGGTACCGCCCTTACGTTGATCGAAGTACGGCAGTGTGTACCGGTGCGACAGACGGTACTCGGTTCCATCGACGACGACCGACTGGTCTTTCACCCGCTTCACTGAGATACTCCCGCTTCCGTCCGGTTTGCCGCCGGGAGTGCCGAGAAGAGCCGTGAACACCGACGAGGCCGACCAGAGGCCGAGGTCTTCGACCGACACCTCGGCCGCAGCGAACGCCTCGTCATCGTTACCACTGACAAGCGCCCCGATTATCGCGATCGTTGCTGCGACGGTCTGCTTGTCGGGGCTCTTGACTCTCGCAGCAATGGTCCGCGTCCCGCCATTCGGGATGCAGTCGAGCAGGGTGATCTCGCGCTGTTCGGCCGCACCGTGGATCACCTCCCACGTCTGTTGCCCTTCGTGGACCGCGACAAGTCCTGGAGCGAGCGTTGTCATGAGGCGGTCTTCAAACGTACCGATCAGGGACAGCATTAGACCGTCCTCAGGCTCGTATCGAAGGAATCCGGGGACCCGGTAGTCCGGGTCCTCTGGCAGCCACCAGAGACCAGCCCACTCGGCAGACGCATCGAGGTTCAAAGGGTCATTGGCCATGGCGCTTCCTATCGCAGCTCGGAATAGAACAGGTGCGAAACGGCCCTGGGCCCGTCTGCAAGCGGGACTGGTCTAGATACTAATATCGGGCGCGCTCATGATTGGGAAAGGCGCGAGCGGCGCTGAACGATACCGGTGATTGAAAAGCCAGCCCTGAGCAGCCTAGCTCCGCAAAACCTCATCCTGCATTCCGCGGATCAGATCGGTTGTAACACCGGTCCAGCCGAATCGGAGAAGCAGGTCGCGGGATACTTCCGCTGCAGCATTCTTGATGTCATCTTCAATGAAGTCTGGCGCGAGTACGATACGCCGCTCCCACCGGTGTCCACCCATGCGGTACCTGCCATGGAAGCCGCTCCGCCGTGGATCCGCAACTACCAGCTCCCATCCTTGCGCTCCCTCTACCGCGAATTCCACCACGAGCGGCTCGGTCGATGTCGTGGCCTTCTGCAACCGAGCAGCGAACGCCATCGCCTCAAGAATGAACATGACCGGGAACCACACGGGGAGATACGATCCCTCAGAACCAGTGTCCGCGTACCCGTCCCAATCGGGACCGTATCCATTGGGAAATGGGCGAATGTCCACGAACTGCCCCGACTGATAAATCCCCCATGCCTCGGGATGCATGCTCGTTTGCGCCTCACCGACCCAGCGATCGCCGAACACAACGCTCTGGACGAACGGGAACGGCCAGCCACGAAAACGCACTGCGTTGCTCCCCACGAGGCCAGGGAGCCCTTCGTACGACAATCGCTCGGCGTGATAGACCTCCGGTCGGGTCGCAACCGATATCTGAGGCAGACCCGCAACTCCCGACGCGACGGACTCCTGCAGGAAGGCTGCACGCTCGGCCATGAACTGATCGACGTCATTCTGGCCGATGGCCTCCACCGCCAGTCCTGCGTGCCGGGCGGTGCGGAGAAACGTCTGGAGCTGCTTCTCAGTGGCGATTGCGAGCACTTCGCGCAACTCGTTCTGCGTGTTGCTTGCCGAGCTCTCCGGCTTCGCCATGGATCGCGTGTAGAGCTGTCCGCGGACGATCTTGCCGCTGAACTCCTTGGCGCTGAGAATCGGGATTTCGGCGAACTCTGCGACCTCGATCACGACGACCGATGCCCCGCTCGGGAGGTGCCTTTCCGCGAGCTGAAGTTGAAGCGGTGGATCCGCGTATGCGTTCACCTTCGCAACCACGATGTCGTAGCTCAGCCATTCAGCCAGCTGAGTCTCGTCGAGCCCACCCTGGGCTCCCCCGGGATCCTTGTCCACTACCCCAATCACAAGGTGACCTCCGTCACGCTGGTTGGCCAGTGCTATGCAGGCTCTGGCCACCACCGCGACAAACTCGGACGAGGAAGTCGAGCCCGGACCCTTGAACTCGATGCTCCGCGACTCGGTGCCGACCTCAATGAGCGCGGCAAGTTCGTCATCATTCAGCATGGGCTCATACTCCCATACGCCCCTCCCGACAGTTCTATCGATGGGAAGCGATTTCTTGACCGGGGTCTACAGCCCTTAAGCCTCCGTAGATTACAGTCGGCTCATGGATGCTGAGTTCTGGGTTGCCGTGGCCGCTGTCGCCATATCGGTAGTTGCGTTGATCCGCGGCGAGATTCACCAGCGCCGTGGAGGGCCTGAAACTGCCCGGCGACGTGCCGTGGATAGTGTCGTGGAAGCTTTAGGTGCCGTCGTGGCCCTCATCGAGCATGCTGACATCAAGATGCCGTCGAGCTCTGAGATTAGCGCTGCCATGCAGAACTTCGAGCGTGAATGCTTGCGGTGGGAACCCATGCTCCCTACCGGAGCAAGGCACGTCCGAGTCAGCGTGCGGCAAGCGATGGCCCATTGTTTTGGGCCTCCTGCATGCGGAGCCATCGACCCATCAGCTTCAGAAAAGCCGGTGCATCCTTTCGACAGATACTGGTGGGACATCGGCACGACTTACCTGGAACACGCAAGGAATTGCCTGGGTACGTGGCTGATAGACGATCGCCGCAACCGCCAGACGCGACTTTCTCCGTACTATCTCTGGCGGCGCGACGAAGACGACGCTGCCCGAGCTGGCTATTCTCAAAAGCCGGCAGTCGCACCCATTGAAGACTGAGTCGATCATTGGTTCTGGACATTCCTATGCGCCATGGACCGGCTCGGATGGGATATTCCATTGCCACAGCACCCTAAGCCACTCAGCGCTCTAAGCAGTAGGTACCGTAACCCAGGCAGTGTTGACCAAGGGCAGCCATCCCTGAATTTGCGGACGATTGCATACAGGAGCCCGGCCAGCATGTTGTGGTTTCGAGGTCAGTGGCTTGCTCGCAGTGTGAGCCTCCCCGAATCGTTGTGGTGTTGCATGCCGAAACGCGATCCAGCCGGCAGCCCGTACAGCAGCCAGTGGATGTCCCGGAGCACCGGGGCTGACGCCGCATAGTAATCATGGCCCAGGAACGAGACGTCGACATTTCCGGCGTCGACGAATGTCATCCGGTCAGGAACCTCCGGAATACGCACGACGGGCTTGCCGCTTCCTACTCGTGCGGCATTGTGGAGGAGTTCAGAGACGCGCAAGGCACGGTCGCGTCGGGATGTATAAATGGTGGTGCGCCGAGCGACGCCCGGTAGGACCGGCGCGACTTGAGCGAATATTTCTCTGAGACGTCCGGCGCAGCGAGGATCAGCTCGCCCAGTTCGAACGGGGCCATGCCGCTGTCGGCCGCCCTCACCACGGCCCGGAGCGCGGCCCTGCAGCCCATGCTGTGCGCCAGGACGTGGACTGGTCCGACATCCGGCAGGTCGTGCAGGGTGGTCAGGAAATCGTAGAGGGGACGTTCGGCGGCGATGATGGAGTCTTCATCAGCGTGATACGCGAGTTGGTGACCGCTTCCGCGGGAGGTCCACATCTTTGTGAGATCCTGCCAAAGCGATTCAAGCGGCCGCCTTTCCGGAACCCTGCGGGTGTCAGTCCCCGCGGTATGACGTGTCGAGCCCCAGCGTAATACACCTTCTTCGGCCGCACCTTCAGGCGTCCTCAACATGACGGCGCAGGTCCAGGGCGCATGTTTGACGGAAAGTCGGCAACCGCTCGTATGCCCGCATCGCCGAAGCGTACAACCTCCCCGCGAGATCGGATCGCTACCGACCACCGCGGCTCTTCGGCGATGTCATCGAAATAGTCTGGGTGCCATTGATGTAAGAAGAGAGGTATGAGTGCCACTTCAAAACAACTTCCCGCTGGCTACAACTGGCGCACAGCCTTCAAGAAGGCTGACGAGCTTCCCCCGACAGCATCAGGATCCGCGAAAGCTGAGCGCGGGCGCGAATTTGAACGGATCCTCCATGGCATGTTTGAAGAATCAGGCTTGGAGCCTCGGCTGGGCTACCGCCCAAAGGGAGAAGAAATTGACGGGTCCTTCTGGTTGCACGGCCGTACCATGCTCCTTGAAGCGAAATGGACTGCGGACGCACATCCTGCCTCCAGCCTCTATCAGTTTCGGGGCAAGGTGGACGGGAAACTCGTCGGCACCCTCGGCTTGTTTGCAAGCATGGGTGGCTTCAGTACTGACGCCGTTGATGCCTTGATCGCCGGGAAGGAACTGAATCTCATCCTGATGGACGGGGACGACGTCAGGATGATTGTCGACGGCCACATGACGATTGCCGAAGCGATCAACATCAAGCTAAGAGCAGCTGGAGAGTCCGGGACCCCATTTTTTCCTCTGACGAAGTCTCCGGCTCAACCGGGGCAAGGCGGACAGGAGGTTGTCTTGGTTGAGGGACGCTTCGACGCTCGCGTGCTCGAGATGATTCGCAAAGAGTATGGCGACATGAGACCCGTGACGATTCTGCCTGCCGGTGGCCCTGGAAATATGGTCCCACTAGCCCAAGCACTGGCAACTGAATTCGACGGTGTCGGCGGCATAACCATGATTGTGGATGGCGACGGGCTTAAGCCTCGGATCGAGAGCGATCTGCGCGAAGCTGTTGCAGGGGCTGTCGAAGGCATAGCGGCTGCGATAGTAGTTGCGCACCCGGATCTGGAAGCAATACTTGGGCTGGTCCGTCCCGATGCGCCTTGGAGCGATCGCCGCTACCTCCGGCAGATTAACGATGATCTGTTGTTGACCACGATTCAGCAAGCAGACGTTCTGACGCGAGCAAAGAGCGACCCCACCGTCTCTACCATCCTCCGTTCCATTGGTGTCCCTGCCGTGTAAACACCTTGAATCGTAACGCTGACGCAGCCGATGGACGTCCTTCTCGAACTCCCGGAGGGCTTCCTTTTGGAGACGCGCCCGTCGGTTGCACTCGCATCCTGTATGACAGTGGTACAGTTTGCGTCATACAAGATGATTGGAGGACGCCATGGCGGTTCTGAACATACGACTGGACGACCGAGTCCGCGACCAGCTCAAGGAAATGGCGGGCGACCAGGGCGTCACCCTCAGCGAGTTTGTCCGAGACCTCCTCATGGAGGCTGTCGTTCCCGTCTACGAGCGGGAGGTGAAACATGGTGACGAGCCGTCGCAAGAGAGCCTACGGATCATCGACCGGCAGATCCTCTCACTTCTGCATCGGATCCTGGGTCGCGTTCTTCCGGAAGATGCCAACGATGTCGACGGCGACCGGGAGTACCAGCTCATGCGCGCACAGATCCTCGAGGCGGGCTACACGGGTGAGTACTGGTACGAGACAGCCGGCTTCCAGACGGAGCTGTCGAAGCGCGACTGCGGTCGAGTGGCCGACATCCTCGACATGTTCCGTATCATCACCTACAGCATTGATCACCTGGCCGAGGAGGGATCTCCGGTCCACGAGAAGTTGGCGTTCGAGCTCGAGTTTCAAGGGTTCGACCACAACGACTCGCTGGAAGGCCACATGGCCAGCTACGTGGAGTTCCTGATGCGGAACGACCGCTGGACCGAGCTGAAGCCGCAGCTGAAACGCAACGACAACGGAAACTCGCACGCACGCGTGCTGGATAAGTACATGCGGATGCTGGGCGAGTACCGACGGATCATGGACAGCCGCGGACGCGGATTCAGCCGCATGGACCACCTCCTGTCCGGGGAAGAGTTGAAGCAGATTTCCGCGGCACGCATCCACCCCTCGAACAGGAAGAACGCGCAGGGCTGACGGTGGAGCGATCGCGTGTTGCATTCTTGGAGCAGCAGTACCTGATTGGCAACGCCGAGGGCGCGCTCGCGCCTCCGCGAAGTGGGGGCACCACAGACCACGAGGCACCGCGCATTAACTCTGCCGCGTTCCATCGAGAGGACCAAGGAAATGACGATTGACGTCCTCCTGAACGGGACGCGAACCCCCATCGACGAAGAGGTGTTCACCGCACTCCTGGACAACTCGGTCGCCAGTACCTACGCGGCCTACGGGAAGGCGATCGCGTCCTCCTCGATCGACTTCACCGACCTCGTCTTCCTGGCCCGGAAGGGTGAGATCCCATACGTGCTCTTCTTCGCCCCACTGCCGGTCGTCGAGGCCCAGATCAAGGCGAAATCGGAGAAACTCCTGAGCGGCCTCACCAAAGAGACCTTCTCCGTGAACTCCCGCGACAGGGTGAACCTGAGGGACGTCGAGTTGATCGTCAAGGATCTCCTGCGGAAGCAAGAACTGCTGAAGAAGAACGACAAGACGCTTACGCCAAACAGGATCGTCGGTCTGCTCGGCAAGCCTGGAAGGTCGGTCGAGGAGGACGCCGGCAAGCTGATGGACGCCCTCGGGCTCTCGCACGATTCGATCCGATCGGTGCGCAAGAAGGAGGACGCGCTCGAACTGCTGATCGCACGGCTGGAGACGAACCAGGTTCTCGTGTCGCGCAGCGTCAACAACTTCATGCCGCAAAGGATTACCGGTGTGAAGTTCAGCGGCATGACAGTCAAGGACGCGAAGGTGCCGTACATCTTCCTCTCCGGCGGGGACCATGGCGACTATCAGGAGCCCGCAGGGCGCATGGTCTTCACGCTCGCTCTGATGAGCGTGCTCGTGGCGCGGAGGATCTTCGCACCCGTGACATATGACGGTTCCAGCACAGGGTCCGACGTGGGGCGGGAGTACGACATCGTTGGGGCCATGCTCATGCCAAAGCAGGAGTTCCGCGGCGCGTCTTTTGGGTCGCTGGATGACGTGAAGGCCGGTGCCGATGTGTTCAAGGTGACGCCGAGCGCAATGGCTGTGCGGGCGATGCGGCTCGGGATGATCACCCCCGAAGTGGCTGCTTCCCATCTGCAGGAGCTGAGACGCGAGTACGCGCAGCGCGCGAAGACGCAGGCGCGGCAACCGAAGGCCGTCAATGCCGTGCGCAAGTACAACGGGCGCGAGCTCTCGCGGCGGATGCTCGACGTGCTGGACGCGGGGCAGATCTCCAAGAGGGAATTCTGTCGGGTCGTCTGCCTGCGCCACATCAAGCCCCACCAGATCAACGACTTCCGCGAGGCTCTCCGATGAACGGCTACGGGCACGTATACGTGATCGACAACAACGCCCTGTCGGTCGTCAACCGCGAGCACCGAGGCAGCGACTTCTTCAAACAGCACTGCCGCATTCCAAGCGAGGTACTCCACGAGGCCGAGGGGTTCCCTGACATCGAGGAGCTGAAGCACCTCGAATATCCAACCACCGTGAGCGTCCTCGCACTGCTCACCGAGGTCATGGCGTCGGTGCCCGTTGGCGATACAAAGCTCGTAGATCTTTACGCCAACCTCGGCAACGCCGACCCGCTGGTCGTCGCCTGCGCACTGGACGGCCAGCGCGGCGACGCAGACAAGCTGTTCGCGCCGGCGTGGACCGTTGTTTCGGGCGACAAGGCGGTGCAAGCCAAGGCGACTGAGTTTGGGCTCGCGGTGATAACCAATCAGGAGTTCCTCGCTGTTCTGGAACCCGGGAGACCCGATGGTGGCGACTGACGCCGACAGTCCGCTCACGAATGAGAACACCAACAGGAGCGACTCACGCAAGCAGTGGGACGCACCACAAGCATTGGCGACCCTCGCCACCACGCCGGGAGCAAAAGGAGCCCACCCAACACGACGCTGGCAACAACTAGGCCGTTGCGGTTCCTTCCCCGCGATCGCTGTTGTCTTCGCTGTCAAGGGAGGCTGGCAGGTCAAGGAAGGAGAGCAGGTTGCCGTGCTCGTCCATACAGTCGAGCAGGTCTCGATGTGGAACGTCATCGACGGCGTACCGGTACCGGCGCACGAGGAGATCCCGCATCGCATACTCGCCGGGCGATTCTGATCGTCCCCGTAGATCCCATCGGCGGGCTACGGCGGCCGCTTGGATGGCCGCATACATGTTGACCTCTTCGTCGGCGAACTCGGATAAGGGGATTTCCGGGGACGACTCTGTCTCGGGTTCACGTGCAAGTTGAAATGCCCGCTTGGGATCTCCTCCGCCGATCTGCATCCCGGCATGTTTCATCCGACAGTTCATTGCGATGTTGACCAAGGTGACAAGAATCTGCCAGTCGAGCCACCCCTCGTTGCGCAGCCGCACAATAGTAGCCCTGCCGGCTTCGTCGGAGAGAAGGCGCGGGAGCGTTAGCCGCAAGGAATCATAGGCGACTTCGTAGCGTTCGCGGATAGCCTGAAGTGACTCAGCTCGATGGTAGCCCGGTCCCTTGGCGGTGGAAGGTGAGAGATGCTCCGGTTCTGCGGGACGGAAGGCTTTGGACGACGATGGTCTGCCGGCGCTGGCGCAGCGGGTGTAGTGATCGTCGTCCAGCAGGGCCGCAATCTCTTCGTAGGGGCGTCCAATGGATACCTTGTGGATGATGCCGCCCTTGAAGAGCGGTTCCAGGAGATTTTGGAGCTCGTCAGGCGGGCGCACGTGGACAGAATGCAGTAGCTGGAAACACAAAGCTAGGGTTCTTGGGGTCCGCGTTTCAGGCTCCGTCACTGAGCTAGAGAGGACAACGCCGGCCACAATCTCGGGTTGCGACTCGTCTATGGCGAACTGGTCATCTTGTGCACTCGTATCGGGTTGAACGTCAACGTTGATGCGGACAGTGCTGCGGATCAGGACCGGATTCATTGGCGCGATGTCAGCCAAGACGATTTGCAGGGCTGCCACGAAGCCTTCGGCTGTCAACACCGTGTCCCGGTTGTTGTCGAACTCGATGATCCAGCGGACGCCGAGGGCCTGGAAGTCGATAATTCGTCCGTCGCCGATGTCGCCAAAGAGCGGGCCCGCGAGCTGATCGACGGCCCTGGCCTGAAACTCGTCCTCGGTCAGCTCAAACGAGGAGTCGCCGTACTCGACCACTTCGACCAGCTGCTCGTACCATTCCGTTGTCCGATGAGCGGCTTCGATGAGCGGCTCGAGTTCCGGCCAGAAGCTGCGAATTGCTGCCAGTTCCAATGTTGCATTGGTGCGGTGGGCGGCGAGCTCGCGGTACTTATCGTCGTTGAACGGATCAACGAGCAGTTGGGCACGGGCGAGGAGCGCAATCTCGGTCAGCGCGGCACCGTCGATCCAAGTACCTGCATGCTGAGCGTGCGCGGCTGCTTCCAACAGTGCCTTTGGGACGTGCGCCTTCACGTCAGCATCTTCACTCTGAAAAGCCAATGCAGCCGCGGTACATGTGTACATCTTCGCGGCAAGCATCAAGCCAAGATCGGCGTACAACTTGCCCAGATAGCGCATCGTCAGGATCGATCCGTAGATGGTGTCGCCGTTGAACCACCTCACCTTCGCGATGTGCAGTTCGGCCAGTGCCTTCAACGGCTGGCCGGCCCGAACGAATGCCATTCCACGGTCTCGGCATCGTTGGGCAACCGCGGCATCGCCCTGCACGCCGGCTTGCGCGAGGTCGAGACCGTCACGAATCTTCTCGTAACCCGGGTAGTTGGAAACCACCGGTGCGAACAGCGTGAACACACGGGCAAGAACACTTGATGAGTACGCCCGGGCCTTCGGCAGCAGATCCACCACCTGCTCCAGGCACACCATTGCAGCACCGACATCAAAGAGGTAAGACTCTGGCATAGCGGTGGTGTCCACCGCACCTTCGTCCAGCTGCCCGCCAGCGCTCGAAGCGACCTCGGCGGGCTTCGGCTTGCCCTCGGCCGTCTCGATACGTTCCCACTCCGGGGCGAGGTATGCACAGGCCAGCGTTCCTACCAACGACACGGAGCGCACCGGGTGCGTAGCCGGATCCGCTGCCTCGATCAGATCCGTCAAGTGTGCTCGCAGCCTTGCCATTGCCCCAGAAATCTCGGAGGCTTCCGCTTTCGCAACGCCCGAGATCCACATGGTTCCCCAGTAGGACACAAGCGTCACCGCATCATCGACAATGTTCGGCTGCACGCTTGTGCAGGCATAGTCCACCGCACGGCGCACCAGGTCTTCGATTCCGGCAGCTGTTCCCATGCCCCGGAACCGTGCCACGGCCATCTCATAGCAGGCGCTGAAGCCCAGCTCTGTGTCCGAGCCCCCATCGGAGTCAGCGAGGAACGCTCCCATGAAGTCCAGCCACTCCGGCAGGTCGGAGTTTGTGTTCTCATCCCACATCGCATGCCGAAGTCCGTGAATCACTTCTCCCTGCACCGCTGGCGTTAGGGCTATAGGTCCGTTGTTTTTCCGTAAGCCCTCGAGCAATTCGGCATACCACTGCGGTGCGGGTTCTTTCTCCGGCGGCGGGACCAGGTGGGAAGGAAGCTCCAGATAGTGCCGTGCGACCCAAATCAAGTCTTGCTGAGCCAGGAACGTCGCAATGTCGCCACCGCAGAAAATGTCGAGTGTTACCCCGTACGATGCCCGGGCGGTCTGCTGCAGCTCGTGGGTGATCCCCTCGGAAATGGGGTGCACGCTGAAGAACGCCACATGTTCGACCGGTGCGGCGTTTTCGGCGCAGATACCCGTAAGGTCGTTGAGGACCTTTTGCTTCAGGCCCGTGCTCTGAACAGTGCAGGCCACGACCACCGGAGAGGTCGAGGCCGCAGCCGCGAAGCCTGCCGCATGCGGAAGCTCGTTCGGAAGCCGGGTCTTGAAGGACTCCGCGTCCCGCTGCTGATCGCCACTGGAACTGACTGGTCCTGTCGCGATCAGGATGTTTGAGCTGATGCGTTTCTGAGCAACCCGAGTGGCGATCTCTTCAAATCGGTGATGCTCGTTCCGGGACGAGAGTTCGTTTAGGCGGAACCGGATGTAGGCTTCCGCCTCGGGGATATGCTCAGTCACGCGTCCATTCTCTCGTATCGCTATCTACCCCGATTCGCTGCAGACCCGCAGCCCAGACATTTTCGCGGAGAGCACAAGCGCAGTATCCGAAAACCAGTATCTTTTACCCCGGTTATCACTGGCAACTTGATGGCGAGGCGGCCGTAGCACGCACTCTTGAGGCATGCATACTTAGGGGCGTAGACCCGGAGGGCCGACGAAGAGCAGGTGATGCTCTGGCGCGCCTAACGGTGGGTAGCAAAATGGTGCTCTGACCTGCGGTTCGCCTCAGAAACCAGAATATTCTGGCCTAATATCTGCCTCTGACGCCGCGGTCGGGTGGGTGCAGTCCACGCTCAGCCACTACCTGGTCGCGTAGAACGCCACAGCAGAGGAAGCCGCGACATTGAGCGAGTCCACGCCGTTCATCATCGGGATAGTTACGCGCGCGTCGAGGGCCTGATCGGTTTCAGGCCTCAATCCCTCACCCTCTGTGCCGAAGACCAGCGCGAGGTTCTGGTGGTCCTGCGCTACCAGCTCATCAAGGGTGATGGCACCTTCACCGAGCGACATACCGGCCACGAAATAGCCCGCTTCCTTGAGTACCTCAAGGTCCCCAGGCCACGACTCGATCCGCGTCCACGGGACCTGAAACACCGTGCCCATCGAGACGCGGATGGAACGTCGGTAAAGCGGGTCGGCACACTGTGGCGAGACCAGGACAGCGTCGACGCCGATGGCTGCGGCGCTCCGGAAAATCGCCCCAACGTTCGTGTGATCTGTAAGATTCTCAAGGACCGCGATCCGTGATCGTCCTCGTAGCTGAGCGGTTTCCTGCCCTTGTACTTTGGAACCACTGACCTTGGTGTGGTCCACGATGTCCTCCAGCACGGCCACGCGGCGCGCGCCGGCGAGCAGTTCGGGTAGCGGCACCGGTGCGGGCCGCTGCATGGCCGCCATGGCGCCGCGATGGAGATGGAAGCCTGTGATCTCCTCCAGCAGGGCGGCGCTGCCGATGAACGCGGGTACATCCGGGTACGCCCCGAGGATGTCCTGGAGATCGTCCAGCCACTTCTCCGCCAGGAAGAACGAACGCGGCTGGTGCCCCGCGGCCAGCGCACGGCGCAGCACCCGCGAGGATTCTGCAATGTACATGCCCTCGGCGGGTTCCCGGAGCTTGCGCAGGTGCACGTCCGTGAGCTGGGTGTAGTCGGTCACGCGCGGATCCGCGGCGGACTCGAGATAGTGGATTGTCACCGGGAGATTATTTCAGCAGATTGGCGATCATGAAGCCGAGGGCCACCAACCCCAGGACGAAGATCACCCCGCGCAGCACTGTGGGGGAAAGCCTGCGGCCCACCTTGGCGCCCAGGAGACCGCCGATGCTTGAACTGACGGCAATCAGCAGCACCACGAGCCAGTTGATCCGGTCGAATGCGAACAACAGATAGGAGATGGCAGCCACCAGATTCACGCCGAGCACCAGGATGTTTTTCATGGCGTTGGCGTTCTGGATAGTGCCGGTGAGGAAGACGCCCAGGATGCCCACCAGCAGGATCCCCTGTGCGGCAACGAAGTAGCCGCCGTAGACACCGGCAAGGTAGACCAGCACCACCAGCAGGACAGCGTGCCGTTTGTCCCGGACCGCGTGCTCCGGGTTCTCCTCGCGGTTGCGCACCCAGGCCTGCATGCGGGGCTGGAATACCACCATCAGCAGGGCCAGTACCAGCAGGACCGGGGCCACGTAGTGGAAGACCTTTTCCGGCAGGTGCAGGAGCAGCCAGGCGCCGGAGATGCCGCCGAGCAGGGACGCCGGCAGCAGCCGCATCAGTTGCCGGCCGCGGCCTTTGAGCTCCCGGCGGTAGCCGAACGCCCCGGCGGCCGTCCCGAAAACGAGGCCCATCGCATTGCTCATCGAAGCAACAACGGGTGTAACTCCCAGGGCGATCAGGACGGGGAACGTCACCAGGGTGCCGGAGCCCACCACGGCGTTGATAGTGCCGGCCCAGAGGCCGGCGATGGACACAAAGATACTGCTGAGGAGATCCAAGGTGCTGCGGTGCCGCCGTCAGCGGCGGGCGACGGCGGTGTACCGGCCGGCGTTCTCAGTTACATCGAGGTCCAGGCCGAAGGTTTCACTGAGGTTTTCCGCCGTCAGTACCTCAGTGATCGGTCCCGCAGCCACCACGCCGCCGTCGCGCAGCAGCATGGCATGCGTGAAGCCCGGCGGAACTTCCTCGAGGTGGTGGGTCACGAGCACCATGGCAGGCGCCGCCTCGTCACGGGCCAGTTCTCCCAGCTTGTGGACCAGTTCCTCGCGGCCGCCGAGGTCCAGGCCGGCGGCCGGCTCATCCAGCAGCAGCAGCTCAGGATCGGTCATCAGGGCGCGGGCGATCTGGACGCGCTTGCGCTCCCCCTCGGACAGCGTTGCGAAGGTCCGGTTCAGGAGTGGGCCCATCCCCCAGTCATTGAGGAGACGGAAAGCCCGCCGCTCGTCGTCGCGCTCGTATCCCTCGCGCCAGCGGCCCGTCACGCCATAGGCGGCGGTGACCACCACGTTAAGGACGTTCTCGTGCTCGGGAATCTGGGTGGCGAGGGCGGCTGAGGAAAGCCCGATGCGGGGACGGAGCTCAAAGACGTCAACCCGGCCCAGGATCTCGTCAAGGATCCCGGCCGTGCCGCTGCTGGGGTGCATACGGGCGGCAGCGATCTGGAGGAGCGTGGTCTTGCCGGCGCCGTTCGGGCCGAGGATCACCCAGCGTTCGCCGTCGTTGACCTGCCAGTCCACTTTGTCCAGCAGGGTCTTTTTACCGCGGACAACGCTGACGGAGTCCAGTTCCAGAACATCACTCATAGGAGTAGACACTAGGACAAAAAACATGGCGACTGATAACTGGTGTGACCAGCCCGACACCGCAAATTCAAGCCGGTTAAACCGTTTGCCGATCCGGGAGCCGCGCCTAGAGTGTTGGCCATGGCTATCGCACGCTTTCCCGTAGTTGTTCTCGATTGTCCTGACCCGAAAATACTCGCGGAGTTTTATGCCGCCCTGCTCGACTGGAAGATCGAGGAGGGTGAGGACTGGTGGTCCATTAAGGCCGATCACGGCGATTCCCTGAGCTTCCAGAAGGTGGACTCCTACCGGCCGCCGCAATGGCCCGGCCAGGAGGTACCGCAGCAGATGCACCTCGACGTTGTGGTGGACGACCTCGACACCGCCGAAACAGAGGTGCTCAAACTTGGCGCGACCAAGCACGAATACCAGCCGGGAACAACCTTCCGGGTGTTCCTTGACCCGGCCGGCCACCCGTTCTGCCTCTGCCTGAGCTAGCGTCTTCACTTGCCGGGCGGACGCAATGAATTCAAGGGACCGTACCCCCGCTCGCTAAGATTGCAGGCATGACTTCGAACGTGACTGCGGTCAGCTATGGCCTGAATGTGACCCCTACCGGGCTGGAGCAGCTGCGTTCCGTCCTCACCACCGGTGGCGCCAGGGTGCTCCCGGAAAACAGCCTCGGTGACGAGCGCTACCAGGTCAGCGTGGCCGAACTCGAGCTTCCCGACGCAACGGCGGCCGGCCTGGCCGGGCTGCGCCGTGTGGTGGCCGAGGCCTCGATCAGCGGATTCGATACCGCTCTCGTTCCGAACGGCCTCCGTTCAGCCGGACGCAAGCTCCTGATCATGGACGTTGATTCCACCCTGATCCAGCAGGAGGTCATCGAACTCCTCGCCGCCTACGCAGGCAAGCGCGAGGAGGTGGCCGCTGTCACTGAAGCTGCCATGCGCGGGGAACTGGACTTCACCCAAAGCCTCCACGCACGTGTGCAGGTGCTCGCCGGGCTGCCGGCCGACGTCGTCCATTCCGTCCGCCGGGAAGTGAAGCTCAGCGAGGGGGCGGCCGAGCTCGTGGCCGCCTTCAAGGCGGCAGGGCATGTAGTTGCCGTGGTGTCCGGCGGGTTCAACCAGATCCTGGAGCCCATTGCCGGTGAGCTGGGCCTGGACTACTGGCAGGCGAACGAGCTGGAGATCGTTGACGGCGCCCTGACAGGCAAGGTGCTTGGCGCCGTGGTGGACCGTGCGGCAAAAGAGAAGTACCTGCGTGAGTGGGCGGCGGCCGAAGGCATCGCGATGGAGCACACCGTGGCAGTGGGTGACGGCGCCAACGACCTGGACATGCTCGGCGCGGCCGGGATCGGCATCGCATTTAATGCCAAGCCTGCGGTGCGCGCCGTCGCTGATGCCGCCATCAACATGCCGTACCTGGACGCCGTCCGCCACGTCGCCGGAGTTTAGCGACTCTTAACTCTTTAAGGGAAAGGGCCCACGTCCGCAGGAATTTCTTGCGGCGTGGGCCCTTCTCGTGTGCGTGGGAAGCCTAGCTCGCGGGCTGAGCGCCCTTGCCAAAGTAGTCGGCGCCGCCAGCGTATTCGGTGTGGCCCGATTCGACGTCGGCCGTGACCATGCTTGCCACAACCTCCGCGAACTCCTCGACGGAGTACAGCTTGCCGGCTTCAGCCCGCCGCGCTTCGATGGCACCCGGGGTGGAGCGGTCCAGGAGCGTCGCCGTGACAGTGCCCTCGATCATGTCCCCGGACACCACCACCAGGGAGATGCCCTTTTCGGCCAGGTTCGGGATGAGATCGCGCAGGGCGTCCTCTCCTGCGCGCTTGCTGCGGGCCACCGGCTCGTAGGCCTCCATGGTGGGCACCGTGTTGATGAAGTGGGCCTGGTGGCTGGTGACGAACACCACGCGGGAGCCTTCCTTCATGAGCGGCACCGCAGCGTTGAGCATGTTGACCTGCGCGTCACGGTTGAGCTTGAGGGCGTAGTCCTCGCCCATGCCGGTCTCCATGCCGCCGGAGGCGTTGAGCACCAGGATATCCAGCGACCCGAAGTTCTCCATGGCGGCGGAGGCCAGGGCCTGTACGCCTTCCTGGGTAGTGAGGTCAGCACCTACGGCGACGGCGCGGCCGCCGGCGGCTTCGATCCCCTGCACCACCTTGTTGGCGCGAGGAGCCTTCTGGCGGTAGTTGACCACAATGGCGGCACCCTGGCCGGCGAGGATCTTGGCTACGTCAGCGCCGATGCCGCGTGATGATCCAGTGACGATGGCGGTCTTGTTGTCGAGCAGTCCCATACGAGCTCCCTTTGTTCGAAACGTCTAAATCGCTGATGGTCTGCTGTCCATCATGCCAGTGGGTCCTGATGATTCGCTTGTCCGACCCCCACAAAGAAGCCGCCGACGGCTAGTGAGCGGACCGCGTGGCTTGGCCCGGGGACCACGAAGAGGCACCGGGCAACAGTGTCCGCCGTAAGCTCCCCCTTCGAAAGCAGGCGGGGGCGGCCGGTACGGGTCCGATCGTTTTAGGGAGATTGTCGAGCCGTCGTCCGGAATCCGGATGCACCTTGAGCTGTGAATCGCGCGCTACATGGCGTTCTTTTTGTGGCACTTTTCGCGTAGGGTGCCGCCCCATCGGTCCTTCGTGGGTTCGCCTTTGAAGCTAGCGGAACACAGTCTTCCGTGACGCCCCGAACAGTTCAGCGAGTTCGGCCTGTGTGTATTCGCCGGCGTCATGCAGTTTCAGAAGGTGACTCCGCTGCATCTTGGACAGTTTTGGTTGCTTGATCGGTGCACTGGCGATGCGTCGCGTTACGGGGATTGCTGCCGCTGACGAAGCAGCTCTGAAGCTCGGTGTTTCCCGGCGTCAGGTTTATGTATTGCTTGGCCGCTACCGAACACGTAGCCCGGCACGCATCGTCTTCGTTGGGAACTTTGACGCTTCCACCTTGGACCCCCATCCATCAATCAGATGAGTACCAGACAAAACAGCAGAACACGCCTGCCGCAAGAAGTTGGTTAAGAACGTTAACTCTGGACACCGGAGATGGTTCACGTGCCTTCGCAGCGGATCCTTCGCGCCGCGGGAAACTGAATGGGCCGGAGGGACGGCCATGAGCACATTCCAAAGATGGCCGCCCGCAGCCCGTCCCGTTAGGCGATCCCCAGCGGGCAGCAGGGCGTCCGCTCGGGATCCTTCAGCGGACACTATTTGAGGCGATGGTCCCCTGCCGGCTTGGCATTGGTCTGGTGATGGATGAGTATCCCCCGATTGAATTCGTTCCCAATCAATCATTGCCTTCGTATTCAAACCTGTTTAGGATTTCGGTTGCAGTGTGTTGAAAGTGCAGACGCCATCGCCTATGCCGCGCCCGCGCAGTCTTGTGTCCATACGAACAGCTTCAGGAAGCTTTGACAGGTGGTCTCCCCATGACGCGGTATCCTCACGTTTTCAGTCCGATGATGCTCGGCGGCAAGCAGCTCAAGAACCGTCTCATCGCCCTGCCGGCCGGTACGAGCCTCGTTACGGACGGTGTGCCGACCCCGGAAGACTCCATTCATTTCGAGCGGCTCGCCGCCGGGGGTGTGGCGATGATCATCCAGGGTGCGACGATCGTGCACCCGTCTTCGGGGACGCACAGCCGAAAAAACGTGGAAGCCTACCTCGAAGAGGTTGTCCCGGCCATGGAACATAAGGCTGAAGTCGTCCATAGGCACGGTGCACTGCTGATCGGACAGCTCGCCCACGTCGGCCGCGAATTCATCGGCGGTGCATCGGAATACCTTCCCCTAGCGCCGAGTATGATCAAGACTCCGCGCGACGCCTATCCGCCGCGTGAGCTGACAAAGAGGGAGATTCTCGACATCGTCGAGGGGTATCGGGTTTCGACCGCTCATATGGTCCAGGCCGGACTGGACGGGATCGAGATCCACGCTGCCCATGGCTATCTGGTCGCCCAGTTCATGTCGGAATCGACCAACCTGCGCACGGACGAGTTCGGAGGATCGCTCGAGAACCGGATGCGGTTCATGCACCTGGTGCTGGAATCGATTCGCAGCGAACTGCCACAGGGTGCGATTCTAGGGGTCCGCTTGAGTGGCGAGGAGGAGATTCCCGGCGGCATGACGATTGAGGACACGTGTCGCATCGCGGAGATGCTTGCTGTTACCGGGCAGGTCGACTACTTCAGCATCACCCACGGCATCCGCGGCTCCTACGTCAAGGACTCCACAAATGAAGACGGGGTTGCGGTTCCCTCTGCCGCTCGTGTGCGCGCCGCCACCAGACTGCCGGTGCTCGTGGGCCAGCGCATCCGGGACGTAGACAGCGCCGAGAACGTGATTAAGAACGGATCGGCGGACATGGTCGGCATGGCCCGAGCTCTGTTGGCGGACCCTGAGCTGCCCAACAAGTCCCGTGCGGGACGCTTGACCGAGATCAGGGGCTGCCTGGGGATCAACCAGGAATGCCGCGCCTTAGATCCGCACGTGCGCTGCGCGGTCAACGCAGAGATCGGTCGTGTGCGGCCTGATTCAGCGGACATCAGGGTCGACCGCCCTCGAAAGGTCACCATTATCGGCGGGGGGATAGCTGGTATGGAAGCCGCTCGGTTGGCGGCCGGCCGCGGGCACAACGTGACGATCTACGAGCGCGGCACTTCCTTGGGTGGCAGCGTGCGGATCGCATCGAAGTCACCCCACCGGGGGAGTCTGGGCGATATCGTCGACTATCTCACCAGGGAAATGGGGCGGTTGCGGGTGACGGTGCACCTGGGCGTCGAGATCGGGAAAGGCGACCTGGCCAACATCAAGGGGATGAGCGACCACGTAATCATCGCGACTGGGTCACGTCCCACCCCACCGCCTGAATATGGGCAAGTTCCTGTCCGCACAGTCGACGACGTGATCATGTCTCCTGCTGACCAGCTGCAACCTGGCATGGCAGTGGTGTTTGATGAGGACGACGGATTCTGGCCCGCGTACAACGCCGCTGAACGGTTGGTACTTCTCGGTTGGAGGGTCTTATTCGTAACCCGGCTGGGCGCCATAGCCTCACGTGTGCCGCATGAGAGTATCGGTCCGCTTCTCACTCGGCTGGGGGAAGGCGGCACACGGTACTTGCCTTTGCATGACCTTTCCGCAGACGACAACGACGCCAGCAAGGTCCGCTTGACGCCGGTGTTCGGGGGCGAAGCCGAGGTGCTGCGACCTGACCTGATCGTTTGGCACCGTCATCGCATCCCGAACGCGGAACTGCCCCTTGCTGCGGAGGAACTCGATATGTCCTCGATCTCAGTCATCGGTGACTGCGTTATCCCGCGGCGCATCGGCGATGCGATCTCCGAGGGATACCGCGTTGGGTCTGCAGTATGACTCGTATGATGCCCGCTTTCAGGTTCCTGGGGAGTGGAACACCGGGCGGTAGCGATCATAGCCAACGTGCCAATCCCCCGACCGCAGCCCGGTGAGGTGCTTACCGTGCAGGCAGGCTGGGATGGGGGATCTTCTGCGGGCTCTCGACACGCAGAAAGACTCCCAGTGATGCTTCTCACGTGCCCATGTCCTGCAATCAGTTCACGGGGGGCGTGCAGCTGCGGACACTCGCCTCACAGCCGAACCGTTCAGTAACACTCGACGTTCCTTTCTCCAGTGCGCAGGTTTTGTGTGCGCCGCACGATACCCAATTCCCAGGCTGCCACCCCCGACGGGGTAGCAGCGCTGGCAGATCGGAACAGGCCGTATTAGGCGGACCGGAGGCCAGCCTGGACCATGAGGGGCAGGATGTCGTCTTCCATCTGCTGGAGGCCTTCGTCGTAGTTGACCCAGGAAATCGCGACACCATCAAGACCGGCATTGGAGAGCTCCAAGAGCCCGTCGACGACTTGCTCAGGGGTACCGACCAGTGTCAACGCACCACGCCCTGCAGCAACCCGCTCGATCGTCTGCCAGTGCTCCTCGGGAATGCTGTCCATGCTTGCGGAGTTCCCGTTCAACCCTGCTAGCAGCGTTTCTATCGCAGCGACATCGGCGTTGTCGCGATGCACCCAACGGAAGTACTGCTGCGCTTCCTTCTCAGTCGGACGGCACACGATGTGCACCCGCCCGAAGACCCGCACCTCACGACCATGCTTCTGCAGCGCGTCTTGCTTGATCTCGGCAATCTGCCGCTGCGCGATCTCCATATTCTGCAGCGACGCGAAAATCAGGTCGCTGTGCTTGCCGGCAAAATCACGGCCAGGACCGCTCGTACCAGCGTTCATCACCAACGGGTACGGATCCTGCAACGGGTGCGGATCCGAGAACGCGTCAATCGCCTGAAGGTACTCGCCCTTGAAATCGAACCGGTCATCACGGGTCCACAACATCTTGAGTAACGTCGTCCACTCATCCGCGTAGGCGTAACGGTCGGCGTGCGCGCGCTGCTTGAGCCCGAACATCGCAAACTCCTCCGGGAACCAACCAGCCGTGAGGTTAACCCCCATACGACCCCCCGAGACGTGATCCGCCGTCACGATCATCTTGGCCGCCATCATCGGGTGGATCACGGGAACCTGAACAGTGGCGAACGACATGACCCGCTTCGTCGACGCCAGCACCGCCGTGGCCCACGTGAACGGATCAAACGTACGGTCCGACAAGTTCCACTGACCGCCGAACCCCCGCCACCGCATCACCGGAATCACCGCATCGAACCCGATCCGGTCAGCATGCTGAGCCAACCGCAGGCTCTCCTCCCAGCTGGTCTGGACCTTGCCTTCGACATTCGCGAGCGTCACACTCCCGCGCATGTTGGTTGCGAACGTCGCCACCTTCAAACGATTCTCATCATTCAACAGCGGCGTCGACCACTTATCCACACGAACATCAACTGCTTCCGATGGCACGCTCGTCATCTCTTCCATCCTCCTCAACTCGTGCGCGGCTCCGAAGATAATCCCGATAGCCACGTCGCTCAACCTCTTCGTGCATACGATACCAAGCTATGATGAATACGATACCAGCGCTGCCCTCAACGCCGCTATTTGTGATTTGGATACGATGCCATTAGCATCTGAATACGATTCCATAAAGGTCGACGGTTAGCTTGACACGAGATCGAGCAGGTTACCGCGAAGACATGATTCTGAGGCGGTCGACTGACTCCGCATCGCACGTTCCCGACGACACTTCCGTTCTCGCTCAGAAAGGTCTCTAATGCGGTACTATCCTGACAGCTCCGACCCGGCCACCCGTCCCGGCCTCGAACACTGCGTCGAACGGGCGTTGCCCGCCCGCGACGATTCGGTGATGCTGGGTGTCTTCCTGCCCAGCCAAGCGTTCAGTGAGTGGCCCACGCTGGCGCCGAATTCGACGGAGTGGACATACCAGTACATCCTCGAGACGGTCCTGGCCGCGGAGGAAATGGGGATGAGCTTCGCGCTTCCTCCCGCACGCTGGGCCGGTTTGGAAGGCGATGAAATCGTCTGGCGGGGCGCGAGCCTGGAAACGGTCACGTTGACGGCCGCGCTGCTGGCCGCGACGACGAAGATCACCCTGCTGACCACGATCAACGCCAACCTGCACAACCCAGTGGTCGCCGCGAAATTCGGCGTCGGTCTCGATCACATCGGTGGTGGCCGTTGGGGGTTCAACGTGGTCAGCGGATGGGGCGTGCAAGAGTTCGCCGCGATGGGCGTCGAGCTCCTCGAACACAAGGAACGCTACGCGTTCACCCGAGAATGGCTGGATATCATCCAGATGCTCTGGCGCGAAGGTGAGGCAACGTATGACGGTCAGTACTTCACAATCAACAAGGCCTCTGGGCGTCCACGCCCCATGCAGGTCTCTCCGTTGATTGTGAATGCCGGCCAGTCCTACACCGGCATGCGTTTCTCAGCCGAACGTGCGGACTACATCTTCTGCTACGGCGACCAGGCGGAGAAGTTCCGCAAGATCCGAGGTGAAGTGGCCAGCAACTGCGGCTTCATCGGTGCGAAGGCCGTGATCCTCGGCAAGACCACCGCCGAAGCGCAAGACCGCGCGAACCAGATCGTCGACCAGGCCGACCGGGGCGCACTCCGGAACATGCTCCTCTCCAGCGGTGCCGTACCAGCCGAGTCGGCTGACGAACGCATGGTCTCCCGCGATGACGTCTACGACTTCCTCCTTGGGGAAGCGATTATCGCCAGCGCCGAAGACGCCGGCACCCAGTTGGCGGACTGGGCTGCAATGCAGAACGTCGACGGGATCTGCCTGAACCTGTTCGAATACCGGGGTGACCTCAAACTGATCGCCTCCGACACCATTCCCGCCTTCGAGGCCCAACTCGCTGCCCACGGCAAGACCTATCGTCGCCCGTCCACCCCGACGCCCGTTTCCTGACCAGACACCAGCCGATGCACGCTCCTACGGGAACGGAGGTGCCTGCAGCAATCTTGGGCCTGACGCGCTCCAGATAGACATCTGGAGGTGCGAACACCCAGGTCAGGACCAGTGGTTTCACTGCAGTACGGTGGTTTAATTGGAGCACTTCTGCGGTCTCCTCGAGGGGGCGCGCCTCGGCGGTGTTGAGATGCCGCATGGAAAGAAGGCATCGGATCAATCCTGTCCGTTCCGCTCCCCCTCGAATGCGGCCCCCAACCTATACTCGCCGCGCACATACGCGTTCACTGGCGAAGACTCAAAAAGACGCAGAAGCCTACGCTGCCCAAGCCACCAAAGCCCTGCGCCTGGCAGTACGAGTCTCACAGCATACCGACGCCCGGAATCACCTCACCACAGCAACGGAATCCCGGACCACCATCGACATCGCCGTCTGGGGCGATCATGGCCCCAAATCGCAGCAACCCGGAATCGGCCCCCCAGCTAGCTCGCTCGCGTACCCGCTGACGCTGTCAGACTGCCAGCCCGGCCTCGTGGCCGTCTTTGAAAGCCTGCATGGCCAGGCGGGGAGCGACGGCGTCGCCGGCGACACGGTAGGGAATGCCCAGGCGCTTCAACACCGGCACGACGGCGAGGTCAGGCTGCGGTGCTGCCACCACGACGATCGAGTCGCACGGCAGCGTGTCGATATCTGCACCCTCCGGAGTCGCGATCAGCGCGTTGCCGTCCTCGATGAACCCGATGAGTCCGCGGACGATGACGCGGTTGACCACCCCGTAGAGCGTCTTGCCGTATTGCGCACGGTGCAGGTATCCACTATGCGGTCCTACCGTCTCCTCAGGCGTCACAAAGGTTACCTGGTGTCCCCGTTCGGCGAGTGCCTCAGCGACGAGCGGCCCCTCATTAGCACCCACTGTGTCGTAGACAAGCACGCGGTGCCCGAGGTCGACATCCAGTGCGTCCGAACTGTCGATCGCTCCAGCGGCCTGGGCTCCAACGAACGCTTGCTCGACATTGGAGCGGGTCCCGGTTGCCAAGATAACCTCGTCTGGCGCAATCTCCTGCAGCTCGGCCTCACCGACGTTCTGCGGGATCAGCTTCACCCCCAGTTCGGCCAGCTCGGCGGACAGGTAGTCGATCGAGCTCACCAGGGCCGAACCTGCCGTCTCGGCGGCGTGTCGCAGGCGGCCACCTGGCCGACCCGCGCCGTCGTAGAGGTGGACATCGTGTCCGCGGAGTGCAGCGACCTCGGCGGCCTTCAGGCCGGCAGGCCCGGCACCGATCACCAAGACCTTCCGCTTCTCGGCCGCTGGGAGGACCGCAAGTTCCTGCTCACGCAGAACCTGCGGGTTGTGGAAACAACTGATTTCCGGATATCCGGACTGCACGCGGTTCACGCAGTCATTAGCACCCACGCACGGTCGAGCGCGGTGACCCTGGCCGGCGACGACCTTGAGAATCAGTTCAGGATCAGCAATGTGGGCCCGGGTCATGGCTACAAGCTCGCAGGCTCCGCTGGCGAGAACCGACTCGGCGACGCTCGCCGTCAGAATGCGCCCAGTTCCGATGATCGGAATTTTGACGTCGGCGGCCTCACGGAGACGCTTCACAGTGGGGATGTTGGGCGCATCGCCGTACCTGTAGTCCGGGATGGAGCGCGGGTAACTCGACCCACCTTGGCCGATGGTGGTGTTCAGCACGTCCACCTCTCCTGTGGCCAGGATCTCCTTCAGCAGCTGGGCGCCACGCGCAAAACCGATGCCGCCGTCCTCCGGGCTCCGCAGGTCGTCAGTGGTGGTGCGGTAACCCACGATGCGGTTCGGTCCGACCTCCTCACGCAACGCCTGGATGATGCGGCGCGCGAACAGCGTAGGGTCAGTCCCCCAGCGGTCGGTTCGTGAGTTGAACTCCGGAGTGAGTGACTGCTGGATCAGGTAGCCGTGTCCACCGTGTGCTTCGACACCATCGAATCCAGCTTCGGCGGCGAGACGCGCCACCGAGCGGTAGCCTTCGATCACCATCATGATCTCGGCATCGTCCATCTCGTGGGATGTCTCGCCTGCCGCTGACTGATTGACGCCGAATCCATACAAGGGCGACCCATGCAAATCCGGATCGCTTCTCCCGTACACACCCAGATGCACAATCTGGAGCAATATTTTTGCTCCCTCAGCATGCACTGCTTCGGCCAACTCACCATGTCGGTCAATGAGCCACTGAGGCTGCACGACGCCGAGCGACCAGAGCTGCGGCTGGGTGATGATCAACCCCGCGCTGGCGGCGCGTCGGCGCATGTACTCGATGTACGTTGCCGCTGGCAGCGCGGGGTTGAAGAACGACTGGCTCGCCGTGTGCGCGGTGATGACTGCGCGGTTCCGCAACTCATGACCGCGGATATCCAACGTTGACAGAAGCATGGGGTAATGCATCGGACTCCTCTAACTTCGAACGGCACTGCGTTTGCGATGGTCTGGATCCGGCGGCCACCCGTCGAATGACATGCATGATATTTACACTAATGCCACACCGTAGCGCGTGTGAATACGTGTCCACAAGGCTGTCCTGCCAGAACATCCGGGACGTGGTCTTGGACGATGGTGTTCCACTCGATGAGGACGTCCGTGTTCGACGCCCCGGCGCTCGACACTGCCGTTAAAACGAGAGCGGCGCTCAGTGCCGGGATCAAGCAGAGCGCCCGTCGTCGACGCGCACCGGCCCTCGAAGTCGGCGACTACAGCTTTTCAGCTCTGGCGCTCAAGCAAGCGACAGGGCCAGAGGACCGCCGCGAGTTGGAGGACGTACGGCATGCCGCACGTCCCCCAACTGCACTGGGGGGTCGGCTTCCACCAGCCGCTAAGGGATGTTTCTGTCCCGCTACGGTCAGTGCCCCATGCCCAGGCCGCCGTCAACAGGGATGACGGCGCCGGAGATGTAAGCCGCCTCGTCGCTGGAAATCCAGCGGACCACGTTGGCAACTTCGCTGGCTTCCGCGAAGCGGCCGGCGGGGATGCTGGACAGGTAGTCCTTCTGGGTGGCTTCGGGAAGCTCTGCCGTCATGTCCGTGTTGATGAAGCCCGGCGCCACCACGTTGGCGGTGATGCCGCGCGAGCCCAGCTCGCGGGTCAGGGAACGGGCAATGCCCACCAGGCCCGCCTTGGAAGCGGAGTAGTTGATCTGACCGGGCGCGCCGTACAGGCCCGATACGGAGGAAATCAGGACCACGCGGCCCTTGCGGAGGCGGATCATGCCCTTGGAGGCGCGCTTGATAACGCGGAAGGCGCCTGTGAGATTGGTGTCGATGACTGATGTGAAGTCGTCTTCGCTCATGCGCAGCAGCAGGGTGTCCTTGGTAATGCCGGCGTTGGCCACCAGCACCTCCACGGGACCGTGGGCAGCTTCCACCTCTTTGAAGGCAGCGTCCACGGAAGCTTCATCGGTGACGTCGGCCTTGACGCCCAGGATCCCCTCCGGCAGTTTCGATTCGCTGCGGTAGGTCACCGCCACTTTGTCGCCATTGGCCAGGAAAGCTTCAGCGATGGCGAGCCCGATGCCGCGGTTTCCGCCGGTGATCAGGACGCTGCGGGGGGCGGTGGCTGCTTCAGTCATGTAGGGGCTCCGGATTTCTGCGGCATGATGCACCGCGGTAGAAGAGGGTGGTTTGGCTGACTTTGATCTTAGCGTCCCGTCCGGGCAAGGGTTTGGGCGCCACTGCCGATGGTGAGAGAATTGATGCAAGCCTTTGGAGCGTGATCAGCCACCGTGACCCTTGAAAACCATGCGGGACAACCCGCGGCCGGAGAACCCGGGCGGTTCTCCGGCGATTCGGAAGTCCACAGCATCACGGAAGCTGCGGGCGCGCATTCGGAGGACATGCACCAGCGCATGGTGAAGTACGCGCTGGCCATGGGCATCCGCATGGTGTGCCTGATCATGATCTTCGTCGTGGATGGCTGGTTTAAGATCGTGATGGTTGCCGGGGCGGTCTTCCTGCCGTGGATTGCAGTAGTCATCGCCAACGGCAACGACAAGGCCGAGGGGCACAGCGACTTCCTGCTCGATTCCGCGCCGCTCGCGGAAATTGAAAGTCCGCCTCCGCCGTCGGCCGACGACGGGCATGGCAGCGAGGTCCTGCAGGGCGAGCTGATCACCGACGACGAGGAAACACCAACTGAGCAGGAGCGGAGGGCATCATGAGTATCTTTGACTTCGCTGCGGGAACCGATCCCGTGATGGGCGAGTCGGCTGCCTTGTGCTCCCGCAAGGCGTGCCGGTCGCAGGCTTCATGGCAGCTGCTGTGGAACAATCCGAAGATTCATACCCCGGAGCGCCGCAAGACCTGGCTCGCCTGCGGCGACCACCGCGAGTGGCTTGAGGATTACCTCCAGACACGTGGACTGTGGAAGGAAACTGTGCCGCTCGATGACGGCCGGGTATCCGGTGCCTTGGAGCAGGACAGCTGAATGTACCGGTTCCTCTTTTCCAGCAAATGGCTGGGTTATCTCCTTCTGGCCGCGATCTTCGCCTCCGCCTGCGTTTTCCTGGGCCGCTGGCAGATGGACCGGCGGGCCGAGACCCTGGCCGAGATCAACCGGGTGGTGACCAATTATTCGGCGGCCCCTGTCCCCTTCGCCGCTGTCAGGGACGAGTTTGATCAGCTGGACCCGGCCAGCGAGTGGACGCAGGTTGAGCTGAAGGGCTCCTATCTTGTTGACGGGCAGCGCATCGTACGGAACCGGCCGCTGAACGGCCAGCCGGGCTACGAAGTGGTTGTCCCGTTCCGGCTAACGACTGGCGAGACCGTGGTCATCGACCGGGGATGGCTGCCTATCGGCAACAAGAATCCGGGCAGCCCCGATTCCGTGCCGGCTCCTCCCCCAGGTGACGTGACCGCGGTCGTGCGTTTGAAGCATCCAGAGCCTGAACTGCAGCGGGGCGCGCCCGAGGGGCAGTTGGCGTCCATTGACCTCGCGGCCTACTCCGCGCAGCTCGGCTATCCCCTGCTGACCGGCGCCTACGGGCAGCTCGCCTCGGAGACGCCGCCCGCCGCAGAGATGCCTATGGCGTTCCCGAAGCCCTCCACCGAGGAAGGCACCCACCTGTCCTACTCACTCCAGTGGTTCGCGTTCGGGGTGCTGATGTTCGTCGGCTTTGGCTATGCCGCCCGCCAGCAGGCCCGCAATGCCGCCATTGATGCGGAGGACGACGACGAGTCCGCCGACGGCGCGCTGCACTCGGCTGCCGCGGCAGCCCGCCGTCGTCCTTCCCCTCCCCGGAAGCGGAAGAAGGCGACGGCTGAGGAAGAGGAAGACGCCCTCCTGGACGCGCAGGGTTACTAGCGGATGATGGAGTACGACGGCGGCCCTGTTGCCTTGGTGCGTTCGGCGTTGGTCCGCTCAGGTATCGGCGACACCTTGCGGACCTTTCCGGCCGGTGTCCCGACCGCACTCGCGGCGGCCGAGGCATTGGAATGCGACCTTGCGGCAATCACCAACAGTCTGATCTTCGACCTCAACGGGGAGCCCCTGCTGATCCTGGCCAGCGGCGCAGCCCGGGTGGACACAAAACTGGTGGCAGAGCAGTTGGGCGAAGTCCGGATCCGGCGTGCCTCCCCCGAGTTCGTCCTGCAGCACACCGGTCAGGAAGTAGGCGGAGTAGCCCCAGTTGGCCACCCTGGAAAGATCAGAACCCTCCTGGACGAGTCGCTCCAGAAGCACGATCTCCTCTGGGCGGGAGCCGGTGACCACAACTCAATGTTCAGCGTCACCTATAAGCAACTTCAAGAAGTTACCGAAGCCCTGGAACTGAAGGTCCGCTGAAACCCAAAGGCTCCATACGCCGCGTAGCGGAGCTAGGGAAGCCGACTAAGCCAGGGTTATCAGGTCCAGGTAGTCTTCGTTCCAGTGGTCTTCGACGCCGTCGGGCAGCAGGACGACGCGCTCCGGGTTGAGGGCTTCGACTGCGCCTTCGTCGTGGCTGACCAGGACGACGGCGCCGCTGTAGTTCTTTAGCGCGCCAAGAATTTCTGCCCGGCTGGCGGGGTCGAGGTTGTTGGTGGGCTCGTCCAGGAGCAGGACGTTGGCGCTCGAGGCGACGATGGTGGCGAGGGCAAGGCGGGTCTTCTCTCCGCCGGAAAGGACCCCTGCAGGCTTGTCCACGTCGTCACCCGAGAACAGGAACGAGCCCAGGATGCCGCGGACTTCGGCGTCCTTCATGTCGGGAGCAGCGGAGCGCATGTTTTCCAGCACGGTGCGGTCGACGTCGAGGGTCTCGTGTTCCTGGGCGTAGTAGCCCACTTTGAGGCCGTGCCCGGCAATAACGTCACCGGTGTCGGGCTTGTCCACGCCTGCCAGCATGCGCAGCAGGGTGGTCTTGCCGGCGCCGTTCAGGCCCAGGATAACCACTTTCGAGCCACGGTCGATGGCGAGGTCCACGTCGGTGAAGATCTCGAGGGAACCGTAGGACTTGCTGAGGCCCTCCGCGGTGAGCGGGGTCTTGCCGCAGGGCGACGGATCCGGGAAACGCAGCGCTGCCACCCGGTCCTGCTCGCGGACAGCCTCCAGTCCGCTCAACAGGCGTTCGGCACGCTTGGCCATGTTCTGGGCGGCCACAGCCTTCGTGGCCTTGGCACGCATCTTGTTGGCCTGGTCCATCAGGACCTGTGCCTTCTTCTCGGCGTTGGCACGTTCCCGCTTGCGGGCACGCTCATCGGTTTCGCGCTGCGTGAGGTAGCGCTTCCAGTCCATGTTGTAGAAGTCGATCTGCGCGCGGTTGGCGTCGAGCAGGAAGACCTTGTTGACCGTGGCTTCGAGCAGTTCGGTGTCGTGGCTGATGACAATCAGTCCGCCCTGGTGGTTTTTCAGGAAGTCACGGAGCCAGGCGATCGAATCGGCGTCGAGGTGGTTGGTGGGCTCGTCAAGGAGCATGGTCTCGGCATCCGAGTACAGGATCCGGGCCAGCTCCACACGGCGGCGCTGGCCGCCGGAGAGGGTCTTGAGCGGCTGGTTCAGGAGGCGGTCCGGCAGCGCGAGGTTGGAGCAGATCGCGGCTGCCTCCGCTTCGGCAGCGTAGCCACCGGCCGCCAGGAATTCGGACTCAAGCCGGTCATAGCGGTTCATGGCCTTGCGCTGGACGGCGGCGTCATCGCTGGCCATTTCGTCATGGGCCACGCGCAGCTTGCCAAGTGCGATGTCCAGGCCTCGAACCGACAGGATCCTGTCCCGGGCCAACTGTTCCATGTCCGGCGTGCGCGGGTCCTGCGGCAGGTAACCGATCTCGCCGCTGCGGGTCACCTTTCCGGCTGCAGGAAGTCCTTCTCCCGCCAGGACGCGGGTCAGCGTGGTCTTGCCGGCACCGTTGCGGCCCACCAGGCCAATCTTGTCTCCCTTGTCGATGCGGAAGCTCACCTGGTCCATCAGGAGCCGGGCGCCGGCTCGCAGTTCAAGATCCTGGACAGTAATCACAGCAGGTAAAGCCTTTCACAGCAGGGATAAGCCGCAGCCCGAAGCAACTGTGGTGGGCGTGGGCGGCAATGGCCGACAGAACGGCCCGTCCAAGTCTACCGTTGAACGGCCCTGGTGCCGGCACTTCGAGACTGGAGTCACGTAAGGAACGCCCGGACAGGGCCGTCGCGGGTGACGGGTTACTGACGGTGGCCGCTACCGCTTCGTGAATGCTTCCAGATCCGTGCGACGCTGGTTGCATGGATCTGGAGGTGTTGCCTGAGCTTACGATCCCGGCGTCCGAGCTCCGCTGGCGGTTTTCGCGGTCGTCCGGGCCAGGCGGTCAGCATGTGAACACTTCGGACAGCCGCGCGGAACTTTCGTGGAACGTCAAAAATTCGCTGGCCATTTCAGACAGCCAACGACTGATCCTGCTCTCGCGCCTCGGGCCGCGTCTGACGGCGGGAGTGGTTACGGTGACGGCCTCTGAGCAGCGATCCCAGCTGCGCAACCGGGAGATTGCCCTGGCCAAGCTCGCTGACCTTGTGGCAGGAGCGCTTGCTCCGGCTCCTCGCGACCGCCGGGCAACGAAACCCACCCGTGGCTCCACCCGCCGTCGCCTGGTGGCCAAGAAGCAGCGGTCAACAACCAAGCAGCAGCGCAGGCGGCCTGCCGCGGAGTAGGTGCGGCCTGCCGCTTATGATGCTCAAATGGGGGAAAGTTCAGGCAGGGAAAAGTCCGGCGCGCGGCGGCCGATTTATGTTGAGATCCGCATTCAGGCTCCACTCGAACGCGTTTGGAAGTTGAGCCAGGACACGTCCTTGCACCCCGCATGGGATCTGCGGTTTTCCCGGATAGTTCCGATATCGGAAAACGAACAAGGGCTTCAGCATTTCCGCTATGAGTTCCGTCTTCCGTTCCACACCATTCATGGGACCGGGACATCCTTAGGGCATCGGTTCCGGCCGGACGGCCAGGCGACGTCGGTACTGAAATTCGATACCGCCGACCATTTCTCGCCAATTGGCCAGGGTTCGGGATACTGGCGGTATATCCCCACCGGGGACGGGCTTCGCTTCATCACGGGCTACAACTACTCGCCGGGCATGGGAGCGCTCGGAAAAGCAATGGATTCATGGTTGGTCCGGCCGGTATTGGGTTGGGCGACAGCCATAAGTTTTGACCGGTTGAGGATGTGGGCGGAGCGGGACCTTGATCCGAAGGACTCCCGGAACCGGTGGTTCCTGGACGCCGCGGCCAGGACAGGGGGCGCCCTGGCCGCCTGTTGGCTGCTGCGCGAAGCGATGGACAAACGAAGTGCGGGTGGCGCATTCACCGGCCTGGGACTGGCAGCTGCCTCCTGGCTTGTACCGCCGCACCGGACGGTGCCCCGGGCAGGCCGATGTTTGCGCAGTGCACCCGATCTGCGGTCCGGGCGGGCCCCCTCCGCCCACGCCGGCCTGGACGCGCCACTGGTCGCAGGCGTCACCCCTTCCGGAGAGGACAGCCATGGCGTCGATCTTTGAGCTGGGACTGGGAAAGGACTTCCAGAAGCTGCACCCGATGCTGCAGAAGCGTTTTGGTGTTGATGCGGCTGCAGGCTACGCGTGCGTGGGGCGCGGTGTGTTCTCCGAAGTGCGCCGCGGGGCCTGGTGGACTGTTCCCTTCCTGCGGCTGGGCGCCTACCGCAACATTCTCTTCCCCGACCGCGGCAAGGACATCCCGTTCACCATCGAGAACTATCCGTACATAGATGGATTTGGCCGCCCCACGGTGACTTTTGCCAGGACACTGGAACTGCCTGGGGCCAAGCGGCGCCGGTTCGACGCCACCATGGTGCACAGCGCACAAAGGGGCGGAGTCGTTGACTACCTTGGCACTCACCAGCACCTGGCAACCGACCTCGCCCTGGAGGTTCTGGCCGACGGCTCTCTGCACCTGCAAACGGGTGCGCAGCGGTTCTACGAGGGCTTCGCCGCATTCGAGTTTCCAGCCGCCCTCACCGGCACGGCCGACTTGTATGAGAACTTCGACGACGATCGAGGGGTCTACACCATCCAGATGCAGGTGCGGAACCCGTTCCTCGGTTTCCTGTTCGGATACCGGGGCGAGTTCACCTGCACGTTTCCGGCGCTTACCGCAGGAGGAGTCCCCGGGCACCTGAAACCGGTGCGGGAAGAAGCCCGGGAATAGGCCGTGGGCTTAACCGTCCGGGGCGGCTGTGGCCGCTTGGGAGAATGTTTTTATGGAATTCAACCGGCTGCTGCAGATCCGGCGGATTTATGCGCAGCCTGCCGCGCTGGAGCTTCCCCGGGGCAAGGAGATCGTTGAACGCTGGCCGGACGCCGAGGTGAGGCTGGTTGAAAACCACTGGAATATTCCGGAAGTGCATGGGGATGAAACAAATGTGCCGCGGTGGTCCCGGATCAAGACGGAGGCCCTGGTCCTCGGGGTCAAAAAGGCGATGACCGTCAAACCAAATGGCAGGTCGGCGGACTTCATTGCGCCCTCAAGCGCTAACGGGTGCGCCATGGCATGCGCCTACTGCTATGTGCCCCGGCACAAGGGCTACAGCAACCCCGTGACAGTGTTTGCGAACATCGACCAGATTGCCCGCGCCCTTGAACGGCATGCCATCCGCCAAGGCATGAAGCTTGAGCCCAACCAGTGCGACCCGGAGCTCTGGGTCTACGACATCGGCGAAAACAGCGACTGCTCCGTCGATGCCCTCATCAGCGACAACGTGGAGGACCTCGTCGCGCTCTTCCGCGACCTGCCCACCGCCAAGCTGTCCTTTGCCACCAAGTACGTGAACCCCGCAATGCTGGACTGGGACCACGGCGGCCACACCAGGATCCGCTTTTCCCTGATGCCCGCCGACCTGGCGAAATCGATTGACGTCCGGACCTCGCCGGTGGCCGAACGAATGGCCGCAATTAACGACTTCGTGGATGCGGGGTACGAGGTGCACGTGAACTTCTCCCCCGTCATCATCACCGACACCTGGCTCAGCGACTGGGAGGAACTGCTGCGCCAGCTCGACGCCACCCTGTCGCCGGCCGCCAAGGCCCAGCTCGCAGCAGAAGTGATCTTCCTGACCCACAACGAGCGCCTCCACGAGGTCAACCTGGGGTGGCACCCGCTGGCCGAGCAGGTGCTGTGGCGCCCGGACCTGCAGGAATCGAAAGTCTCATCCAACGGCTTCAGCAATGTCCGTTACCGCGCAGGAACCAAGGCCCGCTACGTGCGGCAACTGACCGCGCTGATCAACGAGATCGCCCCCTACTGCCGCATCCGCTACGCCTTCTGAAACCTTGAAGACGATCCCTTTCAGGCCTTATCCTTCACGAGAGGCAGCAGGGTGGCCTGCCCTGCCCTGAGGAGGGCGTGGGATGAATCTACTGAGCCAGATTTTCGCCGGGACCACCGCGTTGGCCCTGATCGCCGTCGGACTGCTGGAGATTTTCCGTCACGGCGATCGCCGCTTCTACCGGATTTTTCTGATCAAACCTGAAGATGTCCCGGCCGTGCGCATGTGGGCGATGAACATTGGTGCCTACAACATCACCTTTGGGTTGGGCATCCTCGCAGGACTGTGGCTGTTGAACGGCGCTGGCAACACCGCTGGCGGGTCGGCCGTCGTGATCTTCTGCTGTGCCGGCCAAGTGCTCCTTGGGGTTTGGCTATGGGTCACCGAGAAGCGGCTGTTGTTCAGTGCTATAGGACAGTCCCTCGGGCCCGGCCTGGCTTTGCTCTTTTACGCCATGTTCCGGTAGTTACCGGCCGGGGGCGCTGCATAGGTTTCGGCCCGGGGCTTTCCAGGCGCGCCGCGCTAGACTGGATCGATCATGAATGGTGCCCGTACCCGTCTTCTGGCCTGGCTTATTGTCCTGGCGGGCTTCATCACGGGCTGCACACCCACCGTCGGCCTCGACGCTGCATCCACTGAGCAGCCGCCGTCGACCGCCTCCGCAACAACCGCCGTGACCGAAGCCGCTGTGGCCCCTCAGCAGGCGCCGGCCGCCGAGACCCCTGCACCGGTTCCCACCCCAGCCAGTGTCCCCCAGCCGTTCGCCCTCAACCTCTACCAGGAGGGGGACTTTGTGCCGCAGTACACCTTCGACTGGTGTGTTGCAGCGAGCATCCAGATCGCGCACAACCTCATCGACGACACAGGGGGCGGCAGTTGGACCGATCCCGGCCAGCAGGGTGAGCTGTGGGAGAGGGCCCGGGCACATTCATCCAACTCGTACAACGGTGCCAACCCGTTTGGCTGGGCGCAGGTCCTCACCGAGGCCGGGATGGGACCTTACAGCGTGGTGAGCATTCCCGATTACGAGGATGCGCTCCAGACGGCGGCACGCGCCATGGCCGGCACTGGCCGGCCCGTTGGGCTCGTTATGTGGAGCGGCCGCCACGCGTGGGTGATGAGCGGGTTTGAGTCGGTCGGCGATCCAACCGGGTTCCCCGAGTTCACGGTAACGGGCGTCCGCGTCCAGGATCCGCTCTACCCCCACGGCAGCGGGCAGTGGGGTCCTTCCCCCGAACCCAACAGCCTCCTCACTCCCGAACAGCTGGCCAGGCAGTTCGTGGTCCGCGAACCGCGTCGCTGGAGCAGCGGACTGCCGACCGGCTACCTGCTGGTGCTGCCGCAGGCCTAGAGCCGGGTTCACTCGCGGTGCTTCCCGGCCGCCTGCAGCGAGGGTCTATCCAGATTTAGAGGATTAGCTGATACATGCGGTGGTCCTGCCACAGGCCGGCTATGCGGAGGTAGGCACGCGCGGTGCCATAGGCCTCGAAGCCGTTCTTGTCGAGCACCCTCTGTGATGCGACGTTGTGCAGCAGGGTCGCGGCTTCGAGACGATGCAGGCCGAGGTCGTCCCTGGCGATCTTTATGCCTGTGCCTACAGCTGCAGTCATGAGGCCTGCTCCCTGGGCCCTCTGCGCGGTCCAGTAGCCTACATGGGCGTTCTGGAAGGCACCGCGTACGATCGAACTGAAAGTCAGCAGGCCAAGGATTCCGCCTTTTCCTGCCAGCACCATGGGAAGTGATGTCCCCGCCTCAAACTCGGCCCGGCGTCGTGCAATCACCTCCCGCTGACCCGCAACAGTGTAGAAGTCCTCGGGCCTGATGGGTTCCCAGGGAGCCAAGTAGACCCGGTTTTCTTGAAGCGCTGCTGCCAGGGCCGGGGCATCTGACTGCTGGACTGGACGCAGCACGGTGCCGTCAGCAAGTTCACGGGAGAAGTCCACCCCCTCACACTACCCAGCAGGCCGAAACGGCCTGCGCAGTTGCTCTTGCGCGTCCCCAACGCCACTGGTTCCCGCCAGCACCGGGAGGAACTGCAATACTCTGACCATGGCTGTCACCTTCGAATGCATAACGCGGACAAACAGAAAGCAATCCGAGCTGTTTGATCTTGCCCGGAGCATCGATGTCCACAAAAGTTCGCTGGCAAAGTCTCGCGAAAAAGCCGTAGCCGGTGTGAAACTGCTGCTGGCCCGCTACCTCCAAGAACTGATCGAGTCGCGTAATCAGCACCTCGCAGGTGCTGTGCAGCTGCCATAGAGAACGGTGCAGCCGGCCGGTTCATTTCCTGCTGGAGCGGCAGGTCACCACACGCTACTGTGGGGGCACCCCGAAAAGAGGAGAGGCCCGTGGGCAAGGTAGTCATGTCTGGCTCGGTGTCGGTGGACGGCTTCATCGCGGACGGGAATGACCAGCCCGGACCGCTGTTCGACTGGTTGACCAGCGGAGATGTCCCGTTGGACGGGAGCGGCGTATTGAAGGTGTCGCAGACGTCCTACGACTACACCCGGCCGTACTGGGACCGGATCGGGGTGACACTTGCGGGCCGCCATGTCTTCGACCTGACCGACGGCTGGGATGGTACGCCGCCGAGCGGGATCGACCACGTGGTTGTTGTGACGCACCGGCCGCAGCCCGAGGGCTGGGATCCCGAGGCGCCGTTTTACTTCGTCGACGGCGTCGAGGCAGCCATGGCCAAGGCGCAAGAGCTTGCGGGTGGCCGCATCGTCGAGGTCGCTGCCGGTGACGTTGGTGGCCAGATGCTTGTCGCGGGCCTGGTGGACGAGGTGCGCATGGACGTCGTACCCGTCGTGTTCGGGTCCGGCAAGCGCTACTTCGGGTCGGTCCACGCACAGCACCTGTTGGAGGACCCCGACGTGGTTCTCCAGGGCAATCGGGTGCTTCACCTGAACTACCGGGTGCGCCGGTGACCGATCCGGGCGGCACATGAAGACGGCGAAGTTGTGCCCAGCCGTCAGCCGCTGCTCCCGGCTTTAGTAGGCCCCCTACAAAATAGGGGCAGTCGCGCGCCGGTAACGTCGGCAGTACATTAGATTCCGCTTGTACAACCCCGACAGGACTCCCATGAGCAGCACCGACACCGCCGTCACGAACGCCCCCAAATCCAGGCGCCGCTGGAACGCCACCGACCTCGGCCTGATCGCCGTCTTCGCCGCCCTCGTGGCCGGCGCAGCCCTGGTGCCCGGCCTCGCCGTCAACGGGTTCGGCGTCCCCATCACCTTCCAGACCCTCGCAGTGATGCTCACCGGACTGGTCCTCGGCCCCGGAAGGGGCTTCGCCGCCGTCGGCCTGTACACCCTGCTGGGCCTCGCCGGCCTGCCCATCTTCAGCCAGGGCCGCAGCGGCCTGGGCATCCTCGCCGGACCCTCAGCCGGGTACATCGTCGCCTTCCCCATCGCCGCGCTGGTAGTCGGATGGCTCGCCACCCTCGTGCTCCGTCGGACCACCAAAGCCCGCGCCCTCTGGCTCTTCCTGTCCGCCACGGGGACCAGCATCGTGGTGGTGCACTCACTCGGCGTCGCCGGCATCGCCCTGAACACCAAGGCCACTTTGGGCCAGGCCTTCCTGAGCGACCTGGTCTTCTACCCCGGCGACATCATCAAGAACATCCTTGCCGCGGTCATCGCCGTCGCCCTGCACCGCGCGTTCCCGGACATCCTGGTCCGGCGCGTCCGCCGCACCGCCGCCAAGAGCGCCGCCACCACGCAGACCACCAAGGCCTAGGATTCCCGCATGCCCGCAGTGACCTTTGACCAGGTAACGGTCGCCGTCGAGACGGATAACTCGCCGGAGCCCAAAGTCCTCCTTGACGCCGTCGACCTCCGGCTCACGGAAAGGCGCGTGGGCGTGATCGGCGCCAACGGGTCCGGGAAATCCACCCTCCTGCGCCTGGTCAACGGCCTCATCCAGCCAACAAAGGGCACGGTGGAGGTCGACGGCGACAGTACAGTCAGTGCCGTCCGCAGGGTCCGCAGGAACGTCGGCTTCGTCTTTACGGATCCCCTCTCCCAGCTGGTGATGCCCACCGGCAGGGAAGACGTGGAACTCTCCCTCCGCCGCTCGGTGAAGAACGGCACCGAACGGCGGAGGCAGGCAGAGGAGGCGCTGCAACGCCTTGGGCTCCTGCACCTGGCCGACCAAAGCATCTACGAGCTCTCCGGCGGCGAACGGCAGCTGATGGCCCTCGCCGCCGTTCTCGCGGTGGACCCCACAGTCCTGGTGCTCGACGAGCCCTCCACCCTCCTGGACCTGCGCAACCGCGAACTCCTCCGCAGGACCCTCGCCGGGCTTGACCAGCAGATCATCATGTCCACCCACGACCTTGACCTGGCCCTCGAAATGGACCGTGTGCTGGTCATCGAAAACGGCCAGGTCGCCTTCGACGGTGCTCCCGCCGACGCCGTGGCCGCCTACCGCACCCTCTGCCTGGACGGCCTGCACACCACTGAACCGAGCCCCCGATGAGGGGCCACGGCTTCCTCCTGGCCAACTACGTCCCGGGGAACTCCCTGGTTCACCGCGCACCGCTGGGCCTGAAGTTCCTCCTGGTGTTCGGCTGCGGCCTCGCCTCGTTCATCATCCAGGACTGGAGCATTTCGACGGCGGTCCTCGCCGTACTCTGCGGCCTCTTCCTGCTCACCGGCGCCGGCCTGAAACGACTCTGGGGTGCGGTCCGGCCGCTGGCCGCAGTCCTTCTGGTGATCGGGCTCTTCCAGTGGTGGCAGCTCGGCGCCCCCACGGCTGCGCGGATCGTGCTGAACATCCTGATCTGCGTAGTTGCAGCATCGCTGCTCACAGCCACCACGCCGGTGCAAAAGCTCCTGGACGGCGTGGTCACGGCAGCGACGCCCTTCAAAAGATTCGGCGCCGACCCCGAGCGCTTCGCCCTCACCATCGGCATCATGCTGCGCAGCATCCCCTACATCGCCGGCACCTTTGCGGATGTCCGGGACTCGGCCCGTGCACGGGGACTGGAGCGCAATCCGCGGGCACTAATCCTGCCCGTGTTTATTACCTCCGTGGCCTTCGCCCGGCAGACGGGCGAGGCGCTCGCCGCCCGAGGCCTGGGCGAGGCGGAGGACTAAAGCTGCGGAAGAGGCGGCTGGAAGCGTTCGTACCGGAGCAGCGCGGCGGTACCCATGCCGCCGGCGATGCTGATCATGGCCAGTGCCAGGCTTCCCGGCGTACCATTCCTGCGCGCCTGGGCCAGCAGCCGGGTCACGAGGACAGCCCCCGATGCACCGTAGGCGTGCCCCAGGGCCAGCGCACCGCCGTCGAGGTTTACCCGCCCGGCGTCAATCCCCAGCTCGTCAAGGCTGGCCAGCGTCTGCGAGGCAAATGCCTCATTGAACTCCACCAAATCCAGCTCTTCAGCGGTCACCCCTGCTACAGCCAGCACATCCCGTGCAGCGGAGGCCGCGCCAATGCCGAGCACTTCCGGTTCCACCCCGGCGGTGCCGGTGCCCAGCACCAGCAAACCGTCGGGCATGCCCAGGTCCCGCGCGCGTTGCAGTGAAGTGATCACGACGGCGGAGGCAGCGTCCGCGTCAAAGCAGGAGTTTCCAGCAGTGACGGTTCCCCCGTCCACGAAAGCCGCCGGGAACCGCGCCATCACGGCGGAACCCAGCCCGCGGCGCGGTCCATCGTCCACCGCAACGGTGCGGGTCCCGGCAGTCAGCGGCACCAGCTCGCCGTCGAAGTATCCTGCCTCTGCTGCCGCGAGGGCCCTCCGGTGGCTGCACAGGGCGAAGGCGTCCTGCCGGTCCCTGCTGATGCCGTACTTCCGGGCCACGGTCTCGGCCGCCACACCCATGTCGGGGTCGCCGAACTTTTCCGGCACAAACTGGGCCCGCGGGTAAAACTCGGGCCCGCCGTCGTCATTCCGGTGCGCCCGCAAAGGAGCGGTGCTGGTGCTTTCCACTCCCCCGGCCAGATACAAGGGGTTGCCGCCGCCTGCCACCAGCCCGGCAGCGAGGACAATGGCGTCCAGCCCGGAACCGCACTGGCGGTCTACTGTGAGGCCGGGGACGCTGACCGGCAGACCGGCTTCCAGCAGTGCAAGCCGGGCCACATTTCCGCCGCCACCCACGGCGTTGCCGATCAGCACGTCGGTCACGGCAGCAGGCTCCAGCCCTGCCGCGAGCTCACGCAGGACGGGCGCGAGGAGCTCGTGGGCGCGGAGTGTCCGCAATGCACCATTGGTCCGGCAGACGGGAGTACGCCGCGCAGCGATGATAACGGGCTGGCGGCCGGGCGGCAGGAGCTCAGGCGCCAAGGCTGTGGATCCTGGGGTCTCCCGCGCTGATCCAGTCCAGCAGCAGGTTCCGGCTGACTTTGCCGCGGTCGGTGGTCGGCAGTTCAGTCACTGAGTAGTAGTGAAGCGGCCACTTGTCGCGGGCCAGGATATCTTCCAGCCCAGCCCTCAGCTGGGTGGCAGTGACGGCGCCGGCGGACGGCACAATCCCGGCCACCACGCGCTGGCCCCGCAGGTCGTCCGGCATTCCGGCCGCAATTGCGGCGGCCACGCCGGGCACAGCCGCGAGGGCAAGTTCCACCTCGTGCGGATAGACGTTTTTGCCGGCGGTGAGGATCATGTCCGCGCGGCGGCCCAGGATATGCAGCTCCCCCGCTTCGAGGTAGCCCTGGTCCCCCACAGTGAACCAGCCATCGAAAGACCGCAGGGCCTGGCCGTCATCACCCCAGAGGTAGCCATTGCTGACCATCCCGCTGCGAACACAGATGTTGCCGGCGGCACCGTCCGGAAGGGGTTCGCCCGAGTCGTCGAGGATCCTGACGTCCACTCCGGGGAAGGGCCGGCCGATGCCGGTCCCGCCCACCTCGGCAGCTTCGCCTGCTGGCAGGCCCGCCCCGGAGACAAAGCTCAGCTCGGATGCGCCGTAGTACTCATAAATCGTAGCGTTGGGCGCCCACCGGCGGGCGGCTTCAAGGGTCCGCGCATCCAGCTTGGACCCGGCGCAGATGATGGTGCGGACTCCGGATGCATCCACGCATCCGGTCAATCCACGTTCGCTCAGCATGCGCAGCATGGTGGGCACCAGCACCAGCCGCGTGACCCGGTCGTAAGTGATGGCCGCGTGGACGTCGCCGACGTCAAAGGTTTCGAGGGTCTGGAATTCCGAACCTGCGTACAGGCATTCGGACAGTGCGTAGAGGTTCAGGCTCGCGGCCAGCGGGCCCGGTGCCAGCGTCACATCGTCCTGGCCCAGCCCGAAAAACTCGATCGAAGCCTTAAACGACTCCTGCCAGGACCGCCGCGACCGCGTGAACGCCTTCGGGACGGAGGTGGTGCCCGACGTGAGGCCGACCAGGAAGGTGGCGTCCGGCCCGCCGTCGGCCAGTTCATCCTCAGCGGAAACGGCCGCCGGCTGCGCGGATGACTGGACCAGGCGGACAATGTCCTCCTGCAGGGATTCGGGCCAGGCGGGATCGAGGACGGCGCACTGGCGTCCGCCGGCTACTGCGGCGGCGAACTTTACGGCAAAATCCACCGAGTTTGCTTCGCACAGGGACGTCACCGCTTTGGTGTTGGGCACCAGGCCGGCAGCGGCATCGCGGAGCTCCGACCACGTGAGGCGGCGACCGCCAACCGCGAGGGCGGTGTGGTGCGGCCGCTCTTCGGCCCAGCGCTGGATGTGGTTGAGGAAAGGCATCGGATCAACTTTACCGGCGCGCACCGGTTGAAGTCCGGGCCCGCGGGTATTGTGACTTTATGAGCTTCAATGACAATGTCCAGCTGGATCCGTCACAGGTCCAGGACCGGCGCGGCATGGGCCGCGGAGTGAAGGTGGGCGGCGGCATCGGCGGCGGGCTCATCCTGCTGATCGCCACGCTTTTGGGTGTGAATCCGCAGCTGCTGGAAGGGCTGGCCGGGGCCGGGCAGGAACCGCAAAGCCAGGGCACGGCACCGGCCTGTAAAACGGGCGCCGACGCCGATGCCCGGGTGGACTGCCGCATCACAGGCACGGTCAACAGCCTCAACGCCTTTTGGCCCGCCTACCTGCAGCAGTACAACGTGCAGTACCCGCAGCCGGAGACAGTGATATTCGAACAGGGGGTCAGCACAGGCTGCGGCACGGCCTCCAGCGCCGTTGGACCGTTCTATTGCCCCGCGGATACCACCGCCTACTTCGACCCAGGCTTCTTCCAGGAGCTGGTGGACCGGTTCGGATCCTCGGGCGGTCCGCTCGCGCAGGAGTACGTTGTGGCCCACGAGTTCGGGCACCACATCCAGAACGTGCTGGGAAACCTGGACCGGGCACAGCAGGATCCGCAGGGCCCGGAGTCAGGTGCGGTCCGCGTTGAACTCCAGGCGGACTGCTACGCCGGGTTGTGGGCAAGGCACGCCTCAACCCAGCCGGGCCCCGACGGCCAGCCGTTCCTTGAACAGCTCACCCAGCAGGACCTCAACGACGCCCTGTCCGCTGCTTCGGCCGTGGGCGATGACCGGATCCAGGAAGCCGCAACCGGCCGCGTCTCCCCCGAGGCCTGGACGCACGGATCCAGTGAGCAGCGCCAGCGGTGGTTCTACCAGGGCTACCAGACGGGCGACATCAACCAGTGCGACACATTCTCCGCGCCTAACCTCTAGTCTCGTCGATTGCTCCGTAACTGCCGTTTTCAGCCGTGATAACGGCCGCTACGGAGCAATCGATGTGTAGGAACGACGACGGCGGGTCACCTCTCCTCTGAAAGGTGCCCCGCCGCCGTCGTACTTGGGCCCACGCCGCCGAGGGTTCCCTGGCCGAAGCGAAGCGAGGCCAGGGAAGGCGGTGGGGATTAGATGTTAAAGCCGAGGGCCCGCATCTGGTCCTTGCCGTCATCGGTGATCCGTTCGGGACCCCAGGGAGGCATCCAGACCCAGTTCAGGCGCCAGTCGTCAACCACGCCGTCCAGGGCCTTGCCCACCTGCTCCTCGAGGACATCGGTGAGCGGGCACGCGGCGGTGGTCAGGGTCATGTCGATCAGCAGCGCGCCGTCGTCGTCGGAGTACTTCAGGCCATAAAGCAGGCCGAGGTCCACGATGTTGACGCCGAGCTCAGGATCGATCACATCCTTGAGCGCTTCTTCAACGTCCTCCAGACTGGTACGGGACGCGTTGATTTCGGTCATGGCGAGGTCCTAACTAGGCCTGGACCGCGGCGGGTGCAGCGGCGGCGCCGGCACCCTTGGCGTAGCGGTCGTAGCCTTCTTCTTCCAGGCGGTCGGCGAGCTCGGGGCCGCCTTCCTCAACAACCTGTCCGTCCACGAACACGTGTACGAAGTCAGGCTTGATGTAGCGCAGGATGCGGGTGTAGTGCGTGATGAGCAGCGTGCCCATGTTGCCTTCGGCGTGCGCGCGGTTGACGCCCTCGGAGACAACCTTCAGTGCATCGACGTCCAGGCCGGAGTCGGTCTCGTCCAGGACGGCGAACTTGGGCTTGAAGAGTTCGAGCTGGAGGATCTCCACGCGCTTCTTTTCGCCGCCGGAGAACCCTTCGTTGACGTTGCGCTGGGCGAAGTCGGCGTCAATACGCAGCTGCTCCATGGCAGCCTTGACGTCCTTTGTCCAGGTGCGCAGGGCCGGTGCCTGGCCGTCGATGGCGGTCTTGGCGGTGCGCAGGAAGTTGGTCATGCTGACACCGGGGACCTCCACGGGGTACTGCATGGCCAGGAAGACGCCGGCGCGGGCGCGCTCGTCAACGCTCATCTCCAGGACGTCTTCGCCGTCCAGGGTGATGGAGCCGCTGGTGACGTTGTAGCGAGGGTGGCCTGCGATGGTGGAAGCCAGCGTGGACTTGCCGGAGCCGTTGGGGCCCATGATGGCGTGGGTTTCGCCGGTCCGGATGGTCAGGCTGACGCCCTTCAGGATTTCCTTGGTGCCCTGCTCCGTCTCAATGCTGACGTGCAGGTCCTTGATCTCAAGAGTAGACATATGTCTTGTTCTCCTCTGCACCGGGCCTGGCGGCTCCGGTGCGGTCTCTGTCTGGAAGTTGGTTCGTAAATCTGTGGTGCTAGCTGAAGTTGGGGGCTTCGGCGCCGTTGAGGATGTTGGTGAAGTCCACATAGACCTCATCGCCCCGCACCTCGACGGCGAACACGGGCACGGGATCGTAGGCCGGCAGCTGCAGCGGCTCCCCGGTGCGCAGATCGAACTGGGAACCGTGGCCCCAGCATTCGATGGCGCAGCCCTCCACTTCGCCCTCGGACAGCGAAATGTCCGCGTGCGAGCAGGTATCGCCAATAGCGTGGATCTCCCCCATGGAGTCCTTGACGATGGCCACCGGGTAGTCGTCGATCAGGATCCGCAGCGCCTGCTTCAGCTGGATTTCATCCACTTTGCAGACAAGCTCGCCCTTTGGCTGGTCAGTCATTTGTAAACCCGTGCTCCGTGCCTTCTAGTTGTCCGTCAGTGCGAGTTCGCGCTCAACAGCGTCGGTCAGCCGCTCCTCGATGGAGGGGACCTTGATCTGCTGGATGATCTCGTTCAGGAAGCCGCGGACCACCAGGCGGCGGGCAACATCTTCCGGGATGCCGCGTGCCATCAGGTAGAACAGGTGCTCGTCGTCCATCCGGCCGGTGGCGCTGGCGTGGCCTGCACCCTCGATCAGCCCGGTCTCGATTTCGAGGTTGGGCACTGAGTCGGCGCGGGCGCCCTCAGTCAGCAGCAGGTTGCGGTTGGCCTCGTAGGTGTCGGTGCCTTCAGCTTCCTTGCGGATCAGGACGTCGCCAACCCAGACGGCGTGGGCGTTGCGGCCCTGCAGTGCGCCCTTGTAGAGCACGTTGGACTTGCAGTTGGGCACGGCGTGGTCGACGAAGAGGCGCTGCTCCAGGTGCTGGCCGGCGTCGGCGAAGTACAGGCCGAACATTTCAGCCTCGCCGCCGGGGGCGGTGAAACGGGCCGACGGCGTGACGCGGACCAGGTCGCCGCCGAGGCTCACCATAACGTGCTTGAGCTTGGCGTCGCGGCCGATCTTTGCCTGCTGTGAGGAGGCGTGCACGGCGTCGTCGTTCCATTCCTGGAGGGAGATGACCGTCAGGCTGGCGCCGTCTTCGACGATGATCTCCACGTTTTCCGACACCACGGCGGAGCCCCTGTGGTTCAGGACCACAACTGACTTGGAGAACTTCCCGGCGACAATCACCAGGTGCTGGGCGGCAGCCTCCAGGGAGGTGCCTTCGATGTCGACGCTGATCTCCGTCGTCGCCTCGAACTCTGACGGGATGGTCAGCACGGTTGCTCCCGCGAAGTTCTCCCATGCGTTGGCGGACACGCGGTCCTCAGGAATGCCGGCGGTACCGATGCGCCGGTCCTCGCGGCCGACGCTCTCAACGGTGACCTGCTCGGGACCGCTGACCACCACGGTGGGTGCGGCGCCGGACAGGACCTCGGAGTGCAGCCCGCGGAGGCGCTTGAGCGGGGTGAAGCGCCAGTCTTCCTCCATGCCGGTGAGCGGCTTGAAGTCGGCCAGCTTGTAGGACGTGAGGCGCCCGGCGCGTGAGCTGTCCGGGATGCCGACGCCGCCGCCGTGGGAGTGGCTCTTGGCCGAATCCCCGGCGAGCGGTGCCTTGTTGCCCGCGTTGATGGGCGAAAGGCTCTCGCCTTCCTCGGTGAAGCCGTCGATGAACGGCTGGGCTGAGGGCGCGCCGATGCGTGCCTTTTCAGTAGTGATTTCAGTCATCGTTATCCGACGGACCCTTCCATCTGCAGTTCGATCAGGCGGTTCAGCTCAAGTGCGTACTCCATGGGGAGCTCGCGGGCAATCGGCTCGATGAAGCCGCGGACGATCATCGCCATGGCTTCGTCTTCGCGCATGCCGCGGGACATCAGGTAGAAGAGCTGCTCTTCGCTGACCCGGGAAACAGTTGCCTCGTGGCCCATCACAACGTCGTCCTCGCGGATGTCGATGTACGGGTAGGTGTCCGAGCGGCTGATGGTGTCAACCAGCAGCGCATCACAGCGGACGGTGTTGGCGGAGTGCTTGGCGCCTTCACGGACCTGGACCAGGCCGCGGTAGGCTGCACGGCCGCCTCCGCGTGCCACCGACTTGGAGATGATGGAGCTCTTGGTGTTCGGCGCGATGTGGACCATCTTGGAGCCGGTGTCCTGGTGCTGGCCTTCGCCGGCGAACGCGATGGACAGGGTCTCGCCCTTGGCGTGCTCGCCCACGAGGTACACGGCCGGGTACTTCATGGTGACCTTGGAACCGATGTTGCCATCGACCCATTCCATGGTGGCGCCCTCTTCGCAGATGGCACGCTTGGTCACCAGGTTGTACACGTTGTTGGACCAGTTCTGGATGGTAGTGTAGCGGACGCGGGCGCCCTTCTTCACGATGATTTCCACCACTGCGGAGTGCAGGGAGTCCGAGGTGTAGATCGGCGCGGTGCAGCCTTCGATGTAGTGGACGTAGGAGTCCTCATCCGCGATGATCAGGGTGCGCTCGAACTGGCCCATGTTTTCCGTGTTGATGCGGAAGTATGCCTGCAGCGGGATATCCACGTGGACGCCCTTGGGGACGTACACAAAGGAGCCGCCGGACCAGACGGAGGTGTTCAGCGACGCGAACTTGTTGTCGCCCACCGGGATGACGGTGCCGAAGTACTCCTGGAAGATCTCCGGGTGTTCCTTCAGTGCAGTGTCGGTGTCGAGGAAGATGACACCCTGCCTCTCAAGGTCCTCACGCAGCTGGTGGTAGACGACCTCGGACTCGTACTGGGCGGCGACACCGGAAACCAGGCGCTGCTTTTCGGCTTCTGGGATGCCCAGCTTGTCGTAGGTGTTCTTGATGTCCTCGGGGAGGTCTTCCCACGTGGCTGCCTGCTTCTCGGTGGAGCGGACAAAGTACTTGATGTTGTCGAAGTCGATGCCGGACAGGTCCGCGCCCCAGGTGGGCATGGGCTTGCGGTCGAAGTACTTCAGGCCCTTGAGGCGAAGGTCGAGCATCCATTCCGGCTCGCTCTTCTTCGCCGAAATGTCCCGGACTACCTCTTCGTTGAGCCCACGGCGTGCGTTGGCGCCGGCGTCGTTCTTGTCGGCCCATCCGTACTCGTAGGTGCCGATGCCGTGGAGCTCGGGATTCTTTTCCAGAATCTCCGAGATCACAGTGTTTTCGGCTACCGCTTTCTCTGATAGTTGGTCCGTCATCACGGCCTTTCTTGCTGCTGGTTGGTTACTTCATTCAGGCTGGCGGGGGCTGCCGGGAGCTTTGTGGGCGCCTGGGCAGACAGCCGGCCTGTAGGAATGTGGGTGGTGCAGACGTGCCCGCCGCGCGCCAGGGTGGAAAGCCGGCGCACGTCCACGCCCACCAGCCTCGAGAACACTTCGGTCTCCACATCGCAGAAAACGGGGAACCGGGCGGCGAGTTGCTGGATGGGGCAGTGACCCTGGCACAGCTGCACGCTGGAGAGGGCCGCCGGGAGCGGAGCTTTGGCCTCGATGGAGGCTGCGGACGCGACGAAATTATCACGGCTCAGCGCGTTGGCCAGCGCCCTGGCGCGGTCGGTGACGTCCGGGCCGGCCTTTTCGATTTCGGGCGCGTAGCGGCGCTCCATCTCCGAGAAGCGTTCGACGGCGAAAGCCCGCACGGCGTCCGGGCCCGCCATCTTCTGGAGCTGCTGGAGAGCCAGAGCGGCGATATCAAGGTAGTCGTTGCCGAGGCTGGACTGGCCCTGCGAGCTGAGGACGTAGCGGCGGGCGGGACGTCCGGCGCCCGCACCCGACCTGGCCACGCGCTTTACTTCGATGACGCCTGCGCGGGACAAATGATCCAGGTGCCGCCGTACGGCCGCCGGGGTGAAGCCCAGCAGGTCACCGAGCTCGGCGGCGCTGACAGGTCCGTGCTCCAGGACGGCGGACAGGACCCGGTCCCGGGTGCGCTCGTCGGCGTCGGCCACCGGACCGGCGGCCGGGCGGCCACGGTCTGCGGGAGCCTCTAAGGCCCCGTGCCCGGCAACGGGCACAGCAGTAGCGTTGGTCATGGAATACACAACACAATAGTGTCGTAATTTAGTCCCGCGTTCCAGTAAGGGCAGGCTGGCCTGTGCTGCCGCTTCCCGCCGTTCCCGGAGGACCGGAGAAAATACTACATCCCGTAGAATACTGGGGTGCGATCCCCCCAATCCCCGGTTCTGTCCATCAGCGGGCTAGTTAAGGATGTCGGCCCGCTTGCCAGCCTGGACGGAAAAATGCTCCGGGTGGTGAGCGGCGTCTCCCTCATTGCCGAGCGCGGCCAGGTGACCGCGCTGCTGGGTGCCAACGGCGCCGGAAAAACCACCACCCTCGAGTGCGCCCAGGGGCTCCAGAAGCGCAGCGGAGGCACTATCTCGCTGCTGGGCCAGGACCCCGCGACGGCCGGGGCGGACCTGCGCTCCCGCGTCGGTGTGATGCTCCAGGACGGCGGGCTGCCGCCGTCGTCCAGGCCCGTTCCCCTGCTGCGGCACATCGCCGGACTGTACGAACGCCCGTGGCCCGTGGACGACCTGATCCGGCGGCTGGGCATTGATACTTTCAGCCGGACCACCGTCCGCCGCCTCTCCGGGGGGCAGAAGCAGCGGCTGGCCCTTGCTGCGGCGTTGATCGGCAGGCCGGAAGTCCTGTTCCTGGATGAGCCCAGCGCCGGCCTGGATCCGCAGTCGCGCCAGCTCGTGTTCGACCTGATCACCGAGCTTCGGGATGCCGGGATGGGGATCGTTCTCACCACGCACCTGATGGACGACGCCCAGCGCCTGGCCGACTACGTTTACATCATCGACGGCGGCAGGAACGTTGCCGAGGGAACCGTCCAGGAATTGCTCCAGCGCAATCCCGGTGTGGAGGCCGGCGCCGAACACGTCCGCACCCTTGAGTTTGAGGCTGCCGCGGGATTGGATTTCGACGGCGTCCTGCCCGAAGGCATCGCTGTCTCCGAGACCCGCGCCGGCAGCTACTCAGTGACCGGCAGCCTCACTCCCGCCCACCTCGCGGCCCTCGCCCGCTGGTGGGAAGCGCACAACATCATGCCTGCTTCCATGAGCCTGCAGGCGCGTAGCCTTGAAGACGTCTTTCTGGATATCTCGGGAAAGGACATCCGATGAACGGGACAGCCTCCGGTGCCCCTTCCGCTGATGCCGGCAGCGCACCCATGGCCGCGCTGGGCGGAGTGTCCGGCGGCCAGCGGCCCGCATTCCTGCTGCGCCGTGTGCTGCTGCAGGGCAAATACGAGGCCCTGGCCATGCTTCGCAACGGCGAGCAGCTGATCCTGGCAGTGGTGCTGCCGCTCCTGGCCCTCGTAGGCCTGACGGTGACGCCGTTCCTGGACGGGATGGGCGGCAGCCGAGTGGACGTTGCGGTCCCCGGAATCCTGGCACTGTGCGCCATGTCCACGGCATTCACGGGCCAGGGCATCGCCACCGGTTTCGACCGCCGGTACGGGGTGCTCCGCTTCCTTTCCACCACGCCGCTGGGCCGCGCCGGCCTGATCGCCGGCAAGGCACTTTCGGTCCTGGCCGTGCTCTGCCTGCAGGTCGCCGTCGTCAGCGCCGTTGCCTTCGCCCTGGGCTGGCAGCCCGCGGCAGCCGGCTGGGTGCCCGGCCTGCTGCACCTGGCGCTGGGCGCGGCCGCTTTCACCGCACTTGGCCTTCTGGTGGCCGGAACAGTCCGGCCTGAAGCCACCCTGGCCATCACCAACCTGCTGTGGATCCTGCTGGGTGCCCTGGGCGGAATCGTCATCCCGGCGGAACGGCTGCCCGCCGGCCCCCAGTCACTGGTGCACTTCCTGCCCTCAGGTGCCCTGGGTGAATCCCTGCGCGAAGCTTTCCTTGGCGGTGCGCTCGACGGCGGCGCCGCCCTCATCCTGCTGCTTTGGACGGTCATTGCCGGGGCAGCAGCCATCCGTTGGTTCAAGTGGAATTGAGATATCCGTGAGCACGGCGTCACGCCTCCCCCAGTTCGTAAACCGTCTGTCATCCCGGCTGCCGCGCACCGTGGACGTCCGGGTGCGGCGCCTTGCCGTTGCTTCGCTGATCGGGCAAACCCTCCTGGTGGTAACCGGCGGAGCGGTCCGCTTGACGGCCTCCGGCCTGGGCTGCCCCACGTGGCCCCGTTGCACCGACAACTCCCTGGTGAACACCCCGGAAATGGGGATCCACGGTTTCATCGAATTCGGCAACCGGCTCCTGACCTTCGCCCTGGCGGCCGTGGCGGCCCTGATGCTGGTCTACCTGTGGAACCTCCGCAAGGAGCGCCGGGACCTCTTCCTGCTGGCCCTGGGCCTGCTGGCCAGCATTCCGGCCCAGGCCGTGATCGGCGGCATCACGGTGCTCACGAACCTCAACCCCTGGGTGGTGGGGCTGCACTTCCTCGTGTCCATGGCCCTGGTGGTGTTTGCCACGCTGCTGGTGAACCGCGCCTTCGGCCGGACCGGCCGGTTCCTCTCTGCCCGCCACCCGGCACTGCCGGGGATCATGCGCCCGGTGACGGCCGCCGTCGCACTTTTCTCCGCCATTGCCGTAATGCTCGGCGTGGTGGTCACCGGAGCGGGCCCGCACGCCGGCGACGCAGATGCTCCGCGCAACGGGCTGGACTGGGACCTGTTCTCCCACATCCACGCCGTGCCCGCCTACCTGATCACGGCCGGGACCGTCGTCGCGCTGGCGCTCGTGGTCATGCGGCGGATTAGCGGGCCTTTCCGCGCCGCTGTGCTGGGGCTCCTCGGCGTGACCGTCCTGCAGGCCATTATCGGCTTCACCCAGTACTACAACGGTATTCCGGCCCTCCTGGTGGCAGCCCACATGCTGGGGGCCGCGCTGCTGATGGTGGCGGCGACCAACGCCTGGGATCTCGCCAAAGCGAGCCCGGTGGAGTAGCTTCCCGCCACTCTAAACGACTCGCCCCCGGTTCGAAACGAACCGGGGGCGCTGCTATATCACCGCTGACGCATAAGCCGCAGGTGGGCTTAGTTGCCTGTCAGCGGGCGAACGCCGGTGCAGCAGATGGTGCGGCAGCCTGGGCAGGATCGAGGAACTGGATGCCGTCCCGCTCCACCAGCAGCACGCGGGCTGTGGCGATGTCGTAAAACAGGCCGGTTGCCTGCACCCTGCCCGCGGCGAGTTCAGGGCCGACCACCGGATGGCGCTCCAACTTGCGCAACTGAACGGCCACATTCACCATGGCCAACTGGTCCACCCGGTTGTAGCCGGCGGCCTCAGCGGCCATCGCTACGGGATGGCCCGCGAGTTCCCGGTAGCTGGGGCGCGAGTGGTTGAGCCAGGCATCGAAGCCGCGGCCGAGCGAAGCGTTGCCGTTTTCCTCGGCATCCGCGATCAGTGCCTTCATCGCACCGCAGTTCGAGTGCCCGCCAATGACGATTGAATCCACACCGAGGGCCTTCACCGCGAAGGACAGGGCCGAGTCGATCGACGCGTCCTGGCCATCGTGGCACACCACGTTGCCGATGTTCCGCAGGGTGAGGAGGTCCCCGGGCCCGCTGCTGGTGATCAGGTTGGGGTTCACGCGCGAGTCAACGCAGGCAACAAAGAGGGTGTCCGGGTTCTGGCCTTCCACCAGGTCCTGGACGAGGGGTTTGACCTGGTCGGCGAAGCGGCGGTGGTATTTGTTGATCCCGTCCAGGAGGGATCCCAGCGGCCCGGCTTCCCTGCCGGCCGGGCCCGCGGCTCCATCCCCGGCGGTTCCGGAGGACCCGGCGGACTGCCAGGAGGTCCTGGGCGGAAGCGGAAGCTCCCGGGCTTCCTGCCGCTGCGGTGTCCGGTGTGCGGCGTCCTGGAAGAGGGTGTTTCCGTGTTCCTCAAGGCGGACAGATCCCCCGGCCGCTTCGTGCTGCTTCTGCCAGGCGATCAGGGCCTCGCGGAAGGCATGGTCCACGTAATCCGCGTTCAGCTCCACCACCGTCTCGGTTCCTGCGGGAACCGAGTGCAGCACCCGGTTCAGCCGCGGCAGGGCGAAGAAGCTGCAGGAGCCGCCGATGGTGACGCGCCAGGGGGCCGACGCCGAGACGGGCTGGTGTGCGTGGACTGCGGCCCGGAGCACACGCCACAACACGCTGGCCGCGGCAAGTGCCAGGCCGATCATGACGCCTTCGAGCAGGTTCAGGAACACCACGCAGAGGAGGGTCACCACGTAGATCAGGAGGTCGCCGGTGCGCAGGCTGGTGCGGATGTCGGCAACCTTGATGAGGCGGGCACCAATGATCACCAGTAGCCCGGCCAGGACGGACAACGGAATCAGCTGGATGAGTCCGGCGAAAATGGCGGAGAAGGCCAGGACCCACACGCCGTGCAGGACTGCTGAGGCTCGGGTGGCTGCTCCTGCCTCCACGTTCGTGGCACTGCGCACAATCACGCCGGTTACCGGCAGGCCACCCAAAGAGCCGGAGAGGATATTGGCCGCCCCCTGGCCCACAAGCTCGCGGTTGAGGTTGGTGCGCGCCCCGGTATGCATTTTGTCCACGGCCACCGCGGACAGCAGGGATTCGATGCTGGCGATCAGGGCCATGGAGATGACGGCGAAGGCGACGGCACGCCAGTTGCCCTCGGGCAGTTGCGGCAGCGCAACGGCGTCGAAAATGGACCCCTCGAAGGAGATGCGCTGGACGCCCGGTGCGAACGCAACAGAGAGGGCAGTGCCGGCAACGACGGCAGCCAGCGGCCCGGGAACGCGGCGCACCGCTGCCGGGAGGTACTTCCAGCCCAGCAGGATGCCGACGACGGTGAGCCCCAGCAGGGCTGCGTGAAGTTCGACGTTGGTAATGGCCGCGGGCAGTGCGCCGAGGTTCTCCAGTGCGGATCCGGCCGGCTGGGAACCCAGCAGGACGTGGATCTGCTGCAGGATGATCGTGATGCCGATGCCGGCGAGCATCGCCTTCACCACCACGGGCGAGACGGCCAGCGCGGCCCGCCCCACCCGGCTGATGCCCAGCAGCAGCTGCACGACGCCGGCCGCAGCGGTGATTGCGCAGGTCACCTGCCAGCCGAACTCCTGGACCAGGCCGGCCACCACTACGGTGAGCCCAGCAGCGGGGCCGCTCACCTGGAGCGGGGACCCGCCCAGGCTCCCGGCCACGATGCCGCCGATGGCGGCGGCAATCAGCCCGGCCATGATAGGCGCGCCGGAGGCTGCGGCTATGCCGAGGGAAAGCGGGAGCGCAACAAGGAACACCACGAGTGACGCCGGCACGTCGGCGCCGAGATGTTTTAGGAAGCCGGGCCGCCCGGACTTCAGGACGCCCTTTCCTGGTGTCGGCGGGCTGTGGACCGCAGTGGGGACGGTGGAGGGATCGGGCGCCTGTGCCATGGATTTTCCTTTGCTCGCGGGCAGGATCCATTCCACAGTAACCAGATCGTCACAGTGTCTGACATTAAACGTGACGGACATGACAAAGTTGTCAACCCCGCGAAAAGAGTTCGGCTGTCCGGGGAACTTCACGGGAGTACTGGTCGTCGCGGACCGACAAGACAGCGCGCCGGTATGGGAGGGGCCACGAGTGAGCGCGCGTTGGTGACCAGGCGGCCATGAGTGAGCGCGCGTTGGGAGCCGGGGTGGTTAAACGACTCCGGTGGTTGAGCCGGTCGAAATCAGGGTTTCAACAGACTCAACCACCGGAGCGTGGACGGTGTACTGTCAGCCGGCCAACACCGCGGGTCCGACGAACGGATCCACCGCGAGGGCAATAAAGAGCAGAGTGAGATAGCTGATGGAACCATGGAAGACCTTCATGGCGCGCTTGTCCGAGATGTCCTCGCGCTGGGCCCGGTTGTAAAGGGAGTGCGATTCGTACAGGAACCAGGCACCGGCCAGAACAGCGGTGACGGTGTAGACCCAGCCTGCCCCGCCGGCGGGAATCATGAGCAGCGAGCAGGCCACCATGGCCCAGGCGTAGAGGACCACCTGGACGGAAACCACCTTGGCGCCGGCGATGGCTCCGAGCATGGGGACGTTGGCGTTGCGGTAGTCCTCGCCGTAGCGCATGGACAGCGGCCAGTAGTGCGGCGGCGTCCAGAGGAAAATCACCATAAAGAGGATGACAGCGGGCCACTCCACCGAGTTGGTGACGGCAGCCCAGGCGATCAGCACCGGGAAGCAGCCTGCGGCGCCGCCCCACACGATGTTCTGCGCTGTGCGCCGCTTGAGGATGATCGTGTAGATCACTACGTAGAAGAAGATGGCGGCCAGTCCCAGCCAGGCGGACAGCGGGTTGGCCCCGAACCACAGGATGGCGATGGCTGCCGCGCCGAGGAGCCAGGAAAAGACCAGGGCTTCACGCGGCGTGACTTCGCCGGTGACCAGCGGGCGGTTCTCGGTGCGGTGCATCAGCTTGTCGATGTCGCGGTCGATGTAGCAATTGAAGGCTCCCGCGCTGCCGGCGGCGAAGGCGCCGCCCACCAAGGTGGCCAGGATCAGCCCGATGGAGGGAAAGCCGCGTTCGGCGTAGATCATGGTGGGCAGGGTGCTGACCAGCAGCAGTTCAATCACGCGGGGCTTGGTGAGGGCGAGATACGCCTTTGCCTTACGGGCAATCCCGGCACTCGACCGGGATGCGTTCAGCGGCGTATCTGTTGTGCTCACGGTGGCAGTCACCCGTTCTGTTGGCAGTTCTGTCTGGCTGTCCAGCTTTGTCATGAGGCCCTGCCCTTGCGGGCGCCCGCGGAACCATCAGTAACGTGATCCGCGCGCCTTCCGGGAGTTCCGGCGGCCGGAAAGGTCCGCAACCCGGCGCTGGCCTCCAAATATCATACCGTGCTGCTCCCCTCCCAACGGCCCGCCACGTCCCCGCGGCAATCGGCCCCCATTTGGTGCTGATGATTGCTCGCGCACCGATTCGAGCAGATTAACTCAACCTCACTTCAGAGGGATTCATATAAGCGGAAATTGCGTCCACAACGTGAGATTTGGGCCGCCCGGAGAATGGAATAGAGCTAAGCTGTCAAACAGATCAGCACGCAGCAAGGAAGCGGTGGAAACCGCATTCCCAGGTTGGCCAGTGGCTGAGTGAAAGATCAACGTTTCGATGGTGAACGGCTGGTACACACCGCAGCGGGCGCCACACAGCGTGCCTTTAAACGGAACCCGTGTGCCGCCTGCCACCAGCACAGAGAGGGGCCCGGTTTTCGTGCCACATTTGGAAGAGCAAGAACTGTCTTGGACCGACCTGGACCAGCGCGCGGTGGACACCATCCGCGTCCTGGCTGCGGACGCGGTGGAGAAGGTGGGTAACGGCCACCCCGGAACGGCTATGAGCCTGGCGCCGGCCGCGTACCTTCTCTTCCAGAAGCTGATGCGCCACGATCCCCGCAATCCGGAGTGGCTGGGCCGTGACCGTTTCGTCCTGTCCCCGGGGCACACCTCACTGACGCTTTACATCCAGCTGTTCCTCTCCGGCTACGGCCTGGAACTGAAGGACCTCGAGGCCCTGCGCACCTGGGGTTCGCTGACTCCGGGCCACCCTGAGTACAAGCACACCGCCGGAGTCGAAATCACCACCGGTCCGCTGGGCCAGGGCCTGGCGTCCTCGGTTGGCTTCGCGTACTCCCAGCGCCGCCAGCGCGGCCTGTTCGACGCCGACGCCGCCCCGGGGACCAGCCCGTTCGACCACACCATCTGGGTGATCGCGTCCGACGGCGACCTGCAGGAAGGCGTCACGGCAGAGGCTTCCTCGCTGGCCGGGCACCAGGAGCTGGGCAACCTCGTTGTTGTCTACGACGAGAACCACATCTCCATCGAGGACGACACCGACATCGCCTTCACCGAGGATGTGCTGAAGCGCTACGAGGCCTACGGCTGGCACGTCCAGCGCGTGGACTGGACCAAGACCGGCGAATACAAGGAAGACGTGCAGGAGCTCTACTCCGCGCTCCTGGCCGCCAAGGCTGAAACGTCCAAGCCCTCCATCGTCTCCCTGCGCACCATCATCGGCTACCCGGCCCCCAAGAAGCAGAACACCGGCAAGATCCACGGCTCTGCCCTCGGTGCCGAGGAAGTCGCAGCACTCAAGGAAGTCCTGGGCTTCGACCCGGCCAAGTCCTTCGACGTTGACCAGGAAGTCCTGGCCCACGCCCGTGCCGTGGTGGACCGCGGTGCAGCCGCCCGCAAGGAATGGGAAGAATCCTTCAACGCCTGGCAGGCGGCCAACCCCGAAGGCGCGGCCCTGCTGCAGCGCATCGAGGCCAAGGAACTGCCCGAAGGCCTGGACGCCGCCCTTCCGGTCTTCCCGGCCGGCAAGGACGTCTCCACCCGCGCCGCCTCCGGCAAGGTCCTGAACGCACTGGGCCCGGTCCTGCCCGAACTGTGGGGCGGTTCCGCGGACCTCGCGGAGTCGAACAACACCACCATCGAAGGCTCGCCGTCGTTTGTTCCCGCCTCCAAGCAGACGGACGCCTGGAAGGGCAACCCCTACGGCCGCGTCCTGCACTTCGGTATCCGCGAACACGCCGCGGCCTCGATCGTGAACGGCATCAGCCTGCACGGCCGCACCCGTGCGTTCTCGGGCACGTTCCTGATCTTCAGCGATTACCAGCGCCCGGCGATCCGCCTCGGCGCCCTGATGGGTGTCCCGTCCCTGTACGTCTGGACGCACGACTCCATCGGCCTGGGCGAAGACGGCCCCACCCACCAGCCGGTGGAACAGCTCGCCTCGCTGCGCGCCATTGTGGGCCTCGACGTGGTCCGCCCCGGCGACGCCAACGAAGTGGCTGTTGCCTGGAAGACCATGCTGGAAAACCACAGCAACCCCGCCGGCATTGTGCTGACCCGCCAGAACATCCCCACCTGGGAGCGCGGCGAAGGCCAGGCCGACGGCGACACGTTCGGTTCCGTGGCCGGCGTCGCCAAGGGCGGCTACGTCCTGGCCGAAGCGTCCAAGGACGGCGCCACCGTTCCGGCCGACGTGCTCCTGATCGCCACCGGCTCCGAGGTCCAGCTGGCCGTCCAGGCCCGTGAAACCCTGCAGGCCGAAGGCATCGCCGCCCGCGTAGTCTCCATGCCGTGCGTTGAATGGTTCAACAAGCAGGACGCCGCGTACCGCGAGTCCGTGCTGCCCGCGGCTGTCAAGGCGCGCGTGTCCGTTGAAGCAGGACTTGCCCTTGGCTGGAAGGAATTCGTCGGCGACGCCGGCCGTTCCGTCAGCCTCGAGCACTACGGCGCTTCCGCCGACTACAAGCGCCTCTTCCAGGAGTTCGGCATCACCGCGGAAGCAGTAGCCGCCGCTGCCAAAGACTCCCTCGCCGCCGCCCAGGCCTAACAACCGATTTCTGAGGAGATAAACACCATGACTACTCCCACACAGCAGCTCTCCGAGGCCGGAGTTTCCATCTGGCTCGATGACCTTTCCCGCGGACGCCTCGAAACCGGCACCCTGCGCAAGCTCATCGAAGAGAAGAACGTGGTTGGCGTGACCACCAACCCGTCCATCTTCCACGCCGCCATCACCTCCGGCACGGACTACGACGCCACCATCGCCGCCCAGGCAGCAGCCGGGGCCAGCGTCGAGGACACCATCTTCGAGATCACCACCACCGACGTCGCCGACGCCTGCGACCTCTTCGCACCCGTGGCAGCAGCCACCAAGGGTGTCGACGGCCGCGTGTCCATCGAAGTCGACCCGCGCCTGGCCTGGGACACTGCCGGCACCATCGCCGAAGCCAAGCACCTGTACAAGAAGGTCAACAAGGACAACGTCCACATCAAGATCCCCGCCACGCTTGAGGGTCTTGAGGCAATCACCGCAACCCTGGCCGAGGGCATCAGCGTCAACGTGACACTGATCTTCTCCCTGGAGCGCTACCGCGCCGTCATCAACGCCTTCCAGGCCGGCTTGGAACAGGCCAAGGAAAACGGCCACGACCTCTCCAAGATCCACTCCGTGGCTTCCTTCTTTGTCTCCCGCGTGGACACCGAGATCGACAAGCGCCTGGACGCCATCGGCACCGACGAAGCCAAGGCCCTCAAGGGCAAGGCCGGCGTCGCCAACGCCCGCCTCGCCTACCAGGTCTACGAAGAGCTCTTCGCCACCGAGCGCTGGGCCCTGCTGGCCGAGGCCGGCGCACTCCCCCAGCGCCCGCTGTGGGCCTCCACCGGCGTCAAGGACCCGGCCTACCCGGACACCCTCTACGTCACCGAACTCGTTGCATCCGGCGTGGTGAACACCATGCCGGAGAAGACCCTGGACGCCACGTTCGACCACGGCGTGGTCACCGGCGACACCATCACCGGCAACTACGCGGAAGCCAACGCCACCCTCGACGCTCTCGAGAAGCTCGGCATCTCCTACAACGACGTCGTCGCCATCCTCGAATCCGAAGGCCTGGACAAGTTCGTGGCCAGCTGGAAGGAGCTGCTCGGCGACGTCGAGGGCGCCCTGGCCTCTGCACGGAAGGCTTCCTAACCAACAATGAGCACACTCAGCTACGAAGCCACCGGTGCCGCACAGCAGGCACTTGAACAGCACATTCCCGCCCTGGTGGAGGACCGGATCGCCACCCGGATCTTCGCGAAGGACCACACGCTGTGGGGTCCCGACGCCGAATCCGAGTCCGCGATCCGCCTCGGCTGGGTTGAGGCGGCCACCGTCTCGCAGCCGCTGGTAAAGGAGATCCTGGAACTCCGTGACGCCCTCCGGGCCGAAGGTGTGACCCGCATCGTGCTGTGCGGCATGGGCGGATCCTCGCTGGCTCCGGAGGTCATCGCCGGTACCGCCGGCGTCGAGCTGACTGTGCTGGACAGCACGGACCCGGACCAGGTCCGTGCTGCCCTGGCGGACCGGCTGGAAGAGACCGCCATCGTGGTCTCCTCCAAGTCCGGTTCCACCGTTGAGACCGATTCCCAGCGGAGGGTCTTCGAGAAGGCGTTCAACGACGCCGGCATCGATGCCGCGAGCCGGATCATCATCGTCACCGATCCGGGCTCCCCGCTGGACAAGGCGTCCTGCGAGGCCGGCTACCGGGCCGTCTTCAACGCCGACCCCAACGTCGGCGGCCGCTTCTCCGCCCTGACCGCGTTCGGCCTGGTGCCTTCAGGCCTGGCCGGCGTGGACATCCAGGCCTTCCTGGACGAGGCCGAGGAAGCAGCCGAGGTCCTCAACGAGGATGCCCCCGAGAATATCGGCCTGGCGCTGGGAACCGCGCTGGGCGGGACCAGCCCGCTGCGCAACAAGATCGTTATCGCCGAGGACGGTTCGGGCATTGTGGGCTTCGCCGACTGGGCTGAGCAGCTGATCGCCGAGTCCACGGGCAAGCTGGGCACCGGCGTCCTGCCGGTGGTGGCAGGTCCTTCTTCACCTGAAGTGACCTCTGGCGCACCGGATGTCCTTGTGGTGCGGCTGGTGGCCGCTGACGCCGACGTCGAACTCGGTGAGAACGAGGTTGCCATCGCCGGGGGCCTGGCCGCGCAGATGATGGTCTGGGAGTTTGCCACGGCCGTGGCCGGCCGCCTGCTGGGCATCAACCCGTTCGACCAGCCGGACGTGGAGGCCGCAAAAGTGGCCGCCCGCGGCCTGCTGGACGCGCAGCCCGAGCCCACCCCCGCAGCTTTCGTTGACGGTGCCATCGAGGTCCGCGGCGGCGACTGGCTGGGCGGTGCTTCCACTGCGGAGGGCGCCGTCAAGGCGCTGCTGGACACGCTCGAGGCAGACAGCTACCTCAGTGTCCAGGCCTACTTTGACCGGCTGGCCTTCGCGCAGCTGGAAGGCGTCCGCGACGAGCTCGCGGCCGTCACCGGCCGTCCGGTGACGTTCGGCTGGGGCCCCCGGTTCCTGCACTCCACCGGCCAGTTCCACAAGGGCGGCCCTGCAATTGGTGTGTTCCTCCAGGTAACCGCTGCTGCTGCGGAAGACCTTGCCATTCCGGAGCGTCCCTTCACCTTCGGGAAACTGATTGCCGCGCAGGCCGCCGGCGATGCCCAGGTCCTCAGCGAGCACGGACGTCCAGTGCTTCGCCTGCACCTGACCAACCGTGCCGCCGGTGTGGCACAGTTGCAGGACATCATTGCTGCGCTGTCCGCCAGGTCAGCCTCCGTCACCGAAAGCTAAGGCACAAAGCAACATGCCAGAAACTGAATACGGCAGGTCGCCCGGGACGCGTCCCGGCAAAACGCTGCGTAATCCGCTCCGGGATCCCCGTGACCGCCGTTTGAACCGGATTGCCGGTCCGTCCTCGCTGGTGCTCTTCGGAGTTACCGGGGACCTTGCCCGCAAGAAGCTCATGCCGGCCGTGTACGACCTGGCCAACCGCGGGCTGCTGCCGCCGAGCTTTGCGCTGGTGGGCTTTGGACGCCGGGAGTGGACTGACGAGGACTTCGCCGCCCAGGTGAAGGCCTCCGTGCAGGCCTATGCGCGCACACCGTTTGATGAGGCGGTGTGGAACCAGCTTTCCGAGGGCATCCGCTTTGTCCAGGGCGAGTTCGACGACGACGGCGCCTTTGAGCGTCTCGGCGAGACCATCAAGGAACTCGATGATGTCCGCGGTACCCGCGGCAACCACGCGTTCTATTTGTCGATCCCGCCGAAGGCATTCGAGCAGGTCTGCCGGCAGCTGTCCAAGCACGGCCTGGCGCAGGCCGAGGGGGACAAGTGGCGGCGCGTGGTGATCGAGAAGCCGTTCGGGCACGACCTTGAGTCGGCCCGGAAGCTGAACGACATCGTGGAGTCGGTATTCCCGCAGGATGCGGTGTTCCGGATCGACCACTACCTGGGCAAGGAAACGGTCCAGAACATCCTGGCGCTGCGGTTCGCGAACCAGCTGTTCGAGCCGTTGTGGAACGCGAACTACGTGGACCACGTCCAGATCACCATGGCCGAGGACATCGGCACCGGCGGCCGGGCAGGGTATTACGACGGCGTGGGCGCGGCCCGCGACGTGATCCAGAACCACCTGCTGCAGTTGCTGGCGCTGACGGCGATGGAGGAGCCCATTTCCTTCAACGCCGATGACCTGCGGGCGGAGAAGGAAAAGGTCCTCGCCGCCGTCAAGCTCCCAGAGGACCTGTCCACCCACTCCGCGCGGGGGCAGTTCACCGGCGGCTGGCAGGGCGGCGAGCAGGTCCAGGGCTACCTGGAGGAAGAAGGCATCCCGGCCAATTCCACCACCGAAACGTTCGCGGCGATCCGGGTGGACATCCACACCCGCCGCTGGTCCGGTGTGCCGTTCTACCTGCGCGCCGGAAAGCGGCTGGGCCGGCGCGTGACAGAGATCGCGGTGGTGTTCAAGCGCGCCCCGAACCTGTTGTTCCGTGACCACGGGGAGGATGACTTCGGCCAGAACGCCGTGGTGATCCGGGTCCAGCCTGACGAGGGCGTGACCATCAGGTTCGGCTCCAAGGTTCCGGGCACGCAGATGGAAGTCCGCGACGTGACTATGGACTTCGGCTACGGGCACTCCTTCACCGAATCCAGCCCGGAAGCGTATGAGCGGTTGATCCTGGACGTGCTCCTGGGCGAGCCGCCGTTGTTCCCGCGGCATGAGGAAGTGGAGCTGTCCTGGAAGATCCTTGACCCGTTCGAGGATTACTGGGCCACCCTGGACGAACAGCCCGAACCCTACGCCCCCGGCTCCTGGGGCCCGGCCAGCGCCGATGAGCTGCTGGCCCGCGACGGACGAACCTGGAGAAGGCCATGATTGTAGACCTGCCGGACACCACCACCTCGAACGTTTCCAAGAAGCTCATGGCCCTGCGCGAGCAGGGCGGCGTGATTGCCCTGGGCCGGGTACTCACCCTCGTGGTGGTCACCAAGTCCGGGCTTGAGGAAGAAGCGATCGAGGCCGCCAACGATGCCAGCCGGGAACACCCCTGCCGGATCATCGTCCTGGCCGACGCCGGAGCCGACGCCGATGACCGGCTGGACGCCCAGATCCGGGTGGGCGGTGACGCCGGCGCGTCCGAGGTGATCGTGCTGCGCGGCTACGGCCAGCTCGCCCGCGAGTCCGAGTCCCTGGTCGCAGCGCTGCTGCTCCCGGATGCGCCGATCGTGGCCTGGTGGCCGCACGGCGCCCCGGAAAACGCCTGCGAAACCTCCATTGGCCGGATCGCACACCGCCGGATCACCGACTCCGCCAACGAACCCGACCCTCAGGCGGCACTGGCCCGGATCCACAAAACCTACCGGGCCGGCGATACAGACCTGGCCTGGACCCGCCTGACCAACTGGCGGATCCAGCTCGCGGCGGCCCTGGACGAAGTGGACTCCTCGCCGGTGACTGCCGTGGCCGTCGAGGGTGCGTCGGACTCCCCGTCCACCATCCTCCTCGCGGCCTGGCTCACCCTCGCCCTGGAAGCACCGGTGACCATCGTGGCGGATCCTGCCGGGACCGGTATACGGCGCGTCCGGCTCACCCGCCACGGCGGCGACGTCCAGCTCTTCCGCCCGGGACTGTCCGTGGCCGAACTGACCCAGCCGGGCCAGCCCGCCCAGCGCATCTCTCTGCCGCGCCGCAGCCTTCGGGACTGCCTGGCCGAGGAGCTGCGGCGCCTGGACCCGGATGAAGTCTTCGGCGAAGTGATTACTATGGGACTGCCACGTACCAATCTAAGGAGCGTCCGACCCAGTGAGCGTTGAGCCAAGAGTAAGCATCCATCCTGATTCGTCGGTGCTGATGGCAGCCATTGCGGCCCGCCTGATTACCAAGCTTGTTGATGTGCAGGACAAATATGGTGAAGCTACCGTGGTGCTGACCGGCGGCACGGTGGGCATCGGGACGCTTAAGGCTGTTGCTGACTCTCCGGCTGCTCCCGCGGTTAACTGGTCGAAGGTCAATTTCTGGTGGGGTGATGAGCGGTTCGTCGCCTCCGGAGACAATGACCGGAACACCAAGCAGGCGTACGACGCGTTGCTCTCGCACATCCCGGTGGACCCTGACCGTGTCCATGAGCCCGGCTCGTCGGACCAGTTTGGCAGCCCGGAGGAGGCAGCGGAGGACTATGCTCGCCGGTTGCGGGAGGCCGCAGCCGAGGAACATGCAGCCGACATGTCTGATGACCGGCCGGAGGAGCCTTCCGCGCTCCCCCGCCTGGACGTTGTCCTGCTGGGTGTTGGACCCGACGCGCACATCGCGTCGCTCTTTCCGGAGCAGGCCGGCATCCGGGAGAAAACGCGTACCGTGGTGGGCGTCCGGAATTCGCCCAAGCCTCCTCCCCTGCGGGTCTCCTTGACGCTGCCGGCCATCAATACGGCGGCGGAAGTGTGGATGGTAGTGGCCGGGGAAGACAAGGCCGGCGCTGTGGGCCTGGCCCTGGCCGGCGCCAACCCGGTCCAGGTTCCTGCTGCGGGTCCCCGCGGTACCTCACGGACCCTGTGGCTTATTGATGAAAATGCCGCGTCACGCGTCCCGCAGCAACTCGTCCGGAAGGACGCTGCGGGCGCGTAGCTTTTCCACCGCTCCAGCCAGGAGGTCTTCGGCGTCCTGGCTGGAGCGCCGCTCTTTAACGTATTCCAGGTGGCTCTTGTAGCCGTCCTCGAGGCTGTCCGCATCAGCGGGCGCCGCGCCGTCCCTTGCCGCTGCCACACCGCACCGCCGGCAGTCCCACACCGCCGGGATCTGGTCCTCGGGGAGTTTGAGGAACACCAGCTGGGTTTCGTGTCCTTTGGCGCACCAGTAGGAGATCCGGATCCGCGGAAGGCTGTTCCCGTGCTCCCCCGACTCGAGGCTAGTTCCTGTTCCTGCCGTTGCACCCGCACGGGTGCCACGGAAACCTGATGTTGGATGGATCATCGCCGGCTCCTGCCGTGTTAAACAGAACTGTGGCTGCCGGGGAACCGACAGCCACAGTTTAGTTCGCGGACCGGCGCGGCGGCAGTGCCCGCGCGGAACGTTTTATCCGGAGGTCAGGAGTCTCCGCTGCCGGTGAATCGCATAATAAGTCCCAGGGCGATGATAACGATGCCCCAGGTGACGCCGAGGATGATGGTGAACCGGTTCAGGTTCCGCTCGGCAACCCCTGAGGAGCTCAGGCCCGAGCTCATGCCGCCACCGAACATGTCGGACAGTCCGCCGCCCCGTCCTTTGTGGAGGAGGATGAGCAACGTCAGCAGGAGGCTGGTGATGCCAAGGAGGATCTGCAGAATGACATGAAGAACGTCCACGACGGCCTTTCAGAAAGTTGGAATGCGGGAGTGTGCGCGGCGGGACGGACTAGTCCGTCACCAGGTGACTCTCGAACCTGACAATATTAGCAAACTCGGCCGGATCGAGGCTTGCGCCACCCACCAGCAGGCCGTCCACGTCGCGTTCCTTCAGGATGGCGGCGGCGTTGTTGGCCTTGACCGAACCACCGTAGAGGAGCCGGGTCTTGGCAGCCGTTGCGGCATCGAACAGGGACTCCAGCTCGGTGCGGATGGCGGCGCACATTTCCTGTGCGTCTGCCGGTCCGGCAACCTCGCCCGTTCCGATGGCCCACACGGGCTCGTAGGCCACCACAAGTTCGGCGGCCTGCTCCGGGGTCAACCCTGCGACGCCGGCGCGGAGCTGGGCAAGGGTGTGCTCGACGTGCGTGCCAGCCTGGCGGATCTCCAGGCCTTCGCCCACGCAGAGCACGGGAACGAGGTTGTGCTTGAAGGCAGCCTTGACCTTGGCATTGAGGACGTCGTCGGACTCGTTGTGGATGGTCCGCCGCTCGCTGTGGCCCACCAGGACGTACTTGCAGCCCAGCTTATTCAGGAACTGACCGGAAATGTCGCCCGTGTAGGCCCCGGAATCGAACTGGGAGAGGTCCTGGCCGCCGTAGGCAACATCGAGGTCGTCACCCTGGACCAGCGTCTGGACGCCGCGGAGGTCGGTGAACGGCGGGAAGACGGCTACTTCAACCCGGCTGTAGTCGTGCTTGGCGTCCGAGAGGGTCCAGGCTAGTTTCTGCAGGAGGGTGATGCCCTGGACGTGGTCCATGTTCATTTTCCAGTTGCCCGCGATGAAGGGCTTGCGGTCAAAAGCGCCGTTCGTTGACGATGTCACGTGTTCTCCAAAAAAGTCTTTGATATGAGTTCGGCCGGCAGGCTGCCGCGGGGCAACCTGCCGGCCGGAGGACGTCCGGTACTGGTATCGGACGCAGTTACTACCGGACGGTGTTGCTACCGATCGAGGACGCTGAGCCCCGGGAGTTCCTTGCCTTCGAGGTATTCCAGGCTGGCACCGCCGCCGGTGGAAATGTGGCCGAACTGGTTATCCGCGAACCCGAGGGTGCGGACTGCGGCGGCGGAATCGCCGCCACCCACCACGGTGAAGGCTCCGGTCTCCGTCAGAGCCTGGGCGATGGCACGGGTACCGGCGGAGAACGCCTCGAACTCGAAGACGCCCATGGGGCCGTTCCAGAAGACGGTCTTGGCACCCTTGATCCGCTCGGCGAAAGCAGCCGCCGAGTCAGGTCCGATGTCCAGGCCGATGCCCTGGGCGCCGAAGCCGCTGCCTTCGATGGCGTCCGCGGCAACTGTCTCGTGGGCGGCGTCAGCGGCGAACTTCTCCGCCACCACCACGTCCGTGGGCACCACGAATTCGGTACCGGCGTCCGCTGCGCGCTTCAGGTAGTCCTGAACCACGGGGATCTGGTCTTCTTCCAGCAGGCTGGAGGCAACCTTGTGGCCTGCCGCAGCCAGGAAGGTGAACAGCATGCCGCCGCCTACCAGGATGGTGTCTGCCTTGCCCAGCAGGTTCTCGATGACCGCGAGCTTGTCCGAGACCTTGGAGCCGCCCAGCACCACCACGTAGGGGCGCTGGGTGTCCGTGGTGAGCTTGCGCAGCACCTCCACCTCGGTGTGCACGAGGTCGCCCAGGTAGGACGGCAGCCTGGTGGCGACGTCGTAAACGCTGGCGTGCTTGCGGTGCACGGCACCGAAGGCATCATCCACGTAAGCCCCGTTATCGCCGGTCAGGGCCACCAGCTCGTCAGCGAAGGCGCCACGCTCGGCGTCGTCCTTACTGGTTTCGCGGGCGTCGAAGCGCACGTTCTCCAGGACCAGCACTTCACCGTCCTGGAGGGAGGCGGCAGCTTCCTTGGCGGAGCTGCCCACGGTGTCCCCGGCAAGCGAGACCTTGAAACCGGCCAGCTCGGCCAGGCGGGTCACTGCAGGGCGCAGGGAGTACTTTTCCTCCGGGGCGCCCTTGGGGCGGCCGAGGTGGGCTGTTACCAGCACGCGGGCACCGGCGTCCGTGAGCTTTCGCAGGACTGGCAGTGAGGCCTTGATCCGGCCGTCGTCAGTCACTGTAGAGCCGTCGAGCGGCACATTCAGGTCACTTCGAACCAGAATGTACCGCCCGCGGACACCTTCAGCGATCAGTTCGTTGAGGGTGTTAGATGTCATGTGTCTAACCCTAGCCCAGCTTGGATGCGACAAGCTCCGTAAGGTCAACGAGGCGGTTTGAATAGCCCCATTCGTTGTCATACCAGGAAACAACCTTGACCTGGTTGCCGATCACCTTGGTCAGGCCTGAGTCGAAGATGGACGAGGCGGGGTCGCCGACGATGTCGGAGGAGACGATGGGCTCGTCGGTGTAGGTCAGGAAGCCCTGCAGTTCCTCGGACTCGGCAGCGCGCTTGAGGGCGGCGTTGACTTCCTCCACGGTGGTCTCGCGGGAGACGGTGACGGTGAGGTCGGTGGCGGAGCCGGTGGGAACGGGAACGCGGATGGCGTAGCCGTCCAGCTTGCCCTTCAGCTCGGGCAGGACCAGGCCGATGGCCTTCGCAGCACCCGTGGAGGTGGGGACCATGTTGACGGCTGCAGCGCGTGCACGGCGCAGATCCTTGTGCGGGCCGTCCTGCAGGTTCTGGTCTGCGGTATAGGCGTGGACGGTGGTCATCAGGCCACGCTCGATGCCGAATTCGTCGTTGACCACCTTGGCCAGCGGGCCCAGGCAGTTGGTGGTGCAGGAAGCGTTGGAGATGATGTGGTGCGTCGCGTTGTCGTAGAGGTTGTGGTTAACACCCATCACGATGGTGATGTCCTCATCCGAAGCGGGGGCGGAGATCAGGACCTTCTTGGCGCCGGCGTCAATGTGCTTCTGCGCATCGGCGGCCTTGGTGAAGAAGCCGGTGGATTCAATCACGATGTCCACGCCCAGCTCGCCCCACGGGAGGTTCGCGGGATCGCGCTCTGCCAGGACCTTGACGACGTTGCCGTTGACGACGATGTTGCCGTCCTTGACCTCGATGGTTTCCTTCAGGCGGCCGCCCACGGAGTCGTACTTGAACAGGTGGGCCAGGGCCTCCGGGCTGGTGAGGTCGTTGACTGCAACGATCTCCAGGTCCGCGCCCTGTGCCAGGGCTGCGCGGAAGTAGTTGCGGCCAATACGGCCAAAGCCGTTGATACCAATACGGGTCGTCACTTTTTCAGTCTCCTTGGTGCTTTGAGAAGCACAACTAGTTGAGCGGGCTATCAAGCCAACTAACAGATCCCGCACGCCATTGGGCAGAGATGATTTACAAACGGAGGGCGACCAGCCTCATTGCTGAAGGCTAACCGCCTTCCGTGACCTATCTTACGTTTAACTGGGTCCGCCCCCGCAAGTGCGGGGGCGGACGGTCCACATCGCGGTTGGTTTAAGTCCGAATGTGAAGTTTGTTACACCGGGGTGCAGCCCGCTACCGGAGGGTGATGAGTCCGGTGGCGTTGGTGCGGGCAGCTTCGAAGCGCTTGGCGACGTCGGCCCAGTTCACGATGTTCCAGAACGCCTTGACATAGTCGGCCTTGACGTTGACGTAGTCCAGGTAGAAGGCGTGCTCCCACATGTCCAGCATCAGCAGCGGGGTGGTGCCCAGTGCGGTGTTGCCCTGCTGGTCGTACAGCTGCTCGATGACCAGGTTGCCACCGATGGGCTCGTAGGCCAGGAAGCCCCAGCCGGAACCCTGCAGGCCGAGCGCGGCTGCGGAGAACTGGGCACGGAACGCGTCGAAGGAGCCGAAAGCGTCGTCGATGGCAGCAGCCAGCTCACCTTCGGGCTTGTCGCCGCCGTCCGGGGAGAGGTTGTTCCAGAACACGGAGTGGTTGATGTGTCCGCCGGTGTGGAACGCGAGGTCCTTGGACAGCCGGTTGATGTTGGCGAAGTCGCCCTTCTCGCGGGCTTCGGCCAGCTGGGCCAGGGCGTTGTTGGCGCCGGCCACGTAGGCGGCGTGGTGCTTGCTGTGGTGCAGCTCCATGATGCGCGCAGAAATGTGCGGCTCCAGGGCAGCGTAGTCGTAGCTGAGTTCAGGCAGTACGTACTCGGTCACAAAATCCTCCAATATCGTGGACCCTTGGTCCGGTTGGTAACTCTCGGATTGTGCATCCGGGCGTCTGGCGCCCGGAATCTTTTTGATTCTATGGGCCGTTTACTCGTCCAGCATTTCCGGCGTCACATTGGCGTCCGTTCCCGGGATGCCCAGGTCAAGGGCACGCTTGTCCGCCATGGCCAGCAGCCGGCGGATCCTTCCGGCGATGGCGTCCTTGGTCATCACGGGATCGGCCAGCCGGCCCAGTTCGTCCAGGCTTGCCTGCTTGTGCGCCACCCGGAGTTCGCCGGCGTACTTCAGGTGCTCCGGCACGTCGTCGCCGAGGATCTCCAGCGCCCGGTCAACCCGGGCGCCTGCAGCGACGGCGGCCTGCGCTGAGCGGCGCAGGTTGGCGTCGTCGAAGTTGGCCAGGCGATTGGCCGTGGCGCGGACTTCCTTGCGCATCCGGCGTTCCTCCCACACCATCAAGGCATCGTGGGCGCCCATCCGGGTGAGGAGGGCAGCGATGGTATCGCCGTCGCGGATGACCACACGGTCCACACCCCGGACCTCGCGGGCCTTCGCCTGGATGTCCAGGCGCCGGGCGGCGCCCACCAGGGCCAGCGCCGACTCCGGGCCCGGGCAGGTAACCTCCAGCGAGGAGGAGCGGCCGGGTTCGGTCAGTGAGCCGTGGGCCAGGAAGGCACCCCGCCACACTGCTTCGGCGTCGGCTGCGGAGCCGTTGACGACGGCGGACGGCAGCCCCCGCACGGGGCGGCCCCGGCCGTCCAGGAGCCCTGTCTGCCGTGCCAGCGCCTCGCCGTCGCGCACCACACGGACCACATAGCGGCTGGCGCGGCGCAGTCCCCCGGCGGAGACCACAATGATTTCGCTCTGGTGCCCGTAGACTTCGGCGATGGCCGCGCGGAGGCGGCGGGCCGTTGAGGCCAGGTCCACTTCGGCTTCGATGACGATCCGGCCGGAGATGATGTGGAGCCCGCCGGCGAAGCGCAGCATGGCTGAGACTTCCGCTTTCCGGACTGATGACTTCTTGATGTCCAGACGGGAAAGTTCTTCCTTGACTGATGCTGTCAGTGCCATGGCACCTTCCTAACTGTTCCCGAAAATGTCGTGGTACGCCGTGGCCAGACGCAGGGGGTCATGGACGGGTCGGCGGCCCGACGCCCCTACTTTACCCAAGACAACCTCGGCTCCGATCATCGCGGCGGCCTTCTGGAACTCCGGCAGGTCGGGAACGGACGCGGGGTCGGCGAGGACCACGTCAACGCTGAACTCCGGGGCGTACCGCCGCAGGACGTGGAGGTGGTCCGCGGCCGTCATGCCGCTGGTTTCCTTGGTGTCTGTGGCCAGGTTCATGGTCAGGAGGCGCTTGGCCGGGGTGTGGCACAGCGCCTGCCGCATCTCGGGGAGCAGCAGGTGCGGCAGCACGGAGGTGTACCAGGAGCCCGGTCCCAGGATCACCCAGTCCGCCAGTTCGATGGCGGAGAGGGCTTCCACGCAGGCGGGTGCGGCTTCGGGCAGGAGGCGCACCGCCTCCAGCGAACCGGCCACGGCACACCGCGCCTGGCCATGGAGGGTCTCCAAATGGGAGGTTCCGTCCGCGGCGGTGACCCGCACGTCGCCTTCGATGGTCAGGGGCTCGGTGGACATGGGCAGGACCTGGCCGCGGGCCCCGAGCAGCGCGCCCGCCCACCGGAGCCCGGCGACGGCGTCGCCAAGCAGCTCCCAGAGAGTAACGATCAGCAGGTTCCCCGTGGCGTGGTCGTCCAGCGAGCCGCCCGGGCCCTTTCCAGGGCGGAAGCGGTGCTGCATAACATCCCGCCACGTTCGGCCCCAGTCCGTGTCGTCGCACAGGGCGGACAGGGCCATCCGGAGGTCTCCCGGCGGGAGGACGCCGTACTCGTCACGCAGACGCCCGGAAGATCCGCCGTCGTCCGCCACTGTGACGATGGCCGTCAGCTCACTGGTGAGCAGGCGCAGCGCCGAGAGGGAGGCCGACAGGCCGTGGCCGCCGCCAAGCGCTACAACGTTCCGCCCTTTGACCTGCGGGTTCGCGGCCGTCGCGGCCGGTGGAACCAGCGGCAGGGCACCGGTGAAGAGCGACATTACTCCCGGCCCAGGTCCCGGTGCGTGGTGGTCACGGTGACGCGGGGAAACTGGGCCAGTTTCTTGGAAAGCTCGACGGCGACCGCCACCGAGCGGTGTTTGCCGCCCGTACAGCCCACGGCAATGGTGGCGTAGTGCTTGTTCTCGCGGCGGTAGCCGTCCAGGACGGGCTCCAGCGCCATGACATAGCGGTCCACGAAGTTCTTGACGCCTTCGGCTTCGAGGACGTAGTCGCTGACGTCCTTGTCCAGCCCGGTGTGCGGGCGCAGCTGGGGCACCCAGTGCGGGTTGGGGATGAAGCGCACGTCCGCCACGTAGTTGGCGTCGACCGGCAGCCCGTACTTGAAGCCGAAGCTCATGATGTTCAACCGCAGGGCCACCGGGCCGGTCTCACTGAAAAGCTCGGTAATGGCGGTGGCCAGGCCGTGGACGTTGTAGCCCGAGGTGTCCAGCACGACGTCGGAGCTGTCGCGCAGTTCCTGCAGCAGCTCCCGTTCGGCGGCGATGCCGTCGAGGATGCGGCCGCCGCCCTGCAGGGGGTGCGGCCGGCGTCCCTGTTCAAACCTGCGGACCAGCACATTGTCGCTGGCATCGAGGAAAAGGACGCGGAAGGTCACACCGCTGGCAGCCAGCGCGCCCAATGCTGCGCGGATGTCCGCGAAGAGTCCCTTGCTGCGCACATCGATGACCACGGCCAGCCTGGGGATGGACTGCGGCGCGTGTGAGACGAGCTCGGCGAGCGTGCCCAGCATCTGCGGCGGCAGGTTTTCCACGACGTACCAGCCATGGTCCTCGAGCGCGTCAGCAGCTGTACTCCGCCCGGCTCCGGACATCCCGGTGACCACCAGCAGTTCCGCTTCGAGCGGCTTGACGGGCTGCATCCCGTCCTCGCCTGCTCCGGATTCCGCCGTTGTGTCTGCCATTAAGTCCGCCCCGTTTCTTCAGTTGCCTGGTGGGGCGGCCTGCGTTGGCCCGCACCCCTCCCCAACCCTAGCTAAGAATCGCTGAAGTCCGCTAAGTTTCAGTGGACGTGGCTGGATTTTGGTCAATCTACTGAACTTTTTGCGCACTCCGGCGTGGCCCGGAACACCGTCAGGTTTCGATGACCTCGCCGGTGGTCATGTTGATCGCGGGCACCGGGGCCGCTTCGGGTCCGCTGCCGGAGAAGTGGTTCACGATGGCGCTGGCCAGGGCCGGGCCGATGCCCTTCGCTTCGGAAAGTTCCGCAGCCGACGCTGCCTTGACGCCTTTGACGGATCCGAAGTGCGCCAGGAGGGCTTTCCGTTTGGAAGCTCCCAGCCCCGGTACGCCGTCCAGGGCGGAGACGGTCATGGCCTTTCCACGCTTCTGCCGGTGGAACGAGATGGCGAACCGGTGGGCCTCGTCGCGGATCCGTTGCAGCAGGTACAGGCCCTGGGACGTGCGGGGCAGGATCACGGGGAAGTCGCTGTCCGGCAGCCAGACTTCCTCCAGCCGTTTGGCCAGGCCCACCACGTAGACGTCGTCGATCCCAAGGTCCGCGAGGGCGCGGGCCGCTGCATTCACCTGGGGCTTGCCGCCGTCCACCACCACCAGGTTTGGCGGATAGGCGAACTTGGCCCGCGGCGCCGGCGTGGTGGTGTCCAGCAGGGCGCCGTCCTGCCGGACCGCTGCGTCAGCTGCTTTCGCCTGGCCGGGTCCTGCCTGGACGGGTTCTGCCTGATCCGGTCCAGCTCCTGCAACGCCAGGGTCTCCTGCGTTGAGGACGGATTCGTCCACCTGCGCCGACTTGTCCTTCAGGTAGTGCCGGAACCGCCGGGTGAGGACGTCGTGCATGGCCGCAGTGTCATCGGACGCCGCGTCGCCGGTGATGGAAAACTTCCGGTAATCGGACTTCTTGGGCAGCCCGTCCTCCACCACCACCATGGAGGCCACGACGTTCGTGCCCTGCACGTGCGAAACGTCAAAGCATTCGATGCGCAGCAGCGGCACGGGCAGGTCCAGGGCCTCCTGGAGTTCCTGCAGCGCCTGGGACCTGACGGTGAGGTCGCCGGCGCGGCGGGTCTTGTGGAGTTTGAGGGCATGTTCGGCGTTTTCGCGGACCGTGGACATCAGCGCGGCTTTGTCGCCGCGCTGCGGCACCCGGATGTCCACCTTGGCGCCGCGCATTCCGCTGAGCCAGACCGTCAGTTCCGCCTCGTTACTGGGCGCGACAGGCACCAGCACCTCGCGGGGCAGCCTGCCGTGGCTCTGGTCCTCATCCCCGTACACCTGCTGCAGGAGGTGTTCCACCAGGTCAGGAGTGGTGGAATCCTCCACCTTCTCCACCACCCAGCCGCGCTGGCCGCGGATCCGGCCGCCGCGGACATGGAAAACCTGGACGGCGGCTTCCAGCTCGTCCTCGTGGAGGGCGAAGACGTCAGCGTCGGTGTCTTCCGCGAGTACCACCGCGTTGCGTTCAAAGACCTTGCGAAGCGCGGTGATGTCATCGCGCAGGCGCGCCGCCCGCTCGTAGTTCAGCTCGGACACGGCTTCGGCCATCTGCTTTTCCAGCTTACTGATGAAACGTTTGGCTTCGCCGCCCATAAATGCGCAGAAATCCTCGGCGAGGGCCCGGTGGTCGTCCGGCGAGATCCGGCCGACGCAGGGTGCGGCGCACTTATCAATGTAGCCCAGCAGGCAGGGCCGGCCGCTGGCCTCGGCGCGCTTGAACACGCCGGCACTGCAGCTGCGGACCGGAAAGACGCGGAGCAGGGTGTCCATGGTTTCCCGGATGGCACCGGCGGTGTAGGGGCCGAAGTAGCGGGTGCCCTTTTTCTTGTCTCCGCGCATCACCTGCACCCGCGGATACTTTTCGCCCATGGTTACAGCGAGGTAGGGGTAGGTTTTGTCATCCCGGAAGACAACGTTGAACCGGGGCTTGAATTCCTTGATCCACGTGTATTCCAGCTGCAGCGACTCCAGCTCGCTGCCTACCACGGTCCATTCCACACTGCTGGCCGCATGGACCATGGCATAGGTCTTGGGCAGCAAACCGGCGGGGTTGGCGAAGTACGAGTTCAACCGGGAGCGGAGGCTTTTCGCCTTGCCCACGTAGATAACGCGTCCGTTCGGGTCGCGGAACCGGTACACCCCCGGGTTGGTGGGAATTTCGCCCGTTTGGGGCCGGTAACTTGCTGGATTTGCCACCTATCCATTCTACTGAGGCACGCGGGGTGCCTTGGCAGGCAGGGCAGCTAGTCGATGACCTTGCTCTGGTTGTAGCTGGCGGAGCGTTCCTGCCCGCTGAGCTCGGCGACGGCGTCCATGATGCGGTCCGTGACCTGCCTGCGGGCCGGGAGCGAGTGGTCCGGCCCGGTCTTGTCGAAGTACAGCGGCTCCCCCACCTTCATGGTGAAGTGTTGCGGCCGGACTCCCTTTTCGCCGGCGCGCTGCAGGTTTTCGGTCCCGATGAGACCCACGGGGATCACGGGGGCGCCGGTGGTCAAGGCCAGCCAGCCCACTCCGGTGCGGCCGCGGTAGAGGATGCCGTCGCGTGAACGGGTCCCTTCCGGGTAGATGCCGATTCCGCGGCCGGACTCGAGGATGTCCATGAGGGTCTTGAGAGCCTGGACACTGGCGGCCTGTTCGCCGCGTTCCACCGGGATGGAACCCACCGATTCGAAGAAGGCCTTCATGACCTTGCCCTTGACGCCGCCCGTGGTGAAGTACTCCGCCTTGGCGAAAAAGGCGACCGGGCGGGGCATCAGCGCCTGGACAATGACGCTGTCAAAGAAAGAGAGGTGGTTGGGTGCCACGATGAAGGGCCCGTCGGCGGGGACGTTTTCGATGCCGACGACGGTGGGCCGGCAGGTGCCGGCAATCAGGCTGCGCGTGGTCCAGCGGACAGCTTCAAACATTTCCATCGTTGGTCACCTCGCTCATTGCGGCCGAGTGGATGGATTCAAGGCGGTCTATAGTGCCCACCAGTTCGTCCGCGGTTGCCACCACGGCCACAGCTCCGGCAGTCTCCAGTTCGCCGTCGGGTGCGAAACCCCAGGCAACCCCGATGCAGTCCAGGCCGTTGGCGATGGCACCGGCGACGTCCTGCGCGCGGTCCCCCACCATCAGCGCGTGATGCGTGCCCAGGTCCTTCAGGGCGGCAGCGATGATTTCCGTCTTTCCGACCGGGACCCCGTCCACGGCAGACTCGTCATCTGCCGAGCCGTGGATTCCCTGGAACAGCCCGTCGATCCCGTGATGTGCCAGGACGGTGTGGGCGAGCCCCTGGGGTTTCTGGGTGGCCACGGCAATCGGCCGGCCTGCAGCCACATAGGATTCCAGCACTTCGCGAACGCCCGGATAGAGGCGGCTCTGGCCGATTCCGGTAGCCACGTAGTACTCACGGTAGCGGCGGATAACCTCATCCAGCAGCCCGGCCGGAACCCCGGCCACGTTCAGCAGCGAGTCGCTCAGCTTCGGGCCGATCATCGCTTCGAGCAGTTCCTGGCCGGGAACTGGAAGCCCCAGCCCCTGAAGGGCCGCAGCAATTCCATCTGTTATCCCACCGGCCGGATCGACAAGAGTGCCGTCCAGGTCAAAGATCACGGGCACTGTTGTTTGAGTCACCGGGTTAGTTTCTCATGACAGCACTCGTGCCTGAAACTCGCATTCCCGCCACGGAATATTTCCGCGGCGGGTAGGCGATCTATGGCAGGATTTCGGCCAGGAACGCAGCAGTGTGGCTGGTGGTGGACTTGGCGAGCTGCTCAGGCGTGCCGGCAGCGACAATCTGGCCGCCTCCCGAGCCGCCGTCGGGACCCAGGTCCACAATCCAGTCGGCACTCTTGATGACGTCCAGGTTGTGTTCGATGGTGATCACCGTGTTGCCCTTGTCCACCAGTCCCTGCAGCACCATCAGCAGCTTGCGGATGTCCTCGAAGTGCAGGCCTGTGGTGGGCTCATCCAGGACGTAGACGCTGCGTCCGTTTGACCGCTTCTGCAGTTCCGCTGCCAACTTCACGCGCTGGGCCTCGCCGCCGGAGAGTGTGGTGGCAGGCTGCCCGAGCCGGACGTACCCAAGCCCCACGTCCACGAGCGTGTTGAGGTGGCGGGCGATCGGAGAAAACGCCGCGAAGAACTCGGCGCCCTCCTCGATGGGCATGTTCAGGACGTCCGCGATGGTTTTGCCCTTGTAGTGGACTTCCAGCGTTTCGCGGTTGTAGCGCGCACCATGGCACACTTCGCAGGGCACGTACACATCCGGCAGGAAGTTCATCTCGATCTTCAGGGTGCCGTCACCGGAGCATGCCTCGCACCGCCCGCCCTTGACGTTGAAGGAAAAGCGCCCGGGAAGGTAACCGCGGACCTTCGCTTCGGTGGTTTCGGCGAAGAGCTTGCGGATGTTGTCGAAAACGCCCGTATACGTGGCCGGGTTGGAGCGCGGCGTCCGGCCGATGGGGCTCTGGTCGACGTGCACCACCTTGTCCAGGTGTTCCAGGCCCTGGACCGTTTTGTGCCGGCCGGCAACCTGCTTGGCGCCGTTGAGCTTGTTGGCCAGCACCTTGTAGAGGATTTCGTTGACCAGGGTGGACTTGCCGGACCCGCTGACGCCGGTCACGGCGGTGAAGAGACCCAGCGGGAACGCGGCGTCGACGTTGACCAGGTTGTTTTCCCGGGCGCCGATCACCTTGAGTTCACGCTTTTTGTCGTACTTCCGGCGCTTCTTGGGGACCTCAATCTTCTTCCGCCCGGACAGGTAGTCGCCTGTCAGCGAAGCCGTGTTTTCCAGCAGCTCCTTGTAGGAGCCGGAGTGGACCACCTGGCCGCCGTGCTCGCCGGCGCCCGGTCCAATGTCCACCACCCAGTCGGCGACATGGATGGTGTCTTCGTCGTGCTCCACCACGATGAGCGTGTTGCCCATGTCGCGGAGCCTGGTCAGGGTGTCGATCAGGCGCCGGTTGTCGCGCTGGTGCAGTCCGATGGACGGTTCGTCGAGAACGTACAGGACACCCACCAGGCCGGAACCGATCTGGGTGGCCAGGCGGATGCGCTGGGCTTCGCCGCCGGACAGCGTGGCGGAGGGCCGTTCGAGATTCAGGTATTCCAGCCCGACGTCCAGCAGGAAGGTCAGGCGTGCCTGGATCTCCTTCAGCACCTGATGCGCGATCTGCGCTTCGCGGCCGGTCAGCACCAGGTTGTTCAGGAAGTCGGCGCAGTCCCGCATGGGGAGGGCGGCGACGTCGGCAATGGACTTGCCGTTGATGAGAACCGACAGGGACGCAGGATTGAGGCGTGCGCCGTTGCAGGCAGGGCAGGGAATCTGCCGCATGTACTCTTCGTACCGGTCGCGGGCCCACTCGGAGTCCGTCTCGCCGTGTTTCCGGTGGACGTACTGGATGGCACCTTCAAAGCCGGTGCTGTATTTCCGTTCGCGGCCGAACCGGTTCTTATACTGCACCACCACTTTGTGGTCCTTGCCGTGCAGCACTGTCTGCCGGACATCACTGCCCAGCTTCTCCCATGGAGTGTCCATGGAGAAACCGAGTTCCTTGGCGAGGCCTTCGAGGAGCCTGTTCCAGTACTCGGTGGTGGCAGTGCCCAGGGACCACGGAGCGATGGCGCCCTCGGACAGCGAAAGCTCGGGGTTGGGGACGATGAGTTCCTCGTCCACCTCCAGCTTGGTGCCGATGCCGCTGCAGGCCGCGCAGGCGCCGAACGGGTTGTTGAACGAGAAGGACCTCGGTTCGATTTCGTCAATCGCCAGCGGATGCTCGTTGGGGCAGGCCAGGTTTTCGGAGAACGCCCGGAGCCGGTGGGGATCGTCAGCTTCGAGGTCCACGAACTCGGCGAGCACCCTGCCCTCGGCCAGGCCCAGCGCGGTTTCGATGGAGTCGGTGAGGCGCTGGCTGATGCCTTCCTTGACCACCAGGCGGTCAACCACTACTTCGATGGTGTGCTTGAACTGCTTTCCCAGCTTGGGCGGGTCGTTGAGCTGGACCAGGTTTCCGTCCACGCGGGCGCGGGAGTAGCCCTTGGCGGTGAGTTCCTTGAAAAGGTCAACAAACTCCCCCTTCCGGCCGCGCACCACGGGAGCGAGGACCTGGAAGCGGGTGCCTTCGTCCAGCTCGAGCAGCTGGTCCACGATCTGCTGCGGTGTCTGCTTGGCCACGGGCTCGCCGCAGACAGGGCAGTGCGGCCGGCCCACGCGTGCCCAGAGCAGGCGCATGTAGTCGTAGATCTCGGTGATGGTCCCCACGGTGGAGCGGGGGTTTTTGCTGGTGGACTTCTGGTCGATGGAGACTGCCGGGGAGAGCCCCTCGATGAAGTCGACGTCGGGCTTGTCCACCTGGCCGAGGAACTGGCGGGCATACGCGGAGAGCGACTCGACGTAGCGGCGCTGGCCCTCGGCGAAGATGGTGTCGAAGGCGAGGGAGGACTTGCCGGAGCCGGACAACCCGGTGAAGACGATCATGGCGTCCCGGGGCAGGTCCAGGTCCACATTGCGCAGGTTGTGCTCCCGCGCCCCCTTGACCACCAGGCGGGACAGGTCCGGGCGCTTGGGCGCGGCGGACCGGGCCAGGGAAACTTCAACGGATTGGATGGCAGATTCTTCAGCTACGGCTTTAGGCACCCACTAATGCTAATCGAAAACTTCTTCGAACACCCACGCGGGGCGCTCAGCCGCCGTCGTAGGCCGCAGCCAGCAGCTGTACGGCCTCTGCGAACGAGGCGCCCTGGGCCTTGGCGGCGGCCGCATAGTCTGCTGCCGCGGCGGACAGGCCGCCCAGGCGCTCGTCGCGGGCGCAGACAACGGTGCCGTTCCTTCCCCGGGTGGCCACGACGCCCGCAGCTTCCAGTTCCTTGTAGGCCCTGGCGACGGTGTGGGGAGCGACGTCCAGCCGTTCCGCCAGTGCCCTGACGGCGGGGAGCCGGGTTCCCGGCGGCAGCTTTCCGCCGTCGGCCAGGTGGATTACCTGCAGCCTCAGCTGCTCGAACAGCGGTACGGAACTGGCTGCATTGGGCTTCCACGTCCCCGGGAACTCGGCCGGCGCGTTCAAATGCCGGCCTCGAGCGCGCCGCTGCGTCCCGCCTGCAGCGTGAACTGTGCGTTGTAGAGGCGGGTGTAATAGCTGTTCGCAGCGAGGAGGTCCCGGTGGGTGCCCTGCTCGACGATGCGTCCGTGATCCATGACCAGAATTAGATCAGCGTCGCGGACTGTGGACAAACGGTGCGCAATGACGAAGCTGGTCCGGCCCTGGCGCAACCGGTGCATGGCCTGGCGGATCAGCAGTTCCGTCCTCGAGTCCACGGAACTTGTTGCCTCATCGAGGACCTGTACGGGACGGGCCGCCAGCTGTGCCCGGGCGATGGTGATCAGCTGCCGCTGTCCCTGGCTGAGGCCGTCGCCGCCGTTCTCGAGGACGGTGTCGTACCCTTGCGGCAGCGACCTGACAAAGCGGTCCACATAGCTGGCCTCGGCAGCGGCAAGGATGTCCGCCTCGGTGGCGCCCGGCCTGCCGTAGGCGATGTTTTCCCGGATGGTGCCCGCAAACAGCCACGCGTCCTGGAGCACCACGCCGAAGCGGGCCCGCAGGCAATCGCGGGGAACCTCGGCAATATCCGTTCCGTCGATGGTGATCACGCCGGCATCCGGTGCACAGAAGCGCAGCAGGAGGTTGATCACCGTGCTCTTGCCGGCCCCGGTATGCCCCACCACAGCCACCGTCCGGCCCGGTTCCACTGTGAAGGACAGGTTGCGCACCGCGGGCGCTGCTCCCTGATACCCGAACGTCACATTGTCGAAGACGATGCGGCCTTCCGTGCCTTGGGCGTCTGGAGCAGGAGGCGCACCTGCAGCCGGGGACGGCGCGTCGGCGGGCTCCTCCTGCGTATCGAGCAGTGCGAAGACACGGGCCGCCGAGGCCGCGCAGGACTGCATCAGGTTGAGCATGCCGCCGATCTGGCCAACGGGCTGGGTGAAGAGCCTGCTGAACTGGATGAAAGCCTGGATCCCGCCGATGGTCATGGCCCCGGCGATCACCTGGAGGGCGCCCACCACCGCCACGGCGATGTAGCTGAGGTTGGACATCAGGACCATCAGGGGCTGCACCACCCCCGCCGAGTACTGAGCCCTGGTGGCTGCCCTGGCCAGCCGCTCATTGCTCAGGGCCACAACGTCCGCTGCCTGTGCCTGCCGCCCGAAGGCTTTGATCACCTCGTGGCCGCTGATGAATTCCTCCATGTGGGCGTTCAGCTGTCCCGTTTCCCTCCATTGCTTCTCGAACTGGGCCTGGGATTTCCGGGCCACCTGCACGGTGATGAGGGTGGACAGTGGAACCGTCGCAATCGCAATGGCCGCCAGCACGGGCGAGATCCACAGCATCATGGCCAGCGAGCCGCACAGCATCAGGACAGACATGATGAGTTGGGTGAGGAGCTGGTTGAGGGCCTGGGTGATGTTGTCGATGTCGTTCGTCGCCCGGCTCAGGACGTCGCCCCTGGAGCGCCCTCCGAAGTAGGTGACCGGCAGCCGGTGCAGTTTGCCCTCCACCGCTTCCCGGAGTCCGTACATCAGGCCCTGCACCGAGCGGGCGGAGAGCGCACCCTGGATCCAGTTGAAAAGGGAGGCGCCCACGTACATGAGCGCTACTGCACCCAGGATCAGCGCGAGCACTTCCTGGTCGAGGTTCCCGCTGAGCACGCCGTCCACCACGACGTCGGTGGCGTCCCCCAGGTACTTCGGCGCAGCCACGTTGAGGCCTGCGAACGCGCAGGTGGAGGCAACGGCGCCCAGCATATGCAGCCGGAACGGACGGAGGAGCCCAAGGAGCCGCCGGGCGGTGGGCCAAAAGCGCGCCTCCGCTCCGGCATCGGCTCCGGCGGTCACCGGCGGCCGTCCAGGGCCAGCTGCGACTCCGCTATTTCCCGGTACGTGGCGGACATTTCCAGTAACTCCTGGTGCGTTCCCTGCGCGACCAGGCGCCCGCCGTCGAGCACAAGGATCAGTCCCGCGCCTTCGACCGCGGAAATCCGCTCCGCCACCACCACCATCGTGGCCGCTGCCAGCTCTGCCTCAAGGGCCTGCCGCAGCCGGGTATCGGTGTCGTAGTCGAGGGCGGAAAAGCTGTCGTCAAAGAGGTACAGCGGAGCCCGGCGCAGCAGTGCGCGGGCAATGCACAGCCGCTGGCGCTGGCCGCCCGACAGGTTCATGCCGCCCTGGCCCAGCGGCGTGGCCAGCCCCAGCGGCAGGTCCCGCATAAAGCGCATGGTCTGGGCAGTTTCCAGGACTTCCCAGAGTTCGGCGTCCGTCGCTTCAGGTTTCGCCATCCGCAGGTTGCTGGCGATGGTGCCCGTGAAGAGGTGGGACCGCTGCGGGACTATCGCCATGGATTCCCGCAGGCTGTCCAACGACACCCTCTGGATGTCCACCCCGCCCAGGCTGATGCGCCCCGCCGTCGAATCAAGGAATCGCGGAATGAGGTTGAGGAGGGTCGATTTTCCGCTGCCGGTTGAACCCACGATGGCGGTGATGGTACCCGGGCAGGCGGTGAAGCTGATGTCGCTCAGGACGGGCGCCTCGGCCCCCGGGTAGGAGAAGCCTACGTGGCTGAACTCCAGCGTGGCCGGCAGGGGCTGCGGCAGCCGCTGGCCGTCGCCTGCGCCGGCGTGCTGCAGAAGAACCGGCTGCAGCGGATCGTCGGCCACGGGAAGCGGCTGCAGTGGCTGGAGGGAAAGGGCCTCCGGGTTCTCCGGCTGGCGTACCGATGGCTCGGTATCCAGGACGGCGCTGATCCGCTCGGCGCTCACTGATGCGCGGGGCGCCGTCATCAGGACGTACATGGACATCATGATGGCGAGCAGGATTTGCAGGATGTAGGCGATGAAGGCCGTCAGGGCGCCGATGTTCATCTGGCCGGTTTGGATCCGGTGCCCTCCGAACCACACCACGGCCACCGAGGAGATGTTGACCACGAGCATGACCAGCGGGAGCATGCCGGCAACCAGCAGTGCCGATGCGAGGTTGTTGGCGGTGAGGCTCCCGTTGACCCGGGCAAACCGGCGGACCTCGTGGTTTTGGCGGACAAAGGAACGGATCACGCTGGCACCCATGATCTGTTCCCTGAGGATGCCGCCGGCCCGGTCCAGCAGTTCCTGGCCTTCGCGGTAGAGCGGAATCAGCCGCCGGACAATGAGGTACATGATCAGCAGGAGCAGGGGCACAATAAAGATCACCACCGACGACAACGCCACGTCCTGCTGTACGGCCAGGACCACCCCGCCCACGCCCATGGCCGGACCGGCCACCAGCATGGTGAACACCAACACGGCGAAGGCCTGGATCTGCTGGGTATCGTTGGTGGCCCGGGTGGTGAGGCTTTGGGTTCCGAAGACGGCGACGTCCTGCGAAGACAGCGACTGGATCCTGGCGAAAATCTCATCGCGGAGCTGCCGGCCCATCTTCATGGCCACCACAGCAGCAAGATATCCGGCTGCTATGGCGGCCGCGGCCTGCAGGACGGCGATCACGGCCATCACTACGCCCAGGCGGGAAATGACTGCCGTGTTGCCGGCCACGATGCCGTGGTCGACGATAGCCGCATTGACGGTGGGCAACAGCAGGTTGGCCGCGGCCTGCACCAGTTGCAGCAGGACGATGGCGGCAATCCGGGTTTTATGACCCTGCAGCAGCCGCCTCATCAAAGCGATCAGCACCGTACCTCCACAGCGGTTGGGCACACCGGCCAGGGCGGCTGGCAGCCGTCCCCCAATCGGCCAACCCGGCAATTGTAAGGCAGATCACTTTCTTCTGCTGTCATGCGGCGTGACCGGCGTGTAGAGAATTTCAAGCGAATGGACTTCTGCCGGTCATCCCTTGCGCCCTACCGCGAAGATCCTGCGGAAAGGGAATACTGTGCCGTGCGGAGTGGGTGGATAGGCTTCCCGCAGCGCTGCGGCATATTCGGCCTCGAATTCTGCGCCATCTTCCGGTGACAACACTGCCAGGACCGGGCGAAGTGCGGTGCCCCGCACCCACTCCAGGACAGGATCCGTGCCGGGCAGCACCTGCTGGTAAGTGGTCTCCCACGCATCGGCGGTGAACCCGGCGTCGAGCAGGATCCGCAGGTACTCCCCGGGTTCACCGACGGACTCGCCGCCCCGCAGCACTCCGCGCAGCTTCGGCTCCCAGCGGGACGAACCGGCCAGTTCGCGCATCAGCGTATGGGACGGGGCATTGAAGTTTCCGGGGACCTGCATGCCAAACCACGAGCCGGGGCGAAGCGCGGCGAGCCAGTTCCGCATCATGTCCTGGTGGCCGGGCACCCACTGCAGGGCAGCGTTGCTCACCACTACCTCCGCCTCCGCGGAAGGCTCCCAGTCAGCAATATCCGTCAGTTCAAAGCGCAGGGAGGGTGTTCGGGCCGCGACCGCCGCGGCCTTGGCGAGCATCTCGGCCGAGGAATCAAGGCCCACGACGTCGGCCCCCGGCCAGCGCTCGGCCAGGGTGGCGGTGAGGTTCCCCGGACCGCACCCCAGGTCCACTGCCTGCACCGGCCGGTCGGCGTGGATCCTGCCGGTGAGGTCAAAGAATGGGCGGTCCCGGTAATCACCGAACTGAACGTACTTTGCCGGATCCCATTTCATACGCTTCTCCACTTTCTGGTGCCGCAGGTACCGGGAAGCCTAACCCGCGCCCGGGCGGTTTTCCGGGCACGTCCGGGCACTAAGCTGGAAAACAATGAGACTTGTTGATCAACTGCCCGATGCCTCCGCCCGGGATCTGCCCGCGTCCGCCGCCGATCCTGATGCCCTGTACTCCCGGTTCCTCGACTGGACGGCGAGCCGGGGCCTGGACCTGTACCCCGCGCAGGACGAGGCGATCATGGAGCTGGCCACCGGCGCCAACGTGATCCTTGCCACCCCGACGGGATCCGGGAAGTCGCTGGTAGCCATCGCCGCGCACTTCCAGGCCATGGCCCAGGGCCGGCGCAGCTACTACACCGCCCCCATCAAGGCGCTCGTCTCGGAAAAGTTCTTTGCGCTGTGCGAGATCTTCGGGGCCGAAAACGTGGGGATGATTACGGGCGATTCGGGGGTCAACCAGGACGCGCCGATCATCTGCTGCACGGCCGAAATCCTGGCCAACACCGCGCTCCGCGAAGGGGCAGCCGCCGATCTGGGATCCGTGGTCATGGACGAGTTCCACTTCTACTCGGACCCCCAGCGCGGCTGGGCCTGGCAGGTACCCCTGCTGGAGCTCCCCCAGGCGCAGTTCCTCCTGATGTCCGCCACGCTGGGTGACGTCAGCAGGTTCGAGAAGGGCCTGACGGACCTGACCGGGCGTCCCACCACAACAGTGAGCTCCGCTGAGCGGCCTATCCCGCTGCATTACTACTACCACGAGACTCCCGTCCACGAGACGCTCGAGGAGCTGCTGTCCACCCGGCAGGTGCCGGTCTACGTGGTGCACTTCAGCCAGATCGAAGCGATCGACCGCGCCCAGACACTGATGAGCATCAACGTCTGCACCCGCGAGGAGAAGGACAAGATCGCGGAACTGATCGCCAACTTCCGCTTCGCCGCCGGCTTCGGCAAGACCCTCAACCGGCTTGTCCGTCACGGCATCGGGGTGCACCACGCCGGCATGCTGCCGAAGTACCGCCGGCTGGTGGAACAGCTGGCCCAGGCAGGGCTGCTGAAAGTCATCTGCGGCACGGACACGTTGGGGGTGGGCATCAACGTGCCCATCCGCACCGTGGTCCTGACCGCCCTGAGCAAGTACGACGGCGTCCGCACCCGGCTGCTGAACCCGCGTGAGTTCCACCAGATCGCCGGCCGCGCCGGGCGGGCCGGCTACGACACCGCGGGCACGGTGGTGGTGCAGGCTCCCGAACACGTCATCGAGAACGTGAAGGCGATGGCCAAGGCCACCGCCAAGTTCGGCGACGACCAGCGGAAGCTGCGGCAGGTGGTGAAAAAGAAGCCGCCGGAAGGCTTCGTCTCCTGGGGCGAGCCCACCTTCAAGCGGCTGGTCGAATCGGTGCCGGACCCGTTGACTTCCAGCTTCACGGTGACCCACGCCATGCTGATGAACCTGATGGAACGGCCCGGCGACCCGTTCGCGGCCGCCCGCCGGCTGCTGACGGAAAACCACGAAACCCGGTCCTCCCAGCTGCAGCTGATGAAGAAGGCGCTGGGAATCTACCGCGAGCTGCTGGCCGCCGAAGTGGTGGAGCGGATTCCCGCTGGGCAGCAGGGGCCGGATGGCCGTACCGTCCGCCTCACTGTCCATCTGCAACCGAACTTCGCCCTCAACCAGCCGCTGTCCCCCTTTGCGCTCGCGGCGCTGGAGCTCCTCGACCCGGAATCGCCGTCGTACGCCCTGGACGTGGTGTCCGTGATCGAGGCGACGCTCGAAAAGCCGCGCCAGATCCTGTCCGCGCAACAGAAGAAGGCGCGCGGCGAGGCCATCGCGGCCATGAAGGCCGACGGCATCGAATACGACCAGCGGATGGCCATGCTCGATGAGGTGACGTATCCGCAGCCGCTGGCTGAGATCCTGGGCGAAGCGTTCGAGGTGTACCGCAAGGCTGCCCCGTGGGTGGGCGACTTTGAACTGGCTCCCAAGTCGGTGGTGCGGGACATGTACGAACGCGCCATGAACTTTGGCGAGTTCGTCCAGTTCTACGGACTGGCCCGCTCGGAAGGCATCGTGCTGCGCTACCTCGCCGATGCCTTCAAAGCGCTGCGGCAGACGGTGCCGCAGGACATGCTGCGTGATGACCTCGAAGATCTCAATGCCTGGCTGGGCGAACTGGTCCGTCAGGTTGACTCGAGCCTGCTGGATGAGTGGGAGGAACTGACCTCGGGCGCGGCTCCCACCCCGCGCGACGCGCCGCCGCCTCCCCCGCCGTCGCTCACGTCCAATATCCGCGCTTTCCGGGTGATGGTGCGTAACGAGATGTTCCGCCGGGTGGAGCTGTTCGCAGACGAGGACGCGGAAGCCCTGGGTGACTTGGACGGTGCCGCCGGCTGGGACGCCGGCCGCTGGGAGGACGCGCTGGACGAATACTTCGACGAACACAACGACATTGGCACGGGCCCCGATGCCCGCGGTCCCGGGCTGCTCATCATTAATGAGGAACCCGGCGTGTGGAAGGTCCGGCAGATCTTTGACGACCCCGCCCGGAACCACGACTGGGGCATTTCCGCGGAAGTGGACCTGGACGCGTCGAACGACACCGGAACAGCTGTCATACGGGTAACGGACGTCAACCGGCTCTGACCGCTGGCCACGGCACGCCGTGCTGCCGGCTGGCTGCATCTGCTGACTGCACCGGCACGGGTGGCGGCGGTAAGCTCGAACAATGAGTGTAATCCGCCCTGCAACCCCGCACGACGTCCCCACGATCCTCCGCATGATCCACGAACTGGCGCACTACGAGAAGGAACCGGACGCCGTCCGGAACACCCCGGAAATGCTCGAACAGGTTCTGTTTGGCGACAACCCGCGGGTCTTCGCTGCCATGGCGGAGAACACTGACGGGGAGGTCCGCGGCTTCGCCCTGTGGTTCCTGAACTACTCCACCTGGGAGGGCGTGCACGGGATTTACCTGGAGGACCTTTACGTCAGCCCGGAAGCCCGCGGTGAGGGGCACGGCAAGGCCCTGCTGCAGCACCTGGCCGGCATCGCCGTCGACAATGGCTACGCGAGGGTGGAATGGAGCGTCCTGGACTGGAACGAGCCGTCCATCAACTTCTACCGGCGGCTCGGCGCCCGGCCCATGGATGGCTGGTCCACGTTCCGGCTCACCGGCGAGGCGCTGGAGCAGTTCGGCAGCGCCGTCCCCGCCGCCGCCAATATCTGACGCACATGACTGAAACACGCGTGGCCGCCGGCCGCCTCACCTCCGGAACTGCGGCCGTCCGTCACGAGGTCAGGGCCCGGCACGAGTTCCGCGGCCTGCGGACCGTGGAGCACTACTTCACCGTGCCCCTGGACCATTTCGACGCTTCCGGCAGCTCCGAAACAATAACCGTCTTCGCCCGGGAGTACGTCTCGGCGGCCCACAGCGCCGAGGAAGCAGCAAGGCTCCCGTGGCTGCTGTTCCTGCAGGGCGGCCCGGGCGGCCGCGGCAACAGGTTCGGTTCCCTGGGCGGCTGGAGCAAGGCCGCCGGCAAGGACTTCCGCATCCTGATGCTGGACCAGCGCGGCACCGGGTTGTCCACTCCCCTGGACCGGAACACGCTGCCCCTGCGCGGGTCGGCGGCGGAGCAGGCAGCGTACCTGGAGCATTTCCGGGCGGACTCAATCGTGGCCGACGCCGAGCTGATCCGCGCCGCCCTGGGGTCGCCGCCCTGGAGCATCTACGGGCAGAGCTATGGCGGTTTTTGCGCCCTCACCTACCTCTCCTTCGCCCCCGAGGGGCTGCGTGAGGCGTTGATCACCGGCGGACTGGCACCGCTTGCCGGCCCGGCGGACAACGTGTACCGGGCAACGTTCAAGCGGGTAGCGGCACGCAACGCCGAATACTTCACCTGGTACCCGGAGGACCGGGCCACGGTGGACAGGATTGCGGACCACTTGCGTAGCGCCCAGGAGCTCCTGCCCGACGGCGGCGCCCTCACCGTGGAGCGTTTCCAGATGGTGGGTGCCTTCCTGGGCGGCAATACGAGGGTGGACAGCCTCCACTACCTGCTGGAGGATGCGTTCACGGAGGCTGCCGGCGGCCCCCGGCTGACGGACTCGTTCCTGGAACAGGTGCAGGGCATCGTCTCGCGCCGCTCCAACCCGCTCTATGCCCTGATGCACGAGTCCATTTACGGACAGGGAGAGGCCACGGACTGGTCCGCGTGGCGGGTACTTCGCGAGTTTCCGGAGTTCCGGCCGGACGCGGACCCGCTGCTGCTTACCGGTGAAATGGTGTACCCGTGGTACTTCGACCAGGACCCGGCCCTGCGGCCGCTGCGCGAAGTCGCCGGGCTTCTGGCAGCCAAGCCGGACTGGAAGCCGCTGTACGATGCCGGCCGGCTTGCCGCCAACACGGTCCCTGTAGCGGCCGCCGTCTACTCGGACGACATTTACGTGGAGCGCGACCTTTCCCTCGAAACGGCCGCAGCGGTCCGCGGGCTGCAGGTCTGGGAAACACCGGACTTCCATCATGACGGGATTGCCGACGACGGCGAGGGGATCTTCAACCGCCTGCTCGGCATGGTGCGCGGAGTCCGGAACTGACCTGCGGCCGGGCCGGTGCACGTCTTCAGGGCGTCAAAGAATCCCGCCGCCGCGCCACCCGCGCCACGACGGCGGCGGCCAGGACTGCAGCTCCCACCACCGCACCCGCCAGGTTCAGCCCCAGGTAGCCGGTCTGGCTGAGGACGAGGCCTGATGCGGCACCGCCCACCGCACCGGCGACGCCCATCAGCATGTCCGACACACCCTGAACCACCACGCGGGATTCCTGGCCCACGCTCTCGGCAAGGAGGGTGGAGCCCGAGATGGTGGACGCGGACCAGCCGACACCGAGCAGCACCAGCCCAATGGCCACCGCGGTGGTGGAGGCTTGGCCGAATCCGGCAACGGCGACAGCCGTGATGATCGTCGCGAAGCCGATCATGATGGTCTCAGTCCTGCCGGCCTTGTCCGTCAGCCAGCCCATCACCGGTGACAGCGCGAACATCCCGGCAATGTGCAGGGAAATGGTGAAGCCGATGACCACCAGGACGTCCCCGGTGGGCGCATGGCCGGCGTGGCCCGGCCCGGCCACCAGCTCCTGCAGGTGGAGCGGAGTCATGGACATCACGCCCACCATCACCCCGTGCGCTCCCACCAGGGCGGCCACCGCCAGCAGGGCTGCCCGCGATGCGCGGATGGCCCGAATCCCCCGGACCAGCGAGCCGGGTGCCCGGGCCTGCAGGGCTGCCGGCTGATTAACGGGGCGGCCTACGGGCTGGCTGGCATCCTGGTTTCCTGCCGTCGCGGCAGCGAGATCGCGCGCCAGCAGCAGTGGGTCCGGCCGCAGGCCAAAGAACAGCAGGACGACGGCGAGGAGCAGTCCCACGGCGGAGATGACAAAGGGACCCGCCACAGGAGGCAGGCCGAGGGCCTGGCCCACCACGGCCCCTGGCTGGATCAGATTGGGCCCGGTGACGGCTCCGACTGTTACGGCCCACACAACGGCGGACAGTGCCCGGCCGCGGTGTTCGGCGTCCGCGAGGTCGGCGGCGGCAAAGCGCGCCTGCAGGCTCGCGGCGGTGCCTATCCCGACGCCCGCTGCGCCCAGGATGAGCAGGACGAAGAGGCCCGTGACCACGGAAAGGACCATCAGCAGGGCGCCGGCCATGGCGGCCGACAGTCCCGCCACCTGGCCAATGCGGCGGCCCCGCCGGTCAGCCAGGGCGGCCAGCGGCAGGGCAGCCAGCGCCGCGCCCAGGGTCATCACCGTGGCCACCGCGCCCGCCCACGCGTTGGAGCCGGAGAGTTCGACGGCGAGGATGGAGCCGATGGACACTGTGGCGCCGGTCCCGATGCCGCCAAACACCTGGGCTGCACTCAACAGCACCACGGTGCGCCGCTGCACCTGGCGCACTCTGCTTTCCGTCATCAAAGTGCCCGCCATGATCCGAGCATAGACCCCGGCGCATCCGTCCTGCAGTGCTTTTTAAGCAAGTAATCCCGGCCGCGGGTGCGGCCAGGATTACTTGTCTGAGCAGTTGCGCCGAAGTTCTAGTCGACGTCGCTGTGGCTCTTCCGCACGTCTTCCTCAAGCCGCGGATCGAGATGTGCTTCCTTGGCCTTGGAGCTGAGGAGGCTGGCCACCACTGCGATCAGGATGGTGCCCACGATGACTGCCAGGGACACGAAGGTGGGGATCTCCGGAGCCCATTCGATGTGCTGGCCGCCGTTGATGAACGGCAGTTCGTTGACGTGCATGGCGTGCAGGACCAGCTTGACGCCGATGAACGCCAGGATGAAGGACAGTGCGTGCTTCAGGTAGATCAGGCGGTTCATCAGGCCACCCAGCAGGAAGTACAGCTGGCGCAGGCCCATCAGGGCGAAGAGGTTGGCCGTGAACACAATGAACGGGCTCTGGGTGAGTCCGAAGATGGCGGGAATGGAATCGACGGCGAACAACAGGTCGGTCATGCCGATGGTGATGAACACGATGACCATCGGGGTGAAGACCTTCTTGCCGTTCACCACGGTGCGGAGCTTACCGCCGTCGTACTTCTCCGACATCGGGATGATCGTGCGGATCTTCGCGATGAGCGGGTTTTCCCGGTCCTCTTCGTCTTCGCCCTCATCCTGGGCCTGCTTCCAGGCGGTCCAGAGCAGGAACGCGCCGAAGATGTAGAACACCCAGCTGAACTGCTCGATCACGATGGCGCCGAGCAGGATGAAGATGCCGCGCAGGATCAGGGCGATGATGATGCCCACCATCAGCACTTCCTGCTGGTACTTCCGGGGCACCGAGAACCTGGCCATGATGATGATGAAGACAAACAGGTTGTCGATGCTGAGGCTGTATTCGGTCACCCAGCCGGCGACGAACTGGCCGCCGTATTCCGGTCCGGTAAACGCGAACATGGCACCAGCGAACGCCAGGGCCAGGGTGACGTAGAACGCCACCCACAGGCCGGCTTCCTTCATGGAGGGTTCGTGGGGGCGGCGGACCACCAGGAGAAGGTCAATCAGGAGGATGAGGCCGAGGACGACAAAGGAGCCGACCTCGAACCAGACGGGCAAATCGAGCACAGGGTAGCCTTTCGCAGGGTACAGAGATGCGTTGTAAGTCTCTCCGGCCTGCCTGTGCACTTGGTGCTGATGCGGCGGCCCGCTACGCCCGGCGGGGCAACTATGCCCTGCGTGTTGACGATCGTAGCGCTTGGGATACTCCCCTACGTGACGTTAACTGTACCCCAGGCGGCTGCCGGCCGCGCCCGCGTGCGTGTCTGCGTCAGGCGTGTCCGGCGGCCTGCATCTGGCGCAGTTCCTTCTTCAGCTCGCTGACCTCGTCCCTGATCCGCGCGGCAACCTCGAACTGTAGCTCGGCGGCTGCCCCGTGCATCTGCTCGGTCAGCTGCTCAATGAGGCCCACCAGATCCTCGGCCGGAGCGGCGGCCAGTCCGTCCGAACGCACCTGTGCCGCGCCTTTGGCTGCGGCCTTGCGCTTGCCTCCCTTGGCCAGCCGGTTGTTGTTGAGCAGCTCCTGCGTGTCCGCGTCTTCCCGGGCCAGCTGGTCGGTGATGTCGGCGATCTTCTTCCGCAGCGGCTGCGGGTCCACACCGTTCTCTTTGTTGTAGGCCACCTGGATGGCGCGGCGCCGGTTGGTTTCGTCGATGGCGTTCGCCATGGAATCGGTGATCCGGTCCGCGTACATGTGGACCTGGCCGGACACGTTGCGCGCCGCACGGCCGATGGTCTGGATCAGCGACGTCGAGGACCGGAGGAAGCCTTCCTTGTCCGCGTCCAGGATGCTGACGAGCGAGACTTCCGGCAGGTCAAGGCCTTCACGGAGCAGGTTGATGCCCACCAGCACGTCAAAGCTGCCCATGCGCAGTTCACGCAGCAGCTCCACGCGCCGCAGGGTATCGACGTCGGAGTGCAGGTATTCCACCTTGATGCCGTGTCCAAGGAGGTAGTCCGTGAGGTCCTCGGCCATGCGCTTGGTCAGCGTGGTGACCAGGACCCGCTCGTCCTTCTCCACCCTGGTCCGGATCTCGCCGAGGAGGTCGTCGATCTGGCCCTTGGTGGGTTTGACGATGACCTCGGGATCGATCAAACCGGTGGGGCGGATGATCTGCTGGACGTAACCGTCGGCCTTGCCCAGCTCGTACTTGCCAGGGGTGGCGGAAAGGTAGACGGTCTGCCCGATGCGTTCCAGGAACTCGTCCCACTTCAGCGGCCGGTTGTCCATGGCGGACGGCAGCCGGAAGCCGTGGTCCACCAGGGTGCGCTTGCGGGACATGTCCCCTTCATACATGGCCCCTATCTGCGGGATGGTGACGTGGGATTCGTCCACCACCAGCAGGAAGTCGTCCGGGAAGTAGTCAATGAGGCAGTGCGGGGCGGTTCCGCCGGCGCGGCCGTCGATGTGCCGTGAGTAGTTCTCGATGCCGTTGCAGAAGCCCATCTGCTGCATCATTTCGAGGTCGTAGGTGGTGCGCATCCGCAGGCGCTGCGCCTCCACCAGCTTGTTCTGCCCCTCCAGCACTGCCAGCCGGCTGGCCAGTTCGTCCTCGATGGACTTGATGGCGCGGGTCATCCGCTCGGGTCCGGCCACGTAGTGCGAGGCCGGGAAGACGTACATCTCGGTCTCTTCCCGGATCACTTCGCCCGTGACGGGGTGCAGGGTATAGATGTTCTCCACTTCGTCGCCGAAGAACTCGATCCGCAGGGCCAGTTCCTCGTACATGGGGATGATCTCGACGGTATCGCCGCGTACCCGGAAGGTCCCGCGGTGGAAGTCCATGTCGTTGCGGGAGTACTGCATGGAAACGAACTTGCGCAGCAGCGCATCCCGGTTCATTTCCTGGCCTCTGCGCAGTGTGACCATTCCGGCGATGTACTCTTCCGGCGTGCCCAAACCGTAGATGCAGGACACTGTGGCCACCACAATGACGTCCCGCCGGGTAAGCAGGGCGTTGGTGGCGGAGTGGCGCAGCCGTTCCACTTCCTCATTGATGGAGGAGTCCTTCTCGATGAAGGTGTCCGTCTGCGGCACGTAGGCTTCGGGCTGGTAGTAGTCGTAGTAGGAGACGAAGTACTCCACTGCGTTGTTGGGCAGCAGCTCCCGGAACTCGTTGGCCAGCTGCGCGGCGAGGGTTTTGTTCTGCACCATCACCAGGGTGGGCCGCTGCACCTGCTCGATGAGCCAGGCCGTGGTGGCGCTCTTGCCGGTACCGGTGGCACCCAGCAGGACCACGTCTTTTTCACCGTTATTAATGCGCTCCGTCAGCTCCGCAATCGCGGCGGGCTGGTCGCCCGCCGGCTTGAACTCGCTGATCACCTCGAAGGGTGCTACAACACGGTTGATCTCCTGCGCAAGGCTCATGGATCTAATCTACAACCGGGCACCGACACTGTACGGGCCAGTCCGTTACGGGCGAACAAGCAGGGCAGGTCCAAGGCAACGATTCGACGGCGGCGGGACGGTGCCCGGCGGGTCAGGAGCCGGACGACGGCGGCTGCCAGCCGGAGGCTTCGGCCCACCGTTCCAGGGCTTCTTCGGCGGCGGTGAACCAGTCTTCCTTCGCCTCCGCGTAACCTGCCGTGGACCGGTCACCGGAGTGGGCGGCCGCCAGCTGTCGCTTCAGCGCCAGATATTCCGCGGCAGCGGCGGGTTCGGCGCGGAGCCAGTCCCGGAAGCACAGGGCGAAGCGCCAGCCCGCGGAGCCTTCGGCCCGGACGTGGAGGTTGACGTCCCGCCCGGGGTCAGCATTGACGTGGAAGCGTTTTTGCCAGTCCCGGCGGTCTGGGCGGCTGCGTTTGGGGGTGTCGGCGGTGATGCCGGGAACCACGGGGAACCCGGCGGCGGCCAGAGCGGGAGCCAGGGCATCGGCGGCCTGAATGTCGGGCACGGTCAGCTGCAGGTCGATGACGTCCTTGGCCTCCAGGCCGGGAACCGACGTGGACCCGATATGGTCCAGCCGCACTGCGTCCCGCTGCTCCACGGGAAGGGCCTTGGCAATCCGGCTCATCAGCCGCTGAGCCTGCTGGGCCCACAGCGGATCCGCGGGCACCAGCACGGGACCTCCATGCCGGTTGGCGCGCGCTCCCGCCGCAAGGTTGCCGGCGAAGGGCACTAACCTCTGGTCCCAGAGCCGGTCCACCTGGTCCACCAGGTCCTGCAGGCTTTCGGAGTTATGCAGGACGACGTCGGCAGCGGCCAGCCGGTCCTCGCGGCTTGCCTGGGCTCCCATCCGTGAACGGGCAGCCTCCGCCGTCATCCCCCGATGGTCCAGCATCCGCTGCAGCCTGATGTCCTCCGGTGCGTCCACCACCACCACGAGGTGGAAGTCGCTGCCCTGCCCGGTCTCGACGAGGAGCGGAATGTCCTGCACCACCACGGCATCGTCTTGCGCTGCCGCAACGATGGCCGCAGCGCGCGACCGGACCAGCGGATGGACGATCCCGTTCAGGACCGCGAGGCGCTCCGGGTTTCCGAACACCAGGGCGCCCAGTTTCGGCCGGTCCAGGCGGCCATCCTGGTCGAGTACCCCGCCGCCAAACTCGGCGACGACCCGCGCAAGGCCTTCGGTGCCCGGCTCCACCACTTCCCGTGCCAGTGCATCAGCATCCACCAGCACCGCGCCGCGTTCCCTGAGCCGCGCCGCAGCGACTGACTTCCCTGATGCGATTCCGCCCGTCAACCCGATTTTCAGCACTCCACCACCCTAATCCCCACCGCTTCCCTGCCCTCGCAAGCTCGGGCCGGGGCCCTCGCGGCGTGGGCCCACCCACCGCTTCCCTGCCCTCGCAAGCTCGGGCCGGGGCCCTCGCGGCGTGGGCCCACCCACCGCTTCCCTGCCCTCGCGGCATGGCCCACCCGCCACAACTAGACTTGGGCGGGTGGAAGAGAACGAGAGCCGGGCTGCCAGCTACACCACACTGGTTCCCGGCCCTGACTTCCGCCACGAGATCGAGATCAAGCGCTCCAGGTTCATCACTGTCCTGCGCCGGGCAGGCACGGAAGAAGCCGCCCGGGACCTGGTGGCAGGCCTGCGCCGCGAGTTCCACGATGCCCGGCACCACTGCTCAGCCTTCATCATCGGCCCGGACCGGGACATCCAGCGTTCCAGTGATGACGGCGAACCGTCGGGAACAGCAGGGATCCCCATGCTTGAGGCACTGGCCAAGAGGGAAACGGCACCCGGCGCGGCCGACCTCAGCGACGTCAGCGCCGTCGTCGTGCGCTACTTTGGCGGGGTCCTGCTGGGGGCGGGCGGCCTGGTCCGCGCGTACTCGGAGTCCGTGTCCTCAGCGCTGGCGCTGGTGCCTATGGTGCGCCGGAGCCGGTTACGCATCTGCGCGGCGGACGTGCCGCACACTGCTGCGGGCCGGCTGGAAAACGACCTCCGCGCCGCCGGGTTCGTGATGGCCGAGACAAGCTACGCCGCCAGGCACACCGTCCTGCGGGTGGCCGTACCGGATAACACTGCGGCCATCGCCGGCGCCGCGGAGCGCCTCCAGCTGTTGAGCGCAGGCACCGCCGTCCTGACCCCCGAAGGAACGGAATGGGTGGATGTCCCGCTCTCCTGACGTATCCCTGGTAGACGTGGATGAAACGGTCCTGGAGCAGCTCCTGGACCTGGCCAAACGCGATGCCTCCCCGGACGAGGTGGCTCCCCCGCTCGGCGGGCCGGGCTGGAACCTGGAACGGACCGCATGGTTCATCAGCTACCACCGGGCGGCGTCAGAGGGACTGGACGGGGAAGCCAGCGAGAAGACCTGGGCCATCTTCACCGGCGGCAGCCCCGCCGGTTCCATTCGGCTTAAAAAGGTCGACTCCGGGAACGGCCGGAAAACAGCGGAAACCGGGATTTGGCTCGGCAGGAGCTTCCGCTCCCGAGGTATCGGAAGCGCCGCCCTGCGCCTTGTCCTGGCCGAGGCGCGCAAGGCCGGACTCACCGAGGTAGCAGCCCGCACCCTGGCCGGAAACATCGGGGCCCAGCGCATCCTGGCTGCGGCGGGGGCAACACTGACTCCGGACGAGGATGGAACGGTACGGGCCGTCGTCGTGCTCTAGAGGGAAGCCGCTGACCGGCGAAGAAGCTGGTTAAAACAACGGACCCCCTGCCCGAAGGCAGGGGGTCCGTTGTGTCAGCCCGGAAAGGGCCTGTGGCAATTAGTTGCCGGTCAGCTTCTCGCGGAGAGCAGCAAGTGCCTCGTCCGAAGCCAGGGTGCCGGCACCGGTGTCGGTGGCAGCAGGCTCGGAGGAGTAGCTGGTGGTGCCGGAGTCGCTGTCGCCGGACGTTGCAGCTGCAGCGTCGTCGGCAGCGTGCTGGGCAACCTGCTTCTTGTGTGCTTCCCAGCGGGTCTGGGCGTCAGCGTACTGCTGCTCCCAGGCTGCGCGCTGTGCTTCGTAGCCTTCGAGCCATTCGTTGGACTCGGGGTCGAAGCCCTCGGGGTACTTGTAGTTGCCCTCTTCGTCGTACTCTGCGGCCATGCCGTACAGAGCCGGATCGAATTCGGTGCTGTCGGCGTCGACGCCCTCGTTGGCCTGCTTGAGGGACAGCGAGATGCGGCGGCGTTCGAGGTCGATGTCGATGACCTTGACGAACAGTTCGTCGCCAACGGAGACAACCTGCTCTGCCAGCTCCACGTGGCGGACAGCCAGCTCGGAGATGTGGACCAGGCCTTCGATGCCGTCTTCGACGCGGACGAACGCACCGAACGGAACGAGCTTGGTGACCTTACCCGGAACAACCTGGCCGAGGGCGTGGGTGCGGGCGAAGGTCTGCCACGGGTCTTCCTGCGTAGCCTTGAGCGACAGGGAAACACGCTCGCGGTCCAGGTCCACCTCGAGAACCTCGACGGTGACTTCCTGGCCAACTTCGACAACCTCGGACGGGTGGTCGATGTGCTTCCAGGACAGCTCGGAAACGTGAACCAGGCCGTCTACGCCGCCAAGGTCCACGAAGGCACCGAAGTTGACGATGGAGGAAACGACGCCGGGACGGACCTGGCCCTTTTCCAGCTTGTTGAGGAAGGTGGAGCGGACCTCGGACTGGGTCTGCTCGAGCCATGCACGGCGGGACAGGACCACGTTGTTGCGGTTCTTGTCCAGCTCGATGATCTTGGCTTCGATCTGCTGGCCGATGTACGGAGCCAGGTCGCGCACACGGCGCATCTCGACGAGGGATGCGGGCAGGAAGCCGCGCAGGCCGATGTCGAGGATAAGACCACCCTTGACGACCTCGATGACGGTACCGGTGACAACACCGTCTTCTTCCTTGACCTTCTCGATGTCGCCCCAGGCACGCTCGTACTGAGCGCGCTTCTTGGAGAGGATCAGGCGGCCTTCTTTGTCTTCCTTGGTGAGCACCAGGGCTTCGACCTGATCGCCAACGGAGACGACGTCTCCGGGATCAACGTCGTGCTTGATGGAAAGCTCGCGGGAGGGGATGACACCTTCGGTCTTGTAACCGATGTCGAGCAGAACTTCGTCGCGGTCGACCTTGACGACGGTACCTTCGACGAGATCTCCGTCGTTGAAGTACTTGATGGTCGCGTCGACTGCTGCGAGGAAGTCCTCAGCGGTACCGATGTCGTTAATGGCGACTACGGGGGTACCGGGCTTCTCGGTGGAGGTGATGGTCATGTAGTAGGGGCTCCGTTGTGGATAGTTAGTCGGTCAGGTGACCACCACTTCCGGGTACTGACCTGGAGGCGGAGCGCGGCGGATTGCCGGGTCATCCTGATTGCGTGCGTTCAAATGCGAACCAAAGCGATGCACACGTAACACACGCCCGTTTATTCTAGTCGCTGCCCATTACACGGGTCAAAGCGGCCGCTTCTGCTTCCAGGGCAGGTCAGAAGTGGGTGAGGCAGTGCGTGGACCGTTCGACGGCAAACATCTGCCGCGCCTTCAGCGCCGAGCCCGGAGTGTCCTCCCCGATCCGGCCGGCCGCCGTCAGGGTGACCGGACAGACGGCGCCCAGATAGATGGAGGACAGGGAAGAGATGTCCAGGGACAGGTCCGCCGGGGAGCCTTCCGGGAGGCGTTCGACGGCGGCCTGGCCGCTGACAACATCCAGGGCGAACGTTCCTGCCGTGAGGCCGAGGGGATCGTTGACTTCGAGGACCAGCCGGCCGGCCGCCGGGTAGTGCCTGGCTTCGAGGGCCTTGCCGGCGTCGAGGATGCGGAGCCACAGCATGTCCCGGCTGTCCGAGGAAGCGATGCAGCGGGGATCGGTCAGCGCCCAGGCCAGTGGATCATCCAGCGGCGCCTCAGCCCAGGAGACGCGCTCCACCAGGTCGATGGCGGCGAGGAACTGCCATAGTTCCAGGTACGCGCTGTTTCCGGCCGCCACCAGGTCAACCACTTCCACGGTGTAGGGCTCGGTGTCCCACCCCAGGAATTTGTAGGAGACGTAGCCGTCCACCGTTCCGTCTTCCGAGTAGTGGAGGGCTACCTTGATGGCCGGGTCCTCCTTGCCGTCCCTGCCGAGCGACCCCGATGCCAGCTGGCGGTACCAGTCCTGCCGTCCGATGGACCCCGGGGTGAGCCTGTGCACGCGGCCGAACACCTCGGGGGCCACCTGCAGCAGCACCTTAGGGTCGGCGATCTCCACGCTGCCCACGGGCTGGTGCCGGAGGCTGAACCGCGCCGTGGTGTCCACCGAGACCTTGCGTTCGAAGCTGGCCACGCCATATCCGAACCGGCCGTAAATCGATCCTTCCGACGCGGTCAGTGCCGCCATCGCAATGCCGTCCTCCTGTGCGCGGCGCAGGTCCTCGCTCATCAGGCGGCGCAGGAGGCCGCGCCGGCGGTGCGGGGTACGGACGGTGACGGACGTGACGAGCTGGCTTTCCAGGGTCCTGCCGAAGCCGATGTTGAGGCTCTTCCGGAAGGTGGCAAAGGTGGCCACCGGAACGTCTGCCGGCAGCGACGACGGTGCCACCGCTCCCGTCTGGTACGCGCCGGTCAGCACGCGGCCGTCGGCTTCGTAGGTGGCCAGTGCCTTTGCCACATGCTCAGGCGTCCGGGTGGACTCGTGGAACCCGAAGGACACGGCCCGGGCCCAGGTGGCCGCCTCCGCGTAGCCGTCCTTGCCTTCGGATACCGCGGGGAAGCGCCGGATTTCATAGTTACCGCTCAGTTCAGCCACCCGACCGAGCCTAGCCAATGACTCCCCCGCCCCGCCACCAGCGACACGGCCCTTAGTGACCGGCGTCGTACCAGCTGGGACCCACGCCGATCTGGACTTCCAGCGGAACGCTGAGGTCCGCGGCGGCGGCCATCTGGTCGGTGACCAGCTTCTCCACTGCTTCCCGCTCCCCTGCGGCCACTTCCAGGACCAATTCGTCGTGGACCTGGAGCAGCATCCGTGACTTCAGTCCCTGCGACTGGATCTCCCCGTGCACGCCGAGCATGGCCCGCTTGATGATGTCCGCGGCCGAGCCCTGGATGGGGCTGTTCAGCGCGATCCGTTCGGCGTTTTCCCGGGCCTGCCGGTCCGTGCTGGTCAGGTCGGGCAGGTACCGGCGGCGTCCCTCGATGGTTGCCGTGTAGCCGTCCACGCGGGCCTGGTCCACCACGCCCCGCAGGTAGTCGCGGACCGCGCCGAACCGGTCGAAATAGTCCTTCATCAGTGTGCGGGCCTCATCCACGGAAATCTCCAGCTGCTTGGACAGCCCGAACGAGGTCAGCCCGTAGGCCAGGCCGTAGGACATGGCCTTCACCTTGGAGCGCATGGCGCTGGTGACTTCCTCGGTGGGCACGTGGAAGATGTTCGAGCCCACGAACCGGTGCAGGTCCTCGCCGTCCTTGTACGCCTGGATCAGGCCGGCGTCACCGGACAGGTGCGCCATAATGCGCATTTCGATCTGGGAGTAGTCCGCGGAGAGCAGGCACTCGTAGCCGTCGCTGACCACAAAGATCCCGCGGACGCGGCGGCCCTCCTCGCTGCGGATGGGGATGTTCTGCAGGTTGGGGTTGTTCGATGAGATCCGCCCCGTGGCCGCCACGTTCTGGGCGTAGGTGGTGTGGATCCGGCCGTCTTCCGCCACCGATTTCTTCAGCGACTCCAGCATCTGCCGCAGCTTGGCTGCCTCACGGTGGGCCATGAGCTGGACCAGGAACTCGTGGCCGGTTTTCTCCAGGAGGTTCTTCAGGGAGGCGGCATCGGTGGTGTAGCCGGACTTGATCTTTTTGGTCTTGGGCAGCTGGAGTTCCTCGAACAGCACGGTCTGCAGCTGCTTGGGCGAGCCGAGGTTCACCTCGTGGCCGATCGCCGCGAACGCCTGCTCCTGCGCGTTGTCGATGACCCTGGCCAGGTCTGCGATCTGCTCGTCCATCCGGGCCATATCGATGCCGATGCCCGCCAGCTCCATGTCGGCCAGTACACGGCTGACCGGGAGTTCGAGGGTGGACAGCAGTTCCTCGGCGCGGCGCTCCTTCAGTTCCGCTTCAAAGTAGCGGCTCAGTTCAAGGACCACGGCGGCGGCCTGCACCAGCGCGCCCGCGGCGGCTTCGTCGTCGCCGTCGAAGGACAGTTCCAGCTGGCCTGCCTTGGCGGTGGCGGCCGGGATGCCGACGTTGAGGTGGTGCTGGGCAAGTTCGGCGAGCTCGTAAGTGCGCCGGTCCGGCTCGATGAGGTAGCCGGAGATGGAGGTGTCGTCCACCACCCCGTCGAGCTCAAGTCCCCGGGAGGTCAGGGCTTTCAAGGCGGCTTTGAAGCCGTGCATCACTTTCGGCGATCCGGGGTCGCGGAGCCAGGCCGCCAGGACGTTTTCGGCGTCGGCGTCCTGGCCGGCGAGGTCGATGTAGGCCGCGGCGCCGTCGCGGACGATGGCCAGCCCGGCGGCGTCCTCGCCGATCCGGCCGGGAACCAGGTCCACGGCGAGGGCGGACCGCTGGCCGGCGCCCGCCGCCAGGAAGGCTTCCAGTTCCGCAGCGCCCGACGGCGTGATGAAGTCAGGCGTTTCGATGCTGGCGCGCTCCGGGGCGGGTGTGTCGTCGTCGCCATAGAGGGCGAAGAGCCGCCCGCGGATGGCTTTGAATTCGAGCTGGTCGAACAGGTCCTCAAGTGCTGCCTGGTCGGGGCGCGGCTCGTACAGGTCATCCAGGGTGACGGGAAGTTCCAGATCGGTGTGCAGCCGGTTCAGGCGGCGGTTCCGTTTGACCGCTTCCACGTTCTCGCGCAGAGCATCGCCCACTTTGCCGCCGATGGAATCCAAATTCTCCAGCACGCCTTCAAGGCCGCCGTAGAGGTTGATCCATTTGGCAGCCGTCTTGGGCCCCACGCCGGGCACGCCAGGAAGGTTGTCTGCCGTCTCCCCCACCAGCGCCGCGAGGTCCGAATACCGGGCCGGGCTGACGAAGTACTTTGCCTCAATGGCGGCGGCGTCCATCCTGGGGATGTCGCTGACACCCTTCTTCGGGTAGAGCACAAACACGTTGTCAGTGATCAGCTGGAACGCGTCCCGGTCGCCGGTGACCAGCAGGACCTCAAAGCCCGCCTTGTCGCCCATGGCTGCAAGGGTTGCCAGGATGTCGTCCGCCTCGTAACCGGGCATCTTGATGGTTTTGATGCCCCAGGCCTCCATGACCTGGCCGATGAGGTCGATCTGGTTGTTCATCTCCCGGGGCGTTTCGTTGCGGCCGCCCTTGTAGTCGCTGTAGTCGGCCTTGCGGTGGGTGGTTTCATCCGAGACGTCGAAGGCAACGGCAATGTGCGTGGGCTGCTGTTCCTTGATCAGGTTGATCAGCATGGACGTGAACCCGTGGATCGCATTGGTGTGCTGCCCGTTGGCGGTGGAGAACTTGTCCGCGGGCAGGGCAAAAAAGGCGCGGAAGGCCATGGAATGTCCATCCAGCACCAGCAGCCGCGGCTGGCCGGTGATGGGAACCACAGGGGCGGCAGTTGCTGATACCGATCCGCCGGCCTCTGCCGGGCCCTTGTCCTGATCTGCGATGTCCTGGAGGGCGGTTGAGCCCTGCGGGGCGTTGTGGTCCGGGAGGACACTGGACGGGAAAGGGGCCGGTTTGGTTGTTTCACTCACAGGTGCCAGCCTAGTTGCCATGATGGACAATTTCACGCCCGGCCCCTACGCCGGGGAGCTCACTGCCGCCGGAGTCCCGGAGCATCTTCACCGCTGGCTTGGCCAATTCGGTATTGGCGCGCTGGTGGTGAAAATGGGCATCCATTTCCTGGAGATGAGCCCGGAGCGGACGGTGGCAACCATGCCGGTGGAGGGCAACACCCAGGTGGCCGGAATCCTCCACGGCGGCGCCCATGTGGTGCTCGCGGAGACGCTGGGTTCGTTTGCGGCCGGAATGCACGCGGGTCCGGGCCGTCACGCGGTGGGCATCGAGGTCAGCGCCACCCATCACCGTTCCATCGCGGCGGGCACAGTGACCGGAACCTGCACGGCAATCCACCTGGGCCGGACGCTGGCAACGCACGAAATCGTGATGACGGATGAGCAGGGCCGCCGGCTTTCCACGGCCCGCATCACCAACATGCTCCGGGACAACGCGGCTCCGCCGCAGGTTTAACCGGCGCAACGGCTTTCGATAGGCTCAGCCACCGAAAAGAACAGACTCAACCACCGGTAGGGACGCTCAACTGTCAGCCGCGCTGCCGTTAAGCAGGTACCGCAGCTCGACGATGCCCCTCCCCATGGCGCGCGATGCAGTCAACTCAAGCGGCGGCGTCGGGCCCGCCAACGGTAAAAGGCGCTTGCCGTTGCCCAGGACCACCGGGATGACGGAGAGGATGAGTTCATCCAGCAGGCCGGCGTCGGCGAACTGGGCGGCGAGGTCGCCACCGCCCACAACCCAGACGTTCTTGCCCGCGGCATCGGCCCGAAAGTCCGCAATGAATTCGCTCACGTTCCCGCGCACGAAGGTAATATCCGCGCCGGCAGGCGCAGTGTGCTCGTGCCGGGTGAAGACATAACAGGGCGTCCCGGGATAGGGCCAGTTGTCCGCCTCGTGCTCCATGAGCCAGGCGTAGGTGGCGCCGCCCATCACGATGCAGCCAACACCAGCCATAAAAGCCTCGTAGCTTTCCATGCCGCCGTCGAAACCGTCGAACTGCAGGAGCCAGGCAAGGTCATCGGTGGGGGTGGCGATAAAACCGTCGAGGGACGCGGCGACAAAGTACTGGATCCGTGACATTGCTCCAGACTAGCCACTGGCCCCGGTCTGGCCAATGGGCACCCGCCGGCTCACACGGCCGGCAGGCGCTGATTCCCTGGTCTAGCCCGAGAAGTACGGAATGATCAGGTACAGGCCGAAGAGCACGGCCAGCCCGCAAAGACCGAAACAGGCGTAGGCGAGGGACTTTTTCAGGCCCGGGGAGGTCTGCTGCGCGTCGCCGGCGATGGCGGTAAGCCGGACGCCGAGCGAGTAGAGGACCACCACAGTTACTGCCGCTACCAGCGTGGCACCGGCCACGGTCAGCAGTTCCAACCATTTCATCGCTGGACATCCTTCGTTGTGATGGCGTCAGCTTCCGCGTCAGCCGGGCTTTCCGCCTTGGCCGGGGTTTCCGGTGCGGCTTCGGGGTTGGCTTTGGCCTTTGCCTTGGCTTTTGCCTTGGCTTCTGCTCGGGCGCGGGCCATCGCCTTCTTCTTGGCGAAGCGGACGGCCTGGCCGGCTTCCTCCACCTCGATGGCGTTGTGGTGGCCGACGGCGGACTTGCGTGAGTAGAAGAACATCAACAAAACGGCTGCAGTACCGGCAACAGCCGCAATCAGGACACCCACTACACCGGTCTTGACAAGCAGCGCAGTCAGCGCCCCCACAATGCCGGCTGCCGGAAGGGTAAAGAGCCAGCCCAGGGCGATCTTGCCCACCATGCTCCACCGCACGGTGGTTCCGCGGCGGCCCATGCCCGAACCGATGACCGAGCCGGACGCGACCTGTGTGGTGGAGAGGGCGAAGCCGAGGTGGGAGGATGCCAGGATGGCGGAGGCGGTGCTGGTTTCCGCGGCAAAGCCCTGGGCGGGCTTGACCTCGGTGAGGCCCGATCCCATGGTGCGGATGATGCGCCAGCCGCCGGCGTACGTGCCGATGGCAATGGCAAAGGCACAGGCGGCGATCACCCAGAACTGCGGACCGGACCCCGGAGTCTGCGTGCCGGCCGCAATCAGGACCAGGGTGATGATGCCCATCGTCTTCTGGGCATCATTGGTGCCGTGGGCAAGTGCAACCAGGCTGGATGTGAAGATCTGGCCGGTCCGGAAGCCGCCGCGCTTTTGCGTGAGCTTACTGCCGGTTTCGGGATCGTGCCGTGACGTCAGGGCGTAGGCGAGGCGGGTGCAGACGTAGGCAACGATGCCGGCGATGAGCGGTGCAAAGATCGCCGGCAGGATGACCTTCTGCATGAGGCCTTCGAGGTTAATGGAGTTGAAGCCGATGCCGGCAATGGCCGCACCGATCAGGCCGCCGAACAGGGCATGCGAGGAACTTGACGGGAGGCCCTTCAGCCACGTGATCATGTTCCACAGGATCGCTCCCATGAGGCCGGCAAAGATAATGTCCGGCGTGATCTGCACACCGTCGGAGCCTTCACGGATGATGCCGCCCGAGACCGTTTTCGCCACTTCCGTGGACAGGAAGGCGCCCACGAGGTTCAGGATCGCTGCGAGCGTTACGGCGGTCTTCGGTTTGATGGCACCGGTTGCGATGGGCGTGGCCATGGCATTCGCAGTGTCATGGAAACCGTTCGTGAAGTCGAAAAATAGTGCCAGTGCGATGACCAGCGCCACCATTAAGGTGATATCCACCTGTTGCCCAATCTGCAGAGTCGACGTTCAGCAGTTTCTATCCCCCGGCTGCCTTGCACAGCATAATTCACCAGCTGTTCGCTTGGAATGACTTGCGGCGCTAAACAGCCGGCGTGAAACCTTATCGATCGTACGCGCCCCGGGCAGGAGGTCAAAACAGCGGCTGTCCGAGGAAGGAACTGACTGCCGCCAGCTCCGACGGCGAGATTCCCTGCCGGGGATCCGGTGAGACTGTGAGCACCCGGCGGCCCATGATCGTGGCCCACGCCAGGGCTTCGGCTTCGTACCCGAGCTGGTCGTCCACCCATACGACGGCGTCGGGCGCGGTCCGTTCCACATCGTCCTGGATGGCGTCGAGCTTCCACCAGCCGGGGCCGCTCCCGGTTCCTTCGGCCGTCAGGTAGGGCCAGCCCCCGCCGTCCAGGCCGATCGCCGGGCAGAGGTACTGCGGCGCCAGCTCCTCCCAGCTTGTAAGCCAGACGCAACGCAGCTCCGCCGCCGCGAGGGTGTTGAGCCCAGCCACGAGTTCGGGTGCGAAGGCAACGGGCAGCAAGCCGGCGTCTGCGCGCCGCCACGGGGTTCCCCAGCCGTTGTGCCCTGTCGGACCAAAGGGACAGACGACGCCGTCGACGTCGAGATAGAGCGTGCGGAGGGGCACGGGATGTTCCGGGTATCAGCCGCGCGGGGTATCCGCGGGGCGTTCACCCTGGCCGAGCATGGGCGCGATCCTCTCCTCCAGCGCTGCCACGGTGACGTCCGGCAGGACGATGAGGCCGTCCAGTTCACGGCGGGCCCGCTTGTACGCGGCCTGCCGTTCCGCGGGCGTCGCCGCATGGTTCTCCGCGATCTTCAGCAGCTGCCGTGCGGTGGCCAGCCGCTCGCGTTCCGGGCCGGTGAACTTGCTGTCCCGCAGGCGCCTGGCCTCGCGCTCCGCCACATCCAGTGCCACGGCGAAGCCGTCCACTGCTTTCCGGTAGGCCTCAACGCGGGAAGGGGAAGCCATGTCCGCAGCCGACGCCGGCCGCAGCCCGTCGGCTTCGCGCTTGGCACGCAGGAATGCCACGGTGAGGGGCTCCCGGACATCAGTCATGAGGGGAAAATCGATCAGCTTGCCCACATCGAGCTCGTACTCCAGCCAGCGCTTGTTGGTGGCGTCGTGGGCGGCCATCAGCGACTCCACGTCAGCGGTCGAGGCCCTTTCCGCCGCCTGCGCCTGGTTTCGGAGCTTGTACAGCTCCACTTTCCGCTGGTGCCGCCGGTCCCCGGCCTTGCGCCACGTGTTTGCCCAGTGGCCGGCCAGCGCGCTCATCGGGAAAACAAGCCACCATTTGTCTGAGAGGAAATCGAAGAGGGACTCCACGCGTACATCGTCGCACTGCGTGGCGTCCCTCCTCAAGGAAGTCGGGCCGGGCCGTCCCCGGCGGTTATGCGGTTCCGGCTGCCTGCGGAGTATTGACGTTGACCAGCCAGGCCACTCCATACCTGTCCGTGCACATGCCGAAGATGTCGCCCCAGGGAGCCTGTTCCATGGGTACTGTCACCGTGCCGCCGCCGGTGAGTTTGTCGTAGTAGCCGCGCAGCTCAGCTTCATCGTCCCCGCTGAGGGAGATGGAGATGGACGAACCTTCGCTGAACGGCATGCTGTTGGGAGTGTCCGCGCCCATCAGCACCAGGCCCTGCGTGGTGGTCAGCATGCCATGCATGATCTTTTCGGCTTCAGCCGGGTCCTCACTGGCTTGGAATTCCCCAAAAGTGCTGAGCGTCAGCTCACCGCCGAAAACTGACTGGTAGAAGTTCATGGCCTCGCGGGCGTTGTCACGGAAACTGAGGTAGGGGTTGAGGGTAGTGGGCATGGCTGGATCTCCTTGAGTTTGAACTGAAAGGAATGGAACCAGACAACATCCTGCCCCAAAGGGATGCCCCCTGGGTAGGGGGGGCATGACCCCTGCCCTTGCCCGTCTTCAGGGCACGAAGCGGTACCCGATGCCCGGTTCGGTCAGCAGGTGGCGGGGGTTGCCGGGGTCCGCCTCAAGCTTCCTGCGGAGCTGCGCCATGTATACCCGCAGGTAATTGGCTTCCTTTTGGTACGCGGGCCCCCAGGCATGCGCCAGCAGTTGCTGCTGCGTGATGAGGGTTTTAGGATTCCGCACCAGGATTTCAAGGATGTTCCATTCGGTGGGCGTGAGCCGCACCGCGTTTCCGTCGCGCAGCACCTGCCGGTGCACGAGGTCCACGGTAAAGCCGGAGGATGCCACCACCGGAGCCGATTCCGGACCCGGGACCCGCCGCAGCAGCGCCCGCAGCCGGGCCAGGAGCTCGTCCAGCCCGAAAGGCTTGGTGATGTAGTCGTCGGCACCGGCATCCAGTGCTCCCACTTTGTCCGATGAGCCGTGGCGCGCCGACAGGACCAGCACGGGGACAGAGCTCCACCGGCGGAGATTGCCAAGGACGTCCGCGCCGTCCATATCCGGCAGCCCGAGGTCCAGGACCACCACGTCCGGCACGTTGCGGCCGGCGGCGAGCAGGGCGGCTGCGCCGTCCTGTGCCACGGCCACGTCATAGCCGTGCGCCGCGAGCGTGATGCGCAGCGCCTTCAGCAGATGGGGGTCATCATCAACCACGAGGATTTTCGCGCCCCGGCCCGGCGGCGCCTCATCGGCGGCCGGCGCCCGCCGTCCCGCCGCCTGCGGTCCGGTCACGTCAACACCGTGCCCGTCCCTGGAATGGTGTCCACCGCCGGGCCCGCACTGCCGGCATCACCGCGGCTGCCGGTGGAGAGCGGCAATCGGATGATCATCGTCAGGCCTCCCCCGGGTGTCCCTTCGGCCGTAAGGGTCCCCCGCATCGCCTGCACGAATCCCTGCGCGACGGCCAGTCCCAGGCCCAGGCCGCTGGCGTGGGGAAGGTCGTCCGCCCGCTGGAACGGCCTGAACATGTCCAGCACTTTCCGTTCGGGGACGCCGGGGCCGTGGTCCACGATGCGGAGTTCGCCGCAGGGGTGCCCTTCAAGGGTCACACCACCGAGCCCGTCCGCCGTCGTGGTGACAGCCATTGCCGAACCAGGCGCGTGTTTGATCGCGTTCTCGAGGATGTTCGCAATGACCCGTTCCAGCAGCCCCCGGTCCGCCTCCACTGGCGGCAGGTTGGCCGGCAGCGCTACTGCCACGGCCCCCTCAGGAAGCCCGCGCAGTGCGGCATCAAGGGCCTCGCTCCACCGCACCGGTCCCAGCAGCGGTTCCACTGACCGGGCAGTTATCCGGGACATGTCCAGCAGGTTCCCCACGAGCGCATCGAGCCGGTCGGTACACGCATCGATGGTTTCCAGCAGCTCCCGCTGCTCGGCCGGCGTGTAGGCAACACCGTTTTGCAGGAGCCCGCCGGCCGCCAGCTTGATCCCGGCCAGGGGTGTGCGCAGGTCGTGCGACACCGCCTGCAGGATGGCGGTGCGCATGGTGTTTCCCTCGGCAAGCCGAAGGATCTCGTGCCGGCTGGCCTCCAGCTGCCGGCGTTCCAGCTGGGCCTTGACGTGCACCGCGAAGGCGCCAAGCAGCCTCCGGCCCGACGGCGGAACCTCCCGGCCGAACAGGACCAGCCACGTCACCGGGTCCACCTGGACAGTTGTGGTCCCGGTGACGCCGCGCAGGTCCTGAGTTCCGTCCTGCCAGCCGGAAATATCACCGGCTCCGGCCAGCAGGATCGGCTTGGGCTCCGGTCCCTTCCCCTCCGGAACCCTGTGCCCGGCTGCGGGAAGGTTGCTGACGACGGCGGCGCCGGAGGCAGCGAAGGCGTCGAGGGCTTCCGCGAGCAGGCCGTAGAGGGTGTCCTCGGACCGGGATGCACCCAGGGCAAGGTCCCCGAGGGTGGCAGCTTCAGCCTGTGCCCGGGACGCCTCCTTGGACCGCCGTGCAGATCCGTCCACCACACCTGCCACCGCAACCGAGACGCCGACAAAAACCGCCAGCGACAGGAGGTCCTGGGGGTCATGGATAGCGAGGTCGCCCAGGGGCGGAGTGGAAAAGTAGTTCACCAGCAGGCTGCTCCACAGCGCACCGGCAACGGCCGGCCATAATCCGCCCACTAAGGCTACGGCGACCGCGCCCGTGAGCTGGATCAGTACGGCGGTAGCAACACTGTGCTCGAACATGGCCAGGAGGAGCTGCAACAACGGCGGAAGGACTGCTGCGAGGGCAAACCCGAACCCGGTCCGCACGCCGCCCAGTTCCGTCCGCCTTCCGCGGCTGCCGGAGTTCCGGGCCAAGGGCACTACCTGGACGTCAATGTCCGCCGCGTCCCGCACCACCTTGGTGTCCACGCCCAGGCTGAACGGAGCTGTCATCCGGTGGCGGCGGGACTGCCCCACGATGATGTGGGACGCTTCTGCCGAGCGGGCGAACTCCACCAGCGCGCCGGCGGCCTCGGGCGCGGAGACGGTATGGTAGCTCCCGCCCAGGTCCGCAACCAGCCTGCGCTGGGCTTCGAGTGCCTGCGGAGACTCGGACCGTGTCCCGCCCGGGGTGCGGACGTGGACGGCGAGCAGCTCGCCGCCGTCGCCCCGGTGGAGGAGCCTCGCGGCGCGGCGCACCAGGAGTTCCCCGTCCTCGTCGCCCTGGAGCCCTACGACGATCCGTTCCATAGCCATGAGCCACATTCTGCCACCCCGCCCCCGCGGGGATGCGGCATCCCCGCGGCCCCTGTGACCCGTGGTCCAGAGCCCAGGTGGTGCGGCGGCACCGCGCGGGAACGTAGGCTCGGGTGCATGGCCAGATACTTTGACGTTCATCCGCAGGATCCGCAGCCCCGCGCCATTACCCAGGCAGTACGCATGGTGCTCGACGGCGGCCTGATCGCCTACCCGACCGACTCCTGCTACGCGCTGGGGGCCCAGCTGGGCAACAAGGACGCGCTGGACCGGATCAGGAGCATCCGGAAGCTGGACGACAAGCATCACTTCACGCTGGTGTGCAAGGACTTCGCGCAGCTGGGGCAGTTCGTGAACATCGGCAACGACGTGTTCCGCAGCATCAAATCCGTGACCCCGGGGAGTTACACCTTTATCCTGCCGGCCACCAAGGAGGTCCCACGGCGGCTCCTGCACCCCAGGAAGAAGACCGTGGGCGTCAGGATTCCGGACAACAGGGTGGTCCAGGCGCTGCTGGCAGAACTCGGTGAGCCCCTGCTTTCAAGCACGCTGCTGCTCCCGGACGAGGAAGACCCCCTGACTCAGGGCTGGGAGATCAAGGAGCGGCTGGACCACCAGGTGGACGCCGTGATCGACGCCGGCGACTGCGGGTCGGAGCCCACTACGGTAGTGGACTTCTCGAGCGGAGTTGCCGAGGTAGTCCGGCGCGGTACCGGGGATCCGTCCCGCTTCGAATAGCCTGCTAGTCCTGCTTCCGGGCGCGGCTGGGCTGCACCCGGGGCGGCTCGCCCGGCATCTTGGGGTAGTCGGGCGGGAATGGCATCTCCTGAAGCCCCGCCTTGACGTCGCGGTCCCACCATTGCAGCAGTGTGTCGATGGTGCCTGCTGTGCCGTGCATGTCCGCCCAGGGGTCCCCCACGGTTTTGAGCCGCTCCGGGACCGTCAGGATGGTGAAGTCTTTCGGGTCCGCGGTTTCCAGCTCGTCCCAGGAGATGGGGCAGGAGACCGAGGCGTGCGGCAGCGCCCGGGGGCTGTAGGCCCCGGCAATGGTCCGGTCGCGGTTGGCCTGGTTGAAGTCCAGGAAGATCCGTTCTCCCCGTTCTTCCTTCCACCAGGCGGTGGTGACCTTCTCCGGCATCCGGCGCTCCACCTCCCTGGCGGCGGCAATCACTGCGTGCCGGACGTCGAGGAACTCCCGCGTGGGCTCGATGGGCGCGTAGAGGTGCAGCCCGCGGTTGCCGGAGGTCTTGATGAAGCAGGTCAGCCCGGCCTCGGCCAGGACCTCTTTCATCGCGAGGGCGGCGGGGACGGCATCGCCGAAGTCCGTGCCCGGCTGCGGGTCCAGGTCGATCCGCAGCTGGTCCGGGTTGTCAGTATTCGCGGTCCGGGAGGGCCAGGGGTGGAAGACCACCGTGTTCATCTGGACGGCCCACACTGCTGCGGCGGGCTCGTCCAGGATCAGCATGGGATGCGACCGGGCACTCGGAAAAACCACTTTCTGCGTCCGGATGAAGTCCGGCGTCCCCTTGGGCGGGTTCTTGGAGAAAAACATTTCGCCGTCGATGTTGTCCGAGTACCGCTGCAATGCCACTGGCCGGTCACCGTTTGCGGCGATAAACGCCTCTCCTACATCGCACATGTAGCGTGCCAGGTCCAGTTTGGTGAGCCCCAGGTCAGGCCAAAGGACACGGCTGGGACTGGAAATGCGCATTTCGCGCTCCCCTTGGGGGCCCGGAACGGTAATGGTGGTCTGTTCGCTCGCCATGGGGACAACGTACACCCCGGCTGCGGCAACCGGTCAGATTTCAGCCCCGCGGTCCGGCATGATGGAGGAATGCCAGCACCGGAAATGCCCCTCACCATCACGGTGGGCGACGTCACCGTCACCGCCGCCTATGCCCGCCCCGACAATCCGTCCGCCACCATCGTGGTGGCCCATGGTGCCGGCGCCGGTATGGAGCACCCGTTCCTTACGGGGTTGACGGCGGCCTTGAACGGGCTTGGCCTTGCGACACTGCGCTTCAACTTCCCCTACCGGGAAGCGGGCAGCAAGTTCCCGGACCGTCCGCCCGTGGCCATCGCCGCCTGGCGTGCTGCCATGGGCACTGCCGCGGAGCAGGCAGCGAAGCATCAGGACACGGGCCCCCTCTGGGCAGCGGGAAAATCCTTTGGCGGGCGGATGGCGTCCATGGCCGTAGCGGACGGCATGGACGCTGCCGGGCTCGTTTACCTGGGTTATCCCCTGCATCCGCCGGGCAAACCTGAGAAGCTGCGGGACGAGCACCTGTACGGGCTGGCCACGCCCATGCTGTTCCTGCAGGGCAGCCGCGACACTTTCGCTACTCCGGAGATACTGGCGGACGTGGTGTCCCGCGTCGGCCCCCATGCCGTCCTTCAGTGGCTGGACGGAGGCGACCACTCGTTCGCTGTCGCGGGCAAGAAGCGTCCCGCAACCGAGGTGGGCGCCTCACTGGCCCAGCCCATCGCCGCATTCATCCGGGACACGTCCCCGTCAATGCGGTCCTGATCCAGCCAGCACCGCAACCGCAGGCTCAAAGGGCCTCACGCTGCGGCCTCCTCGTGCCACCAGCCTTCCCAGGCTGCGGAGGTCAGGCGGCCCTCGGGAAACGCACTGGTTCCGCTGGCGCCGTTCTGGGACCGGCCGTCCTCATTGGGGCGGCCGTCGAGCAACAGGTTAAGGCTGTTCAAGAGAAACATCTTTGGGTCCTTCCATGTCTGATGTGGACCACGCTGTCCAGGTAGGAACGAGCCTAACCGGGCCATGTTTCAACGCATCGACGCGACGTTTCGAGTGTGTATCTTAGTTCTCACGGCGCTGGAACCGGCCGGCAAGACGAGCCCGGAACGCAGCTACTGACGTGGTTTGACCCGTGCGGTTGCGGTTGCCTGCCAGGGATCCTCCGGCCAGGGGTGCTTGGGGTAGCGCCCCCGCATTTCCGCCCGGACCTGCGCATAGGGTCCGGACCAGAAGGATGCGAGATCGTCGGTGACGGCCAGGGGGCGACGGGCCGGTGACAGCAGATGGAAGAGGACCGGCACACGGCCGCCAAGGAGCCGGGGCGTCTCCGCCCACCCGAAACACTCCTGCAGTTTAACGGCCACCACCGGGCGGGCTGTGTCATCCGCGACGTCCGGGTACTCGACCCTGATCCGCGACCCGCTGGGTACCTCGAGCCATTCCGGTGCAAGGTCATCGAGTTTCGCCGCTGCCGGCCAGGGCAGCAGCCGGTGCAGCGGGCGGGCCAGCTCGATGGAGCGTGCGGCCGCTCCGCCCGCGAGGGCTTCCAGCTCCGGCCCCAGCCACTCGTCGAGCCGATGCAGCAGGGCGTGGTCCGAGACATCCGGCCACGGCGCGCCCAGTCCCCGGTGCAGGAAGGCGAGCCGGCGGCGCAGCCCTTGGGCCGCCGTCGACCATTCCAGGACACCGAGGCCTTCTTTCTTGAGCGCCTCAGCGACGGCGGCCCTCCCTTCAGCGGGAGATGGCCGGACCGGGGTGGATGCCAGGACGATCGCTCCGAGGCGCCGCACCCTGCGTGCCGAAACGCGCCCGCCGGCGAACTGTGCGGTCACGGCCTCGGCCAGGAGATGCGCAGCGGCTGCTTCGGCGAGACCGGAGGCCAGCGGCGCAGCGGACCGGATCACGGCGCCGGTACCGGCGGAATCCCTCCCGTCGGCCCGCGCTACCTCAGCGACGGCCAGCCATTCGTGGCCTGACAGGGAGCTTCCGGCCGGCAGCCCGGCACGGGTTCCGGAGGACAGCAGGTAGCGGTTCGGCGGGCCGGCATCGACCAGGCGCGCCACCCTGTCCGGGAAGGCGAGTGCGACGACGGCGCCCACCACTGCGGTTCCGGTCACCGGCGAGGGCAGTGCGGAAGAAGCGGAGAGCGGACCACGTTGCGCCAGGGCAGCAAGGCGGCGGGTGTCCTCGGCCCAGCGCCGGGCGGCTGCTCCCGGCTCGTTGCGCAGCTGTGACAGGAGGCGCGTGAGGTCGGCCCCGGGGGCACGGTGGTCACCCGACACCAGGGCCATTGCCTCCGCGGCGGCCAGCGGACCTGCGGCGGCTGCACCGTCGAGCAGTGCCCGGCCCAGGCGCGGGTCCGCCGGAATGGTTGCCAGGAGCCGTCCCATGCCGGTAGCGTGCCCGTCGTCCGTCACGGCGCCAAGCTCGCGCAGCACTTCCATGGCGTCGTCCATGGCCTGCTGCGGCGGTTGGTCCGGAAGCGCGAGGCCGGCACCTCGCGGAGCACCCCAGGCAGAGAGCAGCAGCGCGGCTCCGGTGAGGTCCGCCACCCTGATTTCCGGCGTGACGTGGGCCGGGGCCGCACCGTAGGCCTGCTGGTCATAGCACCGCACCACGCGGCCCGGACCCTGGCGGGCCGCACGGCCGGCGCGTTGGTCCGCAGAGGCGCGGGAACAGGAAACCGTGACCAGGCCGCTCATGCCCCTGCCGGAATCACGGCGGGGTTCCCGGGTCAGGCCCGAATCGATGACCAGCCGGACACCCGGAACAGTAAGGGAGGACTCGGCCAGGTCGGTGGAGACAATCACCCTGGCCTTGCCACCGGGCAGCCGCCCGGAAACCGCCCGGTCCTGTTCGGCGGCCGGCACTTGTCCATGGAGCTCCAGGACGTCAGCCCGGGTGTCCAGCCGCCTCCGAAGATCTGCGGCCACCCGGGAAACCTCCCGGGCGCCGGGGAGGAATACGAGGGCGTCTGCCGAGCTGTCCGTGCTGAGGGTGCGGGCGAGTTCCTCCTCGGCCGTCCGCGCCACGTGGTCCAGGAACGCGGGCGTTACGCCCCTGCTGTCCAGCCGCGGTCCCGGTGCGGGACGCCAATCGGTTTGAAGGGCGTGGAGCACCGAAGGGCAATCCACCACGGGAGCCGGCCCCCCGCCGTCGTCCTCCCCGGCGTCGGTGGTGGCGAGCAGGGCCGCGAAGCGGGGTGCGTCAAGGGTGGCTGACATGGCGACCACGGTGAGGTCACCGCGCAACTCCCTGACTTCGGCGAGCATGCCCACCAGCAGGTCCGTTTCCAGCCCGCGTTCGTGGACTTCGTCCAGCACCACGGCTGCGACGCCGTCGAGGCCGGGATCGGACAGCAGGCGGCGCAAGAGGATGCCGGGGGTAACAAACTCGACGACGGTTCCCGGGCCCGCCTGCCGCTCGCCGCGCACGGAGTAGCCGACGCGGCCGCCCAAAGGGCTGCCGTCCAGCATGGAGAGGCGCCTGGCGGCGGCCCGGGCGGCAACACGGCGGGGCTGCGTGACCACGATCCGCCCGCCGGCATGCGCCGGGAGGTTGGCGAGCAGCGGCGGGACGAGGGTGGTCTTGCCGGTGCCGGGCGGCGCCTGAAATACTGCCGTCCGGCCCGCACTGCTTCCGAGCGCGCGGGTGAGGGCAGGCAACGAGTCTGCGAACGCCAATCCGGCACCAACGGCCGTCAGGGCGAACGGTTTGCCGGCGAACGCCTGGTGCTGCCTGCCCGGAGAAGTCATCCGTCCATTCTGCCCGGAACTGCGGCTAGGGTTTGGCCTTGCCCTTGCCCTTTGCTTCCTTGGCGGCATCGGGCAGCACCGGCTGCTGCTGCACCGGAGCCGGGACGGGGACCGGAATAACGGCCGGCTGGTCGGGTTGAACCTGTGGCGCCGGTTGAGGTTGCACGGCCGCCTCTGGTGGGGACGTGTCCGATGCGGTCGTCGCAGGGGCTTCGGCGGAAGCCGCTGCCGCTGCCGCCAATTGTCCGGTGATGTCTACCCGCACCGCCTCCACGGCGGCGTCGATCCCCCGGTACCGGGACAGCGAGATCAGGCCCTGGCCGGCAGCATCGTTCAAGTCCTTCTCCAGCGCTTCCAGCGCCGCAAGGGCGCCGTCCATCCTGTTTTCAGCTGCGGCCTGGCTGATATTCAGGACCCTGATCTGCAGGCCCCGAAGCGTAGCCGCGTCCGAATCCGCGGGCCTCAGCAGCGGGGAAGCGGCATAGAGCACTCCCGCAACGCAGGCGGCACTCACCAGGAGTACGGCCGCGCGCCAAAGCCGGAACCGCCGCCGGCCCGGCACTGCGCCGTCAGTGGCACCGGCCGACGCCGGAGCCTCAGGCGGCATGCCGGCCACGGAGCGACACCAGCGCCGCCGACGGCGCCGGCAGAACTGTCACCGAAGCAGCGGACGCCTGGGCCGCTTTTGCCGGAGCCCTTGTTGCCCGTGGCGTTGTTGCCCGTGGCGTTGTTGCCTGTGCCATGGTTGCCTGTGCAGCTGCTGCTGCCGGAACCATAGCTGCCGGACGGGCAGGCAGTTCCTCCGGGGCCATCAGCCCGGGAGCCTTAGGGGCAGACCGCACTGCCCGCCGACCGAACAGGCGCTTAACCGCGGTCCGCAGCAGGATGGCGATTGAGTGCCCGAGGCCCAACCCCAGCAGCACGTGGCCGGCAAGATACTGGCCCCCGTGGCCGGCAGCACCAAAGGGAGCGCTGAGAGCGGCGGCGGCGCCGGCAGTGGCGACCGCCAGGGCCGAGGCGGCGGCAAGAACTGTACCCATGGCCTACTCCTGTCCTCAATTAATCAGCAGGCTTACTAGTATTGGTCAGCAAGCTTACTACCTGATCGCAGTGAAGCAAGAACGGGAGCCAGCGCTGGAAGGAGTGGGGCACCAGCGTGGTTCCTTCCTCCCTTCGGGGCCCGGCACGGATTCCGGACGGCACCTGCGCCCCGCCTGCGGCGAGGTGGACGCGGCGCAGCTGGAAGAGGCAACAGCGCGGGCGCTGTAGAAGCAGTAATCCACCACTCTCAAAACATTTTCCCGAATTCTTCATGCATCTGCATCCAAATGGCTGCTGGCGCCGGTAGTAGGTGTGTAAGCAAAAACCGCCCGCCTGGCGGGCCGAAGAAGGAGAAATCATGCGAACCAGCATTTTTGCATCAGGAGCAGTGGCAGTAGCGGCGGCACTGGCTTTCGCCGGCCCCGCCCAGGCTGCCGAAGGGGACGCCCAGCTCTCCGTCCTGCACGGGGTTCCCGGGCTGACGGTGGACGTGTGGGTCAACGGCGAACGGACGCTGGACGACTTCACGCCCGGCACTTTGGCCGGTCCCCTGGCACTTCCGGCAGGAAACTACGCTCTTGCCATCACCGCCGCCGACGCAGCAGACGCGTCCGCCGCGGTAATCGGCCCGGTCAATGTGACCCTTGCCGCCAACGGAAACTACACCGCGGTGGCCAACCTGGATGGCGCCGGGAAGCCCACGGCCAACCTGTTCACCAATGACGTCTCGGCGATTGCCGCCGGCAAGGGCAAGCTGACGGTGCGGCACACGGCTGCCGCGCCCGCCGTCGACGTCCTGGCAGCCGGGTCGGCAGTCATATCCAACCTGGTAAACCCGAACGAGCAGACGCTCACGCTTGACCCGGGCACCATCCCGGCTGCAGTGGCGGCGGCCGGAACCACCCAGCCCGTCATCGGCCCGGCTGACGTCACGGTGGCCGAGGGCACGCACACCATCGTGTATGCCTGGGGCAGCCTGGCGGACAACAACCTGCAGCTGGCCGTGCAGACCATCGAGGGCCTGCACTCAGCTCCGGGAGCAGTTCCGGGCGGACGCTCAGGTGCGGCGGATGAAGGTACCACCGGACAGGCCATGGCAGTTGCCGGGTTCGGTGCAGCAGGCCTTGCGCTCATGCTCGGAGCTGTGGCTGCTTCCCGCACCGCGGCCCTGCGCAAGGCCGGCCGTAAGTAGCTGACTGACATGGAAAGCACGACGGCGGCGCCCCGGTTCCGAAGGTCTACTGACCTTCCGGCCCCGGTGTCCACAGCGCGGGTGGCCACGGCGGAGACTGCCGCAACAAGCCGTTCCATCCGCGCCCGGGCGGGTGCCGCCGTCGTCCTTGCCGCAGCCCTCCTCACTGGATGCGGCACATCAGCACCAACCGTGCCGGAAGCTGTCCCGTCCGGGACCGCCTCCCCCGCGGTCCAGGCCGGTGAATCCGCTACCGCGCCGGCTCCTGTTCCCGTAACGTCACTCCCGCCCGCCGCTGTACCGGAGGTTCCCGTCCGCCAGGCCACTGCCGTCCCCGCTGCTCCGCGGGACCCGGCACCCCGTTTCCTGACAGTGGAAGGCACCAGCATCAGCATGGAGATCGTGGACGTGGGCACCTCCCCGGACGGGGCGATGGAGATTCCGGAAGCCTTCAACCAGGCAGGATGGTACCGGTATGGGCCGGCTCCGGGCGCAGTGGCCGGGGCAGCCGTGATCGCCGCCCACGTGGACACGGCGTCGGACCGGGCACCGTTTTCGCAGTTAAGGGGCCTGCCGGCCGGAACCCTCGTCACCGTCGAGCGCCACGGCGCCCCTGCGCTGAACTACCGGGTGCGTTCCGTTGAGCTGATGGCCAAGGACAGGTTCGACGGCGGTTCCCTTTTCCGCCGAGACGGGCCGCACCAACTCAGGCTGGTGACGTGCGGCGGCCGGTGGCTGGACGAGAAACAGGACTACAGTGACAATGTCATTGTCACTGCGGAACTTGAATGAGCCGCGAGTCAGCCCTGACACTCATTGCCGAGGAAGGGAAGGAGGCCGGTTTGGCATCTTCTGCCCAGCCGTCTTCCGGCGACGAGCAGCACCATGGCGGACAAGCGCAGCCCTCCGCCGGCGGCACCTGGAACCCGCAACTCGACCACTCGTTTTCCGCCGGGGATGAAAAGGCCCTGGCTGAGGCCTACCGCCAGTTTTCGCCGCTCGTGTACACCCTGGCCCTCCGGGCGCTGCGGAACCGCAGCGCCGCGGATGACGTGACGCAGGAAGTCTTTATCCGGGTATGGAAATCCCGGACCATGTTCGATCCGCGGAAGGCCGCGCTGCCGGCCTGGATTGTAGGTATCACCCGGAACGCCATCTCCGATGCGCTCGCCGCCTCTGCCCGGGAATCCCGCAAGGTGCTGGCCGCAGTGGAACTGCAGCCAGAGGCGGAGGACGCAGCGGCATCCGCGTCCGCCGAAATCCTGGCGGACCGGCTGATCCTGGACGGCGAGCTGGCCCGGCTGGGCGAACCCCAGGGCTCCATCATGCGCCTGGCTTTTTACGATGACCTGACCCACGACCAGATTTCACGCGAACTCAACCTTCCCCTTGGTACGGTCAAGAGTCATATCCGCCGCAGCCTTAGCCACCTGAGACACCGATTGGAGGTGGACCATGCAGCACCTTGACCCTGAAGCCCTGAGCCTGTTCGCCCTAAACGAGCCAATGGACGCCCGGAGCGCTGACCACCTCCGCTCCTGCCCCGAGTGCAGCACTGAGGTTGCGGCGCTGCGGCGCGCCGTGAACGCGGTGCGGACCGTCCCGGACTCCGGCGGACTGGAAGCCCCGGGTGCGAATGTCTGGGAAGGGATCCACCGGCAGCTTGGGCTCACAGACGCGGTGGCGGCTGATCCGCTGGGTCCCGCCCGCGGCCGGGGGGCCACCACGGGGGAAACCGGACCGGAAGAACAGCGTCACGCAGGACAGCAAACAGGAAAACCCCGCAGCAATGTGGCCTGGCTGCGCCGGCCGGCGACGTGGCTGGCGGCCGCCGCTGCAGCCGTCCTGATCACCACCGGGGTTGTGCTGGCAGTCAACCGGACGGCCGTTCCGGTGACCCTCGCCTCGGCCCAGCTTGAACCGCTGGACCGCTACACTGCCACCGGTTCGGCCACGGTGACTGAGGCCAGCGACGGCTCGCGGACCATCGAAGTACAGCTCAACAAAACCGAAGCCAGCGGTTACCAGGAAGTCTGGCTGATCGCTCCGGACCTGTCCCGGCTGGTCAGCCTGGGGATCATGAACTCACCGTCCGGCCGCTTCGAGGTGCCGGCCGGCCTGGACCTGTCCGGCTACCCCATCGTTGACGTGTCCGATGAACCGCTCGACGGCAATCCGGCACACTCCAGCGTCAGCATTGTCCGGGGCACACTCAGCTCCTGACACCCGGCCAGCGCTCCCGGCACTGCGTGAGGGGATCGGTCAGCGGCCTGCAGCGGCCAGGTTCCCCGGCACGGGATCGTGCCGGAGGTAATGGCGGCTGAACGTGCCCGTGCCGGCTGTGAGGGCGCGCAGCTCCACCGCATATTTAAGGAGTTCCTGGTCCGGGACCTCCGCCGTGATCTCGGTCCGGTCCCCACCGGAGGAGGAGGTCCCGGTGAGCCGGCCCCGGCGCCCGGAAAGATCGCTCATCACCGTTCCCACATGCTCGTCCGGAACGCTGAGCACCACCGATGAGACGGGCTCGAGCAGCTGGATGCTCCCTGCGGCGGCTGCCTCCCGCAACGCCAGGGCGCCTGCCGCCTGAAATGCTGCATCGGAGGAATCAACACTGTGCGCCTTGCCGCCCACCAGCGTCACGCGCAGGTCCACCACGGGGAAGCCGGAGGCAACGCCTCGCTGCATCTGGGCGCGGACCCCCTTTTCCACCGATGAGATAAACGTTCCCGGGATGACTCCGCCCACTGTTTTGTCGACAAATTCGAACCCTGCTCCCCTGGCCAGCGGTTCCACTTCGATGTCGCACACCGCGTACTGGCCGTGGCCGCCGGACTGTTTGACGTGCCGCCCGTGCCCGGCGGCCGGCGTGGCGAAGGTTTCCCGCAGCGGCGTCACCACATCCACCGTGTGCAGCTTCACGCCCTGGTCGCGGAGCCTGTCCAGCACTACTTCGGCGTGCGCCTCCCCCATGCACCAGAGGATCAATTGGTGGGTTTCGGCGTTCCGTTCCACCCTCAGCGTCGGGTCCCCGGCGGCCACCTTCCCCAGGCTGCGGGCGAGGGCGTCCTCATCACTGTGGGAGTCGGCTTCGATAGCCACAGGCATCAGCGGCTCCGGCATCTCCCAGGTGGCCAGCAGCAGCGGCTGGTCCTTCGCTGAGATCGTGTCCCCGGTCTCGGCGGTGCCCAGTTTTGCCACGGCAGCGATGTCACCGGCGACACAAAAAGGGACGGGCCGGAGGGTCGCACCCAGCGGCGAGTAGAGGTGCGTGAGCCGTTCGTCCGTGTCGTGGTCCTGGTGTCCGCGGTCCGCCAGCCCGTGCCCGCTGACATGGATGGGGGTGTCCCCGGTCAGGGTTCCGGAGAAGACCCGCACCAGGCAGACCCGCCCCAGGAAGGCGTCCACCGTGGTGCGGACAACCTCCGCGGCGAGCGGCCCGCCAGGGTCGCAGGCAAGGGGACGGAGCGGGGATCCGGACAGGTCGGTGGCCCGCGGCAGGCTGCGCTCGGGCGGAGACGGGAATGCCTTGGTCAGGAGCTCCAGCAGTTCGGCCGTTCCCAGCCCGGTCAGCGCTGAGGAAGGCACCGCCGGGAAGAAGGATCCGCGCGCGACGGCGGTTTCCAGGTCCGAGATGAGGACGCCGGCATCGATGTCCTCGCCGCCGAGGTAGCGGTCCATCAACGTCTCGTCTTCGCTTTCGGCAATGATTCCCTCGATCAGCTCGGCCCGGGAAGGCTCCGCTGCCGCGAGTTCCCCCGGTTCCGCCGCACGGGCGGCCCGGCCGGAACCCTCTGCCGGGTACTCGACGACAGTTCCCGACAGCAGGCCCAGCAGGCCGCCGGCATTCCCGCCGGCCCGGACCGGCACATACAACGGAAGTACCGTCTCGCCGAACGCATCACGGCAGGCGGCCAGGACGCCGTCGTAATCAGCCCGCGGATGGTCCAGCTTGGTGATGACCACGGCGCGGGGCATGCCCAGGTACTGGCATTCGTGCCAGATCGCGGTGGTGCCCGCATCCACTCCGTCCACGGCGGAGACGGTGAAGAGGACGGCGTCCGCGGCGCGCAGCCCCGCGCGCAGTTCGCCGATGAAGTCCGGATAGCCGGGCGTATCGAGGAGGTTGATCTTCATGCCCCCCACCGGGAGCGGCACCACTGACAACGCCACTGACCGCTGCTGGTGGATGGCGGCGGGATCGGAATCGCTCACGGTGGTTCCGTCAACCACCGAGCCCTTCCGCGTGATCATCCCGTTGGCTTCCAGCAGCGCCTCGATGAGGGTGGTTTTACCGGCACCCGAACGGCCCACCAGTGCCACGTTCCGGACCAGGGCAGGGTCCCTGGGCGTGATGCCGGCGGAGCCATTGCCCTGGCGTCCTTCCGGCCCGCCCCGTCCTGCAGCGTCCTTGGTGCTTTTGACCGACATCGGAACCTCCTGGCGTCTTTGCCTGGTTGTTGTACTGGCCGCTGCTTCTACTTGCCGCGGGCCTTGCGGGTTGCGGCGTCGTTCGCCTTCTGCAGCGCTTTGACGAGTTCTTCCTTATCCATGGAGGAGCGGCCGCTGATGTCCAGCTCCCTGGCCCGCTCCAGCAGGTGTTTCTTGGAGGCGTTGGCATCCACGCCGCCGGCGGTGGGCTCATCCGCGCCCAGGCCCTTTTCCGCCCGCTCGTCCGATGGGCCGCGCTTTTCCTTGGGCTCCCAGTGGTCTCCCACCTTTTCGTAGCTGTGCTTCAGGGAAGCGTAGGCGGCGCGCGCGGCGCGGCTTTCGTCGTTGTCGTAGGACTCCATTGCGGAGTCGTAGGTTTTGGCGAAGGTGTCCTGCGCCTTCTGGTCCGAGCGTTGCAAGGTTGAGGGAAGCTCGTCCTTGCGGGCGTGATCGTTCTTTCCCGTCTTCGGCATGGCACTCACCGCACTTTCGTCAGCAGCACTGATCATGGCAGAACATACCCAGCTTAGCCACGCCCGGCTTGGCTTGTCTGCTGCCGGCCATGTGCACTCTTCCCGAAGCCTTGATCCGGCCCGGCATCAGTTCGGTTCCGGCCATTGGTCCGGATCGTAGCCGTAAAGGCGGGGAGGACGGGGTGCCTCCTCCGGGTCTGCTGCTTCCTCCGGCCCGGGCTTTTCCTGCTGCACGTCCTCGGCATCGGCCGGTCCACGTCTCTTCCGGCCTTCGGTTTTTGCCGGTGCCGCGCTGCGGGCTGTCAGCCATGACCCACTCCAATCCCCCGATGAAGAGGTCCGGCTTCTTGAACCAATGAAGCCCACCCTAGCCGCAGGGATGCCCGCCAAAGATGTCACTTTTGCTCAAGAAATGGGCAGTTTCCGCGCACTCCGGCCAGGCATCCTAAAGCCGGGCCGGTGATCTTCAGGCAGGACCGGTCCGGTCCAGTGCGTCGAGGAGGCGCCGGACCGAGCCGCCCAGGTTCCAGTCCACGGCCAGGCGTTCCAGCCCGGCGCGGGGCTCCCCTGCGACCGGGTGCAGCCGGGCCCCGGCCTCCTCCAGGGACGGCAGCTCGAGGTCCCGGACAAGGCGGACGACGGCGGGCGCCGCCTTGAGGTACTCCGCGGCGGCTTCCAGCTTCGCGCGGACCGGTGACGAGAGCCCGCTGTCCGCATCCGCTGCTGCCTCGAGCAGGTTTTCCAGGGTGCCGTACTTCAGCAGCAGTGACGCCGCCGTTTTTTCACCGATCCCCGCCACACCCGGCAGCCCGTCGGAGGCGTCGCCGCGGAGGGTGGCATAGTCCGCATACTGCTGTGGCAGCACGCGGTACTTTCCCACCACCACTTCTTCGGTCATCACATCCAGGTTCCGCATGCCGCGCGCCGTGTAGATGACCCGCACCTGGCGGGAGTCATCGCAGACCTGGAAGAGATCGCGGTCCCCCGTCACCACGTCCACCGGAATGCCGGCATGGCTGGCGTAGGTGCCCACAACGTCGTCGGCCTCGTGCTCGGCCGCACCGACGATCGCAATACCGGCCAGGCCCAGTACCGTCCGGATCATGGGCAGCTGCGCTTCGAGGGCATCCGGCACCACCTCCACGTCCGGAGCGCCGGTGTTCGCCTCTGCCACCCGGTGGGCCTTGTAGGTGGGGAGCAGGTCCACCCGCCATTGCGGCCGCCAGTCGTCATCCCAGCAGGCGATGAGGTGGGTGGCCCCGTAGTCGGTGGTGAGCCGTGCGATCATGTCCAGCAGGCCCCGGACCGCATTGACGGGTGTCCCGTCCTCGCGGCGGATGGAATCGGGCAGGCCGTAGAAGGCGCGGAAGTACAGCGAGGCGGTGTCGAGCAACATCAGGCGGTCAGGCATACCCTGATCCTGACATGGAACAGGGCGTGCCAGGGCAGCACGCGCAGCCCGCCACGCCGCCGACCCGTCAGGGGTGCCCGGTAGCCGGCTCTGGCACAGCGGGCTGATCGGGGCGAGAATGGCCTCGTGTTCCCCGCCCTGCGAAGTGCGGACAGCGAACCCATGAACGCTGCCGCCCGAAGGATCCAGCGCATCTACCTGACGCTGACGCTGGGCAATACCCTTGCGGCTTCCTTCATCTGGGGCGTGAACACGCTGTTCCTGCTGGACGCCGGCCTCAGCAACTTCGAAGCCTTCGCCGCGAACGCGTTCTTTACGGTGGGCATGGTGATTTTCGAAATTCCCACCGGCGTGGTGGCCGACGGCTGGGGCCGCCGGGTGTCGTTCCTCCTGGGCACCGTGACCCTGGCCGGCTCCACTTTCCTCTACTACCTTTTGTGGCAGTTCTCGGCGCCGTTCCCGCTCTGGGCGGTCGTATCGGTGCTGCTGGGCCTGGGTTTCACGTTCTTCTCGGGTGCTGTTGAAGCGTGGCTCGTGGATGCTCTGCGCTATTCAGGCTATGAAGGCGGACTGGAGGCAGTGTTCGGTCGGGCGCAGATGGTCGCCGGGGTGGCCATGCTTGCCGGTTCCGTGGCCGGCGGCGTAATCGCCCAGGCCACTGACCTCGGTGTGCCGTTCCTGGTGCGGGTGGGTGTGCTGCTGGCGATGTTTATTGTGGCCTTCAGCCTGATGCACGACGTCGGATTCACCCCCGAGCGCTCCAGGCACCCGCTCCAGGCGACCCGCACCGTCCTGACCGCGTCGATCGACAACGGCCTGAAAATCCCGCCCGTGCGGTACGTGATGCTCGCCGCCCCGTTCAGCGCCGGCGTCGGAATTTACGTCTTCTATGCCCTGCAGCCCTACCTGCTGGAACTCTTCGGCGACCCCCGCGCCTACTCGATCGCGGGCCTCGCGGCAGCCATTGTCGCCGGCGCCGAGGTGGTGGGCGGCTGGCTCGCGCCATACGCCCGGCGGCTGTTCCACAAACGCACCTCTGTGCTGATCGTCAGCGGCAGTATCAGCGCTGCACTCTTGCTGGTGCTCGGCTTTACCCGGGTGTTCTGGGTGGCCCTGGTTCTGCTGACCCTCTGGGCGGTGATTGACTCCGCCGCCACCCCGGTGCGGCAGGCCTATATCAACGACATGATCCCGTCCAAGCAACGGGCCACCGTGCTCAGCTTCGACTCGCTCATGGGATCCAGCGGCGGCGTGGTGGTGCAGCCGGTTCTGGGCAGGAGCGCGGACCTGTTCGGTTATCCGGGGTCACTGGCGCTGGCCGGCGTTTTCCAAAGCCTGGCGGTTCCGTTCCTGCTGGCCAGCCGTCGGCAGGGTGCTCCTGCCGATCGGTCCACTACGCCCTCCGCCGACGCCCCGGACCCGGGGCCCGCCGAAGGGTCCCGCGCCTGAAGCTGCCGGCCCCGTGCTGGGTATAGTTGTTGGTCTCCCCGAGGAAGGCGCCCGCATGATCGAGATCCTGAGTCCCACCGAAATCACCCGGGCAAGGGAAACAGGAGCCCTCGTCGCCGATATTCTTCAGGCCCTGAAGGGGCGTGCGGCCGTGGGAACCAACCTCCTGGACATCAACCGGTGGGCCGGGGAGATGATCATCGAAGCCGGCGCCACGTCCTGCTACATCGACTATGAGCCGTCCTTCGGGCGCGGGCCGTTCGGGCACTACATCTGCACCGCCGTCAACGACGCCGTGCTGCACGGGCTGCCCCACGACTACACATTGGCCGACGGCGATCTGCTCACCCTTGATCTCGCCGTCATCAAAGGCGGCGTGGCGGCGGACTCCGCCATCAGTTTCCTTGTGGGCGATGCAAAGCCGCTGGAAAGCATCACCATGATTGATGCGACCGAACGCGCGCTCTACGCGGGAATTGCTGTTGCCGGGCCGGGAGCGCGGATCGGCGACATCTCCCATGCCATCGGTTCCGTCCTCAGCGAAGCCGGCTACCCCATCAATACGCAGTTCGGCGGCCACGGCATCGGATCAACCATGCACCAGGACCCGCACGTCCCCAACACCGGGCGGCAGGGCCGCGGGTACACGCTGCGTCCGGGCCTGCTGCTGGCGCTGGAGCCCTGGGTTATGGCGGACACCGCCGAACTCGTCACCGATCCTGACGGGTGGACCCTCCGCAGCGCCACAGGGTGCCTGACGGCGCACAGCGAGCACACCATCGCCATCACCGACGACGGTGCCGAGATCCTTACCCTCCCCACCAAGGCCGTGCAGTAAGGCGTGCAGTAAGACAATCAGCGGTCCCAGGACGTCCAGTCGGCGTCGTCGAACGCCTGCCCGCGGAAATGGGCGCGCAAGTACTCCCCCACCACCGCAGCTCCCAGACCGCCGACGTCGGGCGCCACAACCCTGGCGCCCACCCGCCGGGCCATGCGCTGCACGAACCGCTCCAGGCTGGGATCATTCCCCAGGCGGAAGAACGTGGTCTGGGTGCCGCCGCGCCCCAGGCGGTCGAGCTCGGCCACCGTGACCCGGATGGTTTCCGGGTCCGAGGGCCAGCAGAACCACGGCTCGCCGTCCGAAAGCAGGTGGGCAGTTGGCTCACCGTCGGTCACCAGCAGGAGGACGTGCTGCATTGACGGATGCCGGCGGAAGAAGCGCCCGGCCAGCAGCAGGCCGTGGTGCAGGTTGGTGCCCTGCTCCCGCCGCGACGGCAGGGCGGTCAGCTCGCCGATGTCCATGGACCGGGCGTAGCGGCCGAACGTGATCAGTTCCAGCCGGTCGCCGCGGAAGCGGGTGGAAATCAGGTGGTGCAGGGCCAGGGCGGTGCGCTTCATCGGGACCCAGCGCCCCTCGGCGGCCATCGAGAAGGAGACGTCCACAAGCAGTACGACGGCGGCCTGGGTACGTGCCTCGGTCTCGCTGACTTCGATATCGGCAGCGGTAAGGCGGAGTCCCCGGGCAGGGTTGCCGCCGTCGGCCGCCGTGCGGTGGATCGCGTTGGTCATGGTGCGGGTGACGTCCCAGGGTTCGGCGTCCCCGAACTCCCAGGGGCGGCTGGAACCGGTCTGCTCGCCGGCGGCGCCGGCGACGCGCGTGTCCCGCCGCCCCTGCCGGCCGGACAGCTGCTTCGCGGTATCCCGCAACAGGGACCTGCCGAGCTGCCGCATGGCCTGGGGGGAGAGCCGCAGGTCGCCGTCGCTACCCTTGCGCAGGTAGCCGCCGTCCTGCATGGCCCGTTCGATTTCGGCGAGGGTGCGGGCGGTGACGGCGGCGTTCTGGCCGAGCTGGCGGGCCAGGGCATCGAGGTCCAGGTCGTCCAGATTGGACCCGTTGTAGGACTGGGACAGCTGGTCGGCGAGTCCGTCCAGTTCGGCGATGTCCTGCAGCACGCCGGTTCCGTCGCCCAGTCCCAGGCCTTCCTGGCCCTCGAACCGCTCCGAGCCGGACCAGTCTTCGCCCGGCCGCAGGGCGCGCAGGCTGTCATCGAGCTGGTCCAGCTGCGCCATCAGTTCGGGCGAGCCGAACGCCTGGGCGGAGAGCCGCATCAGCTCCTCGCGCTGCTCGGGCGACATCGACTGCAGCAGGCGCTGGGCCGCCGCGGCGCGCTTGGCGAGGGCGTCAATGAGCTCCTCGACGGACTGGGGATTCTCCGGGAAGAAGTCCCCGTGCTTTGCCATGAAATCCTGGAAGTCCTGGTCCGTGTCCTCGCCGCGCCGGTGTTTGTCCAGCAGCCCGTTGAGGTCCCGCAGCATCCCGGCCACGGCTGCTTTGTCCTCCTCCGTGGCGTTTTCGAGCGCCTGCTTCATGCCGGCGAACCGCTGGTCCAGGACTTCGCGGCCCAGCAGGTCCTTGATCCGTTCGTAGGCCTCCCGGGCTGTACCCGACTGCCAGTCATAGGAGGCCAGTTCGTTGACCGCAGCTGCCGTGGACTGCGGCAGGTTCTTCAGCTGCATCTCCCGGAAGGCGCGGTCGGTGTTGTCCATCATCGCGTCTCTGGCAAGCTGCTTGCGTTCCTCCAGCACTGCGGTGTCAAGCAGCTTCTGGACTTCGTTGAGGGTTCCGTCCAGCCGGTGCCGGCCCAGCAGTTCGCTGCGGCGCTGCTGGACCCGCCGGGCGAGGTCATCCAGGCCTTCCCGGTTCCGGCCGCCCCGGCGCAGGAACTCCTGCAGCGCATGCCGGGGCGAGTAGCCGGCCATCACGTCCTCGGCGACGGCGTCCAGTGCCTCGGCGAGGTCAACCGGCGGCGCGAGAGGATCGGGCCCGCCCGTGTATCTGCCATACCTGGCCGAGTGGTTGTGGCTGGCCATGACGCCTCCTGTTCCGGCCGCCCGCTCCTGGCTGTAACTCTTCCAGCGCCGCGGCTAGCCGTAGATGGTTTCCTCGTCGTCGGACTCCTTGGAGATCCGGCGGGCGAGGTACAAGCCCTCCAGGGCAAGTTCGATGGCCGCAGCGCGCTGACCCTGGTTGGTGGCGCCCAGCCGCCCGCTGATCTCGTCGTAGAGCCCCGACCCGTTGAGGCCAGGCAGGTTCTCCAGGAACTCCTGCGCCGTGATGTGTTCGCCGGTGGTCACCGTCCGGTGGCCGTCGAGTGCAGCAACGAGCGGACCCATGTCGATTCCTTGGTAGTGGGCGCGCACAGCTTCCGCGGTGGCCGTCCGCAGGAGGTGGTCGAGGACCGCCTGTTCCCTGCCCTCCTCGCCGGACTCGAATTCGATCTTGCCGGTGAGGACGTCCACAGCGGTGCCGAGGTCCACGATCCGTGCCACGGCTTCGCCTTCGCCGCGCACGCTGGCCCGGCGCAGTGCAGCCGCCGCCACCGTTTCGGCGCCGGCGATCGCGAACCGGGCAGAAACACCCGAGGTCTGGTTGATCGCCGGGGACTGCCGGAGCGCCCTGGTGTAGCGGGCCAGGATTTCGAGGATGACCGGCGGCACGTCCGCCACCAGCTGTCCCTCCTGCCGGATCACCGAAACCTCGTCCTCCAGTTCGATGGGGTAATGAGTCCGGATCTCGGCGCCGAAACGGTCCTTCAGCGGCGTGATGATCCGGCCGCGGTTGGTGTAGTCCTCGGGGTTGGCGGAGGCGACGACGAGCACGTCCAGCGGCAGCCGCAGCACGTAGCCGCGGATCTGGATGTCCCGCTCCTCCATCACGTTGAGCATCGACACCTGGATCCGCTCGGCGAGGTCCGGCAGTTCGTTGATGGCGATGATGCCCCGGTTGGAGCGCGGGACCAGTCCGTAGTGGATGGTCTCAGGATCGCCCAGGCGCCGGCCTTCGGCGACGCGCATCGGGTCGACGTCTCCGATGAGGTCGGCCACCGAGGTGTCAGGGGTGGCAAGCTTCTCCACATACCGCTCGGACCGGTGCCGCCACGCCACCCGCATGCGGTCCCCCTCAGTCAGGGCACGGGCCCGGGACTGCTCAGTAATCGGCTCGTACGGGTGCTCGTTCAGCTCGGAGTCCTCGATCACTGGAGACCATTCGTCCAGCAGTCCGGCCAGCGTGCGCAGCAGCCGCGTCTTGCCCTGCCCGCGCTCGCCGAGCAGGACCACATCATGGCCGGCGATCAGGGCGCGCTCCAGCTGGGGCAGGACGGTGCGGCTGAAGCCGTACAGCCCCGGCCACGGATCACGGCCTTCGGCGAGCGCAGCCAGCAGGTTGTCGCGGATTTCGTGGCGCAAATCTTTCTGGACATGCCCGGCTGCACGCAATTCACCAACAGTGAAGATTTCGGGTCGATCAGTCACCACTCCACGGTAGCCCTACCCCTGCCGGGAATCGAGGAAATTCCGGGAATCGATCCACGCGGTCCCGCCGTCCAACCTAAGCTGATTGGTGATGACTGCCCAGAGCACTCTGCTTCTCCTCATCCGCCATGGGGAGACGCCGACCACCGGGAAGGTGCTGCCCGGCCGGGCGCCGGGACTGCACCTGTCCGAGCATGGCCGGACCCAGGCCGAACGGATATCCGAACGCCTCACAGGCTTGCCCGTTGGCGCCATCTACTCCTCGCCCCTTGAACGGACCAGCGAGACTGCGGCCCCCTCGGCTGAACGCACTGGCTTGCGGTTGAACCACAACGACGGCCTGATCGAATGCGACTTCGGCGACTGGACGGGCGCGGCCCTCGCCGAACTCGCGGTCCTGCCCCAATGGCAGGAAGTGCAGCACAGCCCGTCGACCTTCCGCTTTCCTAACGGGGAGAGCTTCATGCAGATGCAGGCGCGGATGGTGGGCGCACTCGAGGTGCTGCGCGCAGCACACCCGGGCGCCGTCGTCGTATGTTTCTCCCACGCCGACCCCATCAAGGCGGCTATGGCGCATGCCATGGGCACGCACCTCGACCTGTTCCAAAGGATCATGATCAGCCCGGGATCGGTGTCCGCCATTGGGTATGTGCAGGGCTGGCCGCCCGCGGTGCTGATGGTGAATTCGACGTCGGAACCATTGAGCGGGTTGAGGGCGCCGTGATAACTCCCGATACCGGCCCTGCTGGAGGAGATTGCGCCGCTTGCTGAGGAAGTTCCTCCCAATGTGGCGGAGCTGCTGGACCCTGGGGAAGTCCGTGCGCTGCGGCGCCGCGTTCAGCGTGTATTGAACAACGGCGTCCTGCCCGCGGACCCCACGGGCATGCGCTACCCGTGGCCGCTCGTTCAGGAGGCATCATCGGCTCAGCGCTAACCCAGCGTGCCGCAGGCCCGCTACACAGCGTCCCGAACAGCATCAGTGTCAGTGGGCGCGGCGCGGTGGTCCACGCTGGCGGTCAGTTCGTCGATGCGTTCCACTGCCGAGTTGAGCTGCTGGACCGCCGCCCAGAGGACGGGCTGCCCGTCGCGGATCTGTTCGAGGGTGGCGCCGGCGGATCGAAGGGTTGCGAGGTCGAAACTGACGTTGGTGCGCGCCCCTGTCACCGCTGCCCGCAGGGCGCCGAACGCGACGACGACATCGGCAATGAGCGCCGGGTTCCCGTTGGCAGCAAGCCAGCCCAGGTCTTCAATGGCCTCGGCGGCGCGTTCGCCCAGCACGGCCGATGCTTTGGCGGCGTTCACCGATGCCCGATGGATGGCCTCGTCGCGTTCCGGGCCTGGTTCGAGGCGGAAGGCGGCGCCGAAGGCTTCGGAGGCGGCAGCATCGTCGTCGGCAAGCCGCAGGGCGGTCCGGCGCAGCGTGCGGGCCCGTGCGTGGACATCCGCCAGTTCCTTCCGCTCCCCGTCGCCGGGTTGCGTGTAGCCGGCCACCATGGATGCCAGCGACGCGGCGATGGCGAGCATCACCCCTGTCCCGGCCCCTCCTCCCGGCGAGCCCTTCGACTCCGCCAGGGCCTGGGTCCATGCTTCAACCGTCGAATCCTGGGTAGTCACCGCTTCAGAATCAGCCATGGCTCCCATTGTGCCTGCTTCCCCGGCGGATCTTGAGCAAATTTTGGGCGTACACATGCCGTTTCCTGATGATGATGCAGCAGGATCAAGCCAGGTTGGATATGCGCTGGATGAGAACAAGGGGACGGCATGGCACAGGACGCTCCACCGCCGGGGATTTCCGGCGACGACGAGCCCCACCAGGCCGCGCCTCCGATGGGAACCATGGTCATCCGCACCTGGACCGAACCCGACCATAGCCCGGGCTTCCGGGCACGGATGACCTACAGCCATTCCCCCACGGCAGAACCGAAAACCATGTACACCGTGGACCCTGATGAGGTCCTGGACGCAGTGCGGCGCTGGCTCCTCCCGCACACCGGGACCCCGCACCAGGCGTAGCGCGGCACCCTTCAGCCCTTCCGTTCCGCCCTGTACGCCCGCGGACTGACGCCATGCAGCCGCCGGAACTGCCGGGAGAAGTAGAACTGGTCAGCGAGGCCCACCTCGCGCCCCACCTCAGCCACTGTCAGGTCGGTGGTGTCCAGCAGGAGCCGCGCCCGCGCCATCTTCAGCGCTGTGTGATGGGCCAGCACTCCCCCGCCCGTCGCCTCCCGGAACAGTTTGCTCAGCTGCGACGACGATACCCCCACCAGGGATGCCAGGTCAGGCAGCCGGATGGACCCGTCCACCCGGTCCTCCAGGAAGTTCATCGCCCGCTGCAGCGCAGTGCCCTGGGCGGGGACACGGTGGTCCACCGCCAGGGTGGCCAGCAGCCTCCACGCCATCCCGGCCGTGGCCACCAGGCGGGCCGGCGACTGGTCCTGTTCCAAGGCGGTGATGATCTCATCCAGCATGGCCGTCAGCCGGTCCACGGCCACCAGTGGAATGATCGGCCGGTCCGGACGGACGCCTGATTCTTCGACCAGTTCGGCGGCATCCGAGCCTCGGACGTGGCACCACCAGATGGTCCAGGGGTCCTCCCTCGACGCACCGTACGCGTGCGCCTCCCCTGTGCCACCGGGAAGGACGACGGCGGTGCCCTTGCCGACGTCGAACCGGGAACCGCGGGTTTCCACCCACCCGGACCCCGCGACGCAGAGGATCACGATGGTTTCCTGTGCGCCCTGGGGGCGGTGCCGGCCGTGCGCTTCCGCGACCGGAAAGACCCCGGCGTCCGTCACCACCAGCCGCCGGGTGACCGGGCGGGCCAGCGCTTCCCGGACCAGGGGGCGGGGAACCACCACCAGCCGCTGGTCCTGGAATCCCGTTGCCCGCTCCACGTCCGCCCCCTTAGCCACCAAACGTCCATGCTAGCCGCTCAGGTTCAGTCAGGCCGGAGCCTCCCGCCAGGCAGTCCAGTGGATCAGCTCCACGGTGTCCAGGGCGGCCAGGTCGCCGTCAGCATCATTCCGCCTTTGTTGGGCCGCCTGCGGCACACCTGCTTTGGCTTCCCTGGGGAGCGGCAGGATTTGCAGCAGGATCTCCGCGCCGGGGCGGATGCCGGCGTCGTGCGTTTCGATCACCCAGGAGGAACCGTCCCAGAAACGGTCGGCCACCACGGTTCCGTCAACGAGCAGCCGGGCGACGTCACCTGCCCAGGTGATCTCCAGCTCCGTATGCCCCTCCCCGGCAGGGAAGGCCGCCACCGGCTCAAGCCTGTAGACCTCTGCAAATTCGTCCATGTCCCTGTCCGTGGGGGCTGCCGCCCTGCCGGACAGTGACCCGAAGGAAACCGGGACGGGCGGGGCGGCCCGGATGCGTTCGGCGGCCAGGGTCCGCCGCGCTGGTTCCGGGCCTTGCCCGGCCACCCGGACCTCCTCGAACTGGCCGGACTCTGTGGAGTACCGCCGGATGGCAGGTGATCCCGGCGATCTCCCGGCCAGGCGTCCGTCCGCCCCCACCCAGAGCGGGTCAGCGGACAGGACCAGCTCTCGTCCACGCCGGGTGTCCAGCACCCATGCCTGGTCCGCCAGGTCTGCCGGCAGGATCAGGATGTTCAGTGCACCTTCGGAGGTCCGCGCCGTCAGGGCGGTGGGCGTGGTGGGGTCGGCGGCGTAAGCGCCGCCGCCCAGGGCAACAGCCGGTCCTTCAAGGACTGTTCCCTGGGCGAAGCAGAGCTGCGGTTCGATTCCCGCTTCGGCTGCCAGGACCAGTGTTGGTGCGGCCTCCGGACCCAGGAGGGTCAATGGGGATGCAGTGGCCCAGCGCAGCCGGACTCCGGCAAGGTCGAGGTTAACGGGCCAGGCCGCGATCGTGCCGGCGGGAATGGCGACAGGCTGCCCGGGAAAAGTGATCCTTTCCTCCCCCAGCGACAGGCTGAACTGGGCGCCGGCGTAAAGCGGCAGGGGCACATGGGGCTGGTGCCAGGTGATGAACACGAAGCCTGACTCGCCATCCGAACGCAGCGCCCAGCGAAGCGTCTGCGAATCCTCCACCCCGACGGGCACCTGGTCCGGCAGTGTGGACGGCATCGGGGCGAGCCGGTCGCCGAACGCCGCGAGGAACGCGTGCTGCCTGCGCAGCAGTGCGAAGCTTGGAGCCAACCTGCCGGCGGCGCCGATTGGGGCATGGAAGTCGTAATCGAAGACGGGAAGATCGTTGGGGTAGCCGGTGGCCTGGGATTCCTGCAGCCTGACGGACGGGTTGGTCCCGCCGGTGAACATGTAATAGCCCTGCCAGCCCGAGCCGCTGCCGATTTTGTTGTTGGCCACGGCAGCCACGTCCTTGCCCGCGGGCCACGGCCGGCGCTGGTAGGCGGTGGCCATGCCCCCGGTCAGTTCGCAGGTGGCGGGCGGGTAGAGGGCCGACGGCGACCGGGGCGGCTCTGCCTCACTGCCAGCGAAATGCTCTCGGAGGTCGGCGCCGATGCCAGGGTCGTCCCACTGGTGGCTGAAGAAGTAGTGCTGCCGGAAGGTGGGGTCCCAGGGCGCGTCGGCGTCCACCCAGAAACCGTCGCCGTAGCCGCCAAAGACCGGCAGGACCTCCTCCTCGGGGATGTCCGCCCCGCCCCAGGCGGTGGCGGTCCAGATAGGGGCGCTTAGACCTGCTGCCCGGGCAAGGTTCTTCAGCCTGGTGATGTGTCCGGGCTGGTCATAGAGTTCGTTCTCCAGCTGGATGCCGATGACGTTGCTCGCCGGCCCGGTCAGCCCCGCAAGCTCCGTGCCGAGGCGGTTGAACCAGCGCTCCACCATGGCCAGGTAGGCAGGATCATTCGTGCGGTGCCCGACGGCGGCCGTTTGGACCCAGTCCGGGAAACCGCCGTTGCGCACCTCGCCGTGGCACCAGGGCCCGATCCGCAGCACAACGTCCAGCTCCAGGGCGGCGCACAGCCGGACGAAGGCGGCAACGTCCAGGTTGCCGTCGAAGCGCGCCTCGCCCTCGACCTGTTCGTGGTGGATCCAGAAAACGTAACAGGCCACCACAGTGATGCCGCCGGCCTTCATCAGCCGCAGCCGGTCTTCCCAGCGGGACCGGGGAAGCCGGCTGAAGTGGATTTCGCCCGATACCGGCACGGTGGGGCGGCCATCCACTTCGATGTAATGGCTGGTCACCCGCCACCTGGTGTGCTGGTCCAGGGTGTTGCTCATGGGCGGCAGGTGCAGGGCACGTTCGTGGGGCCGGTGGGTGGCGGTCAGGAGTTCGAGGGTGGTTTGTTCAGGAGGCATGGGACTCTTTCAGCTCACGGGGGCGGTCAGGATGACGTTGTTCATGCGACGCTGCCACCCGTCGTCGGCCCACAGGGGATGGTGCGGGGCAGCGTTTGAGCTCAGGACCATGCCCCAGATTCCGTGCTGCAGTGCCGTGCGGATGCCGCGTTCGGCCAGGTCCTTGCCGATGGGGCCTTCCTCGAAGGTTCCCTGGAGCGGGGTGTAGCCGATCCAGCCTTCGCCCACCACGGCCGGCACGTTCTTCCAGCGGGCCCAGGCTGCGATGGCGATGACCCGCGACTCGATTTCCCGCCGCATCGCCTCGCGGTAGGGCCTGTACTCGTTGTAGAGCCAGGTGTCCCACGCCTCCGGATCAATCCAGTCGTACCCATAGAACATCTGGTCGGTCACCACAGTGGCGCGGTACTTCCAGTCGGCCAGGCGCCCGTACTCTTCAATCGACGGCGCATCGGGGCGCAGCAGCGCACGCAGGGCCGGGTTGGGAAAGCCGGAGGTGCCCTCGGACCGGATATCGATCTGCTGCTGCAGCGCATCAAGCACCCCGTAGCTGTAGACATGGAATTGCGCCCCGCCAAGGCCGTCAGGGACGGTGTGCATGGCCAGGTGCGGCGGTTTGCCGTAGCTGGCGGTGACGAGGAGGTCCGGATGCAGTGACCGCAGCCGGTGCAGCTCCTCACTGCCGCCGTCGGCCAGCGCGGGCAGGATGGAAAAGTCCACCTCGTTATGCAGTTCCACCATGGCGATGCGGTCCCGGTGCCCGGCCGCGGTGAGCGTTTTGATGAGCCTGTCCCAGGCATCCGTCAGAACCCGGTATCTGTCAGCGAAAGGAACGGAATCGATAGCCTCGAACCACTCGGGGGACCGGGCGAACACTGTGGACTGCTGGTACTCCCAGCTGGCCAGGATCACAAAGAGTCCGTGCCGGGCTGCGGCCTCGAAAAGCTCCAGGAGCCGCTCCCGCAGGTTGAGGCCATAACCGCCCGGCGCGTCGTACCAGCGTGTGCCCCTGCCGTAAATGCCGCCATCCGGAGCCTGGCCCAGGCCCTCGATCTCAAGGTCAGCGGCCACGGAGTCCAGCCCCAGGCCGCCGAAAAGCAGCAGCGGGGCGGCACAGATCCGGAGTGTGTTGTAGCCGAGCTCCGCCGCCTCCGCGCAGGCGGCGTCCAGGTCCGCGTATGGGCCGCCGTCCTCGGCCCGCGTGTACCAGGAGAAGTCCCAGAGGGTGATGGTCAGGCGTGCCGGAAGGTGCGACGGCGGCGGCCCGGTCAGGCCGCCCGGGTCGCGTTCGAGTGTTCCGGAGCCCAGGTACCGCGGTGCGTCGGTCACAGGTTCGCCCCTTCTTTCTCGTGTGTCCGTCCCAGGGCGGCGAGCTCCCGGAGTGATTTCGCCAGGTCGAGCCGGGATGGTGCAGTGCCGGTGTCGAACAACAGCAGTTCGGGCAGGGACGTCGCGAAATAGTCGGGAACCGCGGGGGCGGCCGCCAGTTCATCAGCCCGGGCTTCAAGGCACCGCCAGGCCGCCTTCGCTTCCGTCTTTCGGCCCAGCCGGATGAGGGCGATGCCCCGCCAGTAGTCTGCAGGGCCGGCAGGCCTGGGGTCCACGGCCAACAGGCTGTTTTCCCGGCACGCCTCATTCCAGGCTGCCGCCGCCGCCTCGGTATCCCCGGCCAGTTCGAGGGCGTCGCCCAGTGCCACCAGCCGTTCGGCCATGCTGTCCGCCGGGTGCCGTCCCTCGCCCAGGTTCGCCGGGGCCTCGATACCGGCGCGCAGCAAGGTGATGGCCGCCGTCGGTTCCTGCTCCATCAGCGTCCTGGCCTGCTGGACCGCCGCCCGGTCGTAGGCCGCGAGCGCCTTGCCTTCACCGCCCTCGAAGGGCTGGAAGCTGCGGGTGGACATGATCTCCAGGGCTTCTTCTGCCCGCCCTGCATCCAGGAGGAGGTTGACGTAGAGGAGCACCAGGTCGTCGCGGTTCAGGACCGAACGGGAGTGCCGTTCGATGGCGGCGATCCGCTCGTTGGCCGGCACGCCGCGGAGGCCGGCCAGCACCGACCGTTCGAAGACCAGCCGTGCATCATCCGGGCTCAGTTCCAGTGCATGCTCCAGGTACTGGTCGGCGGCCTCGGGATCACCGCCGCTATTGACCGTGGCAATGGCGGCGTTCCGCCACACCACGGGATCCGTTGAGCCGAACAGCATGGACTTTTCCAGGTGGGCCAGGGCTTCTTCGGTGCGTCCGGCATCCAGCAGCCAGCAGCCCAGGAGCCCGTGTGCCACCTTGTCCCCGGGGTGGGCCTCGAGGGCCCGGTGCAGCGCGTCGTATTCGTCCAGCCCATAGGGGAAGGCGTAGGCCAGATCGCTGCTCCTTGCCGCCCTGCGCTCCACCGACGCCGCGTCCGGATCCAGCAGTTCCTCGAACCAGCCGGCACGGAGGTAGTGGCGCAAGGGTTCCGGGTTGCCAAAGGCTTTGTTGGCAGCCCCTGGCAGCCCCTGTCCGGTAAGGTCCAGCGCACGCCGCCACTCCCCTGCACGTGCCAGCCAGCAGGCCACGGCCAGAGGGGTCTTCGGGTCCGCCGTTGCCAGGGAGCCGTCCAGTGCCAGTGCCACGGGGTCCAGCGGATCCGACACGAGGATGTCCTGCAGCAACCGGGCGCTTTCGTCCAGGTGTCCGGAGCCGGCCATGGCAAGGAACAACAAGTGCTTTGCCTCCGGGCTGGCCGGGTCCAGGCGCAGCGCGGTGCCGGCGTGCCGGCGTGCCTCAGCGGGCTGTCCCTGCCCCAGGGCCAGGCGGGCCAGCGCCAAATGCGCCGGATGGGCCCAGGCCTTGTCCCAGGCCGCCTTCCCGAACCGCTCCCGGGCCTCATCCAACTGGCCGATGCGCTCAAGGACGAGGCCCAGGCGGTAGCCGGCCTCCCCGCTCGGCGGATTCAGGTTGCGGCGGGTCAGCCGCGCCAGCGCGTTCTCCAGCAGCTTCCTGGCCTGCCCGTAGTGTCCGGTTCGGTACTTCGCTGCCGCCAGCGCCATCGACGCGCGGGAATCCTGCGGGTCCCGGCGGAGCATCTCCTCCAGGTAAGGCAACGGCGAGCGCGTGGGGTGCCGGTTCTGCGCCAAGTGGGTTGCCGTCACAAAGAGCTCGTCCTGGTTTTCCATGTCCGACGGCGGCACGGGTTCAGTTGCTGCCCAGGGCTCCGCGGGGGCGTCCGCTGGCGGGCGCGGGGTCCAGGTGATCAGTTCCCGGTCCCCGTCCATGACCTGCAGGGTGAGGCCGGTTTCCGTTGCGCCCGCGGGCAGCTCCACGGTCCCGGTGAAAGGGTGGGCCGGTGACAGACGGCCAGTCCATTCCCGTATGGTTGCCTCCCGGTGTTTGAGCACCATGGTGGCGGTCTCCCGGCTGGCCGTGCTCGAGAGACCCACCGTGACCTTGCGGCCCGTCTTGTCCAGCTGCAGTGACACGGCAACATCGAGGTTCGCCTGGTGCGCCGGCCCGATCTGTCGAATGGGGTACCAGAACTCACTGAAGCTGCGGGTCTCCCCCGGTGCCAGGTAGCTGAAGTCAGGCTGGTTGTCCGTAAAGACCCCGGACATCAGCTCCACGTAAGGGCCGTCGTCGTCCGTTAAGTGCTGATCCCACGCCTTGCCCACTGAACCGTTTCCCCAGGTCCACTGCTTTTTGCCCGGGGAGATGCTGCGGTCGGCCCAGTGGACGAAGCCGGCACCGGCGTCGTGGTCGTAGCCGCCGAAGAAGCTGTCCTTCGTGTCCGTGATCATGTACGAGGTGGGGACCGGGATGTTGGCATAGAAATCGATCCGGTCCGCGTCCACCTGGCCGTCCTGCCCGGCCAGGGCCGGGTAGTCCACGCCGTAGTAGGGCCGGTCGGCGCGCGGGAAGGCGGTGACCGCCCGCCGGGCATGGTCCGCGACGTACCGGACATCGGTGGGAAAGAACGACCGGTAGTTCCCGTGCACCCGGGCCGCGGCGTTCGCCCACCACAGGAAGGTCTGGGGTTCATCAGTGCAGTTGTACAGCCTGGCCTCAACCTCCACCAGGGAACTGCCCGGACGAAGGCGCACCCCGTGCGTCCCCCGCATGCGCTGCAAGGGATCGAGGTCGCTGTGCCACACAGTCACCAGGCCGTCGTCGCTGCGCTCCACCGAGGTTTCCACCGGGAGGAACGTTCCCGGGCGGTGGTGCTGCGGCCAGTTGAACTCCACCCCGCCCGAAATCCAGGGCCCTGCCAGCCCCACCAGGCCGGGCTTGATCACGTTGTTCCGGTAAAAAAAGTCGTAGCCGGCGGTCTTGTCGAAGCCGATATGGATCCGGCCGCCGATCTCCGGCAGCAGCATCAGGCGCACATATTCGTTTTCCAGGTGGATGGCCGGCCAAAGTCGGGGTTCCTTCGACGCCGCGATGCTGTCGATAAAGGGCAGGGGGTACACCTTGCCGCTGGAGCCCTGGTACACGCGCCGGTCCAGGAACAGGGGGTAACGGTCCGGGTTCCCCGCAGCGTAGGTATCGATAACCACCGGCTCGGACCAGCAGGCAACACCGCCCGTTTCCAGGACCGCCTCCTGGTCCGGGGGTGCGTCGGGCAAAACTATCCGGCTTTTGTTCTGATGCTTCACGGATCAAAGCCTATGGAGTTGTTGTGGCCGTTCCCATGGCAGATCCGCGCCAGTATATGGACGATTGTGTACGGCTAGGCGTCAGCGACGTCGGTCGGCACCTTGCCCACAACGCCGTCTTCCACGGCGGCATGGGCCGCGGCAGTATCGGCCAGTCCAAAACGGTGCAGCGTTCAGCGGTGCACCAGGTTTGGCACCACGGCGTGACTTCCGATGGCTTTCATGGTCACCTAACCTACGCAGAAACACGGCAGCGGGGCCACCGTCAGGCGGCCCCGCTGCCGTGTTTGTGTTGGCGTGCCTCGACCCGGCGCGCGCGTTCCCCAGGGCCGGGGTCAGTGGTGGCCGCGTCCCTGGTGCTCGGAGTCAACAACCTGGACAGCGGTGGCGAGGGTGCCTTTAGCCAGGCTTCCCCAGGCATACACGATGGTGTTCTTGCCGCCCTCGATGGTGATGTCCGCCGGGCCGATCACGGGGGTGGTGGTGCCGGCCGCCGCAACGGAAGCCGAGATGGTCCCGGCCCTGAGCTTCAGGGTGGCTTCGGCGGGGTTGCTGAGCCCCTCGATCACTGCAGTTCCACCAGCCAAAATGTCGACGGCGGGCGCTGCGGCTACGTGCCGCACCGTCAGTTTCCCCTTCTTGTCGTTGCGCGGAGCCCTGGTGTCATTGGTGAAGAGCGTGGCAGTGGGAGCGCCGTCAGCGCTGAGATGCGCCACCGCCGTATAGTTTCCGCCGCCCTCAAGTTCAACGGACACCGGCCCGATCACCGGATTGGCTGCGCTGGTGGCGTCCGAAGCGGTGATGGCAATGTCGTAGTCTCCGCCCGCGAGTTCCAGCGGACCGGCCAGCTTTCCGGGAGTGAAATCATTGAGGGTGAGGTTGCCGTTAACCCAGACGTCCACGGTCAGCCCGGGCACGCCGTGGAGAACCGAGAGCCTGGCGGGATCATCGCCGTGGTGGTGCCAGCCGCCTGCCTGGGCCGGAGGGGCGAAAGCCAGTGCGGCCGCGAGTGACAGTGCACCGGCGGCGTAGGTTGATGTGCGCATTTCAAACTCCTCAGGGGGACGCCCGCGGGGACGGGCTGTGCTTGTGCTTACACCTCTACTACCGGCGGAGCAGCCCCTGTGGATGCAAAGTAATGAATCTTTTTTGCCCGGGTCCATATCCTCAGGCGCTGCGCGGGGCCGGCGGGCCGCTGAGTACCGTGGGGACGTATTCGAGCAGTTGGAGCCGGCCGTCGAAAGTCCTGCTGTCCACCATGTCCAGTGCCACGTCCGGGTACCCGTCATAGATCCGTTCACTGCCCGTCCGGCCCGTGATGACCGGGAAGACCACCAGCCGGAACCTGTCGACCAGGCCGGCAGTCAGCAAGGAGCGGCAGAGGCTGAGGCTGCCGAGCGTGCTGAGGGGCGCCGTCCCGCTCCGTTTCATCTCCGCCACCGCCTCCACCGCGTCACCGGCCACAAGCTGCGAGTTGGGCCAGGTTAAGGGAGCCTTCAGGGTGGAGGAGAAAACCACCTTGGGCACGGCAGCCAGGCCGGTGAGGCTGGCCCCCTCGTTGTCCGAAAAGCCCGAATCTGCGGACGCCGCCTCCTGGGACATGCCGGACATCAGCCGGTAGGTGTTGGCCCCAAGCAGGAAGGTGTAGTTCTTCTGTCCCTCTTCCTCAAGCCAGGCCAGGTACTCCGGCCCTTCCAGCCCCCACCAGCCGGGCCATCCTTCGGCAGAGGCATAACCGTCCAGTGAAATGATCAGGTCCACCATCAGTGATGATGCTCGTGTTTCTCCGGTTGCCTGGCTCATGGCCGTCTCCTCGTTGAATCGGCGGATCCCGGAGAGGCAGCAAAGTACGTGCCGCAGGGTCCGGTGCCGGCCATGCTATCGCCGGCCTGCTGCCGGGTCTACCCGTCCGGAGGCTTGCGTGAGAGCATACGGGCATGTCCCCCATCAGGCGCATCCGTCCCGAAGGGCTCGTTGCAAGCCCTGCCTTCAGTCATGTTGCTGTGGTGCCGCCGGGCGCAACCACCATTTATGTCGGCGGGCAGAACGCCGTAGACGCCGAAGGATCACTGGTCGGCAAAGACGACGTCGCCGTACAGTCCGCCAGGGCTTTCGGGAACGTGAAGACCGCGCTCGCGGCTGCGGGCGCGACCACCAGTGACGTTGTGCAGTGGACCGTATTGTTTGTGGACGGCGCCGACATTGCTGCAGGGTACGGGGCCATCGCACCTGAACTGGCCTCCGACGAGCCGGCCTTGGTCACTGCAGCCCTTGTGTCCGGGCTGGGCGTACCGGGCGCTCTTGTGGAAATCAGTGCCGTCGCTGCCGTGCTTCCGGAAGCCGCGCCGTAGCACTGGACATCCCGCCACCGCAGAAGGGAAGCCATGAACCGCGTCACCTGTGATCTGACCGTATCCCTCGATGGCTATCTCGCGGGCCCCCACCAGACGCCGGACAATCCTCTGGGTGAGGGCGGCGAGGAACTGCACCGGTGGCAGTTCGAGGAACCCGTTGCCAACGCCGCAGAGCTTGAGGGAATCCTCTCCGCCGGTGCCTACATCATGGGGCGCAACATGTTCGCCGGCCCCGGCCCTGGCCCATGGGGAGCGGACTGGCGCGGCTGGTGGGGCGAAGAACCTCCCTATCACGCCCCGGTCTTTGTGCTCACGCATCATCCGCGGCCGCCCCTGGCGATGGACGGCGGCACAACGTTCTACTTTGTTGAGGACGGGATCGGGCCGGCACTGGCGCAGGCGCGGGAAGCCGCTGGAGGCAGGGATGTGGCCGTTGCCGGCGGCGCGGAAACCGCCCGCCAATATCTTTCGGCGGGGCTCATCGACGAGTTGCGCCTCCATATCTCCCCGCTTCTCCTTGGAGCGGGCGAACGGCTCCTGGACGGCGTCCGGAACGTCAGGCTGGAGCCGGTGGGGGTAAGCGGCACCAGCCTGGTAACGCACATCCGCTACCGGGTGGCGGTCCGCGAAACAAGGTAGCTGAAGAACCTTCCCGGTCTTGACCGGCATGGTGCCCGGGCGTATACCAAGAGGGTCATAGCGCTGGCCCTCGCTGGGCCCGGACGGAGCCGGCTGCCCTGTGGTCTCTGTGTGTATTTGGAGTTGTCATGGGTAGCGATCAATTCGCTGTGCTCCGCGAACAGGTGCGCGGCCAGGTCATTGAAGAGGACGACGCCGACTACGAGTCGGCGCGTCGCGTGTACAACGGCATGATCGACCGTCGGCCTGCGGCCGTCCTGCGGGTGTCCCAGCCGGCAGATGTGATGGCCGCCGTCCGCTTTGCGCGCGGTCTTGATATTGAGGTTGCCTTGCGCGGCGGCGGACACAGCGCGCCTGGCTTCGGAACGGTCGACGGCGGCCTGGTCCTCGATTTCTCGGCCCGCCGCGGGGTCCGGGTTGACCCCGCCCTGAGGACTGCGCGAGTGGAGCCGGGCGCCACCTGGGCTGATTACAACCACGCGACACATGCGTTCGGGCTCGCGAGCACGGGCGGCATCGTGGGCTCAACCGGCGTAGCAGGCCTCACGCTGGGCGGCGGCATCGGCTACCTCACCCGCAAATACGGCCTGGCATGCGACAACCTGCTCTCCGCCGACGTGGTTCTCGCGGACGGTACGTTCGTAACGGCCAGCCAAGCGGAAAACGTGGACCTCTTCTGGGCACTGCGTGGCGGCAGCGGCAATTTCGGCGTCGTCACGTCGATGGAGTTCCGGCTGTACCCTGTGGACATGGTCCATGTGGGGATCATGTTCTTTGATGCGGCGATCGGAGCTGAAATCGGCGCGGCATACCGCGACTGGATTGCCGCAGAACCCGAGGAGATGGGCGCCTTCCTCGGATTCCACCGGGGTCCCCCGGTTCCCTTCCTTCCTGAGGAATGGCATGGGCGGCCCGTAGCAGTGATCGCCGGCATGTGGACGGGTGATCTTGACGCCGGGCCTGCACACTGGCAGGCCATGCTGGAAGCCGGTCCTGCACTGGGGAGCTTCTTTGCTCCGATGCCGTATCCGGCGCTGAACATCATGTTCGACGGGCTTAATGCCCCGGGACTGCAGGGCTACTGGAAGGCCGATTTCCTGCGGACCCTCAGCGACGATGCGCTGCGCACCGCCGTGGAATTCTCCCCCGGGATCCCCACCGTCCACTCGGCCAACCACTTCTATCCCATCGACGGGGCCGTGAACCGGGTCGCCCCTGAGGCCACAGCTTTCGCTTACCGGGATGTGAAGTTCGCTCCGGTCATCGCCGGTCAGTGGCCAGAGCCTGCGGAGAATGAAAAGAACATCGCCTGGGTCCGGGACTACTGGGCAGCGCTGCACGAGTATTCCGAGCCTGGCGGCTACATCAACTTCCAGGATGCCGACGACCAGTCCAGGATCGAGGACACACTCGGGTCCAACTATCCGCGGCTCGCCGAGCTCAAGGCCAAGTACGATCCGGACAACTTCTTCCACATCAACCAGAACATCAAGTCCGCTGCACCTGTCTCGGACGGTGTCCCGTCACAGGCGCCGGCTGTGCTGCTGTCAGCCCCGACGGCGGAGACGGCGCCGGCGGGTGCGGCACTGCCGGAGGCCACCCCGCCAGAGGCCGCTCCCACCGTGTAGGCCCCGCCGGGCGCCCCTGGATCAGCGGCCGGAGCCGCCTCAGGGGCGTTCCGCCGTCGCAGTTTGGACGTGCTGGGCGCTAGCCCTGCCCGTGTGGAACGCGCAGGGTGCCGTAGCGCTCCATACGGTGCCAGCGCAGGTGGACGCCGGCCAGCGCTGTGACCACTGCCTGGATGACGACGAGATACATGAGCTGCCGGTAGACGAACTGCTGCAGCGGAAGCGTCCAGAGCGGCCGGAGCCGTTCATTATCGAGCCGGAACGCGTAGGCGGCCATCAGGAACTGGACGGCCAGGAAGACGAACCAGAGCGCGGCAATCCGAAGTGGATCGAGGAAGATCAGGCCGTAGAGAGCAAAAATATCCACCACGGGTGCGAACAGGGGCAGCAGCACCTGCAGGACCAGCAGGTAGCCCAGTCCGCGCCGGCCCAGCTTGCCGGCCGCACCTCCCTGCACCACCGCGCCCCGGTGCTTCCACATGGCCTGCAGGGTGCCGTAGCACCAGCGGTAGCGCTGTTTCCACAGCGCTGCGAGGCTGGCGGGCGCCTCGGTCCAGGCACGGGCGTCGTCCTTGTACACAACCCGCCAGCCGTCGCGGCACAGTGACATGGTCAGGTCGGTGTCCTCGGCGAGCGTGTCGTCGCTGACTCCACCGACCCGGAGGAGGGCGTCACGGCGGAAAGCACCGATGGCGCCGGGGACGGTGGGCATGCATTCGGCGACGTCGAACAGCCTGCGGTCCAGGTTGAAGCCGACCACGTACTCGATGTGCTGCCAGGCGCCCAGGATGCCGCCGCGGTTGGCGACCTTTGTGTTCCCCGAAATGGCGCCCACCCGCGGGTCGGCGAAGGGCTGGATGAGGGCGTGGACCGTGTCCGGTTCGAAGACCGTGTCGCCGTCCACCATCACCACGAAATCATGGCTGGCCGCGTGCAGCCCGGCGTTCAGGGCGGAGGGTTTGCCGCCGTTCTCCTTCCGGATGACGGTGACGCCGGGCAGTCCGAGCCCGTCCACGATATCGGCCGTCCCGTCGGTTGAACCGTCGTCCACAACGATGATCTCCACCGGATGGGTGGACGCCGCAATGGACCGGACCGCGGCCTCTATGCCGGCCGATTCGTTATAGGCGGGCACAATCACGGTAACCGGCCCGGTAATTTCCGGCCGGACCAACACGTCCGCCCGGCGCCGGCCACGGCCGGCAGCCGCGATCCGGCGTGCTGCGCGGCTGTGGCGGGCGGCAAAGAAGACCACAAGGACGGCGCGGATGAACGTCACGACGCCGGCCGCCACGAGCGCCCAAGAGATGGCAGTGACCACGAAGTCGCTCAGCCGGATACCCCACAGGAAGGCCGTCCCGCTGACCTTTTCCATAGCGGAGGCCGGCCGCGTGCTGTCGATGCCCATTGAGTCACCCACTGTGGTGACCCGGAAGCCTTCGTCCTCGAACTTCGTCAGGGCGGAATCAAGGGCGGCGACCGTCTGCTCCCGGTCTCCTCCGCCGTCGTGCATCAGGACCACCTGCCCCTGCGCACCTGTTGGATCAAGGTTGTCTTCGATCGTGGCGGCGCCCGGCAGCCGCCAGTCCCCGCTGTCCATGCTGCTGAGCACCGTAAGGTAACCCTGGTCCGCCAAGCCTTGCATGGCGGACCACGTGCCATTGGTCAGCGCCGCGTTGCCGGAACTGTAGGGCGGGCGCAGCAGTGACGCGGCCTCACCCGTGATTCCCACGATCACGTCCTGGGCACCCTGCACCTCGAGCTGGCTGCGCCACGTTCCGGCGGTGCCGAGATCGGCGTGGGTGAGTGTATGGACGCCGATCTCGTGGCCCTCAGCCACCATCCGGCGCAACAGGTCGGGATTGTCGGCCGCCGCGGACCCCACCACGAAGAAGGTTGCATGGACCTGGTGTTTCCGCAGGACGTCGAGGATCCTGGGTGTCCAGACGGGGTCCGGACCGTCGTCGAAGGTCAGGGCCACCGTCCGGTCCGGAGGGCTGGCCGCACGCACTGCCCCGCCGCGCGGATCCACTACCGGACCGCCCTCGGATACAGCTTTCGGGACATCACTGGCAGATGCGCCTGCCGGTACGGAGTCGTAACCCACCCGGCCAAGGTGGTGCATGTATCCCTGCACCACGAGGGCAAGGCCCAACGCCAGCAGCGTGGCCAGCAGGACCAGCCAGTGAGCGCGGACATTTGAGGTGCGAGGGCTTTTGGTGCTGGGGCTTTTGGTGCTGGGGCTTTTGGTGCGGACAGCGCCTTTGCTGCGCACACCGGCTTCGCCGGGGCGGGACATACTCACGGGCGCGCCGGGGCCGAAGGCCGTGTTGCCTGGCCGGGCGCCAACCCGCTGGCGCCCGGCGCCGTGCCGCTCATCCCGGGATCCGTTGGCCGGGCTCCGGGCTCCGGCTCAACAGCGGGTGCTGCCGGGGCCGCCGGCGGGACAGCGGCGGCGCTGACGGGCGGTGCTGCAGGGACCGCCGGGGGCGCCGCCGGAACCTGAAGTGCAGCAGGCGCGGCCGGGACGGCTGCCGGGCCTTCTGCACCCTGGGGAGCAGCGGCGTCCGCAGCGGGCGCCGGCGGGGAAGACGGTACGCTGCCGGTGCCCACGGCGGCGGGGAGGGGCAGGTAGGGCGCGGCTATGTTGGGACCGCCGATGAGGGCAACCAGGAGAAGGGCCACATAGCCTGCCACGATTCCGAGGGCGCCCAGGCCCACGAGCTTGACCCGCCGCAGCCGTCGGCCCGAGGAATCAACAAAAACAGGACCAGGCGGCGATGTCTCATGAGGGGCATTCATCGAGCACCAACCTTAGAGGACGGGCATTCTTCACCCAACTTGATGATTACTGTCCGAACGGGGGAAAGCACCAAAACGGTGACAGGTGTGCGTGGCGGCGCAGCCCTGGACGGACCCCGCAGCACCGGACGGGTCCCGCCTTTTCCGCTTGAAAGCTGCTATGGCGCGGCCGCTGAGCGTGGCTGTAGCTTTGGATTACTTTCCTTCGAACCAGCCGAGGTGCCGGAGGTACCGCCGATGCAGCCCTTGTCCACGTCATTGGTTCTGATTGCGTTGCTGGCTGTTGCCGCGCCCCTTGCTGCCCGCTTCCTGGACCGGGTGCTCAAGGTGCCCGTCGTAGTGTTCGAAATCATCCTCGGAATGGTGCTCGGTCCCAGCCTGCTCGGCTAGATACAATCCACGCAGTTCACTGACACCCTGGCGGATTTTGGGTTGGCGATGCTGTTCTTCGTGGCCGGCAACGAGATCGATTTCGCCGCAATCCGGGGCCGGCCCGCCAGGCGTGCTGCGGCAGGCTGGGTGATCTCACTCGCGGCGGGCATCGGTGCCGGGCTGGTCCTGGCACCGGGGCCGGAGGCTGCCGTGATCATCGGCGTGGCTTTGTGTTCCACCGCCCTCGGTACGCTCTTGCCGATCCTGCGCGACGCCGGCGAGTCAAAGTCCCCGATCGGCGTCACGGTGGCAGCGCTGGGCGCAGTCGGGGAATTCGGGCCCCTGGTCGCGGTCTCGCTGTTCTTCAGCGGAAGGGAACTGGGGCCGGCCACGGCAGTGCTTCTCGGGTTTGTCCTGCTGACCGGCCTGGCGATTTTCCTGGCCTCCCGCGCGCGGCATTCACTGCTGCACTCCCAGGTCACCAGGACCTTGCACACCAGCGGCCAGTTCGCGGTCCGGTCCATCATGTTCATCCTGAGCGTTCTCGTTGTCCTCAGTATGGTGCTGGGGCTGGACATGCTGCTGGGCGCATTCGCCGCGGGGGTCCTGTGGAAGGTTGCCATCGCCCGGGCTCCCGAACACGACCGGCACATCATCGAGATGAAGATCGACGCCATCGCCTTCGGTTTCCTGGTGCCGATCTTCTTCATCGATACCGGCATCGACTTCGAGCTGAGCGCGCTGACCAGCAGCCCGGCAACCCTTGCGCTGGTCCCCCTGTTCCTTGTACTCCTGCTCGTCATCCGCGGGCTGCCGTCCCTGCTGGCCGCTCCCCCGAAATCCATTCCCGGCGACAAACGGGCCATTGTCCTGTTCGCGGCAACGGGCCTGCCGATCATTGTCGCCGTGACCGGCATCGGCCGGGACGAAGGGCTGATCACCAGCGGCATCGCTTCGGCGCTTGTGGGAGCAGGAATGCTCTCTGTCCTCCTGTTTCCGCTGCTTGCACTCCGGCAGCATCAGCGCGGCGCAGCAGGAACCAAGCGGCCGCCTGTTTCCAGCCGTTAGGTCGATTCCGCCTCCTCTTCACCGCACTTTCCATGCCGGCTTCGGGAACGACGAGAGCCCGAGCGGGCACATCCCTGGGTTCTCAACCCTGCCCTTGACAGACATTTCTGAGTGTACTCATAATTGAGAAGGATCATATATTGAAAGGGTATTCATGAAAGCTTTTGTCATTACCAAGTACGGCGAGCCGCTGCGCGAAGCGGACGTCGCCGAGCCAGCCATGGGGGAAGGGGATGTGCTGGTCCAGGTGCAGGCAGCAGGCCTGAACCAGCTGGACGAAAAGATCCGGCGGGGCGAGTTCAAGCAGATCCTCCCCTACAAGCTCCAGTTGATCCTCGGCAACGACGCAGCCGGCACGGTCCTCCGCGTCGGGGACAAGGTGCGCCGGTTCAAGCCCGGCGACGAGGTCTACGGCCGCCCCGCCAAGGACCGCATCGGCACGTTCGCAGAGCGCATCGCCGTCGCCGAGGAGGACCTTGCGCTCAAGCCCGCGTCGGCAAGCATGGCGGAGGCCGGCTCGCTGCCGCTCGTGGCACTCACGGCATGGCAGGCCCTTGTCGAACAGGGCAACGTGCGTCCGGGCCAGAAGGTCCTCATTCACGCCGGTGCAGGCGGGGTTGGTTCCATCGCCATCCAGCTCGCCAAGCACCTCGGCGCGACCGTTGCCACCACGGCGAGCGGCTCGAATGCAGCCTTCGTCCGTGAGCTCGGGGCAGATGTGGTGATCGACTACCGGAACGAGGACTTTGAGCAGCACCTCAGCGGGTATGACCTGGTACTGGACAGCCTCGGCGGGGCGAATCTCGAGAAGTCGCTGCGCGTCCTCAAACCAGGCGGGAAGGCGATCGGGATTTCCGGTCCGCCGGATCCGGAATTCGCCCGCAAGGAAGGCTTGAATCCTGTCCTGCGGCTGGCGGTCACCCTGCTCAGCAGCAGGATCCGACGGCAGGCCAGGAAGCTCCGGGTCAGCTATGAGTTCCTCTTTATGCGCGCCAGCGGCGACCAGCTGCGCCGGATCGGCGCACTGGTGGACGACGGCGTGCTGCGCCCGGTGGTAGGAAGGGTTTTCGATTTCGCCCAGACTCCACAGGCGCTGCAGTCCCTGGCCGGCGGCGGCATCCGCGGCAAGGCCGTGCTCACCCTCACGCACTGACCCCACACTCAGCCAGCAGCCCCCACAGCCCAATCAGGAGAAGACCATCATGAACACCACCGATCCCGCCTCGTACGCCGAAGCAGCTACCCGCACCATCAATGCCGGGGACGTCACCTACGCGTACCGCGAGCTGGGGCCCAAAAGCGGCATCCCCGTCGTCTTCTTCGTGCACCTCGCCGCAACACTGGATAACTGGGACCCCCGCATCATCGAACCCATTGCGAAGGACCGGCACGTCATTACTTTCAACCAGCGGGGCGTGGGGGCCTCCACCGGAGAGGTTCCTGGCACCATCGAGGAGATGGCCGATGACGCTTACGCCTTCATCACGGCCCTCGGATTCGACAGGATTGACGTTTTCTCCTTCTCCATGGGCGGCATGATCGCCCAGGACCTCGCCCTCAAGCACCCCGGCCTGGTCCGCAAGCTCGTGCTGACCGGAACCGGACCGCGGGGCGGCAAGGACATGGACAAGGTGGTGGCCATTGCCTACTGGGACATTCTCCGCGCCGCCGTGACGCGGTCCGACCCCAAGGAGTTCCTGTTCTTTAACCGAAACCCCACGGGCAAGCCGGCAGCAAAAGCATTCATCAGGCGCCTCCAGGAGCGCACCAAAGAGCGCGATCAGGCCATCAGCACCAAAGCCTTCCAGACGCAGCTGAAGGCGATCCAGCGGTTCGGCCGGGCTGTTCCCTCGGACCTGTCGAAGCTCACCGTCCCCACCCTCATCGCCAATGGCGACCATGATCGCATGGTGCCGTCGGTCCTCTCGGAGGATCTGCACCGGCGGATCAAAGGATCCGAACTGGTGATTTACCCCGACTCCGGCCATGGCGGCATCTTTCAGTACCATGCCCAGTTCGGACCCGTGGCAGCTGCCTTTCTTGGGACAGCAGATACGCCGCTCGACTGAGTCCGGAGCAGTAGGGAACGTTATACTCATAATTGAGTGCGGTCAGTTAATCCCGGAGGAACCACTATGTCTGTTGCGTCCCAGCCGATCGGACGGCGCGAGCGGAACAAGCAGCAAAAACTTGACCGCATCACGGCCGCCGCCAGCGAGTTGTTCGCCGAACATGGGGTCGAGGACGTCACAACCCAGCAGATCGCCGACAAGGCGGACATTGGCACCGGGACGTTGTTCCTCTACGCCAAAACCAAGGGCGAACTTCTCCTGCTCGTGCAGAACGCCCATTACGCCGAGGCCCTTGAGCGCGGCAGGGCCGATGCTGAATCCACCCCGGAGGCACTGGACGCAGTAATGGCCATCGTGCGGCCGATCGTGGAATGCAACCGCGTCCAGGTGGGCAACGGGCGGATCTACCTCCGCGAGATGGTGTTCGGCGACCCCTCCGAGCCGCACCATGGCCAGGCTCTGTCTATCGTGGCCCACACTGAGGAAGCCATCGCCGCCGTCCTGACCAAGCACCATGTGGTCAGTGACGGCGACGCCGCAAAGCTGGCGCACATCGTCAGCGCGGTCATGTTCCTGGGCATGGCGGCGACTGTGAACGCCGGTTTGAGCGTGGACGAGATTGTCCAGGACATCCGCGCCCAGGCCAGCCTGCTGATTCGGCGCTAAGTGCGGGCCGCTGCCTGTTGTCTTGCACGGCCGTCTTGCCCACCATTGAGGGGTGGGAAGGAAGTGTGAGCGGCACCTGCTCTCGTTCGCTTTGTGCCTGCTGGTCCCCCTCGGCGGAACGGCCGGGTGCGTCTATGAATACCCCGAGCCCTCGCATACACCGGAATCCGCCCCGGAGCGGGCGCGTGAACCAACAGTTGAGCCTGCACTCGGCACAGCGGCCCCGAAACCGTACAGCGATTCCCAGGTTCTGGAACAGGAGGCCGTGAACTACGCCCGGCTGGACCGGATTCTCGGAGCAATGCCGGAGCCAGTCCTTCTTTCCGAGGTGGGCCCATTGGACGGCCCGCTCAGGGGATTTGGCAATACCGGGAAGGTGCCGGCGGCCGGGCGGTACACCGTCACCGCGGCCTGTGTTGGTGCTACCGGAGCGAAAGTTTCCGTGAGGCAGGAGCACCCCGGCGCCCCCTTCCGGCCGGTGGAGCTCGACCTGGATTGCGCCGGCGCCACGTCGCAGGTCATTGCACTTGAGCAGGGGCACGTATTCGCCCACCTGTCCCTGCCCGGCCCGGGCGATACACCGTGGACCGGCGCGGTTGGCGGTGTCCGCGTGGGGGCTGCCCCTATCGAGTGACAGTCAGGGGTTCGGTCCTGGCAGCGCAGGAGGCCCGCTTCATGCCTGACGGGTGCGCCACCCGGTTGTTCCTGCCCGTATCGTCGCACCAGTCCAGGTCGTAGGGAACAGCTTCAACCGAAGCCTCCCCTGGAGATGCCTGTTGCGGGAGGACGAACCGGAAAGTGAACCCGCCGCCGTCGTTCATGGGCGACGTTTCCTTGATGAGATCAAGGCCTGCTGCATCGGTGACCGTGACCTGAATGAGGGCGTCCTGGCCGTAGCGGGGATTACAGCGCGCGTCGTCGGCGTGAACTGTGACTATGTCGCCAGGTTTGACGGATGAAGGGCTCACGGCGTAGTCGGGCGGGAAGCATGGCGGTGCGTCCTGCCAGGAGGGTCGACAAGCCGAGGAACCCACAACGAGAAGAACGCCAATCCCCGCGACCAGGAACGCCCTTTGGCAAACCTGGGCAATCCCCTCGGCACGAAGTCCCATGGGCCAATTATGGCCAGCTTTGGTGGCAAATAGTCCTGTCGCCCGGCAGTACTTCTTCGTCAGGCTTTTTTGCTGGAATATATTCTGAGCGGGATCAGTTATGAGTAGCATCAGCAACAATCCTCCGCACCGATCAGGGGCGCACCGTCCAACAAGAAAGAACTGTGAAATGCCTTCACTCACTGGAGCAGTCGTCCTCGTCACCGGAGCAAACGGCGGCATCGGAACCAATTTCGTTCACCACGCGCTCGCCCGCGGCGCCAGCAAGGTCTACGCCACCGCCCGCAACCCACGGACTTGGGATGACGAGCGCGTTGTGCCCCTCACCCTGGATGTCACAGATCCCGCCTCCATCCAGGCAGCAACCGAGGCCGCTCAGGACGTCACTGTGTTGATCAACAACGCTGGGGCCTCTGTTGCCAGCGCGGGTATTCTCACCCACACCGCCGAGGAAATCCGGACCAACGTGGAGACAAACTTCCTCGGCCCGCTGTTCCTCGCCCGCGCATTCGCACCGGTCTTGTCAGCGAAGGACGAGTCGGTCATTATCGACATCCACTCTGCCATGAGCTGGTACGCCGTAGGTGGCATCTACAGTGCCACCAAAGCCGCCCTCTGGTCGGCCACCAACTCCCTGCGCCTGGAACTCGGCCCCGCGGGGGTCCACGTGGTGGGTGTCCACGTCGGTTATGTAGACACTGCCATGGCTGCTAATGCCACCGGCCCCAAGATGGAACCGTCCGACCTCGTCCGCATGGTTCTGGATGCGGTCGAAGCGGGTGAGTACGAGGTACTCGCCGACGAGACATCCGTCCAGCTCAAGGCCGGGCTCAGCGCCCCGATTGAGGCCATGTACCCACAGCTGGCTGCCAAGAACGTGTAGGGATGACTGGTCGCCGTACCGGCGTCTCTTCCTGGCCGGCGGGCGCGCCGTCACATGCTAGGCTGCCCGGAACCCCACGCGGCTGCATGAAGGCCGCAATCAACCAGGAGGTTCGCCGTGCCGGATACTACCTGCCACATGTCAATCTCACTGGACGGCTTTGTTGCCGGGCCGGACCAGAGCCGGGAAAACCCACTGGGCAGGCGCGGGCTGGAGCTGCACGGCTGGCACATCGGGGACCCGCGGGCCAACGATGCCGACAAGGTCGCGAACGGGTGGCTGATGCGTCCGCGGGGAGCGTATGTGATGGGCCGGAATATGTTCGGCCCGATCCGCGGGGACTGGGACGAGGAATGGAGCGGCTGGTGGGGAGCCGAACCGCCGTATCATGCACCGGTGTTCGTGCTGACCCATCACGCGCATGATCCCATCCAGATGAACGGCGGGACGACCTTCCACTTCGTGACCGAGGGGTTCGATGCCGCCTATGCAGCAGCGTGCGAGGCTGCCGGGGACAACGGCGTAGATATCGCGGGTGGAGCCTCGACCGTCCGGCAGGCACTCAATGCCGGTGTCGTGGACGAGCTCATCCTCGACATTGCCCCGGTCCTGCTCGGTTCGGGTGAGCGGATCTTCGACGGCGTGGAATCCTTCGACTTCGCACCCACCGAGGTGCTTCACTCACCCCTGGCCACCCACATCCGCTATCGGCGTGTGAGCTAACCACGACATTGCCAGCTTCTGGATCGGCACCCACCCCGGGTGCCGACGTCGGAATTTCCGTGCCGGAAGTGGCACTCGGACTCCGTGCGCCTCGAAACACCAGGGTGCAGGACCAGGCAGCAGCAGCGGCTTCTGCGAGCGGAAAAATAGGCGTGATACTAGGCGGTCCTGTTCAGGGTCGGCGCCTGATCGTTCTCGCGGTCTTCCAAGGCTCCCGTCGCTGCAGCTGTGAGGCTGTTGGCAATGTGAACCCTGGCAAGTTCAGCTGCACCCGCCCCGTCCTGGGCAACGATGAGGTCAAGGATCTGGTGGTGCTGGTTCAGGTCAATTGTTCGGGGCTCATCGCCGGACGGCAGTTCGAGTCCGATACGCCGGTAGCGGTCCGATTTGTCCCACAGGTCATCAAGAAGCTTGATCATCGTGGTGTTGTGGGACGCGCTGTAGACGGCGCGGTGGAAGTCGCGGTGGGCCGTGATGGCGTCCTCGCCCCAGATCCGAGTGACCGGCAGCAGCTTTTCCGCCGCTATCCGAATGGCGTCAATATCAGCGTCGTTCCGGCGGTACGCGGCCAGTTCGGTCGCTGACGGTTCCAGCGATAGACGGACCTCCAGCAGTTCCCGGGCCTCGGCAGCGCTCATGTCAGCCACGCGGGAGTCGCGGTGGGTGTCCATGATGATCAGGCCCTCACTGGAAAGCCGGCGGATCGCTTCACGCAGGGGGGTGATGCTCATCTGCATATTGTCGGCGAGTTCGTACTGGGAGATACGCGACCCCGGGGCCAGGCTCCCGGAGAGGATCAGTTGGCGAAGTTCGCTGTACGCCAGGCTGCCTTTACTCGAAAAGACGTTCGTGGCGTCCATGACTGCTCCGCTTCTCTCTTGGGGAAGGGGCGTCCCACTTCCTCGTCTCGAAACATCTTATAAGAATTTTCCCCCGCTAGCTTGTGCTGCCCATCACTGATCCCCTACGCTTGAACCAAGGTCTTATAAGATATTCGCTCAAGCGCCCCGTTCCTCCCCTTTTATAAGGAGCAATGCTGCCGGCAAGTCTTATAAGAAATAAGATCCGAGTGAAGAGAGATTCAAAGATGAAAATCGTTTCCGCCCACGTAGGCACCATTCCCATCAGCTCGTCGATCCGCAACGCCTTCATCGACTTCACCAAGATGGACTGCACGATCATCGCGCTGGTCAGCGATGTTTTTGTTGATGGAAAGCCCTTGGTGGGCTATGGATTCAACTCCAACGGCCGCTACAACGCGACGGCCATCCTTGAAGAGCGCATTCTCCCCCGCCTGCTCGACGCACCGTCGGAGGACCTTCTCGATGATGACGGCGGCCTCTCGCCGGAGAAGGCATGGGACCTGATGATGTCCAACGAAAAGCCCGGCGGCCACGGTGAACGTTCCGTCGCCGTCGGCGTTGCCGACATGGCACTGCACGACCTCGCCGCCAAAATCGCCGGCGTACCGCTTTACCGCTGGATTTCGGACCACTACGGCGACGGCAACCCGGACAAGGACGTCTTCGTCTACGCCGCCGGCGGCTACTACGCGCCGGGCAAGAGCCTCGAAGACCTGCAGAACGAAATGAGGGGTTTCCTGGCCAAGGGCTACGACGTGGTCAAGATGAAGATCGGCGGCGCCGACCTCGCCGAAGACCTCCGCCGCATCGAGGCTGTCCTCGAGGTCCTCGACGGCGACGGCTCCCGCCTCATGGTCGACGTCAACGGCAAGTTCGACCTGGAAACAGCACTTGAATACGGCAAGGCCATCGACCAGTACGGGCTGTTCTGGTACGAGGAAGTCGGCGACCCGCTGGACTACGCCCTGAACGCCACCCTCTCCGAGCACTACAGGAACCCGATCGCCACCGGAGAGAACCTGTTCTCCCTCCAGGACGCCCGGAACCTCATCCGCTATGGCGGTATGCGCCCGGACCGCGACTTCATCCAGGTGGACCCTGCCCTGAGCTACGGCCTGACCGAATACCGCCGGATCCAGGACATGCTCGCCCAGCACGGCTGGTCCTCCCGCCGGTGCATCCCTCACGGCGGACACCAGTTCTCCCTGCACATCGCCGCCGCCCTCAAACTCGGCGGCAACGAGTCCTACCCTGGCGAGTTCCAGCCCACCGGCGGCTTCACCGACGACGCTGTCATCGTCAACAGCCGTGTAGCCCCCGGCGACCTTCCGGGCATCGGCCTGGAAGGCAAGGCCGAGTTCTACAAGGTCCTGCGCGGGCTGCACGAGTAGGACCAGCTGTTCGCGCCTGGTCCCGGGCAGCACCACTGCCCGGGACCAAACCCTTATTCCCACCCCAAGTCTGATGTGCAAAGGAGCACCCTGGATGTCGTCCCACACTGTTAAGAACCCGCAGCATTCCTCCCCGGCGCGGCAGCCCTCCAGGTTCGGGCGCCTGCTGCGCGAACTCTGGTTCCAAGTTGTCCTGGGCGCCGTCCTGGGCATCGCCGTCGGCTTCCTCCTGCCCTCCGTCGGCAAGCAGCTCACGCCCCTCAGTGACTGGTTCATCGCCCTGGTGAAAATGATCGTCATCCCCGTGGTGTTCTGCGTCGTTTCCCTGGGAATCGCATCGATGGACAGCCTGCGCAAGGCCGGCCGCATCGGCGTGAAGGCGCTGGGCTACTTCCTGGCCCTGTCGCTGCTGTCGATGCTCATCGGCCTGGTTGTTGCCAACGTTTTCCGTCCAGGCGATGGGATGAACATCGATCCGTCCCAGCTGGACTCCAGCAAGGTTCCCGCCAAGGCCAATGAAGGCTTCGACGGCATCGAGTTCGTCAACAACATCATCCCCGAGTCCCTGTTTGGCGCCCTGACCGGCCACACGATCATCGCCGCCCTCATGGTCTCGATCGTCTTCGGCGCCGCAATGAATGTCTCCGGTGAAGCCGGCGCCTTCCTGACCAAAGGCATCCAGGCCCTGTCCACCGTGATCTTCAAGATCGTCAACTGGGTCATGCGCCTCGCCCCCATCGGCACCTTCGGCGCACTGGCCGCCGTCGTAGCCAACTACGGGACGCAAAGCCTGCAGCAACTCGGTTACCTTGTCCTGCTGTTCACCGGAACCTGCATCGTGTACGTCCTCGTGGTCCTGGGCATCATCGCCCGTACCTGCGGGCTGAACATCTTCACGGTCATGCGCTACTTCAAGGCAGAACTGCTGATCGCCCTGAGCACCTGCTCCAGCGAAGCGGTCCTTCCGCAGCTGATCAAGAAGCTCGAAGCCATGGGCGTCGGCAAGTCCACCGTCGGCATCGTCATCCCCTCCGGGTTCTCCTTCAACCTCGACGGCTCCGCCGTCTACCTCACCATGGCGTCGGTGTTCCTGGCCCAGGCCGTTGGAATGGACCTCTCCTGGGAACAGCAACTGGTGATGGTCGGCGTCATGATGCTCACCAGCAAGGGCACCGCTGGAATCGCCGGCGGCGCGTTCATCGTCCTGGCCAGCACCCTGAGCTCGGTCGGCGGCATCCCGCTGGCCGCTCTCGCCCTTATCGTCGGCATCGACCGCCTCCTGAATGAAGGCCGGGTGTTCATCAACGTCCTGGGCAACGTCATGGCAGCCGTCGTCGTCGGCAAGTGGGAAAAGGACTACGACCCCGAACAGGCCCGCCAGGCCCTGGACGCCGCAGGCCAGAAAAAGAAAGACCTCGAATCAAAGACACCAACCACTGTGGAAGCGGACAAGGTCGACGTCCACTAGAACCGGATCTGTCAGGGCCGCCGCGTACCCGCGGCGGCCCTCTCCCCTGCGCGCTTCACACGGCAGACTCCCCCGCCACACCATCGACGAGGAACACCATGGCCCTTCGCATACTGATCACCACCGATTACCTCCATCCTGGGGATGCCGTCGACCAACTGCTGCGCGATCATGGTTTGGAACCCGTCTACTCACCATTTCGAGGCCCGCGGCCTGTTGGGGAACGCCGCGCGCTGTTCGACGGCGTCTCCGGGGCCATCCTCGCCAGCGAGCCGGTCACCGCCGACATGCTCCCGCAGGCCGCGTCGCTCAGAGTCATCGCCCGCAGCGGGGTCGGATACGACTCCATCGACATCGAGGCCGTGGCCGCACAGGGAATCAGGGTCTGCAACGCTCCCGGGACCAACCACCACTCCGTCGCCGAACTCACCATCGGACTGATCATCATGGCCGCACGCCGCCTCTCTGAGGTCACCACCGCCGTCCGACAGGGACACTGGCCCCGAGAAGCCGGCAACGAACTGCGCGGTTCCACCCTCGGCATCATCGGCTACGGCCCGAGCGGGCGCGCTACCGCAAACCTGGGTGCCGCACTGGGCATGGATGTCCTGATCAGTACCGCCCACCCCGACCCTGACACCACCGCCGCCCGGTTCGCCGATCCCGACACCGTCATCCGCAAAGCCGACTACCTCTCCCTGCACACACGGGCAGGCCAGCACACCGGCCCGCTCATCGACGCGCCCCGGCTGGAAGCGATGAAACCTACCGCCTTCCTCATCAACACGGCCCGCGGCTCCCTTGTGGATGAAGAGGCGCTGGCCAAAGCACTCCACGACGGCACCATCGCCGGGGCTGCGCTGGACGTGCTCCAGAGCGAACCCCTGCCCGGCGACAGCCCCCTTCGAGGCCTGGACAACCTGCTCATCACCTCCCACCTCGCTGGCCAGACAACCCAAGCCCGGACGCGGGCCGGCCTGGCAGCGGCCCAGGCCGTCATCGACGTCCTCGAAAACCGCGAACCGGCACATCCGGTCGGCCGCTAACCCAAAACCTGCGAACAGATAAAGAAGGATTCCTGATGTCGAAACCCCACCGCATCGCAGTCATTCCCGGCGACGGAATCGGCACCGAAGTCGTGCCGGAAGGACTGCGCGTCCTGGACGCCGCGGCGTCAGTCTTTGACCTCAACCTCAAATACGAGCACTTCGACTACGCCTCCGCTGACTACTACACCCGGCACGGCAAAATGCTCCCCGACGGATGGTTCGATCAGTTGAACCAGTTCGACTCCATCTTCTTCGGCGCCGTCGGGTGGCCTGATGTGGTCCCCGACCACATCTCGTTGTGGGGCAGCCTTCTTCAGTTCCGTCGCCACTTTGACCAGTACGTCAGCCTCCGTCCGGTCAAACTCCTCCCCGGCGTTCCCAGCCCCCTGGCCGGCCGTTCCCCGGGCGACGTCGACTTCTATGTCGTGCGCGAAAACACCGAAGGCGAATACTCCAGCATCGGCGGGAAAATCTTTGAAGGCACCGACCGCGAAACCGTGGTCCAGGAAACGGTCATGACCCGCACCGGCGTGGACCGCATCCTCAAATACGCCTTCGACCTGGCGCAAAGCCGTCCCAGGAAACACCTGACCTCAGCCACCAAGAGCAACGGCATCTCCATCACCATGCCCTACTGGGACGAACGGGTGCAGGCCATGTCCGCCGCCTACCCGGAGGTCGATGTGGACAAATACCACATCGATATCCTCGCGGCGAACTTCGTGATGCACCCGGACTGGTTCGACGTCGTCGTGGCCAGCAACCTCTTCGGTGACATCCTCTCCGACCTTGGACCGGCCTGCACCGGAACCATCGGCATCGCCCCCAGCGGCAATATCAACCCCGAACGGAAGTTCCCCAGCCTTTTCGAACCGGTCCACGGCTCCGCCCCCGACATCGCCGGCAAAGGCATCGCCAACCCCGTCGGGCAGATCTGGTGCGCGGCGATGATGCTGGATCACCTGGGCGAAGCCGAGGCAGCCGCCGCCATCACCACCGCCATGGAAGCCGTGCTCGCCCGCGGACCCGAAACCCTGACACCCGACATGGGCGGCAACGCCACCACCGAAGAACTGGGCAAAGCGGTGGCCTCGGCGCTTACCGCACCGTGACTGGGCCTGTGATCGCGGCGTATTCCGTGGCCTGGTCACGAACTTGTTGAATGTAGGCGTCGGATTGGTTGTAGGCATAGATCGCGGCGGTCCACCCTTCGGCGGTTGTGAGGTCACGGCCGCGGGCACACAGATAGGTCGCTGCACTGAGGGCCGCATCGTCAATATTGAACGGATCCGCCGTTCCATCCCCGTTACCGTCCCGCCCTACAAGCTGCCAGGTGGAGGGAATGAACTGCATCGGTCCCACGGCACGGTCCCAGCGGTCATCCCCGTCCAGGGCACCCCCGTCCGTGTCAGCGATAGCGGCGAAGCCGGCACCGTCAAGGACCGGGCCTACAACCGGACGGTTCACCTGCCCCGCGGCGGTGAGGCCGCCGCCACCGTACGTCCCATGTGCTGTCTCAACGAAACCAACGGCCGCCACGGTGTTCCAACCGATCCCGCACGTGGGAGCAGCAGCTTCTGCTGTCTCCGCCGCGGCAACGTACGCACGCAGCGCGCGTTCCGGGATCCCGGTTTGCCCGGCTGCGCGAGCAACCCAATCGGCATCCGCATTTCTGGTGACATTCACGGCCGTGGTCATGCCGGAGGTAAGCATCTCGAGCTCAGCGCCGGCCCGCGGTGGTGGAGAAATGACATGCCCTGTTTCCGCCCCACGCTGCCCAAGCACCCAGAACAAGGCGGCGGTAGTGGCGAACACCGCAAACAGGACAAGGACCACGAGGCGTCTGAGACCGAGCACCGACTAATCAAACCATCCCAAGCTGCCCACCGTTGCCTGAAAGATCATTCCGAGCAGAAGTCACGCTGGCTGTGTACCGACTCCGATGATCGAGATGCACGGCGGGTGTCCCTATGATCGGCCTCCGGATCGCCAAGCGCCCTAACAGGGCAGCTGTCGCAGTTGCCTCCTACCGTCCAACGGCCTGCAGGCGTAGCGTCTTTTGCAATGGAGTAAGGCAGCGATCGACGGCGCGGGCCAACAGTCGAGGAGCCTTACATAAGCGGCTGAAAGGAGACCGTGATGGCTGGATGGAATGCCGACACGGCTGCCGGGCCGGTGGGGGCCGGCACGGTCACCTTGGTGGAGGGGCCTTCCTTCTGCATTTCGTCGGCGAATGGGGACATCCACCCGGAACATCCGCACGGCGTTTTCCATGAGGACACCCGCATCCTGTCGCGCTGGAACCTGACAGTCAACGGGCAGGTCCTGGAGCCGTTGACAGCATCAACGCAGGAACCCTACCGGGCCTTGTTCATTGGCCGCGTTCCCCGTTCCGACGGTTACGCGGACAGTCCCATGATTGTGGAAAGGCTGAGGGAGGTCGGTGCCGGCATCCGTGAGGAGATCACCATCCGGAACTACTCCTCGGAGGCCGCTGACTGCCGCGTCTCGCTCACCGTTGAATCGGACTTCGCGGATCTTTTTGAAGTGAAAGAGGCGCGCGTCGAACGGCACTGGGCACAATCCCGCCGCCCGGAGGGCGACTCCCTGACCATCAGGGGCGCCTGGCAGGACGTCCGGAAGGCCGTCGTCGTCAACGCCGGCGGCGCCGACGTCACCACCGAGGGTGTGACGTACCGGGTGGTCATCCCACCGCACGGACAGTGGAGCACCGTTTTGACAGTGGTGCCGACCACGAACGGCGCGCAACCGGCGTCGTTCGTCCGTCCGCTGAGCGGTGAGCTATCCCTCAGCGACCGCCGCCGCCAGGAATGGGTAGCAAAGATTCCCAAACTGCATATCGGGAACCGCTCCATCGAGCGGACCCTGCGGCGCAGCTACGATGACCTGGGCGCGCTCCGCATCGAGGATCCCGCCCATCCGGAGCGGATTGTCGTGGCCGCCGGAGCGCCGTGGTTCATGACCCTTTTCGGCCGGGACTCGCTGTGGGCATCCGAAATGGCACTGCCCGTGGACCCTTCCCTGGCACTTGGCACGCTGCAGACGCTGGCCGACCGCCAGGGCACTGTGGTGGATCCCATGAGCGAGGAGGAACCCGGGAAAATCCTGCACGAAGTCAGGCTCGGCGTGTCCGGCGGGCTGGCGTTGGGTGGGAAATCCGCCTACTACGGCAGCGTCGACGCCACTCCACAATTCGTGATGGCCGTAGCCTCAGTGAGCCGTTGGGGCTTTGCCAAGGACACCATCGCCGCGCTGCTGCCCCACGCGGACCGCGCACTGGACTGGATCAGGACATATGGCGACAAGGACGGCGACGGGTTCGTCGAATACAAGCGCCTCAACGATTCCGGCCTCATCAACCAAGGCTGGAAGGACTCCTGGGACGGCATCAACTTCGCGGACGGCCGGCTCGCCGAACCCCCTATCGCCCTCTGCGAAGCCCAGGCACTGGCCTACAGTGCATTCTTGTCCCGGGCATGGATGGCGTTCGACGCCGGTGACGAGGCCTTGGCGGCCCAGCTCACGGGTGAAGCAGCCCAGTTGAAGAAGAGGTTCAACGAAGAGTTCTGGATGCCTGAGCGCGGCTACTTCGCCATCGCCCTCGACGGCGAAAAACGGCAGGTCGACGCGTGCGCGTCCAACATGGGACAGTGCCTGTGGCACGGCATCGTGGACGAAGACAAGGTACCGCAGGTAGCGGAACGGCTGGTGTCCCCCGAAATGTTCAGCGGCTGGGGCGTTCGAACCCTCGCCAGCGACATGGGGGCCTACAATCCCGCCAGCTACCACAACGGATCGGTCTGGCCGCACGACAACGCCATCATTGCCGCCGGGCTTATGCGCTACGGCTTCGTGGATGAGGCCCAGCGGATTGCCACCGCCCTGTTCGAGGCGGCCGACCACACCGATGGCCGCCTCCCCGAACTCTTCTGCGGGTTCAGCCGTGACCAGGTCGCCGAGCCCGTGCCCTATCCCACGGCATGCTCCCCGCAGGCCTGGGCAGCCACCACCCCGATCATGCTGGTGACGAGCCTGATGCGGTACGACGCCCATATTTCCCGCGGGGGCCTGTGGATGGATCCGGCACTTCCCGGATCATACGGCGACCTCCACATCACCAATGCGCCCATGGCGGGAGGCCGGATCACCATCGATATCAAAGGATCCGAACCCTCCGTGCAGGGGCTGCCCGAAGGCATAGCATTCCATCGTGACCACCGCCCCTGGCTGACGGAGCTGATCAAACAGGCCGGGTTGTAGAGGTCCACAAGTCGCCTTTGGATGTTGCAGACTCGCGGGCAGGAACGACGACGACGGCCCAGCCGTGGTGCCGACCTCACCATAAGCGCCCGCACGTTGGAAGCCCAGCTATGGCGCCGTTGCCCCCTGTCCGACGGCGGGACGCCCGGTTCCGACTCCACGTAGACTCGCCTTTAGGACTGGGACTTGGGGGATCAATGATGGACAGCAAGCACACGTGTGCGATGTGCGCGCGGGCTACGTCTGCGCATGACAGGGACGTCCGCTTCCGGCTCCCGGACCCGGTCCTGAATAGCCCGGACCAACACCGCGCCGAGGACAGCTGGCTGAGCGACCCGGACCCCAACCAGGCGACACTCATGCAGATTCCATACATCAGCCCGTTCGTCCGAGCCCTGCTCCCCGTCAAGCTTGAGGGCGGGCACGAGCTGCGCTTCGGAGTCTGGATCGCGATTCACCCCGATGACCTCCAGCGTGCGTGCAGGGTGTGGAATGCGCCCGAGTACACCGACCTGAAGCTGACCGGCTACCTTGCGAACAAGATCCAGCCCTGGGGCCTCTACAAGGTCCCAGTGAACCTCGCCGTTCTAAACCCGGACCACACCCCCTACTGTGTCTCCAGCTCGGATCAAGAGCTGAACGACGTGCTCACCAAAGCGTGGCCGCACGACATCCTCGCTTCCTTGCCATGAGACCTTAAAGATACGTGGCTTGACTCCTCGCCATGGATTCACGGCAGCCTTTGCCAGGGCACTCGGAAGCTTGCCAATTCGACTATAAGCATGCTTATGATACGTGCAGTCGGATGGGGATGCGGCTGCGAGGGGAATCGAAAGGGTGCGCTCAGCGAACGGGGCGCACCTTTTTCGTGCCCTCGGGCATTTCCACCGGTATTGGTCCCTGCTTGTGCAAATTTCCGGCTTCGATGCTGCGGAGTTGCGTCCGGGAATCCAGGCGGCGCCGTCCTAGACTTTCGGCATGCACCCCTTAGTGGCAATCGGTCTGGTCTTCCTCGCCGCGATTGCCTGGACGGTCACCATCCTGACCATGCTGATTGTTCTGGTCAAAGCCCGACGCCGGCCGCCAGCCGAAGTCAGCGGCACAGTCCAGGGTGTGGAGATCCAAAGCTCCGATGAAAGGGCGGCTTAGTTCTTACTGGCGCCTGGTCGGTGCGTGGCAAGCTGGGACTCGACCGTGGCGAACAGTTCACGGACGCCAGCGAGAACCTAACTGACCTGTAACCGCCGGATCGCCGGACCTTCGCCACTCCCCCGAAGACCTGGTTCAGACGGCCCGGCTCGTCAACCTCCCGCCGTCGGACCTATCCACGCGCTGAAGTCACCTCTTCTTCCTTCCCCACGCTGGTCGTCATCCTTGCCACACCGCCGGCACCGCCTATAGACGGCCCCGTCATCGGCGTGTTCGAGATGCCATTCGTGCCGGATGTTGAACTTGCACAGCAGGGCCTGGATCATTGCAGCCTCCGATTCAAATCGCAGCGCTCTGTACCTTCCATGATGGCCTTCAGCTTGCACGTGTGGAATGGGCAATCGCCCAACCCCGGTCAGGAATTGAGTACTACAGTGGATGCATGGCTCCCAGCCGCCATCCGCTCGACGAACTGCGCGAAACCATCGGCCATCTGGCCGATCAGCTCAAGCTGCCCACTTCGGAGCGCGTCGACGACCTGGTCGGCGATCTCATCGGCTCGCGGCCCGGCCCGGCCCGCCCGTTGTCCGAAGTGCAGGCCGAGCTCGACGGGCTGGTGGGACTGGAGACCGTGAAGGAGCAGGTGCGGGCCCTCGTCGCACTGCTCCAGGTCCAGGCCCGCCGCAAGGCGCACGGCCTGCCGGAGGTGGCCACCTCACAGCACCTGGTGTTCCTCGGAAACCCGGGCACGGGCAAGACCACCGTGGCGCGGCTCCTGGCCGAGATGTACCGCGCGGTCGGTCTGCTGCAGAAAGGCCACCTGGTCGAGGTGGACCGTTCGGGCCTGGTGGGGCAGTACGTCGGGGCGACTGCCATCAAGACGGACCGGGTGATACGGCGGGCGCTGGACGGCGTCCTGTTCATCGACGAGGCCTACGCGCTGGCCCCGGAGGACGGCCGGATGGACTTCGGCCCCGAGGCGATCGAGGTCCTGCTCAAGCGGATGGAGGACCACCGCCACCGCCTGGTCGTGATCGTGGCCGGGTACCCGCGGCTGATGGAGTCCTTCTTGCTCTCGAACCCCGGGCTGCGCTCCCGGTTCGCCCGCGAGATCACGTTCCCGGACTACTCCGTCGACGCACTCGAGACGATCTTCCAGCAGATGCTGGCCCAGCACGAATATGTACTGGAACCGGGCGCCGACCAGGTTCTGCGCCGCATCTTCGCCGGGCTCCACGCGGGCGAAGAGTCCGGCAACGCACGGTTCGCCCGTACGCTGTTCGAGCAGGCGCTGAACCGCCAGGCGCTGCGGCTGTCGCTCGACGAGGAACAGAGTCTCGACGCGCTCGATCGTGAGGCCGTCATGACGCTAACTGGGGACGACATCGTCAAGGCCGCACTGGCCTTGGGCGAGGAGCCTGAGCCGGAACCGGCGCCGGAACCTGAGCAGCCACGCTGGTGGCGCTGGCTGGTCTGACCGGATCCGCGGCGGCTGTCAACCGAATGCTACGTCAGCCCATGGGGTCGGACCTCCGGACCAGCTTGGGCATCAATGAAGACCTGGACCGCGACAACATGCGCCTCCGTCAGCCCTTGGTCCGGGCTCGGTTTCTCCAGGAGGACTGGCTTGGCGTAGTTGTGGGCCCATTCGTGCACGTCCGGCCCGAGAACGTCGTCGATCCACACGACCGCGTCCCAGTCCGCCTCCCCCGCGGCGTCCATCCGGTCCAGCCACCGTGCGACGGACCGGAGCTTCGGGGTCGGCGTATCAACGTCGCTGTCCTTCATCGCCAAGGTCACGCGCAGCGGCTCCACTTCGAGCTGCAGCTGCTCCTCCAGTCCGGCCACCACATCTCCGGGTGAGGTGGACACCCAGGCGATCCGGCCCTTGGTTGCGAGCCGCCGCACGAGCGCCACTTTCCCGTCCGACAGTTGCGGGTCCGGACTGTCGCCGCCACCGCGGCGGACCGTGGGGTTGAGCACTCCGTCGATGTCGAGAAGGATGATCGGCTTCATACGAGCAAGCTACATGGTCGGCCCGGCGCTGACTATGCACAGCCGTTCCGGCCCGCCGCTACAGTGTCAGCGTGACCAAAGCTGCACTTCTCCTGGCCGGCACTGCCACCGCAGTCATCGTTTCTGCTGCAGCGGGGGCTTCCCTCCATATCGCACGTGCTCTTATTACCCCTGCGGGTGAACGGCCCGAGCGGATCCGCATCCTGGCAGCAGACGACGCCACAGTGACGCTGCACGCAGACGAGGACACCCTCTCCCCTGGAGTTTTCAGCCTCTACTGGGGCAACCGGACAGGCCATGCCAGGATCGGCCGGATCCTCTCCCATCAACCGGCAGCAGGCACTGTCACCCGTGCTGTGGAGAAGGTCTACGCCGGCGTTCTGGAGGCGGGCACCTCAGGTTACTGGTCCGGGTACACCTACCCGACACCTGCGGAGGCAGGATTGCCCAGCAGCGACGTCTGGCTGCCAGGGCCGGCACCGGCATGGCTTGTCCCCGGCGACGACTCCGGGCGATGGGTCATCCACATCCACGGCCTGGGCGGCCGCCGCGCCACTGGCGTTCGGACTGCACCGCTCTTCCACCGCCTCGGATACACGCAACTGCTGATCTCCTTTACCGGTGACGGTGATGCTCCGGCCACTACCGACGGCAAACACCATCTCGGGCATACTGAGGTCGACGACGTCCATGCAGCTATCGACTACGCTGCCAGCCACGGAGCGGACTCCATCATCCTCTCCGGCTGGTCAATGGGGGCCGCCATGGCCTTGGCTGCCGCGCACACGTCACCGCTGAAGGATCGCATCGACGGACTTATCCTCACAGCTCCCGTCCTGGACTGGGACAGCACACTGTCCTTCAACACGGCGGCGGCACGGCTCCCCGCATTTCTGTCCGGATCGGCGCTGTGGATCCTCCGCGGCCCCCTGTACCGGCTGGCCGGGCTGAACCAACCCCTGAAACTCAAAGACCTGGACTTCACCTCCATAAAGCCCGAATTCCCGGTTCTCCTCCTGCACAGCAACGCCGACGCCAGCACACCGATCAGCGTCAGCGCCAAGTACGCCGCACTTCACCCGGACAACGCGACACTGGTCCGCTTCCCTATCGGCCGGCACACCCAGGAATGGAATGCCGACCCCGGACTGTGGGAGCGATCAGTGGAGCACTGGCTGCAACCGTGAGACCGGCCCGTGCGTTTTGAACAGGTTCAGGCTGCTGGGAGTCCCGGCGGCGATCAATCGCAGCCCTGCAGTATCGTCGCGATGGCGTCGTGCTCGGCTTGCGTGACCCAGAGACGGTATTTGGCCTTAACGGCAGTTTGGCGGGCGACGTATTCGCACCGGAAAGCCTTGTTGGGCGGAAGCCATGTAGCTGCATCTTTGTCGCCTTTGGCACCGTTGGTGGGGCCGTCGGCGGCCATGAGATTCACCGGGTCATTGGCGAGTTCCTTGCGCTGGTCCGCGTTGAGCTGCTGGGCGCCCTTTTGCCAGGCATCGCTGAGGGCGACGATGTGATCGATCTGGACGTCGGAGCTCGTGTCCTGGCCGCGCGTGAAAGTAATCGTGGTGCCGGTGTACTTATCGGCCAGGGTTCCCGTCAGGACCACACAGTTGTTGGTGCCTTGCTTGAACGTCTCGTTCGCCAGGTCACGGGCGAGGATGTCGTTGCGGGTGTCGCAGCCATTGCGGTCCGTGTCTGCCCAGGCCGGTCCAAACTCATCGCGGGTATAGCCAGTCTTCGGCGCGCGACCCTTAACCGGAATACTCTTGAGCTGGACGAGCGCATCGGCGGCAGTTGCCGGATCTACCGTGCTCGAGGCACCGCTGCCTGGAGCACGGTCGATATTCTCAAGGGCGTTGGCTGCGGCGTCACAACCTACTAGCGACCCTGCCAGCATCATCGCGGTGACAACGGTCAGGACTTTGGCGGCAGAACAGTTGGTCTTCATGGTCCTTCTGGGTATAGGGCGTTGTTCCACGCTAGCTTCGACCACCACCTGCCGCGGGTAACTCAGTCCGTGGTGCCTGCCACACGTCCGTCACCGACAAACGAACGGCCTTCGGTAAACCCGTCCTTATACTGCGCGGATTGAAACGAGCTCGTAGACCATGGCCGAGCTCATTGCCGGTCCGCGGCAAGTCAGTTGGTTCGGCGGGGCGTGGCGGGCACGCAGTTCGACGTCGACACGCGCCGGGTGGGGCGGGTTGCCGGTGATGCGGACCCGCCAGTAATCGCCATCGCGGGAGGTCGCCGCAACCACATAGTCATTCCGGCCAGCCGGGCCGAAACGTCTGAGCGTGGCCGCGACAGCGGCCTGCTGTGCTGGGATGAGATCCGTGTAGCCGCGCAAATACTCCGCGTGGATACGGCCGGCCAGGTGTTCTTCGATCGTGGCGACGGATGACTCAACGTCCAGGTTCCCGTAGTAGACACCGTCGGGTGCAACCACCACGTTGGCTGCGAACCTGTCACCGCCTACATGCGAGGATTCCCACACCAGCTCCGGCCACCGCTCAGTCAGCGCACGTGCCACAGGCCGTCCCCGCACGGCACAGCATTGGTCACGTTGACTGTGGGTGCACACCAGGATGACTGGCGGATGGCCGAGCTCTCCCGGGGTGCTGAGGGCTGCGGCAATCTCCGCCAGGTCCTCATCCCGGCTCCACGTTCCCCACTGCTGACGAAAGGCACCGGAGTTCTCATGGCGCAGCACGGCCCAATGGCTCTGTCCCTCACGGCGGCGGGTGCCGGGCCGCCTCACCAGCAGTACCCGCGCCCGCGCCGTCTTCGCGGCGGAAAGCACTATAGCTTTGGTCCCAGGCTCGAGATCAAGCCCCTCGAAGCCATTGAGCGGCCACCCGCCCCGATACTCAATGAGGACCCAGACGGCACCGTGCGACGCCGTTCCGGCAATCGGGTCGCCGCGCAACCGGGCGCCATCAGAACAGAAGAAGCGCTCACTGGCGGCCGCTGCGGCCAAGTTATTGGTTGGATCACTGTTCAACGGGAACGAGAACCCCCGCGCGCAGTAGTCTTTCAACGAGTTCGACGCCGAGATCACCCGCGGTGTGAACGTCACCGTCCAGCGCGCACATCACGGACGGCAGGTCGGTCTCACGGAAGTCGAGCCAACCGACGCGGGTGGTCAGGCGCAGGCCCTCCAGCCGTGCTTCCAGTGCATCGCGAAGCCGTACCCTGGACTCGGGGCTTATGCCTTCGACAGCGGCGAGCTGGGCCAGCGGTCCCAGCGGCGCGGGGCGTCCCTGTCCTCGCCGGGCGCGGTGGAACAGGGCAGTGGCATCAGCCTCAGCGAGGGCGGCCGCCAGCCGCTCACGGACGACGTCGATCTCCCCGTTTGGCCCGTCCACGCCCAAAGGCAACGTCCGGCGCATCTCGGGATCATCACCCAGCGCTGCAAGCGCGGCCTGGGCGAGCTGTTCGGCCAATCCGTAGCGGGTCCAGCTGTGGATTCCCAGCGTGAGGTGGATAGAGACCTCGCCCTGCGCCTGGGCGGCATGCAACCAGCCGCGCGGCAGGTAGAGGACATCCCCTGGCTCTAGCACCGTGTCGATGTAGGCCTCGCCTTTCGCGGCCTCGGCCACAGCGGAGCGGCGGTCGGTCCAGGGTTGGTCACGCAAGGGGTCCGTGTGAACCGGCTCATGGATGATCCAGCGCTTTGTCCCCTCGATCTGCAGGACGAAGACGTCGTGCACGTCGTAGTGATCGTCGAACCCCCGGTTTTGAGGCGGCGTGATGTAGGCGTTGGCCTGCACCGGATGTCCGAGCTCGGTGCTGAGCCTGCTGCTGAAGTCCGAGACTGGCTCCCAGGTTCGGTGCAGTGCCTGCAGCACGAGCGTGGCACCGTCCGCGAATTTGCGCCAAAGCGCTGTGTCGTCGAGCTGGTCAGGGATGGTGGCGCCGACGCCGGCGGGTGAGGTGAATGATGAGTCGGGAAATGTGGTGCCATCCTTGGCCACGCGGAGAAAGGGTGTGCGCAGTCCACGGCGCGAGATCAGTTCGTCGACGGCCTCGGCGGAGAAGAGATCGGAAAAGTCGCTTGCATCACGCGTGAGCAGCGCCGTTCGCCCCCAGACGTCGCCGGCGAACCTTTCCCGGTTAATCTCAATCAGGCGTGTCTCCAGGACCCCGCCGCTTTCCACGGCGTCGGGGTCCTGAAAGTCCGTGCGGGTGGTGCTCAAAATTTAGATGCCCCGTTCTGCGGCTCCCCCATCGGCTCCGCCGTCGGCACCGCTGTCAGCCCCACCGTCGGCACCACTGTCAGCGCCTCCGTCTGCACCACTGTCGGCACCTCCGTCTGCACCTCCGTCAGCACCGCTGTCGGCGCCTCCGTCTGCACCTCCGTCAGCACCGCTGTCGGCGCCTCCGTCTGCACCGCCGTCGGCGCCTCCGTCTGCACCGCTGTCTGCACCGCTGTCGGCACCCCCGTCATGCATGCCGGGGACGCCGGCCGCGCCAGCGTCCGCGGGGCCTTCCTGCTGGCTTGGATCCTGCTCTGGACTGGTCATGCTTCCTCCCGAGAATCGAATCGCTGGAATCAGCTCCATGACTGGCACCTGATTACCCAACCGGGCGATCCTTCATCGGCACCGCCCGTGATCACCCTAACCTCACTGGCCAGCCCTGGGAACAACCTTCTTTTTATCCAGGACTGGGACAGTCCTGGTGGCCGGCCGGCACGGCCGTCCCGTCCCCTTCATGTATTGAATCCAGCGCGCGTCGGCGTCCGGGAACACTGCTGTCTGCAAGATTGAGCAGCTTCAGAGGCATGATTTCCGCTATGGGCTCGACACCGCCGTCGGGGCCGTCATGTTGTACCGGTAACCCCGGACCATGAATAGATGTGGCTACCCATGACCAACCCGAAAGAATGGAACGAGGAACCACGAAACCCGCCACAGCCGGCGGAAGATCCGCCAGCCTGGGGACTTGAACCGCCATCGCACAGACCTGAATTGGTGGAGCGGCGATCAGGCAACAGCCCCCGCACCTAGCCTCAGCGGGACGCCACCACAAGCTTTATACAGACGACAATGCCCCCCGTTGATGAGGAGATCGGGCCAAGGGGATCTCCGCAGGTTCTTCACGGGGATCATGCATCTGTCCTCGATGTTGGTCCACTCTCGCCAGATGATGACTCGCCTGACGGGCCGGGGCCGAGTTCGGCTTCCTGGCAGGCCGAGCGGCTGGCTGAGATCCCTGAAGAGATCGAGTCATGTCAAGGGTTTGCGCGCGAAAACTCGCCTTACCGGGGACGAGTATCCCCTCGCCGTCAGCGTGGTTGCACCGTCAGCGAGGGGATACTTTAATGTCGCGTTGCTCAGCTCTTGACCGGTTCCGCTGCAGTCACATCATCGCTCGCTTGTGAGGTGGCATTAGTCCCTTCCGCCTCCGCCGCCTTAGCCTTGACCTCGCGCCGGCGTCTACGCTGCTGCATGAAGACTGTGATCGCAACCGCAATAATCAGGGCGAGGCCGTTGAACACGTCGGTCACCCAGAGGTCGGCGCCAGCCAGCCGGAGTCCCTGGACGCCGGTTCCGAGCAGGTAGATTGCAAGCACCGTTCCCCAAATATTGAATCGCCCGGGTTTCAACTGCGTCATCCCGAGGAAGGCCGCAGCGAAAGCGGGAAGCAGATACTGCGGACCGAGCGACTGGTTCACTGAGTTCAAGTTCGACGCCAGGAGTACGCCTGCGACACTCGCACCGGTGCCACTAATGACGAAACTCCAAAAGATGAACCGGTCCGTACGGATTCCCGCGAGCCGAGCCGCATCCGGATTGGCGCCGGTCGCATACACTCGACGCCCCCAGGGAGTGTGCTCCAGGATGTACCAGAACACGAGGGCGATCAAAAGTAAGTAGATGGTAAGAACTGGAATACCGAACACGTTGCCAGCCGTCAGCCCGCGAAAGGAATCCGGAAATGGCCCAAGGTACTCGCCGTTCCCGACGAGCGCTGCGGCCCCGACAAGTAGCGACGTCGTCCCGAGAGTCGCGATGAAACTCCCTAGCTTGAACAGGGTCACCAGCAAACCGTTGACCGCTCCAATCAACGCGCCCAAAACCATCACCAGCAGGATCGCCGTACCGGGATCGAGACGTGGCTCGCGCGTAATCAGTGCCCCACAGACGAGGGCACAGAAGCCCATGATCTGTGCGGCAGAAAGGTCGAAGCCGCCGGTCGCGAGGGGGAAGAGCAACATGATCGCCAAGATGGCGGTGATCGCTTGGCCCTGAAGGATGGTGCGAAACGTCGCTTCAGTGAGAAAGGACTGGGGCATCCACGCCGCGAAGATGGCGATGATCGCAATGAGGATGAAAATTCCGGAGTACCTCCCAAGCTGCACGTGCGCCAGACGTGCGCCGAATCCGGGCGCTTCCGAAGTGCGCTCTCGCGTCTTCGAAGATTGAGTAGTGTCAAGCATGAGTCAGGTTCTCCCTAGATGAAGTGTTGGGCCGAAGCATCTCCCCCAGCAGGTTGTCGACTGTGAGGCGGGCGCCTCGCAATTCGCCAGTAATTCGGCCTTCGTGAACGACGTATACGCGATCGCAGACGGCGCAGGCCTCTTCCAGATCGGATGTCGTCATCAGCACGGCCGCTCCGTCCGCTGCCAACTGAGTCAGCGCGTTGTAGATGGCGGACTTTGCCCCGACATCCACTCCGGCGGTCGGTTCATCCAGCAAGTAGGCGCGAGCCTGGCATCGCAGCCACCGCGCGATCATAACCTTTTGTTGATTTCCGCCGCTGAGCGAAGAAAAGCCCGCTTCGGTATCGTTCGGCTTGACCTCGAGATCGGTGAGGAACGAAGCCACCTGCTTGCCCTCCCACCGCTCGGACAACCAGCGGAGAGGGCCCCTGCCAATGATTTTCGGTAAAGTCAGGTTCTCACGCAGAGTCCAGTCGGCTACGCCACCGAGCCGTTTGCGATCACCCGGCACAAACGCAAATCCTTTTCGGATCGCATCCCAGGGCGAGCTCGGGTTGCAGGACTTGCCGTCAAGCTTGATGTCACCGGCGTCTCTTTTAGTGGCCCCGAAGATCAGGTGGGGAATATCTCCAGCTCCGGATCCGTCGAGTCCGACGATTCCGACGATCTCATTTGCCATCACGGTGCAGGAGAAGTCTTTGACGGCACCGCCCTGCAGGCCAGCAATCTCAAGCACGGCATCTTTTCCGGGAACTGAAGGCTCCGGGTAGAACGCATCAACCGGACGACCAAGAATCAACTCCACCAGACTGTCGTGATTCAGGTCCGCAACATCGCGAGTCGCAACACTGCGTCCGTCGCGAAGCACAGTCACGCGATCAGCTAGCTCGAACACCTCGTGCAACCGATGCGTTACGTAGAGCATCGTTCCGCCCTGCGCCTTTACATCACGCAACATCGCGAAGAGATGGTCCTTCTCGACCTCGGAGAGCGATGCGGTGGGCTCGTCGAGAACGAGAATGCCGTTGACCGCGTCGCCGTGGTGCAGCGCGCGAACAATCGCGGTCATCGTACGACTGGCCGCTCCAAGCGCACCGAGAGAAGCACCGACGTCGATATCGATGCCGTACTTGGTAAAGACATCCTTTGCATGCCGCCGCTCCCGCGATTCCGAGAGCCAGAAACGGCCTGTGTACTGGTTGCCCAGGGCAAGGTTTTCATAAACGGAAAGGCTGTCGATCAACGCTAGATCCTGGTGAATGAAGCGTATGCCTCGACTATGAGCAGCCGCGGACGATCCGAGTTCCAATTCCTCACCATCGACGAACGCGCTCGCCCCGGCTTCTGGCGAGTGATAGCCAGCCAACGTCTTAATCAGGGTCGATTTACCCGAACCGTTCTGGCCGAGAAGGCAGTGTATTTCTCCCGCTCGAAGCTCGAGAGAAACATCATCAAGGGCACGCTGACCCTGAAAGATCTTGGTCAGACCCGTCAGCGACAATTTTGCGTCTTGGGCGCCGAACGTGCGGTTCAAGTCAGAAGCCACCGGCGTCCCCTTTCCGCGCAATGATCCGGTCGGCCTGTTGGGTTATTTCCATACTTGTTCCTCTTGGAGAGATGACCGAAGTGAATACCATCTGCGCCAACACTCAACCGATTGCTGGAATCGGGAGGGTGAGGCGATGCTACAGGAGAGATCGGGGGTTAAACTCACCCCCGATCTCTGAATCCGTTTCAGTAAGCGGTCAGTTCACACCCCAGGCGGTCTTGTAGACCTTCTTGAAGTCCGCCGGCGCCTGCAGGGAAGGATCGGCCTTGTCTGGTGTGATGAGACGCATCACGGTGATCGGCTGCTTCGGGTCGATCGGAGCATCCTGGACGGCTCGGGCCGCTGCATCGAATACTCGCCAGATATAGGCCTTATCGCCGCTCTCGCCTGCCACCCACAAGTCCACGTCGCCGGTCTTGACCATTTCGACGTCACCATCGTTTGAGGGGTTGAGGACAATCTTCTTGACGTCAAGCCCGGCAGCCTTCAAAGCACTGCTGGTGCCAGGCAAGAAGGCGGGTGACGTGAAGAGGAGATACTTCACGTCCGGATTGCGCTGCAGAAAACTCACCGTGCGCGCGGCGTTGGCCGCAGGATTGTCGACGACACTCAGTTCGAGCACCTTGGCCGTGCTCCCTCCGCCGTTCTTTTCGACCGCCGACTGGCCCCCCTTAACCATCGCGCCCAACGCCGAAATGTTCTTGTCGGTGACGAATCCAACCGATGTCTTGGAGCCCGCGTCAGCCAGCGCGACGTTTGCAAGTGCGGCACCCTGCGCCTCCACGGCCGGCGCGCACTGAATGCAGGCCAAATAGCCAGGCGGGTCCTCCAGCGAGCCGATATTGATCACTTTGATGCCTGTTGCTACCGCTGCGTCAATCTGATTTTGAACTAGCGATGCCGCATTGTTCTGAGCCACGATGAGTACATCCGGCTTCGATCCGATTGCGGCATCCATGGCCGCAACAACATCCGACGGACCTTTTGCGAGGTCATACGGGAAGTCTTTTACGTTCCATCCCAGCGCGGCCCCTGGCTCCGCACCGCCACCGGGCAGGCAGGCGGGCAGAGTGCAGTTGACGACGGCGACCGTAACCCCCTTCTCGGCTGGCTTCGGTAGCGGCTCGACTTTGAGCGGAGGGTTGCTCAGGAGCTCGTCATAGACGGCTTGTGATGCCGCAAAAGCGCCTGCGTCGCCGCTCGCCGAGCCTGTCTGGTCGCTCGACGCTGGACCGTTGGCGCATCCAGCCATCAATAGAGCCGAAGCGGCAACCGCCGCTGTTGCTCCAAATCGCCATTGGCCAAGTAGTTTCTTGTTCATTTCTGCTCCTCCATTGGAGAGATAACGCTGGAGCGAACTCCGGCGACGCTGCCATTTTGCTCACTCGGGGTGTGACGCGAATGCTCGGCCCTTGCTGACGGAACACGGCGCCCAAAAGGCGCCTGTGAACTGTACTGCGTTCGGGCTTCGATCCCTGCCTGTTGGAATCGTAGTCAACAATGGTAGAAAAAAGCAAGCATCTGGAGCTCGGACGGCAAGTACACCTATAAGAGAACTTCCACATACCTTCACCAACGACATTGGCATCCGTGAACATTTTCGAATACAGCGACGACGGCGGCGCACGTAAGGAATACGAATTTGATCAAGGCACTCGGGGAATTCTCAACTTCCTCCACGAAAACCGACCCTGGAAGTAACCGCGACCAGGAGGATGTCGGCCTGATTTCGGCCTCTCCCCCGGCCATGTAATCGCAACGCTAACAACGTGCTGGCCATCATTCCCGGCTGAGATCAGCCCATCCACCCGCAACCCATAGGCTGTGCGACGGTGGCATCACCGGCATAGAGGAGGTAGTAAGGCTCCGGAAGGCCTGACGGGGCTTAATGACGTAGGGCGTAGGCGATCCTAGTGGCACGGTGCGCCATGGCGCAGGCGATGACCCCACCATGTTTGCCCCGCGCTGTGAGGCCGGCCGCGTAGGCCCGGCTCGGCGCATCATTGAGCCACAGCCCACCCCGAGATCGATCAGGGCCCGGCGCAGCGCCACGCTGCCTTCCCTGCTAATGGATCCGTCCCGCCGTTTGCCTGCGGACTCATACTGGCTCCGAGAGAGCCCCGAGGCCCGGTAGATCTGCGATGGTCCGGGCCAGCGGTGCGGGTCACCCAGCGTCCCGCCATAGTTCCCGGCCCTCACAACACCCCGGCCCGGGGTGTTGTGAGGGTCGCGAACGGGCTCATCGGCAGCAGCCGGGCGAGCTCTGCCTCGGCCGCGTCGATTTGGGCGCTGAGCTCTGCCAGCAGCGTTAGGTCCTCGGCGAGCACGCGCCAGGCCACCGGCGCCTCCACGGTGGCCAAGGCATCGCGGGCAGCACAGACGACGCGTTCGGCCAGCGGCCGGCGCACCTGAAGCCCGCGGGCGGCCGCGAACCGATGAACCGGCCCGCGCCCAGCGCCGCAAGCCGGCCAGGGTCGGAGAATTCGGCCGCGACGAGCCTTCCAACCTTGGTGCCGAGCACATCCGGAAGAACAAGGCTCAACCCGGCGAAGGCCCGGTCCAGCTGGCCCAGCAACTGGTTCTTAGTGGCCGTCCGCACCTGAACCCTCCGGGTCCGGTGCGCGGCCCGCGCCCCCAACTCCCCGATCACTGCCTCGTGAGCCGTAACCAGGATGCCGCGGCCGGCCAGCACCAGCTCCGTGATCGCTTCTAGATCCAGGGCGTCCGTCTTGACCCGGCGACGTCCCTGGACCCGGCGCTGTTCGGCTACATGCGCGGGATTCAGCTCGAGGACCTGCCGGTCTGCAGGCCACACTGACGGACCCAGCAGCGGTCGGTGGTAGTGCCCGGCGGCTTCGATGCCGACTTTCACCGGAACATTCGCCCCTGCCAGCGTTCGTCTGATCAGGGCGAGGACCACCTCCACGCCCCGGCCGGTCATCTCAAACTCCACCGGACCCAACAGACGGTGCCGCCCCGAATCAGTGACCGACAACGAGACCACTTTCTTGCCCACATCGACGGCAACAACCACGGGTAACTCCATGGCCACCAAGGCCTGAACAGACATAAAAACACCTCCGGCATCGGGAGGACCCCAGATCAAACCCAAGTCCTCAACGGAAGCTGATACATCCCGTCCTGACATCTCCGGAGGTGTTTGGGAAGGACAGACTCAACTCATATCAGCTGTACTCAGCCAGTAGGTTGGTTGCACCTGCTGACGGCGGCGATTGAGTTCGCGTCTTCCGAGTCGACTTCGATGAGGTCCTAGCCGTGCGCCGCGACCGGCAACTGCGACCGCACCGCACCGCACCGCACCACCTCGAGTCTGGACCTGGAGCGGCCCGCGAGTCCGAGTCGCATACCCGGCGGTGCATGCTCTGCGACGTAGACGGCGATCAGCCGGCCAACGAAACCCGTCGCTCCGTAAAAAACGAGGTCATGTTCCCGAGATGAGGTGTCCACTGAATTGACCCCAGCCGAGGAGTGAATGCACTCACCACCGGTTCCGGCCGCATGCTCAGCTAAGCACGGGTTTGCCCGCTCGCGCAGGTTTTCGGCGTATTGGATTCAGTTAGCGGAAGGGGCTGCGAGAGGGCCATCAAGGGCCTGGGAGAGAAGGACGGCGGCTCGCAAGCGACAGTGCGACTCGTAGCATGAGGTCCACTTGGTCCTGGCTCAGGCCAACATTCCCTTTCTAGAGGCACGGAGTGCCGCGCGAGTATGCAAAGGCCACGGGTGACGCTGCAGCACCGATCGGGGATCGGTCGCCGCCCCGCTACTGAGCGGTGTGCCCACCGTCGATGACGAGGTCCGCGCCCGTCATAAACCGCGATTCGTCCGAGGCAAGGTAAAGCACGCCGTACGCGATGTCGATGGGATCCGCAGCGAACCCCATCGGGATCTTCGACAACGTGCGAGCGATTCTCTCTTGTGGGAAGTTCTCGAGGATAGGCGTGCGAACGAGGCCGGGATACACCGTGTTGACTCGAACGCCGTCCCTGGCAACGCCAAGAGCAATCTCCCGAGAGACTGCACCTACCGCCGCTTTCGACGACGCATAGGCCACCGATCCACCACTGACCCCGCCCACGAATGCGGCAGCAGACGACACGTTGACTATCGATCCCGCCCCGGACTTCTTCAGCTCGGGCATGGCCGCCTTGATGCCGAGAATTGCACCCATGATGTTGGTCGTCAGAACCGTCGTGGCGTTTTCAGCGTCGACGTCCCACGGCTCCTCGCTCGCGCGGCCAGGGATCGCCGCGTTGTTCACTAGAATGTCCAATTGGCCAAAAACCTCAACTGCCTTGGCAACTACGTTGGCCCAGTCGCTTTCGCTCGTAATTTCATGCGTGACGCCGAACACTCGCTCGCTGTTCAACTGTCGATTAAGGTCCGACACCAACTCATTGAGCCGCGCCTCGTTACGTCCGGTCGCGAGGACTCTCGCGCCCTCATGGGCGAAGAGCTTCACTAGGGCTTCCCCGATGCCACCAGAGCCGCCGGTGATGATCGCCACCTTGTTGGCCAGACGCCCCATGCGATTGCCGCCCTCTAAGTTTGACGCACGTCGAAGCGGGCGCCCATCCAATGGTCGAGGAATCGCGGCTGCGACTCGCTCGCGTGACAAAGACTGACGCTACCCACGCTTGAATACGATGTCAAGAAAGTTGCGCCGGACACGCTGACTGTCCGCTAGAGCGTCATGTCGCCAGGGATTGCGAATCCGCAGCAGGGTGGCGACTGGCTGGTCGAGCAGAGGTACCGGGCGGTGCTCGAGGGACTGGATGGCTCCCCGGTGGCCGAGGTGGCATGGCGCTACGGGGTGTCCCGGCAGTCCGTCTACGGCTGAAGGCGAAGATGCGGCTGGTGGCTTCGATGGACTGCGGGAAGGACCGCGGCCGAGGTCGAGGCATTGGTCTGTGAGATGCGGCGGGCCCATCCCCGATGTGTCCGTGCTGCGAGAGAGGGATGAGGGAAACCGTCCCGGTACTGCCGCGGAGGCTCTCGCTAACCTCACCCCGGTGCTACCAGACGGATTCCCCTCGGCCGTCTCCAGCGCACCGCGGGAGATTCCAGCCAGCTTTCGGATGGCGCATCTGCAGCTGTCCTCATGGAAGCGTCCGAAGCGGAGCGTCGCGGCCTGAACCCACTGGGGATCTACAGGGGAATGGCGGTCGCGGGGTGCAGCCCGGAGGAGATGGCGTCGGTCCTGTTCCCGCGGTACGGACGCTCCTGGAACGCCACTCACTCGACATCGACGACATCGGCCTCTGGCAGCTCAACGAGGCGTTCGCCTCACAAGCCCTGTCTGCCGCGACGAGCTCGGCATCGATCCCGACCTCCTCAACGTTGACGGAGGTGCGATCTCCCGTCGGTCACCCTACGGCATGTCGGGTGCACGAATGGTCGGGCACGCGCTCCTGGAGGGACGTCGCCGGGGGCGCAGCTCGTCGTCATCTCCATGTGTGTCGGCGTCGGTATGGGAGCAGCGGGGCTGTTCGGGGTTGTGCGATGACGGACCAAGGCCGTCGGAGCGTCTCGAGCGCTAACGAGATCGGCCGGGCCGTCGGGGAACACCTCGGAGTCATCTTGGACGACCAGCACCCAGCAGCGCATCGATGATTTTGCCGAGGCGACCGGGGACTATCAGTGGATCCACGTCGACCCCGTCCGCGCGGCCTCCGGATCTTTTGGGTCCACGATAGTGCACGGCTACCTGACACTGTCTCTCGTTAGCATGTTCATTGAAGGGCTCATCGACTTCGGCGAGTCGATCACCCGGATCAACTACGGTGCGGAACGAACCCGGTTCCCCGCGCCAGTCCCGGTCGGTTCACGGCTTCGCGGAGGCGTCGAGATTGTCGCCCTGGAGGAGACGATCCGGGACCATCACCGCCTCGTCGCTCGAGTCACCGTGGAATCGAGGGGCACGACAAGCCGGCCTGCGTCACCGAAATGGTGATCTTCCTGCTCCCCTGACCCCTGGGGCCGGGCACCGGCGCGCCGCAACATCCTTAGAAATGGCAACCAATTCCCCGAGGAGACCAGCTGACCCTTTCGTTCGACTTTCATGACAGGGCAGCCGTCGTCAGCGGAGCCGCCCGGGGCGTTGGATACGAAATCGCTTGCCTCGTGGCAACGGGCGGAGTTTGGCAAGGTCATCGATCAGGTCGTTCAGAAAACCGGATCCCTGGACATTCTTGTCAACAACGCTGGCATCCTCCGCGACGGGGTGCTCTGGAAGACGACGGATGCGGACTGGCAGAGCGTGCTGGAGGTGCACCTCACCCGCACTTTCCGACTCACACGAGCGGCAGTCAGGCCGATGCGAGTGCAGGGCTTCGGACGAATCGTGAACGTCACCTCCTATTCCGGGATGCATGGCAACTTCGGTCAGGCCAACTACGCCGCGGCCAAGGCGGGGATCATCGGATTCACCAAGACCGGAGCGAAGGAGCTCGCGAACTTTGGCATCACCGTGAAGGCGGTCTCGCCGAACGCACAGACCAGGATGATCTCCTCCATCGGAGGCGAGGCTTACCGAGCTCACCGAGACGATCCCCTTCGGCGGTTCGCCGATCCACACGAGATCGCCATCGGAGTCGGCTTCCTCGCTTCAGACGAGGCGGCCTACATCACTGGGGTCATGCTCCCGGTCGACGGCGGAGTGTCCATGTCGTCATCGCCACCAACGGCAAACACCACATCCTCGATAGTCCCGGCCAGCATCGGGTCATCGAGGATGCGGTGTTTGAGCAGTGAAATCCCGACTCTTATTCTGAGGGCGGGCGGCCTGAAAGCGCGACCGCGGCATTTTGCTCCGCCAAGAGTGCTTCGCGGTGTTCAACCCACGCCCGGGCGGGCCTGCCCGGATGATCGACGGTCATTCCGCCGTCCGCTGTGAACTCCGATCCGGTGGAGTAGCTGGACTCGTCGGAGGCGAGGAAAAGGACCAAGTAGGCGATCTCTTCCGGCCGGCCCCAACGCCGCAAAGGCAAGGCCCACTCTATGGGGTTGGTATCCAGCACACCGGCGCCGTACCAGGATCCGGAGGTCGCCGACATCGGAGTCTTGATGCCACCGGGAAGCACATGATTGACGCGAATGCCGAAAGGCCCGAACTCGATCGAACTGCTCTTGGTGAGACCGGCCAGGGCGTGCTTAGAGGTGGTGTACCCGGTGCCTCCGGCTTCTCCACGGCCACTGTTCGTCGACCCGATATTGATGATCGATCCGCCACCTGCACGCCGCATCGGATCAAACACCGCCTTGGTGCCAAGCCAGGGGCCCACAACGTTGACCGATAGAATGTTGAGCAGATCTTCCTTCACCATCTGATCGATCGTTCGGTGCTGCGTTATCCCGGCGTTGTTCACGAGAACCGTAGGAGGTCCGAATCGCTCGATGGTTGTAGCGACCGCAGCATTCCAGTCGTCCTCGCTGGTGACGTCCAGGTGGACGTAGAGGGCGTTTTCGCCGAGGTCTGACGCCAGCGCCTGGCCAAGATCGTCGAGCACGTCCGCGATGACGACCTTCGCTCCCTAAGCGACGAAGAGTCGTGCTTCGGCCTCGCCCTGTCCTCGTGCTCCGCCCGTGATGATGGCGACCTTGCCATCCAGCCTGTTACCCACTTCACTACCCTTTCAGCCAGTTTTTCCCGCGTGTTTCGCATCGACAAGAGGCGAGGCGATGTTGCATGTTTGCGCACCACGGGTGCGCGGTCGACCCGACGTTCGCGCCAGAGAGCCTTCGGCTGGCGCCTAACTGCACTCCACGCGCAGGCGGGCAAGTCGAAGTGTTTTGATGTACCAGCGTCCGTCGTCAAGTCGAACGTAGCTCTCGTGATAAGTACCAAAGTTGTGCATATAGGCCACCGGCTCGCCCGTGAGGAGCCAGTGGTGGCTCTCGTAACGGAAAACTGCGGTGGCAGTGGTATCGGACGTGAGCTCGATGTCAGGGTTGAAAATGTGATGGACCATGCCGTGGTCCTCCCGGGTCGATGAGACCGTGGCACGGATGGCGGCTCGGCCCACGACCGGCCATACAGCCCCCTGGCTCGCAACCGCCTCAAGATACTCGAACGCAGCCTTAGAGGCTGGTTCGTTTGAACCTGGTTTGCGGGCATTCGGGAAGTCACTCTCATCTAGCTGCGCATCAGGAGCGAAGAGCGACTCGAACTCATCCCAGCGGCGGTGATCGATGCTGTTTGCATACTTGCTCTTGACCCGTGTGATGGCCGCGATCGCCTGCAGTTGCTCGACATCGCTCAACGTGAGTTGGCTCGATGACATCAGTAGTCCCCTCTCGATGCGCTCCCCGCGGTGACATCATGCTGTCGTTCGCGTGGACGCGATGAGTACCGCCGCCGATGAGCCCCCGACCCTAGAAATCGTATTCAAGGCATGCTAACAGCATCCCAACACGAATGTCACGCCAACCAGCGCACAACCCGGCATTCTGCAATCCTAGGGGCGTCCCCCTCCGGTCTGCCTACGACAGTAGGGCCGAACACCCGAGGAAGGGCAATAGAGTGGAATCCGATCAATGATACGGTAGATTCGTATTCAGCGTGGTGTGGTGTCTGCCTCCCGCTATTGTGTAAGCCGTGTTCGTCGCTACGAACTCAGGCACAATCGAAGGACTGTTTCCGCGTCACAGTTTTCTGTGCCATATACAGCAACGAAGGAGTCGCTCACCGTGACGGAGTTCGTCGATTACCAACACAGTTATCAGCACATAAAACTGACTAGGGGTGAGGATGGAATCCTCCTGGTGCAGCTACATTCGGACAACGACTTCCTTCGCATGGGAGAAACGACTCACCGGGATCTCACCGCCGCGTTCCGGCAGATCGCTCTGGACCGCGCGAATCGGGTGGTGATCATCACCGGCACCGGTACCGACTTCATCGGCCCGCGAGCCGACGCTCCCGGAGGCAGAACCCTGACCCGCCAGAGCAACCTCGCCGACGAGTACGCAGTGTGGGAAGAACTTGCCTGGACCAATCAGCGCGAGATGAACAATGCGCTGCTTGACATCCCCGTGCCCGTGATCGCGGCGGTCAACGGTCCCGTGCGTCGCCACTGCGAAATGCCGTTGTATTCGGACATCGTGATCGCATCCGAGACCGCCTCCTTCGAGGATTCCGCCCACTTCGATCTCCAGGATTTGGTACCGGGCGATGGCAGCCACATCTGGATGACCATGCTGCTGGGCATAAACCGCGCCCGCGCGTACATGCTCACCGGAGAGGTCATCACCGCTGAGGAGGCGCTTCGCTGGGGGCTCGTCAAGGAAGTCCTGCCACAGCAGCGCGTCCTTGAGCGTGCCTGGGAGATCGCACGCAGGATCGCCGAAAAATCGGATTCGACGCTCCGCTTCACGCGCTCCCTCATGGTTCAGCCGATCAAGAAGCAGACACTCGAGCTCCAAGGGATGGGCCTCGCCTACGAGGCCCTCGCAGCGTTTGGCCGAGGTCTCTAACCAATACCCTGACCTGAATGACGGATTAGAAGGAGTATCCACTGTGAAGAAGACCTTGGAGTGCCCGTGCGGTCAGACCATTCACGGACGGATGAAGATGACCTTGTAGCCAAGGCGAATGAGCACCTTCGCGTCGAGCACCCTGGCCGGGAGTATTCGCGCGAAGAGATCCTCTTCATGGCTTTCTGAACGAGCCCTCGGCAGGCCGCGCGCAAGGCTCAGGCACTGCTGCGCGGGTTCGGCTTCACGCGCACAGTGATGAGCAAAGGAGACTTATGAAAAATCAACTTCAGCGCTACGGGGTGTGGAAGGTAGCAGACACCTGGACACCGGTCCTGGCGAAGGAACTGGAGACGTTGGGCTTCGGGGCTCTGTGGATCGGCGGCTCGAAGGACAGCGAACTGCACGTCGTAGAGCAACTGCTGCAGGCGACAGAGAACATCGTCATTGCCACGGGAATCATCAACGTGTGGTCCACAGATGCAGACATCGTTGGCCCAGCGTTCCATCGCATCGAGCAGCGCTTTCCTGGCAGGTTCCTTCTGGGCATTGGTGCCGGCCATCGCGAGTCCAACCAGAGCGTCTACGACAAGCCGTACACGGCAGTGAAGCACTACCTCGACCGTCTCGACGCCGGCGACGTGCCGTCCGATCGACGCGTCCTTGCCGCCCTGGGCCCCGACATGGTGCGCCTATCCGGACGCCGGTCACTGGGAGCACATCCCTACCTCACCATTCCGGAGCATACGAAGAAGGCGCGAGATCTCCTGGGGCCACTCCCCCTCCTCGCTCCCGAGCAGAAGGTCGTCCTGGGCTCCGACCCCAGCATCACCCGCGCGGTCGGACGCGCATTCGTTGATGACCCCTACCTCCAGCGGGTGAACTACCGCAACAACCTCCTGTCCCTCGGCTACAGCGAGGACGAGATGATCAATGGTGGAAGCGACCGGCTGATCGACGACCTTGTCTTACAGGGCACAGCCGCCCGGGTAGCCGAACGGCTGGAGGGCGGCCACCACGCCGCCGGGGCCGACCACGTTGCCATCCAGCTCCTTGCGGATGGAGCGCCCACCGTCGAATCGTATCGAGAGCTGGCACAGGCTCTTGGCCTTCGCCGTGCTCGGTGACGAGGGGTCTAGCTAACGAACCAGCGTCGCTGACGCGCCGTGGTGGGAGAAAGTTGTCCTCGCGTCACTTTTGTCTCTGGTGGGTAGAGCCTGTGCGGGCAGATCATGGAGGTGTCTGCCACGGTCGAGGCCGGTCAGTACTTGGTGCTGTTTGTGAGCCTGTTAGCTAGCGTGGCACGGAGGGCTTCCACGGGAACCGTGGATTGTTGCTTTGGGGCCCCGCTCTCGCCACCACAGCCCAACCAGCCACTCGTCACCACACTTGATGCCGGCGCCTTATTCGAGGCCGACAGCACGACGTTGATGAGCCGGGAAGGCGCCATCGCCGCCGTCTCCGCACTGGTCCAAGCCTGGAAGACCGGCAAGTATTCTAGGGTCCAATGCGTCGGCCGGGTGGGGGCCAGCACGCGTGCGGGAAGCGTCCGCTGGTGGCGCCATCGCGAAGCCATGATTCGGCGCAGCGCATCAGCGCGGCTGCTTCTGCGGGTTCAAAGAGTTCGATCTCCACGGGATCTCCAAAAGTAAGGCGTTGCTTTCCACTTTCATGACGGCTTGGAACCCGACCGACATGACCGGGGCTGCGCGCCGGGCGCATTTTCAAGCAATGGCGCAGCATCGCCACCCGATACGACAAACTCGCCATCACCTACCGCTCCGGGGTCGCCCTCTACTCGGTCCTGATCTGGCTACGCCAATAAGGAGACACGCCCTAGTCAGACCGCTACCGCTGAAAAGCCGTGACGGAACGCTCAGCAGCGAAAGCGCCAGCCTGCAGCGCCTCCGGCATAAAGTACCCGTACACCTGCTCAGTAGTCCGTGTAGAGGCATGCCCGAGCCGGCGCGAGATGGTGAACAAGGGCACTCCGTCCTGGATCAGCCAGGACGCGTGGGTGTGGCGGAGGTCGTGAATCCGCGGATTCTTAGTGAGCCCGATTGCTTGGGCCGTTCGAACGGCAGGAACCCAGTAGTCGTGCCAGTAAAGCTTGTGGATGATTCGCCCACCTTTGGGCGTCGTGAACACAAGTTCCCTCCCCGGCCTGCTCGCAACCAGCGGGATCAGCAGCTCCACAAGGGCAGGGTTCAACCCTATGGTCCGCTTACCGGCGCCTGTCTTCGTCGCCCCGATGTAGTACTGGTTCTGTCCGTCCCGCTTCCAGGCCTTGTTGATCCGGGCCGTGGGCGGTTTGGAGAGCAGGTCCACGTCGGCAACAGTAAGGGCGGTGGCCTCGCCAAAGCGGGTGCCCGTCATGACCAGGAAATTGGTGAAGGCCTTGTATCGCTCCCCCATCCCCTCCATGATGAGGCTGAACTCCGTATGGGTGAGGAACATCGCCTCGTCCTCGGCCTTCTCAATGCCCGGTAGCTGAACCCCACGGCAGGGGTTCCGCGTAATGTAGCCGAGCATCTCCGCCGTGTTCATGGCTGCCGAAATCAGGCCATGCACGTTGTGGATGGTCTTTGGGGCCTTGCCCTTCGCCATCATCGACTTCACCCAGTGCGCGATCAGCCGGTAGTCCAGCTTGTCCACCGGTACATGGCCGATGACGTTCCGGATATGCAGGTCCAGCATCGTCTGGTACGTCTTCGTGGTTCCGCTCGATGGGCGAATCAACAGGTCGATGTGTTCCTGCATGACTTCGGCCACAGTGGGCGTGCGTTTCTCGTTCGACAGGATGGCATGCTGCGCGATCTCGAAGGACTGGCCATTGGCGTCCAAAAGCCTCTTCAGGGTCTCGGCTTCGACGAGGGTAGGAACAGTGATGCCCTGCTGCTCGCGGCTCTTCGGGTCCCGCCACAACACCATGTAGGACGATGAGCCGTCCTTTTTGGTGCGTTTTCGAATGCTTGCCACACAAAAAACGGTACGCCGCTGTCAACACTTTGGGCGGTTTTGTCAACACTGAAAGACTAAACAGGCCTTTGACCTGCGGAAACACTGTGCCCGAGGTGGGACTCGAACCCACACACCTTTCGATACCGCATTTTGAGTGCGGCGCGTCTGCCAATTCCGCCACTCGGGCGCGGATTACACGAAGCAAAAGGCTACGCCCACAGCTGATTGTGAGCAACGCGATCGCTTCACGTACGCGGAATTACTCTACATGCAGATAGGCTAAATTCCAGAATCGCGCCGCCGACGCCGCAACCAACCATGCAGATCAAGTACTGGACCGGGCGCACACCTAAGATAGTGATGTCCCCGCCGTACCTTTCCAAGGAGATCCCGTGACTGAACAGACGGAGTCAAAACCATCGTCCCAGCCGGCGCGCCGCGTCATTGTGGCCGAGGATGAAACCCTCATCCGCCTCGACATCATCGAAATCCTGCGCGGCGAAGGCTATGACGTCATCGGCGAAGCAGACAACGGTGAGAAGGCCGTCCAGCTGGCCGAGGAACTGAAGCCGGACCTGGTCCTGATGGACGTCAAGATGCCCGTCATGGACGGCATCTCCGCAGCCGAAAAGATCGTCAAGGCCCGCATCGCCCCCGTGGTCCTGCTGACCGCTTTCAGCCAGAAGGAACTCGTGGAGCGCGCCCGCGACGCCGGCGCCATGGCCTACGTGGTGAAGCCCTTCACCCCCGCTGACCTCATCCCTGCGCTCGAGATTGCGCTCTCCCGCCACGAGGAGATCAAAGCCCTCGAAAGCGAAGTCTCCGACCTCCAGGAGCAGTTCGCCACCCGCAAGCTCGTGGAGCGCGCCAAGAGCCTGCTCACCACCAAGATGGGCCTCACCGAGCCCGAAGCTTTCCGCTGGATCCAGAAGACCTCCATGGACCGCCGCCTCAGCATGCGCGAAGTGGCCGAAACGATCATCAACCAGGTCAACTAGCGCCGACGGGTTGGGCCTGTTGATTTCGACTGGCTCAACCACCGGAGCGACAAAACGAAAATAGGACCCCCGCCAACCGGCGGGGGTCCTTTCGTGTCAGAAAGCCTAGGCCTTCTTCTTCTTTTCCGGCCAGGGGCCGAGCTTTTCCTTGTTGCTGGTGACTTCACCTGCGCGGGTGGAGTCGGCGAGGTCGCCCACCTTGTGCACCTTCAACGAGTTCGTGGAACCGGCCTTTCCGGGAGGGGAACCGGCGGCGATGACCACCAGGTCACCGTCCTGGACCAGTTCCATCTCCATCAGGCTGCGGTCAACCTGCGCGGTCATGGCGTCGGTGTGGTCCACCATCTGCACCAGAACCGGCTGGATGCCCCAGGTCAGCGCCAGCTGGTTCCAGACCTGCTCCACCGGGGTGAAGGCGAAGACCGGCTTGATCGGCCGCAGGCGGGACAGGCGGCGTGCGGAGTCACCGGACTGGGTGAAAGCACAGATGTACTTTGCGTCCAGCTGGTCGGCGATTTCGACGGCGGCACGGGTGATGGCGCCGCCACGGGTCTTGGGCTTGGTGCCCAGCGGGGGGACGCGCTCCAGGCCGTGGACCTCGGTGGATTCGATGATCCGGGCCATGACCTTGACGGTCTCGATCGGGTACTTGCCCACGCTCGTCTCGCCCGACAGCATCACGGCGTCTGCACCATCAAGCACGGCGTTGGCGCAGTCTGATGCCTCTGCGCGGGTGGGGCGCGGGTTGTCGATCATGGATTCCAGGACCTGGGTTGCCACGATGACGGGCTTGGCCCAGCGGCGGGCCAGCTCGATGGCGCGCTTCTGCACAATCGGCACTTCCTCCAGCGGAAGCTCCACACCCAGGTCACCTCGGGCCACCATGATCGCGTCGAACGCGTCGATGATCTCGGGCAGCTGCTCCACGGCCTGCGGCTTTTCGATCTTGGCGATCACCGGCACGCGGCGGCCTTCTTCGTCCATGATCTCGTGGACGCGCGTGATGTCGGAGGCGTCGCGCACGAAGGACAGTGCCACCAGGTCAACACCGCGGCGCATGGCCCAGCGGAGGTCGTCCTCGTCCTTTTCGCTCAGCGCGGGGACGTTGACAGCCACACCCGGAAGGTTGATGCCCTTGTTGTTGGACACCATGCCGCCCACGGTCACCTCGGCGACCACCTTGACGTCGTCGACCGCCGTGGCACGCAGGGCCACCTTGCCGTCGTCGATCAGCAGCGCGTCTCCCACGTTGACGTCCTCGGTGAGGCTCTTCAGCGTGGTGGAGCAGATGTCCTTGGTGCCGGGAACGTCCTCGGTGGTGATGGTAAAGGTGTCACCGACGGCGAGGGCGTGCGGGCCGTCAACGAACCGGCCAAGGCGGATCTTGGGTCCCTGCAGGTCGGCCATGATGGCCACAGCCTTGCCGAGATCGGCGGCTGCCTTCCGGACGTTTTCGTAGGTGTTGTCATGCACGGAGTAGTCGCCGTGGCTCATGTTCATACGGGCAACGTCAACACCGGCTTCCAGCACCGCGAGGGTGTTTTCATAGCTGGCAATTGCCGGGCCGAACGTAGCCACAATTTTTGCGCGTCTCATATACCTACCCTATTGGTCTCTTGCATTGGTTAAGTTGTCGAAGAGGTGAACCCTCGGTGCAGCTCTAGAGGACGGCGATGGCCCGGTCCGTAGGCGCCACGGGTGCGGGCAGGATGGTGCTGCCCATCAGGTATTTATCCACGGCTGCGGCAGCGGCACGTCCTTCGGCGATGGCCCACACAATGAGGGACTGTCCGCGGCCGGCGTCGCCCGCCACGAAGACACCTTCGGTGTTGGTCATGTAGTAGCCGTCGCGGGACACGTTGCCGCGGCCGTCGAATTCGGCGTGCACCTGTTCGGTGATCCCGGCAGGCTCCGCGCCGGTGAAGCCCAGGGACAGGAACACCAGGTCAGCGGGGATGATCCGCTCCGTGCCGGCCTTGGGCAGGCGCTTGCCGTCCACGAACTCCGTCTCGGCAACCTTCACGCCGGTCAGCTTGCCGTTTTCGCCCACGAACTCCACGGTGGAGGCGAGGTAGGTCCGCTCGCCGCCTTCCTCGTGCGCGCTGGCAACTTCAAAGAGCGTGGGGAACGTCGGCCAGGGCTGGTGGCTGGCACGCTCGGCCGGCGGCTGCTTGCCGATGGCGAGGGTGGTCACCGACGCAGCGCCGTGCCGGTGGGCGGTGCCGAGGCAGTCCGCTCCGGTATCGCCGCCGCCCAGGATCACCACGTGCTTGCCCTGCGCGTGGATCTGGTCCTCGATCTGCTCCCCCGCGACAACGCGGTTGGCCGGCACCAGGTAATCCATGGCGAAGTGGACGCCGTCGAGGTCGCGGCCCGGGATGGGCAGGTCACGCGGGACGGTGGCGCCGGTGCAGACCACGACGGCGTCATAGCGCCTGCGCAGCTGCTCCCAGGTCACGTCCGTGCCCACGTTAACACCGGTGCGGAAGCGGGTACCTTCCGACTTCATCTGCTCGATGCGGCGGTCCACCTGCTCTTTTTCCATCTTGAAATCGGGGATGCCATACCGCAGCAGGCCGCCGATCTTGTCGTCACGCTCGTACACGGCAACGGTGTGGCCCACACGGGTCAGCTGCTGCGCCACGGCCAGGCCGGCAGGGCCGGAGCCGACGACGGCAACGGTCTTTCCGGTCAGGCGAGCCGGCGGCAGGGGGCTGACCCAGCCGTTGTCCCAGGCTTCGTCGATGATGGAGACTTCCACCTGCTTGATGGTAACGGCGGGCTGGTTGATGCCCAGCACACAGGACGCCTCGCACGGAGCCGGGCACAGGCGGCCGGTGAACTCCGGGAAGTTGTTGGTGGCGTGCAGGCGCTCGATCGCTTCCTCGCCCTTGTCCCGCCACATGAGGTCGTTCCACTCGGGAATGAGGTTGCCCAGCGGGCAGCCCTGGTGGCAGAACGGGACGCCGCAGTCCATGCAGCGGCCGGCCTGCGCCTTCAGCGTGCCCTTTTCCTGTGCCTCGTACACTTCCTTCCAGTCCATGATGCGGACGGGAACGGGACGGCGCGGCTGGGTTTCACGCTGACGTACTTTCAAAAATCCGCGTGGATCAGCCACCGGTTACCTCCAGGATTCGAGACCACACTTCTTCGCCGTCGGGGTCCAGGCCCTCTTCAATGGCGTCGAGGCGGGTTTGCAGCACGGCCGCGTAATCCCGCGGCAGCACCTTGGTGATGCGGGCAGCGGTGTCATCGAAGTTCTCGAGGAGGCGCGCCGCCAGCTGGGAGTCAGTTTCTTCAACGTGCTTGACCAGGAGTCCATGCACGATGTCGCGGTCCTCGGCGTCCAGCTCACGGAGCTGGAGTTCACCGGACTGCAGGGCGTCCTTGTTGACCTTGGCAGTGTCCAGGTCCAGGACGTAGGCGGTGCCGCCGGACATGCCGGCACCGAAGTTGCGCCCGGTGCGGCCGATGATCAGCGTCTGGCCGCCGGTCATGTACTCGCAGCCATGGTCGCCGATGCCTTCGACGACGGCGGTGGCACCCGAGTTGCGGACAAGGAAGCGTTCGCCCACCTGGCCGCGCAGGAACATCTCGCCGCTGGTGGCGCCGTAGCCGATCACGTTGCCGGCAATGACGTTCGTCTCGGCCTTGAACACGTTGGTGCGGTCCGGCCGGACGATGATGCGGCCGCCGGAAAGGCCCTTGCCCACGTAGTCGTTCGAGTCGCCGAACAGCCGCAGGGTGATGCCTGCGGGCAGGAAGGCGCCCAGGGACTGGCCGGCGGTGCCGCTCAGGGTCACATCGATGGTGTCCGTGGCCAGGACGTCCGTGCCGAACGTCTTGGTGACCACGTGCCCCAGCATGGTGCCCACGGAACGGTCCGTGTTGATCACGTCAACGGAGATCTTCACCGGGCTGCGGTCCGTCAGGGCCTCGGTGGCCATGGTGATGAGCCGCTGGTCGAAGTGCTTGTCCAGCTCGTGGTTCTGGCCGGTCATGTTCCGCAGCGGGGCGTCGTCGTCAAACTCCAGCCCATGCAGGATGGGATCCAGGTCCAGGCCGTCGGCCTTCCAGTGGTTGATCGCCTCGCGGGCGTCGAGGACCTCGGCGTGGCCGATGGCCTCTTCCAGGCTCCGGAAGCCCAGCTCGGCCAGGATCTCGCGGACTTCCTCGGCAAGGAACTCGAAGAAGTTGACCACGAACTCGGGCTTGCCGCTGAAGCGTGCCCGCAGTTCCGGGTTCTGGGTGGCCACACCCACGGGGCAGGTGTCCAGGTGGCAGACGCGCATCATGATGCAGCCTTCCACCACCAGCGGTGCGGTGGCGAAGCCAAACTCTTCACCGCCGAGCAGCGCGGCGATCACCACGTCGCGGCCGGTCTTGAGCTGGCCGTCAACCTGCACCACCACGCGGTCGCGCAGGCCGTTGAGCATCAGCGTCTGCTGGGTCTCGGCCAGGCCGAGCTCCCACGGGACACCGGCGTGCTTGAGCGAGTTCAGCGGCGAGGCGCCGGTTCCGCCGTCGTGGCCGGAAACGAGCACGACGTCGGCCTTCGCCTTGGTCACGCCCGATGCCACGGTGCCGATCCCCACCTCGGAGACGAGCTTGACGTGCACACGGGCCGAGGGGTTGGCGCGCTTGGCATCGTAGATCAGCTGCGCCAGGTCCTCGATGGAGTAGATGTCGTGGTGCGGGGGCGGGGAAATGAGTCCGACGCCGGGGGTCGAGTGCCGCGTCCGGGCCACCCAGGGGTAGACCTTCTGCGCCATGAGCTGGCCGCCTTCGCCGGGCTTTGCGCCCTGCGCCATCTTGATCTGAATGTCGTCGGCGTTGGTCAAGTAAAGGCTGGTGACGCCGAAGCGTCCGGAGGCGATCTGCTTGACTGCCGAACGGCGTTTGGGGTCGAGTAGGCGCTCCACGTCCTCGCCGCCTTCACCGGTGTTGGACTTGCCGCCCAGCTGGTTCATGGCGATGGCCAGCGTCTCGTGGGCCTCCTGGGAGATGGAGCCGTAGCTCATGGCACCCGTGGAGAACCGCTTGACGATGCTGGAGACGGGCTCCACTTCCTCGAGCGGAACCGCGGGGCGCTCGTTCTTGAACTTGAGCAGGCCGCGCAGGGTCATCAGGTTCTGGGACTGGTCGTCCACGCCCTTGGTGTAGGCCTTGAAGATGTCATAGCGGCGTTCACGCGTGGCGTGCTGCAGCCGGAAGACCGTCTCCGGGTTGAACAGGTGCGGCTCGCCGTCGCGGCGCCACTGGTACTCGCCGCCGCCCAGGAGCGGGCGGTGGGGCTGTTCGATGCCGCCCTCGGGGTAGGCCATCTGGTGCCGCGCGGAAACTTCGGCCGCGATGACATCCAGGCCCACGCCGCCGAGCTGGGAGTGCGTGCCGGCGAAGAATTCGTCCACCAGTTCCTGTCCCAGGCCCAGTGCCTCGAACGTCTGCGCGCCGGTGTAGGACGCCACGGTGGAGATGCCCATCTTGGACATGATCTTCAGGACGCCCTTGCCCAGGCCCTTGATGAGGTTGTAGACGCCGTCCTGCGGAGTGACGCCGGTGACGTCTCCGGCAGCAATCAGCTGCTCCACGGATTCCATGGCCAGGTACGGGTTGACTGCGGAGGCGCCGTAGCCGATGAGCACTGCCACGTGGTGCGTCTCGCGGACGTCGCCGGCCTCGACCACCAGGGCGGTCTTGGTGCGGTTGGCGCTGCGGAGCAGGTGGTGGTGGACCGCGCTGACCAGCAGCAGCGACGGGATGGGTGCCCACTGTGCATTCGAGTCACGATCGGACAGCACGATGTACTGCACGCCGCGGTTGATGGCGCCGGAAACCTGCTCGCAGATTTCGGTGAGCCGGGCACGGAGCGCGTTCTCGCCGCCTTCGGGGCGGTACAGGCCGCGGACCTTCATGGCCACGCGGTTGCCGTCGGCGTCCTCAATGTTGGCGATCTTGGCGAGCTGGTCGTTGTTGATCACCGGGAACGGCAGCTGGACCTGGGGCTGGCGGACCTGTTTGGTGTCCAGGAGGTTGCCGTTGGGGCCGATGGCACAGGTCAGCGACGTGACGAGTTCTTCGCGGATGGCGTCCAGCGGCGGGTTGGTCACCTGGGCGAAGGACTGCACGAAGTAGTCGAAGAGCAACCGGGGGCGCTTGGACAGCACGGCCACCGGGGTGTCCGAGCCCATGGCACCCAGCGGTTCAGCACCGGTACGGGCCATCGGGCCGAGCAGGATCTTCAGTTCCTCGGTGGTGTAGCCGAAGGTCCGCTGGCGGATGTTCACGGACGCAGCCGTGTGGACCACGTGCTCGCGCTCGGGAAGGTCGTTGAGGTCGATCAGGTTGTCCTTGACCCACTCCGCCCACGGGTTGGCGGCGGCCACCTCGGCCTTGACCTCTTCGTCGTCAATGATGCGCCCGGCCTCGGTGTCCACCAGGAACATCTTGCCCGGGGACACACGGCCCTTCTTGACCACCTTGGAGGGCTCGACGTCGATCACGCCCACCTCGGAGGCGAAGACGATCAGGCCGTCCTCGGTGATCCAGAAGCGGCCGGGGCGCAGGCCGTTGCGGTCCAGGGTGGCGCCCACGAGGTTGCCGTCGGTGAAGGAAACAGCTGCGGGGCCGTCCCACGGTTCCATCAGCAGCGAGTGGTACTCGTAGAACGCACGCCGTGCCGGATCCATGGTGGCGTGGTTTTCCCAGGCCTCGGGGATCATCATCATGATCGAGTGCGTGATGGGGCGGCCGGAGAGCCAGAGCAGCTCGGCTACCTCATCGAAGGACGCGGAGTCGGAGGCACCCGGGGTGCAGATGGGGTACAGCTCTTCCGGCGAGTCACCCAGCAGCGGGTTGGCAAGCTGGGACTGGCGGGCGCGCATCCAGTTCCGGTTGCCCTTGACGGTGTTGATTTCACCGTTGTGGGCGATGGTGCGGAACGGCTGGGCCAGCGGCCAGGACGGGAAGGTGTTGGTGGAGAAGCGCGAGTGGACGATCGCCAGCTTGGTCTTGAACCGCTTGTCCGAGAGGTCCGGGTAGAACGGCTCCAGCTGGGCGGTGGTGAGCATGCCCTTGTAGACGATGGTCCGCGAGGACAGCGACGGGAAGTACACCCCGAACTTGTTCTGGGCACGCTTGCGGATCCGCCAGGCGCGGGAGTCCAGTTCGTTGCGGTCCAGTTCCTCACCGGTGGCGGATGCCAGGAAGGGCTGGGAGAAGTAGGGCATGCAGGCACGGGCCATGGCACCGACGAGGTCGGCCACAATGGGCACTTCGCGCCAGCCGAGGACCTTCAGGCCCTCGTCAGCCGCCAGGCCTTCGATGCCGGCCTTCGCGGCGTCGGCTTCGCGCTGCTCTGCCGGCAGGAAAGCGGTACCGGCAACGTACTGGCCGGGTGCGGGAAGTTCGAACTCGGTGACCGCACGGAAGAACTCATCCGGGATCTGCATGAGGAGGCCTGCGCCGTCACCGGTGCCTTCGTCCGCGCCCACGGCACCGCGGTGCTCGAGGTTGCGCAGGGCGGTGAGGGCGGCATCCACGATGTCGTAGCCGGGTTCGCCGCGAAGGGTGGCGATAATCGCAAGACCGCAGGCGTCCTTCTCCTGCTCGGGGTTGTACAACCCGCTGGCCTCCGGCAAGGCCGCGAAGCGCTTGAACGGCGACATGGCAGTCTCAGGCTGATCCGGTTCAGACCAGCTGGGAGTGTGAAGAGTTTGGGTCATGGGAGACGTCCTTCCTCCTGATCGTGCGTATGGAAGGGACACCGTTGGCCCCACTCGTCGGGCGCCGCTCACATGGGCACAACAAAGTGTTACTTACTGGAAATTGTAGGTCAGCCCGGCCTGCTGAACTAACGGTTACGCAGGCCCCTGCCCAGGGCTTCACCTGACAGCAGCTCTATGCTGTACAGATTTGGCCCCATGCCACGACACTGTGGTTTTCGGGAGCTTCGAGCGGTGGCTCTGCTGCCCTTCGGGCCGGCGGTTTACTTGCTGGTGCCGGCCTCCGGTGCGGCTCCGGTGGCTGTACTGCCGGAATGTCCGGCAGCCGTTGCATCCTGTCCCGGCTTGACGCCGGCCGGTGCTGCCGAGGCCTCTTCCGCGGGGACGGATTCGGGCCTGGAACCGCTTTGGTTATCAGGGAGATTATCACGCGATTCACTATCTGAGACAACAGGGTCCGTATCACGGACCGAGTCGCTGGTGCCTGTTACGGCCTCCCCGCCCTGTCTTTCCGAAGGTTTCCGGCCCGGCAGGTATACCGTGTCCGGCTCCGTCCTCTTCTTCAATCCCAGCACGATGAACGCCGCCAGCGCGGCCAGGAAAACGAAGATGCTGGTCCAGACATTCAGCCGGGTGGTGATGCCGAACAGCGAAATCTGCTCCGCATCGTCGATGCGCATGGCTTCGATCCAGACCCGGCCCAGCGTGTAGTACATGGCGTAGAGCCAGAACAGCCTGCTGCGGCGGAAGTTGAACTTCCGGTCCAGGGCGAGCAGGATAACGACGCCGGCCAGGTTCCACAGCGATTCGTACAGGAACGTGGGGTGGAACAGGGTGTCCGCGGCCACTCCGGCGGGGAAGTTGGGGTTGTCCGCGTCGATCTGCAGCCCCCAGGGCAGCGTGGTGGGCCCGCCAAAGAGTTCCTGGTTGAAGTAGTTGCCCCAGCGGCCCACGGCCTGGGCGAGCAGCAGCCCGGGGGCGGCGGCGTCCAGGAACGCGCTGAGCTTGACGCCGCTGCGGCGGCAGCCGATCCACGCACCGACCGCGCCCAGGACCACGGCGCCCCAGATGCCCAGGCCCCCGCGCTGGATCTGCGGGATCAGGGAGAGGTCGCCGGTGCCGTCAAAGCCGGGGCCGAAGTAGGCGTCCGGCGAGGACACCACGTGGTAGAGCCGGCCGCCGATGATTCCGAACGGAATGGCCCAGACCACGATGTCCCAGACACTGCCTTCGGGCGCGCCGCGCTTAGCCCAGCGGACCGACGTGAGCCACAGGCCCACCACGATGCCGGCCAGGATGCACAGGGCGTAGGCGTGGATGCGCAGCGTTCCCCAGGGCAGGGGAATATCGAACCCGGACCAGTCCGGGCTGGGAATGCTGGCCGGCACCAGGGCCGCCGCCTGAAGGAGCGTCTGCATGGATTAGGCTTCTTCCCCGGTCAGGCCGGTTTCCCGGGTCAATCCAGTGCTGAGGTCCTTGGTGAGGGCGGCAACGGCGTCCACGCCGCCGTCGCGGATTGCGGCCACCAATGCGGTGCCCACGATCACGCCTTCTGCGTAGGCGGCGATCTCGCGGACCTGTTCGGCATTGGAGACGCCCAGTCCCACGCACACACGCTCGGCACCGGCGGCATGCGCTGCGGCCACCACGTCCTTTGCGGCGGTGCTGACGGAGGTCCGGGCGCCGGTGACGCCCATGATGGAGACTGCGTAGACAAAGCCGCGGCTGGCGTCCACGGTGCGCTGCATCCGCTCCGTGGTGGAGGACGGCGCCACGAGGAACACCCTGTCCAGGCCGTACTTGTCCGAGGCTTCCATCCACTCGGCAGCCTCGTCAGGGATGAGGTCCGGGGTGATGAGGCCGGCGCCGCCCGCCTCGGACAGGCGCCGGGAGAACTCGTCCACGCCCATCCGGACTACCGGGTTCCAGTAGGTCATCACCAGGACGGCGGCATCGGTTTTGCTGGTGATGCCTGCCACCACATCAAAGACCTGGCGGACGTGGAAGCCTTTGGCCAGGGCCTCGGTGGTGGCAGCCTGGATGACCTGGCCGTCCATCACGGGATCTGAGTACGGAATGCCGATTTCGATCAGGTCCGCGCCGTTCTCGGCCAGGGCGATGCCTGCGGCGATGGTCTCCTCCACGCTCGGGTATCCGGCGGGAAGGTAGCCGATCAGGGCGGAGCGGCCTTCGGCGCGTGCCTTGTCGATGGCCGCGGCCGACTTGCTGGTGGTCTGTGCGGTGCTCACAGCTGCTCCCCCTCTTTGCCGATTTCAGACTCGGCGGAATTCTTGTCCAACAGATCGAACCATTCGGCGGCGGTGGCCACATCCTTGTCCCCGCGGCCCGAGAGGTTCACGATCACGATCTTGTCCTGCGCGGTCCCGCCGGCCTCAGCGGTTTCGGCAGCGAGCCGCTGCCCCACCTTGATGGCGCCGGCCAGCGCGTGCGCGGATTCGATGGCGGGAATGATGCCTTCGGTACGGCAGAGGAGGCGGAACGCTTCCATGGCTTCGCTGTCGGTAATGGGTTCGTAGCTGACGCGGCCGATGTCCGAGAGGTAGGAGTGCTCCGGACCGACGCCGGGGTAGTCCAGGCCGGCGGAGATGGAGTGGGACTCGATGGTCTGGCCGTCGTCGTCCTGCATGAGGTACGAGCGGGCGCCGTGCAGGACTCCCGGCTTGCCCAGCGTGATGGTGGCCGCGTGGCGGCCTGTTTCCACGCCGTCGCCGCCCGCTTCGAACCCGTAGATCTTCACGGACGGGTCGTCCAGGAAGCCGTGGAAGATGCCTATGGCGTTGGAGCCGCCGCCGATGCAGGCGCAGACGGCGTCCGGGAGCCTGCCTTCCTGGTCCAGGATCTGGGCGCGTGCTTCCTCGCCGATGACCTCGTGGAAGTAGCGGACCATCGCCGGGAACGGGTGGGCGCCGGCGGCGGTGCCCAGGAGGTAGTGGGTGTTGTCCACGTTGGCCACCCAGTCGCGCAGGGCGTCGTTGATGGCGTCCTTGAGGGTCTGCGAGCCGCTGGTCACGGGGATGACGGTGGCGCCCAGGAGCTCCATCCGGGCAACGTTCAGCGCCTGGCGGCGGCAGTCTTCGGCGCCCATGTACACCACGCACTCCAGGCCCATGAGGGCGGCGGCGGTGGCGCTGGCGACGCCGTGCTGGCCCGCGCCGGTCTCGGCGATCACACGGGTCTTGCCCATGCGCTTGGCGAGCAGCGCCTGGCCCAGGACGTTGTTGATCTTGTGGGAGCCGGTGTGGTTCAGGTCCTCGCGCTTGAGGAAGATCCGGACTCCCCCGGCGTGCTGGGAGAAGCGCTTGGCTTCGGTCAGCAGCGAGGGACGGCCGGAGTAGTTTTTGTTCAGGTCCGCGACCTGGGCCCGGAAGTCGGGATCGTCCTTGGCCTTGTCGAACGTCTCTTCGAGCTCGTCCAGGGCGGCGATGAGGGACTCGGGCATCCAGCGCCCCCCGTAGCTGCCGAAGTACGGCCCCGGGGCGTGTTTCAGGGAGCCGCCCTGCAGGAATGCTTCCGCGGCCTTGTTGTCAGCGTTTCCTGAGGGTGCGTCGGCCATCAGTCCCGTCCTGTTCCAGTTGATCGTTCGGTAAGTTGTGGTGTTCCCGCCGGTGGGCCGGAACAAAAGCGCCTCAGGCGGCTGGCAGCCCCTGTCCGCGGTGCCGCGGCCAGGGGCGCTGCGTCAGCCCCGGGCGGCGAGGGCGGCGGCGCCTGCCGCCGTGAACTCTGCAATCCGCTCTCGGGGGGTGGAGTGGCTCACCAGGGCCTCCCCCACCAGGACCGCGTTGGCGCCGCTGGCGGCATAGTGCGTCACGTCATCCACGCCGCGGACGCCGGATTCGGCGACCACCAGGGCCTGCGCCGGAATCAGGCCCGCGAGGGACGCGAAAACGGAACGGTCGACGTCGAGCGTCTTCAGGTTGCGAACGTTCACTCCGATGATGCGCGCCTGGGCGGCGACCGCCCGCTCGATTTCCTCTTCGGTGTGCGTTTCGACGAGCACATTCATGCCCAGTTCGCGGCTCAGTGCCGAGAACTCGTTCAGCTGGGCATCGGAGAGCGCAGCAACGATCAGCAGGATCAGGTCCGCGCCGTGGGCCCGGGCTTCCCAGATCTGATACTCGTCGAGGGTGAAGTCCTTGCGCAGCAAGGGCACATCCACCGCGGCGCGTACCGCGTCCAGGTCCGCCAGGGAGCCGTTGAAGCGGCGCTGTTCGGTGAGGACGCTGATGACGGAGGCACCGCCGTCGGCGTACTGCCGCGCTAAGGAAGCGGGATCGCCAATGGCTGCGAGGTCGCCCTTGGAAGGGCTGCGGCGCTTGATCTCCGCGATGACTTTCAGCTGCTCACGCGACGGGGAAGTGCCGCCGAGGGCGGCCCAGGCGTCGCGGGCGGGTGCTGCGCCCTGGGCCAGGTCCTTCAGTTCAGCCAGGGAAACGAGGCGTTTCCGGGCGTCCATATCCTCCCTGACACCGGCGTTGATGTCATCGAGAACAGTTGCCATCAGTGGCCGGAGTTCTTCAGCTTGCTGCCTTCGACGCCGTAGCCTGCCTTGCGCATGATGTAGCCGAGGATGAGGCCGAGGACCATCACGCCGGCGCCCGCGATGAAGATGGGGGTGCTGGCGATAACGAAGGCGATTGACGCGATGAGGGCGCCCACCAGCATCACAATGACGCAGGTCCAGGCCGCGGGGCTGTTGCCGTGGCCGAGTTCCTGGCTGTGGTCAATGGCGCCGGGGGCAACCGTGCGGGTGCCTGACTTGGAAACGGATGCAGGTGCTTTGCTCATGGAAAATCTCCTCAGGGTGGATACTGCTTACATTCTGCCATTTTTTGGCTGCGGGCCGCGTATCGGCGGCATGGCAGCCCGGGCTTGTCCGGCGCCGGCGATCAATCAGGTGGGATCATCGCCCTTGGAAAGCCTGTCCCAGCTGTCGATCTCGTCGACCGGTCCTGACGTGGCGGCGGCCCCGCCGAGGGCCGGCGCGTCATATTTGGTCCGGGTTTTCCAGTGCCGGCTGGCCGGAATGATGAGCAGGCCGGCGAGGGCCAGCAGGCAACCGGCGACGACGGCGAGGGCCGGGAACGCGGTGACGGCTACTTGCGCCTGGCTGCCGGTGATGCCCGTGGCGGCCGCGATGGCGCCCTGGGCTGCCGCCAGCGGGTCGGCCAGGACGGTGGACGCAGCGGCGACGATTCCCGCTGAGGCCAGGACGATGATGGCGGTGATGATCCACCGGGCGATCCGGCCGGCGATGGCGGCCGCCAGGCCGCCGGCAAGGGCCACGAGCGCCAAAGCCGTGACGGCGGTGGCAGCCTTACTGCCCTGGACGTCCAGCGCCGACTGCGCGGCACCGGCCTGGCCCACCTGGTTCGGGTCCAGCGTGACAGTCATCCAGGTCTGGGTAGTGGTGCCGAAGACCGCCAGGGCCAGGACGGCCACCAGCAGTATCAATGTGGACTTGCGGGCCCAGGCGGGCGTTGCACGCTTTGCTGGTGTCCCGGACTGTTCCGCTGCCGGTCCAGCCCTGCCGGGGACAACAGGACCGGACATCAGGAGTCCGTCCGGCCAGGCAGTGATTCCGCAGAGATGTTTTGCAGCGAACCTGCCGTGTGCACGGCGCGGAGCGGGGCGGCAGCCTTGTTCACGGTTTCGAGCGCTTCCGTGGGGTTGACGGAATCGGCCACGATGCCGCCGCCGGCCTGGACATACGCCCGGCCTTCGCGCAGCAGCGCGGAGCGGATGGCGATGGCCATGTCCATGTCGCCGGCGAAATCGAGGTATCCCACCACTCCGCCGTAAATGCCGCGGCGGTGCGGTTCCAGTTCGTCGAGGAGCCGCAGGGCGCGCGGTTTCGGGGCGCCGGAGAGGGTACCTGCCGGGAAGGTGGCTTTCAGCACGTCGTAGGCCTTCGCCCGTGGTGACAGCTGGCCCACCACGGTGGACACCAGGTGCATGATGTGGCTGAAGCGCTCCACCTCCATGAACTGCGTGACATCCACCGTTCCCGCCACGCACACCTTGGACAGGTCGTTGCGGGACAGGTCCACCAGCATCAGGTGCTCGGCGCGTTCCTTCTGGTCCGCGAGCAGCTCTTCGGCGAGGGCCTTGTCCGCTTCCACAGTTTTGCCGCGCGGGCGGGATCCGGCGATGGGGTGGGTGATGACCTCTTCGCCGGTCACGGTGACCAGGGCCTCCGGCGAGGAGCCCACGATCGAATACTCCCGGCCCTCCGCGTCCTCGAGGCTGAAGATGTACATGTAGGGGCTGGGGTTGGTGTTGCGCAGGACCCGGTAGACGTCCAGGGCCGAAGCATTGCACTCCATCTCGAAGCGGCGGGAAATAACCACCTGGAACACTTCGCCGTCCACGATGGCTTCCTTGCCGCGGTCCAGTGCTGCCAGGTACTCGGCTTCGTCCCAGCGTTCCTGGACGCTGGAGGCAAAGTCCAGTGCGGCCGGGGCCAGCACCGAGACGGGCTGGGCCACGGGGGTGCTGACCTTGGTGAGCAGGGCCTTGACCCGGGCGACGGCGTCGTGCCAGGCCTCGTCCACGCGTTCGGAACTGTCATCGAAGTTGATGGCGTTGGCGATCAGCAGCACGGTGCCGTCCACGTTGTCGTGGACCGCCATGTCCGTGACGAGGTTCAGCGCCATCTCCGGCAGCTGCAGATCGTCCTCGGGCGGGCTGACCAGGCGTTCCCAGTGGCGCACGGTTTCCCAGCCAAGGAAACCCACCAGGCCGGAGGTAAAGGGCGGCAGGCCCTCGAACCGGTCGGTGCGCAGGGCTTCGATGGTGTCGCGGATGGCGTCCACAGGACTGCCGCCTACCGGGACTCCCACCGGCGGCTCTCCCAGCCAGTGGGCATTGCCGTCCTTGGTGGTCAAGGTGGCCCGGGACCGGGCGCCGATGAAGGAGTAGCGGGACCAGGCCCCGCCCACGGCTGCCGACTCCATCAGGAACGTTCCGGGCTGCCCCTGGGCGAGCTTGCGGTACAAGCCGATGGGGGTCTCGGCGTCAGCGAGTACTTTGAGCCGGACGGGGATGACGCGGCTGTGGCCGGCCAGTTCCCGGAACTCCTCGAGGCTTGGGCTGATGGTTCCAAGGTCCTGCATGGCTATGCTGTTCCGCCTGTTCTCGTCGGGGCCGGTCTGGTTCTGGTGGGCCGGAGCTTTGTTGGCCTGGGCCGTACCTGTTGCTGGGGGTTGCAGGGGTGGCCAACCCTCCCCTGCCTGCCGCAGGTTGCTGCGGTCAGTGGAACAAATTCAGAGTGCCTGGCCTGTGGTGACAGCCAGGTCCCTGCCGTCGAAGCAGGTGCGGGTGCCGGTGTGGCAGGCGGCACCAACCTGGTCCACGCGCACCAGGAGGGCATCGCCGTCGCAGTCCATGGCTACTGACTTGACCCACTGCACGTGCCCGGATGTGTCTCCCTTGCGCCAGTACTCCTGGCGGGAGCGGGAGTAGAAAGTGACGCGGCCGGTGGTCATGGTGCGGTGCAGTGCTTCGTCATCCATCCAGCCAAGCATCAGCACCTCATTGGTATCGAACTGCTGTACGACGGCGGCCACCAGTCCTGCGCTGTCCCGCTTAAGTGCGGCGGCCAGATCGGACGGCAGGGGGCTGGCCGCAGGGGCGTCTTCGGGAGTTCCGGCCGGGCCCGGCAAGGGTGCCGCGGGCAGGGTGGAACCAGGGGTGGGGACGGGGGCGGGCTGCTCAGACATCGAGTCAAGTCTAGTGCCTTTGCAATGCCCGGATTCGTGTGTGAACAACGGCACGCCAGCACCGGTGGCCACGCTGCCCAACTGCGCGGGTGTCGTGCTAGTTTCACAAGTGATGCATTTCGTCGACCCGTCCCGAGAAGTCCTGGCCGAAACTCTGCTTGCGGCCGGCCCTGACGCGCCCACGCTCTGCAAGGGCTGGCGCACCAGGGACCTTGCCGCGCACCTGTACCTGCGTGAGCGCAAAGCCGCTGTGGGCCTGGGGCTGATCATCAAACGCCTGGCCAAGGCCTCGGACCAGGCCACGGCCAAGCTGGCAGCAAAGCTGACCACGCCGGAGGCGTACACGGGGCTCGTGAATACGTTCCGGGCGGGGCCGCCAACGCTGTCCCCCATGAAGATCAAGGCCTTGGACGAAAGCTCCAACCTCATCGAGTACTTTGTGCACACCGAGGATGTCCGCCGCGCCGTGGACCGCTGGGCACCCAGGGCCCTGGATGAGGCGTACTCGGAAGCACTGTGGGATGAGCTGGTGAAGCGTGCGGCCATCCTGTACCGGGGCGTCGATCTCGGCATTGTGCTGGTGCGGCCCTCCGGTCCCCGGCACGTGGCCAAGCGGGCGCCTGTTTCGGTGGCCATCGTGGGTGAGCCGGGCGAGCTGCTGATGCACGCCCACGGCCGCACGCGCCACGCCCTGGTCACCTTCGAAGGCCAGCCGGACGCCGTCGCCCTCCTCCAGTCAGCCGAAGTGGGGCTCTAACCTAGCGGACTTCGAAGCCTGCCTCGCGGATCGCCTTCTTGACCTGGGACATCATGTCGTCCGGGCCCCAGTGGAAGATCGATGCGGCCAGGACCGCGTCAGCCCCGGCGGCGACGGCGGGCGGGAAGTGCGCCGGCTCCCCTGCCCCGCCGGAGGCGATGATGGGCACTTTCACGGCGGCGCGGACCAGTTTGATGAGTTCGAGGTCGAACCCGTCCTTGGTGCCGTCGGCGTCGATGGAGTTCAGCAGGATCTCCCCCACGCCGCGGTCCGCGGCTTCCTTGGCCCAGGCGATGGCGTCGATCCCTGTGCCGGTCCGCCCGCCGTGGGTGGTGACTTCGAAGCCCGACGGCGTGGGCTGGGATCCGGGGCGGGTGCGGCGTGCGTCCACGGACAGGACGAGGACCTGGGACCCGAAGTGCCGGGTGATCTCGTCGATGACGTCGGGACGGGCAACGGCTGCGGTGTTGATGGAGGCTTTGTCCGCGCCGAAGCGCAGCAGCTTGTCCACCTCGGCCACCCCGCGCACGCCGCCGCCGACGCACAACGGGATAAAAACTTCCTCGGCGGTCCGGCGGACCACGTCGAAAGTGGTTTCACGGTTGCCGGAGGAGGCGGTGACGTCAAGGAAGGTCAGTTCGTCAGCACCGGCGTTGTCGTACCGGTGGGCGAGCTCCACGGGGTCCCCGGCGTCGCGGAGGCCCTCGAAGTTAACGCCTTTGACGACGCGCCCGGCGTCCACGTCGAGGCAGGGAATGACGCGTACGGCTACTGCCATGGGAAACTCCTGGAAATTCTGTGGTGGATGTCGCGCTGGATCCGCTGGATGGAATCAGATGCGGCAGGCGTGGATGCTGCTGACCAGGATGGCGCGTGCCCCGAGGTCGTACAGCTCATCCATGATCCGGTTGGTTTCGCGCTTGGGCACCATGGAGCGGACGGCCACCCAGTCCGAGTCGCGCAGCGGCGAGACCGTGGGCGATTCCAGTCCGGGTGTCAGCGAGGCGGCCTGTTCCACGAGTTCCTTGCGGATGTCGTAATCCATGAGGACGTACTGGCGCGCTACGAGCACACCCTGCAGCCGGCGGATCAGGACCTCGATCTCCTTGGCTGTGCCGTTCGCGGCACCGCCGGCGCCGGTGCGCCGGATCAGGACGGCCTCGGACTTGAGGATGGGCTCGCCGAAGATTTCCATCCCGGCGGCCTTGAGCGTGTTGCCGGTTTCCACGACGTCGGCGATGGCGTCGGCTACACCGAGCCGGACCGAGGACTCCACGGCGCCGTCCAGCCGGACCACCTTGGCATTGATGCCGCGTTCGGCGAGGTAGCCGCGGAGCAGGCCGTCATAGCTGGTGGCCAGGCGCTTGCCTTCCAGCTCCTCAACCTTGCCGAAGTCACCGACAGGGCCGGCGAAGCGGAACGTGGAGGCGGCGAATCCCAGCGGAAGCAGTTCCTCCGCCTCCACCTCTGCGTCCAGCAGCAGGTCGCGTCCGGTGATGCCGACGTCGAGCGTTCCCTGGCCCACGTACACGGCGATGTCGCGGGGACGGAGGAAGAAGAACTCGATGTCGTTGTCCGGGTCCACCATCACCAGCTCACGAGTGTCGCGGCGCTGGCGGTATCCGGCTTCGGACAGCATCGCGGAGGCGGCTTCGGACAGGGAACCCTTATTGGGGACGGCTACTCGCAGCATGGGGAAATCTTTCTAAATGTGGAAATGTCCAGGTGTTCAAGCAGTGCAGGCCACGGCAGGCACCGGCGGGCAGAGAGCGCGCCGGACCGGTGGCTACAGATGCTTGTAGACGTCTTCCAGGGTCAGGCCTTTGGCGAGCATCAGAACCTGCAGGTGGTACAGCAGCTGGGAGATTTCCTCGGCCGCCGCTTCATCGGATTCATATTCGGCAGCCATCCATACTTCGGCTGCTTCTTCAACGACTTTTTTGCCGATGCCATGGACACCGGAGTCCAATTCAGCGACGGTGCGGGAGCCTTCCGGGCGGGCGGCTGCCTTCTCGCTGAGCTCAGCGAACAGCGTCTCGAAATTCTTCACGCCCTCCAGCCTACTTGCTGCGGCCCAAAGGGCGCTTGTCGGGCCGTTGCATGACGGGCGCGATGTGAGTGAACACACACGCGCCCGCCATTTGCCCGGCTGCTAGCTGCGGTACTGCTTGAGCACCACGGCGGTAGCCAGGGCTGCGGTGACAGCCTCGTGGCCCTTGTCTTCCTTCGACCCGGGGAGGCCGGCACGGTCCAGGCCCTGCTGCTCGGTGTCGCAGGTCAGGACGCCGAAACCCACGGGGACGCCGGTGCGCACGCTCACGTCGGTGAGTCCCGACGTCGCGGCCTGGCAGACGTACTCGAAGTGCGGCGTGCCGCCCCGGATCACGACGCCGAGGGCCACCACGGCGTCGAAGTGCGGCGCGAGGCGCGCGGCTGCCACCGGCAACTCAAAGCAGCCCGGCACCCGCAGGACGATGGGATCGGCGATGCCGGCGTCCTTGGCCGCGCGCAGGGCACCGTCCAGGAGTCCGTCCATGATCTGGGTGTGCCAGCTGGCCGCGACGATAGCCAGCTTCAGCTGGGACGTTTCGGCCGGGTTGAGGGTGGTGAGGTCGATGTCGGGGGCGCCGTGTCCGCTCATAGGTCAGTACTGTTCCGTTCGTTGTGGTGGCTCAGCAGCGAGATGCGCTGTTCAATCTTGTTCGTGTCAGTCTTGTTCGTGCTCGAAGCCGGCGCCGGGACTGGCTACCGGCACCGGGCCCACGTGGGAGCCAAGCACCAGCCGGTGCTCCATGCGGTCCTTCTTGGTCTGCAGGTACCGGATGTTCTGGTCGCGCGAAGGCACCTCGGTGGGGACCATTTCCACTACCTTGACGCCGGCCTTCGCCAGCCTGTTCTGCTTGTCCGGGTTGTTGCTCAGCAGCCGCACCTCGTGCAGTCCCATTTCGGCCAGCACCTGGGCGGCGGCCTTGTAGCACCGGCCGTCCACGGGCAGGCCAAGCTGTTCGTTGGCCTCCACCGTGTCGAAGCCGGCTTCCTGCAGGGCGTAGGCCTTGATCTTGTTGGCCAGGCCGATGCCCCTGCCTTCCTGCCCGCGCAGGTACAGCAGCGTCCCGCCGTGTTCGCGGATCATTTCCAGGGCGTAGGCAAGCTGCTCGCCGCAGTCACAGCGGTACGAACCAAAAACATCCCCGGTGAGGCATTCGGAGTGCAGCCGGACCAGGGGCGCTTTTCCATCCTTGGGCGGGTTCGGAGAACTGACCGCCAGGTGCTCGTGGCCGGTGACGAGGTCCGTCCAGGCCTGGGCCACGAAATCGCCGAAGGCTGTGGGCAGCTGCACGATGGGTCCGGCGCTGACGGGATGGGGTGTGTGGCGGTTGCCCTCCGTGTGGTGGTGGCCAGGTGCGGATTCGGCCTTGTGGTGGCCGTTGCCTGAGGCAGGCAGGTGGCCGTTGCCCGAAGCTGCGGAAGCCGTCATCGTATCTCCTCTTCTTCGCCCGCGCGTGCTGCCCGGGGGTTACCGTCCGATGTGCCCTCCGCGTCGAGGTAGGCCACCAGGTCCTGGATCGAAATCAGGGGGCATCCGTGTTCAGCAGCGAAGGCACGGAGCCCGTCCAGCCGCATCATTTCGCCGTCGTCATACACTACTTCAGCGATCACGCCCACAGGTTCCATGCCGGCCAGGCGGCACAGGTCCACTGCGGCTTCGGTGTGGCCGGGACGTTCCCGCACACCACCGTACACCGCACGCAGCGGGAAAATATGCCCGGGGCGCGTCACGGACGCCGGCCCCGACTGCGGATCGGCGAGCACCCTGGCCGTGAGGGCCCGGTCCGTGGCGGAAATTCCGGTGCTGACGCCCGTGGCGGCGTCGCAGGAAACAGTGTATGCGGTGCCCTTCGCGTCCTGGTTGACTTCCACCATGGGAGGCAGGTCCAAGGCATCGGCACGTTCGCCGGACAGCGGGACGCAGATGACGCCGGAGCTGTACCTGATAGTCCAGCCCATCAAGGCGGGTGTGGCGGACTGGGCGGCGAAAATGATGTCGCCTTCGTTTTCCCGGTCCTCGTTGTCCACGGCCAGCACGGGCCTGCCGGCGGCGATGGCCCGGACCGCTTCCTCGATGGTGCTCAGCCGTACTGTGGGGTTTTCCTGGGGGCGGGAGTGGTCAGCGGTGGCCACGTCGGGCTCGACTCGTACGGCGGCGTTCATCGTGTTCCTCCTTCAACAGCGGCGGGCGCTGCCGTGTTGAACGCCAGCAGGCGTTCGGTGTACTTGGCCAGCACATCGACTTCCAGGTTCACCCGGCTGCCGGTGGTCTTGGTACCGAGGCCGGTTTCAGCCAGGGTGGTGGGGATCAGCCCCACTTCGAACCAGGGTTCCTGCTCTGCGGCGGGGCTGACGGCGGTTACGGTCAGTGACACGCCGTCGATGGCAATCGAGCCCTTTTCCGCGATGTAGCGGGCCAGGTTCGCCGGGACGCCGAAGCGGAGCCGGTCCCAGTTGCCCAGTGGCTCGCGTTCCAGCAGCACGCCGACGCCGTCCACGTGGCCCTGCACCACGTGTCCGTCGAGCCGTCCGCCGGCGGGAACGCAGCGTTCAAGGTTGACCGGATCGCCCGGTGCAAGTTCGCCGATGGTGCTGCGGACCAGGGTCTCGCCTATCACGTCAACGCTGAACTCCTTGCCGTCGATTTCAGTGGCAGTAAGGCAAACGCCGTTGACGGCGATGGATCCGCCAAGGGCGAGCCCCTCGGTGGTGCCGGGTGCGTGCAGCCGGAGGGTGGCGCTGGTGTCGCCGTCCTTTTCCACGGACAGGACCTGCCCCTGCTCGGCAATAATTCCGGTAAACATCAGTAGCCTCCCTGGGCTTGCTCCGCGGTGGCGCGGGACGGTTGTGGGTCGAGGGCAACAGTGCGTTGCGGTCGGAGATGGAGTCTTAGGTCACGGCCCAGCGTCCGGACGGCGCCGCCGTCGGATGCGTCCCACTCCCACTGCTGAGCGTCAGCGAGGGTGGTGATCCCCAGCCCGGTGAGGGCAGGAGTGCCGGAGCCGAGCAGTGTGGGCGCCAGGTAGACAATAAGTTCGTCCACCAGCCCGGCCGCGAGGAAGGCGCTGAGGATCCGCGATCCGCCCTCGACCATCAGGTGGCGCATGCCGCTGCCGTACAGGCTGGACAAGGCTTCGCGGGGGTCGCGGGTGGGCAGGTGCAGCACCAGGCCGTCGCTTCCGTGGACGGCTGCGTCCGCCGGAATGTCGCGGAGTCCCATCACAGCGCGCACGGGTTGCTTGGTGGCCGGATTGCCGGCAGCGTCCCTGGCGGTAAGGCGCGGGTTGTCCACCAGCACGGTCTGCGTGCCAACGAGGATGGCATCGATGCGCCCGCGGACGGCGTGGTTGTCGGCGAGGGATTCCGGGCAGGAAATCCACTGGCTGGTGCCGTCCTCGGCAGCGATGCGGCTGTCCAGGGTCTGGGCGATATGCAGGGTGACGAACGGGCGTTTTGCCGCCACCGCCTCAAACCATTGGCGGTTCAGGTCCAGCGCTTCACCGGCACCAAGTCCGGCGCGGACACGGACGCCCGCCTGCCGAAGGGTGGCAGCTCCGCCCGCTGCCGGGTCATGCGGATCGTCCACTGCGTAGACGACGTCGGTGATGCCGGCATCGATGATCGCCCGCGCGCAGGGACCGGTGCGGCCGAGGTGGTTGCAGGGCTCCAGGGTGACCAGCATGGTGCAACCCGAGAGATCGATTCCGGCAGCCGCCGCCTGCGCGATCGCGTCCACCTCAGCGTGGGCGGTTCCGGCGCCGCGGTGGAACCCGGTCACCAGTTCACGTCCTTGAGGATCGACGATGACGGCACCTACCAGGGGATTCGCGCCGCGGGGACCGTTAAGGGCCGCCTTCAGGGCGGTGGCCATGGCGGTGGTTTCAGCAGCGGTAAAGGCCGTGACCACGCCCGCAGTCACGCGGCGGCCTCGATGATTGGGCCGGCAGGCATGCCGGCAGCAGGAATAGTGGCCTCAAAGAGCCATCGCAAACGGTTCATGATGCTTGTGTCGTTCCTTCCCTCTCGAACCGCGATGGCTCCGGGGGTATACGACAGCAGAACGCCGCGGCGTCACAGGACGCCGTAGAAACAGCTGTACGTGCTTCTCTCATCCAGACTTTAACTGTCGGTACCGGAATTCCACCGGTTCAACCGTCTGCCGGTGTCCTCCCGAAGGAAGCACCGGCTCGCGGGTCGCGGACTGTCACCGCCGGTTCGGACTTACACCGACCCCGGAGCACGTATGTGTGTAGCTATTGTGCCACAACGCCGGACGTCTCCTGACTATTCCGCCGCGGAACGTAACGTTTCGCTTCCCGCCTGCCGCAGCCGGTCAATCGCGGCCGCCGGGTCATCGGCACCGTAGACGGCAGAGCCGGCCACAAAGACGTTGGCACCAGCCTCGGCCGCCCGGGCGATGGTGTCCTCGGTAATACCGCCGTCCACCTGGATGGCCACACCGATCCCCGAACCGTCGATCGCGTTCCTGGCACGCCGGATTTTGGGCAGGGTCACGTCCAGGAAGGCCTGCCCGCCGAAGCCGGGCTCCACCGTCATGATCAGCAGCATGTCCAGCTCTGACAGCATGTCCAGATACGGTTCCACAGGTGTTCCCGGCCGCAGGGCCATGCCTGCCTTGGCACCCCTCGCCCGCAGTTCGCGTGCAAGTTTGATGGGTGCAATGGCGGCTTCGGCGTGGAACGTGACGGATGCCAACCCGGCGTCCGCGAAGCCGGGCGCCCAGCGGTCGGCGTCGGCAATCATCAGGTGGGCATCGAGGGGCACGGGGCTGACTGCCTGGATCCGCTGGACCACCGGCAGGCCGATGGTGAGGTTGGGCACAAAGTGGTTGTCCATCACGTCCACGTGCACCGCGTCCGCATTGCTGATGCGCTTGAGCTCAGCCTCAAGGTTGACGAAGTCGGCAGAGAGGATGCTCGGGTTGATGCAGCATTGCGTCACGGGGGGTACCTTTCACGGGCAGGACTCCGGGGAGCCGGCACTTGTTGGGGGTCAGGGCTTTTTGCGGATCAGGGCAAGGAACATGGCGTCGGTGCCGTGGACGTGGGGCCACAGCTGGGCGGTGGACTCGTGCCCTGCGCCAAGGTTCCCGGTCAGGCTCACACTGTCCAGGACCTGCCCGGCCTCCAGCAGCTCCAGGTCATCGCGTTTGCGAAGGGCATCGCTGACCACGGCGGTGGTTTCGGCAGGGTGGGGCGAGCAGGTCACGTAGGCCACCACGCCGCCCGGGCGGACAGCAGCCAGTGCGGAGGCGAGCAGTTCACGCTGGAGCGGGCCGAGGTCGGCCAGGTCCTTGGGCGTGCGGCGCCAGCGGGACTCCGGCCGCCGCCGAAGCGCGCCCAGGCCACTGCAGGGGACGTCGACCAGGACGCGGTCAAACGACTCGGGCTTTTCGGTGCCCACGTCGCGGCCGTCGCCGGTCCTGACCTGCCAGGTTTCCCGGGGCACGGCCGACAGCGCCTGGCTGACCAGTTTGGCACGGTGGGGTGCAGGTTCATTGGCCAGCAGCGTGGCTCCCGTCTGGCTCGCCAGCGCACCGAGCAAGGCAGCCTTGCCGCCGGGGCCCGCGCACAGATCCAGCCAGGCTTCGCCGTCGTGCTTTGAGTCAGCCCCAGCAGCATCGCCGGCGCCACGGTTCATGCGAAGGTCAACGGCGGCCATGGCCCGTGCCACCAGCTGCGAACCGACGTCCTGGACCCTGGTGCTGCCATCCCTCACTGAGGCCAGCCGGCCAAGGTCCCCGCCGCTGGACAATGCGGAACCTTCCACCAGTTCACCGGGAGCGGCTCCATTTTCAAGGGCCTCGTCAAGGCTTCCGATGCCCGGCAGTGCCACCAGGTTAACCACCGGTGCGGCATTGTCGGCTTCCAGAAGATCGTTGATTTCCGAGGCCGGACGCCCGTGCGCCACCAGCGACTGGCGCATGGCGCGCACAATCCACTCGGGGTGTGCGTGGCGGAGGGACGCCACCTTGGTCTCATCTGTTTCATCGGCGGTCAGCAGCTCCAGCCATTCCTCGAGGGTGTGCGCAGCGACTTTGCGGAGGACGGCGTTGATGAGGGCTGAGGGTCCCGCGCCGATGACGGCGCGGGCCAGTCCCACGGTCTGGTCCAACGCCGCATGCGCGGGAACCCGCATGGCCAGCAGCTGGTGGACTCCGAGCCTGAGGGCGTCCAGGATGGCCGGGTCCAGCTGGTCCAGCGGACGGTCGACGCAGCGGGCCAGGATGGCGTCGTACGTTCCCTGGCCCCGAAGGGCCCCGTAGCTGAGTTCGGTGGCGAACCCGGCGTCCCGCTTGTCCAGGCCGTGGTGCCGGATCCGCGCCGGCAGCACCAGATTGGCATAGGCGTCATCGGCGGCCACAGCCCGGAGAACTTCGAACGCCACCAGCCGGGCTGGATCTGCCCGGCGTGTCCGCTGGGACGGCGCGTTTTCAGTGAAACTGCGCTGGGAGGCCCGGTTCCGTTCCCGGCCCTTGGCGTTGCGGTTGCTGGAATCGCGCGGCCCGCCGTTGCCGCGGCCGCTTCCTCCGCGCTGGCCGCCACCGGAGCCGCCGCGCTGGCCGCCCGAGTTGCCGCCGCCGGTTCTTCCGCGGCCGCCCTGGTTGTCGCCGGAACCGCTCATTCGAACACCACGCTTTCAAGGGAAGCCATGCCGCGTGCCCAGTCGGCAGCGGCCATCATCTTTTTGCCGGCGGGCTGGACCCGGGTCAGCTCCACGGCGTGGGAACCTGTTCCCACCAGCACGCTCTTACCGTCGACTGACACGACACCGGGCGCCAGCTGTGAAACGTCAGGCCGCAGCCGGACGGGTTCCAGCTTGACGCGCTGGCCCGCCAGAACCGTCCAGGCTCCCGGTTCCGGAGTGACTCCCCGCGCCTGCCGTCCGATCGCCAGGGCCGGGTACTTCCAGTCCAGGCGGCCGTCGTCGAGGGTCAGCTTGGGTGCCAGGGAGACTTCACCGGTCTGCGGCACCGCGGCGGCCTTGCCGGCGTCGATGGCCGACAGGGTTTGGGCGAGCAGCACGGCGCCACTGTGCGACAGCCGTTCCAGGAGCTCCCCGGCGGTATCGTCGGGCCCCACCGTTTCCGTCAGGGTTCCGAACACCGGTCCGGTGTCCAGGCCCTCCTCCAACTGGAAGGTCACAGCGCCGGTGATGTCGTCGCCGGCCATCACGGCGCGCTGCACGGGGGCGGCACCGCGCCAGGCGGGAAGGAGGGAGAAGTGCAGGTTGATCCACCCGTGCCGCGGGATGCCGAGCGCCGCCGGCGGGACCAGCCCGCCGTAGGCCACAATGGCGGCGACGTCCGGACTGGCCGCGGCAATCCTTGCGACCGTTTCATCCTTGATCCGGGACGCATGGATCACCTCGATCCCCAGCTCAGCTGCCCGGGCGGCCACCGGCGACGGGGTCAGTACGCGCTTCCGGCCGATAGGTGCGTCGGGCCTGGTAAGGACAGCGACGACGTCGAACCCTGCTTCGACGAGTGCATTAAGGGACGGGACAGCAACGGCGGGGGTTCCCGCGAAGAGGACCCTCACCCCTTGGTACCGGCCGCGCCTGAACCGAAGCTGGATCCGGACGTCGCGCCGCCAAAGCTCGAGCCCCCGAAACTCGAGCCGACTGTTTTGGCGCGTTTCGCCGTCGTCTTTTCCGTGATCGAGTCGTAGTTGGCGTTGCGGATGGAACGCAGGGCAGCCTTGCGGTCCTCCCCTTCCAGCCTGTCCGTGTAGAGGATGCCGTCCAGGTGGTCATTCTCGTGCTGGAAGCAGCGTGCCAGCATACCCTCACCTTCAACTGTGACGGGGTTGCCGTGCATGTCCACGCCGGTGACGCGGGTGGCACGGTAACGCTTGACCGGGAAACCCAGGCCCGGGATGGAGAGGCAGCCTTCCACGTGGTCCGGCTGGAAGTCCTCGCTGTTTTCCAGTACAGGGTTGATGATGTGCCCTTCCACGCCGTCGATTCGGTAGGTGAAGACGCGCTTGCTGACGCCGATTTGAGGCGCGGCGAGGCCGGCGCCGTCCACGTCTTCCATGGTTTCAGTCATGTCCGCCACCAGCTTGGCCAGCTCAGGCCCGAAATCCGTCACAGGCTCGGCAACTGTGCGGAGCACAGGATCACCGATGATGCGGATATTCAGAATAGCCATGCGCTGTTTGTCCTTACGGTAGGCGGCAAAGGGGACCAATCCAGTTTAGGCGCAGACAAGTCGGCGGGCTGTCCGTGCGCCCGCATACCTAGACGGGCTGTACCTGCGGGAGCGGCGGAGGGGCGATGGGCAGGAGCGCCGTGCCGGCTGAAATGGTGTCCGCGGACAGCTCCCACACACGCCGGAGGGCGCAGAACTTCCACCAGTGGTGCTTGAGGACGTCGGGGTTGGCGCGGACGGGGCGGACCTCGGTCTCGCCAATGGCCACGGCCAGCAGGACCGGGTTTTCGCCGTACTTCCAGGGCTCCCAGGTCCCGGTTTCCGGGTCCACCAGGCTTTCCTCGGCTTTCATGCCGGCCACCAGCTGCATCACCACTTTGTCGTCCAGCGGCTTGACCAGGCCGTCGCGGGTGGTGCCCTTGGTTTTGTAGTCGATGAGGCAGATGCGGCCGTTAATCCTGGCCACGAGGTCCAGGGTTCCGGCGTACCCCACGGAGTTGTTCCAGACGGTGATCTCGGGGGCGATGGGCTCAACCTGGAAAAGCTCCCACCATTCGTCGAACCGGACGGCGAAGGCTTCTTCGCCGTTGGCGGCCAGGGCCTCGCGCGCCTCCTTCATGCCGTGGGGACGGCCCAGGGCCCGCAGGGCCACCTGTTCGCAGTAGAAATGCACGCGGTCCCCGCGCTTGGCGGCCTCGTCCCGGTAGGTTTCCGCCGCCTTGGCCGCCCGGTTGACTGCCTGCTTGATTTTCGCCGGACTTCCCAGGCAGTCCGCCAGCAGCGGATCCTTAGCCAAACTGCTGGCGCCCATATATCCGAACCAGCCGTCAAGCCCGTGCGGCTGCTGGCCGATCACTGTGGTGATGGACGGCACCGAGAACTGCTCGGAGGTGGACCGGGCGTACATCCGCCCGTATTCGGTGGCGTGGGCAAGAAGTGGAGCTGTCATAAGAAAAACTCTTTCACAAGGGGCTGACAGAATGTCCGCATGCACAAAAAAGGTCCGTTTCCGCTGCTGATGAGCGGAAACGGACCCTGTGCGGTGGGCGATACTGGGTTCGAACCAGTGACCTCTTCGGTGTGAACGAAGCGCGCTACCACTGCGCCAATCGCCCTGATGCATTTGAATGTTAGCGGACCTTGCGGCCATTTCGGAAATCGGCCGGAAGCGGCACCAGATCAGCCACGTAACCCGGCAGCCGGGCCGGCCATCGGAAGCGACGGAGACACGCGCGGCTCCCCTGCCCGGCCCCTTCCGATGCAGCCACCCGCGCGAACAACCCGGGTACCGCCGTCGGGAATTACATGCCTGTAACTTCGCAAAACCGCGCTATTACTGGGAAGCAGCGCCATTGCGTCTCCCCCGTCAGCCGCCGATTTGGAGAATCCCCGAACCTCCTATATTGTTTTTACTCGTTGGAAAGCGAGGAAATGCCGGGAACGGCACCGAATCAGCCCTCCAAAATGCGGACGTAGCTCAGCTGGTAGAGCACCACCTTGCCAAGGTGGATGTCGCGAGTTCGAATCTCGTCGTCCGCTCGCAGGACACTGTCACGGCAAAGGTTCTTAGGAATCGGAGCTAACACGGTGGGTTGGCCGAGAGGCGAGGCAGCGGCCTGCAAAGCCGTATACACGGGTTCGAATCCCGTACCCACCTCGGTGAAAACCATGGTTTTTCGGATCATTTCCGAATGAACATGGGCGATTGGCGCAGCGGTAGCGCGCTTCCCTGACACGGAAGAGGTCACTGGTTCGATCCCAGTATCGCCCACTGGCAAGGCAACTTGCCCGCAGTAACTCCGGTTTTACCGGTCCATCCTGCACACGCGGACGTAGCTCAGCTGGTAGAGCACCACCTTGCCAAGGTGGATGTCGCGAGTTCGAATCTCGTCGTCCGCTCTCTCACTTCACAAAAACCCATACGCCGGCCTTCCGGTTCCGGGCGATTGGCGCAGCGGTAGCGCGCTTCCCTGACACGGAAGAGGTCACTGGTTCGATCCCAGTATCGCCCACATCGAGCAGCTCCCCGGAGCTGCTTTTTTCATGCCTGCCTGGCTGCCGACGTTCCTGCATCCGCTCCGGGCGAACGCCCAAACCCCCTGATTTCCTTGGCACGCCTTCCCGGCAGGGCTAGGATCGAAGGCGCAAGGAGCGACCTGGCTCCGCGATTGAAGGGAGGTGCTCGTGGGACTGATTGACGATCTAAAGGGCAAGGCTCAAGGTCTCATCCATGGCAACGAGCAGGCCATCAAGGACGGCCTCACCAAGGCCGGCGATTTCGTCGACACCAAGACCGGGGGCAAGTACTCGGGTCACGTCGACAAAATCCAGAATGGCGCTTCCAAGCTCATTGACAAGAACGGAACCCCAGGCGCGGCACCTGCCGCTGAGCAGGTTCCGCCGGTCAACCCGGTTCCGCCGGTTGACAAGGCTCCGTAAACAGGATTTGGCCAGGGCTTTGCCCTAGTACGTCAACGGGGTGCGGGTCCCGCCGGGAGGCGGCACCCGCACCTTTGGCGTTTAAGGACAATCCCATCCCGGGCTTGTCCGCCGCGGCCCGATTGAAGGCTGGTGGAACAGTCCCGATAACCTGCCCGTATGGCGAAGTCCCCAGCATCCCTCAAAACCCACCGGTCCGGCAGGACATCCGCCCTCGATTCCAGGCCGGTTGTGGCAGGAATTGTCACGGCGCTGGTGGGCTTCACCTCGTCGTTCGCAGTGGTCCTGTCCGGGCTGAAGGCAGTGGGGGCCGACCCCGCGCAGGCCGCTTCCGGACTGCTGGCACTCACCGTGGCCGTGGGCGTGGGCGTCTTGTGGCTTTCCTGGCGGTCCAAAGTGCCGGTGACCCTCGCGTGGTCCACCCCCGGGGCTGCGTTGCTGGCAACGTCAGGAACGGTCGACGGCGGGTGGCCGGCCGCCGTCGGCGCCTTCCTTGCCGCAGGCATACTGATTGCCATGACCGGCCTGGTCCCCGCCCTGGGGCGGATGATGGCCAAGATCCCGGCAACGCTGGCGCAGGCGATGCTGGCCGGCGTGCTGCTGCAGCTCTGCCTCGCGCCATTCAAAGCCCTGGGCAACGTCCCGCTGTTCATAGCCCCGGTCATTGCCTGCTGGCTGGTCATGATGAAGTTCGCTCCCCGCTGGTCGGTGCCGGCAGCGCTGCTGGTGGCCCTGGTGGTGATTGGCGTTTCCCTGGCAGCGGGCGGAACATCCCTGGCAGGCACCATAATGCTTCCCACGTTTGACTGGACCACCCCTCAGTTCACCCTTCAGGCCATGGCCGGCATCGCCCTGCCGCTCTTTGTGGTGACCATGGCATCCCAGAACGTTCCGGGGGTGGCTGTGCTCCGGTCGTTCGGCTATTACACCCCCTGGCGTTCAGCCATGCTGGTGACGGGGGCCGGGACTGCCCTGGTGGCCCCTTTTGGTGCCCACGCCATCAACCTCGCCGCACTGAGCGCCGCGCTGGCGGCAGGTGAGGAAGCGGGGCCGGACCGGAGCAGGCGGTGGATTGCGGGCTTCACGTCCGGGCTTGCCTACCTTGTGCTGGCTGTGTTCTCCACTGCACTGGTTTCCCTGGTGGCCGCCGCACCGGCAGGCATGCTGGAAGCGGTGGCGGGCCTGGCACTCTTGGGCACGCTGGCAAGTTCAGTATCGGCGGCTCTGGCGGACCCGGAGGACAGGATAGCCCCGGCCGTCACTTTCCTGACGGCGGCCTCCGGACTGGGCTTTGCCGGCGTCGGCTCCGCGTTCTGGGCGCTGGCCGCCGGCCTGGCGGTCCGGGCGGTGCTCAACCCGCGCCGGCCGCCGGCTTCAAGCTAGGACGGTTCGTGGTTCTGGCCCTCACGGGCCAGTGCCGTGAGGCGTGAGACTGCACGGAAATACTTCTTCATGTAGCCGCCGGTCATCATTTCCTCGGTGAAGAGCTTGTCGAAGGGAACACCGCTGGCCAGGATGGGCACATCCTTGTCATAAAGCCGGTCGGCCAGCACCACAAAACGCAGTGCCACTGCCTGCTCGGTAATGGTTCCCACATTGCGCCACACCACGCCGTCGATGCCGTCGATCAGCTGCCGGTAGCGGCTGGGGTGCACACCGGCCAGGTGGGCGATCAGGGTGCTGAACTCATCCTGGGCCACCGTCTTGCCGTCGAACTCGGCTTTCATGTGCGCGGACAGTTCGCTGTTCTTCAGGGGCGCCGGGGCGGCCGGGAGCCCGCGGTGGCGGAAGTCCTCGCCGTCGATCCGGACCACGTCGAACTGGTCCGCGAGGACCTGGATTTCACGCTGGAAGTCCACCGCGGCGAACCTGCCGTCGCCCAGCGAGCCCGGCAACGTGTTGGACGTGGCCGCGAGCTTCACGCCGGCGTCCGCGAGTTCACGCATCAGCCGCGACATCAGCACGGTATCGCCCGGATCGTCGAGCTCGAATTCGTCGATGCAGACGAGTTTGTAGCCGCTCAGCGCCTCCACGGTTTTGCGGAAGGAGAGGGCCCCCACCAGGTTGGTGTATTCCACGAACGTGCCGAAAGCCTTGGGCCCGGGCGAGGCATGCCAGAGCGAGGCGAGCAGGTGGGTCTTGCCCACGCCGAACCCGCCGTCGAGATAGATGCCGGCGCGGGACGTGTCTTTCTTCCCGAACAGTTTCTTGAACAGGCCGCCCCCGTCACCGGCCCCTACGCCCTCGGCAAAACTCTGCAGGGCGCGCACGGCGTGTGCCTGGCTGGGCTGCCTGGGATCGGGCCTGTAGCTTGCGAAGGACACTTGGCCGAACCGCGGCGAAGGATAGAAACCCTTGAGGAGCTCATCCACCGATACCGACGGGGTGCGGGCGGCAAGCTGTTCGATCTGTACCAAGGTGGTCCGTTCTGCTGGTGGTTGGTCCCCAGAAAGGATACCGGCAATGCACCACGGCTCCCGGTGGCGCCGGCCACACTTGGCGGATGCGTGATGAAGCCAACATTTCCTCCTGTTAACGGAATACGGACATCACTTGGGGCGCTGGCTACTGTGGGAGCAGGTCCCAACACCGGTCCCGCGGATCTCCCGTGCTCTCGATGAAAGGCAACGCTATGTCCTACCCGGTTGAACAGAACGAAAAGTTTGCAGCCTACGCCCACCCGGAGCGCCTCGTCTCCACTGAGTGGCTCGCCGCCGCCGTGGACAACGGTGCAGTGGAAAGCGGCCAGCTGGTTGTCGTGGAGTCCGATGAGGACGTGCTCCTCTACGAAACGGGGCACATCCCCGGCGCCGTGAAGATTGACTGGCACACCGACCTGAACGACGAAGTGACCCGCGACTACGTGGACGGGGCCGCCTTCGCGGAACTGGCGGCGTCGAAGGGCATCTCCCGCGACAGCACCGTGGTGATCTACGGCGACAAGTCCAACTGGTGGGCTGCCTACGCGCTGTGGGTCTTCACCCTCTTCGGGCACCAGGATGTGCGGCTGCTCGACGGCGGCCGGGACAAGTGGATTGCCGAGGGCAGGGAACTGACCACGGACAAGCCGGCACCGGCCAGGGGCGACTACCCCGTGGTGGAACGCGATGACGCGCCGATCCGCGCCTTCAAGGAAGACGTCCTGGCCCACCTCGGCAAGCCCCTCATCGACGTCCGCTCCCCCGAGGAATACACCGGCCAGCGCACCCACATGCCGGCCTACCCCGAGGAAGGCGCGCTGCGCGGCGGCCACATTCCCACTGCTGCCTCCATTCCGTGGGCCCGCGCTGCTGCGGCAGACGGAACGTTCCGCAGCCGCGAGGAACTCGACGCCCTCTACCTGGGCGAGGCCGGCATCACCGAAGGCGACGACGTGGTGGCCTACTGCCGCATCGGCGAGCGTTCCAGCCACACCTGGTTCGCCCTCAAGTACCTCCTGGGCTTTGAAACCGTCCGCAACTACGACGGTTCGTGGACCGAGTGGGGCAACGCCGTGCGCGTTCCCATCGTCAAGGGCGCCGAGCGCGGGTCCATTCCCGTCGCCGTCGGAGCCTGACACGGCCCCGTTGGATCCTGCGTAAACTTGGAATGATGACTACTCAAGCACTGCCCACCGCCCTTGCGGCCATTGTGGATGACTTCCAGGCCCTGACGGAGCCCGAGCGGCTGCAACTGCTGCTCGAGTTCTCACAGGGCCTGCCGGAACTGCCCGACCGGCTCAAGGACCATCCCGAGCTGCTCGAACAGGTAGTGGAATGCCAGTCCCCGCTGTTCCTGACCATCGAGACGGAAAAGGGCGCCGGCCCGGTACGGCTCTTTTTCAAGGCCCCGGCAGAGGCTCCCACCACCCGCGGGTTTGCCGGTGTCCTCCACGAAGGCCTGGACGGGCTGTCCGCCGAAGAGATCCTCGCCGTGCCGGATGACATGCCGGAGCTGCTGGGCCTGACCCGCGCCATCACGCCGCTGCGCATGCGCGGGATGACGGCGATGCTGGGACGGATCAAGCGCAAGGTTGCCGCTTCCACGGCGGTACGCTCCTAGCCGTCCGCCTGTACCCGATGGGACGCAAAAACGCATCACAGGGAACCCCGGCCACCGCCGTACTGGCGGCCGCCGGGGTTCCCTTTGTGCTGCATCCCTACGATCACGATCCCGCCGCCGCAAGTTACGGCGCCGAAGCTGCCCAGGCCCTGGGGATCCAACCTGCAAAGGTCTTCAAAACCCTGATAGTGGAGGTGGAAGGAAGGCTGGCGGTGGGCATCGTGCCCGTCAGCGGCACACTCGACCTCAAGGCATTCGCCGCCGCCATGGGAGCCAAGAAGGCGGCGATGGCGGATCCTGCCGCCGCCCAGCGGCGCACCGGGTACGTACTCGGCGGCATCTCCCCGCTCGGCCAGCGGCTCCCTTCCCCCACCGTCCTGGACCACAGCGCCCTGGCGCTGGAGACGCTGCTGGTTTCGGGCGGCAGGCGCGGCCTGGACATCGAACTCGCTCCTGCCGACCTGATCCGCCTCACCAACGCGGTGACGGCGCCCATCAGCTCGCTGTCGTAGGCTCGGGAGAGCCAACCCTGCTGTGCAAGCTCAATGTGGGACACCACTGGGTGGCCGAAACGGACCGTGACGGCAACTTCAACCGGCACTGCAGGAATTGCGGCAAAGAAGACCGGCGCGGCGGCCGATGGTCCGAACGGCTGTCAGCCCGGGACCGTCCCCCGCACATCGAACCACCGGATCCTGGCCCTGGATATTTCTAGGCCCGGTCCCCATCCACTGCAGCGTTGCGTTCCTGCCGGGCTGCACCCGGATTCAGGCGCGGGGCCAGCTGTTTCCGCAGCCACGCCTTGACTACCCGCTCCCAGCGCTCCGGGTCAACGTTCCATTCCTTGGTGTGCCGGGCATGGTTGAAAGCCTCGAAGGTGACCATTTCCGGATTACGTTCAGCCAACAGGGCGGAGGGGCCGTAGGGCACGTACTCGTCGTCCACGCTGTGGATGATCAGCGTGGGAGTGCGCAGTTCAACCGCCCGCGACACCCAGTCCATCGCTTTGAGGTCCACCGGTGCGGACAGCCCGGTGAGCCGCCGTCCCAGCGGGTGCCCCAGCATGAGTTGCCCGTAACGCCCCACCAGTGACGGAATCTTGTTCAGCTGGGCGTGGTGGGCCAGCACGGTCACCCAGTCAATGACCGGGGCATCCAGCACCATGGCCCGGATCAGGTGCCGGTAGCGGGACAGATCGGCAGTCTGCAGGCAGATGGCGCCGCCCATGGACCAGCCGAACAGCACAATTTCCTCGGCCCCGTTCGCCAGGGCATACTCGATGGCGGCTTCGATATCGCGCCACTCGGTGGACCCGAGCCCGTAGCGTCCGTCGTCGGCGGACGGCGCGAGCCCGTCATTGCGGTATGAAACCACGAGGGATGTCAGCCCCAACTCGAGGGCGGGCCCGACGGCGCGCAGGGCTTCCTGCCGGGTGGCGCCCCTGCCGTGGACCATCACTGCCCAGGTCCGTGCCGTCCCGCCGGCGCGGACCAGCCAGGCAGGCGCCTGGCCCCGGTCCACCTCGATCATGACGTCTTCGGCAGGGATTCCGACGGCGGCCGGGTCCGGGTAGAGCGCCCCGCTCCACCAGCCCCAGCGGGCCTTGCCCAGGTCCCCTGCGTACACCGCTTCGATCTCGCGGGACACCGTGCGCTCAGCAGGAGAGTAGGAGACGATACGGCCAATCCGGGCGTGCCCCTTGCCGCCGTCGAAAAAGAGCCCGTAGACCCCGTCAACGGTGGTGTCCTCATTGGCTGCCATGATCACCTGCTGTCCGTTGCCGTCCCGGATCACGGCGAGCACTTCCTGGTTCGCGGCCCGCTGGCGTGCGGGGGTGATCACCCGGCGGGCAAAGTAGACGGCGAGCGCCGAGGATCCCGTGGCCAGCAGCCCCGCGAGCGCGCCTCCGCCGATAGCCCCGCCGATGGCCCATTTGGTCCGCAGCGACAGGCCGGTGCCGGAATCCTTGGGACTCAGGAGGGGTGCGGGGCTGCTGCGCTGGAAAAGTGCCATGGAACTATTCTTACCGCCCCGGCACCGGCAGGCCGTATTTGCCGCCTACGGTCGCATCGGCCCGGCACGTCGTTAAGCCCGACACATCCCTGAACCGGCACAACCCTGAACCAGTGCGGCCGCACCTTGCGCGGGACTAGGCTAAGGCCATGAGTGATCCCATCGTCATCCTGACCGAAGAACCCCTGGGGGCGGACGACCGCCTGAATATCGAGCGTCTAGTGGACGGAGGAGACACGCGGCTGCTGGTCCTGGTTCCGGCGAACACCGAACGCCATCTGCTGGTGGACTTCCTCGAGAACCTCTCGATGCTGGACATCGCCAAAGCCTTCCGCGAACTGACATCCCACACCCCGGATCCAGCCACGGAACGGGCACAGGCGGCGGAGACCCTCGCGGTGTCGCTGGCAGCGCTGGCGGGGCTCGGCGCCGGCGTCACGGGAGAAATAGTCGACGGCGGCGCAGTGCAGGGCCTGGTAGCCAAGGTCAAGGAAAGCGGCGCTTCCCAGGCTGTGGTGATCACCCGGCCGCACGCCGTGGCAGATACGTTCCACACCGACTGGGCGAACAAGGCCCAGGACCAACTGGGCCTGCCCGTCCTGCACCTGTACGCAGGCTCGGGATTTATCGGCGACTCCTGAGCGTTGACAACGCTATGAGCATCTTCGGAAACAACATCGTGGGAAAAAACATCTTCGGAAACAAGGACGCAGATCCGGCTCCCGAGTCCCCTGCCGCCGAGCCCAGCGTCCAGAAGACCGACGCCGAGTGGAGGCAGGAGCTCACGCCGGAGGAATACCACGTTCTCCGCCAGGCGGGCACAGAGCGCCCCTTCACCGGGGAATACTGGGACACCCATACCGCCGGCGTTTACCAGTGCCGGGCGTGCGGGGCGGAACTGTTCACCAGCAATGAGAAATTTGATTCCCACTGCGGGTGGCCCTCCTTCTTTGCACCGCTGGCAGAAGGCACTGTCCGCTACATCCATGACCGCACCCTTGGCATGGAGCGCGTGGAAGTGCGTTGCGCCACCTGCGATTCCCACCTCGGGCATGTGTTCGACGGCGAGGGCTACCCCACCCCCACTGACCAGCGGTACTGCATCAATTCCGTCTCCCTGAAGCTCGTCCCGCGTGAAGAACCGCAGGCCAGCGCGCCCTCAACGGAGGCCTGAGATCAGGAAAGGCTGGACCTTCTCGCAATCCTGAAGCCAGAAGGAAAAGCTTTTCTTATGCTAGGCCGCTTTTCTGATTAGTCCTGCTGTTTGCTTGTTACGCTCGCCGTAGATAGCAAGCAACCAGAAAGGCGCCGACGATGACCGAAACACTGATCACCGCTCCCACCGGGATTTCCGCAGAAAACCAGGACTGGACCAGGCTCAAGGCCGCCGCCACGGCCATCCAGGCGCTCCAGGTGAAGGACGGCTCCGTTCCCGACCCCGCCAACCATGCCGAGGCATCCGTGCACGTGGGCAACATCATTGATGCGGTGAGCGCCCTGGCCCCCGCCTTCCCGCACGATGCTGCTTACCTGGATGCGGTCTGCGCTGATTTCGGCGCCTGGGAGGCCAATGGCTTCACGGTCCCCGACTTCCTGTCCTCGCTGCTGGCCTTCCAGCCGCAGGAACAGCGCCAGGACGGCCTCCAGCACCTGGTGGTCTTCCCCATGTACACGCAGAACGGGAGCAGCAACAGGCTGGTTGAGGCCGTCCTGATCGAAGTGATCTGGCCGGAGTTCATCGCCGGACTTGAGGCCGGGGAGTACTCTAACAAACTGTTCGTCCCCATCCGCTTCCTGGACTTCACCGCCGGTTACGACACCAACTCCGCAGTACTGTTCCCGGAGACCGTTGCCGTCAGCGAAACCCCCACGTTCACCTGGGGCGCCATCTTCGCCGACCGGGAGGCCGCCCGGTTCCGCCGTGTGCTCAAGGCCGCCGCCGAAACCACCCGCCTGGAACTGCCCGAGGGAGCGGCGGAACTCCTCGCCGACCAGGACCTGACGGAGGCAACCTTTGTGATGTGGGATCTCATCCACGACCGGACCCACATGCGCGGCGACCTTCCCTTCGATCCCTTTATGATCAAGCAGCGGATGCCGTACTTCCTGTACTCCCTCGAGGAACTGCGCTGCGACCTGACCGCCTTCCGCGAAGCGGTGCGGATCGAAAAAGACGACGACGCCGACCCGGAGGCGCGCCGCCATGCCAAGCTCGTGCAGTACGCCATCATCTTCGACCGGATTTTCCGCTTCGCGATCACCGGCAGCCGCGTCCGCAACTACGACGGCCTCGGTGGCCAGCTCCTTTTCGCCTGGCTGCACCAGCAGCACGTCCTGCACTGGACCGACACCCGGCTCACCATCGACTGGGACGAGGTGGCCGATGCCGTCATCGCCCTGGGAGCCAGCATCGATGAGCTGTACTGGCGTTCCATCGACCGGCCAAAGACCGCCCACTGGCTCGCCGCCTACGAGCTCATTTCCGCTACCGTTACCCCTAACCCGGCATCAGCCTGGGCCAAGGGTCCTGAAGCGCTGGCACTGGCCGGACCGCCCCGCGGCCTGACTGACCAGGTGCTCGAGGACGAGTTCCCGCTGTCCATGTTCTACGAAGCATTGGAGAAGAAGATGCGCCCCGTGATCGAATCCACCGCCGGAATCACCGGAGCCTCCGCACTGTGACGGAGGAACCGGCAACAGCTGAATCAGAGCCGGAAACGCCTTCTACGGAGGCCGCGCAGCTGAACATCCTGGTGACCGGCGGCAGCGGGACGTCGGGCGTCGCCGTCGCACGGGCGCTGCACCAGGCAGGCCACCGGGTGTTTACGGTGGGTTCGGACCAGGCCAGGATCGAGGCGGCAGCGCAGGAGGCGGGCGACGGCGTCACCGGGCTTGTGTGCGATCTCGCCGCTCTGGCGGAGGTGCGGCAGTTGCGGACTGACGTGGGCGCGACCGGCGGAGACGGCAAGACCACCACCATTAATGGCGTGATCCACCTGGTGGGCGGCTGGCGCGGCGCCAAAGGCATCGCGGACCAGACCGATGAGGACTGGGACTTCCTGGAACGCGGTGCCATCACCACGCTTCGGAACGTGTCCCGTGTGTTCTATGACGATGTTGCCGCCTCGCGCCGCGGCCGCTTCGCCATGGTCTCCTCCACCGCCGTCGACAAGCCGGCGGCGGCCACCGCCAACTACGTCGCCGCCAAAGCCGCTGCCGAAGCCTGGACCATGGCCATGGCGGACGGCTTCCGCCGGGCGGCCGACAACAACCCTGGCGCGGACGCCGGCACCGGACCGGCCGCCGTCGTCCTCGTGGTCAAAGCCCTGGTGGACGACGCGATGCGCCGCAGCCACCCCGAGCGCAGCTTCCCCGGCGCCACGGACGTGGAAGACCTCGCCCGTGCCGTCGTCGGACTTTTCGAAGCCCCCGCTGACCAGCTGAACGGCACCCGCCTCCGGCTGGCGGACCAGCGCGCCCGCGACTGAACTTAGACTGAAAGCGTGACCAAAGCCATGACCACAACAGCTGAAACCGCCGCCGGGATCCGGCTGCACGATCCCAACGTCCGCGGATTCGCCTCGGACAATTATTCGGGCGTCCATCCCGAGATCCTCGCAGCGCTGGCCGCCGCGAATGACGGCCACCAGGTTTCGTACGGGGAGGACGATTACACCGCCAGGCTGCAGGAAGTGCTGGAAGGCCACTTTGGCGCCGGCATCGAGAGCTTCCCGGTCTTCAACGGCACGGGTGCCAACGTCCTGTCCCTGCAGTCGCTGCTTCCCCGCTGGGGCGCCGTGGTTTGCGCCTCCACAGCACACATCAACATGGACGAAAACGGTGCACCGGAACGCATCGGCGGCATCAAGCTGCTGCACGTCCCCACCCCGGACGGCAAGCTCACGCCCGAACTGATCGACCGGGAGGCCTGGGGCTGGGGCGATGAACACCGCGCCCAGCCGCTCGCCGTCTCCATCACCCAGACCACCGAACTGGGCACCTGCTACACGCCCGAAGAAGTCCGGGCCATCGCTGACCACGCGCATGCCAAGGGGATGAAGCTCCACATGGACGGTGCCCGGCTGGCGAATGCGGCCGCCCACCTCCAGGTCCCGCTGCGGGCATTCACGCGCGAAGCCGGCGTGGACATCCTTTCCTTCGGCGGCACCAAGAACGGGCTGCTGTTCGGTGAAGTGGTGGTGGCCCTGAACCCGGAGGCTGCGCACGGGCTGGTGTACCTGCGCAAGATGAACATGCAGCTGGCGTCCAAGATGCGCTTTATGTCGGCCCAGTTCATTGCCCTCCTGGAGGGGGACCTCTGGCTGCGCTCCGCCTCGCATGCCAATGCGATGGCAGCCAGGCTGCGCGCCGCCGTCGACACCATTGACGGGGTGCGGCCCACCCAGAAAACCGAGTCGAACGGCGTCTTTGCCATCCTCCCCGAGGGCGTGGCGGACCGGCTGCGGCAGTCCTTCCGTTTCTACGACTGGGACGAGGCCGCCCGGGAGGTGCGCTGGATGTGTTCGTTCGATACCACCGAGGAGGACATCGATGCCTTTGCCGATGCCATCAGGCGTGAGCTTCGCACTTACCGAAGCGGGACGGCCAGCTAGTCGCGCGGCGACGGCGAGCCTTCCCGCCGTCCCCGGCCCGGTTGCGTAACCTGCGAAGGTGAACGCACTTGACCAGGTTCCCCCGGAATTTCTCCACGCCTTGGGAACCCTCAGGAAAGCCCGGTGCCGCGGGGAACTCCGCCTTGCGGAGATCCCCGCGCCGGCACGCCTGGCGCCCTTTGCCGTAGCTCTTGGCGCAGAGGTCCTGGCGCCAGGACCAAATACAGCCGCTACTCCCCTGCACGGTCCTGCCGCCATGGCGCTGGCTGCCGCCTCAGGAACAGCGGACGACGACGAGACAGAGTTGGCCACCGGCCGTTTTATCCTGCTCCACGACCCCGAGGGCTCGGCGGTGTGGGACGGCGAGTTCCGCATCGTTACCTATATCCGGGCGCAGCTCGAGCCGGAGATGGGCAACGACGAGATGCTGGGAACAGTGGCGTGGACCTGGCTGGTGGAGGCGCTCGAAAGCCACAAAGCGCCCTACCGCGCCGCCGGCGGCACTGCCACCCGGGTCCTCTCCGAAAGCTTCGGAACGCTGGCGGACAGGCCAGGGTCCATCGACATAGAACTCCGGGCTTCCTGGACTCCGGCCACCTCCGATGTCACCGCCCACCTCGAAGCCTGGTCCGACATGGTGTGCACTTACGCCGGCCTTCCGCCGCTTCCCGACGGCGTCACCCCGCTGCCGCAGCGGCGCCGGAACTAGCGGCGTGGCATGCGGCCAGGCGCGGGACGAAAGCGCGGCAGGGTTCCGGCGGCAGCCCGGAAGCGGCCGGCCGGTAAACTGAAGGCATCATGACCCCTAACATTCCGGAAAACACCACGGCCGGCGTCCCGGCTGCTGATACCGCACCCCACATCACGGTGGAGGGCTTTGACGCCCCCATCCCCCAGATCATTGAACTCGATTCGCCCCGCGACGGTGTTCCGCTGGTCATCGAAACGCAGGCCGGGCTGGAGCGGTGCGCAGCCGCCATCGCCGCCGGTACCGGACCGGCCGGCGTGGACGCCGAACGTGCCTCCGGCTTCCGCTACGGACAGCGCGCGTTCCTGGTCCAGATCCGCCGCGAGGGTGCCGGCACCTGGCTGATCGACCCCGAACCCTTCGACAACCTGGACATCATCAACGATGCCCTGCGCGGCGTGGAGTGGATCCTGCACGCCGCCAGCCAGGACCTGCCCTGCCTGCACGAGCTCGGGATGTGGCCGGACAAGCTCTTCGACACCGAACTCGCCGCCCGCCTGGCCGGCCTGCCCAGGGTAGGGCTTGCCGCCGTCATCGAACAGCTGCTGGGCTTCGGACTTGCCAAGGAGCACTCCGCGGCGGACTGGTCCACGCGGCCCCTTCCCGAGCCATGGCTGCGGTACGCTGCCCTGGACGTCGAGGTCCTTACCGAACTGCGCGAAGAACTCATCGAACTCCTCGAAGCGGACGGCAAGCTGGAGTATGCGGAACAGGAGTTCGCCGCCATCCTGGCTGCCGGACTGCCGCCTGCCCGTATTGACCCGTGGCGGAAAACCTCCGGCCTGCACCAGATCCGCGACCGGCGCCAGCTGGCCGCCGTCCGGGAACTGTGGCTGGAACGCGATTCCCTGGCGCAGAAGCGGGACGTGGCGCCGGGCCGGCTGATCCCGGACTCTGCCTTGGTTGCCGCCGCCAAGGCCATGCCGTCCACGGTGCCCCAGCTGCTGGGAACCAAAGGCTTCCACGGCCGCGCAGCCCAGCGCGAAGCTCCACGCTGGCTGCGCTGCATTGCCGCAGCCCGGGACCTTGAGGAACTTCCGCCGCTGCACCTGGCCACCAACGCGCCACCGCCTCCCCGGGTCTGGGCGGACCGGGATCCCGAAGCCGCCGCACGCCTCGCCACCGCACGGCCTAAGCTGCAGGAAAAGGCCGACCAGCTGAAGCTCCCCCTTGAGAACCTGCTGACCCCGGATTACCTGCGTCGGGTAGCGTGGCGGCCCCCGGCGGAGACCAGTGAGGCATCCATTGCTGCCGAGCTCCGGGCGTTGGGCGCCCGCGAGTGGCAGGTGGAACTGGCAGCGCCCCTGATTGCAAACGCGTTCCTCCACCCACAGCCGCTTCCGGCCAAAGAACCCAAACCGGACGTGGCCGCCGCCGGATAGCCTGCCCGACGCTCTCTCACTTAACGCGTGCTTTTTTGTAACGCTCTCTCACTTGATGCCTGAATATCGCTCACGCTCTCTCCCTCTCTTGAGGAAAGTGAGAGAGCGCCGGCCCAAAAGACGCATTAAGTGAGAGAGCGTCCCTTGGGGAGGGGTCTTGCCGGGTAAGTTACTGGCGAGTAACATGGAAAGCATTGCCGCTTGGCTGCCTGCCGTCTACCGGCATGCACCGGCGCCTACGTCTCGATGAGGAGTTACACGTGAGCACAGCCCGCAACAGCGGAGAGCGCAGCGGCGCATCCGCGCGCACTGTCCGGGACGTCGTTTTTGTCGACGGCCTCCGCACCCCCTTTGGCCGGGCGGGAGAAAAAGGCATCTACGCCGGAACCCGTGCCGACGACCTGATAGTGAAATGCATCCGCGAACTGCGGCGCCGGAACCCGTCGCTCCCGCCGGAACGCGTTGATGAAGTGGCCATCGCTGCCACCACCCAGACCGGTGACCAAGGCCTCACCCTGGGCCGGACCGCGGCCCTGCTGGCGGGACTTCCCAGGACGGTCCCCGGCTTCGCGATCGACCGGATGTGTGCGGGCGCCATGACGGCCGTCACTGCCACCGCCGGCGGAATCGGCTTCGGCGCCTACGACGTGGTGATCGCCGGCGGTGTGGAACACATGGGCAACCATCCGATGGGTTCGGGCGCAGATCCCAATCCACGGTTCATGTCCGAACGGCTGGTGGATCCCGCAGCGCTGAACATGGGCAACACAGCGGAGAACCTGCATGATCGCTTCCCTTCCATCACCAAAGACCGGACCGACGCTTACGCAGTGGCGTCACAAACCAAATTTGATGCAGCCCGGCACAACGGCCGGATCCAGCCGGACCTGGTTCCGGTTGCGACTCTGAAGCCGGGCCAGGGCTGGAGCCTCAACACTGTTGATGAACCGCCGCGGCCCGGCACCACTATGGAGGACCTGGCAGCGCTCCGCACCCCGTTCCGTCCGCACGGGCGGGTGACCGCAGGAAATGCCGCGGGCCTGAACGACGGCGCCACCGCCGCCATCCTGGCATCCGCCGATGCCGCTGCCGAGCTGGGACTGCCGGTCCGGATGCGGTTGGTCAGCTACGCCTATGCGGGAGTCGAGCCTGACGTAATGGGCATCGGCCCCGTCCCGGCGACCGAAAAGGCGTTGAGAAACGCCGGGCTGTCCATCAACGAGATCGGCCTGTTCGAAATCAATGAAGCCTTTGCCGTCCAGGTGCTCAGCTTCCTGGACCACTTCGGCATTGCCGACGACGATCCCCGTGTCAACCGCTACGGCGGCGCAATCGCGGTGGGCCATCCCCTCGCATCCTCCGGTGTGCGGCTGATGAACCAGCTGGCCCGCCAGTTCGAGGAGGACCATTCCGTGCGGTACGGAATCACCACCATGTGCGTAGGGTTGGGGATGGGGGCCACAGTGATCTGGGAGAACCCGCACCACGCCGAATACAGCGGAACCCTGCCAGGAGCATCCGAAGCCGGGACCGTCAACGCCGCAACCGTTTCCGAAGGAGCCGCATGAGCGCCGCAGATTTCACCAAGCTTGCCGATCTGTTCCCCCACGAGATCGTGACGCACTCCTATGTCCAGGACATTGAGCTGCCCGCGCAAGCCGGCAAGCCCAGCCCCGGTACCTTCGCCCTCATCACGCTGGACAACGGCCTGGACCACACCAAGCCCACCACCCTGGGGCCGAACACCCTGGTGGAGCTGGGCACGCTGCTTGAGGAACTACGGGAGCGGGCCGGCCGCGGCGAGATCGTGGGTGTGGGCGTAACCGGCAAACCGTACTTCCTGGTGGCCGGCGCGGACCTCTCCGCCGTCAAGAACCTGGAAGAGCGCGAGCACGGGCTCTGGATGGCCCAGCTGGGCCACGACGTGTACGCCACACTCGCCAACCTCGGCGTGCCCAGCTTCGCGTTCATCAATGGCGCAGCCCTGGGCGGCGGCCTTGAGGTTGCCCTGCAGTCCACCTACCGCACTGTGTCCACCGGCGCGGGTGCGCTGGCCCTGCCGGAAGCCTATCTTGGCCTGGTTCCGGGCTGGGGCGGCGTTTACCTCCTGCCGCGCCTCATCGGCCCGGAGAACGCGGTGAAGGTCATGATCGAGAACGCGCTCAGCAACAACCGGACGCTCACTGGCCCGCAGGCCTTCGCACTCGGCATTGCCGACGCCATGTTCGAACCCGCAGACTTCCTTGAGCAGTCCCTTGCCTGGGCCGGGAAGGTCATCTCCGGTGAGGTGACGGCGGAACGTCCCAACGCCGTCGACCCCGCTGATCCGGAAACGGCCGAGCGCTGGTCCGCGGCGGTGGCGGCCGGCCGGGCACTGGTGGAAGCGAAGACGTCCAATGCGGCGCCCGCTCCCGGCAAGGTCCTGGATATCATGGAAGCCAACCGGACCATGACCCAGGCTGAGTCCGCGGCACTTGAGTGCGAAACGCTCGCCGAACTCATGCAGACCGACGAATTCCGCGCCACCGTGTACGCCTTCCTGGACCTGGTCCAGAAGCGCTCCAAGCGTCCTGCCGGGGCCCCGGACCGCAAGCTGGCCCGCCCGGTGACAAAAGTGGGTGTGGTGGGCGCCGGCCTGATGGCCAGCCAGCTCGCGCTGGTCTTCGCGCGGCAGCTGAAAGTTCCCGTGGTGATGACGGACATCGACCAGGCCAGGGTGGACAAAGGCGTGGGCTACGTTCACGCCGAGGTGGACAAGCTCCTTGCCAAGCAGCGCATCAGCCCGGACGCCGCCAACCGCACCAAGGCCCTGGTGACCGGTTCGGTATCGAAAGACGTCTTCGCCGACGCGGACTTTGTGATCGAAGCGGTCTTTGAAGAGCTGAACGTCAAGAAAGAGGTCTTCGCCGAACTGGAGCGGATCGTCACCCCGGAATGCATCCTGGCCACCAACACCTCGTCGCTGTCTGTCACGGCCATGGCCGAGGACCTGCAGCGTCCCGAACGGCTGGTGGGCTTCCACTTCTTCAACCCCGTGGCCGTGATGCCGCTGCTGGAGATCGTCCGCGCCCCGCGGACCGATGACGCCGTGCTGGCCACCGCCTTTGAACTGGCCAAGGCCCTGAAGAAGACCGGGGTGCTGGTCAAGGACGCGGCCGCTTTTGTGGTCAACCGGATCCTCCTGCGGCTGATGGGCGAGGTGACGGCGGCCTTCGATGAAAGCACTCCCGCCGAGGTGGCCGACAACGCCCTCCGCCCCATGGGCCTGCCCATGACCCCCTTCACCCTCGGTGCGATGGTAGGCCTTCCCGTGGCACAGCACGTCCAGGAGTCGCTCCACGCGGCCTTCGGCGACCGCTTCACCGTGTCCGCCAACCTGCAAAAGCTGATCGACAACGGCGTGAGGGGCATGTGGGCTCCAGGGCCTGATGGCAGCCAGGTGATCCCGGAATCCACGCTGTCCCTGATGTCCTTTGGCACCAGCCCTTCCACCGCTGACGAGGTGTTGCGCCGCACCCAGGACGCCCTCGCGGAGGAGATCGGCCTGATGCTGGCGGAAGGCGTGGTGGCGGGGCCTGAAGACATCGACCTCTGCATGATCCTTGGCGCCGGCTGGCCGCTGTTCCTGGGCGGCATCACCCCCTACCTTGACCGGGTGGGCGCCTCGGAACGCGTCAACGGCAAGCGCTTCCTGCCCGCAGGTGTGGCGTCCCGCAGGTCAGCGGACAACCCGACGAAGGTGTAAAAGCGTGAAAGGCCAGCGCCACACCTGAAGCATCACACAAGGGCTCCGTCCGGGTTTCTCCGGACGGAGCCCTTTCGTTTATTGGCCGCACCCGGTTGGGGTCAGTGCGGTGCCAGCCGCCCGCCGTCGAGCGTTAACAGGCGGTCCGCCACCGAGCGCGCGTAGGGCACGTCGTGGGTGACGAGGACGACGGCGGCACCCGCCGCTGCTGCGTTCTTCACCGCTGCGTCCAGGAGCCGGAGCCCGTCCCCGTCCAGGGCGACGGTAGGCTCGTCCAGGGCCAGGACCGTCGGCTTACGGGCGAGCACCGTTGCCAGGGCAAGCAGCCGTTGCTGCGACGCCGGGAGCTCGATGGGGTGGGCTTCCGCAGCCCTCAACAACCCGACAGCAGCCAGTGCGGCCCCGGTCCTGGCCGCCCCTTCGCTGCTGCCGAACCGCCGGTCCAGGCCGAACCGCACCTCCCGGGCAGCCGTCCGTTCGAACAGTTGGTGCCGCGGGTGCTGGAACAGCAGGCCCACGGCCGCCGCCACCTCGCCCACAGGCCGGCCCGCAATGTCCTCGCCGTGCACCAGGACCGAGCCGGACGTGGGCCGCAGCAACCCGTTAAGGTGCCGCAGGAAGGTGGATTTCCCCGCCCCGTTCGGTCCGGTGACGGCAACGATCTCCCCGGGCATAACCCTGAGGTCGATCCCCCGGAGCACCTGTTCGGGCCTTTCCACCGCTGCCCCGCCGGTGCCTGGGCGGCCCTTCCTGCCGCCCGCCGCCTTGTCCGCGTACCCGAAGGCCACGCGCTGGAGCTCCAGGGCAGGGGTGGCCCTGGCAGCGATCGTGTCCCGGGCCTTCGCCCGTGGCTGCTGCCGCGCCTGCGGCCGGGTGCCAAGCCCACCAGTGCCGGTCCATCGGATGCCGCTGGGCAGCCGTCCAGGCGCTTCGGTAAGTTCAGCCGGGGTGCCGCTGGCCGTCACGGTGCCGCCGTCCAGCACAGTCCAGCGTTGAGCCGGAAGGAGCGCCTTGTCCATGGCCTGGCTGAGGATCACGACGGCGGTCCCCCGCCTGAGGAGCGCGTCCACCAGGTTTGCCAGTTCATCCGCCCCGGCCGCATCCAGGGAAGCGAAGGGCTCATCCATGATCAGCACGTCGGGTTCCGTGATGACGGCGCAGCCGACGGCAAGGCGCCGTAATTGGCCGCCGGAGAGCGTGTCCGGGTGGCGCTCCAGCAGCCCGGAAAGGCCAAGCAAATTAGCCGTCCGTTCCACGGCGGCCTTCATTGCCGTCCGGCCCACGCCCGCGTTTTCCAGTCCGAACGCCAGCTCTTCGGCGACGGTAGCCCGGACCGTGGACAGGATGGCCGACGCGTCCTGCGGGACAAAACCCACCCGCCGGCCCCACTGCGCCGGGTCGATGCGTGGATCATCTGGCGCGCCCCGAAACTGCAGCCTGGTTCCGGCAAGCGTCAACTGGCCGAGTAACCGCCCGCCAGGTCCCGGCGGAAGCCAGCCCGCCAGGATCCGGCCGAGAGTGGATTTGCCGCAGCCGGACGGCCCCAGGATTGCCGTAAAGGTTCCGGGTTCAAAGGAGAGATGCACGTTGTGGAGGACCGGCGCATCGTCGTCGTGGAAAGCGAAGCCGGCGATGCGGGCGGCGAGGATCGTGTTGGATGCCACCTAGGCTCCCGCCGGGAGTAACCGCGCGGCCACCGTCATGGCGGCGGCCAGCAGCAGGACAATCCGGAGCCCCCGTTCCCACGGCCGGTCCGGAACGTCGCGGTAGCTGGTCCGCGGGCCAGCGCTGCCAAAACCGCGGGCGTCAAGGGCGGCGGCGCGGAGTGCGGCGTCCTCCACCAGGGCGGACACCAGGGGCACTGCCTGCAGGTGGAACGCTGCGGCCCGGGCCCGGAGCCCGCGCCGGATCACCAGTCCGCGTGCTTCCTGGGCCTGGCGGATGCGCTCAAGCCGGGAGGTAATGGCAGGCAGCAAGGTGAGGGTGGACGCCAGCACGAAGGCAAACCGCCCGTGCACCCCTTTGGCCGATAACGCCGCGGCCAGGTCCGGAACGCTCACGCTGAAGGAGAACACCAGGAGGACAAGGACCGCGGCGGAAAGCTGCGCGGCACGCTGGAGTGCGAAGGAAACTCCTTCGGAGGTTACCCGCGCCGGCCCCCACTCGGCCAGCACGGTGCGGCCCTCCGGGAAAAACAGGCCATGCAGCACCAGCAGCGACAAGCACAGCGGCACCAGGATGGCAGCTGCCGCGGGCAGGAGCCTGCGGAGCGTACCGGCCCAGGCCGCGAGGCCCGCTGCCGCCATGATCACGGCGAGCGACAGCGGCAGGTACGCCGCCGCCGTCGTAATGATTGCCGTACTGCCGGCGGCCGCCAGGGAGGTCAGCGGATGTAATCGCATCAGGAGGCGGTCAGGCGCCCTGTTCCGGAGCCTTGCCGGCCAGCACGCGGTGCCGCCGGACAAACGGGAACTGCAGGCTGGCGCGGCGGGGCAGGGCGTAGATGAGCAAGGCCACGGCGGCGAACACGATGGCTTTGTCCATGGGGTCCGAGATCAGGGCCTGCTTGGTGATGGCTGCCAGGAGGCTGTCCCCCATGGAACGGAAGGCGCTCACGATGGCACCGGTGGCAACGCCGGAGGTGCCGCCGAAGACGAAGGCGGCCACCGGGGCGGAGACCACTCCGCCGATGATGCCGGTGACGAATCCGGCCACGGGTGCCAGGTAGAAGCGGCGGAAGAGTCCGTAGCGGGCGGCAAGGCCGGCGAGGCAGCCGATCAGCGCGGCCCCGGCGGCGAAGGGCAGCACGGTGGGGTTGAAGAAGGACCAGACAATGCTGCTCAGTGCGCCGGTTGCCGCCCCCGCCGCGGGGCCGGCGAGGACTGCCACCAGTACGGTGCCGATCGCGTCAAGGTAGAACGGCACCAAGGTGCTGCCCACGAACTGGCCCAGGACGATGTTGAGCACCAGTGCGACGGGAATCAGCACCAGGGTGGACGTCGGCAGGGTGGGCAGGACAGCCACGATGAGCAGGATGGCGCCGGCCAGGAAACCGGACAGTGCGATCAGGGCTGAGGCGCTTCCCGGTCCGCCGGTAATGTCAGTGGGCTGGTTGAGGACCAGGTAGAGGTAGGTGCCGGCGATGGCCAGGGCGCCGAGGATTTCCAGCAGCCGGCGTTTACGGGCGGCGGCAGGTGACGTGGCGGGCAACGTCAGGGAGTGCGATGACATGGAGTTCCTTCAGGGTGCGCACGGACGGCCCGGGAAGCCCGGGCCGGAGGAAGCGCTGCTTATGTCACCTCGGCAGCGGCCGGCAGGCAGCCTGCGCCTGTCCGGTCCGCGGACAATTCTACCGCGGTGCTCCCCCAACCGCGCCGTCTCAGCCCAGCCGCCGTGCCAGGCTTCCGACGGCGGACACCAGCTCCCGGAAGGCGGCTTCCGGATGGTTTGCGGACACCACCCGGGCATTCGGCGGTACTCCCCAGAGGCCGCGGAAGTCGGCCACAGTAGTGCCCATCAGCATCTGTGAACCGGTTTCCACGTCCACGCTGGCGGGCCGGGCCTCGAAGTCCAGCGTGCCCGCGGCCACGCCTGCCGCGAAGTAGTCGTGGACGTGGGCCAGGTAGCCCTGGTCATAGTGGCGGTGGAATTCGAAGTAGAACCGCAGGGCGTCGGACAAGTGCCGCACCAGGGTATTGTCCGAGGTGCTGCGCAGGCCTTCCGGCTGGTCGGGCAGGACCAGTTCGGAAACTGTGGCACCAGCAGCCTCCGCCAGCTGCCGGACATGCTCCGGGTGCAGTTCCATCCGCTCGGTGGTGTCCAGGGAGCAGACGATGGGGAGCTTTTCCAGCGGCCTGCCCTGGAAGGCGGCATAGACCTCCTTGGCCGCGTGCGGGTCAACGTGGGTGTTCCACTCCGCGGTGGGCGTTGTGTTGCCCTGGTGGTAGAAGCTGCCGCCCATAATGACGACTTTCGCGAGCAGCTCAGGCAGCCGCGGTTCCTTCCGCAGGGCCAGCGCAAAGTTGGTCAGGGGTGCGGTGATGAGGGCGGTGAGCTCCCCCGGCCGTGCCCGGGCGTGCTCAACCCACAGGTCCACGGCGTTCCGCACCGAAACAGTGCCTTCGGGTTCCGGCAGGACCGCGTATCCGATGCCTTGCGGGCCGTGGGTTTCGGGGGTGGTCAGCAGCGGTATGGCCAGCGGTTTGCGCGCCCCGACGGCCACTTCCACTCCCGGCCGGCCGCACTGCTCCAGCAGGGCCAGGGTGTTGCGCGCCACTTGGTCCGCGTCCACGTTTCCGGGCGTGGCGGTGACGGAGACGAACTCCGAGTCCGGCAGGGCGGCAAGGTAGGCGAGGGCCAGGGCGTCATCGATGCCCGTGTCCACGTCCAGCAGGAAGGCTGTCATGCCGGCCCTAAAAGAGCGCCACCTTGGGCGCTGCGGGGAAAATGCCGTCCAGCTCCGCGAGGTCCTTTTCGGAGGGGATCCAGTCCGCAGCTTCAGCGTTTTGCTGCACTTGTTCCGGCCTGGTGGCCCCGGCGATAACGCTGGCAACAGAGGGCTGGGCTGCCAGCCAGGAGAAGGCCACCTGGATTTCGCTCAGGCCGCGTTCTTTGGCGAAGCTGCTGAACCTGCCCAGCTGGTCCCAGTCGGCCTCGTGGACCATGTGCTTGCGCGTGTGGCTGAGCCGCGAGCCGTCCGGCGCATGCCCCGGAGCGTACTTGCCGGTCAGCAGGCCGTTGGCCAGGGGGAAATAGGGAAGGACGCCCAGGCCGAACTCCTCCGCCGCCGGGGTGACCTCAAGCTCAGCCCGCCGGTCCAGGAGGTTGTAGTGGTTCTGGGTGGAGATGAAGCGTGCGCCTCCGAGTTCGCGGGCAACGTACTCCGCCTGCGCTATCTGCCACCCGGCCCTATTGGAGTGGCCGATGTAGCGGACCTTGCCGCTGGTGACCAGGGTGTCCAGGGCGGACAGGGTTTCGTCGATGGGGGTCAGCGGGTCCGGCGTGTGGAACTGGTACAGGTCGATCCATTCGGTGCCCAGCCGGCGCAGCGAGGCTTCCACCGCCTGGAGGATGTAGCGGCGCGAACCGCGGGCACCAAAGTCCGGGCCGCTCGCGCCTTTCATGTCCATACCGAATTTTGTAGCAACCACGACGTCGGCCCGCCGGGCGCCGAGCGCCTTGCCGAGCATTGTTTCGCTGAGCCCGGGTTCCCTGCCGTAGGTATCGGCAACGTCGAACAGCGTGATTCCGGCGTCCACCGCAGCGTTGACCACGGCGTCGGTAGCCTCCTGCGATTCGGTCGGGGTGTTGGCCCGGCCGAGGTTGTTGCAGCCCAGGCCCACCGTGGAAACGGTCAGGCCGGATTTTCCGACGCGGCGGTAGGTGGTCACGGAACTCCTAAAGGCTGAAGGTGTTGGCGGGCTTTGCTGAGTGCTTGAGCTTGAAGTTCTGCGGATCGCCGTGCGGGGCCGCGCCGATGCTGAGCTTGGTGAAGTCCAGGTCCTCGTTCCGCGCGCATACCTTGATGGCGCTGACGGCTTTGTTGACCTCGGGGCACAGGCAGAAGATGTTGAGTCTGAAGTCGGTGAATTCGGTGCGTTCCACCGTGCCAAGCCCCCGCCAGGCCAGGTGGCTGATCAGGGCGTCCTTGGCCTTTTCCTCCAGGTAGCGGTCCCGCTCAGTGCCCTCCCTGGTCTTGAGGGCGAACTGGGCCACCACCCAGAACTGCTCCTCCTCCGGGATCTCGGCGTAGCCGTCCTCGGCGCACTGGACCGCAAATGCGTCCAGGAGTCCTTCGGCGGCCGCCGCGTCCGGCACATCGGTTTCCTCAGTCTTGCTCTGGTGGCCCACCACACCGTAGTTCATCACGAACTGCTCGTAGTCCTCATCGAACCAGGCTTCGCGGAAGTGGAGCGTTCCCTCGTCGTCGCGCTTGTAGACCCTGACAATTCCGCTCATAACCGTCCCTTTGTAAACCATTCAACGTCGGTGCCGTCGAAGGGTGCCTGCTCCGCCTTCACGGCCTGGTAAAGCTGCCCGGCGGAGGCCTCGAGGGATTCCACCAGGCTTGCCGGGTAGTCCATGGCCACGCGGTGTTCGGCGAACTCGTCCTCGTCGTCGATGAACACGCCCCGGTCTGCTGTCCGCACCACGTCCAGGTCCATGTCGATGACGTGGAATTCCGTGACGGTGGGCCGGATGGGGTTCCATTCGTGCGCCACGGCCAGGTCGATGTAGATCCGCACGCCGCCAGGGTGGGCGTCGTCGTAAAACGTGGCCACCCAGTCGCCTTCGCGGGGTATCAGGAGGACCGCGTCCGATTTTGTGTAGAACGCGGCACCGGGCCGGGAGCAGAATTCGTTGGTTCCCTGGAAGATCCACCAGCCGTGCCGGTCCTCGCCCAGGTAGCGCCCGGGAACAACCCAGTGCGCTTTGCCGTTCCATTTGCGGTTCCGGGCCACCACCAGGTGGCCGGGTTCAAGCGCCTGTGGTTCACGTGCGGGGCCGGGCTGCCTTTCTCCTGCAGGCTCCCCCACAACGCCCGGGTACTTCAGTAGGTCCTCTCCCCTCACAGGATCGGAAGGCTGCCGGTGGTGGGATGCTGCTGGCCCGGCAGGGGACGCGCAAAGGGGACCTTTGTCCCCAGCACCTGGGCTACGACGTCGTGCGCAATCTGCTGGGCCGTCAGCCCCACGCGTTCCAGTACCTGGTTGCGGGTTCCGTGGTCCAGGAATTCGACCGGCAGGCCCACCTCGTTCAGGGCAGTGTCCACACCGGCGGCGCGCATCTCCTGCCGGATGCGGGAGCCCACGCCGCCGGCACGCACACCGTCCTCGATGCAGATCACCAGGCGGTGGTGCGACGCCAGCGCGATGATGGACGGCGGAACCGGAAGCACCCAGCGCGGGTCCACCACGGTGGTGCTGATGCCCTGCGCGCCGAGCCGGTTGGAGACATCCAGTGCCAGCTCTGACATGGCGCCCACGGAGATAATCAGTACGTCGTTCTCGGTGGATCCGGAGGGCCGGCGCGAGAGGACGTCCACGCCGTCGCTCAGGCGTTCCAGCGCCTCCACTTCGGCGCCCACTGATCCCTTGGAGTAGCGGACCACCGAGGGAGCGTCGCTGATGGCCACTGCCTCGCGGAGTTCCTCGCGCAGCCTGCTGGCATCGCGGGGCGCGGCCAGGTGGAGGCCGGGGACGATCTGGACCATGGACATGTCCCACATGCCGTGGTGGCTGGCACCGTCCGGGCCCGTGACGCCGGCGCGGTCCAGGACGATGGTGACGCCGGCCTTGTGCAGGGCGACGTCCATCAGGAGCTGGTCAAAGGCACGGTTGAGGAAGGTTGCGTACACGGCCACGACGGGGTGGAGCCCGCCGAAGGCCATGCCGGCCGCTGAGGTCAGGGCGTGCTGTTCGGCGATGCCGACGTCGATCACGCGGTCCGGGTGCCGGGCGGCGAACTTGTGCAGGCCCACGGGGATGAGCATGGCGCCGGTGATGCCCACCACGTCTTTGCGTTCATCGGCGATGGCGGCGATTTCGTCAGCGAAAACGGAGGTCCAGGATTTGGCGCCGGCGGTACCCGTGGGCTCGCCGGTTTCGGGGTCGATAATGCCGACCGCGTGGAACTGGTCAGCCTCGTGCGCACGGGCCGGGGCGTACCCGTGCCCCTTTTCGGTCATGGCGTGGACAATGACCGGGCCGGCATAATTCCTGGCCGTGGCGAGGGCGTGCTCCATGGCCTGGAGGTTGTGGCCGTCCACGGGGCCGATGTACTTCATGCCGAGGTCCTCGAACATGCCCTGCGGGGCCCACCAGTCCTTAATGCCCTTCTTCATGGCATGCAGGCTCTTGTAGGTGAACTGGCCCACGGGTCCGCCGTTTTGCAGCTTTTTCTTCCACCAGTCCAGGGCGCGTTCGTAGGCCGGGGTAGCGCGGAAGGAGTCAATGGTGGGGCGCAGGGAGGCGAGGTAGTCGGCAAAGCCGCCGACTGTTGGAGCGTAGGACCTGCCATTGTCATTGACCACGATGACCACGCGGCGCCGCTTGTCGGCCGCGATGTTGTTGATGGCCTCCCAGGCCATGCCGCCGGTCAGTGCGCCGTCTCCCACCACAGCGACGACGTGCCGGTCGCCTTCGCCGGTCAGCTGGCGGGCACGGGAGATCCCGTCAGCCCAGGACAGCGAGGAGGAGGCGTGGGAGCTTTCCACGATGTCGTGCTCGGACTCGGCCCGGTCCGGGTAGCCGGAGAGGCCGCCTTCCTGCCGGAGGGTGCTGAAGTCCTGGCGCCCGGTCAGGAGTTTGTGGACGTAGGACTGGTGTCCGGTGTCAAAAACGATGCTGTCACGGGGCGAGTCGAAGATGCGGTGCACGGCCAGCGTGAGTTCCACGACGCCGAGGTTTGGTCCGAGGTGCCCGCCCGTCTGGGAGACGTTTGTGATCAGGAAGTCCCTGATCTCCGAAGCCAGCTGGTTCAGCTGTTCTTCGGACAACTCGTTCAGGTCCTGCGGATTCCGGATGGTGTCCAAGATTCCCAATGACCCCTCCTTCGGGTGGTAGACATGCCGTTTAACTCTAACGCCTCGGTCCGCAGGACCAGACCCGCCTGCAAAGCCCGGATACAAAGCCGAAGCCCCGGCTGGTCGGTGACCGGCCGGGGCTTCGGATGCTGCTGCCTGCTGGGTAGAAACCGCTAGTTTGCGGAGATCTGGCGCAGCACGTACTGCAGGATGCCGCCGTTGCGGTAGTAGTCCGCTTCACCCGGGGTATCGATGCGGAGCACGGCGTCGAAGGACTTTGCGGACCCGTCTTCGGCGATGGCGGTGACCTTGAGGGTCTTCGGCGTGGTGCCCTCGTTCAGGGCGGTGACGCCCTCAACGGAGAACGTTTCCGTGCCGGTCAGGCCCAAAGTCGCAGCCGATTCGCCGGCCGGGAACTGCAGCGGCAGGACGCCCATACCGATCAGGTTGGAGCGGTGGATACGCTCGTAGCTTTCGGCGATGACAGCCTTGACGCCCAGCAGGGCGGTACCCTTGGCAGCCCAGTCACGGGAGGAGCCGGAACCGTATTCCTTGCCCGCCAGGACCACCAGCGGGGTGCCGGCTGCCTGGTAGTTCTGGGCAGCGTCGTAGACGTAGGCCTGCGGGCCGCCTTCCTGCGTGAAGTCGCGGGTGAAGCCACCTTCGACGCCGTCCAGGATCTGGTTCTTGATGCGGATGTTGGCGAACGTTCCGCGGATCATCACCTCGTGGTTGCCGCGGCGGGAACCGTAGGAGTTGAAGTCCTTGCGCTCCACGCCGTTGGCCAGCAGGTACTGTCCGGCGGGGGTGTCGGACTTGAAGGAACCGGCCGGGGAGATGTGGTCGGTGGTGACCGAATCGCCCAGCTTCAGGAGCACGCGTGCGCCCGCGATGTCCTTGACCGGCTCCGGCTGCGCCTTCATGCCCTCGAAGTACGGGGGCTTCCGGACGTAGGTGGAGTTCGGATCCCAGGCGAAGGTGTCACCGGCGGGGGTGTCGAGTGCCTTCCAGCGGTCGTCGCCGTCGAAGACGCCCTCGTAGCCCTTGGCGAACATGTCCTTGTCGATCGAGGAATCGATGACCTGCTGGACCTCAACCGGGTTGGGCCAGATGTCCTTCAGGAAGACATCGTTGCCGGCCTGGTCCTGGCCCAGGGCGTCGGTTTCGAAATCGAAGTCCATGGAACCGGCCAGGGCGTAAGCGATGACCAGCGGCGGGGAGGCCAGGTAGTTCATCTTGACGTCCGGGTTGATGCGGCCTTCGAAGTTGCGGTTGCCCGAGAGGACGGCCGCGACGGCGAGGTCGTTGGCCTGGATGGCCTCCGAGACTTCGGTTTCCAGCGGACCGGAGTTGCCGATGCAGGTGGCGCAGCCGTAGCCCACGATGTAGAAGCCAAGCTTCTCCAGGTAGGGGGTCAGGCCGGACTTCTCGTAGTAGTCGGTGACTACCTTGGAGCCGGGTGCAACGGACGTCTTGACCCACGGCTTGGACGTGAGGCCCTTGTCCACGGCGTTGCGTGCCAGGACCGCGGCGGCCAGCATGACCGAGGGGTTGGACGTGTTGGTGCAGGAGGTGATGGAAGCGATGGTGACTGCACCGTGGTCCAGTTCGAATTCGCGTCCGTCGGCCATCTTCACGGGCACCGGCTTGGTGATGCGGCCCGCTCCGCCGTGCCCTGCCGAGTACTTCGGGGGCTCGCGGTCAGTGTCGGAGACGTGGGTTGCGCCGCTGGTGAAGGAGGGCGAGTCAGAGGCCGGGAAGGTCTCCTCGAGCGATTCGTCCAAGGTACCGGCGTCGGCATCGTGCGAGACGTAGTTCTTCAGGTCGTGGCGGAACTCGTCCTTGGCCTCGGTGAGTTCGATGCGGTCCTGCGGGCGCTTGGGGCCGGCGATGGACGGAACAACCGTGGACAGGTCCAGTTCCAGGTACTCGGAGAACTTGATGTCGCGGGAGGCATCGTGCCAGAGGCCCTGTTCCTTCGCGTAGGACTCAACGAGCGCAACGTTCTGCTCGGAGCGGCCGGTGAGGCGCAGGTAGTCCAGGGTGACGTCGTCGATCGGGAACATGGCGGCCGTGGAACCGAATTCCGGGCTCATGTTGCCGATGGTGGCGCGGTTGGCCAGCGGCACAGCCGCGACGCCTTCGCCGTAGAACTCCACGAACTTGCCCACCACGCCGTGCTTGCGCAGCATTTCGGTGATGGTCAGCACCACGTCGGTTGCCGTGGCGCCGGCCGGGATGCTGCCGCTGAGCTTGAAGCCCACAACGCGCGGGATCAGCATGGAAACGGGCTGGCCAAGCATGGCGGCCTCGGCTTCGATGCCGCCGACGCCCCAGCCGAGCACGCCCAGGCCGTTGACCATAGTGGTGTGTGAATCGGTACCGACGCAGGTGTCGGGGTAGGCGCGGACCACGCCGTCAACTTCGCGGGTCATGACGGTGCGGGCCAGGTATTCGATATTGACCTGGTGGACGATGCCGGTTCCCGGCGGGACCACCTTGAAGTCATCGAATGCCGTCTGGCCCCAGCGCAGGAACTGGTAACGCTCCCCGTTGCGCTGGTATTCGATCTCCATGTTGCGCTCCAGTGCGCCGGAGTTGCCGAAGGCATCGATCTGGACCGAGTGGTCAATGACCATTTCGGCAGGTGCCAGCGGGTTGACCCGCTTGGGGTCGCCGCCCAGTTCCTTGACCGCTTCACGCATCGTCGCCAGGTCAACCACGCAGGGAACGCCGGTGAAGTCCTGCATGATCACGCGTGCAGGCGTGAACTGTATTTCTGTATCGGGCTGGGCGTTGGGATCCCAGCCTGCCAAGGCGCGGACGTGATCGGCAGTGATATTCGCGCCGTCCTCGGTCCTCAACAGGTTTTCAAGCAATACCTTGAGGCTGAACGGAAGGTTTTCTGCACCTTCAACGGAGTTCAACCGGAAAATTTCGTATTCGGTTCCGGCTACATTAAGTTTGCCTTTTGAACCGAAGCTGTCCACAGTGCTCATCGCAGGACTCCTCTCGCAACAGTTTCATCTTTGTCGCGCGGTTGACCGCCTGCTAGTTAGGAGGCCCTAACTATTCAGGGCCTGAAAATTGCACACGGCCGGCCGTGGATACGGAGCGCGACGTGGGACTACTACCGCCATAGTAGTCGAAATACGAAGCGGCCTCAGGGACCTGGAGTCAGCAGGGCAACCGTCTCCAGGTGATGCGTGTGGGGGTAGAGGTCGAAGGCCCGGAGGGCCTTGAGCTCCCAGCCGGCCTTCCGGAAGTACCCCACGTCGCGGGCGAACGACGCCGGGTCGCAGGATACGTAGGCAACGGCACGGGGGTGCGAGTCAACAAGCTGGCCCACCACCGCTTTCCCGGCCCCTGCCCTCGGCGGGTCCAGCAGAAGGGCGTCGAAGTCCCGTGTTTTCTGGCGCAAGACGCGTTCGACGCGGCCCTGGACGACCTCCACCTGCGGTGCCGCGTGCAGGTTCTTTCGCGCGTCCCGGCTGGTTCCCGGTGCGCCTTCCACCGACAGGACGGAGCCGGTTTCGCCCACCGCGTCGGCCAGGACCGCCGTAAAAAGGCCTGCTCCGGCATACAGGTCCGCCACCACGGCCCCGGGGTTGAGGAAGCCGCCGCCCTGCAGGAATTCTGTGACGGTCCCCACAAGTGTTTCGGGCGCGTCGCGGTGGATCTGCCAGAATCCGGCGCCGGTCACCCGGTAGTCGTGGCCGGCGGCTGATTCCTGCACCCACAGCCGTCCGCGTATTTGTTCAACGGCCTCTGTGACGGGATCAAAAGCCGCAACGGATACGTCGTCGGGCAGCTGGGCGGCGATGGCCCTGAGCCGTTTGGGTTTGGTGCCCTCCGCCGGCGCCAACAGCACCAGCGGGCGGGAGCCGTTAGCCGGCGCTGCCACTTCCACCCGCTCCACGCCCTGCAGGTCGATGTCCCACAGGCGCAGGGTGTTGATAGCGTCGATGGCCAGCGGCATTTCGCTGACCGGGATGATGTGCCCGGAACGGTGGGCGTGCATCCCCAGTTTGCCGCCTGGGGTGACCGAGAAGCTCGCGCGGGTCCGCCATCCGAGGCCGCTGCCGCCGTCGGACGCCTCCCCCACCGCCTCCACGGACGTGCCTGCCCAGCTGTCCGGCAATTGCTCGACGCCGGCGAGCCGCTGGAGCTGTTCGGCGAGCACATCTGCCTTGAGGCTGCGCTGGCGGGCCAGTGCGATGTGGCCGAATTCGGCTCCGCCCACCGGCGGATGGCCGTGCCGCCACGCGCGGCGGGAGTCCGCCGGGTGCCAGAAATGGTCCACCCGGTCCGGTGAGGCCTCAAGGACGTCCACCACGTCGGCCCGCCAGAACTTGGCCTTGTCGTCGGCGTCGGTGAGCCTTGCCCGCACCTTCTCTCCGGGGATGGCGTGGCGGACAAAAATGACGCGGCCCTCGTGCCTGGCCACGCAATGGCCGCCATGGGCAACGGGCCCGACGTCGAGCACTGCTTCGGTGCCGGTTTCTCCGGTGGGTGCCGGCTGGGTTTGTGTCTTTGCGGTCATTGCACGTCCTGCAGGTTCTTCGCTTCTTCGGATGATTTGAGCTGCCACGGAACGCTGGCCACCATCACGCCGGGCTCAAAGTGCAGCCGGGTCTTGATGCGCAGGGCGGTCTGGTTATGGACCAGTTGCTCCCACCACTTACCCACCACGTACTCGGGGATGTAGACCACCACGAGGTCCCGGGGTGAATCCCGCCGCATCTGCTTGACGTACTCCATGATGGGCGTGACGGTCTCCCGGTAGGGGCTGGCCAGCACCGTCAGCGGCACCGGAATGTCGAGCCTTTCCCAGTCGGCCACGGTGTGTGCCGTTTCCTCGGGATCGATGTCCACGGTGATGGCGTCCAGCCGCGACGGCCGGGACGCCCGGGCGTAGGCCAGGGCCCGGAGGACGGGCTTGCGGACGTGGGACACCAGGAGGACGGCATGGACGCGGGTGGGCAGGGCGCGCGGCGAGGAATCCGCATCCACTGCCAGTTCCCTGGCCACGTTGTCGTAGTGCGCCCGGATGCTCCACATGATCAGGAAGAGCACGAACATGGCCAGCAGCGCAATCCAGGCGCCCTGCTCGAACTTGGTGATCAGGACAATCACCAGCACCAGGGCGGTCATACCGAAGCCTACGGTGTTGATGGCCCGGGATTTCGCCATCCGGCGCCGCACTGCCTTGTCCCTGGCCAGTTTCAGTTCCCTGCCCCAGTGCCGGATCATGCCCAACTGGCTGGCGGTGAAAGAGATAAAGACGCCCACGATGTAGAGCTGGATAAGTTTTGTGACATCGGCGTTGAACGCGATGATCAGCACCAGGGCGCCGGCGGCGAGGGCCAGGACGCCGTTGCTGAAGGCGAGCCGGTCGCCCCTGGTGCGGAGCTGGCGCGGAAGGTAGCCGTCCTGGGCGAGGATGGAGCCCAGGACCGGGAAACCGTTGAACGCGGTATTCGAGGCAAACACCAGGATCACGCCCGTGGCGGCCACCACGATGTAGAACGGGATGGAGCCCGGGCCGAAGATGGTCTGGGCGATCTGGCTGATGGCCGGGTTCTGGATGTACCCCTCGGGCAGCGGGCTGCCGTTCAGGAGGAACTCTGTGGCCGGGTCCAGCACAATATGGACTTTGGTGGCGTTGGCCAGGTAGATGATGCCCGCCAGCATGGCCGCGCCGATGACGCCCAGGAGCAGCAGCGTGGTGGCGGCGTTTTTGCTCTTGGGCGCCTTGAAATTCGGAACGCCGTTGCTGATGGCCTCCACCCCGGTGAGTGCCGCGGCGCCGGAGGAGAAGGCGCGCAGGAGCAGGAAGGCCCCGGCCAGGCCCACCAGCCCTTCGTCGAAGCCGGCGGCGGGGACGATGGTGAAGGCAGCGGACGGCGCCTCTCCCAGCTGCCCGGTGGCAGCCTGGAAGATGCCGACGGCGGTCATGCCGAAAATGGATGCCATAAAGATGTACGTGGGCACCGCGAACAGGCTGCCGGCTTCCTTGATGCCGCGCAGGTTGACCAGGGCGAGGATGACAACGCCGATGGCGGCAATGGTCGCCTGCCGGCCATGGAGCGACGGGACCGCCGTGGTGAGGTATGTCGCCGCCGAGGACATGGACACGGCCACAGTGAGCACGTAATCCACCAGGAGGGCCGATGCAACGGTCAGGCCGGCGTACTTGCCCAGGTTTTCGTTGGCAATTTGGTAGTCGCCGCCGCCGGAAGGGTACGCGTGGACATTCTGCCGGTAGGAGGCCACGACTGTCAGCAGCACCACCATCACGGCCAGGCCCACCCAGGGTGAGAACGCCACGGCACTGACCCCCGCAAGCGCCAGGGTCAACAGGATTTCGTCCGGCGCGTAGGCTACGGATGACAGCGCGTCCGACGCGAAAACCGGAAGCGCGATCTTTTTCGGGAGCAAGGTGTGGCCCATCCGGTCATTCCGGAACGGCCGTCCCACCAGCACGCGCTTGACCGCGTTGAATATTGTCAGCACCCCACAAAGCTAGTCTGATTCCCGGGCTGTGTCATGACGGCCGGTGAACAGCGGCATCCCGGGCGCTGACGGTAGAGTTCTAGCGGCAGGACGAACGGGAAAGAAACAGAGGAGATACTGGTGGCGCATTTCGTGATCATGGGATGTGGCCGGGTGGGGGCCACGCTGGCGCACACCCTTGAAGATGCCGGGCATTCCGTGGCCATCATCGACCAGGACGACCGCGCTTTCCGCAGGCTCCGCCAAGGCTTCACGGGCCGCAAAGTCACTGGAGTGGGCTTCGACCGGGACACCCTCAAGCAGGCCGGCGTCGCCGAAGCGTACGCCTTCGCCGCAGTCTCCAGCGGAGACAATTCCAACATCCTGGCCACCCGCGTTGCCCGCGAGACCTTCCACGTTCCCCATGTCGTGGCCCGGATCTATGATCCCGGCCGGGCCGAAATCTACCAGCGCCTGGGCATCCCCACAGTGGCGGCCGTCCGCTGGAGCGCGGACCAGGTACTGCGGCGCATCCTTCCCGAACAGCACCTGGCCGGTGACTTCCGGGAGCCTTCAGGACGCCTGGTCCTGGCCGAACTGGACCTCGACGCCGGCTGGATCGGCCACCGGATCAGCAGCATCGAAAAGGCTGCCGGCATCCGCATCGCGTACCTCACCCGTTTCGGCGAAGGTTTGCTTCCCGACGCCGGTACCGCCTACCAGGACGGCGATACCGTCCACGCGATGCTGCAGGTTGACCGCAGCGCCCAGGTCTCCCAGATCCTCGCCAAAGCACCCGCCAAGGAGTACCAGTGAAAGTTGTGATTGTGGGTGCCGGCAGTGTCGGTTCGTCCATCGCCCGGGAACTCCTGGCGCACAAGCACGAAATCCTGCTGATCGACCTCAAGCCGGAGGTCATTGGGCGCAGCGGGCTCCGCGGCGCGCACTGGCTGGTGGGTGACGCCTGCGAGCTGAGCACCCTGCAGGGCGCCAAGGTGGAGGACGCTGACGTAGTGGTATCGGCCACCGGCGACGACAAGGTCAACCTGGTGGTCTCCCTGCTGGCAAAAACCGAATTCGGCGTTGGCCGCACCGTGGGCCGGGTGAACAATCCAAAGAACGACTGGATGTTCAACGATTCATGGGGTGTGGACGTTGCGGTCAACACTCCCCAGCTGATGACAGCGCTGGTGGAGGAAGCTGTGGAGATTGGCGACCTCGTCCGGCTGCTGACCCTCCAGACCGGAGTGTCCTCACTGGTGGAGTTCACCGTCCCGCACGATTCGCACGTCATCGGAAGTACTGTGGGCGATATCCAATGGCCCGAGGACTCCACCCTGGTGGCCATCCTGCGCGACCATGCACCGATCACCCCCAGCCGCGACGACGTCATTGACGGCGGCGATGAACTGTTCTTCGTCACCACCATTGCCGCGGAGGACGAGCTGCGTGCCCTGCTCTCCCCCGATTCCTTGGAACCGCCCCGGCCCCGGGTTGACGCTGCTACCGGACATACGGAGCAGCAGGCCCCGGAGGACGACGGATTCGACGGCTAGTTCCGGCCTACTCCCAGTTCTGGTCAAGGGGCTGGCTCCGGTCGACGGCTAGTCGCGGGCTCTTTCGTCCGTGGAGGCTGAGCCATCCCCTGCGCCAATGCCCGCCGGTGCCGGCCTGGTGATGAGCCAGGCGATCCAAATGCCCAGGATGTACAGCGGAGCGCCCATGATGAGCCTGGTGGTGGCGAGGGCGGCCAGCCCTTCGGGCCCCATGAGGTAGAGCGGGACCTGCACCACAAGCCGGAGCACCAGGACGCCGACGATGATCCAGGTGCCAAGCCGGTACGCCTTGAGCCGTGCGGGGTCCTTGCGCCAGTCCAGGCCCTCGTTCCGTATAAAACCGAAGAGCAGCCCGGCCACCGGCCATTTGGCGAGGATCGAGATCACCATCGCCAGGATGTAGGCCGCGTTGGTGAAAAAGCCCGGCAGGTAGAAGTCCTCAGCCTTGCCGGTGGTGTTGGCGAGCCAGGCGGAAATGCCCACGCCCACCACGCCGGCCAAAGCCTGTGTCAGGGGGCGCCGTTGCACCAGCCTGACCACGGTGAACGCCGCGGCGGCGGCCAAAGCGGCCACCAGGGAAACAGTGAGGTCCTGGCTGATGGTGTACGCCACCAGGAACACCAGGCCCGGCAGGATGCTTTCGGCAATACCCTGGACTCCGCCCGCACTGCGCAGTACGTCAACCCGCCCGTCGTGCGTCCGGTGCAGCCCTGCCTTGGCGGCATAGTCGGCCGCAAGGCCTGCCATCGGCGACGATGTTTGTCCGTCGGCCGGTTCCTGCCCCTCGGGCGCCTTTCCGGCAGGGCCGGCGGGCTGGCCGTTCTGTCCGGGACCGGTGGAAGGGCTGGGATCGGGCACGGTCATTCGTCCTCCTGGCGGGACAGTATTTCGTAGCGGGGGTTGAACATGGTGGGCAGGCCCTGCACCGAGGAGAGCATTCCTTCGAGCCGCACCTCGGTGCCTGCGTCGATTCCCGGTACGCGCCGCCGTCCCAGCCATATCACCCGGAGCCTGGCAGTGCGTCCGGCCGCGGCGCCTGGTGCGCGGTGCCGGGCATCGGCGTCGGACACTATGGCGCTGAACTCCGCGGTCTGGTCTGTGGGCACATACGTCACGGATTCGATCCATCCGCGGCAAACGACCCGTCCCTTGACCGGCAACTGGCTGAGGGGGATGTCGCCGCTGTGGCCCAACGGGGCTCCCCCTGATGCGATATCAGCCAATCTGGGTGACTTCAGGACCACGTTCAGGTTCCTGCAGTGATGGTGCGGCGGGCGGCGGCGTAGCGGTGGCGTCCTTGGGCAGGCGCAGCTGCAGCAGGTCCCGCGGCGGCATGGGGTTGTCTCCCCGGATCACCACCACTTGCCGGAAGAGTGCTTCGAGCGGTTCCGCCGCCGGCCGTTCCAGCGCTGCGGCACCGCCCAGGACGCCGCGCAGGAACCAGCGGGGGCCGTCCACGCCAATGAACCGGGCCACCCGGTAGCCCTGGCTGCCGTCCGGCAGGCCCGCAGGCAGTTTCGCCACCAGCTCGGTGCCGAAGGGACCTTCGATCTCCTCAACCTGGCCGCCCTGGACGCCCACGGACTGGCCGATCTGTTCCCGGATCTCGTCCCAGAGGCCCTCGCTCTTGGGGGCTGCGAAGGCCTGCAGCTGGAGGCTGGAGCCGTTCAGGTCCATGGTGACCGCGACGACGCGCTGGGTGGCTTCTTCCACCTCGAGCCGGAGCTGGAGCCCCTCGCTGGGAGTGATCAGGAGGGCGCCGAGGTCAACATAGCCGTCACGGCTGCTGATTTCGGACTCATCGAAAGGGCCGTTCGAGCGGCTGCCTGAACTGTCCTTCGCCTCCTCCGCGGTCCCCGCTGCAGGCGACAGTTCGTCCGGTTCGGCTGCTTGTTCCTTCTTGGCTTTCCTGCCGAGCCCAAAGACCATTTGGGTGTCTCCTTAGTTGGTTGCCGGGCTGGCCCGTGGGGGTCCCGCCGTCGTGCTTTTAGTGCCGTCCGGCAGGCTCATGCCGGACCTGAGGAACGGGTAGGGGAAGAAAAGATTCAGGCGCCGGGAACGGTGAAGCCGCCGGTGGAACCGAATCCTCCTGCACCGCGCACGGATCCGCTCAATTCGTTGACGGGGATGAACTGCGCGTACTCGACACGCTGAATGACCATCTGTGCAATTCTATCGCCGCGGCGCAGTTCGATGCTGTGGTTCGCATCAGTGTTCAGCAGCGTGACGGAGATTTCGCCGCGGTAGCCGGCATCCACTGTTCCGGGGGCGTTAACAATGGTGAGCCCGTGTCTGGTGGCCAGGCCGGAGCGTGGGTGGATCAGGGCAACGAAGCCGTCGGGGAGGGCAATGGCCACTCCGGTGGGGACCAGCTTGCGCTCCCCCGGCTGCAGCACAACATCTTCCCGCGCGCGAAGGTCCGCGCCCGCATCGCCCGGGTGGGCGTAGGAGGGTGCCTCCAGATCCGGGTCGAGCATTTTCAGCTGGACCTGCAGGGTGGGTGCGCCCAGGGCGGCCGGAACGGCCGGCCCGGTGGCGGCGGCTTCGTCAGGGAAGGTATCTACTGTGGCGGGATGATCAGTCACAGTCACTCACTCTAACCCGCGCCCCCAAATCAGTCCTAGGTGTACTGCCTGCGGCCGCGGCACCGGCGGCGGATGGAGCCCTCGGGCTTCGCCGCCGGAACCGTTTTGCCCAAGGTGAAATAGCCGGGCAAAAATGGAAAGCTTGGCTCATGCCCGAATCAAGCTCCCCTGCGCCCGTGCCCGAGATACCTTCCACCGGGGCGCCGGTGATCTATCGGGAAAAGCTGTGGCCCAACATCTGGATCTGGATCATCTCAGCAGGTGTGGCAGGCGCGGGCATCCTGATGTTCGCACCTATCAGCATGACTGCGGGTTACACGGCCGCGGCGGTGCTCTTCGTAATCATCGCCGTCCTCCTGGTCTTGTCCACGCCGGCCCTTGTGGTAACTGAGGATTCGCTGACCGTGGGCCGTGCCACCATTGAGCGTCGCTTTGTGGGATCGGTGGAGGCATTCCGGGGCGAGGAGGCCACCGCAGAACGTGGAACGCGGCTCAACGGCCTGGCTTACCTGTGCATCCGGGGCTGGATAGACCCTGTGGTCAAGATCCAGATCACGGACCCGTCGGACCAGACTCCGTACTGGCTGACCTCCACCCGGCACCCGGACAAGCTGACGGCGGCCCTGGCGCGGGGTTAGCGGGCCTACCCTTCGCAGTCCTTGCAGTAGAAGCGGCCGTCCTTTTCGCGGGCGATCTGGGAACGGTGCCGGACCAGGAAGCACGAAGAACAAGTGAATTCGTCTGCCTGGGCAGGCACCACCTGCACCATCAGCTCTTCACCGGAAAGGTCGGCGCCGGGCAGTTCGTAACCGGCGGCCAGATCGCTTTCGTCTTCATCCACCACTGCAACCGGCTTGTCCGTGCGGCGGGTCTTCAGCTCCTCGATGGAGTCCTCGCCGAGGTCTTCTTCAGACTTGCGCGGCGCATCGTAATCGGTGGCCATTGTCGCCGTATCCTTCTTCCTTTTTGCCAGCCTGCAAATGCCACCCTTGATAACGCTGCAGGTACCCCGTTTGTGCCCGCCGCCGGTTCCTTTTCCGCGCTGGGCGGAACTCCTGCAACAGTGCCGGCAGCCGGAATATCGCGGCGCGCCCTGCCCCTTGACACAAAACAGGTTCACCTGGTGGCAGAGTTTCGATTGATAGTAATGCCAGGGTGGAGGATTTGTATGCAGGATCTACGGCTTGTAGGCGTGCACGACGACGGGACGCATCTCCTGTTGAGCGGGGCCGGCGGCGAGATGTTCCAGCTGCCGATCGATGAAGCGCTGAGGACCGCGAGCAGGCCTGCGCCCAGGCCTGCTTCCGAGCGGCCCGCCATTCCCCTGTCCCCGAGGGACATCCAGGCCCGGATCCGGGCCGGGGCGACGGCTGCTGATGTGGCTGAACTGTCCGGCCTGCCACTGGCAAAAGTGGAACGCTACGAAGGACCCGTGCTGGCGGAACGCGAGTACGTGGCCCAGCAGGCGCGCAAGGTGGAAGTGGCTTCGCCGTCACCGGGGCACGACATCTACCGCTCCGCGTTCGGCGACAATCCGGCCACGTTGGGCGATATGGTGGCGCACAGGCTTTCTGCCCACGGCATCGACCCCTCCTCAGTGGAGTGGGATTCCTGGCGGCGCCAGGACGGCACGTGGACGGTATCGGCCAACTTCGAGGCAAACACCGGCGGAAAAGCCGGCATCGGCGAAGAACCACCGGCGTTGTGGACCTTCAGCCCAAGCCGGAAGTCGCTGCACAACGCCAACCGCTGGGCCCAGCAGCTCAGCGAGCTCGAGCCCCTGGACGGTCCCGTCCCGGCACGAAGGCTTTCCGCTGTCTCCGACCGCCCTTTCGACTTTGAAACCGACGCGGACTCCGTCCGTCCTTTGCCGGGCTCCGAGGCCCAGCCCGAGGGCAAGGAATCGGACGGGCTCCTTGACATGCTGCGCTCCCGCCGGGGACAGCGGCTGGGTGTGGACGAGGACTCCGACGACGCCCTGGCGCTGTTGCTGACCCATGGAGTCCCCGCCGCCCACCCCAGGCCCTCCGAAGTAGTTCCTGAGGCTGACGAGCACACCGACGAGTCGCAGGATGACACCACCGGAACTCCCGCCGCCCACGCCAGCTCGTTCACCCGGCGACGCGACGCCAGGCCGTCCATGTTGTCGCGGCTCAGCCTCATTCCTCCGCACCGGGAGGCGATGGAAGACGCTCTGAAGCTGCACGACGGCGTCAGCACCGAAACACGCGAAATCACCATTGTGGCATCGCCCCAGCGGCCTTCCGGCGGTATCCAGGGAGCGGGTTCCGCGGACGCGGGCAGCCGGGAGTCCGGCAGCGGGGCTGGGGGCAGCGCCGCTGCTTCTTCCGAAAGCGTCAATCCCTCCAGCGGCGCCGGCTTGGACGAATTGCTGGGCAACAACCTGCGGCGTCCGGCTCCGCGGACCGAGGACAGCTCCCCCGCTACCGGCCAACTGCCGGAAACCGGCGCACCCGAGCGGCAGCCGGGCAGGCCCAAGCGTTCAAGCGTTCCGTCCTGGGACGAGATTGTGTTCGGTACGCGAAGCGATTAGCCGGTTTTTTCCGGAGGAGGGCCGCCAGGCCGGGCCTAGGCCCCCGAAGCTTCGGTTCCGCCGGACCCCCGCCACAGGCAGGCATCAACCTCGAACGGCAGCAACGGGTCCTGCTGGCCCATCAAACTGGCCCCATGGGCGGTAACGCGCCGCATGTAGTGCCGGCGGCAGAGCGTCTCGTAGCCCACAACGGGAACATGGTCCATGGCGGTCGTTCCAGCGCCGGAGTCCATGGCCATGTCCACATCGCCGACCACCACCTGGGCACCTTCGGTGACCATCACGCCGTCGACCGTCCTGGCATTGTGCGTGGCGCGGCGGCCGCACCAGCACAGTGCCTCCACTTGCAGCACCTGCACCCGGTCCGCCAGTTCCACGAGCCGTTGCGAGCCTGGAAACAGCCGGGTACGGAAATCGGCGGTGATGCCAAACGCGAAGACGTCCACGTCGATCTCATCCACCACTTTGGCCAGCTGTTCCACCTGCCCGGGCGTGTAGAACTGGGCTTCATCACAGATCAGGTAGTCGATGCGCTGGCCCCTGGTGCGGCGCATCATAACTTCCTCCCAGAAGTCCGTGCTGTCCGCTACCTCTACGGCATCGGTCTCCAGTCCGAGGCGGCTGGAGATCCGTGATTCACCGGCACGGTCATTTCGGCTGAAGCGGACTCCGCCACGTCCCCTGGCCCGGTGGTTGTGGTCCATCTGCAGGGCAAGCGTGGATTTTCCGCAGTCCATGGTGCCCGAGAAAAAGACGAGTTCAGCCACGCCGGGAGCTCCTGCCGCCAGCTGTGAAGCAGAGCAGGGGGACCTCCCGCTCAGCCTTGGTCAACGACCCGTGCTGCCCCACCACTTCCATGGCGGCGGGGCGGACACGGCGGGCGTCGTACAGCGCCAGGGCGTCGCGGGCTGCGATCATCACGTCACCGATCCTGCCTTCGACGGCGGGACGGACCGTGCCGAAGAGGCCCGTCGCAAGCGCGTCCTCCCTGGTGAAGGCCCAGATCCGGTCACCGAAACGTGCCCGCCAGGCCGCGAGCAACCGGTCCCGCACGTCCGGTCCGGTGCCGTTTTCCAGGTAGAGGTGGACCATCCGCGGTTCCCCGGCGGTGTGCCGGACCCCTTCCACCAGTGCAGGTTCGGCGGAGTAGTCGATCCGCTGCTGCTCGGGTACGTCCAGCATGCCGTGGTCCGCCGTGAGCAGGATGGTTGTCCCTGCCGGCAGGGTGTTGCTCAGCCGCTTGACCGTTGCGTCAAGCTCCTCGAGCTGGTGTTCCCATTGCTCGGACTGGCAGCCGTAGCGGTGCCCGGCCTTGTCCAGCTCGTTGACGTAGAAGTACATCAGCGACGGACCCGCGGAGGCCATGGCCTCGGCTGCGGAAGCCGTCCGGGCGTGCGAGGTGACTCCGGAAATATGCCGGCCGCCCCGCAGGGCGGCGCGGGTCATGGGCGAATCCGCGAACTGCGGCAGGCTGACAGTGGTGACATCCACATGTTCCGCTGCACGCTCCAGCACGGTGGGAAACGGCTGCCAGGCGGCGGGGTCGACGCCGGGATCCCAGTTGCCCAGCAGGTTGACCACCTTGTCCTGCCGCGGATCGAGGACGTCGTAGCCCACCATGCCGTGCTGGCCGGGGGGCTGTCCCGTGCCGAAGCTGGACAGGGCGGCTGCGGTGGTGGACGGAAACGCCGAATCAAGCCAGACGGGCACTTCGCCCTGTCCGGCCTGGATCACCGAGCGCAGGAACGGCGCGTGGGCCGATTTCTGCTTCAGCAGGTTCCGGCCCAGCCCGTCCGCGAGGACCACGCACACCCGTGAGGCGGCCGGAAGGCCGAGGGTGTTGGCGAACCCGTCCAGGCCCAGGCTGGCCGCGGCGCTGGTGAGCACCTCGGCGATGGAGCGCTGCCCGTAGGCAGGAGCGGGCGGCATCAGGAACTCAAGGCCTGGCCCGGCGGGAGGAACGATGTCAGTCGGCTGGCGGTCTTCCGGCATCAGCGCTGCTGGTGCCCGCGGCTGAGGCGGTTGCCGAACACGCCGGCACGCGGCCGCGGCGGCATGGACTGGACGTGCGGTTGCGGCGCAGGTGAACCGGTGTTCACGGCCCGGAGCGCCCGGGCGAAGAGCTTGGCGTCCTGGACAGCCTGCAGGCCGTCGGCCTCGGCACTGATGCGCAGCACAATGTCTTCCTGCGCGATGGTGCCGCTGTAGCCGTGGTCCGCTTCGCACTGGGGGTCGCCGCAGCTGGCCGGCCCCATGTCCAGCCGCTGGCCGCCGGACCACGCGATGGACAATGTCACCTCGCGGACAGGGTCCGATGGCTTGTAGTTCTGCGGCTGTGAGTACATGTAGCTAAGCACCACGGACCGGATCTGGGCCACGGGGACGGACTCGGTGGAAATCTGGGCAACTATCTGTTCGCCGGCGTCATCGAGCTGCTGGTCATCCACATGCGTGATGACCAGCATGTCCGCGGTCAGCACCAGAACTGTAATGTGGCGGCGGACTTCGGCGCGGTCAAAGTGGGTCTCCAGGTGCACCAGGTGCGCCACGCAGTCGCGGCCGTCCAGGGCGTCGTCCACAACATCTGCCACGAGGCGGGGGTAGAAGCCGGCCTTCTGCAGGGCGCCTTCGAGGCTCTGGCCTTGCGCGGTGTGGCTGTGTGAGCTGTGGTGGCGGACTGCCTGGGTTTCGTTGCCGGGCGTTTCGGGCGCCGAAGCGGGAGGCTGTGAGCTCATTACCCCATTTTCACAGATCGGCCGGACTCTTGCTAACCGCGTCAGCCCAGCATGGCCCGGCGGGCGCTGTCCGTCCGCTGCGCGGGGTTGCCGATCCGGATGTCCGCGGCAAGGATGGTCAAACCCGAGGTGCCGCACAGGACCGGGTTGAACTCCACCAGGGCGATCTCGGGGTGGTTGTCCTTCAGCCAGGCAAGCCGGCCGGCAAGGTCTTCAAGCGCGGCGACATCCACCGCCGGCAGGCCCTGGTAACCGAACAGCTTCCGGGACGCACGCGGGCCGCGGATGAAGTCGTTCACGTCGGCGGCGGACAACGGCGGCACACGGTGCGACCAGTCGTCCAGGAGGTTCACGGCGTCCCCGGCGAGCCCGAACGAGATGACCGGCCCCAGCAGCGGGTCTTCGATGGCGCGGAACGTGCAGGCCTGGCCAACTGGCGCCATGCTCTGCACTTCCAGCGCGGGATCGCCATAGTTGGAGAGCACCCGCCGCATCTGCACGACGTTCTGGCGGAGCGACTCCGCATCCTGGATGTCCAAACGCACACCGCCGAGGTCCAGCCGGTGCCGCAGGGCGGGATCGGTGGTCTTCAGCACCACCGGCCAGCCCAGCGCTTCGGCCGCCTCAACTGCCTCATCCGGAGTGTCAAAGCCCACGGACGGCAGCAGCCTGATGCCGTAGTGGCCCAGCAGGGAGGCCGCCGCCGCCGGATCCAGCCGTTTGAGCTGCTCACCCTTGACGTCCCGGAGCAGGGCTTCGAGCTCGGCATCTGCCAACTCCGGGTTGCATCCTTCCGGTTCCACAAAGTGCCCCTGGTCGCGGGAAACCCACTCCGAGTACCGGGCAACAGCTGCGAGCGCAGCCACGGCAGCACCGGGATTGGAAAAGCACGGGATGGCGCGTTCCGCCGGACCCACCATTCCCTCGACGTGGATTGAAGCGTCCAGGATGCCGGTGAACGCCGCCACCACTGGCTTGCCTGCCGTTGCCGAGCATTCGGCCAGCACTTCAGCGATGCTGTCCACTGTGAGCCCGCGGGCGGGAAGCAGGGCTGCGACCGCAGCGTGGACAGCGTCCTTCTCAAGCGCCTTGAGCAGGCTGGCCCTGAGCGCGGGCAGCGCGACTGACTGCCCGGCGTCGAGGTCCACGCCCGTCACCAGCTCCTCGACGGTGAGCCCCTGGGACGACGCGTTGTCTGCCACCACATTGCCCAGGGCGTGTGAGTTGCTGAAGATTGCCAGCCCCGGCCCCAGGGGAAGGGGCTGGCCGGACACCACCTGCGCCACGTCCATCAGCTGCTCGATGGTTTCCACCCGGATCACCCCGGACTGCCGCAACATGGCGTCCAGTGCCCCGGACGGCGCCTGCGTGGTCCGGACCGCATGCCCCGGTGGCAGCCGCAGGCCCATGGCGTCGGACTTCGCAACGATCACCGGCCGGGTGCGCGCCAGCCGCCGGGCCAGCCGGGAAAACTTGCGCGGGTTGCCAATCGATTCAAGGTACAGGCCCACGGCGGCGGTATCGGGATCGTCTTCCCAGTACTGCATCATGTCGTTGCCCGAGACGTCCGCCCGGTTCCCGGCGGACAGGAACGTGGACAGCCCCAGCCGGCGGCGGCTGGACGCGGCGTAAAGGGAAACGCCGATCGCCGCCGACTGGCTGAACAATCCCAGTCCCCCGCGCAACGGCATTGTCGGCGCCATGGAAGCATTCAGGGACACGTCCGGGTTGGTGTTGACGATGCCCAGCGAGGCCGGCCCTATCACGCGCATGCCGCTGGCCCTTGCCTGCCGCACCAGGTCACGCTGGCGCAGGAGGCCGCGTTCGCCGTCGTCCGCGAAGCCTGCGGAAGCCACCACCAGCCCCCTGACGCCGGCGGCTGCACAGTCCGCCACCACGGCGGGGACTTCCTCATACGGGACGGCGACGACGGCAAGCTGGACCGGGTCCGGGACCTCGGACAGTTTGCCGAAGGACAGCATGCCCGCAAGTTCCAAAGCTTCGGGGTTGATCGCGTACACCGGCCCGCGGAACCCGCCTTCAATAATGTGCTCCAGCAGCTGGTACCCCACCGTGCCCCATTTGCGGCTGGCACCGATAACAGCAACGGACGACGGCGTCAGCAGGTCCCGCACGCTCCTCGCCTCCGCGCGGTGCTCGCGAGATTCCATCACCGCCCGGGATTTCTCCGTGGGATTGATGTTGAACTCGAGGCTGACGACGCCGTCGTCAAAATGCCGCCGGACATCGTACCCGGCGTCGGAGAACACCATCAGCATTTTCCGGTTCTCCGGGAGCACCTCGGCGCTGAACCGGCGGATGCCGTTTTCATGGGCTGCGGCGGCAAGGTGTTCCAGCAGGATGGAGCCGATCCCCCGCCCCTGGTGGGCGTCGGAAATGTTGAACGCCACCTCGGCTTCGGTGGGATCGTCCAGCCGGTCATAGCGGCCGATGCCGACGATTTCGCCGCGGATGGTGATCACAAAAGCCACCCGGTTTTTGTAGTCAACCTCCGTGAAGCGCTTAAGCTCTTTGCTGGATAACCTGGCTTTGAACGCGAAGAAGCGCATGTAGATTGAATCCTGGGACTGCCCCATGTGGAAGGCCTGCACGGCGTCAGCGTCGGAAGGGTGGATTGGCCTCAGGTGGGCCGTTCCGCCGTCACGCAGTACGACATCAGCTTCCCAATGTTCCGGATATTCGCCGTCCCCGGGCTGATCCACCATAGGCTTAGCCTAGCCAAAAACTATGGCAGCACACCCCCGTTCGCTGCTCAGTACCCAGAAGGATTTACCAACCCCCATGGCCCGCCGCCAAAGTTCAGCCCCTCCCGTGGACAACACCCCCTACACGGAGAACATCGTTGATATCGATGTCACCTCCGAGATGGAGGGCTCCTTCCTGGAGTACGCGTATTCGGTGATCTACTCCCGCGCGCTTCCGGACGCCCGGGACGGCCTGAAACCCGTGCAGCGGCGGATCCTCTACATGATGAGCGATATGGGCCTGCGCCCGGACCGGGGCCACGTCAAAAGCGCCCGCGTGGTGGGCGAGGTCATGGGAAAGCTGCATCCGCACGGCGATACGGCCATCTACGACGCCATGGTGCGCATGGCCCAGGACTTTTCGCTGCGGCTGCCGCTGATCGACGGGCACGGCAACTTCGGCTCGCTCGACGACGGCCCGGCGGCCCCGCGGTACACCGAGGCCCGGATGGCTGCTGCGGCCCTCACGCTCACCAACCACCTCGATGAGGACGTGGTGGACTTTGTCCCCAACTACGACAACCAGCTGACCCAGCCCGAAGTCCTGCCGGCCGCGTTCCCCAACCTGCTGGTCAATGGCGCCACAGGCATCGCCGTCGGCATGGCCACCAACATGGCCCCGCACAACCTGGTGGAAGTCATCTCGGCCGCCCGGCACCTGATCGCCAACCCGGACGCCACCCTGGATGACCTCATGCGGTTCGTCCCCGGCCCGGACCTGCCCAGCGGCGGCCGGATCGTGGGGCTGGACGGCATCCGCGACGCCTACGCCACCGGGCGCGGTTCCTTCAAGACCCGCGCCAAGGTGGAGGTCGAACAGCTGTCGGCACGCCGGACCGGCCTGGTGGTCACCGAGCTGCCCTACATGGTGGGCCCCGAAAAGGTCATCGAAAAAATCAAGGACGCCGTCAACGCCAAGAAGCTGACCGGCATCAGCGACATCGTTGACCTGACGGACCGCAAGCACGGGCTGCGCCTGGTCATCGAGCTCAAGAACGGCTTCAACCCCAACGCCGTGCTCCAGCAGCTGTACCGCTACTCGCCGATGGAGGATTCCTTCGGCATCAACAACGTCACCCTGGTGGACGGCCAGCCGCAGACCCTGGGCCTGGTGGACCTGCTGACCGTGTACGTAAACCACCGGATCGACGTGGTGCGCCGGCGCACCGTGTTCCGGCTGGGCAAGAAGAAGGACCGCCTGCACCTGGTGGAAGGCCTCCTTATCGCCATCGTGGACATCGACGAGGTCATCCAGATCATCCGGTCCTCGGATGAAGCCGCCGCCGCGCGGGAACGGCTGATGTCCATCTATGACCTCACCGAAATCCAGGCGAACTACATCCTGGAACTGCGCCTCCGGCAGCTGACCAAGTACTCACGGATCGAATTGGAGAAGGAACAGGACGAGCTGCGCCGCGAAATCGCGGAACTGGAAGCCATCCTCGCCTCGGACGAGCGGCTGCGAACCCTGGTCTCGGACGAACTCGGCGCCATCGCCGAAGAGCACGGAACCCCGCGCCGCACCCTGCTGCTCGAATCCGAAGCCGTCTCCCCCACCGTGGCCGCCGAACTCGCAGCCCCGGGCAAGAAGGGCAAAGCCGTCCCCCTGGCGCTGGAGATCGCAGATGACCCCTGCTGGGCCATCCTCACCGCCTCGGGGCAGATCGCCCGCACCAGCAACCAGGAACCCCTGGCGGAAGCCGGGCCCCGGAGCAAGCATGATGTGTTCACCTCGGTGGTAAAGACCTCGGCCCGCGGCGAAATTGCCGCCGTCACCTCATCCGGGCGCATGCTCCGCCTGCAGGTGATGGACATGCCGGTGCTGCCCCCGGTTTCGGGCCTGCCCAACCTTGCCGGCGGTGTCCGGGCAAAGGACTTCATCACCCTGCAGAAGGGGGAATCCCTGGTGGCCTTCGCCCGGCTGGACGAAGTCCTGGCGGTCGGCACCGCGCAGGGCGTGGTGAAGCGGGTCCAGCCGGACTACCCCCTGAACCGCGAGGACTGGGAAGTCATTTCGCTGAAGGACAAGGACTTCGTGGTGGGCGTCGCTCCTGCCGGCGAGGACGACGCGGAACTGGTGTTCCTCACCAGCCAGGCCCAGCTGCTCAGGTTCGGGGCTGCGGCCGTGCGTCCGCAGGGCCGCACGGCCGGCGGGATGGCCGGCATCAAGCTCGCCGCGGGCGACAAAGTCCTGTTTTTTGGCGCCATCCACCCCAAGGACGAAGCGGCCGTGGTGGTGACCATCGCCGGCACCACGGGCGCGCTGCCGGGTACAGCCCCGGGAACGGCCAAAGTGACGGCGTTCTCCGAATACCCGGTGAAGGGGCGCGCCACCGCAGGAGTCCGGGCACACCGGTTCCTGAAGGGCGAGGACACCCTCCTGCTGGCCTGGGCCGGCCATGGCCCGGCCAAGGCGTCGTCCGCCGCCGGCGTGGCCCGGTCCCTTCCGCAGGAGCACGGCCGGCGCGACGGTTCGGGTGTCCCGCTGTCCCAGCCGGTGGAAGCGGTGGGTCCCGCCATGGCCTGGCCGGATCCCGCTTAGACTGCTTCCATGCCTATCGTTCCTGATGAAAAGGACTGGACCTGGGTCCTGACCCGTCCCTGCCCGGAATGCTCATTCGACGCCTCCACCACCACGCCGTCCACCGTGCCCGGGACCATCGAAAGCTTGCTGCCGCGCTGGCGTGCCGTTCTTCGCCGGCCTGACGTGGCTGAGCGTCCGGATGACAATACGTGGTCGGGGCTGGAGTACGCCTGCCACGTCCGGGACGTGTTCAGCCTGTTCGACCAGCGGTTGAACCTAATGCTGGATTCAGACGACGCCCGGTTCGACAACTGGGACCAGGACCAGACCGCCGTCGATAAGGACTACGCCAACCAGGATCCGGCAGTGGTCAGCGCCGAACTCACGGCTGAAGGCAAGCAGGCCGCCGGGTCCTTTGCCGCCGTCCGGGAGTCAGAGTGGGGCCGCAAGGGGCTGCGCAGCAACGGCTCCGAATTCACGGTCATGACACTGGCCCAGTACTTCCTGCACGACGTTGTCCACCACCTTCACGACGTGGACGGCTGATCCCCCGCATACGACGGCACCAGGTTTCCGCCGGAATTTCCCGAAGCGGGGCGCTCCGAACCAGAGTGCTCTGAACCGGCCGCCAGCACCAGGCGGGCATCCTCGGGCCGGATATCTGCCGGGTTGTGTGTCACCAGCACCACGGTGCGCTCCCGCAGCCCGTGCCGCAGGTCCGCCAGCATGGCCCGGGCCGACTCCGCATCCAGGTGGGCGGTGGGCTCATCCAGCAGGATCACCTCGGCACCGGTCATGAGGGTTCGGGCCACCGCCAGGCGCTGACGCTCCCCGCCGCTCAGGAATGCCCCGCCCGGCCCGATCCGGGTATCCAGGCCCGACGGCAACCGCTCCAGCAGGCCGGTCAGGCCTACAGAAGCGAGCACGTCCAGCAGCCGCGCATCGGCCTGCTGTTTGCTTTCTATTGTTTCGTTGCCGGGCTTCCCTAGCAGGAGGTTTCCGCGGATCGTCGAGTCGAACAGGTGTGCTTCCTGCGGGCACCAGGAGGCCCTGCCGGTCACGCCGATCCGCCCTGCGGCCACGGGAAGGAAGCCCAGCAGGACTGACAGCAGGGTGGACTTCCCCGAGCCCGACGGGCCGGTCACCGCCAGCCAGCGGCCAGGTCCGGCCACGGCGTCCAGGCCTGTGAACACGGGTGCGCCGCCCGGCCAGGCCGCTGACAGGCCGGCCAGTTCGACGCCGGGAAGGCCGTCCGGGCGCCCAGGCACCGTCTGGAGTCCGTCGCCGTCGCCCCTGCCGGACGCGTCGTCGAGGGCGCCCGACTCAGCGACCCGCTCCATCACTGTCCGCAGCGCCGGGAACTGGCGTACCGCCGTCGTCATCGCCGCGAAAGGCTCCACCAGCGCGAGGAGCAGCAGGACCACCACTGCTGCGGTTTCCGGGGCAAGCTGCCCCGCGAGCACGGCCGGGCCCGCGAGCCAGGCTGCGCCCAACGCTGCGGCTGCGCAGGCGGCAGTGGTGATGGCCTGGCCCAGGCCGTCGGCCCAGGCAGAACGCTGGGATGCCCTGGTGGCGGTGTGGTCCTCCGCCCGCAGGCCCTCCAGGACGCGGGAGGCTGCGCCGTTGGCGTGCAGTTCCGCCCGGGCGTCGAGGGCCGCTGAGATGCGGCGCAGGACCCCGGAGCGGAGGAGCTGCTCGGCAACAGCAGACTTGCGGTCGCCCCAGAGGGCAACCGCAGGCGCGAGCAGCAGGCTCATCACCGTGGCAGCGATCACGGCGGGAAGCGCGGCGGGCACCAGCAGTGTTGTGGTTGCGAGGGCGAGCACAGCCACCGCCAGCGCCGTGACCGGCGGCAGGACCACCCGCGGCAGGAGGTCGCGGACCGTGTCGACGTCGTCAACTACCGTTCCCAGGACGTTGCCGCCCTGCAGCAGGCGCCGCAGCGGCAGCGCCCGCCGGCTCAGCGACTCCCAGAGCCGGCCCCGGAGCCGGGTCAGGGCCGCGAACACGGCGTCGTGCAGGAGGAGCCGTTCGCAGTACCGCAGCACTGCCCGGCCGATTCCGAAGAACCGCACGCCCACGATCGCGGTCAGCAGGTACAGGATGGGCGGCTGCCCGGCGGCGCGGATAATGAGCCAGCCGGACAGGCCGGAGAGTGCAACGGCGAAGATCGCCGCCAGTGTTCCCACCACTGCTGCGGCCGCGAACTTGCCCCGCACGGGCGCCAGGAGTGCGGACAGCAGGCGCACGGGGCCGGTTTGAAGGCCGGGCCGGGTGTTGCCCTGCCGGGCGTTGCGCGCCGGTTGTTCTGCTGCATCGGGCCGGGCCTTCGTGGCGGCCGCCGCCGCGCCGCTGCTTGAGGCACCTGTCAGGACGGCATGAGCGGCTGCCGCAGGAGCCGTCGCGTTTCCGGCTCCGGCGACGGGCACGAGGTGTTCGGCGAGCGCCCGGGTGCGTTCCTCGTGCGCGACCAGGATGACCGTCACCTGCCCGCGGAGGTTCCTGATGGTGTCCTCCACCAGCATCGCCGACTCGTCGTCGAGGTGTGCAGTGGGTTCGTCCAGCAGCAGGACAGTGGCGCCGGCCTCGATCCGGGCCAGCCCGCGGGCCAGCGCCACCCGGCGCAGTTCGCCGGGGCTGAGCTCTGCCGGGTGCTTGCCGGCAAGGTGGGCGGCCGCTGCCCGCGCCAGGCAGGACATGGCCGCCTTTTCAGTAGCCGGCACCCGGCGCCCGCTGGCAGCAGGGCCCGCGCCGCCGGACAGGTACAGCACAATCTCGTCGAGGACTGTACCGGCGACCATCACCGGGTGCTGCGGGACCCAGGCGATGTCCTTGCGGTCCAGGCCGGAGATGGTGCCGGTGATTGTTGTGCCTGCACCGTGGCCGATGGTGCCGGCCAGGACACCCAGGACGGTGCTCTTGCCGGCTCCGCTGGGACCGTCCAGGGCGGTGATCCGGCTTTGCGGCGCTGTAAAGGTGAGCGGGCCGACGGCGGGCCGGGACCTTCCGTCATAGCGCACCGTGAGTGCCGTGACCGTGATCGGGGCGCCTGGCCTGCCGGCCCGGGCGGCGGGAAGAGGCTGCGGCTCGGGCGCTTCGGTGACGGCAGTGGTTGCGGCGAGCGCTACCCTGCCGTCGTCGCTGGCATGGTGGGCGGTGCCAAGCTCGCGCAGCGGCAGGTAGCAGTCCGGTGCCAGGATCAGTGCCAGCAGGCCGGCTTCCAGCGGCATGTCGCCGTGCACCAGCCGCACGCCGATGAACACTGCCACGACCGCGACGGAGATGGTGGCGATCAGTTCCAGCGCCAGGGCGGAGAGGAAGGCTGTCCGCAGGGTGCCCATGGTGCGGGACCGGTACTCCTCCGAAATCTCCTCCAGGGCTTTGCGCTGGGCGGAGGCACGTCCCAGGCCCACCAGCACGGGAAGGCCCTTGGCCAGCTCGAGCATGTGGGTGGAGAGCCGGGCCAGGGCGGCCTGGGCTTCGCGGACGTTGTCCTCCGTGTACCGGCCGATCAGCACCATAAACAGCGGGACAAGCGGGACGGTCAGGACGATGACCACCGCGGAGACCCAGTCCGCCAAGAGGATCCGGGCACCCACCAGCAGCGGGATGGCCGCGCAGTTCACCAGGGCGGGCAGGAACTGCGTGTAGTAGCTGTCCAGCGCGTCCAGTCCGCGGGTGGCCAGCACGGCGAGGCCGCCGTCGGCCGGTCCCGTGCCCCGGACGCCGTTGCGCAGCGCCCTGTCCAGCAGCCCGGCGCGCAGCTCCTCCTTGATGCCCAGTGCTGCCCGGCGTGCCGCAACGGCCTGTCCCCAGACAGTCGCCGAACGGAGGACTACGCCGGCCAGCCCAAGGGTGGTCTGCTCCGCCCACGCCGGGTTCCCCGCCACCAGGCCGGCGAGTACCGACGCCACCGCCTGGCCGATCAGGACAAGGGACAGCGCCTTGACGGCGGCAAGGAGTCCGAGCCAGTAGATCGCGGAACGGGTGGCCGGGCCGGGCGGGAGGGTGGGACGCATGTCAGCCTTTGGTGGTCAAAGCCTTGGCGGCGATTGCCGGCAGGAAGCTGTGGGCCTCCGGGATGTGCGCCGCGCTGACGCGTTTCCGGAAGACCCAGTAGGTCCAGGCCTGGTAGGCGATGACCAGCGGAAGTCCGAAGGCGGCCACTACAGTCATAAGGCCCAGAGTGTAGTCCGATGACGAAGCGTTGGAAATGGTGAGGTCAAAGGCCGCATTGAGGGTGGAAGGCAGCACCACCGGGAAGGCTGCGCCGAAGATTGACGCCGAACCCAGTGCCAGGAATGCCCCCAGTGCCACAAACGCCTTTCCTTCCGAGCCCTTGCGGGCCATCGACCAGGCCATGGCTGCCGCGGCTACCGCCAGCAGGACCAGCGCCCAGGTCCAGGGCTTTCCTTCGAGCACCTGTACCGTCACCGCCCACGCCGCGATGGGCAGGAGCAGGGCGGGAAGCAGCCGGACAAACCAGCGGCGGGCACGGTGGCGGATGTCGCCGTCGGTCTTCAGGGCAAGGAAGGCCAGGGCGTGGACCAGCGCGAAGCCGGCGACGGCGAGTCCGCCGAGGACCGCGTAGCCGTTGAACCAGGCGAACGGGCCGCCCTCGCGGTCGCCGTTGGCGTTCAGCGGAAGGCCGGTGGTGGTCAGGGCAAGCGCTGCGCCGACGCCGAAGGCCGCGAAGAAGGAGCCCAGGGCAATGGCCCAGTCCCACCGGGTCCGCCACTGCTCGGTATCCACCTTGCCGCGGTATTCGAAGGCGACGGCACGGAAGATCAGTGCCACCAGGACCACCAGCAGCGGCAGGTACAGGGCGGAGAACAGCGAGGCGTACCAGAGCGGGAAGGCGGCGAAGGTGGCGCCGCCGGCGGTCAGGAGCCACACCTCGTTGCCGTCCCACACGGGACCTACGGTGTTGAGCAGGACGCGGCGTTCGGTGTTGTTCCGTGCAAACAGCTTCATCAGCATGCCCACGCCCAGGTCAAAGCCCTCCAGGAAGAGGTACCCGGTCCAGAGCACTGCGATGGCGATGAACCAGATGGTTGGCAGCAGTTCCATTCTTGTTTCCTCTGCTCGTGGCGGGACTAGTAGGCGAAGGCCAGGACGTCGTCGGCCGGTTTGCCGCCGGGACCGCCTGGCCCGGGGGTGGCGTCTTCGTTTTCGTCGACCGGTGCGTGGACGAGTTCCGGCATCGCGGACACCACACCGCCCCTGATGTACTTGACCAGCAGCTTGACCTCCACCACCAGCAGGACGGCGTAGATGGCGGTCAGGGTGACCAGCGATGCCAACAGCTCACCGGCGGAGACTCCCGGTGACACTGACGCAGCGGTGAACATAAACACCTGGTCGATGCCGCTGGGGTCCGGATTCGGTGCCACCACAAAGGGCTGGCGGCCCATCTCGGTGAAGATCCAGCCGGCAGCGTTGGCGCCGAACGGGGCAAGGATCCCGAAGACGGCGAGCCGCATCAGCCAGCGGGACTCGGGCACGGTGCCCTTCCGGGTGAGCCAGAGGGCCACCAGGGCTGCCAGGGCCGCGAGGCCGCCGAAGCCGATCATCATGCGGAAGCCCCAGTAGGTGACCTCCATGACGGGAAGGTAGTCGATTTCCTGGCCGGCCCGCTCGCCGTAGATCGGGTTGTCCGGAAGATGGGTGCCGTACTTTTCCTTGTACTCAGGCAGCAGGCTGTTGACGCCCTGGACTTCGGTGGTGAAATCGCCCTTGGCCAGGTAGGAGAGGATGCCCGGCACCTCGATCAGGGCCACGATGTCGTCGCAGTTCTGCGAGCCGATGTTGCCGATGCTCAGGACTGAGAAGCCGGTGCCGTCGTGGCATGCTGCCTCGGCGGCGGCCATTTTCATGGGCTGCTGTTCGAACATGAGCTTGCCCTGGAGGTCGCCCGTGAGTGCGGTTCCGGCGAAGGAGATCATAGCCACCACGGCACCGATCCGGAGGGATCGGAGCCAGACCTTGTGGTCTTCCCGGTCGCGGCCGGGGATGTCCGCGGCTTCGCCGGCAATAACCTTGCCGTCGGCACCCACGGTGTCCACGCCGTCGCGACGCCTCCGCCAGAGGTGGTACCAGGCGATGCCGAGCAGGAAGCCGCCGGCGACGGCCAGGGCGCCGAAGAGCGTGTGGGGTACGGCAACGAGGGCGGTGTTGTTGGTGAAGACCGCCCAGGCGTCGGTCATGACCGGGCGGCCATCGACCATCTCGACGCCGACGGGGTGCTGCATCCAGCTGTTGGCCACGATGATGAAGTAGGCGGAGAACACGGAGCCGACGACGGCGATCCAGAGGCAGGCGAGGTGGATGGCGGGCTTGAGCTGCTTCCAGCCGAAGATCCACAGGCCCAGGAAGGTGGACTCCACAAAGAAGGCCAGCAGCGCCTCAAGGGCCAGCGGGGCACCGAAAACATCACCGACGAAGCGGCTGTACTCGCTCCAGGCCATGCCGAACTGGAACTCCTGGACGATGCCGGTGGCCACGCCCATGATGAAGTTGATCAGGAACAGCTTTCCCCAGAATTTGGTCATCCGGAGGTATTCGGGCTTTCCGGTGCGGTGCCAGATGGTCTGGATGACAGCCACCACCAGGCCCAGGCCGATGGTCAGCGGAACCATCATGAAGTGGTAGACGGTGGTGATGCCGAATTGCCAGCGTGCGATTTCCAGAGCGTCCAAAGCGTCCATGGCGGTCCCTACTGTCCGGGCGAAGGTTTTCTACGTTCTGTAGAAACTCTAACTTCTACAAAGTGTAGAACAACGTCGGCGGCACTGTAAAAACGGGCCGCGGCGCCTCCCTTGCCCGCAGGAAGGCCATAAGCGGCTTGTGTTCTACCCGATGTAGAAAGTGAAGCGGAATCGGGGTAAATTGGATCCTGTAGAAGCAAAACGCATGATGTCACCGCTGTCCATGGCGGCGGTGCGGGGAAACAAAGGAAAAGTGCAATGGCTAGTCTTGGTGAACTGGAACGGGCAGTGATGGACCTGCTCTGGGCGGGCCATGAAGCAGCCACCGCCAACACGCTGCGGGACCGGCTCGCACAGACGTCGGCAGGCCAGGACGGCTCCGCCGGCCATGAAGGCAAGGAACTGGCGGTCACCACCGTACTCACCGTGCTGTCCCGGCTGGAGAAAAAGGGCCTGGTGGAACGCGAACGCGGCACGCGGCCGCACCGCTACCAGGCAGTCTCCAGCCGTGAAGACCACACCGCTGAGCTGATGCACGAAGTACTGGGGTCAGCCCCGGACCGTGAGGCCGTGCTGGCACGCTTCATTGGCTCCGTTTCCGAAGGTGAAGCCGAGACGCTGCGCAAACTGCTTGGCCACATCTAGCGGACCATGTTCTGGGCCTCGTACCTGCTGGCGGTCCTTGCGATAGTCCTGGCGTGGCCGGTACCTATCCTCCTCTCGCGTGCGCAGTGGCCCGCGCGGTCCCCTTTCACGGCCATGGTGCTTTGGCAGGCCATCGCCCTTGCCGGTGGCCTGTCGATGATCGGCGCCATGCTGGTGTACGGCCTGGAGCCCATCGGCGATAACCTCATCGCCGGCCTGCGGGCGCTGGCGGGCATGGTGTTCTTCAACGCCCCCACCACGGACCTGGGCTTCTGGCACATTTTCGCGCTGTCCGCCGCCGCACTGCTGACAGCGCACCTGGTGTTCACCCTGCTGCTGACCTATTACAAGATCGAGCGGCAGCGGCGTCGGCACCGGGAGCTTCTGGCGCTGCTTGCCTCCCCGTCCGCCGAAGGAGCCGGGACGCTGGTCATCAGCCATGATTCGCCGGTGGCTTATTGCCTTCCCGGCGGGGCGCGCTCCGTCACGGTGTTGTCAGACGGCCTGATGGCGGCCCTTGAGCCGGCCGAACTCCGCGCTGTGCTGATCCACGAAAATGCGCACCTGAGCCAGCGCCACCATCTGCTGCTGTGGGCGTTCGCCGCGTGGCGGCAGGCGCTCCCCTGGCTTCCCACCACCCGCCTTGCCCAGGAGTCCGTCAACTCCCTGATCGAGATGCTGGCCGATGACGTGGCGCTCAAAACCGAAAGCAAAGCCACGCTCATCAAGGCCATCGCCATTGTTGCCAGCGGCTCCGCCAGGACACCGGGTGACGCCGACCTCCAGCCCGGCCCGTCCGGGATGTCCGCATCGGGGTTGTCACTGGCCGGGCTCGACTCCGCGGCGGCCGCCGGCGCTGACTCCGCCCGCACCACGGCCTCCCGGGTCAGCCGGCTGCTCTCCCCGCAGCCGCAACTGCCGGCCCCGGTCCGCAGCCTGGTCCTGGCCGGCTGCGTACTCCTGCTGGCGCTGCCCACAGCCCTGCTGGTGGTTCCGGGCCTGTTCGGCTGAGTCCCGCCGTCGTACGCCCTGCCGCACCTGCCGGTGGTTCTTGTCCAAACCCGAATTCCGACAAGTCCGGCCATCGGTGAAAAGCGTCAGGCGTCGATGCGTTCCCGGTCCAGGCTGGAGGCGCCCGCGATGATGAAGTCCTTGCGCGGCGAAACGTCCGAGCCCATCAGGAGGTCAAAGATCTCCTCCGCCTGCTTCGCGTTCTCGATCCCCACCTTCCGCAACGTGCGGTGGCGCGGGTCCATGGTGGTCTCGGCCAGCTGCTCGGCGTCCATCTCACCCAGGCCCTTGTAACGCTGGATGGGCTCCTTGTACCGCTTGCCCTCCTGGGCCAGCCGGGCCAGCAGCACATGCAGCTCCGCCTCCGAGTAGGTGTAGATCATTTCGTTGGCCTTCTGGCCGGCGTTGATGACCTCCACCCGGTGCAGCGGCGGCACGGCGGCGAAAACACGGCCCTCATCGATCATGGGGCGCATGTAGCGGAAGAAGAGCGTCAGGAGCAGCGTGCGGATGTGCGCGCCGTCAACGTCCGCGTCGGTCATCAGGATGACCTTGCCATAGCGGGCGGCGCTGATATCAAAGCTGCGGCCGGAGCCTGCGCCCACCACCTGGATGAGGGCTGCGCATTCGGCGTTGGAAAGCATGTCCCCCACCGATGCCTTCTGGACGTTGAGGATCTTGCCGCGGATGGGCAGCAGGGCCTGGAAGTCCGAGGACCGGGCCAGCTTGGCGGTTCCCAGCGCCGAGTCGCCTTCCACGATGAAGAGTTCGGAACGTTCGACGTCGTCCGTCCGGCAGTCAGCCAGCTTGGTAGGCATCGAGGAAGTTTCCAGGGCGTTCTTGCGCCGCTGGGTTTCCTTGTGCACCCGGGCCGAGATGCGGGACTTCATCTCGCTGACGATTTTTTCCAGGAGAAGGGCGGACTGCGACTTGTCGTTTTTGTTGCCGGAGGTGAGCTTGGCGGTGATTTCGCGCTCCACCACCTTGGACACGATGGCACGGACGGCGGAAGTACCCAGGATTTCCTTGGTCTGGCCTTCAAACTGCGGCTCGGCCAGGCGCACTGTCAGGACGGCGGTGAGGCCGGCGAAGATGTCGTCCTTCTCGATTTTGTCGTTGCCGGCCTTGAGCTTGCGCGCGTTGTTTTCCACGGCTTTGCGGAAGGTCTTGACCAGCGCCTGCTCGAAGCCGGACTGGTGCGTTCCGCCCTTGGGCGTGGAGATGATGTTCACGAAGCTCCGGACGGTGCTGTCGTAGCCGATCCCCCAGCGCAGGGCCACATCCACTTCACAGTCGCGCTCCACCTCGGCGAGCTGGCTGTGGCCGCGTTCGTCCAGCACGGGAACGGTCTCCTTGAACTTGCCCGATCCGTGCAGGCGCCAGACGTCGGTGACGGCGGGATCGGCGGCAAGGAACTCAACGAACTCGGAGATGCCGCCGTCGTGATGGAAGACCTCCTCGTGCGGGCCGGCTTCACCGGGTGTGCCCGGGACCTTCCTCTCGTCGCGCACCGTCAGCTTGAGGCCGGGTACCAGGAAGGACGTCTGCCGGGCGCGGGCTGCGAGTTCGTCATAGGAGAACTTTGCGTCCGGGGTGAAGATCTGCCGGTCCGCCCAGTACCTGATCCTGGTACCCGTGACGCCGCGCTTGGCCTTGCCCACCACGTCCAGGACGGAGTCGTCCACAAACGGGGTGAAGGGTGCGGCGGGGTCGACTTTGGAACCGGTGTCCTGGAAACGGCCGGGCTCCCCGCGGCGGAAGGACATCTTGTAGGTTTTGCCGCCGCGGTCCACCTCAACGTCGAGGCGGGACGACAGGGCGTTGACCACGGAGGCGCCGACGCCGTGCAGGCCGCCTGAGGCCGTGTAGGAGCCGCCGCCGAACTTGCCGCCGGCGTGGAGCTTGGTGAAGACCACCTCGACGCCGGTCAGTCCGGTTTTTGGTTCCTTGTCGATGGGGATGCCGCGGCCGTCGTCGTGGATCTCCACCGAGTTGTCTGCGTGGAGGATGATTTTGATGTCGTGGCCGAACCCGGCCAATGCCTCGTCAACGGAGTTGTCGATGATTTCCCAGAGGCAGTGCATCAGGCCGCGGGAGTCGGTGGAACCGATGTACATGCCGGGGCGCTTGCGGACGGCTTCGAGGCCTTCCAGGACAGACAGGTGCCGGGCGGTGTAATCAGAACTTGGTGCCACCGGTGGTGAACTCCTTCGGGGATGGAACAGCGGGCTGGGGGTCGCTCTTTCTAGGGTAGTCGGCCGGACCTTGGACCGCCGACTGCCACACCTGGCGGGGCCTGTGCCCCGCACCACTTAGCGCAACCGCAGAGGGACTGTGCAGATCTTGACGGACTCTTGCGGATACGCGGACAGCGAACTTGCCCCATCCTTGCGATGGTTTTGTTACGAATACTGGTTATATAGACGTACTGATCTACTAAGGAGGCCGACATGACAACAGCAGTGGCAGATCGCACACTCAACGCACTCGACCGGTGCGACCGTTGCGGAGCCCAGGCATATGTGCGGGTTGTACTCGAGTCCTCCGGCGGTGAGCTGCTGTTCTGCGGCCACCACGCACGTGCGGTCGAGGCGACGCTCAAGCCGTTGAGCTCGGACTGGCACGATGAGACGGGGAAGCTTCACGAGAAAGCTGCCGTGGAAATCGACTAGCGCAACCGAAGCGGTTGGGACCCTGCCGGAAGGCGGGGTCCCTCTTCGTTTAAGAGGTACCTGCCTGTTGGACAGAAGCGGCGCGACGGCGCACAGGTACTGAACAAAAGCGGCCCGCCGGCTGCTGCGCCCCGGAAGGGGCACGGCAGCCGGCGGGCCGCTTTTGCTTGCTTGCAGGTCCTAGTCCAGGTAGTCCCGCAGGACCTGCGACCGCGAGGGGTGGCGCAGCTTGGACATGGTCTTGGATTCGATCTGGCGGATCCGCTCACGCGTGACTCCGTAGACCTTGCCGATTTCGTCTAAAGTCTTCGGCTGTCCGTCGGTCAGGCCGAACCGCATGGCAACAACGCCGGCCTCGCGCTCAGACAACGTGTCCAGGACGGAGTGGAGCTGTTCCTGCAGGAGGGTGAAGCTCACGGCATCAGCGGGGACCACGGCCTCGGAATCCTCGATGAGGTCGCCGAACTCGGAATCGCCGTCCTCTCCCAGGGGCGTGTGCAGCGAAATGGGCTCGCGGCCGTACTTCTGGACTTCGACCACCTTTTCGGGTGTCATGTCCAGTTCGAGGGCGAGCTCTTCGGGCGTGGGTTCGCGGCCGAGGTCCTGCAGCATCTGGCGCTGGACACGGGCCAGCTTGTTGATGACTTCCACCATGTGCACGGGAATACGGATGGTGCGTGCCTGGTCTGCCATGGCGCGGGTGATCGCCTGGCGGATCCACCATGTGGCGTACGTGGAGAACTTGAAGCCCTTGGTGTAGTCGAACTTCTCCACAGCGCGGATGAGGCCCAGGTTGCCTTCCTGGATCAGGTCCAGGAACAGCATGCCGCGGCCGGTGTAGCGCTTGGCCAGCGAAACCACCAGGCGCAGGTTGGCCTCGAGGAGGTGGTTCTTGGCGCGCTTGCCGTCGTGGATGATGAACTCAAGTTCACGCTTGTACTTCGGGTCCATGGAGCCGTCGTCTGCGTTGATCTTCTCTTCGGCAAACAGCCCGGCTTCGATCCGGAGGGCAAGGTCCACTTCCTGCTCGGCGTTGAGCAGTGCGACCTTACCAATCTGCTTCAGGTAGTCCTTGACGGGGTCGGCGGTGGCGCCGGCTGACATGACCTGCTGGACAGGTGCGTCGTCGTCATCGGCATCGGAGTAGACGAAGCCCTTGCCTGATCCGGCAGCACCCTTCACGGGATCAGCTTCGGCATCCTCTTCAACAGCGTCTGCGCCTTCGAGGATGATGTCGTCGAGGTCTTCCTCGACTTCTTCTACCTCATCATCGGCGTCAGACTTGCCGGCAGCCTCGGCGGCGGCCTTCGCGCCGGGCTTGGGGCCGCGCTTTTTGGGCTCACGCTTGCCGTCCGCACCAGCTTCACCGGCAGAAGCCTTGTTGGCTGCCCGAGTGGCGGCCCGCTTGGCGGTTGTCGCAGCCTGCTTCTGCTCAGCGGACAGTTCGTCCTGGGCGGCGGGGTCCTTCTTCGTGGAAGACGGGGTCACAGAAAACCTTTCTAGCGGTGGTCTGTGGAATCACCATACGGGCAACACCACTATGACCCTGTCAAGTCCGTGGTGAAAACCAAGCGCCACCACGGCCGGCAGAGTCTATAAATACAACTGCCGGAGCGGCTGTAATGTTCCCCGAAAGGACCAGTTACAGGCACTTGATACACGGACCCAACCGGGTCTCGGCAACCATTGTCTCACGTTTCCCCGAATAGGACCTCCCCGTGGTCCCGCTGCCCTCGCCTCCAGGTCCAGGATCGTTGACCGTCAGGCGGCGTCCGGACCGAATTTCTGCCAGGCGGCGTCCTTCCGCGCCGCCCACCCGCACAGGGTTCCCCTGCGCACCAGCTCAAGCAACAGCTCGGCCAGCCGGTATCCGGGCTCAATCTCGAGGGCTCCGCCGAGGTGGGCGGCAGCGTAGGATCCGCGCCCCCGGCACCACGCGATCCATCCCCGCAACGTCAGCGCTGCCGCCGCGGATGCCCCGCCCGGGATGGCGAGCTGCTCCAGCACGAGGTCGAGGGAGTCCATGGTCCGCCACTGCGGGACCGGCGGGGCGTGGCCCATCAGGACATCCCCGTAACTCGCAGTGCCGGCGAGGTCCCCGGGTACCGGAATGCCGCGACCGTGGGCGTCATGCATGTACCCGGCCTGCAGGGCGAAGGATGGCGGTCCCGGAGCCTGCGGCCCGGAAGTGGTTGTTCCCCCGCCTGCTTCTTCCGCCGCAGGCTCCAGCGGCCCCGGTTCCTCCCCCTCACTGAAGATCCCGAACTCTTCGGCCCCCGCCAGCGCCGCCGGCCTGCCGGCCGCCGCCATCACCAGGACCGCATCGCGCCAGGCAGGCACAAGCAGCGTGGTCCGCAGGAACGCATCGCGTTGCACCGATAGCGGCCTCGCGTCCTCAGGCCGGCGCAGCATCGATTCCCACTGGCGCAAGACCGCCTCGAACTGGGACCGGCTCTTCCGGCGGGGGTCCAGCTGGGCCCACCACACCGCCTCGGCTGCCAAAATCCCCGCCACGTAGGGGCCCGGTACCGGACCGGCCGCGGGCCGCTCTTCGGGCGGCGGCCCTACACTGCTTCCGCGGAACACCATCTCGGTGCTGAGCAGGCTGTCGCGGATCTGCTCCAGCGGCCGTCCGGGCAAGGGGCAGCAGGACGGGTCCGAACACCGCACGTCCCGCCAGTAGCGGTCCCCCACGTACCAGGCATCCTTAACCGGCATGCCGGCCTGGGCCAAGGCTGCCTCAAGGCCAAAGATCAGGCCTTCATAACACCCCGGCCCGGACAACCAGCCGTTGTTGGTGAACAGGGCCAGCAGCGTGCCGTTGGCCTGCCCGTCGGCCGCCAGGTATCCGCAGACTGTCGCGGCGAATGCTGCCGGATCAGCCAGGACGCCGGGTCCCGGGAGGTCCAGGCGAAGTGTTGCCCCCAGCCTCCTGCCCTGCAGCGTCATGGCCACAATGCTGTTGGCGGGCCAGTATCCCAGCGAATGCGGAATGAAGCCCAGGATGTCTTCCGGGCCGCGGACTGTGAGGCGCTCTGGAGATGTCATGGCTCCAGCATTCGCCGGCGGCTGGACCGCGTCAGCGGGGAAACTGGCCTAAGTGCAAAAGCCGGGGCTGTGCAGGATAAGTCGGCCGTCACTGCCGGGCCAAGTGCCCGGGAACCCGGGCTGTGCAGGACTAGTCATCCGAAGCCGCCGCCCTGCTGCGCCGGGCCAGGTTTTCCCTGCGCTGGCGGGCCAGGGCGCTGCGAAGCGGCGGCACCACAACACCTTGGGCCGCCATTTGCCGGCGCACCTTCCGCCGGCAAACCAGCATGGCCACGGCGCCGAAACCGAGCAGCACGAACTGGACGCTCAGGGCGATCCGGAACGGTTCCAGCCCGTACAGCGCGCCGTTCGAGAACCCGCTGGCGTAGAGCAGGTCCAGCACCAGGCCGATGAGGAAGATGGCGACCAATGCGGCGATGAATCCGCCCACGTTCACAATCCCCGTCGCCGTGCCGATCCGGTGCGCCGGGTTGAAGGTCCGTGCAAAGTCGAAACCGATCATGGAGCCTGGGCCGCCGATGGCGAGCACCACCACCAGGCCGGCCAGGAGCCACAGCGGGGAACGCCCGGGCGTCAGCAGCACAGCAGCCCAGGCCCCGGCAGTAGCGGCGGCAATCAGGAGGACCATGGTGGAGCGCCGCAGCGGATGGCGGGAGACGAAGCGTCCAATGAAAGGGCCCACGGCCATGGCGGCCGCCACATACAAGGCCATCAGGGCGGCGACAGTTCCGGCGTCCAGGCCCTGCCCGGAAATCAGGAACGGGTACCCCCAGGTCATGGCGAAGACGGTACCGCTGAACTGGATGGTGAAGTGGCTCCAGAGGCCAAGCCGTGTTCCGGGCTGGCGCCAGGCGCGGGCCAGCGAGGCACCGGTGGCCTTCAGGCCCTGCTGCGCCTGCGGCCGCGGGGTGCCGGGCGGCACGTCCTGCAGGAGCAGCACCACCAGCACCACGGCAAGTCCGGACATCCCGGCCAGCATCAGGAACGCGGAAGTCCAGCCGGCCGCGTGGAGGACGAACGCGAACGGGAGGACGCTGAACAGCTGCCCCAGCTGCCCGGACATGCCGGTCAGCTGGGTCACCAGCGGCACCCGCGCCGGGGCGAACCACAGCGGGATCAGCCTGATCACCGAAATGAAGGTCATGGCGTCCCCGGCACCCACCAGGACGCGGCCTGCTACGCCGCCGGGGATGCTGTCGGCAAACGCCAGCTGGAGCTGGCCCAGGCCCATCAGCACGGCACCGCCGGCGATCATGGCACGGGATCCAAAGCGGTCAACCAGCAGCCCCACCGGGATCTGGAGTCCGGCATACACAAGCAGCTGGAGGACTGTGAAGAACGAGATTGCGGAGGCACTCGCGTGGAAGCGTTCCGTGGCCTCCAGCCCCACCACCCCGAAGGAAGTGCGCTGGGAAACGGCCACCAGGTACCCGAAGATTCCAATGGTCCAGATCAGCCAGGCTCGGGGTGCAGTCACGTCTTCATTATGCCCGGACTGCCCGGCAGGCCCGGGGAGCAGCGCGTTCCGATGCCGGGCCGGGGGCTTCAATCTGCCGTCTACGGGCGGGGATTTTCGCGGGCGAGATAGGCCTCTACAGCGGCACCGAGGACATCAGCATTGGGCAGTTCGTCATTTTCGTCCGCCAGGAGCGAGCGGCGGACCGTGCCTTCGGCCTTCTCGTCGTACCGCGACTCGAGCCGGGACACCACCTGCTGGACTTCCTCGGAGGCGTCGATCTGCTCGGCGATCTGGCGGCTGACCTCGCGGCCGGCTTCGCGGAGCCGGTCCGAGGGCAGCATCAGCGAGGTGGCGGCGCCCAGGTACTCCAGGCCTGCGACGGCGGCTGTAGGGTATTCCGCCTCGGCCAGGTAGTGCGGCACGTGGATGACGTAACCGGCCACGTTGCGGCCTGCCTCCACGAGGCGCAGTTCGAGGATGTGCCCCACTGCCGCGGGCACTTCCACGGTGGGCTTCCACACCGAAATGCCCTCGATCAGGTCCGGCCGGTTGCCATGGACTGTGACGCCTACCGGGCGGGTGTGGGGAACTGGCATCGGGATCGAGTGGATCCAGGTGACCAGGTTGACGTCGAGTTTCTCCACGATTCCCACCACTGCGCGGGCGAAGCGTTCCCACTGCAGGTCCGGTTCAAAGCCCGCGAGCAACAGGAAGGGATTGCCCAGGCCGTCCACCAGCCGGTAGAGGGCGAGGCGGGGCTCCTGGTAGTCCTGCAGATGGTCTTCGACGAACGTCAGGTGCGGCCTGCGGGAGCGGTAATCGATCAGCTGGTCGGCGTCGAAGACGGCAACGGGCTGCGCGTCGAGCGTGTCCAGCAGTTCAGCATTGATCTGCTTCACCACCTGCCCGGCGTCGGCGAAACCGGTGAAACCCATCACCAGGTTCAGCCCTTTGAGCTCCGGGCTGTGGAACAGCTCGATGTTGCTTGCATAGAGCGCGTCAGGGTCCAGCAGGGAGCCGGAGATCCGTTCAAGCACGGCATGTTCCTTTCATAGGTGCGGGTGGACATCCTCTACAACGCCGCCGGGCAGCCGCACATTCCTGCGGCTGGTGTGGCGCACCTCTCAGGAAATACACCGCCACGGGCGGGGACGGGCTACGATCGGAACTGGCCTGCCAGACGGGCTTGCAGACACCCGGGCTGCGTCCCGAACGACGGCAATCCGGGCATCCATGGCAGAGCGCCGAACATGCATCCCTGCCCGAACATCTCTCGAGAATTGAGGACTGATCCCTGTGGTCAAGAATACTGAAATCAACCTTAGTACCCTCGCCAGGGACCTGAAGAAGAGCCCCAGTGACGCAGTGGTCATCGGTGTGGGGAAGGGCACCGACGGCCCGGTCCTCCTGGACAACCCGCTGACGGCCAAGAGCGCGGAGGCGCTGGCGGAATCCCTCAAGTCCCTGGGCGTGACGGGGGCCGCGGACCAGATCGTCCGACTTCCCGGCCTTCCGGAAACGGGCGCCGGAATCCTCGTCCTCGCCGGCACGGGCAGCGTGTCGGCAGGGAAGCCGCTCACCGGAGAAGCGCTGCGCCGGGCGGCAGGTTCCGCTGTCCGCCAGCTTGCCGGCCTCCCCACCGTTGTGCTGGCGCTTCCGACGGCGTCCGTCGCCGACGTCGCGGCAGTCGCCGAAGGTGCTGCGCTGGGCGCCTATTCCTTCACAGAGTTCCGGTCCTCGAAGGACGGGTTGAAGGATCCGGTCAAGAACGCCGTTATCTTCACCGAACTGGCCGGCAAGGACGGCGTGGACGCCGCACTGAAGCGAGCCGGGCTGATCGGCAAGGCAGTCAACGCCACCCGCTCGCTGGTCAACCAGCCGCCCAGCCACCTCTACCCCGAAACCTTCGCCGAGGCCGCGAAGGAGCTGGCCAAGGGCCTGCCGGTCAAAGTCACCGTCTGGGACGAGAAGCGGCTGGAAAAGGAAGGCTTTGGCGGCATCATGGGTGTCGGCAAGGGCTCTGCCCGCCAGCCCCGCCTGGTCAAAGTGGAATACTCCCCCGCCAAGGCAACTTCCAAGATCGCCCTCGTCGGCAAGGGCATCACGTTCGACACCGGCGGTATCTCCATCAAGCCGGCCCTCGGCATGGGTGACATGAAGAGCGACATGGCCGGCGCCGCCGTCGTCCTTAACACTGTCCTGGCCCTCGCGGGACTTGGCCTGCCGGTCAAGGCGACCGCCTGGCTCTGCATCGCAGAGAACATGCCCTCAGGCGCGGCTTCCCGCCCGGCGGACGTCCTCACCATGTTCGGCGGCAAGACCGTGGAGGTCCTGAACACCGACGCCGAAGGCCGACTGGTCATGGCCGACGGCATCGTGGCCGCCAGCCGCGAATACCCGGACGCCATCATCGACGTCGCCACGCTCACCGGCGCGCAGCTGATCGCCCTGGGCAACCGCACCGCCGGAGTGATGGGCTCGGACAGCGTCACGGGCGCGCTCAAGGCCGCGGCGGACCGCGCAGGGGAACTCGTCTGGCCCATGCCGCTGCCCGAGGAACTGCGCCCCAGCCTCGATTCGCAGGTTGCGGACCTGGCCAACATCGGCGAACGCCACGGCGGCATGATGACGGCGGCCGTTTTCCTCCGCGAATTCGTGGGTAAGGGCAAGGACGGGGAGCAGATCCCCTGGGCCCACATCGACATCGCCGGGCCCTCCTTTAACAACGGAAGCCCCTACGGCTACACCCACAAGCAGGGAACGGGCTGCACCGTCCGCACCCTGGTGGCCTATGTAGAGGACATCCTGGCAGCAGCTGCCTGACCCAAGGGCCGCCGCTGCCCGGCAGCCACGCGCCCTGCGGCAGGGGAATGCCCCCTTTGCCGCAGGGCCGCGTGACACTCGACACAAGCGCTCCACAAACGCGGCGCCAAGGTGGAGCATGGATAAGTGGTTCGCTAAGGTGAACCACGGTAGTCACAAATGCAAGAGAACAGGCACGCTGACATAATCACGGCAGTGCAAGTTCCAAGACCAGATGATGCGCGGAAGAACGCGTCATCGTTCACGCGAGGGAGCGTTTAAGTGGCCGATCAGGCAACTGCGCAAGAATTCGACATCCTGGTACTCGGTGGAGGCAGCGGTGGATACGCCGCCGCCCTGCGGGCCGTACAGCTTGGCCTGACCGTCGGCCTCGTGGAGAAGGCAAAGCTGGGCGGCACCTGCCTCCACAACGGCTGCATCCCCACCAAGGCGCTGCTGCACTCTGCAGAGCTCGCCGACCACGCCCGTGACTCCGCCAAGTACGGCGTGAACGTCACCCTCGACAGCATCGACATCACCGCTGTCAACGCGTACAAGGACGGCATCATCGCCGGCAAGTACAAGGGCCTCCAGGGCCTCATCAAATCCAAGGGCATCACCGTCATCGAAGGTGAGGGCAAGCTCCAGGGCACCGACACCGTCGTGGTGAACGGCACCGCCTACAAGGGCAAGAACATCGTCCTGGCTACCGGCTCGTACTCCCGCACCCTTCCGGGACTGGAAATCGGCGGCAAGGTCATCACCTCGGACCAGGCCCTGACCATGGACTACATCCCCAAGAGCGCCATCATCCTGGGCGGCGGCGTGATCGGCGTCGAGTTCGCTTCCGTCTGGAAGTCCTTCGGCGTGGACGTCACCATCGTGGAGGGCCTGCCCTCCCTCGTGCCCAACGAGGACGCCACCATCGTCAAAAACTTCGAGCGCGCCTTCAAGAAGCGCGGCATCAAGTTCTCCACCGGCATCTTCTTCCAGGGCGTCGAGCAGAACAACGACGGCGTCAAGGTCACCCTGGTGGACGGCAAGACCTTCGAAGCTGACCTGCTCCTCGTGGCCGTCGGCCGTGGCCCCGTCACCGCCAACCTCGGTTACGAAGAAGCCGGCATCACCATCGACCGCGGCTTCGTCATCACGAACGAGCGCCTGCACACCGGCGTCGGCAACATCTACGCCGTGGGCGACATCGTCCCCGGCGTCCAGCTGGCTCACCGCGGCTACCAGCAGGGCATCTTTGTGGCCGAGGAAATCGCCGGCCTCAAGCCGGTGATCGTCGAGGACATCAACATCCCGAAGGTCACCTACTCCGAGCCCGAAATCGCCACCGTGGGTTACACCGAAAAGGCCGCCAAGGAGAAGTTCGGCGACGACCAGGTCCAGACCCAGGAATACAACCTCGCCGGCAACGGCAAGAGCTCCATCCTGGGCACCTCCGGGCTGGTCAAGCTGGTCCGCCAGAAGGACGGCCCCGTGGTGGGCGTCCACATGATCGGCGCCCGCATGGGCGAACAGGTGGGCGAGGCCCAGCTGATCGTGAACTGGGAAGCATACCCCGAGGATGTGGCGCAGCTGGTGCACGCCCACCCCACCCAGAACGAGTCCCTGGGCGAAGCCCACCTGGCACTCGCGGGCAAGCCCCTTCACGGCTAGTCTCCCCCAAGCACCAAAGGGCCTGGTGCACCCGGCAGACAATGCCGGGTGCACTAGGCTGGCCAACAAGGCAGCAATCATCCGCACAAAAGATCAATAAGGAGAACGGGGACGACATGTCTGAATCCGTTAACTTGCCCGCCCTCGGTGAGAGCGTCACCGAAGGAACCGTCACCCGCTGGCTCAAGCAGGTAGGTGACCGGGTAGAGGTGGACGAGCCGCTGCTCGAAGTCTCCACCGACAAAGTAGACACTGAAATCCCCTCTCCTGTAGCTGGCGTGATTGAGGAAATCCTGGTTGCCGAGGACGAGACCGCCGAGGTTGGCGCTCCCCTGGTCCGCATCGGCGACGGCTCCGGCGGCGGCGCTGCCGCACCGGCCGAGGAAGCTCCCGCACAGGAAGCACCCGCTGCCGCACCTGCCGAAGAAGCCCCGGCACAGGAGGCACCCGCACAGTCTGCCCCTGCCCAGGAAGCACCGGCTGCCCCGGCTGCCGGCGGCGGCGAAGGCCACGAGGTCACCCTCCCGGCCCTGGGTGAAAGCGTCACCGAAGGCACCGTCACCCGCTGGCTGAAGGCCGTGGGCGATTCCGTTGAGGTTGACGAGCCCCTGCTGGAAGTTTCCACCGACAAGGTGGACACCGAAATCCCGTCCCCCGTTGCCGGCACCCTGCAGGAAATCCGCGTCAACGAAGACGAAACCGCAGAGGTTGGTTCCGTCCTGGCCGTCATCGGCTCCGGTGCAGCTGCTGCCCCCGCAGAAGCCCCCGCCCCCGCCCCGGCACAGGAAGCACCGGCCCAGGAAGCCCCCAAGGCTGAAGCGCCCAAGGCCGAAGCACCCGCACCCGCCCCGCAGGCCGCGCCCGCCCCTGCAGCAGCGCCTGCTCCGGCAGCCGCCCCCGCGGCAGCCGAGGCAGCACCCTCCAACGGCGGATCCGAGTCCGGCTACGTCACTCCCCTGGTCCGCAAGCTGGCCAACCAGCACGGCGTGGACATCGCCTCGCTCTCCGGCACCGGCGTGGGCGGACGCATCCGCAAGCAGGACGTCATCGCCGCCGCCGAAGCCAAGGCCGCACCGGCTGCAGCCCCGGCAGCTGCACCGGCCGCCTCTGCCCCGGCAGCGTCCAACGCCGCTGTTTCCTCGCTGCGGGGCACTACGCAGAAGGCACCGCGCATCCGCCAGGTCATCGCCCGCCGCATGCGCGAATCCCTCGAGATCTCCACGCAACTGACGCAGGTCCACGAGGTGGACATGACCAAGGTGGCCAAGCTCCGTGCCCGCGCCAAGAACTCGTTCCAGGCACAGAACGGCGTCAAGCTGACCTTCCTGCCGTTCATCGCCAAGGCTGTTGCCGAGGCCCTCAAGCAGCACCCCAAGCTCAACGCTGCTTACGACGAGGACAAGCAGGAAATCACCTACCACAACGCCGAGCACCTGGCCATCGCCGTGGACACAGACAAGGGCCTGCTGGTTCCCGTTATTTCCGATGCCGGCAACCTGAACCTTGCCGGCCTGGCCAGCAAGATCGCCGATGTCGCCGGCCGCACCCGCGACGGCAAGATCGGCCCGGACGAGCTGTCCGGCGGTACCTTCAGCATCACCAATATCGGTTCGGTCGGGGCCCTGTTCGACACCCCGATCATCAACCAGCCGCAGGTGGGAATCCTGGGCACCGGCGCCATCGTCAAGCGCGCCGTGGTTGTCGCCGACGAGAACGGTGACGACTCGATCGCCATCCGCTCCATGATGTACCTGTCACTGACGTACGATCACCGCCTGGTGGACGGCGCGGACGCCGGCCGGTTCCTCCAGACCCTGAAGGCCCGCCTTGAAGAAGGTGCCTTCGAAGCGGATCTGGGGCTGTAACAGGCAAAACCGCACGACGGCGGTGCAGGCAGCGGTGGGAAACCAGCGCAACGCCTGCACCGCCGTCGGCGTTTAGCTACTACAAGCTGTAGAACCTCTGGCTACACTGGTCCCATGAACATCGTCTATAACATTGTGGTTTTCCTGCACATCGTCGGCGCCGCCATGATCGTGGGCATCTGGATCGGCCAGATGAAAAACCCCACCGTCCACCCCCGCCAGTTCGATGGCGCCATGCTCCAGCTCCTCACCGGTGTTGCCCTGATGGGCCTGATCCCGGCCCTGGACATCGACGCCAACTACGCCAAGCTGGGCATCAAATTCGTCATCGCCCTCGCCGTTGGCGTGCTGGCCTTCATTGGCCGCCGGAAGTACAAGAACAACGAGCCCGTCAGCAAGGGCCTGGCACACGCTGTGGGCGGCCTGGCGCTGCTTAACGTGGCGATCGCCACCATCTGGCAGTAACGCGCTTCATCGGCACCGGTACGACGGCGGCACCTCCTTTCGAGGGAGGTGCCGCCGTCGGTGTTTTAACGCCATGGTCACAATCCTCTGACAGCGGACAACCCGTGCGCCCGGGGTGCCGAATCCCTAGGATGGGTAGCGGCGGGGTCCTGGCAGCAGCCTGCCCCGGTAAGGATCAATCTGAGGAGTGACATGGCAGCAACACGTTCAGCAAACGCAGTATGGAACGGCAACCTGACGGAGGGTTCGGGCACAACCAGCCTGGCCACCTCAGGCCTGGGCACCTTCGACGTGACGTGGAAGGCCAGGACGGAAGCGGCCAACGGCAAAACGAGCCCGGAAGAGCTCATCGCTGCAGCCCACGCGGCCTGCTTCTCCATGGCTTTCAGCAACGAACTTGCCAAGGCCGGCCACACTCCGGAGGAAGTCCGCACCACAGCAGATGTGACTTTCGTGCCGGGCACGGGCATCACCGGCAGCCACCTGACCATGTCAGCCCGGGTCCCCGGCATCTCCGAGGACGAGTTCCAGAAGATCGCAGCGGACGCCAAGGTGGGCTGCCCCGTCTCCGGTGCACTGGCCAGCATCGACATCACGCTGGACGCCACGCTGGAGGCCTAGGCCCTCCCCCAGGCTGAAAAAAGGCCCTGCCCCGCCGGAAGATTTTCCGGCCGGGCAGGGCCTTTTAGTTGCGCTCTGGAGCTACGGCTGCCGGCTCCCCTGCCGGCGGGCCGGCAGCGGAGCGGGGCGCAGCCGGCGGTAGCCCTCACGGGCCGGCGGGCGGTCCGTGGGAAGTTCCTGCACCATTTCCTTCAGCGCACCGATGCCGTATTCGAGCTGCGGATCCCGGCCGGCGGCGTAGGCGTGCGGCGGATATGCCACTTCGATGTCCGGGTCCACGCCGTAGTTCTCAACGTCCCAGCCCACGCCGCCGCTGAACCAGTTGGCGTACCGCGGCTGTGTGACCCCGGTGCCGTCGGCAAGGGAGAACCTGTTGTCAATACCCACAACTCCGCCCCAGGTGCGGGTTCCGATCACGGGTCCGATGCCGCGGAGCTTGGACACCTGGGTGATGATGTCGCCGTCGGAGCCGGCAAATTCGTCGGCGAGGATGATGACCGGGCCGCGCGGGGCGTGGTGCGGGTAGGTGCGGGGCTTTTCGCCGCGCGGCATGCTCCAGCCGGTAACTTTACGGCCGATCAGTTCGGCGACCAGTTGGGAGGTGTGGCCGCCGCGGTTGCGCCGCACGTCCACAATGAGTCCGTCCAGGGCCGTTTCGGTGTCCAGGTCCCGGTGGAGCTGGGCCCAGCCGTTGGCCATCATGTCAGGGATGTGCAGGTACCCGAAGGTTCCGCCGGACGCCTCACGCACGGTCCGCCGGTTCGACGCCACCCACTCCTGGTACCGCAGGCGCTCCTCGTCCTTCACGGGGACGACGGCGACCCGACGCTGCCTGCCCGCCCGCTCGCCGTGGGCGGCGCCGTTGAGCAGTGTCAGCTCCACGGCACGCCCTGCGGCGCCCACCAGCTGCATGGCCGGGGTGACTGAGCGGGACAGCGGAACACCGTCGATGGCCAGCAGGATGTCGCCTGCCTTGGCTCCCACACCCGGCCGGGTCAGCGGAGACGTAGCGAGGGGGTCCGAGGATTCACCGGCGAGGATGCGGGTAATTTCCCAGCCCGCAGGGGTGAGCGAAAGGTCCGCCCCCAGGCGTCCCTGCCCGTGGCTGCCGTTTTCGGTGACGGCGGCCGGGCGGACGTAGGCGTGCGAGGTTCCCAGTTCGCCGTGCAGCTCCCAGAGGAGGTCCACCAGGTCGTCGTGCGAGCCGAGGCGGTCCACCAGGGGACGGTAGCGCTTGTGGATGGACTCCCAGTCCTGCCCGGCCATGTCTTCTGCCCAGAAGAAGTCGCGCTGCAGCCGCCAGGCCTCATCGAAAGCCTGGCCCCAGACGCTGAGCGGTTCCATCATGACCCTGATCCGGCCGAGGTCCACCTTGACGAGGTCGCCCGAATCCTCGTCCACCTTTTTGTCGGCCGGGACAACAGTGACCTTCTTCTCGGAGATCAGCACCACTTTGCTGCGGTCGCCGGAGAGCCGGAAACTGTCCAGCGACTCCACCAGGGTGGTCTGCTTGCGCCGGACAAGGTCGAAACGCGAGAGGCTGGGGCGCGCGTCCTTGTCCTCCTGGCTGGCTTTGCCGTCACCGGTGACCCCGGCGAGGGCCCAGTCGAGCCACAGCAGAGCGCCGTCGGCAGCCTTCAGGGACGTGTAGTTGCCCTGCGGCACCGGGACGCCGATGACGCGGTGGGCCAGGCCCTCGGCATCCACGATGACCTCCGGAGCGGCCGCATCGTCCTGCTTCGGTTCCGTGTCTGCCCCGGCGGCCTCACCGGCGTCGGGATCCACTGAAGGGCCAAAGGGCGATGGCGTGTCTGCAGCCAGTGCCACAAGGTAGGGCTTGATGGGGCTGGGGAAGGAGAGGTCGAAGGAGTGCCCGTCGTAGACGGGGTCGAAGCTGCGGTTGGACAGGAAGGCCAGGAACTTCCCGTCGGGGGTGAACGCAGGAGACGCGTCCCGGAACCGGCCGTCCGTGACGTCCACCGGGTTGGCCTCCGGATCCGCCACCTTTGCCAGGCGGAGCCGGCTGCGCGAACCGAAGGAGGTGACCGGCTCGGACCATACCAGCCACCGGGAGTCCGCGGACCAGGCCAGGTCCGAAACGGTGCCTTCGCCGATGCTGGCCAGCAGTGTCAGTTCCCCGGTCCGTGTGTCGGCCGCATACACCTCGCCGAAGGACGTTCCCAGTGCAAGCCAGTTGCCGTCCGGGCTGGCCTCCAGCGAACTGGTCCGGGTGGGGTGCGGAAACCCAATGCGCAGTGGTTCTGCCTGCGCGGGTGCCGCGGCCTTCGCGTCGCCAGGAGAAGGCGCTTCCTCCGGGGCGACGTCAGCCTGCTGGTCATCCCTGACAGCGGGCGTCGTTGCCCCGGCGGCCAGGACTGCAGTGCCGGCAGCCGGGACCGGCTGCGGCAAGGGCACGCTCTTCTCGTCACGGCCGGGTGCCGGAGCGGCTGCCACGTCCGGACGTCCGGCGGGTGTGGCTGCTGCGGCGCCGGTGCCGGAGACGGGCGCAGCGACGTCCTTGATGAACAGCGCTTCGACGCCGTCGTGATCGGCGATGTAGGCCACCCGTCCGTCGTTCAGCGGCCTGGGCAGGCGCGCCCGCACCCCGGGGGTTGCTTCGATGACGCGCGATGGGCCGTCTTTGTGCCGGAGCCAGGAGATGGTGCCGTGGGCTTCCACCGCGCTGGCCGAGCCGGCAGCGTCCGGGACTGCCTCGCCTAGGTGCTTGGCTGTATTAAGCAGGGCCGGGCGCCTCGACTGCGAAGCCGACCCCAGGGTGATGTCCAGCCGCACGGCGTCGGCCCCGAGCCCGGAAAGCATCCACAGCTCACCCGCGGACTCGAAGACGATCCGCTTTCCGTCCGTGCTGGCGTGGCGGACATAGAAGTCCTCGTGATCTGTGTGGCGCTGCAGGTCTTTTCCGTTGGGCAGCACGGAATAGAGGTTGCCGTACCCCTCGTGGTCTGACAGGAACGCAATGCGCCCGTCCACCCACATGGGATCGGCGAGGTTGCCGTCCAGGTCCGGCATCAGGCGCTCAAACTCACCATTGCCGTCGTTGTCTATCCAGAGCTTTCCTGCAGTGCCTCCGCGGTACCGCTTCCACCAGGCGGGCTCGCGGGACAGCACGCTGCCCACCACCACGGGCCGCTCATCGCCCACCTCGGGGCCGAAGGCCACCGACTCCACCGGTCCGAACGGCAGCTCTTCGGCCCAGCCGCCGTCGAGCGGGACGCTGTAGGCGTGCGTGTGCCTGCTTTCGGCTTGCCGGAACGCACTGGTGACCACCACTGAGCCGCCGGCCGTGAAGCCTTTGACCTTGGTTGTGCTGTGGCCGAAGTACGTCAGCTGCCGGTAATCCCCGCCGTCCACTGCCGCCGACACCACCTCCGGCGCCGTTCCCTGCACCACCGTCCACACCAGCCGCTGGCCGTCGGGCGTGAAGCGGGGGTTGCGGGCAGGCAGCTGGAGCGAGGAGACACGCCATGCGCGTCCGCCGTCCAGGGGCGCAATCCACACGTCGTCCTCGGCCACGAAGGTGACCAGATCGCCGTGCAGGTGCGGGTAACGGAAGTAGCTGGAAGAGGTCATCGTTCGATCATAGTCAACCCCCACCCGGCGCTGTTGTAGGTGCCGGGACCGCAGCCGCCGTGGTGTGATGGACCCCATGCGCATAGTCATCGCCGGAGCCTCCGGGCTGATCGGAACCCACATGTCCGCAACCTTCCGCGCTGCCGGGCACGAGGTGATTTCCCTGGTGCGGCGCGATGCCTCGTCTGCGGCGGAAGTCCGCTGGAACCCGGCCGCCGGGGAACTGGACCCGAACACACTGGCCGGAGCCGACGCCGTCGTAAATCTCTCCGGCGCCGGTATCGGGGACAGGCCGTGGACACAAAAAAGGGTGGCGGAGCTCTTCAGCTCCCGGCTTGGTCCCACCCGGACCCTTACCAATGCCATGCGGCGGCTGGATTCCCCTCCGCCCGTGTTCATCAGCCAGTCCGGTACCGGTTACTACGGTGATGCGGGAAACACGGTCCTTCGCGAAGATGCGCCGCAGGGGACCGGAACACTCGCCCGGATCTGCGGTGAGTGGGAGGCCGCTGCTGCCGCCGCCCCAACCGGTGTACGGGTGGTGATTCCGCGCACCGCGGTGGTGCACAGCCGTAAGGGGGGTGCCCTGGGCAGGCTGCTCCCCCTGATCCGTCTCGGCGTAGGCGGCCCGCTGGGGAACGGCCGCCAGTACTGGCCCTGGGTCACCCTGCCGGATGTCTCCGCCGCTTTCCTCTTCCTGCTGGAATCGGAGGTGAGCGGACCGGTCAACCTGTGCGCCCCCGAGGACGCCGACGTCAACTCGCTCGTGGCTGCCCTGGCCCATGCCCTCCACCGTCCCGCCGCCCTGCGGGTTCCCGCCCCGGTACTCCGGTTGGCGATGCGGAACCTGGCCGAGGAGCTGCTGCTCGCCAGCCAGCGGACGGAGCCCGCCCGGCTTTTGGCTGCCGGATTCACCTGGCAGCATCCGACACTCGCGGACGCGGCGCAGTGGGTGGCCGGCAAGGACTAGCGGCTCCCGGCCCCGCCTGCGGACACGTCAAGGGCCGGGAAGGATTTCGCTGACCCGCCACTTGCCGTCAACTGCCACCAGCACCACGCGGAGCCGCTGCTCCGCGCCCGCGGCCCCGGTTGCCACTACGGCACCCCGGGCGTCCTTCTCCTCGTAGGCGGACGCGGCGGATGTCACGGCCACCACTGCGCGTGCGGCTGTTCCCGCCTCCTCCGCCTGCACCTGGGACAACGTGCTGGAGAACCCGGCAAGGGTGTGGCCGGAGGCACGCAGCCGCCCGCCGATTTGCAGGTCTGCTGCGGCGGCGCCGGAACCCGGCTGGTTCACTTCATCCAGCAGTTCCAGCCTTCCTGTACTGAACGCCAGGGACCTCAGCGCTGACAGGCCCCGGACGGCCACCGCGGGATCAGGTGATGCTGCCTCCCGCCGCGCCGCGTCGATGGGGTCCGCCAACAGCGCCGCAACTGGAGACGTTTCCGGGCCGGCTGCTGCGGTTCCCGCACTTTCGCTGGCGGGAGGGGAACCAGGTCCTGCTGCTGTGACCCCGGCGCCCGTGAGCCACCAGCCGCCCGCCAGTGCCGCGAGGGCCGCAGCGGTAACTCCAACCCGCCGCATTTGCGGGCTGCGTTCTGCGTCAGAGTGCCGGCCCTTCCGCTGGTCCCGCGCGGCCCGGCCCTTCCGCTGGTCTTCGGGGGCCGGGCCGGGCGCAGGCAGGGCAACGTTCGGCGCCGGGAACGGCAGCTTCCGCGGGGCGCCGCCCCGTCCTGCCCATGCTGACGTCGTCACGCGCCTGCGCAGCCCGTCGAACCTTTCGCGCAGTCCGCCGGGCGGCTCCGGCGCGTGCAGGCGGGTCACCAGTTCGGGAAGGACCGTGGGATGGACTGCGGGCGCGAGGTCAAGGGGCAGCGGCGATGCGCTGCGGTACACCGCAGTCCCGAGGGCTGCTGCTGTGGGCCGGAGCCGCCGGTCTTCGGTAAGCCCGGCCTCCAGGGCCGCGGCGAGTTCCTTGGGGACCTCCGGAACCAGGAGCGTCAGCGGCGGACGGTCCGCCGTGCGTTGCGGAGGCGTCCCCGTGAGGCAGAACCAGCCCAGGGCGGCAGCCGAATAGACATCGCGTTCGGGTTGCAGCCCCGCCCTCACGGCGTCCACGGGTGCCGGGTCGATAAAACCGGGTGTGCCCCGGCCAGGAGCGGAAGCAGGATCGCCGAGCATCCGGGCGATACCGACGTCGGACAGCATGGGCTTCCCCTGGCTGGTGAACAGGACGTTGCCCGGTGAAACGTCGGCGTGCGTAAACCCCTTGCTGTGCAGGTATCCGAGCGCCTGGGCGATGGGCGTCAAGACTGTCACCGTCTCACCGACGCTGAGCCTGCCCCTTGCCGCCACCAGGTCCGCGAGTGAACCTGCCGGCGCGTAGTCCATGATCAGGGCGGTGGTGCCGTCAGCGCCGTCTTCCACAGTCACGGCGCTGTGGGCTTTGATGAGGTGGGGATGGTCCAGGACGGACAGGATGCGGATCTCCCGGCGGATGCCCTCTTCCGTCAGCGCTTCCCCGCGTGCTGCCCTGCGTGCAGCCCGGCGGAAGCACTTCAGCGCAAACTCGCGGCCGCTCCGTTCCTCCCTGGCCAGCCAGACTGCTGAGCTTCCGCCCTGGCCGAGCAACCGGCCCACGGAATAGCCGGGGACCCTGGGGCGCTGCGATTCTTCCATAACCTATGTCTAGCCGAATCCGGAACGGCGTGCAGAAGTTATCCACAGGCTGGCCTTGGCCTGCGGCAACGGCTGTTTGGGCTGCTGGGGGGCTGGCTCACGGGACAGGGTGAGCTTCAGCACTAAACCGGGCGCGGAGCCGCCCAAGGTCTAAGCTGGTTCCCATGACTCTTGAGTTTTCACAGCTGGGTCTTGCTCCGGACTTTGTGGACTACACCCGCGGTTGGGCCATTCAGAGCGAACTCCATGACAACGTCGTTGCCGGAACGGCCCCAAGCACGGTCCTTCTCCTGGAACACGCCCCGGTCTACACGGCCGGCAAACGGACCGAGGACCATGAGCGGCCCTTCGACGGAACCCCTGTGGTCCCGGTGGACCGTGGCGGCAAACTCACCTGGCACGGCCCGGGCCAGCTGGTGGGTTACCCCATCATCAAGCTGAAGAACCGCGCCGGCATCCGCGATTATGTGGAGCGCCTCGAGTCCGTGATTATCACCGTGCTCGCCGACTACGGCATCCAGGCAGTCCGAATCAAAGGCCGCGCCGGCGTCTGGATCACGGCGGACGAAAAAGGCCCGGACAGGAAGATCGCAGCCATCGGCATCCGGGTCCACGAGGGCGTCACCATGCACGGCTTCGCCATCAACTGCAACAACGATCTCACCCCCTATTCGCAGATCATCGCCTGCGGCATCACCGATGCCGGCGTGACAACCATCGCCCAGGAAACCGGTTATGACGTTGCCCCGGCAGACCTCGTTTCCCGGATCATCGAAGAACTGCGCAAGAATGAAGACGCCCTGGTCGCTACCCCCGAAGGAGCTCTACTGTGACATTGGCACCTGAAGGCCGGAAGCTTTTGCGCGTTGAACAGCGCAACTCTGCTGTTCCGGTGGAGCGCAAGCCGGAGTGGATCAAGGCCAAGGTCCAGATGGGCCCGGAGTTCGTCGGGCTGAAGAACCTGGTGAAAAAAGAGGGCCTGCACACGGTGTGTGAGGAGGCCGGCTGCCCGAACATTTTTGAGTGCTGGGAGGACAAGGAAGCCACGTTCCTGATCGGCGGGTCCGAGTGCACGCGGCGGTGTGATTTCTGCCAGATCGATACCGGCAAGCCCTCCCCGGTGGACATGTTCGAGCCCACCAAGGTGGCGCGGTCGGTGCAGGCCATGCAGCTGCGCTACGCCACCGTCACCGGTGTGGCCCGCGACGACCTGGCGGACGAGGGTGTGTGGCTGTACGCCGAGACGGTCCGGAAGATCCATGAGCTGAACCCGGGCACCGGGGTGGAGCTGCTGATCCCGGACTTCTCCGGCAAACCCGAGCACATCGCCGCGATCTGTGACTCCAAGCCAGAGGTGTTCGCGCACAACGTGGAGACGGTGCCGCGGATTTTCAAGCGGATCCGGCCGGCGTTCCGGTACGAGCGGTCCCTGGATGTGATCACGCAGGGCCGGAACCTGGGCATGGTGACCAAGTCCAACCTGATCCTGGGCATGGGCGAAACCCGGGAAGAGATCTCCGAGGCGCTGCGGGACCTGCACGAGGCCGGGTGTGACCTGATCACCATCACCCAGTACCTGCGCCCGAGTGAGCGGCACCTGCCGGTGGACCGGTGGGTCAAACCGCAGGAGTTCGTGGACCTGCAGGACGAGGCCACCGAGCTGGGCTTCCTCGGCGTCATGTCCGGCCCGCTGGTGCGTTCCTCGTACCGGGCCGGCCGGCTCTGGGCCACCGCCATGCGGAAGAAAGGCCGGGACATCCCCGCCGAACTCGCCCACATCGCAGAAGGCATCCAGGACTCCGGAACCACCCGCCAGGAAGCCAGCTCACTGCTCGCCGCGCATTCCTGAGGCCAACTATCCCGGTCACCAAAGACAACACCGCGAAGGGCCGGCACCGGAGAACTCCGGTGCCGGCCCTTCGGCTTTGGTCACGTAGAATTGAGGCACTATGGCGAAATCCCCTGATTCCAGCAACCCCACTCCTGCGGGCTCAAGCGCAGTGAAACGCGGCCTCTTCTCCCGCAAGCCGAAAGAAGCGAAGGTTAAGAAGCCCAGCCGGCTCAAGCAGATCGGCGAGGTCTTCAACATGACCCGCCGCCATGACCCCATGGTCCCGTGGCTGATGCTGCTGGTCTTCCTGGGTGTTGTGGCTCTCAGCTTCCTGGTGGGCTTCTGGCTGGACAACTGGATTACGGGCCTGATCATCGGCATTCCGCTGGGGCTGCTGGGCGCCACCCTTATCCTCTCGCGCCGCGCGGAGCGCGCCGCCTTCGCGCAGATCGAAAACCAGCCCGGCGCCTCGGGCGCTGCCCTCGGGACGCTGCGCCGCGGCTGGATCACTGAGGAACAGCCTGTGGCGGTTAACCCGCGTACGCAGGACGCCGTGTTCCGCGCCATCGGCCGTCCCGGCGTCGTACTTGTCAGCGAAGGGCCCTCCCACCGCGTGAAGCCGCTGCTGGACGCGGAACGCAAGCGCCTTGCCCGCATCCTGCCCAACGTCACCGTCCACGTGATTGAGAGCGGACGCGGCGAGGGCCAGGTGCCCATCAGCCAGGTGGCAAAGAAGATGGGCAAGCTGAAGAAGGAACTGACCAAGCTTGAGGTCAATGCCGTCTCCAAGCGCATCGCGTCGCTCGGCAACAAACTCCCCATTCCCAAGGGCATTGACCCCTACAAGGCCCGCCCCAACCGCGGACGCTAGGCCAAACGCCCCGGTATCCGGCTACCCGCCGGTACCGGGGCTTTTTAGTGCACCAACACCGCCAGGAGGACAACAGAGCGTGAACCACAACAAGATGACACAGGACCAGACGGACGTCCGGGTGAACGGGGACCGGGAAACCCGGGGCAACGCCGTCACGCCCGCCACCACCCTGGCGCTGCGCGCCTTCAGGATCTTCGCCATCGCGGAAGCGTTCAGCTGGGCCGCGCTCCTGATCGGGATGTACTTCAAATGGATCGCCGGCACCACGGAAATCGGCGTGCAGGTGGCCGGCCCCATCCACGGAGCCCTGTTTGTTGGCTACGGGATCACTGCGCTGGTGCTTTGGCGGCTCCAGCGCTGGCCGTTTGTGGTGGCGCTGTTCGCGGGCATATCAGCCGTATTCCCCTTTGCCACGCTCTGGTTCGAGCGCTGGGCCGGCAAGCGCGGACACCTTTCCGCCGGTGCGTCCAAGGCAGCGGCCGGCAGGGAAACCAGCCGGGTCTGAGGCCCGGGATCCTACCGGCGCAGCAGCAGCGTGTTCATCGCCTTGTCGTGGAGGCCGCGATGATCGGGGTCGAAAATGACTGCAGGGATGACCAGGCACAGCAGCAGCGACCTCACCAGCGCAGCGAGCGGTCCCGGCGCTCCGCCCCCGGCCCGGACCACGTGGATGCCCATGGCACGATGCCCGATACTGTAGCCGAGCGTGCCTACCAGGAGGATCTGCTCGATGGCGAAAACCGCGAGGTTTGCCCAGGCGTCGCCCCCGAAAGCGAAGTTGCTGATCAGCAGGGCGATGCCCCAGTCAATCAGGATCGCAACGATCCGGCGGCCTGCCCGGGCGATGGAACCGGGCCCGGACTCAGGCAGCCCCAGCCGCTCACCCGGATATTTGGATATGCCGGAGGTGTCGGGGCCGGTGAGCCAGGAGCCAAGGTCTTTGCGATCTACCACCGTCCAAGTTTACCCGCGTTCACTCCGCCCACAGTGTGGAAGCAGTTAGACCACAGTGTGGACGGCAGATAGCGTTGCCATATCAGGGCATTCTGTAACCTGCCCGAAACAATACGGACACGGACGGGAAATGCCCCATCCATAGGCTGTTAGCAGTTTCAAGCGAATCCCCCGGCAGGGTGCACATCAGCAGGGAAACCTCGTGGTCTCCCTGCCTTTGGATTGCGTTGGATCCGATGGCTTTCACGCCAGATATTTACATATGCGTTAGGAGCATAGATGTTCAAGACTGCGGACGAAGTCCTCAAGTTCATCAAGGACGAAGATATTAAGTTCGTCGATATCCGCTTCACCGATCTCCCGGGTGTCCAGCAGCACTTTAACGTCCCGGCCAAGAGCGTTGACGCCGACTTCTTCATCAACGGCCAGCTCTTCGACGGATCCTCCATCCGCGGCTTCCAGGGCATCGCCGAGTCCGACATGCAGCTGATCCCGGACGTCACCACCGCGTTCCTGGACACCTTCCGCATGGAAAAGACCCTCGCGCTGAACTTCTCCATCGTCAACCCCCGCACGGGCGACCCGTACCACCGCGACCCCCGCGGCGTGGCTGAGAAGGCCGAGGCCTACCTGGCATCCACCGGTATCGCAGACACCGCATTCTTCGCTCCCGAAGCTGAGTTCTTCGTGTTCGACAACGTCCAGTACCAGTCCTCACCGCAGGGCAGCTTCTACAAGATCGATTCCGAGGAAGCACACTGGAACACCGGCCGCGAGGAAGAGGGCGGAAACCTCGGCTACAAGACCCCCGTCAAGGGCGGTTACTTCCCGGTCTCCCCCACCGACAAGCAGGCCGACCTGCGCGACGCCATGTGCGTTGCCCTGGACGAAGCCGGCCTTGAGGTTGAGCGCAGCCACCACGAAGTTGGTTCTGCCGGCCAGGCCGAAATCAACTACAAGTTCACCACCCTGACGCACGCTGCCGATGACCTGCAGAAGTTCAAGTACGTCATCAAGAACACCGCAGACGCCTGGGGCAAGTCCGTGACCTTCATGCCCAAGCCGGTCTTCGGTGACAACGGCTCCGGCATGCACTGCCACCAGTCGCTGTGGAACGGCGGCGAGCCGCTGTTCTACGACGAGAAGGGCTACGCCGGCCTGTCCGACACCGCCCGCTGGTACATCGGCGGCCTGCTCAAGCACGCCTCCGCCGTCCTGGCCTTCACCAACCCGACGGTGAACTCCTACCGCCGCCTGGTCAAGGGCTTCGAAGCCCCGGTCAACATGGTCTACTCGCAGGGTAACCGCTCCGCCGGTATCCGTATCCCCATCACGGGCACCAACCCCAAGGCCAAGCGCATCGAGTTCCGCGCACCGGACCCCTCCTCCAACCCGTACCTTGCATTCGCTGCCCAGCTGATGGCCGGCATCGACGGCATCCGCAACCGCATCGAGCCGCCGGCACCGATCGACAAGGACCTCTACGAGCTTCCCGCAGAAGAAGCCAAGGACATCCCCAAGGCTCCGGGCACGCTTGAGGAAGCCCTGGAAGCCCTGGCCGAGGACAACGAGTTCCTGCAGGCCGGCGGCGTCTTCACCCAGGACCTGATCGACACCTGGATCGAGTACAAGTACGAAAACGAGATCCGCCCGCTGTCGCTGCGCCCGAACCCCTACGAGTTCGAGCTCTACTACGGCGTCTAGTCTCCACGATCCACGAGACGCCAAAGGCGGCCACCGGAACACTTCCGGTGGCCGCCTTTTTGGTGCCCTGCTCTAATCCTCGCTTGAAGGTGGGAATCCGGCTCCAGACGTGCTGAGACCGGGAGCCGGATCCCCTGGCGAGTGTCCCCCGAGACGAAGACTAAGGAAGCCTTCCCCCCAACAAGGTTTGAAGAACACCGCCAATCCACATGATCTGCCAATCCGGGACTGAGTGCAACGCGGCACCGGACGGTTACGCCTGGCCAACCCCCGCAAACGCCCGGAACATGGTCCGCTGGGGGCCCGAGGATCCGCCCAGGTACTGGCCGCGGTCTTCGAACCCGGCCCGCCGGTACGCGGACAGGCCCGCCGGATTCGCTTCGTTAACGGAGAGGACGACGCCGGCCTCTCCGGTCCCCTGCCGGCGGCTCAGTTTTTCAGCGGCCGCCACAGCGGCGGCAGCACCCAGCCGGCCGTAGCCTCTGCCCTGCTGCCGGCGGTCGATGAGGAACCCGCGCAGCAGCCAGGCGGAATGGTCGTCCGGCCAGCCGGCAAGCCTGGCTGCCCCTGCCTGCAGCGTAAGAACCCCCACGGCCTGGCCGTTGGACTCAATCACGTAGGGACGGCGGGACTCCTCCGCCAGCCCCGCCAGGGCCATCCGCAGCGGGTCACCGACAAACTTCTCCTGCCCGGGCCCCAGCTCCAGTCCCGCCACCGCCTCCAGCTGGATGGCGCGGGCGTCGTCGTCGAGGTCCTGCAGCGATATAAGCCAGACGCTGGATACCGCTCCGTTCAGGACTACTGGCCGGCGGATGCGCTGCCCGCGGTGGACTCCGCGGGGGCTCCGGCAGGGTCCATCCAGAAGACCTCCCACAGGTGCCCGTCCGGGTCCTGGAAACTGTGGTTGTACATAAAGCCGTGGTCCTGCGGGTCCTGGGACGCGGAGCCGCCATTGGCCAGGGCAGTACGGACGGCCTCATCCACTTCTTCCCGGCTGTCCACCGAGTAGGCGATGATTGCTTCCGCCGAGCCTTGGGTGCCGGACACGTCCTTGCTGGTGAAGGTTTTGAAGTAGGCCTCCACCAGGAGCATCACGCAGGCGTTCTCGTTCACGATCATGCACGTGGCATTCTCATCCGTGAAGTCAGGGTTGAAGGTGAAGCCGAGCGCCGTGAAAAAGTCCACGGTGCGGTTCAGGTCCTTGACGGGCAGGTTGAGGAAGAGTTGTTTAGGCATGGGCTCAAACTAGCACCCGCCCCTGACAGGTGTCAGCCCGTCCCCCGGTTCCTCCCGCAAAGGGCTGCCCGGGCCGGGCGCGTGGCTACTGGCCGTAAAAGACCCGCTCGAAGACCGCACGCGCCCGGCGGCTGACCCGCAGGTAGTCCTCCTCCAGGGCGGCGGCATGGCCTGGTTCGTAGCCGCACCAGCGTGCCACAGCTTCCAGGTCGCGCCGAGAGGACGGAAGCAGGTCCGAAGCCTTGCCGCTCCAGATGACGTTGGCGGACCTGATGCGGCTGGCCAGCCGCCAGGCCGCCGCGAGGAGCCGGGCATCTTCCCGCCCGAGCAGCCCAAGCTGCGTCGCGGCCTCCAGTGCAGCCACAGTGGAGGTGGTTCGCAGCTCCGGATGTTTGCCCGCATGCTGAAGCTGCAGCAGCTGGACCAGCCATTCGACGTCGCTGAGCCCGCCGCGGCCCAGCTTCAGGTGCCGGGCAGGGTCAGCGCCCCGGGGCAGGCGTTCCGACTCCACCCGGGCCTTGATCCGCCTGATTTCGCGCACGTCCTGCTCCGCCACGGACTCCGGGTAGCGGATGGGATCGATGAGGTCCAGGAAGTCTGCGGCCAAGGAGTCGTCGCCCGCCATGGGCCGGGCACGCAGCAGTGCCTGCGCCTCCCAGATCAGCGACCAGCGCCGGTAATACTCCGCGTAGGAATCCAGGGAGCGCACCATCGCCCCGCTCTTGCCCTCGGGGCGCAGGTCCGCGTCCACCTGCAGCACCCGTTCGGCCATGATCGCGGGCTTCAGGGGCTGGGTGAGGAGGCTGGAGACCTTGGCAACAATCCGCGACGCCTGCTCCTGCGCTTCTTCCTCGGAGAAACCCGGCAGTGCCCGGTGGACGTACATCACGTCCGCGTCGGACCCGTAGCCGATCTCGCGCCCGCCCTGCCGGCCCATGGCAACAACCAGGACAGCTGTTTTCAACGGCCCCTTGGCGGACACAATTCCTTCGGCCACACGCAGGGCACCCAGGACTGCAGCCCTGTCGGTGTCCGCCAGGGCGGTCCCCACCGCGTCCTGGTCCAGCAGCCCGGCGGAGTCGGCGATGGCGATCCGCAGTGTCTCGCGCCGCCTGATCAGGCGGATCAGCCGCATGGCACTTTCCGGATCGGCGTGGCGGGACATCTTGGACGTGATTTCCTGCCACTGTGCCTCGAAGCTGACCGGCACCAGGTCCTTGTCGTGGCCCAGCCACGCCACCGATTCCGGCGAGACTTCCAGCAGGTCCGCGATCAGCCGGGAGTTGGACAGGACATGGCACAGCCGTTCGGCTGCCGCCTTCGAGTCCCGGAGCATGCCCAGGTACCAGTGGGTGGTGCCCAGGGTTTCGCTGACCCGCCGGAAGGCGAGGAGGCCGGCGTCGGGATCCACGCCTTCGGCCAGCCAATCGAGCAGGATGGGCAGCAGCTGCCGTTGCAGGGCCGCCCTGCGGCTCACGCCGGCGGTCAGGGCCTCGATGTGGCGCATGGCGCCCTGGGGGTCCCGGTAGCCGAGGGCGGCGAGCCGGCCCTGCGCGGCTTCGGGCGTCAGCCTGGCGTCCTCGCTGCTGAGCTTGGCGGCCGTATTGAGCAGGGGACGGTAGAAGATCCGCTCATGCAGTTCACGCACCGAGCGTTTGGTCTTCTGCCACGCCGCGAGCAGGGCGTCCGGGTGCGGGCGCTCGTTCGAAAACGGCCCCAGCACGGCCTTGGCCAGTGCCCGGAGCGCCGGTTCGCCCACGGGCATGAGGTGCGTCCTGCGCAGCTGGAAGAGCTGGATGCGGTGCTCCAGGAGCCGCAAATACCGGTAAGCGTTGTCGAAGGCCGCAGCATCGGCCCGGCCGATGTAGCCCCCGGCGGACAATGCAGCGATGGCGGACGTGGTGTCGCGGCGGCGCAGCGATTCATCGGATTTGCCGTGCACCAGCTGCAGCAGCTGGACGGTGAATTCGACGTCGCGCAGTCCGCCGCGGCCCAGTTTGATCTGCCGCTGCTCCTCCGCGGGCGGGATGTGTTCGGTGACCCGGCGGCGCATGGCCTGGACGGATTCAACAAACCCGTCGCGGCCGGCCGAGCTCCAGATCAGCGGGGTGACGGCCTCTTCGTACAGTTGGCCAAGGGCTGCGTCGCCGGCGATGGTGCGGGCCTTCAGCAGTGCCTGGAACTCCCAGCTCTCCGCCCAGCGCGCGTAGTACGTCTGGTGGGAGGCCAGGGTCCGGACCAGCGGCCCGGATTTGCCCTCCGGCCGAAGGTTCGCGTCCACCTCCCAGAGCCCGGGTTCGCGGGCAACGGATGAGATGGCCCGGGAGATGCCGCTGGCCAGGGCAGTGCCGATGGTGGCAGCAGCATCGTCAAGGCCATCGGACTCCACCACGTAGATGACGTCGACGTCGGAAATGTAGTTCAGCTCGCGGGCTCCGCATTTGCCCATGCCAATGACCGCCAGGCCCACGCCCGCGATGTCGGAGGCACTGAACTGGCTGGCAGCTTCAGCCCGCGAGACGGCGAGGGCGGCCTCGATGGCCGCGCCGGCAAGGTCGGCGAGCTCCCCGCCCACGGACGGCATGAAGTCCAGGGGGTCGGCGGCGCACAGGTCCTTGACGGCCAGGTCCACGATGCCCCTGCGGTAGGCCGTCCGAAGCGCCGCGTAGGCGTCGGTTCCTGTGACGGCGGCGACAGGCCGGGCGGCGCGGGGATCGGCGCCGACGGATTGCAGCAGCGAAGCACGCAGCTCCTGCGGATCCGCCGGCAGCGGCTCAGGGCTGGGACGCACCTCGAAAGCGGCGAGGTGTTCCGGGTGGCGGATGAGGAACTCCCCCAGCGCCTCGGATGCTCCCAGGACCCGGTACAGCGGTTCGCTGGTCTCGGGGTCAGCCGCGGCAAGCTCCCGCAGGGCGGGGTGCTTCTCGATCAGGCGGACCAGGGACTGCAGGGCCGTGTCCGGGCTGGCAGCCATCTGGAGCCCCGCGAACAGCCTGTCTTCGTCCAGTCCTTCGAGCTCGCGGGCAGCGAGGAACCGCTCGCCCTTTTCGAGGTCGCTGAAGCCGGCGGAAATCAGGCGCCGTGCGAGGCTCACCACCGCTCCCTAGAGAATGCCCAGGTTGCGCTGCAGCTCGTAGGGCGTGACCTGGAGCCGGTAGTCCTGCCATTCGGCCCGCTTGTTGCGCAGGAAGTACTCGAAGACCTGCTCGCCCAGGATCTGGGGCATAAGTTCGGAGTCCTCCATGGAGCGGATGGCGTCATGCAGGCTTGCCGGAAGCGGGTCATGGCCCATGGCGCGGCGCTCGGCCGAGCTCAGCGACCAGACGTCGTCCTCAGCGGCGGCCGGAAGGTCGTAGCCTTCCTCGATGCCCTTGAGCCCGGCGCCCAGCAGCACGGCGTACGCCAGGTACGGGTTGGCTGCCGAGTCGATGCCGCGGTACTCGATCCGCGCCGACTGGCCCTTGCCCGGCTTGTACAGCGGGACGCGGACCAGCGCGGAACGGTTGTTGTGTCCCCAGCTCAGGTAGCTGGGAGCCTCGCCGCCGCCCCAGAGGCGCTTGTAGGAGTTCACGAACTGGTTGGTGACGGCTGTGAACTCGGGCGCGTGCTTGAGGATGCCGGCAATGAACTGGCGGGCGGTCTTGGACAGCTGGAATTCCGCCCCGGCCTCGTAGAAGGCGTTGGTGTCGCCCTCGAACAGGGAGAAGTGGGTGTGCATGCCCGAGCCGGGGTGCGACGTGAACGGCTTGGGCATAAAGGTGGCGTACGTGCCCTGCTGCAGCGCCACTTCCTTGATGATGGTGCGGAAGGTCATGATGTTGTCCGCCGTCTGCAAGGCGTCGGCGTAGCGGAGGTCAATCTCGTTCTGGCCGGGTCCGCCCTCGTGGTGGCTGAACTCCACCGAGATTCCCACCGATTCCAGCATGGTCACGGCTGTCCGGCGGAAATCCTGCGCCACGCCGCCGGGGACGTGGTCAAAGTAACCGCCCTCATCAACGGGCACCGGCGCGCCGTCGGGTCCCGGCTCCTGGGACTTGAGCAGGTAGAACTCGATCTCGGGGTGCGTGTAGCAGGTGAAGCCCATGTCCGCGGCCTTCGCGAGCGTGCGCTTGAGGACGTTGCGCGGATCCGCGGCGGAAGGCTCGCCGTCGGGTGTGAGGATGTCGCAGAACATGCGTGAGGTCTGCTCGGTTTCGCCGCGCCACGGCAGGATCTGGAAGGTGGACGGGTCCGGCTGCGCCAGCATGTCGGACTCGAAGACGCGGGCCAGCCCTTCAATGGCCGAGCCGTCGAAGCCGAGGCCTTCCTCGAAGGCACCTTCAACTTCGGCCGGCGCCAGGGCCACGGACTTGAGTGAACCCACGACGTCGGTGAACCACAGGCGCACGAAACGTACGTCGCGCTCTTCGATTGTGCGCAGGACAAACTCTTGCTGGCGGTCCATGATGGCCTCTTCTGTCGGTCAACGTCCATGCCCCGGTCCGCAGAGGAGGAAGCCGGAAAGCAGTTCACCAACACTGTACTAAGCAATTGGCGCCAGTGCTTGAGCCTGCGGGCCCCGTAACACAGCGTTAACACGTGGGCAGAGCCAAGAGCACCGGCCGCAGGGCCCGCGCAAAGCCGCCGCACGCCTGCCCATATGACGCGAATCACCCGGACGGGAGCCGCCGGCGCTGGTAAGGACTGCAGGTGCGGCACTACGCTCATGCCATGGCCACAAGCAACAGCTCCGACTCCAGCGTGCCCGCCGACGTTCCCGCCCCCTATGGCAGCGGTCCTGCCCAGGGCGGCACGGCGGCTACTGCTCCGAAGCCGGCAAAGGTCCGCATCCACCACCTGCAGCAGGCTAAGGATGACGGCACGAAATTCGCCATGCTGACTGCCTACGAGCAGTACACGGCAGAAATTTTCGACGCCGCCGGCATCGAGGTGCTCCTGGTGGGAGACTCCGCCTCCAACAATGTCTTCGGCAACGAAACCAGCCTTCCCGTCACCGTGGACGAACTGCTTCCCCTCTGCCGGGCTGTGGCACGTTCCGCCAGGCGCGCGCTGGTAGTGGCCGACCTGCCGTTCGGCAGCTACGAGGTTTCGCCCGAGCAGGCGGTCGCGGCGGGTGTCAGGTTCCTGAAGGAGGGCCTCGCGCATGCCGTAAAGATTGAGGGCGGGAAGTACTACGCGCCCACCGTCCGCGCCATGGTGCAGGCCGGGATTCCCGTGATGGCCCACATCGGTTTTACTCCCCAGAGCGAGCACGCCCTGGGCGGGTACCGGGTCCAGGGCCGCGGCGACGACGCCCAAAGGTTGATTGACGACGCCGTCGCGCTGGCTGAGGCGGGCGCCTTCAGCGTGCTGATGGAAATGGTCCCAGCGGAGACTGCCGCCGCCGTGGACGCTGCCGTCAGCGTTCCCACCGTCGGCATCGGCGCCGGCAAGGAAACCACCGGCCAGGTGCTTGTATGGCAGGACATGGCCGGCCTCCGGGGCGGCAGGATGGCCAAGTTCGTCAAACAGTACGCGGACCTGCGCACCACGCTCCTTGACGCCGCCGCCGCCTACGGCGAGGACGTCCGGTCCGGCCAGTTCCCCGGCCCGGAACACACCTTCTAAGCCCGGCGGCGCCGACTGACGGCACCGGGCCGGCAACCGTCCGGGCGCCTTGATGGTGTCTTGGGGGTACTGCGGAAGCGGACGTCAAGGTGAGGCCGCCCGCGGCCGAGGCAGTCCGCGGAGTAGTGCCGCCAAGACTCCCTGCCCAGCAAAGCCGTCAGTCGTCGTCGTCCTGCTTGTCCCACGCCTCATTGCGCGCGCGGACCTTTTCCAGGGCGTGCTCGGCTTCTTCCCTGCTTTGGTAGGGGCCGATCAGCTGGCTCCAGTCCGACAGCCGGTCCTCCTCCACCTCGTGGGTCTTGATGTTGTACCAGTACTCGGTCATCGCTGTTCCCCGTTCTGCCGGCAGGAAGCTGCGGCGTGATGCGCGTAACTTAAATTCTTACGCGGCACGGACCCGCCTCCCGGTTGTTAGGCCTTCTGTGGTGCCTTATATGATCAATCTATGCCTTCCCTTGCCTCGACTGCACCCACCGGCACCCTCACCCCGGGAACCGTGAGCCCGCAGCGTCCAGTACCGGCGTCCATCCCCCGCCCGGAGTACGTCGGCAAACCGGCACCGGCCAAATTCACCGGTTCGGAGGTCAAGTCTGCCGAGACGATCGAGAAGATCCGCGTGGCCGCGAAAATCGCCGCGCAGGCCATCGTTGAGGTGGGCAGGCATATCGAGCCCGGCGTCACCACGGACCAGCTGGACAAGATAGGCCACGAGTTCCTCCTTGACCACCACGCATACCCCTCCACGCTCGGATACCGCGGATTTCCCAAGTCCTTGTGCTCGTCCCTGAACGAGGTCATTTGCCACGGGATACCGGACAACACCGTGGTCCGCGACGGCGACATCATCAATATCGACATCACGGCGTACATCGGCGGCGTCCACGGCGACACCAACTACACTTTCCTCGTGGGCGACGTTGACGAGGAATCCCGGCTCCTGGTGGAACGGACGCAGGAATCCCTGAACCGGGCCATCAAGGCGGTCGCCCCCGGCCGCGAGATCAACGTAATCGGCCGTGCCATCCAGTCCTACGCCAAAAGGTTCGGCTACGGCGTGGTCCGGGACTTCACCGGCCACGGCGTGGGCGAAGCGTTCCATACCGGGCTGATCATCCCGCACTACGACGCCGCACCCGCATACAACACCGTCATCGAGACCGGCATGGTGTTCACCATTGAACCGATGCTTACGCTCGGAACCGTGGAGTGGGACATGTGGGCCGATGACTGGACAGTGGTCACCAAGGACCGCAAGCGCACCGCGCAGTTTGAGCACACCCTGCTGGTAACAGATACGGGCGCGGAGATCCTCACGCTGCCCTGACCGGCCCGCCACCGGCATCGCCCACGATCAAATGCCGCCGCCGGTGGCAAGAACCACCGCTGCCGAACAGCAGCCACCGCAGACTTAGCAACAACCGGGCCGGCCGCCCGCCGCCCCTCCCCTGCCCGCCCCTGCCACGAACGGAAACCCATTGGCCAAGAAGGACGAGAAGTCGCACAAGAACGCCCCGCTGATCGGCATCGACATCGGAGGCACGGGAATCAAGGGCGGCATCGTCGACCTGAAGAAGGGCAAGCTCCTGGGTGAACGGTTCCGCGTGCCCACCCCGCAGCCGGCCACTCCCGAGTCGGTCGCCGAGGCGGTGGCGCTGGTGGTTTCCGAGCTCTCTGCCCGTCCCGAAGCCCCCGCCGCCGGCTCTCCCGTGGGCGTAACGTTCCCCGGCATCATCCAGCACGGCGTGGTCCATTCCGCGGCCAACGTGGACAAGAGCTGGCTCAACACGGACATCGACGCCCTCCTGACCGCCCGCCTGGGCCGTCCCGTAGAGGTTATTAACGACGCCGACGCCGCCGGGCTCGCCGAAGCGCGGTACGGCGCCGGGGCCGGGGTTGCCGGCACAGTCCTGGTGATCACGCTGGGCACCGGCATCGGCTCTGCCTTCATCTTCGACGGCAAGCTGGTGCCTAACGCCGAGCTGGGCCACCTGGAGATCGACGGCCACGACGCGGAGACCAAGGCCTCCGCCGTGGCCCGTGAACGCGACGGCCTGTCCTGGGACGAATACAGCGTCCTGCTGCAGCGCTACTTCTCCCACGTCGAGTTCCTCTTTTCCCCCGAACTGTTCATCGTGGGCGGCGGCATCTCCAAGCGCGCGGACGAATACCTGCCCAACCTCAAGCTCCGCACGCCCATCGTCCCGGCGGTCCTGCGCAATGAGGCCGGCATCGTGGGCGCCGCCATCGAAATCGCGCTGAAGCACAAGCTCGCCAAGTAGAAGGCATCCCTGCAAGCAGGCAGCAAGGCCCCTTCCGTTCGGAAGGGGCCTTGCTGCAGCAAAGATGATGCCGGTGGTGGCTGCGGCTTCCCCTCCACTGCCACCACCGGAGATGAGGGCGAGCCCTTAGAGCGGGCTCTTTTCGGTGGTTTTGGCACCCTTCGCAGCGGTGCCGTTGGCGTCGTGTTCGGCTTCCTGGCGGAGCAGGGCGATGGCCGTTTCAAAATCTTCGAGGGATTCAAAAGCCTGGTACACGCTGGCAAACCGGAGATAGGCCACTTTGTCCAGCTTCTGCAACGGCCCGAGGATCACGAGACCAACCTCGTGCGCATCGATTTCGGCCGCACCCGAGGAGCGGATCTGCTCCTCGACTTCCTGTGCGAGCAACGCGAGGTCGTCTTCGCTCACTGGCCGCCCCTGGCATGCCTTGCGGACGCCGTTGATAACCTTGCTGCGGCTGAAGGGCTCCCCTACGCCGGACCGCTTGATCACGGACAGGCTGGTGGTTTCCACTGTGGTGAACCTGCGCCCGCATTCGGGGCACTGGCGGCGGCGCCGGATGGCCGAGCCATCGTCAGCCATGCGGCTGTCCACCACCCGGGAATCAGGGTTGCGGCAGAACGGACAGTACATGGCGTCCCTTCTTTCGCTTGGTGGCGGCTCGAGCGGCGCTCAAGGGCACAGAGGACCTTGCAGCGCCTTTAATTCTATGTCCCGGCATGGGGTAATAACAAGCGTGTAACTACTACATCTTGTGGTGCCCACTACTACATGGCGTTAGAGTGTTCCGGCAGCCCCGGGGAAACGGGCCGTCACAGCTTGCCCGTGTGCGGGCAGGTCTTCGGCACCGGAAAGGCTGACAATGTGTCCGCTGACCTCTGCGAGGGCTTCGCGGCTGTAGTTCACCACCTGGATGGCGCGCAGGAAAGTGGTGACGTTCAGGCCGGAGGAAAAGGCGGCCGTACCGCTGGTGGGCAGCACGTGGTTGGAACCTGCACAGTAGTCGCCCAGGGATACGGGGCTGTAGTCTCCCACAAAGATGGCGCCCGCATTGCGGATCCTCGCAGCCACGGCGGCGGCATCCCGGGTCATAATCTCCAGGTGTTCGGCGGCGTACGCGTCACAGGCTGCGATGCCCTGTTCCAGGCTGTCCACCAGGACAGCCCCTGACTGGGGGCCGGAGAGCGCTTCGCGGACCCGGGCCGAGTGCTTGGTGGCGGCGGCCTGCAGGTCAAGCTCTGCGCGGACGGCGGCGGCGAGGTCCTCCGAATCGGTGATGAGCACCGATGCTGCCTTGGGATCGTGCTCCGCCTGGCTGATCAGGTCCGCTGCTACCAGTGCGGGCTGGGCGCTGGAGTCCGCCAGGATGGCGATCTCCGTGGTCCCCGCCTCGGAGTCGATTCCCACCACGCCCTTCACCAGGCGCTTGGCCGTAGCCACGAAGATGTTCCCGGGCCCGGTTACCACGTCCACCGGCTCCAATGCAGGGCCGGACTCCGTGGCCGGCACCCCATAGGCAAACGCTGCGATCGCCTGTGCTCCGCCGATGGCGTACACCTCGGTGATGCCCAGCAGGGCTGCGGCGGCAAGGATGGTGGGGTGCGGAAGTCCTGCGAACTCCTTCTGCGGCGGCGAGGCCAGGGCGATGGACTCCACCCCGGCAGCGAGGGCCGGCACCACGTTCATGATCACCGACGAGGGGTAGACGGCCAGGCCGCCCGGAACGTAAAGGCCCACCCGCGCCACCGGCACCCAGTTCTGGCTGACCAGGGCGCCGTCGCCCAGTTCGACGTCAACGTTCCGGGGGCGCTGGCCGTCGGCGAAACGGCGTGCACGGCTGATGGATTCTTCCAGTGCCCGCCGCACGGCAGGGTCCAGCTGCTCAAGGGCGGTGGCGAGAGCCTCTTGCGGAACCAACGGGTGGTCCTGTTCCACGCCGTCGAAACGGAGGGCGAACCCGGCCAGCGCATCGAAGCCACGCTGGCGCACCGCTGCAATGATGTCGAGGACCTTCTCCTCAGCATCGGCCACTGTCTGGCCCTGGGCGCGCGGGACGGCGGCCCGAAGCCCCGCAAGGGTCAGGTTCCTGCCCCGGAGGTCAACGGTGCGGAAGCTCACGGCGGCGGCAGGGGTGGCGGGAAACTCCGAAGAAATGGTCACCGCACTATTTTACGGGCCCAGCCGCAGGGTGCCGCTCCTCCTCCGCGCCGCCGTCGTCCTTCCTGCCCAGGAGGTGCATCAGCTCCAGCACAAACACGGACACGGCTGTGGCGGCAGGCCACAGCAGCAGGACCGGCCAGGCGCGCAACGAAAAAGCGATGCTGGCGTTCGCGGTGGCATCCACGGCCGGGCCGAACAACCGGGCGGACAACACCCCCGTCTGCCAGGCCAGGACCGCGCCGCACAGGCCGCCGGCAAGGCCCATCAGGAGGTCCGCCTGCGGATCCTGGCGCTTTTTGTCGGCCAGGAACACAGCCAGCAGGCATCCTGCGAAGGCCAGGAGCCCGGCCAGCGTCAGGTCCCGAGGGAGCCACACTTGCGGGTGCGCGCCGTCGCCGAGGACCGGATCCCGGGTGATCAGGTTGAGGCCGCCCGGCGCCAGCAGCCACCAGAGAATCCCTGCCGGTACGCCGGCCACCGCCGGCAGCACGAGCATGGCCCAGGGCAGCCGCGGACGAGTGCGTCCGGTCCGTTGTGTCATGCAACAAACCTTAACAGTTGTTCCGGCGGCTTAACTCCCGGACGCGGGGCTTCCGGCAATTCCCCGCCTGCCCGGCAGGCCCATAGAGTGGAAGGAGAGAAGACAGCCACACACCATCAGGAGTTCGACGTGACCGACAACGAGGCGCCCTTCGAACGGACGTTCAAGGAAATGTTCCGGCGCCACGCGGCCGGGGTCGCCATCATCACGGTCAACTACCAGGACCGGCCGTTCGGCTTCACCGCCACGTCGGTCGCATCCTTGTCCGCAAAGCCGCCGCGTTTCACCTTCAACATGGCCCGCAGTTCCAGGTCCTGGCCGGCCGTGGCGAACACCACCCACATCGGGGTCCACATGCTCGGCCTCGAAAACCAGGCGCTGGCCGACAAGTTTGCCCGCGGCACCAACCGCTTCGAGGGCGACCACTGGGAAGTGGGGCCGCACGGCGTGCCGGTGCTGAAGGACGTGGCCGGATGGCTGATCGGCGAGGTGCAGATGCGCCTCTCATTCGAGAACAACGCCGTGGTGGTGGTCCAGGTGGTGGACGGCCAGGTGGGCGGCGAAGGATCCCCCCTGCTGTACCACGGCGGCGCGTACGGCCAGCCGGTCCCGCTGGACTACGAAATTTAGTTCCGCCCACGTGGCGGCCGACGGCGGCAGGTGCCTCCCGCCGTCGGCCGTTCCTTTGTCAGGCGTCCAGGCAGGCCGGGCCCAGCAGGACCTTCAGGTCACCGAAGAGCGACGGGCTCGGGTTTACCCGGAGGTGGACCGGCAGGCCCATGATCTCCGTGCGGGTATCACCCTGCAGGTGCAGCCGCACCTCGGAATTGCCGCGGTGCGTCCGGAGCACGTCACCCAGCTCCGTGACCACGGCCTCCGTGGCCTTGTGCGTGGGCATGGTGATCACCAGGGGTCCGCCCAGGCCTTCGCTCAGGTCCGGCACGGAAAGTTCCATGCAGTTCAGGGTGATGGCGCCGTCGTCGCGCTTCTGCAGGCGCCCCTTGACCACCACGATCAGGTCCTCGGCCAATACCGAGGCAATGGGTCCGTAGACCTGGCCGAAGAACATCACTTCCATCGAGCCGCCCAGGTCCTCCACCTCCGCCCGGGCGTAGGCGTTGCCGCTGGCCTTCGCAATGCGCCGGCTCAGGGACGTGATCATGCCCGCGATGGTGATGATGGCGCCGTCCTGCGGGCCGTCTTCCCCCAGGACGGACGTGATGCTCATTTCGGCGTGCTGGCTCAACACCCCTTCGAGGCCCTGCAGCGGGTGGTCCGAGACGTACAGGCCCAGCATGTCGCGCTCGAAGGAGAGTTTGTCCTTCTTCTCCCACTCGGGCAGGTCCGGAATTTCGATGCTCAGCGAGGATTCCGACTCCGCTTCCTCGAAGCCGGCGAAGAGGTCGAACTGCCCGATCGCTTCGTTCCGTTTGAGCGTGATGACCGAGTCGATGGCTTCTTCGTGGATCATCGCCAGGGCGCGGCGGTGGTGGCCCAGGGAATCGAAGGCGCCGGACTTGATCAGCGACTCGATGGTGCGCTTGTTGCAGACCACGGCCGGGACCTTCATCAGGTAGTCCTTGAAGGAGGTGAAGGCGCCCTCACTCTCCCGGGCCGCCACCATGGCCTCCACCGCGTTGACGCCGACGTTGCGGATAGCACCCATGCCGAAGCGGATATCGTTGCCCACCGGGGTGAAGTTCAGCGCGGACTCATTGACGTCCGGCGGCAGCACGGTGATGCCCATGCGCCGGCATTCGTTCAGGTAGATCGCGGACTTGTCCTTGTCGTCGCCCACGGACGTGAGCAGCGCAGCCATGTACTCGGGCGCATAGTGGGCCTTGAGGTACGCGGTCCAGTAGGAGATCACGCCGTAGGCGGCCGAGTGGGCCTTGTTGAAGGCGTAGTCGGAGAAGGGCAGCAGGATGTCCCACAGGGTCTTCACGGCCTCCATGGAGTAGCCGTTGTCCTGCATGCCCTGCGAGAAGCCGGCGAACTGCTTGTCCAGTTCGGATTTCTTCTTTTTGCCCATGGCGCGGCGGAGGATGTCTGCCTGGCCCAGCGAGTACCCGGCCAGCTTCTGCGCCACGGCCATGACCTGTTCCTGGTACACGATCAGGCCATAGGTTCCGCCGAGGATCTCCTTGAGGGGTTCCTCCAGTTCCGGGTGGATGGGGATGACTTCCTGGATCCCGTTTTTCCGCAGCGCGTAGTCCGTGTGCGCGTTGGCGCCCATCGGGCCCGGCCGGTAGAGGGCCAGCACAGCGGAGATGTCTTCGAAGTTGTCAGGCTTCATCAGCTTGAGCAGTGACCGCATCGGTCCGCCGTCGAGCTGGAAAACGCCCAGGGTGTCGCCGCGTGCCAGCAGTTCATAGGACGGGGCATCATCGAGCTCGAGGTTCTCAAGGTCGAGGTCGATCCCGCGGTTCATCTTGATGTTCTCGAGGGCATCGGAAATGATCGTCAGGTTCCGCAGGCCCAGGAAGTCCATCTTGATCAGGCCAAGGCCCTCGGACGTCGGGTAGTCGAACTGCGTGATGACCTGGCCGTCCTGGAAACGGCGCATGATCGGGATGACGTCGATAATCGGATCCGAGGACATGATCACGCCGGCGGCGTGGACGCCCCACTGGCGTTTCAGCCCCTCGATGCCAAGTGCTGTCTCGAACACCTTGGCGGCTTCCGGGTCGGTGCTGATCAGCTGCCGGAAGTCCCCGGCCTCGCTGTAGCGCTTCGCCTCCGGGTTCTGGATGTCCGCGAGCGGGATGTCCTTGGCCATGACCGCGGGCGGCAGCGCCTTGGTCAGCTGCTCGCCCATGCTGAAGGGGTAGCCGAGCACGCGCGAGGAGTCTTTGAGCGCCTGTTTGGTCTTGATGGTGCCGTAGGTGACGATCATCGCCACACGCTCGTCACCGTACTTGCGCGTCACGTAGTCGATGACTTCGGAACGGCGCCGGTCATCGAAGTCGACGTCGAAGTCAGGCATCGAGACACGGTCGGGGTTGAGGAAGCGCTCGAAGATCAGGCCGTGGCGCAGCGGATCGAGGTCGGTGATGCGCATCGCGTAGGCCACCATGGAACCCGCACCCGAGCCACGGCCCGGGCCCACCCGGATCCCGTTGTTCTTGGCCCAGTTGATGAAGTCGGCAACCACGAGGAAGTAGCCCGGGAAGCCCATGGACGTGATGACGCCGAGCTCGTAATCGGCCTGTTTGCGGACCTCGTCCGGGATTCCGGCCGGATACCGGTACTGCAGCCCCTTATCCACTTCCTTCACGAGCCAGGAGGTTTCGTCCTCCCCCGGCGGGCATGGAAAGCGTGGCATGTAGTTGGCGTCCGTGTTGAAGGACACTTCGCAGCGCTCGGCGATGAGCAGCGTGTTGTCGCAGGCTTCCGGGTGGTCGCGGAACAGCTCGCGCATCTCCTGCGGCGACTTGAGGTAGTAGCCGCTGCCGGAGAACGCGAAGCGGGAGCCGCCGTTGTCGTAGGTGGGTTCGAGGAGGGTTGAGCCGGACTGGATGGCCAGGAGGGCCTCGTGGGCCTTGGCGTCGTGCTCGTGCGTGTAGTGGAGGTCGTTGGTGGCGACGAGGGGAAGGTTCAGTTCCTTCGCCAGCCGCAGCAGGTCGCCGGTCACGCGCCGTTCGATGTCCAGGCCGTGGTCCATCAGCTCGCAGAAGTAGTTGTCTGCGCCGAAGATGTCGCGGAACTCGGCGGCAGCCTCAAGCGCTTCGCGGTACTGGCCCAGGCGCAGGCGCGTCTGCACCTCCCCGGACGGGCATCCCGTGGTGGCTATCAGGCCCTCGGAGTAGGTGTTGAGCAGTTCCCGGTCCAGCCGGGGCCACTTGCCGAAGACGGAGTCCAGCGATGCGATTGATGAGGCACGGAAGAGGTTCCGCATCCCCACGTTGTTGTAGCTGAGCAGGGTCATGTGGGTATACGAGCCGCCGCCGGAGACGTCGTCCTTGCGCTGGGACTCCTCGCCCCAGCGCACGCGTCCCTTGTCGGTGCGGGCGGTACCCGGTGTTACATACGCTTCGACGCCGATAATGGGCTTGATGCCCTTGTCCGTGGCCTTCCGCCAGAAATCGAACGCGCCGAAAAGATATCCGTGGTCCGTGGTGGCAAGTGCCGGCATACCCAGTCGTTCGGTTTCGTCGAACAGCTCACCCAGGCGGGCGGCTCCATCCAGCATCGAGTACTCGGTGTGCGTGTGCAGGTGGACGAACGAATCATTGCTGGAAGTCACCGCACTATTCTAAGCGCTGGCCCGAACGGGGACCGTCAGGCCCGCCCCGACTCCAGCACTTGCAGAGCAAACGCCAGGTCCTGCGGGTAGTCGCTGACAACACGCACGGACTCCCCCGTGACCGGGTGCTCAAAACCGAGTTCCCGGGCGTGCAGCCACTGGCGGGTCAGCCCCAGCGTGGCGGCGAGCCGGGGATCGGCACCATAGGTGAGGTCGCCGGCGCAGGGGTGGCGCAATGCGGAGAAGTGCACCCGGATCTGATGGGTACGGCCGGTCTCCAGGTGTACTTCCACCAGGCTCGCTTTGCCGAAGGCTTCCACTACTTCGTAGTGCGTGACGGACGGCCGGCCGTCCTCGATGACGGCAAACCGCCAGTCGTGCCCGGGGTGCCGGCCGATGGGGGCGTCGATGGTGCCCACCAGCGGATCGGGCAGCCCCTGCACCACTGCGTGGTAGACCTTGTCCACGGTGCGCTCCTTGAAAGCCCGTTTCAGGGCTGTGTAGGCGCGCTCCGACTTGGCCACCACCATCGCTCCAGACGTGCCGACGTCGAGCCGGTGGACAATACCGGCGCGCTCCGGCGCACCTGACGTGGAAATCCGGTATCCGGCCCCGGCAAGGCCGCCCACAACAGTGGGCCCCACCCAGCCCGGCGAAGGATGGGCGGCAACACCCACAGGTTTATCAACCACAACGAAATCGTCGTCGTCCAGCAGGATCTTCAGGCCTTCCACAACTTCCTCCACGACTTCCAGGGGGTCACGCCGTTCGGGCAAGCTCACCTGGAGGACATCCCCGGCCACGAGTTTGGCCGACTTGCCCAATGCTTTTCCTTTGCTGAGGATATGGCCCTCGGCGATCAGGGTTGCCGCGAGGGAACGCGAGATCCCCAGGAGCCCGGCTACCCCGGCATCCGCGCGGGACCCGCCGAACTGTTCAGCGACGACGACGCGCTCAAGCATCACCGGACTTTTCCTTCCGTGCCGTCAGCCGGGTTCCGTCCAGGGAGATGCCCCGCAGCGTCAGGATGCAGATGATCGTCACTGCCGAGACCACCGCTGAGTCGGCGATGTTGAAGATCGCGAAGTTCGGCAGCTGGATGAAGTCAACCACGTGCCCCATGCCGAAGGACGGTTCCCGGAAGAGCCGGTCCGTCAGGTTGCCCAGCGCACCGCCCAGCAGCAGGCCAAGCGCCACGGACCACCACAGGGAGCCGAGCTTGCGGACCTGGAACAGGATGGCGACGGCCACGGCGGCCATGATGATGGAGAACACCCAGGTGACGTTTTCCCCGATGGAGAAGGCAGCCCCCGAGTTCCGGATGAAGTACCAGTGCAGTACAGGCGGCAGTACGGGAATCCGCTCCCCTTCCACCATGGCGGACGTGACCCATAGCTTCGTCAGCTGGTCCAGCACGTAGGCAAATACTGCGAACCCGGCAAAGAGGGACAGCAGCACGGCGCGGCGGGGGCGCGGGGAGGGCGGGACAGGGCGCGCGGCGTCGGCGGCAAGTTCGTCAGTCATGATGCTTTCATTCGTAAAACCGGTGTTAATGCCAAAAGCCGGCGGCCGAGGAATCCTCAGCCACCGGCTTTCAGAATACGTGCTTTGACAGACTAGTTGGCTTCGCTGACTTCCGGCGTAGCCACAGAACCACGGGCGTCGAGGTCGCGCAACTGGCCCTCGATGTAGGCCTTCAGGCGTGAACGGTAGTCGCGCTCGAAGCCGCGCAGCTGCTCCACCTTGCGCTCGAGCACAGAACGCTGCTGCTCCAGGGCGCCGAGGATCTTGCGGGACTTCTCCTGAGCGTCGTTCACCAGGCTGCTGGCCTCGATCTGCGCCTCGGCGATGATCTTGTCCTTCTGCGCCTGGCCGTCTGCGACGTGGCGGTCGTGCATCTGCTGGGCCATGGCGAGCAGGCCGGCAGCCGACTCGGCTGAGGCGGTGGCGGCCGGAGCGGCAGCAACAGGAGCGGCAGCAGCCGGGGCAGCCTGCTGGACGTCCTTCTTCTTGCGCTCTTCGGCGGCCTTGGCTTCTGCTTCGGCCTTCTCGCGGGCTTCGTCCTTGTCGGACTTGACGGGCGCGGGGACCTTTTCCACCACGGGCGCGGCAACGGTGCTGGCCGGCACGCTGGAACCGGCTTCGGCGAGCTTCTTGCGAAGTTCGTCGTTTTCCTGGTTCAGGCGGCGGAGCTCGACGACGATCTCGTCCAGGAAGTCATCAACTTCGTCCTGGTCGTAGCCTTCGCGGAACTTGGTCGGCTGAAAGCGCTTGTTGACAACGTCTTCTGGCGTCAAAGCCATCTGGTCACCTCACTGGTCTGGTTAGTCAGTAGGCCTTCCGGCCGTCAAAACTACGGTACCTAAATTTGGTCTTGTTCCTCTAATTCAACACTGCGGTGTCAAACGCGAGTTTTTTCTTCACATGGCATTCGCGGTTCCCTGCGGGTTCCGTCCCTGCCCTGCTGGTCTATCCGGTAAATCAGGCGAGGCCCCTGGTGATCCCCATGGCAATGCTGACGCCGATGAACAGGACCAGGAAGCCCAGATCGAGGGAGATGCCGCCCAGGCGCAGCGGCGGGATCAGCCGCCGCAGGCCGTTCAGCGGCGGATCGGTGATGGAGTACACGGCGTGCGCCACCACCAGGGCTGCTCCCCGGGGGCGCCATTCCCGGGCAAACATTTGGACCCAGTCAAAAACCAGGCGAATGATCAATGCGACAAAGAACAGCAAAAGTGCGAGATAGACAAGCCCGAAAACAATTCCCATGACTTACTTCATATCTCCATGTCCTTTGTGGATACCGCGGTGTCCTGCGGATGTGTCTTGTCTATTTCAGCACAGATGCCAGGCAGGTGTATCCCTGCCTGGCATCTGCTTCAGCCTGCGGCTCAGCTTTGGTTGAAGAAGCTGGCAGTGGTCTCGCTGGCCTTTTTGTCGTCACCGATGACCTCAACGTAGGACGGCGAGAGCAGGAAGACCTTGTTGGTCACGCGCTCAATGCTGCCCCGGAGGCCAAAAACCAGCCCGGCGGAGAAGTCCACCAGGCGCTTCGCGTCAGCCTCACCCATGTCCGTAACGTTCATGATGACGGGGATGCCGTCGCGGAAGCTTTCGCCGATGAGTTTGGCATCGTTATAGGAGCGGGGGTGGATCGTGGTGATCTGGCGGAGGCCGGTGGCCTCCTCGCGGCTCGACGCCGCGCGTTTGATGGGGGTCACTGGGGCGCGGTATTCCTCTTCGGGGGTGTAGGACGATTCGCGGCTGACCTCACGGACGGGTGCAGGCGCACGGCGCTCCTCGCGGTCAGCTTCCATCGTTTCGTCCTCATCCTTACGTGTGGTCTGTTGCTCGGACTCGTAGTGTTCATCGCCGTCGGCGAGCCCAAGATAGATCATTGTCTTGCGCAGAGCGCCGGCCATGGTCGACTCCTAATCGTGTCCGTAAGCGGGCCGCCCAATGGCTTGATAGCACTGGAGTCCCCCGCCCATCACTTCCAATAGCACCGACGCTACCCCACGGGGGGACGCGATCCGAGAATATCGGAGCCGATTCTCAGGTGTGTCGCTCCGAAGGCGATGGCGGCTTCGAGGTCCTGGCTCATGCCGGCGGAAATGGCGGCGGCTGCGGGATGCTCCGCGACCAGCCGGGCTGAAACCCCGGCAAGTTTTTCGAAGGCCGCCTCCGGCGGGACGCCCAGTGGCGCTACCGCCATCACCCCCGCCAGCTCCAGGCCGGCGGAGGTTGCTATCCGTTCGGCAAGGGGCAGCACGTCTTCCGGGACGGCGCCGCCCCGGTGCGCTCCGGCGTCGTCCTCCAGGCTGACCTGGATGAAGCAGCGCAACGCAGCCCGCCCGGTGTTCCCGCGCTCAACCTCGGCGGCGCGGGCCAGTGCGTCCACGAGCTGGGGCCGGTCAACGGAGTGTACGGCCGCTGCGTAGCGGAGCACCGATTTGGCTTTTTTGCTTTGCAGCTGGCCCACGAAGTGCCAGGTAATGCCATACTCCGCCAGCTCAAGCGCCTTCGCCGACGCCTCCTGGTCGCGGTTCTCGCCCACATCGGTGACACCCAGCGCCGAGAGCCGTTTGATGTCCTCGGCGGGGTGGAACTTGGTCACCACTATCAGGGTGGGCAAGTCTTCCTGGCGGCCGGCGGCACTTGCCGCCGTGGCGATGCGCTGGTGCACTGCGGCCAGGCGCGTTCCGAGTTCCTGTGTCCGTGCGTCGCTGCCTGCGGCGGCCTCAGTCATGGCACCACACCAGGCCTGCGAAACGCCCGGTGAACTTGTTCCTGCGGTATGAGAAGAGTGACGGTGTTTCAAGAGTGCAGGGTCCGCTGTATTCGACAGCGACGCCCGCCTGTTCCAGCTGGCTGCGGGCACCCGCCGGCAGGTCCAGCCCCGGAGTTCCCCATGTGGTGGTGCTCAGTGAAGCCGGAACGGCGGCGGTCACCTCAGCCTGCAGTCCGGCCGGCACCTCGTAGCAGTTGCCGCAGATGGAAGGACCCAGCCAGGCGCGGATCCCGCCGGCACCGAGGGACTTCATGCTGTCCACGGCCGCCGGGATAACCCCGTTGGCGATCCCGGGACGGCCTGCATGTACAGCCGCCACAACAGGTCCCTCCGGAGCATCGCCGGCGAGCAGCACAGGGATGCAGTCCGCGACCATGACTGCAAGCGGGACACCGCGGGACACCATTGCGTCGGCTTGCGGCGCGGCGGTGTCCTGGTCCATGACCGCTACGGCATTGCCGTGCACCTGGTTCATGAACCGGAGCCCCTTCGGCGCGACGCCGATGGCCCGTTCCAAGTCCCTGCGGCGCCGGCCCACCTCGTCAGGATCATCCCCCACGTGCAGTGCCAGGTTTCCGGCGTCGGCGTCAGTAAAAGCGACAGAGAGGCCGGGCCGGATCTCGGCGCGCCAGTGGAACAAGCCGGGTCCTACTTCAGAAAGTCGGGGACATCCAGGTCATCCGAGTGGCTGCCGGTGAGGTCCGGCTCCACCACGGAGGGGAGGTCGACGTCGAAGCCTGAGTCAGCCGGGACAGCGGAGGGCCGCTGCTGGCCCCAGTTGCTGAGCCCCGCGGCGCCGACGCCGGCGTGGATGGGCTGGACGCTGGCGTGGTGGCTGCCGGCGGACGGCGCCTGGGCAGGCGCCGGAGCAGTCGCAGGTGCCGCCGGGCGCTGCGGAGCGGCCTGGGGCTGGGACTGGTCCATGGAGGGCGAGGTGGCCTTGACGTCGTCGAAGCCGGCCGCGATGACGGTCACGCGGGCTTCGTCGCCCAGGGCGTCGTCGATGACGGCGCCGAAGATGATGTTCGCCTCCGGGTGTGCCACCTCCTGGACGAGGCGGGCAGCTTCATTGATTTCGAACAGGCCGAGGTCCGAACCGCCCTGGATGGACAGCAGGACGCCGTGCGCGCCGTCGATGGAAGCTTCCAGCAGCGGCGAGGCGATGGCAAGCTCGGCGGCCTTCACGGCGCGGTCTTCGCCGCGGGCGGAGCCGATGCCCATCAACGCCGAGCCCGCACCCTGCATGACGGACTTGACGTCGGCGAAGTCAAGGTTGATCAGGCCGGGGGTGGTGATGAGGTCGGTGATGCCCTGGACGCCGGAGAGCAGCACCTGGTCGGCGGAGCGGAAGGCATCGAGCACCGAGACGTTGCGGTCGCTGATGGAGAGGAGGCGGTCGTTGGGGATCACGATCAGGGTGTCCACTTCGTCGCGCAGGGCGTCGATGCCGGCTTCCGCGGAACCGGCACGGCGGCGGCCTTCGAAGGTGAACGGGCGGGTGACCACGCCAATGGTCAGGGCGCCCAGGGACCGGGCAATGCGGGCGACGACGGGAGCGCCGCCGGTGCCGGTGCCGCCACCTTCGCCGGCGGTGACGAACACCATGTCGGCCCCGCGCAGGACTTCCTCGATCTCGTCTGCGTGGTCTTCGGCAGCCTGCTTGCCTACCTCGGGGTTCGCGCCTGCGCCGAGGCCGCGGGTCAGCTCGCGTCCCACGTCAAGCTTGACGTCGGCGTCGCTCATCAGCAGGGCCTGGGCGTCGGTGTTGATGGCGATAAATTCAACACCTCGGAGGCCGACCTCGATCATGCGGTTGACTGCGTTCACGCCACCGCCGCCGATGCCGACGACTTTGATGACGGCCAAGTAATTCTGCGGAGCTGCCACGTTACGTGTCCCTTGTTCGTGTCTTATTGCTAAATCTGATGAAGAGCTTAATGCCTGCAACCTTAACCTTCGAGTTGAAGGTTATAGTTATGTCAAGTAACTCATGTCTGTGACGGTATTTCCTCTGGTTCACACATTCAATAACCGGCTCCGCGTGTCGGATTAATACCGGAAAGAAAGCGTGTCAGCGGGTCACAGGGTGCCGGGGCACACTGACGTCGTACACCTTGACCGGGTTCTTCGGATCCACCGGAGCCTTGAGCAGTGCCGCCAGCACTTTAGCTTTGAGTTCCTTCTCGCTGGCATTGCCCCAGATGATGGTCTGGCCGTCAACAAGCTTGAGCTCCACCGCGTCCACCGACTGGGCCGAGGCATTGGAGAGCTTGGCCAGCACATCCGGCGGCAGGGCGCCCAGCACCTCTGCCGTGGCCCGGAAAAGATCCTTACCGATGGTACCGGCACCGCCGTCGATGACGGGCAACGACACCGACGCCGGATCAGCTGTCGAGGCCAGCTGGATGCCTTCCACGTCAACCAGCTGGTACTGCTCCCCCTGCTTCACCAGCGCCACCGGCACGCGTTCGCGGACGGCAACGGCAAGGCCCGACGGCGGACGCGCCTCCGCGGATACCGACTTCACCTGCACCAGCGGCTCGAGCAGGCGGCCTACTTCCTCGTCGGTGACCTGCGGCAGCGGTTTGCCGCGCAGGGGTTCCAGCGCGGTTTCCACCTGGGCCGGCGTCAGCAGGTGCGTCCCGGACACCGAGATGGTCCGCACGGCCAGGGCTGGGGAAAAGACCGCAACGGCAAGGAGCCCGGCCACCACGGCGACCAGGATGGCGGCCGCCACCAGGATGTTCTTCTTCCGCCGTTTCCCCTTGGGTTCGGGAAAAGCCACAACGTTCCCGGCGCTGCCGGAGGCCTGCGGGGCCCCGCCCGCATGTTCCTGGTCCGGCGCGCCTTTGCGGAGGGCTCCTTTTTTGGGTGCGTCCTTTTCCGGTCCGCCCTTTCCCAGTCCGGCGAAGGGCGCTTTCCTGGCCTTCGGGGCCGGCTGCGGAGCAGGCTCCGGCGCAGGCCGCGAGGCGGAGATGACGTCGTGGCTGGTGTCCGCATCCGGGCCGGACCGGGTGCCGGGATTGCCCGGCCGCCGGCCTGTGGACGTGTAAGTGGGGCGGCGCGGGCTAGGCACGCAGGGCCTCCACGATCTGCGGCCCGTACGCCGTTACGTCGCCTGCACCGGCGGTAAGGATGATGTCACCCTCCCCCGCCGCACCGGCGAGTGACGCTGCCGCCGCGGCGGCCGGAACCAGCCGCCCGCCCTCGTCCAGGTAATCGGCGATGAGCTGGCTGGTGACGCCGGGAATCGGATCTTCGCGTGCGGGGTAGATGTCCAGCACCCAGGCAGTATCGGCAAGGTTCAGGGCCTCGGCGAACTCCTTGGCGAATTCCCGGGTCCGGGAAAACAAGTGCGGCTGGAAGAGCACATGCACCTTGTTGTCGCCGGCCACCGACCGGGCCGCGGCAAGGGCCGCGCGGACTTCGGTGGGATGGTGGGCATAGTCGTCGAAGACCCGCACGCCGCGCGCCTGGCCTTTGAGTTCGAAACGCCGTGCTGCACCGGAGAAGTGCGCCAGGGCTCCGGCCGCCACGGCAGGCTCCACGCCCAGCTCAAGAGCCACGGCAAAAGCGGCGGCCGCGTTCAGGGCGTTGTGCCGTCCCGGCACCTGCAGCTCAAGCGGGAACCGGCCGGCCGGAGTGGACACCGCAACGTCTCCCGGACCGCCGTCGTGCAGCACCAGGTCCGCTTCGCTGCCCGTGCCGTAAAGGATCACGCGGGTGTTGCCGCGATCCCTGGTGCGCCGCGCCAGGGCCAGGGCGCCGGCGTCGTCCGCGCAGGCCACCAGTACGCCGTCGGCGGGCAGCAGTTCTGTGAACCGGTCGAAGGATTCGTAGACGGCTTCGGCGGTGCCGTAGTAGTCCAGGTGGTCCGGCTCCACATTGGTGACCACAGCGATCTTCGGCCGGTAGTTCAGGAACGACCCGTCGGATTCGTCTGCCTCGGCCACAAAGATGCCGGACGTGCCGTGGGCCGCGTTCACGCCGAGAGCCGGGACGTTGGCTCCGATGGCAAAGGAGGGATCGAGGCCGGCACCCTGCAGCAGGACGGCCACCATGGAGGTGGTGGTGGACTTGCCGTGGGTTCCGGCTACAGTCACCACCACGTCCTCCCCCATGGTGGCGGCGAGGGCTTCCGAACGGTGCAGCACCGGCAAGCCGGCCTCCCTCGCTGCCGCCAGCTCCGGATTATCGGCGCGGATGGCGGAGCCGGCCACCACGGTCTGGGCGTCCGCCAGGTTGGCAGCGTTATATCCGACGGCGATGCGCGCGCCGGCGGCGGCGAGGTCCGCCATCACCGGCAGGTCCTTGGCGTCAGAGCCGCTCACGGGAACACCGCGGGCCACCATGATCCGGGCGACGGCGGACATGCCTACGCCACCGATCCCCACGAAGTGGACCCTGCCCAGCGACGCCAGGGTGGGGATGCCGTGACTCATTTGGATACCGCTTCCATGACAAGACCAGCCATGCGCTGGTCAGCGTTTCGAATACCAAGCCGGTAGGAATTGGCTGCCATGGTGGCGAGCCGGGATTCATCGGTGACAAGCGGGATGAGTTCCCGGCCCACCCACTCGGGCGTGAACTCCTTGTCAGACACCAGCACGGCGCCCCCGGCGGCTACCAGTCCGGCAGCGTTGAGCGCCTGTTCGCCGTTGCCGATGGGCAGCGGTACCAGGACGGCGGGCACGCCGGCGGCGGCGACCTCGCAGACTGTGGCGGCTCCGGAGCGGGCCAGCAGGACGTCGGCGGCCGCGTAGGCGAGCTCCATGCCGTCGATGTATTCCACCTGGCGGTAGCCGTCGGCAGCCAGCGGCCTGCCGGCGTCGTCCAGGACGGACTTGCCGCGGCCGGTGACGTGCAGGGTCTGGATACCGGCCCCGGCCAGCTGCCCCAGGGCGCCGGCGATGGTCCGGTTGATGCTTTGTGCCCCCGATGATCCGCCGGTGACGATCAGCGTCGGTTTGGCCGGGTCCAGTCCGAGGCTTGCGCGGGCTGACGCGCGGGCCGCGGACCGGTCAAGGTGGGAGATTTCGGTGCGCATGGGCATGCCCACGTGCACGGCGGCGCGCAGCGGTGTGGTGTCGAAGGCCACGGCCACGCGTTTGGTGAACAACGCCCCCACCCTGTTGGCCAAGCCTGGGCGGATGTTGGCCTCATGGATCACGATCGGGATGCCGCGCTTCCGCGCCGCGAGGTACATGGGGGTGCACACGTACCCGCCCACACCCACCAGCACGTCCGCTGCGGCGTTGTCCAGGATGGCACCGGCCTGCCGCACGGCTCCGGCGAGGCGTTGCGGAAGGCGCAGGAGGTCAGCGGAAGGCTTCCGCGGAAACGGCACGCGGTCGATCGTGGCGAGCTCAACCCCGGCGGCGGGAACCAGCCGGGTCTCCATCCCGGCGGGGGTGCCGACGGCGAGGATCGCCGCGGCGGGAGCGGCGTCGCGGATGGCTGCTGCGATGGCCAGGAGCGGACTGATGTGGCCGGCGGTTCCGCCGCCCGCCAGGACGATTGAGGGATTGTTCGAGGTCATCTTGGGGTCAGGCACGCTTTCTTGCAGTCTTTTTGGCGGCAGCGGCGGTCCGAGCCGGTTTGGCCTTGAACTTCAGCATCCGCTTGGGGCGGATGGCCGGGGCCATTTGCTCCCGGGCAAGGGAGAGCACCACCCCGATGGCGCAGAGCGACATCAGCAGCGCTGAGCCGCCGTAGGAAATGAAGGGCAGCGGCACGCCGATGACGGGCATCAGGCCGGTCACCACTGACATGTTGACGGTGGCCTGGCCCAACAGCCACACCATGATGGTGCCGGCCAGGACGCGGTGGAACATGTCCTCCTGTGCTACCACCACGCGGTAGATGGCGGCGCCCAGGATGGCGAAAAGGATCAGGACGACCACCGTGCCCACGAGGCCGAGCTCCTCGCCGATGATGGCGAAGATGAAGTCGTTGTGGGCTTCGGGGATCCAGCTGTACTTTTGCCGGCTCTGGCCCAGTCCGACGCCGAACCAGCCTCCGGACGCGAGTCCGTACAGGCCGTTGGTGGCCTGGTAGTTGGCGTCGATGCCGTCGGCGCAGGACTCACCGGTCCACCAGGAGGTGATGCGGCACATGCGGTTTGAACTGGTGACCGCCATGACGGCCGTCCCGGCCGCTGCCGCCAGCCCTGCGATGCCGAAGAGATAAAGGGGCGCCCCGGCAAAGAACAAAGCGGCGGCCGTGATCATCATGATGATCATGGCCGTTCCAAGGTCGTTGCCCACCAGGACCAGGCCAACGATGATGATGGCCATGGGGACGGCAGGAATCGCCACATGTTGCCAGCGGCTGAGCAGCCGGCCCTTCCTGGCCAGGACGGTGGCCATCCACAGCGCGAGTGCCAGCTTTGACGCTTCGGAGGGCTGGAAGGTGATGCCGCCGATGTCGATCCAGTTCTTGTTGCCGTTGACCTCCGCCCCCACGATCTGCACCAGGCCCAGGAGGACCACCGCGGCGATGATTGCCACCCACGCGAGCCGTTTGAGCCACACCACATTGATGCGGGACAGCACAAACATGGTGAAAATGCCGATGGCGGCGAACACCCCCTGCTTCAACGCGTCGCCGTAGGGCGACTTTCCGGCGGCGATGGATTCCACGCTGGAGGCGGAAAGGACCATCATGATCCCGATCGCCGTCAGCGCCAGGGTTGAGCCGAGGATGAGGTAGTAGGTGGAGCCGTTCTTGGAGGTCCCGGTGCCCTCCAGTGCCGACCAGAATTTCCGGTAGGCAGCTTTGATGCGCACGGGGGCGGAAACCGGGCCTTGCACCGGTACTGCCGAGGAGCCAGGGCCTGGCTTGCCGGCCTGCCGTTTGTCTGGCTGGGGCCGGGTGGGCGTGCTGACCATTGTTACTCCTCGCCGGTCTGGGCCTGCCCTTCCACCAGCTCGCGGACAGCTTCGATGAAAGTGTCACCACGGTGAGCATAGGAAGAGAACTGATCCATGGAAGCAGCTGCCGGAGCCATCAGCACAGTATCGCCGGATTCAGCGAGCTGCGCTGCTGACGCAACAGCACTGGCCATCACCGTCCCACCGGAGGAACCGGCGTGGACGGCACCAGCCGCTGCGGCAGTCTGCACCTCTTCAGTTTCGCCCGTGCCCGGGATGATCACCGGGACATCGGGCGCGTGTCGCTGGAGGGCCTGGCTGAGGGCAGAGGTATCGCTTCCGATGAGCACCACGGCCTTGAGGCGCTGGACGTGCTCACGGATCAGGTCGTCGTAGCTGACTCCCTTGGAGAGGCCGCCGGCAATCCAGACGACGTTGCTGAAGGTGGCCAGCGAGGCCGATGCAGCGTGCGGGTTGGTGGCCTTGGAGTCGTTGATCCACAGGACGCCGTTGTGGCGGGCTACCGGCTGGATCCGGTGGTCGCCGGGGATGTAGTCCTGGATGCCCTTACGTACCGCCTGCGCGTCCACGCCGTAGGCGCGCACCAGGCCTGCGGCTGCCAGGGCGTTGGCCACCATGTGGCGGGGTGCGAAAGCGCCGAGGTCGGTCATGGAGGCGAGTTCCGCGGCGCTGTCCTTGCGCTCGGCGATGAACGCCCGGTCCACCAGGAGGCCTTCCACCACGCCGAGCATGCTGATAGCGGGAGTGACGGTGGTGAAACCGACGGCCCGGCAGCCCTCCACGACGTCGGCGTCTTCCACCATCCGCTCTGTTTCGATCTGCTCGGCGTTGTAGATGCAGGCCTTCTGGGTCTGCCCGTAGACCTTGGCTTTGTCCGCCAGGTAGGAATCGTAGGAGCCGTGCCAGTCAACGTGGTCCTCGGCGACGTTCAGGCACACACTGGCCACCGGCGACAGCGAGTGCGCCCAGTGCAGCTGGAAGCTGGAGAGTTCGACGGCGAGGACGTCGTACTCGACGGGGTCGCGGAGGGCGTCAAGGATGGGGGTGCCCACGTTCCCCACGGCGATGGCCTTCAGGCCGGCCGCCCGGAGCATGGACTCGGTGAGGCCAACCGTGGTGGTCTTGCCGTTCGTTCCGGTAATGGCGAGCCAGTCGGCGGTCTTGCGGCCCTCGCGGACCCGCACCCGCCAGGCCAGCTCGACGTCGCCCCATACCGGGATGTGGGCACGAGCGGCCGCGGCGAGGAGCGCCTGGTCGGGACGCCAGCCCGGTGAGGTCACAATCAGTTCGGGCAGCTCACCGTCGATCCTGGGGATGCGGGTGACCGCGTCCTCCCCCAGCAGGACATCGGCGGCGCCCACGATCTTCAGGGTTTCGGCATGGGCTTTGGCGGTGTCGGACGTGGCAGCGTCAACCACCACCACCCGCGCGCCCAGTTCGATGAGGGTATCGGCGGCCGCAAAGCCGGAAACGCCGATGCCGGTCACCACAACGCGGAGGCCGGACCAGTCGGAGTCCCAGCTGACGAGGTCCTTGAGGCGGGGAGAAACAGTCACAGCAGCACAACCCATTCAGCGTAGAAGATGCCCAGGCCCACGGCCACAAAAAGTCCGCCGAGGATCCAGAACCGGACCACCACGGTTACTTCGGCCCAGCCCTTCAGTTCGAAGTGGTGCTGCAGCGGTGCCATCTTGAAGACGCGTTTACCGCCGGTAACCTTGAAGTAACCCACCTGGATGATGACGGACAGGGTGATCAGGACGAACAGGCCGCCGATGATGCCCAGCAGCAGCTCGGTCCGGGACAGGATGGCGAAGCCTGCGATGGCCCCGCCAATCGCCAGCGAGCCGGTGTCGCCCATAAAAATCTTTGCCGGCGACGTGTTCCACCACAGGAAGCCGACCAGGGCCGCGCTCATGATGGCCGCCAGCAGGGCAAGGTCCAGCGGATCGCGGACCGAGTAGCAGCCGCTGCCCGCCTCCCGCGGCGATCCGCAGGCCTGGTTGCTTTGCCAGATTCCCATCAGCGTATATGCGCCGAAGACCATGACTGACGCACCTGCAGCGAGCCCGTCGAGCCCGTCGGTGAGGTTGACGCCGTTTGTTGCGGCGGTGACGATCAGGTTGGACCACACCACAAAAAGGATTGCCCCGAGGACCGTGCCGCCGAAGGCCAGGTCCAGCCAGGGAAGATCGCGGACCAGGGAGATTTTGGTGGAGGCCGGGGTGACTCCGGCACCGTTGGGAAAGTTCAGCGCGAGGACCGCGAAGATGATTCCCACGGCACCCTGCAGGATCAGCTTGGCCTTGGCGTCCAGGCCAAGGCTGCGCTGCCGCGAGATCTTGATGAAGTCGTCGAGGAAGCCCACCAGCCCCATCCCCACCATCAGGAACAGCAGGATGAGGGCGGAGGCTGAGGGCCCGGGAGCACCCGGGTTCACCATCAGCATGATCAGGTGGGTGAGTCCGTAGCTCAACAGTACGGCTGCCACCACCACGGTTCCGCCCATGGTGGGGGTGCCGCGCTTGGTGTGGTGCGAGGTGGGTCCGTCATCCCTGATGAACTGTCCGTAGCCGCGGCGGACCAGCAGCCGGATGAAAAGCGGTGTCCCCACCAGGGCAAACAACAGGGCCAGGCCGGCGCCGATCAAAAGTGCAATCACAGCAGAGTGCTCCCTTCGTCGGCCAGTTGGGGGGTTTGTGGGGGTAATGCTATCCGATCACCCAGATGCCGCAGTCCCACGCTGTTCGAGGACTTGAACAGCACCAGGTCCCCGGGTTCGAGTTCGATGTTCAGCACGTCGTAGGCCTCGTCCACTGTTTCGGCGAAGAGGCATTCGTCGCCCCAGGAGCCTTCCTGGACGGCGGAGACATAGAGCGCGCGCGCTTCCCTGCCAACCACCAGCAGGCGGGAGATGTTGAGCCGGACCACCTGGGTGCCCACGGCGGTGTGTTCCCGGATGGAGTCATCACCGAGTTCGAGCATGGCTCCGAGCACCGCCCAGGTGCGGCGTCCGCGGCCGAGGTCTGCCAGGGTGCGCAGGGCGGCGCGCATGGATTCGGGGTTCGCGTTATAGGCGTCATTGATGATGGTGACGCCGTCTGCCCGTTCGGTGCGTTCCATCCGCCAGCGGCTTGCGGCGGCCTGGCTGCTGAGGGAGGACGCGACGTCCTGTCCTGGAACGCCGGCCGCCCAGGCTGCCGCGGCGGCGGCCAGCAGATTGCCCACGTGGTGCGCGCCGATGAGGCGGCTGCTGACGTGCAGGCCGCTTTCGCCGTCCGGAAGCTGGAGATCGAATTCCGGGTTGCCGTCACCGTTGGTGTCGGCGTTGAGTGCCTGCACGGCCGCATCGGCGCGGCCTTCCGCGGAGAATCCGAGTACTTTTGCGGTGGTGCGGGTGCGCATGGCGGCCACGCGGTCGTCGTCGAGATTGATAATCGCGGTGCCGGCGGGAGCGAGTGCCTCCACAAGCTCACCCTTGGCCAGGGCGATGTTCTCCACTCCCCCGAACTCGCCGGCGTGCGCGGTTCCCACGGCCAGCACCACTCCGATGTCGGGTTTAACCATGTCTGCCAGGTAGCGGATGTGTCCGATTCCGGTGGCGCCCATCTCGATCACGAGGTAGCGCGTATCCGGGCCGGCCCGGAAGACGGTGAGCGGAACGCCGATCTCACCGTTATAGGAACCCTGCGGCGCAACGGTGTTCCCCTGCGTGGACAGTATTCCGGCGAGGAGGTCCTTGGTGGTGGTTTTCCCGGCCGAGCCGGTGATTCCCACCACTGTCAGCTCGCTGCCCTGCTCGGCGCGGGCCTTGCGGATCCGGCGGACGGCCTCTGCAGCCAGGGCCCCCATCGCCAGGACCGCGTCCGGAACCACCACGGAGGGGTAGCTTGTCCCGTCCGCAGCCGCGACAGGGCGTTCCACGAGGGCAAGGCTGGCACCGGCCGAAAACGCGACGGCCACGAAGTCGTGGCCGTCGGCGTGCTCGCCGGGCTTTGCGACGTAGAGCGAACCGGGCATGGCTTCGCGTGAGTCCGTGACCACCGAAAGGGGCGTGATTCCGGGATCGGCGTCCAGGCGCCCACTAGTGATTTCGGCGATCTCCGCCGCAGTAAAAGCAATCATCTCGGTCTAGGACTCTATCCGGTCGTCTTGGAGAGCGTTGAATCCCCTGGCTGTCAAGGCGCTGCGAAGCTCCACCCTGTCGTCCAGGGCATGGTTGACGCCTTTTACTTCCTGCCACACTTCATGGCCACGGCCGGCCACCAGGATGGTGTCCTGCGGCCGGGCCAGTTCAACGGCACGCCGGATGGCTTCGGCGCGAGGGAAAACTTCCAGGACCTCGCAGGCCAGGGAGCCTTTCTCCTGCGCTTCCCGGGCTCCGGCGAGGACATCGGCGCGGATGGCGGCCGGATCCTCGTCGTGGGGATCGTCGTCGGTGATGATGACGGTATCGGCAAGGCGGGCGGCGATGGCACCCATGGCCGGCCGTTTGCCCTGGTCGCGCTGGCCTGTGGCGCCGAACACCACGATGAGGTTGGAGTCTTTTTCCGGGGACCGCACGGCTTCCAGTGCCCTGGCCAGCGCGTCGGTGTTGTGGGCAAAATCAACAATGGCAGCGGGTTGGGCGGACACCAGCTGCATGCGTCCGGGGACTGCCACGGTAAACGGATCCGACTCGTCAAGCGCCGCCTGCAAGGCTGCGGCGTCCACTCCTGCCGTCAGCACCATGACTGCCGCAAGCGCTGCGTTGGCCACGTTGAAGCTGCCGGGCAACCCGGTGTGCAGGGTGAGCCGCGCGCCGTCCGGGCCGCTCAGCGTGAACTCCGTCCCGAGTCCGCGCGGGGCAGTTCCTGAGACAGTCCAATCCGCAGCCGCTCCGGCGGTGCTGAGGGTGGTGACCGGCACGGCGGTGGTGCCGGCGAGCTGCCGGCCCCACTCGTCGTCGACCGTTACCACTGCGGCGCGGGCACGGCGCGGCGTAAACAGCTCCGCCTTGGTGGCGAAGTAGTCATCCATGGTGAGGTGCAGGTCCAGGTGGTCCTGGGTGAGGTTCGTGAAGCCTGCAACGTCGAACAGCACACCGTCCACGCGCTGGAAGGAGATGGCGTGGGAGGAGACTTCCATCGCAGCGGCCGCAAGCCCCCGTTCGCGCATCAGGGCGAGCAGTGCGTGGACATCGGTGGATTCCGGCGTGGTGAGGAGGCTGGGAATCGGATCGCCGCCGGCGTGGATCTCGATAGTGCCGATCAGTCCGGTACTGCGGCCGAGGGCGCGCAGCAAGGAATTGATGAAGTAGGTGGTGGTGGTCTTCCCGTTCGTGCCTGTCACGCCGAACAGCTGCGGCTGGCCGGCACCCGGCTGGCTGCGGTAGATCAGTGCGGACAACGGACCCACCACGTTGCGCGGCGACTCCACGATCACCACGGGTACCGGGGTCTCGGCGGGTGCCAGCAGCCTGGCACCGGCGTCATCGGTGAGAACTGCCACCGCCCCTGCCTCGACGGCCTGCGGCACGAAGTCTGCACCGTGCCTGGTGGCGCCGGGGAGGGCCACGTAGAGGTCGCCGGGTTCCACCGCACGCGAATTCAACGAAATTCCGGTGACTTCCACCCCGGCAGCCGGGCCGGGGACCGCAACATCGATAGCTTCGCCGATGCTTGCCAGCCGTACCGGTTCCACAACAGAGGGGCGGAAGCGGCCCTGGCCGGCGGGTCCCTCCGGGACGGCGCGGTTGTTGGGCGGGTTGATCTCTGTCAAGGAATCTCCGATGGTGCTAGTCGTGCCGGCATGGGTGGGCCGGTGGTGGTGCTCTACGCGGGACTGCTACTTGGCGAACTGGGGCAGCCTGGCCGGTTCGCCCGTGGACGGCTGGACGTTGTACATCCGCAGTGCCTGGCTCATGACCGACCGGAAGACCGGCCCGTTGGTAATCCCGTAGATGCTGCCCTTGGGCCGCTGGAGTACCACCTCCACAATAAACCGCGGATCATCCATCGGTGCCATTCCCACCATGGAGGCGGTGTATCCGCAGAAGCCGGACTTCCCGTCGTCGCACGGTGATTCCGAGGTGCCGGTCTTGGCGCCGACCCGGTATCCGTCGATCCCTGCGTCCTTGATCTGGCCTTCCGTAACGGCACTTTCCAGGATGTCCCGGACCTGCTGGGCCGTGTTCTCCGAGACCACCCGGGTGGACGGTGCGGCCGGCACCTTTTCCTCGGTGCCGTCCGGGGAGACGTAAGAATCGATCAGTCGGGGCTGGAGCATCACGCCGTTGTTGGCGACCGACTGGAACGCCCGGACCGTTTGCAGGGTGGACTGCGAAACGCCCTGGCCGAACAACACGGTGTATTCCTGGCGCCCGTCCCACTGCTCCCAGGGCGTGAGGATCCCGGACGCCGTTGCAGGGAGTCCGATGTCCGGAGCCTCGCCGATGCCGAATTTTTTCAACCAGTTGTAGCGCTGTTCCTTGCTCAATTCCTCGCCGGCCATCACGGTGCCGGTGTTCATCGAGTAACCCAGGATGCCGGCGAGAGTACGCTTTTCGGTGCCGTGGGAAAAGGAGTCGCTGAAGGTCTGGCCGTTGACCGTGTAGGACGGCGGCAACGTGTACTCGCTGAGCGGATTGGCTTTGCCTTCCTCGATCAGCGCCGCCGCCGTGAGCATTTTTTCAACGGAACCGGGCTCGTAGGCTGCAGTGACCGCACGGACGCCGCGGTCCTTGGCAGCCACCCGGCCGGGGTCATTGGGATCCGGGGCGTTGGTATCGGCCATGGCCACCAGGTTGCCCGTTTTGACGTCCATCACGATGATGACGCCCCACTCTGCGCTGAGCTTGTCCGTCTGGCTTTGGATGGCCTGCTGGGCGAAATACTGCAGGTCCGAGTTGATGGTGAGCTTGACGTCCTTGCCGTCTTGCGGTGGGGTCAGTTCATCCATGCCCACCGGGATGCGCAGGCCGTCGGCACCGATTTCGAACAGGCGCTTGCCGTCCGTACCCTTCAGGAGCCCGTCCTGGGTCTGTTCGATACCGGCCTGGCCAGTGCTGCCGTCCTGCAGGAACCCGATAATGCCGCCCGCCACCGAGCCATTGGGGTAGACGCGCTTGCTGACGCCTTCGGTGACGATGCCGGGAATCTGGAGCTTGGAGATGCGGTCCTCAATGTCAGGCTTCACATCCTTGGCCACAATGTAATACGGCTGGTTGCCGGTGACGGCGTCGCGGATGGCATCCTTCTCCATGCCCAGTGCGGCTCCGAGCTCAGTCAGTCCCTGGTCGCGGCTGACGTCCACCAGTTTTTCCTTGCCATCCACCGTTTCCAGGCGCTTGAAGGTCTCCGTTTTGGTGTTGACGCGCTGGTCCACCACTACGTTGTAGCGGATCACGCTGTTGGCCAGGACGGTGCCTGTGGAGTCCAGGATGCTGCCCCGCTCGGCGGGAAGCACGGTCTGCTTCATCCGGCTGTTAAGCGCGGCCTCGGCCATTCCCCCAACGTCCAGCCCCTGGACCAGGAAAAGCTTTCCGCCCACCACCAGCAGGAGCGAGAGCATGATCCCGAGGCCGAGCCGGAGGCGTTTAGTGGCGTTGGGCACCTTGCTGCTTCTTGCCTTGCCGGTCCTCTGCGCCACCGTGATATTCCTTGCTGCTCGACCCTGTTGCCTGCCAGACCTGCCTGTTACTGCCCGGGAACCTTCTGCTCCGGCGCGGGAATCGAGCCGCCGTGGAGTTCCACGGGCGGCACCGCCGCCGCGGCCGGGGCCTGGGCTGCCGCATCCGGAGCAGCACCTGCGGCAGTGCCTGACGCACCGCCGCTTGGGGTGTCCGGCGATGCAGCGGCCGGAGCCGGGGTCTCTTCTACCGGCTTCTGGGCTTCCTGCGGATCGCTCTTGCTTGCCGGCGGAACCACTGTCAGCTGGCCTGCAACAGCCGGCGCCGGGATCACGGCACCGGCGGCACCGTCCTTAACCGCCGGTGTTGCCTTGCCGGTCACCGAGAGCGTGGACAGGTCGATCTGGCCCTTCACCGTGGAGGGCACCATCCCCAGTTTTGTCGCCTGGGCGGCAAGATTCTGCGGAGCCTCGAAGTTCTGGACCTGCTGGGTGAGGTCCTGGTTCTGCTTGGTCAGGGTGCTCTGCTTTGCGCGCAATTCCACCAGCTGGTACTGGGCGGTGGAAACCGAGATGTTCAGTACCAGGACGGCGATCAGGGCCACCGCGAGCAGGCCGAAGCACAGCACCACAAATGGCGCGCGGCGTTTGCGGGGAACGGTCCGGACAACTGAGAGGGGCGTCCGGCTCCGGCGTGGCGCTTCGGGCGAACCGGCAGGAAGCTTCTTCGCCGCCGCACCGGAGACGACGGGAAAGTTCTTCACGGCAGCGGTGCTCATTCAGCTCTCCTGGCTCGGATTCGTTCCACCGCGCGGAGCCTTGCTGAGGCTGCGCGGGGGTTTTCGGCGATTTCGACGGCGGTTGGCACTTCGGTGCCTTTGGTCAGGGTCTTCAGTTCGGGTTTGTGTTCTTCCAACTCCACGGGGAAGCCCAGCGGAGCGGAGGATTTCGATCGGGCCTGGAAGACTCCCTTGACGATCTTGTCCTCGAGGGAGTGGTAGGACATCACCACAATGCGGCCCCCGAGTGCTGTGGCCTCCACTGCGGCAGGCACAGCACGTTCCAGCACCTCGAGTTCCTCGTTGACCTCGATCCTCAGGGCCTGGAAGGTCCGCTTGGCGGGATGTCCGCCGGACTTTGCCGCCCCCGCCGGAACAACGGCACGGATCTGCTCCACGAGTTCGCCGGTGGTGGTGAACGGCTTGGCGGCGCGGGCGGTGACGATCCTGTTGGCAATCCGGCCGGCGAACTTCTCCTCGCCCCACTTGCGGATAATCCGGACCAGTTCCTCTTCGCTGTACGTGTTCACCACGTCCGCAGCTGTCTGCCCGCGGCTGGTATCCATGCGCATATCCAGCGGAGCGTCGAATGAGTAGGCGAAGCCTCGCTCACGCTCGTCGAGCTGGAGCGAGGAAACGCCGAGGTCCATCAGGATCCCGTGCACCTCACGGACGCCGAGGTCAGCCAGGACATCCCCGATTTCGTCATAGACGGCGTGCACGAGGTCGGTGCGTGCTTCAAAGGGCGCCAGCCGTTCTCCGGCCAGGGCAAGGGCTTCTTCATCACGGTCGATGCCGATCAGGTGCAAGTCAGGGAAACGCTGCAGCATGGCCTCGGAATGGCCTCCCATGCCCAGCGTGGCGTCAATGGCCACCGGTGTTTCGCCGCGGCTCCTGGCCGCTTCGAATCCGGGCGCCAACAAATTGATGCACCGGTCCCGAAGGACCGGCACATGGCGTTCGGACGTGGGCTTCGGTTGATCGTTCATGCCTCGTCCTTTCTCGCCGTCGCTGTCACCTGGATGCTTCTTGACCCGGATCCCCATCCGCGCCTACCGTCCTGCCCGCCTGGCTCCGGGGAAGGTGAGCCAGGTTGGCCGGCTGATGGGCCGGCTGGAGATCCCAACCAAGAAGGTGTCCGCTGTCCTGTTCCGGTCACAAAATGCCCGGAATGGGGTCATCGGTTTCAGAGAAGGCCGTTTCCTTCTCCGCAAGGTATTCATTCCAAGCCTGGGCGTCCCAGATCTCGGCGCGGGTTCCGGCACCAATCACGGCCAGCTCCCTTCCGAGTCCTGCATACTCCCGGAGCGCCGGCGGAATGGTCACGCGCCCCTGCTTGTCAGGTACCTCGTCCGAGGCTCCAGAGAGAAAGACGCGGATGTAGTCCCGCGCCTGTTTAGAGGAGATTGGCGCCTCCCGCATTTGCTCGTGGACCCGGGCAAATTCCTTCTCGCTGAAGACGTAGATGCAACGTTCCTGGCCCCTGGTCAGGACCAGTCCGCTGGCAAGTTCCTCCCGGAACTTCGCGGGGAGAATGATCCGCCCCTTTTCATCCAGACGCGGCGAATGTGTGCCCAGAAACACTGGCCCACCGCCTGTCCGATGTCAGGAACTGCACATCCCCTGTGTTGCAACCACCCTCTTATGTCCTCCACATTACTCCACTTTCCCCCACAGTCAACGTGAATTGGCGTCCGGGACACGCATTCTTTGGGATAGCAGGCCCGAAATGGCAAGGAATTATGCCGGTGGTGGGAAGTGGAGGACTTTCCACCACTCCGGTGGAATTCAGGTTGGCGCCCGGCCCTGATTCAACTTTGCTTTTCACCCTGGCGGCGTTGATGCCTGCAAAAGGCCCCGCCCTTAAACGCAAAAGACCCGCCGACGGGGGTCTATTTACTGCCTGCACCATGCGGGGGAGCAAAGTGGGGAGGATGCGTTCGGATCAGCATGTTGACCGGCTCAAAGCCCTGCTGCCCGGACGCGTCATCAGCTTTTGCCACTTTCTGCACAGCGCTCCATCAGCTCCTGCGGCTTTCAGCACCTGCTCAAACACAAAAGACCCGCCGAAGCGGGTCTATTTGTTGAATCTCCCCTATTCCAAGGGAGCAAAGTGGGCGGAATAAGTCCCGCCACGCCGGCCGAACGGCTTAGGGTTCTCCCCTGCGCCTTTCGTCCCACCGTTCCTCGAGGCTGCTCATGAATGAGCTGCGCTGCTTGCCGGCCTTGCCGCTGCCGGGCTTCGAGCCCTTGGCCCCGGATGAGCTGCTCCGCATTGTGGCGAAGTACACGCCGCCGCCCATCACAATGAAACCGAGGACACCAACGAAAATGTTCTGGAGGGTGACGCCGACGAGCAACAGGAAGACGCCGGCCAGCGCACAGAGGACGCCGATCACGACGTGTCTTGTCGACCACGAACGTCCTGGGTCCGATCCCATTGAATTCGCGAACTTCGGGTCATCCTCGTGAAGCTGCTTCTCAAGCTGCTCAAGCAGCTTCTGTTCGTGCTCCGACAGCGGCATCACGACCTCCTTTTGTAGGCCAACGTCCGGGCTGGTCCCAGCCACTACTTCTGCTCCAATAACGTCTGGTATGCCCTGGTGGTTCCCGTACCCGCCGGCTGTGGCGGTAAACGAAAGCCAGGCATGCAGACCCGGAGCGGGAGCATGTCCAAGAGAGTCCGGCAGTATGTCCAGTCACTCAAAAACTTTGTATTTATAAGGATAGTTTGTTGAGGGCTGTTCTGAAAGACGGCAATGACTTTCGCCGGTACTCCGGAGGAGCCCATTTGAGGCCCTGAACCAAAGCCTCATTCGGTGCCGCTTTCCGGCTCCAGGAGCCGGGCAGGAAGGACGGATTTGCTCCCGAATTTGCGGGCTACCTGGTCAAGTGCCTGCTCGGCGGCCCGCCAGTTGTCGTCCCGCCGGTCGATGCTGAGCTGGAGGGAGGTAGTGGCTGCGTCTTCGAGGTGTTCGGCCCGCACGCCCACCAGCCTCACTGCCATTGGCCGGTCCACCGATTCCAGGAGCTGCAGCGCGACTCCGTAGATGAGCTGGGCACTGTCCACGGGTGTCTGGATTGTCCGGCTGCGGGTGATGGTGGAAAAGTCGGCGAAGCGCAGCTTCAAGGCGATGGTCCGGGCCACCATTCCCGAAGTCCGGAGGCGCCCTGCCGTCCGGTGCGCGAGGCGGAGCAGTTCCCGGTGGAGGAGGGCGTCGTCAACTGTGTCAACGGCGAACGTTTCTTCGGCACCGATGCTCTTTTCCAGCCGGACCGGCGTTACGGGACGCGGGTCTTGTCCCCAGGACAGTTGATGCACGTGCACTCCAGTGGCACCCAGCATCTTCCGGAGCGAGGAGACCGGCGTGGCGGCCACATCAGCAACGGTCCGGATGCCCATCCTTGCCAGGACGTCCGCGGTTTTGGCTCCGATGCCCCAGAGTGCGCCCACCGGCAGGCTGTGGAGGTAGGGCACCGTCTGGTCGGGGCCGATGAGCAGCAGCCCGTCCGGCTTGCACCGGGTGGAGGCGATCTTGGCCACGAACTTCGTCTCCGCTATCCCGACTGAAGCCGTGATGCCCAGCTCGGCGGCAACCCTGCTGCGGATCAGTTCCCCAATCGCCCGGGGCGGACCCAGCCTGCGAAGGGCGCCAGTCACGTCCAGGAATGCCTCATCAACGCTGAGCGGCTCCACGAGCTCAGTCACGGATTCGAAGATGGCCATCAGCTGCGCCGAGACTTCGTAGTAGACCTTGTGGCGCGGCTCAATGATGACTGCCTGCGGGCACATCCGCATAGCCACAGCCATCGGCATTGCCGACTTCACACCAAAAGCCCGGGCCTCGTAGGACGCCGACAAGACCACTGAGCGCTCCGCGGGAAAGCCGACGATGACGGGCTTACCCCGGAGTTCCGGCCGCGTTCGCAGTTCCACGGAGACGAAAAAGGCGTCCATGTCCACGTGCATGATGCACTTGCGCCTGCGGGCCCGGAGACCGGCTCCGGCCGGCTCATTCATCCCAACAGGTCCCACGGCTGCAATCCTATCGCTTTGTACTGACTAAACTGGAGGCTGAATCCGGCATCAACACCAGGAGGAAAGTCCCTGTGACGGTCTTTGGAAACCTCAAGCCAGCAGCCCTGGCCGCTTTCGCTGCCGCGGCAGCACTGGCCCTCGCTGCCTGCAGCCCAACACCGTCAGGAACCCCTGGTCCCACTGCTTCCGATTCCTCGCCGGCAACAGCCCAGTCAACCACCACAGCCTCCGCCAGCCCCTCCGCTTCCCCCAACACCTCCGCCACGGTAGGCGCCGTCGTCGAAGGCTTCCCCCAGCAGCTTCTGCCCCTCATGCCGGGCGCCAGTGTGGTGTCCAGCAGCTTCGACAAGGCCTCCACGCCTGCCACTGCCGCCCTGGTTGCGACCATCAGCTCCCCCACTGCCGCTGTCCTGGACTTCTACACCAAGGAGCTTGAGGCACGGGGATTCAAGGCTGTGCCGGGCGAGGCGGTGGGGGCCGTTGCTTCCAAGGATTTTGTCCGGGGGGACAACGAGACGGTCAATCTGTCTGCGGTGGAAGCGGCCGGTGTGGTGACCTTCGCCATCGGCGCCAACGTGGCAGCTGAGTCAGCCAAGTGACGGCGGCCGAGCAGCTAAGAAATGAACAAGCCGCCTTTGTGGCGGCGGTGGCCGGCGAACTGACCGATTTCCTCACCTCCCGGCAATCCGTTATGTCCGGGATCTCCCCGGACATCGAGCCCATCATGGGCTCCATCTCCAACCTGGTCACGGGCGGCAAGAGGCTTCGGGCGCTGATGTGCTACTGGGGCTGGCGCGGCGCCGGTGGCGAGTCCGGCGCCCAGCAGGTGGTGACTGCGGGAGCGGCCCTGGAACTGTTCCAGGCGGCCGCACTCATCCATGACGACATCATTGACCGCTCGGACACGCGGCGCGGCGGCCCCAGCGTACACCGCCGCTTCAGCCAGCTGCACGGCACCCATGGCTGGGCACTGGACAGTGAGCGGTTCGGCCAGGCTGCGGCCATCCTCACGGGCGACCTCTGCCTCTCCTTCAGTGAAGAGGCCTTCACGGACATTGGCGAGCGTGCTGCTGCGGGCAGCCGGGCGCGGCTGATCTTCAACCTCATGCGCGCCGAAGTCATGGCGGGACAGTACCTGGACATCCTCGAAGAGGTTGCCGGACCGGTCCGCGACCGTGCCGGTGCGGTGAGCCGGGCGCAGTCCATTATCAGGTTCAAGTCTGCCAAGTACTCCACTGAGCATCCCCTGGCGTTGGGCGGTGCCCTCGCGGGAGCCTCGAACGAACTGCTCCGCGGCTATTCGGCGTTTGCCCTGCCCCTGGGCGAGGCCTTCCAGCTCCGCGACGACGTGTTGGGCGTTTTTGGTGATCCGCTCACTACCGGCAAGCCTGCCGGCGATGACCTCAGGGAGGGCAAGCGCACGGTACTCGTGGCGCTGGCCCTGGACCAGGCCTCGGCAGCCGAGTCCGCCTTTATCGATGCCCGGCTGGGAAGCCCGGATCTCACGGATGAGGACATCCGTGAGATCCGGCGGATTATCGAAGAATCGGGAGCCTTGCAGGCCACCGAGGTCCTGATCAACGAATTCGGCGAAGCGGCTTTTGACGCCCTCGAAATGCTTCCCCTGGACGACCTGCCTAAAACCGCGCTGCGGAGGCTGGCTGAAGCAACGGTCAGCCGGGCGTCCTGATTCCTTAGTTTTTAGACTGGCAATTACCAGGCAAGGGTTTGCGCCCTGCGCCTGATTTCAGTTTTGCGGCCCTCCCGCAAAGCGTCGATGGGCCGTCCCCGCAGTGACTCGTCAGGCGTGAAAAGCCAAATGATGAGGTCCTCGTCCGAGTAGCCTGCGTCAGCGAGCACAACAATGGTGCCTTTGAGGCTGTCCACCACCTGGCCGTCCTGAATAAATCCAGCCGGGACTGAGCGGATCTTCCGTTCCCCCACGCGGACAGCAGCCAGCGCCCGCTCGTCAATCAGGCTGTGGACTTTGGTGATGGAAACGTCCAATAAACGGGCGACGTCAGGAAGGGGCAACCATTCGCCCACGAGGTTTTCTACATTACTCACGGATCAAGGTTGCCACGCTGCCCGCCGTGGCGCCTAGTCAGGAATTACTGCCGGGCAATGCTGACGTGGGGACACTCCGGAAATTCTGCCATCCCGGCAAAGCGCGAATTCTTGTGCTAACCGCGAATCCGTGAGAGATTCACATACATCACTTTCGTAACAGAAATAACAGCAGTAACAGTAGTATCGAAAATGACAGCGGCATCCCCGTCCGCGCCCGCAGTTGAGAAGAGGATCCCTTCACATGACGATGTCCCGCTCGCCGAAGCAGCCCCCGAAGCCGAGCCTGCCTATGATTGCTGCCACAACGGCAGCGCTGCCAGCGGTCGTATTGTCGTCTTTAGCCCTCGCCCAGCCCGCCGCGGCCCAGCAGCCGGCCCGTCCTGTTCCAGCCACGCTCGCAGCGGCCATGAAGGCCCAGGCAGCACAGGCGACGGCGGCCGTCATCCCGGCGTCGTCTGTTTCCACCACCATTCCCGCCGCCTTTAAGCCGGCCCAACCGGCCGCACCGGCGGAGTACACCATTGCCCGGGGTGACACCATCAGCGCCATCGCAGGCAGGTTCGGGCTGAACACCGGCGAGATCCTGGCGCTGAACAACCTCCAGGCCAACACCATCATTTACCCCGGGCAGAAGATCAAGCTCTCGGGCTCGCCGGCCGCACCGGCCGCTCCCGCCGCCCAGCCGGCCCCCGCCGCACCTTCGAATGCCGGAGCGGGCGCAACGTACACCGTGAAGCCGGGCGACACACTGGGGGCGATCGCGGCAAAGCACAATGTGAGCCTTTCGGACGTGTTCTCGTGGAACAACCTCAACATGCGCTCCATCATCCACCCCGGGCAGAAAGTCAAAGTAGGCGCAGGTGGTGCTGCCCCGGCCCCGGCTCCAACAGCACCGGCAGCCCTGGCCAACGCGTCTGCTCCTCCGGCCAGCCCGGCCGCGCCCGCTCCGGCAACGGGATCCTACACCGTCAAGGCCGGTGACACGCTGTCCGCCATCGCGTCCCGCCACAACGTCAGGCTTTCAGAGCTCCTTTCCGCGAACCAGCTGAGCATGTCGTCGGTGATCTACCCGGGAAACAAGCTGGCGATCCCGGGCGCGGCCGCCCAGCCGGCCCCGCAGCCGGCGGCGTCAGTCACGCCGCTGGTTCCCAATTCCTTCCTCGGCTTCACGTACCCGGCAGCTGTCGTGAGCTCGGCCAACGAGAACAAGGCGCTCCTGAACGCTTCGCCGGTCCCGTCCAGGGAACAGATGAAGGTCATCGTGGCGGACACTGCCCGGGCGATGGGCGTGGAGCCCTCGCTTGCCCTCGCCTTCGCCTACCAGGAATCCGGGTTCAACCAGCGGGCTGTGTCACCCGCGAACGCCATCGGGACCATGCAGGTGATTCCCAGCTCCGGCCAGTGGGCCTCGGATCTGGTGGGCCGGAAACTGAACCTCCTGGATCCCCATGACAACGCAACGGCCGGTGTGGCGATCATCCGCCAGCTCCTGGCCACCAGCAAGGACCGGGACACGGCCATCGCCGGTTATTACCAGGGCCAGTACTCAGTGAGCAAGTACGGCATGTACGACGACACCAAGACGTACGTTGAAGCCATCAAGGCGCATCAAAAGAACTTCGGCTGACACCCGCGGCAGCCCGCTGGAAAACGGGCGCGAGGGGACATCGGCACGGGTCCGGACCAGTATGGGTTCGGACCCGTTTCATTGCTGGCTTACGATCGTAGGGTGACGGAACACGTGTCAGACCCGCTGGTAGGAACCCTGGTGGACAACCGGTACGCGGTCCGGTCCAGGCTGGCACGTGGCGGAATGTCCACGGTTTACGTAGCGACCGACCAGCGGCTGGATCGGGACGTGGCCCTGAAAGTGCTGCACCCGCATCTGTCCGCTGACGAAAGCTTCCTGGGCAGGCTGGGCCGCGAAGCGAAGGCCGCCGCCAGGCTGTCACACCCCCACGTTGTGGGAGTGCTGGACCAGGGCACCGACAACCACACCGCGTACCTGGTCATGGAGTACGTCAAGGGCCACACGCTCCGGGAGGTCATCAATACCAAAGGGGCGCTTCCGCCCAGGCTTGCCCTGGCACTGATCGATCCCGTGGTGGAGGGCCTCGGCGCCGCCCACGCCGCCGGGTTCATCCACCGGGACGTCAAACCCGAAAACGTCCTGATCGCGGATGACGGCAGGATCAAGGTTGCCGACTTCGGCCTGGCGCGTGCCGTCACCACGTCCACCAGCACCGGAGCCCTGCTCGGGACCGTGGCCTACCTTTCGCCTGAACTTGTCCTGGGCAAACCCGCTGACGCGCGCAGCGACGTGTACTCCGTGGGCATCATGCTCTATGAAATGCTCACCGGCCAGCAGCCCTTCACGGGCGAGGTTCCCATCCAGGTGGCGTACCAGCATGTCAACGGTACGGTCGGCCCGCCGTCGGCGCTGGTGCCCGGCCTCGCGGCCGAGGTGGACGAACTGGTGCAATGGTGCACTGCCAACGATCCCGAGAACCGGCCGATCGACGGGAACGCGCTGCTCCAGGAGCTGCGGCACATCAGGACCAACCTCAGCGACCGTGAATTGGACCTGCAGCCTCCGGCGGCCGCAGGGATGGCGTCCCAAGGCCATACAGAAGTCATAGCCCGGACCAGCAGTCCAACCAGTGTTATGCCTTTTGGCCGCCCACCTGCCCCGCCTCACGGCCCGCCCCAGAACCCTGCCGTTAGGCACGGGGACCAGGAAGGACGCCCGGCGCCCTCGGGTGCGCACCACAACCTCACTCCCCCGGACTCAGACGACGAGGCATGGGCTCCCGCCGCCGCTGCCCCGCTGAGCAAACGGGCGCAGCGCAAGGCGGAGAAGGAAGACGGGAAGGCCCGGGCACGGGCTGCCGCCGTGCCGGCGCGAAGCCTGCGCGAGGGCAGTGCGCGCCGCCGGGGAGTCCTCTGGGTTGTTGTCCTGGTCTTAGCCGCGCTCCTGGCCACGGGCGCCGGCTGGTTCTTCGGCATGGGCCCCGGTTCTGCCGCGGCTATCCCGGCGGTAGCCAACAAGACGGTGGCTGAAGCTCAGGAGTTGCTGAGCAACGCCGGGTTCCGGTCCACCACCAGCGATGTCTTCGACGACGATGTGCCCAACGGGCTGGTAGTAGGGACGGAACCGCCGGCCGGTTCAGAGATCCGGAAGTTCCAGCCGGTCTCCCTGTTTGTCTCCAAAGGCCCGCAGCTTTTTCCAGTGCCGGAGCTGGCAGGCGGGACTCTTGAAGAAGCCAAGAACGGGCTCAACGCCGCCGAGATGGCGTTGGGAGGGGTCACGGAACAGTTCAGCGAGACGGCCGCGGCGGGCGTTGTCCTCTCGCAGGATCCCGCCCCCGGGACGCCCGCACGGCATGGCACACCCGTATCGCTGGTTGTGTCCAAAGGCCCCGAGCCCATCCCGGTACCGAACGTGGTGGGCCGGGACGAGGACGCAGCCGTGGATGCCATCGAGGCAGCCGGGCTGAAGGCTGACGTGGCTCGGGAGGAGGTCTTCGACAAAAACGTCCCCGAAGGCGCAGTGGTGAGCCAATCCCCCGCGAACGGAACTCTCACCCGCGGCGGAACGGTGACCCTCACCATTTCGAAGGGCCCGCGCATGGTGGAAGTACCGAGCTTCATCGGCAAGCAGGCCGCGGAGGCAAAGAAGGCCCTTGAAAGCCTCGGCTTCCAGGTCAAGGTGAACAACATCCTGGGCGGTTTCTTCGGCACAGTCCGGGACCAGGATCCCGTTGATACCGAAGTTCCTGAGGGTTCAGTCATCACCCTGACCGTGGTGTAGGCGGACCTGCCGCCCACACCACCATCACGGCATCAGCGTTTGGCGAGGGCTCCGGCCACCAGGAAGGCCATCTCCAGCGACTGCATGTGGTTCAGCCGCGGATCGCAGACAGACTCGTAGCGGTCCAGGAAGGCCTCCTGGTCGATGGGGTCCGCCCCGCCGAGGCATTCGGCAACGTCGTCGCCCGTCATTTCCACGTGCAGGCCGCCCGGAACCGTGCCCAGGGAGTGGTGCACCTCGAAGAAGCCGCGCACTTCGTCAATGACGTCGTCGAAGTTTCGGGTCTTGTAGCCGTTCGGGGACGTGACGGTGTTCCCGTGCATGGGGTCGGTGACCCAGAGGACCTGCGCACCCGAGGCAGTGACCTTCTCGACGACGGCGGGCAGCTTCTCGCGGATGTTGCCTGCGCCCATGCGCGTGATGAAGGTGAGGCGGCCGGGCTCCCGCTCCGGGTCCAGCTTGTCGATCAGGCGGAGGGCGTCGTCACCGGTAGTGGAGGGGCCCAGCTTCACGCCGATGGGGTTCCGTACGCGGGAGAGGAAGTCAACGTGGGCGTGGTCCAGTTCCCGGGTCCGCTCACCGATCCAGAGGAAGTGCGCCGAGGTGTCGTACGGGAAGCCGGTCCGGGAGTCGATGCGTGTGAGGGCACGCTCGTAGTCCAGCAGCAATGCCTCGTGGCTGGCGAAGAATTCAACGCGCTTGAGCGCCTCGAAGTCAGCCCCGCAGGAAGCCATGAACTTGATGGCCCGGTCGATGTCCCGTGCCAGGGACTCGTAGCGGGCGTGCGCAGGGTTCTCAGTGAAACCCTTGTTCCACTGGTGCACCGAGCGCAGGTCTGCGAACCCGCCCTGGGTGAAGGCCCGGATAAGGTTCAGCGTGGACGCTGAGGTGTGGTACGCGCGGAGCATGCGGGCGGCGTCGTGGCCGCGGGACTCAGGGGTGAAGTCGTAGCCGTTGACGATGTCGCCACGGTAGGCCGGAAGCGTTACGCCGTCGCGGGTTTCGTCGTTGGATGAGCGCGGCTTGGCGAACTGGCCTGCCATGCGGCCCATCTTGATGACGGGCATGGCCGCGCCGTAGGTGAGGACCACGGCCATCTGGAGGATGGTTTTGACGCGGGCGCTGATCTTGTCTGCGGTGGCCGCTTCGAAGGTCTCGGCACAGTCACCGCCCTGGAGCAGGAACGCCTTTCCCTGGGCAGCGGCAGCCAGCCGCTCGCGCAGGACATCGACCTCGCCGGCGAACACCAGCGGAGGGAGGACGGAAAGTTCCTTCACCGAGGCATCAAACACCTCCCTGTCCTGCCAGCTGGGCTGCTGGGAGATGGGAAGGTCCCGCCAGTTGTCGAGTCCCGGATAGTTGGCCGCTCCGCTCTGGGCGGTGCTGGACAGCGAGAAGGCAGGTTTTGCAGATAGCTCAGTCACTATCTAAGACTAACGGCAGAGCAGGGCGGCCGGGCACCGCAGCGTCACGCATCCTGGACAGTGCGTCATGCGGGCGGTTCCGCCCCTGCCCCGGAGTCGGAAGGCTTGCCTGCCAGCCGGAGCTTCACCACGGCCGCATATTCGTCCACGTATTCCTGGCCTGAGAGCCGCATCAGCTCGAACATGATCTCGTCAGTGACCTGTCGTTGAACCACGCGGTCGTCGGCCTGCTCCCGGTACTGGGAAAAATCCAGCGGTTCACCAAAGATCATGCCGATCCTGCGGATGTTCGGGAGCCGCTTTCCGATCGGCTGCACCTTGTCCGTCCCGATCATGGCCACGGGGATCACAGGTACCCCGGCTTTGAGCGCGAGCCTGGCCACGCCCACCTTGCCGCGGTAGAGACGCGCATCGGGGCTCCGCGTGCCCTCCGGGTAGATGCCCAGCAGTCCATCGTGCGAGAGGACTTCCATCCCGGCGTTGAGCGATGCCTCAGAGGCGGCACCCCCGGACCGGTCCATAGGCAGCTGGTTGGTGAGCCGGAAGAACAGGGCAGTCAACCTGCCCTTGATCCCGGTGCCGGTGAAGTATTCGGATTTAGCCAGGAACACCACGGGGCGCCGGACCATCAGCGGCATAAAAATCGAATCGGAGAACGAGAGGTGGTTGGAGGCGATGATGGCCGCGCCCTCGGCGGGAATGTTATCCAGGCCCTTGACCCAGGGGCGGAAAAGCAGCTTCACGACCGGACCGAGGAAGATCCTTTTCATGACCCAATAGAACACGTGTGAAACCTCTCCGGAAGGCAGCCTTCACGCCCGGCATCGGGCCTGGTCAGCAGTTCAATGACACCCTACTCTAGTGAGATTTATCCGGAACAGTGACACGATGGAGTCATGAGCGAAAGCAGCATCCCGTCACGTCCTGCCGCTTTCAGCTATCCCGGCCACGGGGCCAACGCCCGGATCGGCGTGGCCATCTGCCACGGCTTTACCGGCAGTCCCCTGAGCGTCCTGCCGTGGGCACAGCACCTCGCCTCGCAGGGCTACGCGGTCACCGTTCCCCTGCTTCCCGGCCACGGCACGGACTGGCGCGAGCTTTCCCGGACCAGGTGGAACGACTGGTACGGAAGTTTCGAAACTGCCTACCTGGACCTTGCCGAAAGCACCGACACCTGCCTTGTTGCCGGCTTGTCCATGGGCGGAGCCATCGCCCTGCTTACTGCATCCCGGCATCCGGTGGCGGGCGTCTCGGTGGTCAACCCCGGCCTCAGCTTCTACGACCGGCGGATCCGGGTCATCGGCGTCCTGAAGTATTTCCAGAAAACGACCATGCCCATCCGTGAGGAGCAGGCCACCGCCACCGTGACGGAGGACGGGGACTATTCACGCACTCCGCTTTCCGCGGTGCACGAGCTGAAGAAGCTGTTTGGGGCAGCGATCCGGGGCCTTACCCGCATTACAGCTCCGGTGCAGGTTTTCAAATCGCAGACGGACGAGGTGGTTCCGCCCACCTCCCTGGCCGTGCTGCGGCACCGCCTGGGCGCCCGCCTTACCGAGGTAGTCAGCCTTGCCGGCAGCGGCCACGTAGCTACGCTGGATGTGGACGCGCCGGAGATCTTCGAGAAATCAAGCTCCTTTTTCCGCACCCATGCCCGCCAGACCACGTCGATGGAGACCCCATGACCTCCAGCCCTGACCACAGCCCCTTCAGCAGTCACTTCGGCAGCGACGGGCCCCGGATCGGCGTGGTCCTCTCACACGGGTTCACCGGCAGCCCCCATGGCCTGCGCTCCTGGGCGCACGCCTTTGCCGCCGCCGGTTTCGCTGTCCGGATGCCCCTGCTTCCAGGGCACGGGACCAGCTGGCAGGACCTCGCGCGGACCCGGTGGCAGCAGTGGCACGGCGCACTCGACGAGGCCTACCTGGAACTGGATGCAGACTGCGACTACGTTTTCTCCGCCGGGCTGAGCATGGGCGGGGCACTCGCCCTGCGCATCGCCGCCACCCGTCCCGTGGCCGGAGTGGTCCTCGTGAATCCGGGGCTGGTGATTGACGACCCCCGCGCCCCTCTCGCCGGGATCCTGAAGCTGATAATGAAAAGCACGCCGGCCATTGCCAATGACATCCTCAAGGAAGGCATGGACGAAGGAGCGTATCCGCGCACTCCCGTCGCCGCCGCCCACGAACTCAACAAGATGTTCAAGGACACCCTCAGGATCCTGCCCAGGGTCACGGCGCCCGTCCGGGTCTTTCGCTCCACCATCGACCACGTGGTATCCGATTCCAGCATCACGGCGCTTCGCCGCGGCCTCACGCACGCGCCCCTGGAGCTTATCCGGTTGGAAAACAGCTACCACGTGGCCACCATGGACAACGACGCGGAGCAGATCTTCGAAGGCTCCGTGGACTTCATCCGCAGCGTTGTCGCGGCCGCCGGTCCCGCTTCCGCCTTTCCCGCACCATCCGGCCAGGAGGCTTCCCGTGAACAGGCCTGACCCCGGCTCACCGGACCAGGGCGCCAACCAGGACGACGCCGTCTGGCTCGACCTGGTGGCCCGGCTTGAAGGAAACTCCCCGGCCGATACCGGCGACGCGTCAACAGAGCCGTCGCTTGGTACGCAGAGCGGCACACCTGCCGCAGCGGGAAGGCCAGCCTCCTTCCGGGACTTCGACCCCCTGGGCCTTGCCGCGCCCACCGAACTCTCTGCCAACGAACGGCAGGACGCCTCGGCCTCCGGCCGGCAAGCCGATACGTCCGCCGTGGACCGCAGCGGGGCAGGGCCGCGCGATTATGACGCCCCGGAGGACGAGGGCGAATTCATCCCCGAGGATCCGCCCAGCCTCGCCGGCACGGATCCGTTGACCATGCTGGCCTGGCTCGCGGCGGTAGGCGGGCCCATAGCCCTCCTGTTGTCCGCCATGTTCTGGCGCTCGGCGCCGCTGCTGGCCATTGTGGGAATCGTGGCCGTGTTTGTCCTGGGGACGGTCTACCTGATCATGAAGCTTCCGCAGGAAAAAGACGAGAACGACGACGGCGCCCGGGTTTAGTGCCCCGGTCCACCACGTCAGCCGCGCAGCCTGCTGCTGACCCGGGAGAGGTCCGCCGCGCCAATCAGTCCGGCGTTCGGGCCCAGTGCCGCCAGCTCGATGCCGGCCGCGGGCCGGAAGCCCCGACCGGTCAGGTTCCGGGCGAAGGCCTTCCGGGCAGGCTCCACCAAGAGGTCCCCGGCCGAACACAGGCCGCCGCCGATGACGAACAGGCCCGGATCCAGCGCCGCCGCCAGGTTGGCAAGCCCCAGCCCAAGCCACTCGCCCACTTCGTCAATAAGTTCGCGTGAGGCAGCGTCCCCGCCGAGGGCCAGTTCGGTGACTGTTGCTCCAGTGATGGTTTCGGAGTGTCCGCCTACGGCCGCCAGGAGCTCCTGCGCCACCGGACCGTTGGCCCGCGCCAGGATGCGCGCTTCCCGCCCCAATGCGTTGCCGGAGGCATACTGCTCCCAGCACCCCCGGTTGCCGCACTCGCACCGGTGCCCGCCGGGCATGATGATCTGGTGGCCGAACTCGCCGGCCACCCCAAACCTGCCGCGCTCCACCCGGCCGTCCATCACCATGGCTCCGCCGATTCCCGTGCCCAGGGTGATGCATACCAGCCGGTCCTCACCCTGCCCGGCACCAAAGCGCCATTCAGCCCAGGCCGCGGCATCGGCGTCGTTGGCCAGCAGGACCGGCCGGCGCAGGAGTTTCTGGAGGTTCTCCCGCAACGGCTCGTTACGCCAGGCGAGGTGCGGGCTGAAAAGCACCGTTCCGCCATCGAGGTCCATCCACCCGGCCGCTCCGATCCCTACGGACCAGATCCGGTGCCCGCGGCCCAGCTCCTCAACAAGCTCGACGATGACCTGTTCCACTGCCCGCGGATCCGTCCCGGGGGTGGAACGGCGGGCTTCGCTGAGGATCCTGCCCTCGGCGTCCACCACGCCGGCGGCAACCTTGGTTCCGCCAATGTCGATGCCGATGGCCAGGCCCCGCCGCCCGAGGCGCAGGTGCTCACGGAAGCTTTCACCGTGCCGCCTTCGCGCCCTGCCGGGATTTGGGCGCTGCCTCCATGGAACCGGTCGTCGCAGGGGGCCGGCCTGTTCGCCGGGGGGCGGTGCATACATAATCAACCATTCTAGGCGTGCCCCTCCCGGGCTGGCGGCTGCGCGGCCAGCATGTCCAGGCAAGCGTGCGGGCCGGGCATTGACGGCTAAGTTACCGACCAGTAACTTTAGATACTGCACGGCCCGCTGCAGGCGTACTAGTCTTTAGGCATACCCTGCCCGGGTCTTCGGATATCAAAGGAGCTATAGTGCGTGAATTCAGTGTTCCGCCTCTTGTTGTTGTCCCACCGGAAACCAACATCACGGACCTGGTCCTGCGGCAGGCCGCCAAGCCCAGCAACCCCTCACTGTTTTCCCGACTGGACTCCGCGGGATCCTGGCAGGACGTTAGCGCCACGGATTTCCTCGCCGACGTCAGCGCCCTCGCCAAGGGCCTGATGGCCAGCGGCGTGGCCGCCGGCGACCGCGTGGGGATTATGTCCCGGACCCGTTACGAGTGGGCCCTGGTGGATTTCGCCATCTGGTTTGCCGGAGGCGTATCGGTGCCGATCTATGAGACCTCCTCCCCCTCACAAGTCGCCTGGAACCTGGGCGACTCCGGTGCGGTGGCAGCCTTCGGCGAAGCGGCCCACCACGAGGACGTGATCCGCCAGGCAGTGAACGCCGAGGGACTCACCGCGCTCCAGCACGTGTGGCAGCTCGAAGGTCAGGGGCTGGATGCGCTTCGCGAGGCCGGCAGGAACGTCAGCGACGAAGAACTGGAAGCGCGCCGCACCTCAGCCAACCTGTCCGACGTCGCCACCATCATCTACACCTCAGGAACCACCGGACGCCCCAAGGGCTGCGAACTCACGCACGGCAACTTCGTGGAACTGTCGGAGAACGCGCTGGCCATCATCGGCGAGATCGTCCACGAGAACGCCAAGACCATCATGTTCCTGCCGTTGGCCCACGTTTTCGCCCGTTTTATCTCTGTTCTGGCCATGGCAGCCGGAACCACCGTGGCCCACACGCCGGACATCAAGAACCTCCTCTCCGACCTGCAGAGCTACGAGCCCACCTTCATCCTCGCCGTGCCCCGCGTGTTCGAGAAGGTCTACAACTCGGCGCTGACCAAGGCCGAGGACGGCGGCAAGGGAGCCATCTTCCACCGGGCTGCCGATACCGCCATCGCCTTCTCCAAGGCACGCCAGAACGGGCGCGTGGGCCTGGGACTGAAGCTTCGCCACGCCCTCTTCGACAAGCTTGTGTACGGCAAGCTGCGGGCCGCGATGGGTGGGCACGTTGCGCACGCGGTATCCGGCGGCGGGCCGCTGGGCGAACGCCTGGGCCACTTCTTCCAGGGCATCGGCCTGCAGGTGCTTGAAGGCTACGGCCTCACCGAAACCACCGCCCCCATCTCCGTCAACACTCCGTCATTGATCAAGATCGGCTCCGTCGGCAAACCCCTTCCGGGTAACGCCGTCAGGATCGCCGAAGACGGCGAGATCCTGGCCAAGGGTGTCTGCGTGATGCGCGGCTACTACAAGCGCGAGGACCTCACCGGAGAAACGTTCGACGGCGACTGGTTCCGTACCGGCGACGTCGGCCGCCTCGACGAGGACGGTTTCGTCTGGATCACCGGGCGCAAGAAGGAAATCATCGTCACCGCCGGCGGCAAGAACGTGATCCCCGCGCTGCTCGAGGACCAGATCCGCGCCGACGCCCTGGTCTCCCAGGTGCTGGTGGTCGGTGACAACCGGCCCTTCATCGGGGCTTTGGTCACGCTGGACCAGGAGGCCCTGCCCGGTTGGCTGCAACGCCACGGCCTGCCAGCCACCACTTCCCTGGCGGAAGCCGCGAAGAATTCCGTGGTCAAGGCGGCAGTCCAGGACCTCATCACCGCGGCAAACTCCTCGGTTTCCCAAGCCGAGGCCATCAAGTCGTTCCGCATAGTCCCCGCCGACTTCACCGAGGCATCAGGCCACCTGACCCCGTCCATGAAGGTCAAGCGCGCCCAGGTCATGAAGGACTTCGAGACCGTCATCGAAGAAATGTACGCAACACCACGGTCGTAGCAAAGCACCACGCAGAGGATCGGGGCCTGCCTCCACCACTGCCGCAAACGCAACGAGAGGGTCCTCCTGATGGGGGACCCTCTCGTTGTACGGGGCTAACTCGGCGGCTCTACTGCTCCACTACCAGCAGCAAGTCTCCACCCTGGACCTGCTCCACGGAGGAGATGGCGAGGCGGGAAACCTTGCCCGCCACCGGCGTCGTGATGGATGCTTCCATCTTCATGGCCTCGATGGTGGCCACGGTGTCGCCCGCGTTGACTTCGTCACCCGGCTTGACCGTGACGGTCACGGCACCGGCGAACGGGGCAGCGACGTGGCCCGGCTGGGCGGGGTCCGCCTTCTCGGCGGCCTTGACGTTGCTGACCACTGAACGGTCGCGGACCACAACAGGACGTGACTGGCCGTTCAGGGTGCACATGACCGTGCGCATGCCCTTCTCGTCAGGCTCTGAGACGGCTTCCAGGGAAGCGATCAGCCGCACGCCCTTCTCCAGCTGGATCTCGTGCTCCTTGCCGCGCTGGAGGCCGTACAGGTAGTCGCGGGTATCCAGGACCGAGATGTTGCCGTAGGTTTCCACGCTCTTCAGGTAGTCCTTGGTGGGGCCGTCGAAGAGCAGCCTGTTGAGAGTGTGCTGGCGGGTCTTGGAGTCGGACTTCAGGGCAGCACTGTCCTCCGCACTGAGCTCCGCGTCCCGGACCTTCACGCTCCGGCCCTGGAGGGCTTTGGTGCGGAAAGGCTCGGGCCAGCCGCCCGGAGGGTCGCCGAGTTCGCCGGACAGGAATCCAATGACCGAATCCGGGATGTCGTAGTTCTGGGGGTTCTCGTTGAAGTCTGCCGGGTCCGCGTTCAGGCCCACCAGGTGCAGGGCGAGGTCGCCCACCACCTTCGAGGACGGGGTCACCTTGACCAGGCGGCCCAGGATCCGGTCGGCGGCGGTGTACATGTCCTCGATGGCTTCAAACCGCTCGCCCAGGCCCAGTGCCATTGCCTGCTGGCGGAGGTTGGAGAGCTGGCCGCCGGGGATCTCGTGCTGGTACACGCGGCCGGTGGGGCCCGGAAGGCCTGATTCGAACGGTGCGTAGACGCGGCGGACAGCCTCCCAGTACGGTTCCAGCGAGCTGACGGCCTCGAGGCTGAGCCCGGTGTCCCGCGGGGTGTGTGCCAGGGCTGCCACCAGGGCCGAGGCTGAGGGCTGGCTGGTGGTTCCCGCCAGGGACGCAGAGGCGACGTCGACGGCGTCCACACCGGCATCCACGGCAGCCAGCAGGGTGGCCAGCTGGCCTCCGGCGGTGTCGTGGGTGTGCAGGTGCACCGGAAGGTCGAAGCGTTCCCGGAGTGCTGAGACCAGCTTCGCGGCTGCCGCCGGACGGAGCAGGCCGGCCATGTCCTTGATGGCCAGGATGTGGGCCCCGGCGTCAACGATCCGCTGAGCGAGCTCCAGGTAGTAGTCCAGGGTGTAGAGCTTCTCGTTGGGGTCCAGCATGTCGCCCGTGTAGCAGAGGGCAACTTCCGCCACCGCAGTGCCGGTGGCCCGCACCGCACGGATGGCGGGGGCCATCTGGCTGACGTCGTTCAGGGCGTCGAAGATCCGGAAGATGTCGATACCGGTGGCCGCGGCCTCGTTGACGAAGGCTTCGGTGACTTCCTCGGGGTACGGCGTGTACCCCACGGTGTTGCGGCCGCGCAGGAGCATCTGCAGGCAGACGTTCGGAAGCGCCTGGCGCAGGGCAGCAAGCCGGTCCCAGGGGTCTTCGCCCAGGAACCGCAGGGCAACATCGTATGTGGCACCGCCCCAGGCCTCCACGGACAGCAGCTGCGGCAGGAGTGCGGTCACGGCGGGGCCGGCAGCGACGAGGTCGCGGGTCCGGACGCGGGTGGCGAGCAGCGACTGGTGTGCGTCGCGGAAAGTGGTGTCCGTGACGGCCACCGCGTCCTGCTCACGAAGCGCTTTGGCGAAGCCTTCCGGTCCCAGCTCGAGGAGCTTCTGGCGTGAGCCGGGTGCGGCCTGCTGGTCCTTGACGGACGGCAGCTTGCTGGCGGGGTTGGAGTGGACCGTGAGTTCGCCGTTGGGCTTGTTGACGGTGACTTCGGCCAGCCAGGTGAGGAGCTTGGTCCCGCGGTCCGCGGAAACCCGGGCCTTGAGGAGCTCCGGGCGCTCGTCGATGAAGGACGTGGCCACATCGCCGGCAATGAAGTCGGGATGGTCGAGCACTGCCTGCAGGAAGGAGATGTTGGTGGAAACGCCGCGGATCCGGAATTCCGCAAGGGCACGGCGTGCGCGGGCCACGGCAGCCGGGTAGTCCCGGCCGCGGCAGGTGAGCTTGACCAGCATGGAGTCGAAGTGCGGGCTGATTTCGGCACCCGAGTAGACGGTGCCGCCGTCGAGCCGCACACCCGCGCCGCCGGCGGAGCGGTAGCCGGTGATCTTTCCGACGTCGGGGCGGAAGCCGTTGGCCGGGTCTTCGGTGGTGATGCGGCTCTGCAGTGCGGCGCCGCGCAGCTTGACCGTGTCCTGGGAGAGGCCAAGGTCAGCCAGGGTCTCTCCGGCGGCGATGCGCATCTGTGCCTGGACGAGGTCGACGTCGGTCACCTCTTCGGTGACGGTGTGCTCCACCTGGATGCGGGGGTTCATCTCGATGAAGACGTGCTGGCCCGCGCGTTCACCCACAGTGTCCACGAGGAATTCCACGGTGCCGGCGTTGACGTAGTTCAAGGCCTTGGCGAATTTGACGGCGTCCCGGTAGAGCGCCTGCCGGATGCCCTCGTCCAGGTTGGGAGCCGGGGCGATCTCGATGACCTTCTGGTGGCGCCGCTGGATGGAGCAGTCCCGCTCGAACAGGTGCATCACGTTGCTCTCGGCGTCGGCGAGGATCTGTACTTCGATGTGCCGCGGGCGCAGTACTGCCTGTTCGAGGAACATGGTGGGATCACCGAACGCGGCGTCGGCCTCGCGCATCGCGGACTGCAATGCCTCGGGCAGGGCCTCACGGGTGTCCACCCGGCGCATGCCGCGTCCGCCGCCGCCGGCCACGGCCTTGGCGAAGATGGGGAAACCGATCTCATCGGCTGCGGCAAGGAGTTCGTCCAGGTCCTTCGAAGGAGCGCTGGACTTGAGGACCGGAACGCCGGCGTCACGCGCGGCTTTCAGCGCCGCCACCTTGTTGCCGGCAAGTTCCAGCACTTCAGCCGGAGGGCCAACGAAGGTGATGCCGGCGTCCTTGGCTGCCCGGGCAAGGTCGGGGTTTTCGGAGAGGAACCCGTAACCGGGGTAGATGGCGTCCGCACCGGACTCCTTGGCAACCCGCACTATTTCTGCAACGTCCAGGTACGCACGGACGGGGTGGCCCTCTTCGCCAATCAGGTAGGCCTCGTCCGCCTTCTGGCGGTGGATCGAGTTCCTGTCTTCCTGTGGGAAAACGGCAACGGTCTTTGCGCCCAGCTCGTAGCCGGCGCGGAAGGCCCTGATCGCGATTTCGCCGCGGTTGGCCACCAGAACTTTGGAAAACATACTTCTCCTGCATCATTGCGGGTGGATCGGTGAGTGGTCACAGTGTCTAGGACCTACAAGGACAAACACAAATCTTTGTGGCCACCATCACAGATTTTCCCGTCATGTCCCGAACCCTTTCGCCGGGCCGGGCGGAAACCGCCTTCAACAGCACAGTCGGTGCCATGCCGACGCCCTTAAAGCGGGATTCGCCGACGCATCCACATATGATGAGTAGGGCGGCAGGACCGTCCGGCTTCGGCACTGCCGGAGCAAACATTACCCCCAACACGGCATCCGGCGTTAGGTTTTGGTCTCTCAAGTGCAAGTAGTCAGCATCAGCAGCCTCAAGGGTGGAGTCGGCAAGACTTCGGTCACCACAGGATTGGCATCTGCCGCGCTTGCCGCAGGTGTCCGCACGCTGGTGGTGGACCTTGATCCCCACGCAGACGCCACCACCGCCCTGGGCGTCCAGCCCGGCGACCAGCTGGACATCGGCAGGATGCTCAAGAGTCCCCGCCGCGCCAAGCTGGCGGAGAACGTGGCGGGCAGCAGCTGGACGGCGCTGGCCCACCCCAACGGCTCCGGCGCCGCTGTCCTGGATGTCGCCGTCGGCTCTGCCTACACCGGAATCTACGACCGCCCGGATCTTAGCCGCCGCGACCTTCGCCGGCTTTCTTCGGTCCTGGCCGGCGCAAATGATTACGAGCTGGTCCTGGTTGACTGCCCGCCGTCCCTCAACGGCCTGACCCGCATGGCGTGGTCGGCCAGCGACAAGGTGGCCCTTGTTGCCGAGCCGGGGCTGTTCTCCGTGGCCGGTACCGAGCGGACCATGCGGGCCATCCAGCTGTTCCGGCAGGAATTCGCACCCAACCTGTCACCGGCCGGGATCATCGCCAACCGCGTCCGGTCCGGCTCCTCGGAGCACAGCTACCGGCTCGCCGAAATGGAATCCATGTTTGGTGAACTCCTGTTGAGCCCGAGGATTCCGGAGCAGGCTAACTGGCAGCAGATCCAGGGCGCCGCCCACCCCGTGCACCACTGGCCCGGAGATTCCGCCAAGTCAGCCGCCTCCCTGTTCGATGACCTGCTGGCGAACCTCATGGCAGTGGGCAGCGGGCTGCGCAGCCGCGTCCGGTAAAAGATTGGCTTTTAACGGCAGAAGCCGCCCTCCAGGGGAGAGCGGCTTCTGCGGTTAAAGCTGTCAGCTGATCTTGCGGGCGGCCCGTCGCTTGCCCAGTTCGTCGTCGGGAAAGGACTGCTCGGCAGCGTGCTCACTCGGCAGCGATGCCAGGCTGCCTTCCACCTCGCGCCAGACCCGGCCCACCGCGATGCCGAACACGCCCTGGCCGCCCTGCACGAGATCAATCACCTCGTCCGCCGAGGTGCACTCGTAGACGCTGGCGCCGTCGCTCATCAGCGTGATCTGGGCGAGGTCTTCCACGCCGCGTTCGCGCAGGTGCTCCACAGCGGTGCGGATCTGCTGCAGTGAAACGCCCGTGTCCAGGAGGCGCTTGACCACCTTCAGGACCAGGATGTCGCGGAAACCGTAAAGGCGCTGGGACCCCGAGCCGGCGGCCCCGCGGACGGCCGGCTCAACCAGCCCGGTGCGTGCCCAGTAGTCCAACTGGCGGTAGGTGATGCCTGCAGCCTTGCAGGCGGTGGGACCCCGGTAGCCGGCGTCCTCGTCCAGGACGGGAAGGTCTTCAGTGAACAGGAGGCCCTGGGCACCGCTCGCGGGCATCGCAATACCAGCCGTGGGCTGTTTCAGCCCGCCTGCTTCGCCTTTGGGCCTCACCTGGATCCTCCTTGTCATAAGCCCCCCCGTGAACAACTGCAACGGCAGGAACAGGTACGAAGACCATTCCTGTAATTTCCGCGGGGCGCACCTTCCAGTGTGACTTGCGCGGCTGCCGTAAGCAATGGGAACTTGATACTTCGACGTTAGGCCTGCCGGGACCCAAGGTCAAAGACGTTGGCCGGTTCGAGCAGGCGTGTCGAGACTTTCGACCTCAACTTTAACCTTAACGTGACTTTAGCCGTCGAAGTCCTCGGGCTCCACGTCATCCAGGAACTCCCGAAAGCGGCGCAGTTCGCGCTCCTCGTCCACGCTGGGGCCGGGCTCGGCGTCCTCCCCCTCGTCGTGCTCGGTAATCCGGACCCCGGCTTCGTCCATCACCGAGTCCGCGCACCAGATGCGGCATTTGGCGCGCAGGGCGATGGCGAGTGCATCCGAGGCCCGGGAGCTTACGGTGGTGCCGTTCTCGAACTGGAGCTGGCCGTAGAAGATGTTGTCCTCCACCGCCACGATGTTAACGCTGACCACTGAATGGCCAAGCGACTCCACCACGTCCACGAGGAGGTCGTGCGTCATGGGCCGGGGCGGAACCACTCCCTGCTGGGCGAGGGCTATGGCACTTGCTTCCGGGGTGCCGATCCAGATGGGCACATGGCGTTCGCCGTGCATCTCCCGGAGGAGGACCAGCGGCTGGTTGGAAGGCAATTCAATCCGAACGCCTACGATCTCAACTTCAATCATCAGATGTCCATGCGTGAGATGTGGTCCTGCACCAGAGCCCGGTGCAGGGTAAGGCAGAGGTCGCTGATTTCGCGGGCCGCCTCCGCCGCGCGCGCCTGGGATGCGGCGTCCTTGCGTGAGGCAAGAGGCGCCACAGCGCGTTCCACCAGCCCGAACTCGCGTTCGGCAGCTGCCTGGAAGGGACGAAGGTGCCGCGGCTCGAGCCCGTGGCTTTCCAGCTGCACGCAGGCGCGCGCCACCTGGAGGGCGTGCTCGTCAAACTGTCCGTTGGTGTGGCTGATCAGGCCGAAGCTCAGCAGGGCCTGGAGCAACGGGACACTGGCGCCGGACTCCGTCCGCAACTGTTCCTCGGTGAGCTTGCGCCCCCTGCTCTGCAGCTCCGCGGCGAGTTCGTCGGAGACGATCCGCGGGGAAACCACGACGCCGGGCGGCAGGTTCTCGGGCCGCTCTCCCCTGTCGATGGCGTCAAGGTAGTCCTTGATGACTTTCAGGGGCAGGTACTGGTCCCGCTGCAAAGCCAGGACAAACCGCAGACGCTCCACGTCGCCGTCGGAATACTGCCGGTAGCCCGCAGGGGTACGGCGGGGATTAATCAGCCCCTTTTCCTCGAGGAACCGGATTTTTGACGCGGTCATTCCCGGGAAGTCGCCGCTGAGCTGGGCGAGGACTTCGCCGATGTTCAGGACCTGCGGTCCCCGGCGTTCCGGTTGTGCCATTGCCACAGGCAGCGGTCCCCGGTTCAGCCGCGGCCTGCAGCGCTGGCAGGGCTCAGGTAGAAGGTGAGGCGGAATTTGCCGATCTGGACTTCACTGCCGGACTTGAGCTCAACGCTGTCCACGCGGTCGTGGTTGACGTAGGTCCCGTTCAGGCTGTTCTTGTCCACCACTTCAAAGCTCCGGGCGGTGCGGCGGAATTCCACGTGGCGGCGCGAGACGGTGACATCATCGAGGAAGATGTCGGCATCCGGGTGGCGGCCGGCGGTAGTGACGTCCGAATCGAGCAGGAAGCGGGCTCCGGCGTTCGGGCCGCTGTGCGCTACGAGGAGGGCGGACCCGGCCGGCAGCGCCTCAACGGAACTGCGTTCGTCGGTTGAGAGTTTGGGGGCGATGGTGGGTTCATCGGTTACCGGGGTGAGGTGGATCGAGGTGGTCTCCGACGCCCTAGCCGCACCATTGCCGTATTCCCCATCGGCAGGGTTGTTTGTGTGGCCAGCCATGGACTCCTCCTCTTCGACGATCCGGCGCTCGCGCCGGTATTCAACTTTTGCCCTCCGCACCTGCTCTGCAGGTCCGGTACCGGCTCCCGATCCGGCCGCTGACGTGCGGAGACGTTGCTCTTGCACGTCCGGCCGAACCGGATGTACCGGTTAGCTTTTAGCCTACCTGTTGTTCGTACTCGGATGCACTGAGCAATGACTCCACGGCATCCGGTTCGGCCAGTTTGACTTCGATGAGCCAGCCGTCGCCGTAAGGATCGGTGTTGATCAGGGCCGAATCGGTGTCCAGGGAGTCGTTGCGGGCCACCACTTCGCCGCTGACCGGGGCGTAGATGTCGCTGACGCTCTTGGTGGACTCAACTTCGCCCACCACTTCGTTCGCCGTAATCTTTGTGCCAACTTCGGGCATCTGGGCATAAACAACATCCCCTAGCGCGTCCTGGGCGAAATCGGTGATGCCAACCCGCACCACGCCGTCGGCATTCGGAGCAGTAACCCACTCGTGTTCGGCGGTGTAGGACAGTTCTTCGGGAATGTTGCTCATCAGGGGCCTTTCATCGGGTCGAACACCAATGTCAACGGGGCCAACAGGCCGCCGCTGAAAGTATAGGCACAAGTGCCGGGGCGTTCGCGGGGGATTCTGACAAGATGGGACGCATGACCGAACGCACCGTTCCGGGGCCCGGGGAAGCCGCAGGGTAAGCCATGCCCGAACTTCCTGAGGTGGCCGGCCTGGCCGAATTTCTTGACGAGCATCTGCAGGGAACCTCGGTGACCAAGGTGCAGATTGTTTCCTTCGCTGTGCTCAAAACGGCAGATCCGCCGTTCAACGCCCTCGAGGGCAGAACGGTGACGGGTGTGCGGCGCTTCGGCAAGTTCGTCAGTATCGATACCGGCGGAATCTCGCTCGTCTTCCATCTGGCACGTGCGGGCTGGGTGCGCTTCACGGACTCCCCCACGGATGCGCAGCTGAGGATGGGCAAGGGCCACATTGCGGCCCGTTTCACCTTCACAGGCCCTGATGGTCCGCGCGGCATCGACCTCACGGAGGCTGGAACCAAGAAGAGCCTGGCAGTCCATGTGGTGCGGGACCCGCAGGACGTTCCCGGCATCGCCACGCTGGGGCCGGACCCGTTCACGGAAGCGTTCGACGCCGACATGCTGGCTGAGATCCTCGCCGGCAGTTCACAGCAGATCAAGGGACTCCTCAGGAGCCAGAGCGCCATCGCCGGAATCGGCAACGCCTACAGCGACGAGATCCTGCACGCTGCGCGGATCTCGCCCTTTGCCACCGCCAAGTCGCTGGACCGCCCAACGGTGCAGGTCCTTTATGACGCCATCCACAGCGTCCTGGGCACAGCTTTGGCGGAAGCGCGGGGCAAGCCGCCCAAGGACCTGAAAGACGTCAAGCGGAGCCATATGCGGGTTCATGCCCGGACCGGCTTGCCATGCCCGGTATGCGGGGACACTGTGCGGGAGGTTTCCTTCGCCGATACGGCGCTGCAGTACTGCCCCACCTGCCAGACGAAGGGCAAGATCCTGGCCGACCGCAGGACCTCAAAGTTCCTGAAATAGGGTAAGGGCGGCCCTTCACAGCGCGGAAAAACGGCGTGTATCGTGAGTGGCACGTCCCCTCCCAATAACCATTCCGGGCGGACGGAAGCTGATTACATGAGGGTCCAGAAACCGGCGCTCACTGCTCACAGACAGTGCCTCTCTGGGCCTTTCGCATGTGTTCAGGCAATCACCCACACCCTGCAGATGAAGTTCCCCGGGAATTGATCACGCTTCATATACAGGGCATTCGCACCCTCAAGTACGGCGCCTCCCCGCGCCCATCGGACTTGAGAGGCAAACCGCAGACAGGCGAGTCGACGACGACGTTGACCGCGCCTCCAAACGGCCAGCGCCGCTCTGCCTGCTCTCCCGTTCCTGCGGCATCGAAAGTAATTGATGCACGATAGGACAGTTCAATGAACAAAGTAACCCGCCTCCTTGGCTCAGCAGCCCTTGCCACGGGCCTGATCTTCGGAGGATCAACCGGTGTGGCGTTTGCCAACGACAACAACTACAGGGATAGCCACAAGTCGTCGTATGACAACCGCGGTGACGACCGCCGCTATGACGGCCGTAACTCCTACCACAACGACTACAAGTACCTCTACCGCTGCAGCAGCTGGCGGGGCCACCACCACTGGTACGAGTGGAGCGACCGGTACGAGCACAGGAGGAACTGCGATTTCATTCTCAAAGTAAGAGTGCGCTACTGATTTCCCGGGTTAGCGGCCAAAATGTGTGTACGCGATGGCCTTGGTTGTCATTGTTCACTTGGGTTGTAGGGGCTTGCACATGCTTTGAAAGCATGTGGAGTGACGGTTCCATCGAATCAACCCAGGTGTGGTGTATGTGCTCGGAAGCTTGTGAAGAACGGGACCACCAGTTCGGGCCGGACGAGATGGCGGTGTAAATCGTGTGGTGCTTCGAGCACGCAGACCCGGGTTGATGTCACGAGGAAGGCTGAGTTCACGGCGTTCCTGTCCTGGCTCACTGGGAAGCAGCGCCAGGGCGGGTACGCGGGCTCCGAACGGACTTTCCGCCGCCGCAGTGCCTGGTGCTGGAATGTGGTCCCGCAAGCGCCTGTGACCGGGGAGATCCATCCTGTGCTCATGCTCGACGGCACGTACTTCAACGGCTGGTGCGTGCTGGTGGCTTACACCGGTTCCCACGTCATCGCATGGCAGTGGTGCGACCGGGAAAAGCACGCTTCCTGGTCCGCGCTCCTGCAACAAATCCCCGCGCCGGACGTGGCAGTGGTGGACGGGCACAAAGGCCTCGAGAGCGCCCTGCGGGAACACTGGCCGGAAACGAAAGTCCAGCGGTGCCTGTTTCATATCCGCCAGAACATCCGCACGCATCTGACGCTGCGCCCGAAACTGGAAGCGGGCAAGGAACTGCTGGCCCTGGCCAAGGCCCTGACGCACGTGACAGACCTTGATGAGGCAGCATCGTGGATGGGCGAGTTCGCGTCCTGGGAAGCCCGCTGGGAGTCGTTTCTCAAGCACCGCACCTACGCGAAAAAGAACACCGTCAGACCCGCCCATATCGGGGCCGGCCAACTCTGGTGGTACACCCACCTGGGCTTACGCCGGGCACGGGGAACTCTGGCCGGGGCGATCAAAGCCGGGCACATGTTCACCTGGCTCACCAGCGCGACTGCAGGACAGAACATCGCGCGGACAACCAGCCCGCTGGAGGGCGGGATCAACGCCGGACTCAAAGACCTGCTCCGCACCCACCGCGGGCTCACCCCAGACCACGCCGCCCGTGCCGCCGACTGGTACCTCTACCTGCGCACAGAGCAACCTCAGGACCCCTGGCATCTCGTGCAACCCCGCCACTGGCAACCCCAAAGAAGGAACCACCCGCGGGCCGAAGACCCCATCGGCCCAGCCCTCTACGACACAGCCTTCACCAGCGAGGACGGAAACGGAATCCAACAAGGATGGGGCGGACGACGCAGATGACACGCCAAAGCCGTACACACATTTTGGCCGCTAACCCGATTTCCCGGTGTCTGCGCCGGGAACAAGAAAAGGCCGGAGCTACGCGTTTCCGCGTGGCTCCGGCCTCATTGGTCGGGCTGACAGGATTTGAACCTGCGACCCCTTGACCCCCAGTCAAGTGCGCTACCAAGCTGCGCTACAGCCCGTTAGTTCCGCCGTTCTCCGCTGCGCTTCATCCGCGGGCTAACCCGGGGAATTCCACCAGCAGTCCGGCCGAACCACCTAGAAGAGCTTACACGATCCCGGAGGGTGCCAGTGACACTTTCCGGGATTCGCTCGTGAGGTGTGTCGTAATTAACGCTTCTTGCCCCGCTTCTCCCGGACACGCATGCTGACCTCGATGGGCGTGCCTTCGAAGCCAAACGTTTCCCGCAGCCGGCGGGTGATGAAGCGGCGGTATCCGGGGTCCAGGAAGCCGGTGGTGAACAGCACGAACTTCGGCGGCCGGCTGGAGGCCTGCGTGCCGAAGAGGATGCGGGGCTGCTTGCCGCCGCGGACCGGGTGCGGGTGGGCAGCCACAAGCTCGCCCAGGAAGGCGTTCAGGCGGCCGGTGGCAATGCGCTTGTCCCAGCTTTCCAGCGCCACATCCAAGGCAGGAACCAGGCGGTCTTTGTGCCACCCGGTTTTCGCCGAGATGTTGACCCGGGGAGCCCAGTTCACATGCGCCAGGTCCTGTTCAATTTCACGCTCGAGGTAGCGCCGGCGTTCGTCGTCGAGCAGGTCCCACTTGTTGAACGCCAGCACCAGGGCGCGGCCCGATTCAATGGCGAGCTGCAGGATCCGGACGTCCTGTTCGCTGAGGACCTCGTCCACGGCGAGCAGCACGACGGCGACCTCCGCCTTTTCGAGCGCAGACTGCGTCCGCAGGGAGGCATAGAAGTCCGCGCCCTGTGCCATGTGCTGGCGGCGGCGGATGCCTGCCGTGTCCACGAACCGCCAGGTCCGGCCGCCGAGCTCAATGAATTCGTCCACCGGGTCACGGGTAGTTCCGGCGGTGTTGTCCACCACCACCCGCTCGGTGCCGGCGAGCTTGTTCAGCAGCGAGGACTTGCCCACGTTGGGGCGGCCGATCAGGGCGACGCGGCGTGGGCCACCGGAACGTTCCAGTCCTTCGATGGTGGAGAACTCGGGAAGCACATCCATCACGTGGTCCAGCAGGTCAGCCACGCCCCGGCCGTGCAGGGCCGAGACGGGGTAGGGCTCGCCGAAGCCGAGACCCCACAGTGCGGCCGAGTCGGCTTCCTGCGCGAAGTCGTCAACCTTGTTGGCCACCATGATGACGGGCTTCTTGCTGCGGCGCAGCATCTTCATCACGCCTTCGTCGGTGGCGGTGGCGCCCACGGCGGAGTCGACGACGAAGAGGACCGCGTCGGCGAGCTCCACGGCCATTTCGGCCTGCTCGGCCACCCGGGCGTGGATGCCGCGGGCGTCGTGCTCCCAGCCGCCGGTGTCCACCAGCGTGAAGTTGCGGCCGTTCCAGTGGGCGGAGTACATCACACGGTCGCGGGTGACACCGGGGGTGTCTTCCACCACTGCTTCACGGCGGCCCAGGATGCGGTTTACCAGGGTGGACTTGCCCACGTTGGGGCGGCCGATGATGGCCAGGACGGGATCCAGCTTGACCGGGCCGTCGTAATCCTCGTCGCCGAATTCCCCGCTGAGGAGCGCGGCGTCGTCCTCGTCGAGGTCGTAGTCCTCAAGGCCCGCCCGGAGGGACGCCGCACGGAGCTCCGCTTCGTCGTCGTCAATCGCGGCCAGCCGTTCGGCGACCTGGTCGGTGCCGGTGGGGGTGTATTCGTCGTCGCCGGCGCCTGGGTGGCCGGAGGTCTGGGTGGTGTCGCTCATTGCACTGTCCTTAGTGGTCATCTGCCGGCGTCCCGGCTACTGCTTGAAGTCTTTGTGGGTTGGGGCCCGCCGGCAGCGGCTGCCCGGTGAGTTGAATGGAATCCTGCACGTGCCCTGACAGTGCGTCACGGATCTCCTGCGCCGCCCTGTCCATTGAAGCACGGCCGCTTTCCCCGGCCCTGCGGCCCAGGGTCAGCGCATTTCCGAAGCTGACGTGGAAGCGCCGGCCCGGCCGCGGTACGGAATCAAGGTGCTCGTTGCCCTTGCGGGTGCCGAGGATCGCAACCGGCACTACCGGGGCTCCGGAGTTCAGTGCCAGCCAGGCAACGCCGCCGTTGATGTCTTCTGCTGCCCCGCTCCCCCGCGTTCCTTCAGGGAGAATCCCGACGCAACGGCCGGCGTCGAGCACTTTCCTGCAGCGCTGCAGCGCGGCGCGGTCTCCCGACCGCTCCACCGGGAGCTGCCCCGCTGCAGTGAGGACCCGGCCCAGGAACCCGGTGAACATCTCCTGTTTCACCAGGATGTGCATGGGGCGGGGGGAGGCACCGAACATGACCGGGCCATCCAGGAAGCTGATGTGGTTGGCGGCAAAAATCACCGGACCGCCGGTGGGGACGTTGTCCCGTCCGGTGACTGATGTTCGGTAGACCAGGTGGTCCAGGGCCCAGCCCACCGGCCTGCTCCAGGCCGTGGTCCAGCCGGACGGGATTTCCGGCCTGCTCCCGCCCGTGGCCGGCTGGTTCCTGGCCGGCTCAGTCACGGTTCAGGACCTTGGTCACAATCACCAGGGCTGCGGCAACTGTCTGGTCGAAGTCGAGGTCCGAGGAGTCCAGGGTCACCACGCCCGAGGCAGCCTGGGTGAAGTTGACCACGGTGGAATCCTTGGCATCGCGGTGGGTCACCTGCGCGGCCAGCTGTTCGGCGTTCTGCGTTCCGCCCAGCTGGATGCCGCGGCGGCGAAGCCGGGCTTCCTCGCTGGCGGTGAGCAGCATCCGAACCTCTGCTCCGGGCGCGACGACGGTCGTGATGTCCCTGCCTTCCACCACCATGCGGCGGTGGTGCTTTTCAATCAGGGCCCGCTGCCGCCGGATAAGTTCCGTCCGGGCGCCAAGGGTGGTGGCCACTGCACTGACTGCCGAGGAGATGGCAGGTTCCCGGATGGCGTCCGTAACGTCCACGCCGTCAACCCGGACGTACTCCTCATTGGGGCTGGTGCTCAGCTCCAGGACCAGGTCGCGGGAGGCCTGCTCCACGGAAGCGGCGTCCTCCAGGTCAATGCCGTTCGTGACGCAGTGCCAGGTCAGCGCGCGGTACATCGCGCCGGTGTCCAGGTAGGCGAGGCGGAGCCTGCGGGCCACTTCCTTGCTGACACTGGACTTGCCCGAGCCGGACGGCCCGTCGATGGCAACCACCAGCGGCCTGCCGAGGCGGAGCGCCGGCAGGGTGTCAAGAAGTTCCTGTGTCATTACTGAAGTACCCGCCATCCGCGGTCGTTTAATGCTTCGATCAGGTGGTCATGCTTATTGGGCAACACTGACAATTCCACCATGCCCACGTTCTGGCCGGACGAATGGTCCAGCCGCAAGTCCTCAACGTTTACCCCGATTTCACCGATTTCGGTCAGGAGCTGCGCGATCTGGCCAGGCTTATCGTCCACCAGGACGGTGAGCCACGAATACGCCTGCGGTGGCCCGCCGTGCTTGCCCGGAATCCGGGCCTGTCCGGCATTGCCTTCGCTGATCAGCTGCGCGAGGTCCAGGCGGGCACCCGGCGCCGCGGGCTGTTCCAGCGTTCCGATCAGCCGGTTAAGGTCCTCGCGCACACCGTAAAGGATCTCCACCACCTTCGCCGCATTGCCGCCCAGGATCTGCACCCAAAGGGTGGGATCGCTGGCAGCAATCCGGGTAACGTCCCGCAAGCCGTTCCCCGCCAGGGACAAGGCGTGCAGCGGTGTGCCCTGCAGCCGGCTGGCCAACAGCGATGACATCACCTGGGGCAGGTGCGAAACCAGCGCCACGGCCTCATCGTGCTCGTCCGCCGTGAACTGGGAGACGACGGCGCCCAGGTCGGCAGCCAGCGAGCGGGCCACCTGGAGGGCATCGCCGGACGTCTCGTCAGACGGGCAAACCACCCACGGCATCGACGTGAACAGCTCGCCACGGGCAGCAACCGGCCCGGACTTTTCCCGTCCCGCCATGGGATGGGTGCCCACGTAGCGTGACAGGTCGACGCCGCGGCCGCGCAGTGCTGAGAGGATCCCGGCCTTGACGCTGGCGATGTCCACCACCACCGATTCCGGGTAGTCAGCCAGCGCCTTCGCCACAACATCGGCCGTGACATCCGGCGGGGCGGCAACAACCACCAGTTGCGGCGCGTCCCCGGCCAGGGCAGCGAGGGGCTGCCCCGCCCCGATGTCCACGGCAACAGCCTGGTTGGTGGGCGACGGATCGGAGAGGTACACCGGAACCCCGCGGCCCCGCAGGCCAAGCCCGATGCTGGTCCCCAGCAGCCCCGTGCCGAGGACCACCACGGGACCGTCCAGGTGCCCGCGGCCCTGGCTGTGGAAAGCCGACATGGTCAGAGCCCTACGGATGCCAGCAGGTGGCCGACTTCCTGCTTGCCAAGGTTGCGGATGCTTCCCTGGCGCTGGTCGCCCAGGCCAATGGGTCCCACCTTCACGCGGACCAGCCGCAGGACCGGGAACCCGACGGCGTCGAACAGGCGGCGCACGATGCGGTTCTTGCCGGAGTGCAGCACCACCTCGATCAGCACGTGGCCCGGGGTGGAGTCGACCAGCCGGAAGGAATCGACGGAGGCAAAGCCGTCTTCCAGTTCAACACCCTGCTTGAGCTGGGCGCCGATCCCCTGCGGGAACGGGCCGCGGACCTGGACCAGGTATGTCTTGGGAACCTCGTAGGACGGGTGCGTCAGGCGGTTGGCCAGCTCGCCGTCATTCGTCAGCAGGAGCAGCCCCTCGGTGGCGACGTCCAGCCGGCCCACGTGGAAGAGCCGCTCGCCGTGCTGGTTCCGCAGGAAGTCGCTGATGCAGGGCCGGCCCTCAGGATCCTCCATGGTGGAGACGACGCCCTTGGGCTTGTTGAACACCATGTAGACCATGTTCTCGTCCAGCTGGATCCGGATGCCGTCCACGTGGATGACGGCGGTTTTCGGATCGACGCGGACGCCGAGCTCGGTGACCACCTGGCCGTCCACTTCCACCCGGCCCTCGGCGATCATCTCTTCGCAGACACGCCGTGATGCCACGCCGGCGGAGGCCATCACCTTTTGCAGGCGCACGCCGTCGGCGTCGTGGAGTTCGGACTGGGGAACGTCACCGCGCGGGCCTTTCCTGCGTGACGGCTTGCGGATCGGCCCGAGGTTCTGGCCGAAGCGTTCGCTGCCAAAGGCTCGTGAGGCGGCTGCCCCGGGGGCGCCGGTCCGCGGCTTCTGCTTGGGTGCCCCGGGAGTGCCGGGCACTTTCTTGGCACCGGGCTTGCGCGCGGCAGGTTTCCGGGAAGAAGGCTTGGCAGCCCTTGCTTCCGGGGCTCCCCCGCCGGTCCGGGCTTCAGGTGCCTGATCCGGATCGATGAAGCGCTCCTCGCGCGGCTTGGGCGCGCGGTGCGGCCGGTCGCTGCCGAACCCGGCGCCGCGCTTGGCCGAACCGCCGCGGAAACCGCCGGCGGAAGCGCCGCCCTGGGAGGTGCCGCGTCCCGGCGTGTTGTTGTGCCCGGAGCTGTTGCGTCCCGAACTGTTACGTGGTGAACCCTGGCGTCCCGCCTGTGTCATGACCCGTCCTTCGATATGTTGACCGGCAAGGTGTCCAAAGACAACCCTAGCCAGCCGTGCAGAAATAATCTGCCCTTGTAAGTACTCGTGCTGCAGCCAGGGCTGGTTCCCTGCCTACGTTGTTTCGGCGTCGTAGAACTCCGCGATCCCGTCCAGCCCCGGGAGGTGCGGGGACAGCTGCGGCAGCTCGGCCACTGAACTGATGCCCATCCGCTCGAGGAAGTACGACGTGGTCCGGTAGAGGATGGCGCCGGACTCGGGATCAGTTCCCGAGTCCTCGATCAGCCCGCGCTGGGCGAGTGTCCGTACGACGGAGTCAACATTGACTCCCCTGATTGCGGACACCCTGGCCCTGGAGACCGGCTGGCGGTAAGCGATCACCGCGAGCGTTTCCAGGGCGGCCTGGGTGAGCCTGGCCGTCTGCCCCTCCAGCACATATTTGCCCACGATATGGGCGAATTCAGCACGGGAGTAGATCCGCCAGCCACCGGCGACTTTCCGCAATTCAAAACCCCGGGGGCTGGAGCCGAAACCAGCTGGGCTGGCTGAATCCATATCCGGGGCGTTAACAGTATAGCCGTTATACTCCCGCTGGAGTTCTGCCAGCAGGGCGCTGACCGCATCAACGGTCAGCTCAAGGCCCGCGGCCAGCTCCTCTTCCGTGGCGGGCTCATCGATGACCATCAGCACGGCCTCAAGGGCAGCCTTGGCGCCGCCGGGGAGGCTGTTGACGTCCGGCTCCCCCTGGCTTGGCCCTTCTGTTGGTTGTTGGGTCACAACTGCTCCTCAAATTCCTCGCTCAGGTTCTCCGCGGACCAGACCCCGTTGCCGGCCGTCCAGTGCACGGCCAGGTCCCCCAGCGGCGAGAGTTGGTCAAACGAGACCGCCTTGTCCCGGAACAGTTCCAGCAGGGCAAGGAACCTGGCCACCACCACCAGGGTGGAGTCGGCGTCGGCGATCAGGGTCCGGAACGTCAGCGGAGATTCGAGCTGCAGCCGAAGGCCCACGATCTCAGCCTGCTCCTTCACGCTGACCGTGCCGCCGTGAAGGTGGGCCAGGCCTACTTCGGTTGGCTGTGGAGCCTTGGGCCGCATGGCTGCTTCGGCCAGGCGGGCAAACTGTTCGGGCGTGTGCTTCCAGACGAGTTCAGGGAGCATTGCAGCGAAGTGTTCTTCCAGCGCCACCTGCCGGGGGAAGCGCAGGGCCTCCTGGTGCAGGGTTTCGCCGAGGAGGCCGGCCACCTGCTTGAACGCTTTGTACTGGAGCAGCCGGGCGAAGAGCAGGTCCCTGGCTTCCAGCAGCGCGATGTCCTCGTCGTCGTCCACCTCGCCGGCGGGCAGGAGCCGGGCAGCCTTGAGGTCAAGGAGCGCTGCCGCGATCACCAGGAATTCGCTGGCCTCATCCAGGGCCCACTCTTCGCCCAGCTTCTGCAGGTTCCGGATGTACTTGATGAACTCGTCAGTGACGGTGGCGATCGCCACCTCGGTGATGTCCAGCTGGTGTTTGGCAATCAGCCCCAGGAGGAGGTCGAACGGACCCGTGAAGTTGGCCAGCCGCACCTCGAAGCCGGGCTTGGTTTCGGCCACGGCGTGGCTAGGGTGCGCCGCCGCGCGAAATCAGTTCCTTGGCCAGCCTGCGGTAAGCGTCGGCCCCCACGTGGGTAGCGGCGTAGCTCGTGATGGGCTCGGCGGCCACGGTGGCGTCGGCGAACTTGATGGAGCGCTTGATGACGGTTTCGAAGACCTTGTCCCCAAAGGCTTCCACCAGGCGGGCTATCACTTCGCGGCTGTGCAGAGTGCGGGCGTCGTACATGGTGGCCAGCACGCCGTCCACCTGCAGGCGGGGGTTCAGCCGGTCCTGGACTTTGTCGATGGTTTCCACCAGCAGTGCCACAGCGCGGAGGGCAAAGAACTCGCAGATCAGCGGGATGATCACGCCGTGGGCGGCGGTGAGGGCGTTGACGGTGAGGAGGCCGAGTGACGGCTGGCAGTCGATGAGGACGACGTCGTATTCGTCTTCGACTTTCTTGAGCGCACGGTCCAGTACCTGCTCGCGCGCCACCTCATTGACCAGCTGCACTTCGGCTGCCGAGAGATCGATGTTTGCCGGCAGCAGATCGACGTTCTCCACACCGGTCTGGTGGATGGCGTCCCGGATGTTTACTTTGCGGTCCATCAGGACGTTGTAGACCGTCAGGTCCAGTTCATGGGGGTTGACGCCCAGGCCAGCGGACAGGGCGCCCTGGGGGTCAAAGTCCACCAGGAGCACACGGCGGCCGTATTCGGCCAGTGCCGCCGCCAGGTTGATGGTGGAGGTGGTCTTTCCGACGCCGCCTTTTTGGTTAACCATGGCGATGACGCGGGCCGGACCGTGGGAGGACAGCGGCGCGGGTTCCGGGAACTCGCGGTATGGGCGCCCGGTGGGCCCCATCACCGCGTCTTCCAGGTCGAATTCCGTGCCCTCCAGAGTTGCTGAACCCTGTTCGCTGCTCACGTATCTATCCACACTTTCGATGACGGTGATTTCCTGCCGCTGGATGGCCAGCAACGCTCCTGCTTCTCCCCAAGGTTACAGCGCCCGACACGGTATTCGAGGCAACTTGACTTTCCCCGGATGTTGAGCCTTTACCCTCTAGCTGAGGTCGAAGGTTGCCCCGCTCGAGCACGCAAAACTGCCCCCGCAGCAAGGGGCTGCGGGGGCAGTAGCGGTGGCTGCGGGGGCTGGCGCCTAGGCGTTCGCCGGCACCAGCCGTGCCTCGGTTTCAGCAACTGCGGGCTCCGCGTGGCCGGCAATCATGGTCTGCTCGTCGAAGGGCAGTTCACCGGAGAGCACCTGGTTGACCTGGCCGCCGTCGATCTCCTTGACCCACGTGCCAATGAGCACGGTGGCTACGGCGTTGCCGGTGAAGTTGGTCAGGGCGCGGGCCTCGGACATGAACCGGTCGATGCCTACGATCATGCCCACGCCGCCCAGCAGCTCGGGCTTGTGGGCCTGCAGGCCGGCAGCGAGCGTGGCAAGGCCGGCGCCGGTGACACCGGCTGCACCCTTGGAGGCAATGATCATGAAGATGAGCAGGGAAACCTGTGCGCCCAGGTCCAGCGGCGTGCCCATCGCGTTGGCAACGAACAGGGAAGCCATGGTCAGGTAGATGGCCGTTCCGTCAAGGTTGAAGGAGTAGCCGGTAGGTACCGTGACGCCCACGACGGGCTTGGAGACACCGAGGTGTTCCATTTTGGCGATCAGGCGGGGCAGGGCAGCTTCGGAGGAGGACGTGGAGAAGATGAGCAGGTACTCGCGGCCCAGGTACTTCATCAGCTTGAAAATGTTGACGCCCGTGACCACCTTGAGCAGGCCACCCAGGATGACCACGATGAACAGTGCGCAGGTGATGTAGAAGGCAGCCATCAGGGTGAACATGCTGACAATGGCCTGGAAGCCGGTAGCTCCCACGACGGCGGCGATGGCACCGAAGGCGCCCACGGGGGCAAGCCACATGATCATGATCAGGATGCGGAATACGAGGACCTGGGCGTGGCCGATTGCCTTGAGGGTGGGAGCGCCCTGCGGGCCCATCTTCTGGAGGGCAAACCCTACGAGGATTGCAGCAAAGAGGGTGGGGAGAACGGGAATATCTCCAGGAATGATGCCCAGGAGGAAGGCAACGGTGCTGTCTACTTCCGCCTTCTTGTTGGGGTCGTAGGGGGCAAGCTTCAGGCCCTCGCCCGGGTGGATCAAGTTGCCGACCACCAGGCCGATGGCGAGCGCGAACGTCGACATCAGGACGAAGTAGCCCAGCGCCAGGCCGCCCACCTTGCCTACGGTGGCAGCCTTCGCGATCGAGCCGATGCCCAGGACGATGGTGCAGAAGATGACAGGAGCGATCATCATCTTGATGAGTTTGATGAAGCCGTCGCCAAGCGGCTTCATGGACTTGCCCACTTCAGGGAACATAAGTCCCACCAACGCGCCGAGGATGACGGCAGCGATAACAGCGATGTAGAGGTAGTGCGATTTGTCGATGCCCTTGCGCCGCGTCTTCACGGTGTCAAGCGACTCTCCTCGTTGAGAAGCCATGATGTGTCTCCTTTGGATAATCTGATAGACGCTGCGGCACAATCTCTGGGCTGAACGCGTCCTCCGGTGTGATATCCATCATTGGGCAGGTGGTGACCCAGCTCACCGTTGCGTTCATATTGGTCGTGGAGCACATATGTGCGGAAGATGCCTGGGAGGTACAGATGATCCACCGCTGGAGTATCGCCCGACGGCTCTTCGTGGCGAACCTGCTGATCGTGGTGGCGTTCGTCGCCATCGTTGGGTCGGCCACGTACGTGGACGCCAGGGACCGTACCTATGACGAAGCCGGACGGCGGATGGCAGGAATCGCCGCCTCGGTGGCGGCAAATCCGCTGGTTCTGGAAGCGGCTGATGCTCCGGACCCTACGGCCCTCCTGCAGCCCTATACGCGCGACGTTATGGCCGCGGCCGACGTCGACTTCATCACCATCATGGCCCCGGACCGTACCCGCTGGACCCATCCGCGTGACGAGGAAATAGGTCGCCCCTACATCGGCTCCATTGACGCAGCACTCAAGGGTGAAACCCTCACCGAGGTCACCGCCGGCACCCTTGGGCCGTCCGTAAGGACCATCGTTCCGGTCAAGGATGCCGGCGGCGCGGTCAGGGCATTGGTGGCCGCCGGGGTCACGGTGGGAACCGTGGATGTTGCCTTCGCCGCCCGCCTGCCCGCCCTCCTGGCCATTGGCCTTGCCCTGCTGGTGGGAGGTTCGTTGGCTTCGTGGCTGCTGGGCCGGTACCTCCGCCGTGTCACCCGCGGCTGGGGGCCCGAGCAGTTGGCCCAGCTGTTCGCCTACTACGAATCAGTGCTTCATTCCGTCCGGGAGGGACTGATACTGATCGATACAAAAGGCCGCGTGGTGATGTACAACGACCAGGCGGCCGAGCTGCTGGGCCTTGACGGTCCCGGCAGCAAGGACCCCACCCGGCCGCCGTCGCTCGCCGACCTGCCGCTGGATGAGGGGCTGCGGAGCCTGTTCGAGTCGGGGCGCAGCGCCAAGGACGAGATCCTCCTCACCGGTTCGCGCATCCTGGTGGTCAACCAGGCACCTGCCAAAGGCCCCCAGGAAACCGGCGGCCGGGGCAAAACCCCTGTGTACGGCACGGTGGCGACGCTCCGGGACCGGACAGAGATCGAGGCCCTGGGCAGCGAGCTGGAAACGATGCGTACGCTCTCCGATGCATTGCGGGCGCAGACCCACGAGCACGCCAACCGGCTGCACACGATGGTTTCGCTGCTGGAGCTGGGCCGCACGCAGGAAGCGCTTGCCTTCGCCACGAAGGACCTGGAGCTCAGCCAGCAGCTGACCGATGACATGGTCAGTTCGGTGGACGAGCCGGTTCTTGGTGCCCTGGTGATGGGCAAGGTGGCCGAGGCGCACGAGCGCGGAGTCCAGCTGGACGTTTCCGCGCTGGGCTCGGCGAGCGTGGCGGGGATCGCCGTGCAGGACCTGGTGACCATCCTCGGCAACCTGCTGGACAACGCCATGGATGCAGCTGCGGACGGACCGCCTCCGCGGAAGGTGGAGCTGACGGTGGAAGCGGATGAGGAAGGCCTGGACATCACAGTGCACGATTCCGGTCCGGCCATTGATCCGGGGGCAGCGGAGAACCTGCTCCGGCACGGGTTCAGCACCAAACCGTCCGGCCCCGGCGGTCGGGGCATCGGCCTGGCGCTGGTCCGTCAGGCTGTACACCGCCTGGGGGGTACCCTGACAATCAACGGCCGGCGCGGTGCCAAGTTCGAAGTGTTCCTCCCCGCAGCGGCCACCGCAGAGAAGGAGCACAACCGTTGAGCAATATCCGCGTCCTCGTCGTGGAGGATGAGGCCATCGCAGCTGCCGCCCATGCGGCTTACGTCGGGCGGCTGGCCGGTTTCGAGCTGGCCGGCACGGCCCCGGACGGACAGTCCGCACTGCGGCTGCTCAGCGAGTTCGCGGCGGCGGGCAACCCGGTGGAACTCGTCCTGCTGGACATGAACCTTCCCGACCTCCACGGGCTGGACATCGCCCGCCGGATGCGGGCGTCCGGGATCCTGGCCGACATCGTTGCCATTACCGCCGTCCGCGAACTGGCCATCGTGCGCAGCGCTGTGGCCATCGGTGTGGTCCAGTACCTGATCAAGCCGTTCACCTACGCCACCTTCGCGGACAAACTCGAAAGCTACCGCCAGTTCCGGCAGCAGCTGGCCGGCCCGCCAGGGGGCTCGGGGAAGGCCGGAGCTTCGCAGACGGACGTGGACCAGGCGTTCGCCAGCCTCCGCGCACCCTCTGAATTGCCATTGCCGAAGGGTCTTTCGGTGTCCACGCTGGCTTCGGTCCAGGAATTCATGAAGGAGCAGCAGGGCGCCGTCTCCGCCACCGAAGTGATGGACGCCCTGGGCATGTCCCGGGTCACCGCCCGCCGCTACCTGGAGTACCTGGCCGACGCCGGGACCGTGTCCAGGACGGCCCGTTACGGCACCCCCGGCCGGCCCGAGAATGAGTACCGCTGGGCAGCACGGTGATTGCGCGTTCCGCCCTCGGGTCATTGGCCGGCCGCCGGCCGATTGAGCCCGCCACCGGAGGGTGACTGAGCTTGGCGGAATCCCAGCCGGACGCCGTGTATACATAAATCCCTGTTTTCGTTGAAAATTTTCCCGATGAGCTGCTTTCTTCGCGCCTTCTGTATACACTGACTGTACCAACGAAGGGACAACCAGTGCGAGCCAGCGACCGCGCCTATACCGCGCTCCGCGATGACATCGTCCAGTGGCGGCTCCAGCCGGGGACCTTGCTGGCCGAGGTGGAACAGGCGGAGCGGCTTGGCGTCTCACGCACGCCGCTCCGGGAGGCGCTGGCCCGCCTGACGGCAGAAGGCCTGACGACGGCGGGCGGCCGCGGCGTCGTCGTCACCGGCATCTCGCTGGAGGACATCGAGGAACTCTTCGAGCTTCGCGAGACATTGGAAAGCAAGGCTGCAGCACTTGCGGCGGAACGCGGCGACCCCACAGTTTTCCGGACACTCGAGGCGGAGTTCCGGGCGGCGCCCGCGCTCCTCAACGGCAGCGCACCCGCCCTTGAGGACTACTACCTGCTGGTGCAACGCCTGGACTCAGCCATCGATGCCGCAATCTCCAACTCTTACATGGCCCAGGCGATGCGCGGTCTCCGAGTGCATCTTGTCCGGGTCCGTCGGCTGGCCGCCGACGATGCCGCCCGGCTGACCGCTGCGGCAGCCGAACATGCGGCTATCGCGGAGGCGATCGCCATCGGAAACCCGCGACTGGCGCAGGCGGCCACCACGCTGCATCTGCACCGCAGCCTCTCCCACATCAAAGCAACCCACACACCCCGTTAACAAGGAGCCCCCATGGTCAAGGAACACCACGTCCGCGTGTACAAGAGCGAAGAGAACCTGCCCCGCGAGGACCAGCTGGCCCACAAAATCGCCACGGTTGCCGCCGACCCCGTGGAGGTCACCGCCGACGTCACGGAGATGGTGATCAACCGGATCATCGATAACGCTTCGGTGGCGATCGCCTCGCTGAACCGGGCGCCGATTGTGGCGGCCCGTGCCCAGGCCCTGACCCATGGGCCCAGTACGGGCGGGAAGGGTGCGAAGGTCTTTGGCATCGGCGAACGGGTCTCCCCCGAGTGGGCAGCCTGGGCCAATGGCGTAGCTGTCCGTGAACTGGACTACCACGACACCTTCCTCGCGGCCGACTACTCCCACCCGGGGGACAACATCCCGCCGATCCTGGCCGTTGCCCAGCATGTGGGCTCCAGCGGCCGGGACCTCATCCGTGGGATCGCGACGGGCTATGAGATCCAGGTGAACCTGGTCAAGGCCATCTGCCTGCACAAGCACAAGATCGACCACGTCGCCCACCTCGGCCCCTCCGCTGCAGCCGGCATCGGCACCCTCCTGGGCCTCGACGTCGAGACCATCTTCCAGTCCGTCGGGCAGGCACTGCACACCACCACAGCCACCCGCCAATCGCGCAAGGGCGAGATTTCAACGTGGAAGGCGCACGCCCCCGCGTTCGCCGGGAAGATGGCCGTCGAAGCCGCGGACCGGGCGATGCGCGGCCAGACCTCCCCCGTGCCGATCTATGAAGGTGAAGACGGCGTGATCGCTTGGCTGCTGGACGGACCGGAGGCCTCCTACATGGTTCCGCTGCCCACTCCCGGTGAGGCCAAGCGCGCGATCCTGGACACCTACACCAAGGAGCACTCCGCCGAGTACCAGGCCCAGGCCTGGATCGACCTCGCCCGCAAACTCAACCGCGAGCACCCCGAGGCCACGGACCCGGCCAACGTGAAGTCCGTACTGATCAAAACCAGCCACCACACCCACTACGTCATCGGCTCCGGCGCCAACGACCCCCAAAAGTACAGCCCCACCGCATCCAGGGAGACGCTGGACCACTCGATCCCCTACATCTTCACCGTCGCACTGCAGGACGGGGCCTGGCACCACGTGGACTCCTACTCCCCCACCCGTGCCGCCCGCCCGGACACGGTGGAGCTGTGGCAAAAGGTCACTACCGAGGAGGATCCGGAGTGGACCCGCCGCTACCACTCCCTGGACATCAACGAGAAGGCCTTCGGCGGGTCAGTGGAAATCACCCTCACCGACGGCACCGTCATCACCGATGAGATCGCCGTCGCGGACGCGCACCCGCTCGGTGCCCGGCCCTTCGGCCGCGAGCAGTACATCACCAAGTTCCGCACCCTCGCCGCCGGCCTCGTGGAGGAAGCCGAAATCGAACGGTTCCTCACCGCCGTCGAACGCCTCCCCGAACTCGGTCCCGGTGAACTGGACCAGCTGAACATCACCGCCGCCCCCGGCGTCATCGACCTGGGCGCCGCACCCAAGGGACTCTTCTGATGCTGTATTCCAAGGTCACGCCCGAGCAGAAAAGGATCCGGTTCCGCGAACTCCTCGCCTTCGGGACCATCGCCCAGTTCCCCGGCGCGTTCAACCCCCTCTCAGCCCGCCTGATCGAGGAGAAAGGCTTCGCGGGGGTCTACATCTCCGGCGCCGTCCTGGCAAACGACCTCGGCCTGCCCGACATCGGCCTGACCACCCTCACCGAAGTCGCCACCCGGGCCGGGCAGATCGCCCGGATGACCGACCTGCCCGCCATCGTGGACGCCGACACCGGCTTCGGCGAACCCATGAACGTGGCCCGCACTGTCCAGGAAATCGAAAACGCCGGCCTTGCCGGCCTGCACATCGAGGACCAGTTCAACCCCAAACGCTGCGGCCACCTCGACGGCAAAAACGTGGTGGACCTGGACACCGCGACCAAGCGCATCCGTGCCGCCGCAGACGCCCGCCGCGACCCGAACTTCCTCATCATGGCCCGCACCGACATCCGCGCCACCGACGGACTGCAAGCAGCGCAGGACAGGGCCAAGGCACTCGTTGACGCAGGAGCTGACGCCATCTTCCCCGAAGCCATGGCCACCCTGGACGAATTCCAGGCCATCCGCGACGCCATCGACGTCCCGATCCTCGCCAACATGACAGAGTTCGGCAAAAGCGACCTGTTCACCACCGAACAGCTTCAGGGCGTCGGCGTCAACATGGTGATTTATCCGGTGACACTTCTCCGTAGTGCCATGGGCGCTGCCGAGCGTACGCTGGAATCGATTATGGCCGAGGGCACGCAGGAGGCGCAGGTCGGCAGCATGCTGACCCGCGCACGCTTATACGATCTCGTTGACTACGAAGGCTACAACCGCTTCGACAGCGGAGTGTTCAATTTCCGGGTCCCCGGGGAGTAGGGAAAACCGCGCCGGTACCGCCGGTACAAAGGCGACAGGAACGAAGGAGTTTCAGCATGGCTGAAGAGGACATCAAAAAGGGTCTTGACGGCGTCGTGGTGGATTACACGTCGGTCTCGAAGGTCAACCCGGACACCAACTCCCTGCTGTACAGGGGCTATCCCGTCCAGGAACTGGCGGCAAGGTGCAGCTTCGAAGAAGTGGCCTACCTGCTCTGGAACGGCGAACTGGCTGCCCCTGACCAGCTGGCGGAGTTCACGGCCCGGGAGCGGGCCGGCCGTGCCCTGGATCCGGTGGTCAAGCAAGTGATCGATGCGCTGCCGGACACGTCCCACCCCATGGATGTCTGCCGGACGGCGGCGTCGGTTATGGGCGCCCGGCACCCCCTGGCCGAGGACGCGTCGCGCGAAGCCAACATGGCCAAAGCTATCGACCTGTTCGCGGCCATGCCGGCCGTTGTGGCCTACGACCAGCGGCGCCGCCACGGGCAGGGCGTCATCGAGGCGCGTGATGACCTTGGCTATTCGGCGAACTTCCTGTGGATGACGTTCGGCGAGGAGCAGGTGCCGGAGGTGGTGGAGGCGTTTAACGTGTCGATGATCCTCTACGCCGAGCACTCCTTCAACGCGTCCACCTTCACCGCCCGTGTCATCACCTCCACCCTCTCGGACCTGCATTCGGCAGTTACTGGAGCCATTGGTGCCTTAAAGGGCCCGCTGCACGGCGGGGCCAACGAGGCCGTGATGCACACCTTCGACGAGATCGGCATCCGGCCGCAGGAATCCCTTGAGGAAGCGGCGGCCCGGGCCAAGTCCTGGATGGAAAACGCGCTGGCGCAGAAAAAGAAGGTCATGGGTTTCGGCCACCGCGTCTACAAGCACGGCGACTCCCGGGTGCCCACCATGAAGGCCGCGCTGGACAAGATGGTTGCCCACTACGGCCGGCCCGAGCTGCTGGGGCTGTACAACGGCCTGGAGGCCGCCATGGACGAAGCCAAGGGCATCAAGCCGAACCTGGACTATCCCGCCGGCCCCACCTACCACCTCATGGGCTTCGACACCGCCACCTTCACTCCCCTCTTTGTGGCCAGCCGCATCACCGGCTGGACGGCGCACATCATGGAGCAGCTGGACGCAAACTCCCTGATCCGTCCCCTGAGCAAGTACGTCGGTCCCGAGGAGCGGCACGTACCGTAGAGCAGGACTTCACTGAAGCACGACGGCGGGCGGGTCACCTTGGCGTGGCGGGTCCGCCGTCGGGCGTTAATGCCTGGGGCAGCACACTTTCCGAGGACGCGACGCCTTCGTTGTCGCTGTCCATCGTGACCACGATGTTGACCCTGCCGCCTTCCAGGACCACCGGAAGCCAGTGGTCGGCGTCCTGCCACATCCGGTCCACCGGGAGGGTGTCCACGCGGAACCACTCCGGCAGGATTTCGTCGCTTTCCGCCGGCTCACCCTGCCAGGTCCGGGCGGTGAAAAGGCTGGTGTGCATGTTCCACTCAGGCCGCGCGGGGAAGACGAACTGCACCACGCCCGCGTCCGTGAGGTCTTCCTGCCGGACCACCACGCCGGTTTCCTCAAGGACCTCACGCACCACGGCTTCGCCGTCGGTCTCGCCGGGTTCGACGTGACCCCCGATGCCCACCACCTTGCCCAGCCCAAAGCCGGTCCGTTTGAGGCCCAGCAGCACCTCCGGGCCCGAATCCCCGTCACGGAGCAGGAAGCAGAGAGTAACCCGTGCTGCAGTCATGCGCTCAAGCCTAGGGGCTCCGGGAGTTGTCCGCGAGGAGGCGCCAGGGTCCGCCGAGTATGCCAAGCTCTACGTGTGACTCCCGAAACTGTTGACGGGATACGGCCGGCCCGCATCTCGGCCATTGACGCCCGCTTGCCGGAGTGGCTGGTGCGCAACCCTTTGCACTGGGGCTGGGCCTGGGCCTGTTTCTGGGCGGTGCTGATTGTTGTGGATGAATTTGTGGACCTGGCCGGCTGGACGTGGTATCTGCTGGTGGCTGCGGCCGCCCTGCCCACGCTGCTCAGCACCTTGGCCGTGCTCCATGTGACTCCCCGGCAGCTGGTGAAGGCCACACGGGAATCGGTGCTGGGCCTGTTCTTCGTGCGTTTTCTGGCGCTCGTTGCGGCATTTATGGTCTGGGCCATCTCCGTTGTGCTGAGTGCGTCCATCTCCACCACCATCCAGGCCCTGGCGGGTGATTCCGAGCGTGAGGTGACCGCCCTGGGGTTCAACCTGATGGCAGCCCTGGTCCCGCTGGTGGTGGCCGTCCTGTGGCTGGCGTTTGTAGCCCGCTGCGCCTGGTTCCTGCGGAGGCTTCGCGGCTGGCGGCAGGTTCCGGCGTTCTCGCGGGTGCCCAAATCTTTCCTGCGCGGACGCCCGCGGCTGCGTCGGGTGGTGATTGGCCTGGCGCATCCGGGACTGATGCTGCTCGCCGGGATGGGCACGTCCGTGCTGGCTTTCCTGCTGGGCCCGGTGGAACTGACCATCGAGGCGCTGCTCTAGGTGCCCAGCCGGCAGTTCAGCGGGCAGTTCAGCGGGCAGCTTTCAGCCCAGCGCCCGGGGGTGGGCTGCCGCGTAGATCTCCCGCAGCGTGTCCGCGGTGACCAGCGTGTAGACCTGGGTGGTGGTCACCGAGGCGTGGCCCAGCAGTTCCTGGACCACACGGACGTCCGCGCCGCCTTCGAGCAGGTGGGTGGCGAAGGAGTGCCGGAGGGTGTGCGGTGAGACGTCCTTGGTGATGTTGGCCTTCTCGGCGGCGGCCTTCAGGATGGTCCAGGCGCTCTGCCGGCTGATCCGGCCGCCGCGTGCATTCAGAAACAGGGCAGGGGTCCCTTTGCCCTTGGCTGCCAGCAGGGGGCGGCCGCGGATGAGGTAGGCGTCCAGGGCCCTGGCGCCGTACGACCCGAGCGGGACCAGCCGCTCCTTGGAGCCCTTTCCGAAGAGCCGCACAATGGCAGGGCCGCTTTCCGCCTCCTGGAGGGAGATGTCGTCCACGTCCAGGCCCACCGCCTCGCTGATGCGGGCACCGGTGGAATACAGGAACTCGAGCAAGGCGCGGTCCCTCAGGCCGGTGGCGGTATCGGTGCCGGCCGCCTCCAGGATCCGCGTGACCTCGTCCACGCTGATGGCCTTCGGCAGCCGCTTCCCGGGCATTGGCGGGTGGACGTCGCTGGCAGGGTCGGCCGGCGTGAATCCTTCGAGGGCCCAGAACTTATGCAGGCCCCGGACGGCCACCACCGTCCTCGCCGCGGACCGCACGCCCAGGGCGGTACCGCCGTCGGACCCGTCCGACAAAGCACGGACGTATCCGGTGACGTGATGGCGCGTAATGTCCTCCGGGCGGATGCAGCCTGCGGTGGCAAGGTACCGGGAGTAGCGGGCAAGGTCCCGGCGGTATGCCGCGAGGGTATTGGCGGCCAGGCCGCGTTCCACGCCCATGTGCTGAAGGTAGTCGGTGATGGCGCGGTCAATGGCTGTGGGGGCCGCCACCGGGACTGTCTCCGCCTCTGCAGCCGGAAGGGCAGTCTCAGCCGAAGGACCAGGGGCCATCAGCGCTGGCTGGGGTGCTCGGGCCAGGGCGCGTCCGCCGGCCGGAGCCCCGCAAATCCGTCAGCGCGGGCAGCAGCCGCGGCAAGGATCCCGACGACGGCGGACGGGTTGTGCAGGCGGCCGGCCAGCACGGACTCCACGGCGTCGTCCAGGTTGATCCAGTGGAACTCGATCTCGGCTTCCTCGTCTGTCCGCTCGTGGCGATCATGGTGCGGGACTTCGGTGAGGTCGCGGGCAAGGTAGATTCGAATGGCCTCGCTGGAGGAACCGGGCGAGTTGAAGACATCGGCCAGCACGTTCCACGTGCCGGCGGCAAGGTCCGCCTCTTCGGCGAGTTCGCGCGCGGCGCCCACCTGGAATTCCTCGCCCTCAACATCCAGCAGTCCTGCCGGGATCTCCCACAGGTCCATGCCCACGGGGTGCCGGTACTGCTTAAGGAGGAGGATCTCGCCTTCGCTGTTCATCGGCAGGACGGCAACGGCGCCCGGGTGGTCAATGTAGTCCCTGGTCAGTGCCTCGCCGCTGTCCTGCAGCTGGAAGGTATCACTGACCACATCCCAGATGCGGCCTTCGTAGACCTTCTCGGTGGACAAAAGACGGCGCGGGCTCGGTGCATCCGAAACCTTGACTACGTGGGTGGCTTCGTGTGTACCGGGCATCGCGCCGTCCTTTATGTCGTGCTGAACTACTTAGCGGCTACCGTACCGGACGGCTCGGCCTCGGAAGAACCGGCACCCTGGACGGCGGCCGTGTCGGCGCCCTCCTGGTGGTCCAGTGCCGCCTTCACCAGGCCTGCGAACAGCGGGTGCGGCCTGGTGGGGCGCGAGCTCAGTTCGGGGTGTGCCTGGGTGGCCACGTAGTACGGGTGGACGTCGGCGGGCAGCTCGACGAACTCCACGAGCTTGCCGTCCGGGGACGTGCCGGAGAAGACGAGGCCCTGGGCGGCAATCTGGTCGCGGTACTTGTTGTTCACCTCGTAGCGGTGGCGGTGGCGTTCGCTGACGGTGGTCTTGCCGTAGGTTTCGGCGATGACCGAGCCGGCGTCGAGCTTGGCTTCGTACAGGCCCAGGCGCATGGTGCCGCCGAGGTCGCCGCGGCCTTCCACAAACTCCAGCTGCTCTTCCATGGTGGCGATGACCGGGTACTTGGAGTCCGGCTCGAATTCGCTGGAGGACGCGCCTTCCATCCCCACCACGTTGCGGGCGTACTCGATCACCATGCACTGCAGGCCCAGGCAGAGTCCCAGGACCGGCAGTTTGGTTTCGCGGGCGAACTTCAGGGCGCCCAGCTTGCCCTCGAGTCCGCGGATGCCGAAGCCGCCCGGGACGCAGATGGCGTTGACGCCGTCGAGTGCCTTGATGGCGCCTTCGCGGGTTTCGCATTCGTCCGAGGGGACCCAGCGGATCTTGACCTTGGTGTCGTTGGCGAACCCGCCGGCGCGCAGGGCTTCGGTGACGGAAAGGTAGGCGTCCGGCAGGTCGATGTACTTGCCGACCAGCGCGATTTCCACGTGGTGCTTGGGGTTGTGGACAGCTTCGAGGAGTTTGTCCCAGCTGGTCCAGTCCACGTCCTTGAACGGAAGGTCCAGGGCCCGCACGATGTAGGAATCCAGGCCCTGGGAGTGCAGGGTCTTGGGGATGTCATAGATGCTGGGCGCATCGGCGGCGTTGACCACGGCGTCGATGTCGACGTCGCACATCCGGCCGATCTTTTCGCGCATCGCCTCGGGCACTTCGCGGTCCGAGCGGATGACGATCGCTTCGGGCTGGATGCCGATGGAGCGCAGCGCGGCGACGGAGTGCTGGGTGGGCTTGGTCTTCAGTTCCTGGGACGGCCCGATGTACGGAACCAGCGAGACGTGCAGGAAGAAGACGTTGGTCCTGCCGATGTCCTGGCGGACCTGACGGGCCGATTCGAGGAACGGCTGGGATTCGATATCGCCTACGGTGCCGCCGATTTCGGTGATGATAACGTCCGGGGCGTTTTTGCCTTCGGCGGGCAGGCGCATGCGGCGCTTGATCTCATCGGTGATGTGCGGGATGACCTGCACGGTGTCACCGAGGTATTCGCCGCGGCGTTCCTTGGCGATGACGGTGGAGTACACCTGGCCGGTGGTGACGTTGGCGGAGCCTTCGAGGTTTTCGTCGAGGAAGCGCTCGTAATGTCCGATGTCCAGGTCCGTCTCGGCGCCGTCATCCGTGACGAAGACTTCGCCGTGCTGGAAGGGGTTCATCGTGCCCGGATCCACGTTCAGGTAGGGATCGAGCTTCTGCATAGTTACAGACAGGCCACGTGCCCGCAGCAGATGACCGAGGCTTGATGCCGTCAGTCCCTTACCGAGCGAGGACGCCACACCACCGGTTACGAAGATGTGTTTGGTCGTCTTGGACGAGCCCGGGAACCGGGAATTTACACGGGAATTTGATCGCTGCACCACGGAATTCGAGCCTATCATCAAATGCGCCTTCCACGGGTCCGGCAAACTGTTTCGCCAAATGATCCAGTCTGCGTGTCCGGGCGTCCCGGAAGCAAGGGGTGGTTTCTCCTCGCCAACCCCTTGCTGGCCCTGTCAGGCCCGTTGTGGCAGGAGTTTGGCGTCGTCCAGCAGTTCCTGCGCGTGCGCCTGGGCCGATTCCGAGTCCTCCTGGCCGGCCAGCATGCGGGCCAGTTCGCGGACCCGTTCGGGGCCGTCAAGGAGGCGGACATCACTTGAGGTGAACCCGGTGGCCGTTTTGCCGTCGGCTCCCCTGACGGAGGTTTTGGTGACGGTGATGTGCTGGTCCGCGAAGGCGGCCACCTGCGGCAGGTGCGTGACCACCAGCACTTGCACGTGCCTGGCCAGCATGGCCAGCCTGCGGCCGATTTCGACGGCGGCACGTCCGCCCACGCCTGCGTCCACTTCGTCGAAGACGAACGTGGGGACGGGATCCACGGCGGCCAGCACCACTTCGATGGCCAGCATGACCCGTGAAAGCTCACCGCCGGACGCGCCCTTGCCCAGCGGTCTGGCGGGGGCACCCGAGTGCGGCTGCAGCAGGAAGCTGATCTCGTCAGCACCGTGCGGTCCCAGCTGCCCGGTGGGCTCGAGGTTGATCAGCAGGGTTGCGTCGGCCATGGCGAGGGCCTTGAGCTCGGCGCTGACCCGGGTGGACAGTTCCTTGGCGGCCTTGGCCCTGATCTTGCTGATGGCGGCCGCCTGCTTCTGCAGGTCCGCCTCGGCCCGGACCACTTCAGCGTCCAGCGTTTCGATCCGGGTGGAATCGTCCTGCAGTTCGTCGAAGCGCACGCGGGATTTCTCTGCCCACTCAAGCACTTCGTCGATGGACGGGGCATACTTGCGGATCAGCTTGGCCAGGACTGCCCGCCGGTCCTCGATCTCCGCGAGGCGTTCCGGCCCCTCAGTGTCCAGGCTGGCCTGGTAGCTGGCGAGATCGGTGGCGATATCGTTCAGCAGGAAGCCTACTTCGGCCAGGCGGGCTGCCGCGGAGCCGAGTTCGGCGTCGTGTTCGGCGACGTGTTCCAGCGTCCGCTTGGCGGCGTCCACCAGTGTGGTGGCGTCGCCCGCTTCGCCGAAGTCCTCCGCGATCAGCGCCTGGTGTGCCGTGCTGGCCGCAATCCGCAGCTCCTCCACGTTGGCAAGCTTCACCGCTTCAGCCTTGAGGAGCTCGTCCTCCCCCGGCTGCGGGTCCACCTCGTCGATTTCGGCGAGGGCGGCCTCCAGGGACTCTGCTTCCCGGAGCCTGTCCCGGGCTGCGCTGCGCAGCTCGTCCAGCTCTGCCTGGCTGGACTTCCAGTGGTTGTACAACTCCTGGTAGCCGGCCAGCGGGCGCGCCAGGGAGTCGCCGGCAAACTTGTCCAGCGCACCGCGCTGTGCCGCGGCGCCCTTGAGCCGGATCTGGTCCGACTGGCCGTGAACCACCACCAGGGTCTCGCCGATCTCGGCCAGGACGCCCACAGGGGCGGCCCTTCCGCCCAGGAAGGCACGGCTGCGTCCGTCCGCACCCAGCCGGCGGGCCAGGATCAGTTCCGCGCCGCCGTCGAACTCTTCCGCCTCCCCGCCTGCCTCCAGCGCACGTTCAATGGCGGGATGCCCGGCGTCGAGCTTCAGCACTGCCTCGGCAGTTGCGCTCTTGGCGCCGCTGCGGACGGCGCCGGCGTCAGAGCGGGCACCCAGGAGGAGGCCGACGGCGGTGACCACCATGGTCTTGCCGGCGCCGGTCTCGCCGGTCACCACGCTCAGCCCGGGGCCCAGCGGCAGTGTTGCGTCGGTGATGACGCCCAGATCGCGGATTCTCAGTTCTTCAAGCATGGTTCACTTTGCGGTTGAGGGATCGGGATCGATATCCGGCTGCCCGCTGCCCGGCACCTGGAGCGGCGGCATGGGACGGGGCGTCCGGACGATGGGAATGGGGCCGGTGTGGATGGCTTCAGCCTTGGGGACAGGGCCCCGCCAGCCGTGGATGGGCAGCTCGAATTTGCGGACCAGCCGGGCCGAAAAGGGAGTCTGGTGGGTGCGGGCAAGCCGCACCGGGGTGGCTGATTTGGTGACCTCCACGCGGGCGCCCGGAGGCAGGTCCACCGAGCGCCGGCCGTCGCACCAGAGGACGCCCTGGGCATCGGTCCGGCCCAGGACTTCGACGGCGAGGCGTGAGCGGGGCGAGACCACCAGGGGCTTGGCGAAGAGCGCGTGGGCGCTGATGGGCACAATGACCAGGGCTTCCACCTCCGGCCAGACCACCGGGCCGCCGGCAGAAAAGGCGTAAGCGGTGGAACCTGTGGGGGTGGCGAGCACGATGCCGTCGCAGCCGAAGGAGGTCAGCGGACGCTGGTCCACCTCGGTGACCACTTCGAGCATGCGTTCCCGGTTGGCTTTTTCAATGGCCGCTTCGTTCAGGGCCCAGGTGTGCCAGATCTTCTGTCCGCGCACCCAGACCTGGACGTCGATGGTCATGCGCTCTTCAACCGTGTAGTCGCGGCTGGCGATCCATTCAACGGTCTGGGCAAGGTCCGCCCGCTCGCTCTCGGCGAGGAACCCCACATGGCCCAGGTTCACGCCCAGCAGGGGCACATCGACTTCGCGGACCAGTTCGGCCGCGCGGAGGATGGTGCCGTCCCCGCCCAAGACCATCACTAGTTCGACGTCGGGCAATTGGACGTGGTCGTGGAGCACTTCCACGGGCTGGGCCAGGTGGCCGAAGAAGCGTTCCATGTCCGCCAGTTCGGAGTCCTGCATCACCGGGACAATGCCGGAGGCGTGCAGCAAGGCGCAGGCCTCCCAGGCGGCCTTCAGTGATTCCTCGCGGCCGGTGTGGGCGAGGACCAATACGCGCCTGCTCATCAGGTTCCGCTCTCTAGTGGTTGTGCCAGATAGTTCCGAGCAAGGCAGCGGTGGCTGCGTCTCGCTCTTCGATCTTAGGCAACTCTTGGCTCATCCTGCGCTTTATCCACAGGAAGTATTCGACGTTTCCGTCCTGGCCGGGCAGCGGGCTCTGCGCGAGGCCACGCAGATCCAAGCCCGAATCGAGGGCTGCCCGGGCCACTTTTTCCACCGCCATCCGCCGCTCCCGCTGCGATGTGACCACTCCGGTGCGTCCCAGCCGGTCCTTGCCGATCTCGAACTGCGGCTTCACCATCAGCACCAGGTCGCCGCCGGGTTCGGTGCATTCCGCCAGGGGCCGGACCACCAGGGTCAGGGAAATAAAGGACAGGTCAGCCACGGTGAGCGCTGCCGGGCCGCCAATGTCGGTGGGAGACATGTACCGCACGTTGAGTCCCTCGTGGACTTCCACGCGCGGGTCTTCCCGCAGCCGGGGCACCAACTGGCCGTGCCCGACGTCGACCGCCACCACGTGCGCGGCGCCCCGCCGCAGCAGGACATCAGTGAAGCCGCCTGTGGAGGCTCCGGCGTCAAGGCACCTTTTCCCGGCGGCCTGCACCTCGGGAAATGCTTCCAGGGCGCCGGCCAGTTTGTGCCCTGCCCGGCTCACATAGGTGTCCTGTTCGTCATGCTGGACCACGAGGTCCTTGTCCTCGGCGACCTGGAGTGATGCCTTCTCGAGAACCTGGCCCGCTGAGCTCACTTTTCCTTCGGCGATCAGCGAGGCGGCGTGGGTGCGGGACCTGGCGAGGCCGCGGGCCACCAGGGCCTGGTCGAGCCGCAGCGGCATCAGGCGCCACCGTCCGAGGGGCCACTGTTTGAAGGATCCATACTTGCGGGGTCCGCGCTTGCGGGGTCCGTGTCCAGGGCTGCCCGCAGGTTGTCATGCAGTGCGTTATAGACCTCTTCGTGATCCGCAACGGGAATCCCGGGTAGGCCATCCAGGGGTGCGAGGGCGCGGTGGACCAGCTGGTCGGTCACCCCGTGCTGGCTGTTCAGCGGCCAGTCCGGGGAGGGCTGGGCTGCTGCGGATTCGTCAGGGGCGCTCAGCTCAGTCATCCAACCAGCCTAGTGATCCAGCCACGCCAGTTTTGGTTCCTGTGCCGTGGAGGCGTCCGGGGTGGCCGCCCACCATGCTGCACAGGCGGCGCGCCAGGCGTCGAGGCTGTCCTTACTGCCAATGATGCCCACGGCTCCGTTGGCCACGCGCGCGGTGGCTTCACCGCACGTGTAGGTGCCGTCGTCGTGCGTTACCTCGGGGTAGGGGCGGTACAGGTCCGTGAGGTCGTTGATGATGTAGTCGGGCCGTTCGGCGGCACGGGCGGCAAGGATGGTGCGCCGCGTGTCGACGCCGGTCAGGACAGCGACGGTGGCGAAGCCGGCGTTATTGCCGCCCAGGATATCCGTGTCCAGCCGGTCCCCCACCACCAGCGGGCGCTCTGCTCCGAGCCGCTTGGCGGCTGAGTGGAAGAGCGGAGCCTCCGGCTTGCCGGCCACGCGGGGCGTCTGGCCCGTGGCGGCCGTCACTGCGGCCACCAGCGTTCCATTGCCGGGAGCGATGCCGCGGGCCTGCGGGATGGACATGTCCGTATTGGTTGCCACCCACAGCGTTCCAGCCGAAACAACGTAGGAGGCCTCGGCTAGTTCTTTCCAGCCGATGGCCGGGTTGAAGCCCTGGACCACTGCCACCGGTTCCTCGTCCTGGCTGTACACCGGCACCAGGCCCACGAGTTCGATTTCCTGGGCCAGCGCCGGGCTTCCGGTAATGAGCACGCGGGAGCCCGGGGGCAGCTCTGAAGCCAGCAGCTCCGCAGCAGCCTGTGAGGAGCTGACCACTTGGTCGTCAGCTGCGGGTGCGCCCAGCTCACGGAGGTGCGCGGCCACCTGCGCCGGGGTCCGCGACGCGTTGTTCGTCACATAGCCCAGGCCGACGCCGATCCCCGCCAGCTGCTGCAGTGATTCCACCGCCCCGGGGATGGCGTGCGGGCCGGCGTACACCACACCGTCCAGGTCCGCGAGCAGAGCGTCGAACCGGGAGATCAGGGTTGCTTCAGTCATCCGTCTTAGTCTTCCCGGCGGTCCTGCTGGTCCTGCTGGTGCTCCGGAGCGTTGCCGTCCTGCAGGTCGTCTCCATTGTGGCCCAGCTCGTCGTGGCCCAACTCATCGGGTTCCAGTTCGTCGGGTTCCACTGAGTCCTCGTCCGACTCTGCGTCGTCCGAAACGAAGTAGTCCGCTTCCTGGTCATCGATGCTGGCGTCCACGGCTTCTTCGGCGGCCGGGGTTTCTGTTGCCCCGGTGCCTGCTGCCGGTGATGTGGCGGGGGCGTCAGAAGCAGCGGATGCGGTGGGTGCTGCACCGGATGCGGTGGATGCCCGGTCCAGGAGGCGGCGGCGCTCGGCCTCCTCGCGGGCTTCTTCCTCCTCGTCCCAGCCAAGGTCGATGATGTCGGGTTCTTCGTCAATGCCAAGGCCCAACGCGTTCTCAGCCACTACGGCCTGCTTCTGCCACTTGTCCGCCTCGGTGGTCCGGCCAACGGCGGCCAGTGCGTCGGCGTAGGCACGGAACAGACGGGGGCTGTAGGAGAAAGCGCGGTTCATGTCCAGCTGCGGGATCTCCAGCTCGGCGACGGCAGCATCCAACTGGCCAAGGTCGGTGCGCGCACCGGCGGCCACGATGGCAAGTTCAACCTTGCCGGGGGCGTCCAGGTCCTGGGCTTCCTCGGACCGGACCACGTCCAGGGCGCGGTCCGGGCGGCCCAGCCCGCGTTCGCAGTCGGCCATAACGGGCAGGTGCACGTTGGAGCCGCTGATCCTGCGGTATGTCCGGAATTCCCGAAGTGCCTCGCCGTAATGGCCGGCGGCGTACGCCGTGAGACCCACGGCCTCGCGGACAGCCGCAAGCCTGCCGCCGCGCCGGCTGGCGGCCAGGGCGTGCTGGAAGGCAAGCTCAGGCTCGTCGTCAATGAGGCGCCCTGCCATCACCAGGTGCCGGGCGACCCATTCGGCACTGTTGGCCTCGAGAGTTTTGATCTGGTGCTGCGTGGCCCGGTCGAGTTCCTTGCCTGTAACATCGTCGTCGATTTGCGGAGACCGTTCCCGGTCAGGGCGGTTGGCGCTGCGGAGGTCGCGCACATTGGGTACACGGGCCGGGCGTTCTTCCTGGCGGTCGCGGCCGAAGGTGCGGGGACCGGCGTCGCCGCGGCTCTCGCCGCGACCGGGGCCACGGTCAAAGTTGCGGGGCGCGCGCCGTTCTTCCTGGCGGTCGCCGCGGTTGGGACGGTCTGCGCGGTCGCCGAACGGCTTGCGGTTTTCTCCTCCGCCAAACCCGCGGCGGTCACCTTCACCGTCGCGGCGCGGACGATCGCCGAAGGGCCGGTTCTCCCGGTCACCGTAAGGCTTACGGTCACGGTCACCGAACGGCTTGCGGTCGCGGTCGCCGGACGGCTTGCGGTCGCCACCACCGAAACCGCGGCGGTCGCCTTCGCCATCGCGCCGCGGACGATCACCGAAGGGACGGTTCTCCCTGTCGCCATAGGGCTTACGGTCACGGTCTCCAAAGGGCTTACGCTCGCCTCCGCCAAACCCGCGGCGGTCACCTTCGCCATCACGACGTGGACGATCACCAAACGAACGGTTGTCCCGATCGCCAAAAGGCTTACGCTCACGGTCACCGAACGGCTTACGCTCGCCTCCGCCAAACCCGCGGCGGTCACCTTCACCATCACGGCGCGGGCGATCACCAAAAGGCTTTTTATCGCGGTCGCCGAAAGGCTTGCGCTCTCCCCCGCCGGCTGCGCGCTTGGAGGGATCGTTGTTGTCCCGGCCTGGCCGGGAGCGGAATCCGCGGGGTTCACCGCCGGAGTTGTTGTGTCCGCGGAACCCGCCGCGATCATTCCCGCCGCGATTGCCGCCGTTGTGCTCAGCCATGTGGATTCCTCCTGTTGTGAGCCGACCACTGGCGCAACTGCAGCCGCTCGTATCCGTGTTTCGTTTCCTACGCAACCCGAAATCAAGCGCTTCGAAGTCCGTACATCTTCATCAATTCTAGTGGAGTTGCCCCACCGGGCAGGACAGGTCAACCACCAGGCAGCAGCATCGTGGCAATCTTCACACCCCCCGGACGCTCTCTCACTTGATGCGGTGTTTGGGCTGACGCTCTCTCACTTGATGCGGTGTTTGGGCTGACGCTCTCTCACTTGATGTGGTGTTTGGGGTGTCGCTCTCTCACTTGATGCGGTGTTCCAGTTGCTCTTCGGTGTGGTGGAGGACGACGGGCGGCTGGTTCGGGACCCTGCCCGGTGAGCCGTATCTGGTGGACGGGTGAGAGAGCGTTGAGCTCGAAGCCACATCAGCTGAGAGGGATCCTGGAAAGCCCGCGTTAAGTGAGAGAGGGAGGGTGGAAAGCCCGCGTTAAGTGAGAGAGCGATCGGGAAAACCCAGAGTTAAGTGCGAGAGCGATCGAGAAAACCCCA
>NZ_CAQI01000045.1 GCF_001046895.1 Pseudarthrobacter siccitolerans
TCGAATATTCCCGAAACAATTCAAGTAATTGAATTTCTTTTTCGTATTTCTTCGCTGCGATGTTTCAATCTTATTTCATTCATTTTCACTTTGCAAATCCGGTTGTTTTCCCGGAATTCACTCGGTGGAACGAATCCGCCCAGAAAAAATCGAAGCAATTTCTCCAGTCCGCGCTTTGAGCGGCCAAGAATTGCTTCTTATTTGTTGGGGTTTGGCCGCCACTCGGCGGTGGCGACTCAGAAAACAATACACGCCCCTCCGCGGGCGCGCAAATCGCCTGCGGAGGAGCGTGCAAAGTGTGCCGCTATGGGCTAGGGAACCAGTACTTCCACGGTTGCCAGGTTCTTCTTGCCCCTGCGCAGGAGCAGGTACTGGCCATGCAGGAGTTCGGACTCGGAGATCACGGCTTCAGGATCCAGCACCTTCTCGTTGTTCACGTACGCACCGCCCTCGCCAACGGTGCGGCGGGCAGCAGACTTGCTGTCCGAGAGCCCGGAAGCAACCAGCAGGTCAACGATTCCCAGCGCGTCCACCTGCACAGTGGTGGAAGGGAGTTCTGAAGTAGCCGCCTGGAGCGTCTGCTTATCCAGTGCGGACAGGTCGCCGTTCCCAAACAGCGCAGCCGAAGCGGCGATGACCTTTTCGGTAGCCTCCACCCCATGGACCAGGGCCGTGACTTCGAAGGCAAGCTTCCGCTGGCCCTCACGCGCAAACGGGCGCTCGGCCACCGCAGCCGCAATGTCCTCGATCTCGGCGCGGGTCAGGAACGTGAACACCTTGAGCCGGTCCACAACGTCAGCATCGGCGGTGTTGAGCCAGAACTGGTAGAAGGCGTAGGGGCTGCACATGCCGGCGTCGAGCCAGATGGCGTTACCCTCACTCTTTCCGAACTTGGTGCCGTCAGAGTTGGTGATCAACGGCGTTCCCAGGGCGTGGACGCTCTTGCCCTCCACCTTGCGGATCAGCTCCGTGCCGCTGGTCAGATTGCCCCACTGGTCCGAACCGCCGGTCTGCAGCATGCAGCCGTAGTCCCGGAAGAGCTGAAGGTAGTCCATGCCCTGCAGGATCTGGTAACTGAACTCGGTGTAGCTGATGCCTTCATCGGAGTTCAGCCGCGAGGCCACGGCGTCCTTGCGCAGCATGGTGCCAACACGGAAGTGCTTGCCCACCTCACGCAGGAAGTCGATGGCGCTCAGCGGCGCGGTCCAGTCCAGGTTGTTGACCATGCGGGCCGCGTTGGCACCTTCGAAGCTGAGGAACCGGCTCACCTGCGCCTGCAGGTAGCCCACCCACTCGGCCACCGTGTCCTTGGTGTTCAGCGTGCGCTCGGCAGTGGGGCGGGGGTCCCCGATCAGGCCGGTGGAACCGCCTACGAGCCCGAGGGGCTTGTGGCCGGCCAGCTGCAGCCGCCGCATCACGAGCAGCTGGACCAGGTTGCCCAGGTGGAGGCTCGGCGCGGTGGGATCGAAGCCGCAATAGTACGTGACCGGGGCACCGGCGAGGAGCTTTTCCAGCTCTGCCTCGTCAGTGGAGACGTGGACCAGGCCACGCCACTTCAGTTCCTGCCAGATGTTGGCAAAAGTGGGGTCGTTCTGCTGCGTTTCGAGGCTGTTGATTTCTGGCACGCCTTCTAAGTTAGCAGTATTACCGGGCACCGGCGCCTGGGCAGAGGCGCCGGTGCCCGTCCGTCGCGCGGAACAAAAAGCGACGGGACCGAACAGGGAAGGTCAGCGCTTGATTCCGGCCGGCACGGGCTCGGCAGCGATCAGCCGCAGCCGCTGGGTGGCCCGGGTCATGGCCACGTACAGGTCCCCCACTTTGCCATGCTCGTGGTTGAGCATCGTTGCGGGCTCCAGCACCACCACGCCGTCGAACTCCAGGCCCTTGGCTTCACGGGGGCTGATCACCACGATGTCCTGTTCGTAGCTGCCCGCACCGTTACCGATGCGGCGGCCGTATTCGGCGCGCAGGGCGGCAGTGGCTTCCGGCAAAAGGGGACCGTCGGCGATGACGGCCAGCAAGCCGCCGTCGAGCGCGTCCAGCTCCTCCGGCAGGACCTCCACCAGGCGGCTGACCACCTGGCCCGGCTCCACCTCATCAATGACGGGCGACCAGCGCCCTTCCCGCACGGCCTTGGGCGCGGACACCACAAGTCCCGCCGCGTTGGCCATGCGGACCGCAGCCTCGGCAATCTGGGAGGGAGTCCGGTAGTTGACCGTCAGCTCCTCCAGCTGCCAGCGGTCCCCGAACATCGGAGCGAGGGCACCCTGCCATGAGTTGGCGCCGGCCACGGAACTGGTCTGCGCAATGTCCCCCACGATGGTGAAGGACTTCAGGGGGCAGCGGCGGACCAGCAGGCGCCACTGCATCGGCGACAGTTCCTGCGCCTCGTCCACCACAATGTGGCCAAAAGCCCAGGTGCGGTCGCTGGTGGCGCGCTCGGCAGCCGTCAACCGTGCTTCCTGTTCCTGGTTCTGCTCGGCCAGCTCCTCGGCAGACATCAGCGGGTCCACCCCTGCCGCCTCCATGTTGACCAGCGTCTGCTTGGCGTTGGCCAGGTCGCGGGCACGGTCGTGCTCCTGCTGCGCCAGGCCACGGCCGGCTGCCGGGTCCAGCTCACCCAGGAGCTCGGCGGCTTCGTCCAGGAGCGGAACATCGGACTCAGTCCACGGCGCATCGGCCGGGCGCAGCAGCAGCGCCCGCTCAGCCGGACTCATGTCCGGAGTGCAGAACTCAAGCAGCGCCGGCTTGCTGAACAGCTCGGAGATCAGCTTTTCGGGCGTCATGGGCATCCAGCACAGGTTGAGGGCAATGCGCACATCACGGGCAGTGCGGACGTCCTCGGCCAGGTAGGAGCGGTCCGCGTTGTTGCCGATGTTTCCGGCTTCCACCAGATCCGTCATCTGTTCTGTCAGTTCGCGCAGCAGGATCTTGACGAACGTGACGCGGGCCTCGTTGTGCGGCTTGCCGGTGGAACGTGCGCGTTCGCGGGCACGGCGGACCTGGCGCGGGGTCAGCACCAGCTTGCGGCCGTCCACCTCCAGGATCCGGTTCTCCGCCGGGATGCGCTGGCGGTTGGCTACTGCGTTGGCCACCACGGTTGCCATGTCCAGGCGGCCCTTGATAGCGGCCACGTCGGCGTCAGGTTCCGGGACAGCGTTAATCCCGGGCATCAGGCGGCCCAGGCTGGCCATCACCACACCGGTCTCGCCGAGGGAGGGCAGCACCCTTTCGATGTACTTCATGAACGACGACGACGGGCCCACCAGGAGCACGCCGGCAGACTTCAGGCGGTCACGGTGGGTATACAGCAGGTAGGCGGCACGGTGCAGCGCCACAGCGGTCTTGCCGGTGCCGGGGCCGCCCTGGACCACGACGGCGCCGGAGATGGAGGACCGGATGATGCGGTCCTGTTCGGACTGGATGGTGCTGACGATGTCCGACATGCGGCCGGTGCGCTTGGAGTTCAGGGCCGCGAGCAGGGCACCTTCGCCCTGCAGGGACTCGTCGTCGGAGAGCATATCGGCGTCCAGGACGTCATCTTCGATGGCTTTGACTTCGCGGCCCTGCAGGATCAGGTGCCGGCGGCGGCGGACGCCCTGCCGGTCAAAGGCCGTGGCCTGGTAGAAGTGCCCGGCTTCGGGCGCGCGCCAGTCCACCATGAGCCGCTGCAGGTCCTCGGTGGTGAGGCCGATGCGGCCGATGTACTGGGCCTCCCCGGAGTCCAGGTCAAGGCGGCCGAACACCAACCGGTCATCGACCGCATCCAGCTGCGCCAGGCGGTCCTCGTACAAAGCCGCGAACGCGTCACGCTCGGAAACGTTCTGCATGGTGCCCACAGCCCCTGCCCGCCGGACCTGCGCAAGCTGCTTGCGCTTTTCCTCGCGGAGCTCCTCCAGCCGGGCATACAGCCCGGCAACATAGTCCCGTTCGTGGGCCAAATCGGCGTCGAGCATTTAACGTTCCCCTATCGCAAAAGACAGACCGTCCATTCTACAACCATTTCCATTAACGCAGGTGTTGCCTGGCCTGCCTGGGTTTCGCTGCCTTGTACTTGGAAACGGTGGGATCGCCGCTGATCCAGAACCGCCAGGAGTAATCGTCGGAGCCGCCGGCCCCGGAGACCCCCACCCGGGGACCGGCGCTCACGTGCTCAGCGGGATGGTCCGGGAGCACCAGGCCGAACGGCGGCGCCAGTGCGTCCCGGCCGCTGTATGCCGTGGTCAGGCCCAGTGCCTTGGCGAGCCGCGCCGGCCCGCTGGCGAGGTCGGCAGGATTTTTAGAGGTGGCACGGCGCTGCCGGGCGAGTTCCATGCCCTCCACAATCTCCCCGGCGCGCAACAGCAGGGCGGAGGCCACCCCCTCCGGGCCGCACACGATGTTGGTGCAGTGGTGCATCCCATAGGTGAAGTAGACGTACAGGTGCCCGGCCGGGCCGAACATCGGTGCATTCCGGGGAGTGGGGCCGCGGTAGGTGTGCGAACCGGGATCCGGATGCAGGGAATCCTCCGGGCCAAGGTAGGCTTCCACCTCGGTGAGGCGGACGGAGACCCTGCCCTCCCTCGACTCATGGGCCAGGACGGCCCCCAGCAGCCTTGGGGCCAGCTCGCGGGCATCGCCGGAAAGGAACTCCCGGAGCGCTTCCGGATCCGGCGAGGGGCTTGTGCTCATGGCCAGACTCTATCCAAAACCAGCATTGATGCGCGGCGCAACGCAGAAAAGCGGCGTCACGGCCATGTCCGATTTCCGCTAGCTGCCGCCCCGCCAGGCTGGCAGGATGGAGGAATGGATTTCTGGCAGCGCTACCGGGCAATAGATGCCCGGGACACCCGGTTCGACGGACAGTTCTTTACTGCCGTGCGGACCACGGGCATCTATTGCCGCCCGTCGTGTCCGGCCAGGACGCCCAAGGCCGCGAACGTCACCTTCTACGAGACCTCCGCCGCTGCGCACGACGCCGGCTACCGGGCCTGCAAGCGCTGCCTCCCCGAGGCGGTCCCCGGCACCCCGGCCTGGAACGTCCGCCAGGACATCGCCGGCCGGGCCATGCGCCTGATCAACGACGGTGTGGTCAACCGCGACGGCGTGGACGGCCTGGCCGCCAGGCTTGGCTATTCATCACGGCAGCTGAACCGCATCCTCAGCCAGGAGCTCGGCGCCGGTCCCCTCTCGCTGGCCCGGGCAGGACGGGCACAGACAGCACGCACCCTGCTGGTCTCTACGTCCATGAAGTTAGCCGACGTCGCCTTCGCTGCCGGCTTCAGCAGCGTCCGGCAGTTCAACGAAACCATGCTGGAGGTCTTCGACATGACCCCCACCGCCCTCCGCGCCGCCCGGCACCCCAAGGCCGCCGGCGGTTCCACCGCCCTGACCCTCAGCCTTCCCTACCGCCAGCCCTTCGACCCCGGCATCTTTTCGTTCCTGGCTGTGCGCGCCATTCCCGGAATCGAAGCAGGAACAGCGTCCTCCTATGCGCGGACCCTCCGGCTGCCGCAGGGTGACGCCCGCTTCCGGATTGAGTTCGACGACGGCGCCCCCGGGCGGCCGCTGACCCTCACCATCGGCGCGGTAGACCTTCGCGACCTGCCGGCACTGCTCAGCCGCGTCCGGCGGCTGCTCGACCTGGACGCCGATCCGGTAGCGATCGACAGTGCCCTGGCAGCGGACTGCCGGCTCTCCGCCTCAGTGGCAGCCGCGCCGGGCGTCAGGATGCCCGGCGCGCTGGACCCGGCCGAAATGCTCGTCCGGGCGATGATCGGGCAGCAGATCACCGTCGCGGCGGCGCGGACGGCACTCACCCAACTGGCCGCCGTCGGACGTTCCAGCCAAAGCCCCGGCGACGGCTTGGAGCGTATGTTTCCCACGCCGGCTGAAATCGCAGCTGACGGCCATGCCCTCCTGCGGGGCCCCAGGAAACGCGCGGATTCCCTCCGTGCGGCCGCCGCCGCCCTCGCGGAGGGCACCCTGGATTTCGGCTATGGCGACGACGTAGCCAGCCTGGGTGCGAAGTTGCTGCCGCTGGCCGGGGTGGGACCATGGACGGTCGGGTACCTCGCGATGCGGGTCCTCGGCGCCCCGGACATCTTCCTTGCCAACGACGCTGCGGTGCGGAACGGGGTCAAGGCGCTGTACCAAATGGATGCAGCAGCCGGCGGCCGTGGCACCGACAGCCCCGACTTCCGCGAAGTCAGTCCCTGGCGCTCGTACGCCACCATGCACTTGTGGCGGGCAGCAGCCCACGCCGCAGCCGAATCCCGCCGGGGCGGCACTACGAAGTTTGCAGGTGCAGCCACCGGAACAGCAGAGAAAGCGAAACCATGAAGGCCCAGTTGCTTCAGATGTCCACACCGGACGGCCCGTTCACCATCCTGGCCCGGGACGGGGCGGTCCTTTCCAGCGGGTGGACCGACAAGCCCGGCGACCTAACCGGACAGATTCATCCGTCCCTGCGCCCGGCCACCATTGAACTGGTCACCGGCCTTGGCGATATCTCCGCAGCTGTGGAGGCGTTCTACGCGGGGGACCCAGGGCCGGCAATGCACGTGCCCGTGCTGCAGAAGTCTGGTCCGTTCCGTGCCCATGCCTGGGACGTACTGCGCCTCGTGCAGCCGGGATCTCCGGTGACGTACACCGAGTACGCCGGGCTGGCCGGCAACCCTAAAGCCGTCCGGGCGGCCGCCAGTGCTTGCGCGTTTAATGCCGCAGCGTTGTTTGTTCCCTGCCACCGCGTCATCCGGACAGACGGTTCGCTGGGCGGTTTCCGGTGGGGACTGCCCATCAAGGAGAGCCTCCTGGCCCGCGAGGCTGCCTGACTGCTACTTGGTGGGGGTTCCCGCTGGCCATGGCAGGAGTTCGGGCAGGTCCACACCGTCAGCCGCTGCGGAGGCGCGCAGGCTCCCCAAGGTAGGTTCGCGGCCGGCCAGCCAGGCTGCGATGTCCGTGATCATGCCGCTGACCACGATGGACCGGTTTCCGCTGCCGATGCTCACCGGCGGGAGGCCGAGCGGCTGCAGCACCAGCTTGTCCTCGGCCGGGACGCGGGCTGCGAGGAAGTCGAACAGGTGCTCGCAGAAAGGCCGGCTCCACGTTTCCGGCCCCCTGCCCGTCTCCAGGTCCGCGTTGTGGATGACGAGTTCGCGCCACAGCGCGAGGCCGCCGTCAAGGACCACTCCCCCGCGGTACGAGATGGGTGCCCACCAGCCCGTCCCGTGAGCGGACGAGTCCTTGACGCCGGGCAGCACATCAAATGCCCGCAGGACCCGGTCCAACGCCGCAGCAAGGTCGGCACGGTGGGTAGCGGCGTCATGGCCGGCCGCCATATCGATCGCCTTGTTCCGGCCCGCCATGCCGCCGTCGTACAGCTCAATGGTTTCGCCGCGCGCGGCGTACTCAAGCTGCCGGGCCATCGCGTTGGAGATCCCGGCCAGGTGGGCCAGGACGTGGCCTCTCGTCCACCCGGGAAGCGCGGAAGGCGACTCGATGTCCGCGTCACTGAGTTTGGCAACATCGACGGCGACATTGTCGGCAGCCTGATGGAGTGCGGCGAGCAGGAGTTCAGGTTCGGGAGCTGTCATGGCGCTCATCCTAACCGGCAAGGGCGCCGTCCGGGCCCAGGCGGTGCCGCACGTGCTGGCCGTCGTTGCTGGCCTGCCAAAACTCGATTTCCGCGGGCCGCAGGGCGTAGAGCTGCCAGTTCGGGTTTTCACTGCCGTCGGCCCGCGGCCGCTCCGCCCAGTCCCGGGCCGAGGCCTCGGCAGACAGTTCCACCACGGGCCCTGCCACCCGGACCTGCCGGCCCAGCAAGGCCCAGTAGAAGTTCATGGCGGCGCTGGATTCCGCTGCGAGCTCCCGGCCCTTCCGGGACGTGCGGGACGTGGCGAAGTGCCAGCCGTCGTCGTCGATGTTCTTCAAGATCAGCATCCGGGAGGACGGCTGGTGCGCGACGGCGGCACCAGTGCCGATGGTGGCGAGGCTGAATGCGTGCGGCTGCTGCTCCCCCGCGGCCAGCGCCTCATCCAGCCATTGTTTGAACAGTTCTGTGGGGTTCCTGCGGCGCCTTATCCGGATCGAAGCCAGGAAGCTCGGCCGGGAAGTCGGGAAGGGTGCGAAGGAACTTGCGGAACGTTTCGCTCATGAAGCCAGCCTAGCGGCGGGTCCCCGCCCCATTAACCCGCAACGCTCTCTCAGTTAATGCGCGAATTTCGGCTACGCTCTCTCACTTTCTTAGGGAAAGTGAGAGAGCGATGGCCCAAAAGGCGCATCAAGTGAGAGAGCGTTGGGTTGTTACTTTGCGTACTCCCGCACGCCGTCGAGTTCGGCTTCCAGCGCGGCCAGCTGGCGTTCGACGGCGGCCGGTGCCGTTCCGCCCTGGGAGTTGCGGCTGTTCAGCGAACCCTCCGTGGACAGGACCGTGCGGACCTCCGGCGTGAGGTGCTCCGAGATGGCGGCGTACTCCTCGTCGGTCAGGTCCCACAGCTCCACGCCGCGGGATTCGGCCTGCTTGACCGCCGCTCCGGAGAGTTCGTGCGCCTCGCGGAACGGGACGCCCTGGCGGACCAGCCACTCAGCGATGTCGGTAGCAAGGGCGAAGCCCTGCGGTGCCAGCGATTCCATCCGCTCGGTGTTGAACGTCAGGGTAGCGATCATGCCGGAGACCGCCGGGAGCAGGAGCTCGAGGGTGTCGGCGGCGTCGAACACCGGCTCCTTGTCCTCCTGCAGGTCGCGGTTGTATGCCAGCGGCAGGCCCTTGAGCGTGGCCAGGAGCCCGGTCAGGTTGCCGATCAGGCGTCCTGCCTTGCCCCGGGCCAGCTCCGCCACGTCCGGGTTCTTCTTCTGCGGCATGATTGACGATCCCGTGGAGTAGGAATCGTGCAGCGTCACAAAGGAGAACTCCTTGGTGGCCCAGAGGATGACTTCCTCCGAGATCCGGGACAGGTCCACGCCGATCATGGAGCAAACCCAGGCGAACTCGGCGAAAACATCGCGGGATGCGGTGCCGTCAATAGAGTTGTGGGCCGCGGAGTAGAAACCGAGATCCGCAGCTACCGCCTCCGGGTCTAGTCCCAGCGAGGAGCCCGCCAGGGCCCCTGAGCCGTAGGGCGAGACGCCGGCGCGCTTGTCCCAGTCCTGAAGCCGCTGCACATCGCGCAGCAGTGCCCAGGCGTGGGCCAGCAAATGGTGGCTGAGCAGGACCGGCTGGGCGTGCTGCAGGTGGGTCCGGCCGGGCATGGCCACGCCGTGGTGGGCCTTGGCCTGCTCCACCAGCGCGTCCACCGTGGCCAGGACACCGCGGGCGATGATCCGGGCGTGGTCACGCAGGAACATCCGGCCCAGCGTGGCCACCTGGTCGTTGCGGGAACGGCCGGCACGGAGCTTGCCGCCCAACTGGGTCCCGGCACGCTCGATCAGGCCGCGCTCCAGCGAACCGTGCACGTCCTCATCGGACTCCGCGGGCACATAGGCGCCCGAGGCTACGTCCTCATCCAGCCGGGTGAGGGCCGCTAGCATGCCCTCCAGCTCGGCGTCGTCCAGCAGGCCGGCCTTGTGCAGCACCCGGGCATGGGCCTTGGACCCGGCGATGTCGTAACGCGCGAGGCGCCAGTCAAAGTGCGTGGACTTGCTCAGCGCCGCCAGGGCGTCGGCGGGGCCGCCGGCGAACCGGCCGCCCCACAGTGCGCCGGTGTTCGTAGTGCTGGTCACTGACCTGCGACCCGGATGTCGCGGCCGGAGGCAACCTTGGCGGACATGCCCCACAGCTCGATGAAGCCGCGGGCCATGGACTGGTCGAAGGTGTCGCCGGTGTCGTAGGTGGCCAGGGAGAAGTCGTACAGCGAGGTGTCGGAGCGGCGGCCGTTGACGATGGCCTGGCCGCCGTGGAGCACCATGCGGATGTCGCCGGAGACGTACTTCTGGGTGTCGTCGATGAAGGCGTCCAGGGAACGCTTGAGCGGCGAGAACCACTGGCCGTCGTAGACCAGCTCGGCCCAGCGCTGGCCAACGGTGGCCTTGAAGCGGGCCTGCTCGCGCTCGATGGTGATGTCCTCGAGGTGCTTGTGAGCGGTGATCAGCGCCATAGCGCCGGGTGCTTCATAGATCTCGCGGGACTTGATGCCCACCAGGCGGTCCTCGACGACGTCGATCCGGCCCACGCCCTGGGCGCCGGCGCGGCGGTTGAGTTCCTTGATGGCCTGCAGCGGGGTGACCTTCACGCCGTCGATCGCTACCGGGATGCCGGCCTCGAAGGAGATGGTGACCTCATCCGGTGCCGGCGGGAACTCCGGGGTGGCGGTGTAGTCGTAAATGTCCTTGGTGGGGGCGTTCCAGATGTCCTCGAGGTAGCCGGTTTCCACCGCGCGGCCCCAGACGTTCTGGTCGATGGAGTACGGGTTCTTCTTGGTGGTCTCGATGGGCAGGCCCTTTTCCTCGGCGAAGGCGATGGCCTTGTCGCGGGTGAGGGCGAGGTCGCGGACCGGTGCGATGCACTTCAGGTCCGGTCCGAGGGTCTGGATGCCCACTTCGAAGCGGACCTGGTCGTTGCCCTTGCCAGTGCAGCCGTGCGCAACGGTGGTGGCGCCGAATTCGCGGGCGGCCTTCACCAGGTGCTTGACGATGACCGGGCGGGAGATGGCGGACACCAGCGGGTAGTGGCCCTGGTAGAGGGCGTTCGCCTTCAGGGTGGGCATGGCGTATTCGTTGGCGAATTCGTCGGAGGCGTCGGCCACGTAGGCTTCGACGGCGCCGCAGCCCAGGGCACGCTGGCGGATGGTCTCCAGGGACTCGCCGCCCTGTCCAACGTCAACCGCCACGGCGATAACCTCGGCTCCGGTGGCTTCACCGATCCAGCCGATGGCTACTGAGGTGTCCAGGCCGCCGGAGTAGGCCAGCACGATGCGTTCAGTCACTTCAAATGCTCCTTGTGGTTGGGGATTGCAGATATTGTCTTCAAGCTTATTGCCCGGCCTCTTCGGCCAGTTGCAGGAACCTGGCGGCGAGGTCCTGGCCGCCGTTGGGGTCCCGGGAAACCAGCAGCACGGTGTCGTCCCCGGCGATCGTTCCCAGGATGGACGGCATGACCGAGTGGTCGATGGCCAGGGCCAGGAAATTGGCGGCTCCGGGCGGGGTGCGGAGCACGGCGATGTTGGCCGAGGCTTCCGCGGTGACCAGGAGTTCGCTGCAGAGCCGGGCCAGCCGGGCGTCCAGGATTTCCTGGCTCACCCCGCTTTTGGCGGCCCGCTCGCCCCCCTCGCCGGGGACGGCGTACACCAGCACGCCTTCCTTGCCGCGGACCCGGACGGCGCCGAGTTCCACGAGGTCGCGGGACAGGGTGGCCTGGGTGACCTGCACGCCGTCGTCCGCCAGGAGTGCCGCCAGCTCCGCCTGGGACCGCACCGATTGACCCGTCAGGATGGCCGTGATGCGGGCCTGGCGGGCTGTTTTGGTCGCCGGGCTGGAGCCCTGCGAGGCCGGTTGGGCTGACACTAGAACGTGCTCTCCCCGGTACCTTCAACGGGAGAGAGGCCCTCGACGAAGGCGAGGCCGGACCGGTGCATCAGCCAGGCCATCAGGGCCTTCTGGGCGTGGAGCCGGTTTTCGGCTTCATCCCAGACGATGGACTGCGGGCCGTCGATGACGCCGGCGGAAATTTCATAGCCGCGGTAGGCGGGCAGGCAGTGAAGCACGACGGCGTCTTCCGCGGCCTGTGCCATGGCCACCTCGTCGACGGAGTACTCGCGGAAGAGCTGCAGCCGCGCCTCCTTTTCGGCTTCCTGGCCCATGGATACCCACGTGTCTGTTGCGACGACGTCGGCACCCTTCAGCGCTGCGGCGGCGTCCGTGGTGATGAGCACCGAACCGCCGGTCTGGGCGGCGCGCTCCTCGGCTTCGGCCACCACGTCATCTGCCGGAAGGTATCCTTCGGGACCGGCGATGCGGACGTGCATGCCCGCCGTGACCCCGGCCAGCAGGTAGGAGTTGGCCATGTTGTTGGCGGCGTCGCCCAGGTAGCTCATGGTGAGGCCCTTGAGTTCACCCTTGTGCTCCTTGACGGCCAGCAGGTCCGCGAGCAGCTGGCAGGGGTGGTAGTCATCGCACAGGGCGTTGATGACCGGCACCCTGGAGTTTTCGGCCATCGCCACCAGCCCGGCATGCGGGCCGGTCCGCCACACGATGGTGGACACCATCCGCTCCAGGACCTTCGCGGTGTCCTCCACAGACTCCTTGTGGCCGATCTGGGCTTCGCCCGGGTTGATGATGAGGGCGTTGCCGCCCATGTCCGCAATGCCCGTGGCGAACGAGACCCGGGTCCGGGTGGAGGTCTTGTCGAAGATCACGGCAACGGTCTTGCGGCCGCTTCCCCCCGCGGCGAAGGGCTGGACGCTGTACGGATCCGCCTTCATGCGGACGGCGAGGTCCAGGACCTCCGCCTGCTCGGCGGGGCTGAGGTCCGTGTCCTTGAGGAAATGCCGGGTGGTGCCGGTGGCTGTTGTCACTGGGCGTCCTTAGCTGCTTGGAGGATGGCCGGGAAGGCGGCGAGGAAGGAGTCTGCCTGCGCTGTGGTGAGGACCAGCGGTGGCGCCAGGCGGATGGTGCGGGGCCCGGGGCTGTTGACGATGAAGCCGGCGTCAAGGCCTGCCTGCACCACGGCCGGGGCCACGTCCGCGTCCAGGTCGAAGCCGATGAGCAGGCCTTCGCCCCTTACTTCGGTGACGCCCGGGATGGCTGCCAGTGCGGAACGCAGGTGCTCCCCCACCGCCGCCACGTTGGCCAGGACATCCTGGCTCTCGATGGCGTGCAGGGTGGCCAGGGCAGCCGCCGTGGCCACGGGGTTGCCTCCGAAGGTGGTGCCGTGCTGGCCCGCGCTCAACAACGACGACGTCCCGTCACCAAACGTGACCAAAGCACCGATCGGGAAGCCGCCGCCCAGGCCCTTTGCCAGGGTGATGGCGTCCGGCATGATCCCGGCGTCCTCACTGGCCAGCCATTTGCCTGTACGGCCGATGCCGGTCTGCACCTCGTCGAGGATGAGCAGCGTTCCGGCGCGGGCCGTCAACTCGCGCGCAGCCTGCAGGTATCCGGGTGGCAGGGGACGGACCCCGGCCTCGCCCTGGATGGGCTCCAGGAAGACTGCGGCCACGGTCTCGTCCACGGCCGCTTTGAGTGCCTCGACGTCCCCGAAAGGGATGTGCACCACACCGCCGGGCAGCGGCTCGAACGGCGCGCGGTAGGCCTCTTTTGCCGTCAGCGCCAGGGCGCCCATGGTCCGGCCGTGGAAGGCGCCTTCGAGGGCGATGATCTTGGTCCGTTTAGTCTCCCCGCCGCCCGTGTTGCGGCGGGCCAGTTTGAAGGCGGCCTCGTTGGCTTCGGTGCCGGAGTTGGTGAAGAACACCTTGGAACCAGCGGGGGCATCGGTAATGCCCAGCAGCTTTTCGGCCAGCGCGATCTGGGTGGGGCTGGTGAAGAAGTTGGAGACGTGGCCCAGGGTGGCCAGCTGGCTGGAAATAACCGACGTGACGAAGGGGTTGGCGTGGCCCAGCGCGTTGACGGCGATGCCTCCGAGCAGGTCGAGGTACTCCTTGCCGTCGGCGTCCCAGACCAGGCAACCGGCGCCGCGGACCAGGACGCGCTGCGGCGTCCCGAACACGCCCATCAGCGAGGTGGAGTAGCGGGCCAGCCACTCGGATCCTGCATGGCCGGTGGTTTCCACGAGCTCTGCCACCGGGGTCCGGTGATCGAGGTTTTCCGTGGTGTTCATGCGTTCATCTCCTCGTCCGGGACTACCTGGGTGCCGATTCCGGCCGTCGTGAATGTTTCAAGAAGCATGGAGTGGGGCAGGCGCCCGTCCACGATATGGGCGCGTTCCACTCCCTCGTCAATGGCCTTGAGGCAGGCGGCCATCTTGGGGATCATGCCCGATTCGAGTTTGGGCAGCATGTCCCGTAGTTCCGAGGCCGTCAGTGAGGAAATCAGCGAGGACTTGTCCGGCCAGTTGGCGTACAGGCCTTCGACGTCGGTGAGGATGACCAGCTTTGAGGCGCCCAGCGCCGAGGCGACGGCCGCCGCCGCAGTGTCCGCGTTTACGTTGAGGACCTGGCCGGTGGGCTGGAAGCGGGCCGTACCGGCCACGCCGTCTCCGCCGTCCACGATCTCGGGCGCGACGGTGGAGATCACCGGGATGCGGCCGGCCTCGAGGATGTCCACGATGCCTGCCGGATCGACGCCGACGACCTCACCCACCAGCCCGAGGTCCACTTCTTCGCCGTCCACCACGGTCCCGGTCCGCACAGCGCGCAGCAGGCCGCCGTCTTCCCCGGACATGCCCACGGCGTAGGGGCCGTGGGAGTTGATCAGGCCCACCAGTTCGCGTCCCACCTGGCCGGTGAGGACCATCCGGACCACATCCATCGCTTCAGGGGTGGTGACGCGCAGGCCGCCCTTGAACTCGGATTCAATGCCCAGCCGGCCCAGCATGGAGTTGATCTGCGGGCCACCGCCGTGGACCACCACCGGGTGGATGCCCACGTGGTGGAGGAACACGATGTCTTCGGCGAAGGCGCGGCGGAGCTCGTCGTTGACCATGGCGTTGCCACCGTACTTGACCACCATGATGGAACCGGCGAACCGCTGGATCCAGGGCAGCGCTTCGATCAGGGTGGCTGCCTTGTCCTGGGCATCGGACATGCTGGTGGTTTCACGCGTCTGGGTGTTCATGCTGTCACTTTCCGCAACGGTTTTTCCGGGGGCGCGGCTCCTAGCTGGAGTAGGCGCTGTTCTCGTGCACGTAGTCATGGGTGAGGTCGTTCGTCCAGATAGTGGCCTCGGCGTCGCCTGCCTGCAGGTCGATTTCCACGAGCACTTCGCGGGGCTCCAGGTCCACCAGGGCACGGTCATCACCGATGCTGCCGTTGCGGCAGATCTGGATCCCGTTCATGGAGACGTTGAGCTGGTCCGGTTCGAAGGCGGCGTCCGTGGTGCCGACGGCGGAGAGCACCCGACCCCAGTTGGGGTCCTTGCCGAAGATGGCAGCCTTGAAAAGGTTCGACCGGGCCACGGACCGGCTGACGGTTTCGGCGTCGGCCTCACTGGCGGCATTGAAGGTACGGATGGCGATGTCGTGGCTTGCACCCTCGGCATCACCGATGAGCTTGCGGGCAAGCTCGGCGCACACCTGCGTGAGGCCGGCGCCGAAGGCCTCTGCGGAGGGAACGGCGCCGGAGGCACCGGAGGACAGGAGCACCACGGTGTCGTTGGTGGACATGCAGCCGTCGGAGTCCGCGCGGTCGAAGGTGACGCGCGTGGCATCGCGCAGGACGACGTCGAGCATTTCCTGCTCCACGACGGCGTCCGTAGTGAGGACCACCAGCATTGTGGCCAGGCCGGGAGCGAGCATGCCGGCGCCCTTGGCAATCCCGCCGATGCTGAATTCCTGGCCGTCTGCGTCGGTGCCGATGAACAGCGCGGACTTGGGCACCGAGTCGGTGGTCATGATGGCGTTGGCAGCATCAGGTCCGCCGTCGGTGCTGAGGGCCTTGGCGGCTGCCTCCACGCCGGGAAGGACTTTGTCCATGGGCAACTGCTCGCCGATCAGGCCGGTGGAGCAGACGAACACATCGGTGGCCGAGAGACCCAGCACTTCGGCCACCTTTTCGGCCGTGCTGTGGGTGTTCTGGAAGCCGGTGGGCCCGGTGCAGGCGTTGGCGCCGCCGGAGTTGAGGACCACGGCGTCCACCCGGCCGTCCGAGACCACCTGGCGGGACCAGTGGACCGGGGCGGCAGCCACGCGGTTGCTGGTGAAGACCGCGGCGGCAGCTTTGGCAGGACCGTCGTTGACCACCAGGGCAAGGTCCGGGTTGCCGGAGGCTTTCAGTCCGGCGGTTACGCCGGCTGCCCGGAATCCCTGAGGTGCGGTAATGGTCACGGGGCTACTCCCTGGAAGTTGAGGCCGGCGGTTTCTGCGAGGCCGAGTGCGATGTTCATGGACTGGACGGCGCCGCCGGCGGTCCCTTTGGTGAGGTTGTCAATGACGCAGGTGATTATGACCCGGCCGGTGTGCGCGTCGAAGGCAAGCTGCATGGCTGCGTGGTTGGACCCCTGGACGGCTTTGGTGGCAGGCCACTGACCTTCGGGCAGGACATGCACAAACGGTTCGTCGTCGTAGGCGTCGGTCCACGCCTGGCGCAGCTGTTCGGCGGTGGTGCCCGGTTTTACCCTGGCGGTGGCCGTGGTGAGGATCCCGCGGCTCATCGGCGCCAGGGTGGGCGTGAAGGAGACCGTGACCTGCTCCCCTGCCGCGTTGGACAGGCCCTGTTCGATTTCGGGCGTATGCCGGTGTCCGCCGCCCACACCGTAGGGGCTCATGGACCCCATGACTTCGGAGCCGATCAGGTTCACTTTTGCTGCCTTGCCCGCGCCGGAGGTGCCGGAGGCGGAAACGATCACGACGTCGTCGGGCTCCAGGAGGTGCGCGGCGAACCCTGGCATCAGTGCCAGCAGGGCCGACGTCGGGTAGCAGCCGGGGACCGCGATGCGGTTGGCCCCCTTGAGGGCTTCACGCTGTCCGGGCAGTTCCGGCAGGCCGTAGGGCCAGGTTCCGGCATGGGCTGAACCGTAGAACTTTTCCCACGCTGCCGGATCCTCCAGGCGGTGGTCGGCGCCGGCGTCGATCACCACTGTCCCTTCCGGCAGTTGGGCAGCTATCTCGGCGGAGGCGCCGTGCGGCAGGGCGAGGAAGACCACGTCGTGGCCGGAGAGGTTATCCACTGTGGTGTCCTCCAGGATGCGGCTGGACAATCCGTGCAGGTGGGGCTGCAGCTCGCCGAGGCGCGAACCGGCGTTGCTGTGCGCTGTGATCGCTCCGATGGTCACATCCGGGTGGCCCGCGAGGAGGCGGAGCACCTCTCCCCCGGCGTAGCCGCTGGCGCCTGAGACTGCAACAGAAATAGTCATGCTCCCACCTTACAGCAAAAGTATTCACTAGGCCCGATATTTATGCACGCGCGAGCCGCGGAGCAGGCGGGCTCCGCGAAAAGACTCTTTAGGATGGTTCCGGCAGCCGGGGCTGGAAAGGCCGGACCCGGGGAAGGAGAGCCATGACGCATGCAATCGTCGCACGCCAGGCAGGCGGCCCGGAAGTCCTTGAGTATGCGGATGTGGACCGGCCGATTCCGGGCCCGGGCCAACTGCTGGTCAAGGTGGCCGCAGCGGGAGTGAACTTCATCGACACCTACAAGCGCAGCGGTGTATACAAGGTTCCGTATCCCTTCACCCCGGGTTCCGAGGCGGCCGGAACGGTTGAGGAGGTGGGTGAGGGGGTTACAGCCTTTGTTTCCGGCGACCGTGTTGCCACCGCCGAAGGCCATGACTGCTACGCCGGTTATGCGCTGGTGGACGCTGACAAAGCGCTGCCCGTTCCCGACGGGCTCGATGATTTCACCGCTGCGGCCCTTCCGCTGCAGGGCCTGACGGCGCATTACCTGATCAACTCCACCTTCAAGGTAGAGGCCGGCCATAACGTCCTGCTGCACGCCGGCGCCGGTGGTGTGGGCCTCCTGCTGATCCAGCTCCTGAAGGCAAAGGGCGCCCGGGTCCTCACCACCGTATCCACCGACGAGAAGGAACAGCTTGCGCGTGAGGCCGGGGCGGACCACGTCCTGCGCTACGAAGGCTTTCCGCACCATGTGCGCGAGCTGACCAACGGAAAGGGTGTGGACGTGGTGTATGACGGCGTTGGCCGCGACACTTTTGACGGTTCCCTCAGCTCGCTGCGTGTCCGCGGCATGCTGGCCCTCTTTGGTGCGGCGTCCGGCCCTGTACCGCCGGTGGATCCGCAACGCCTCAACGCCGGCGGTTCGCTGTTCCTGACCAGGCCAACCATGGGCCACTACCTGCGGGACGAGGCGGAACGGCGCTGGCGTTCGGACGAGATCTTCGCCGCGGCAGCCGGCGGAAGTTTGAAGGTCCGGATCGGCGCACGCTACCCGCTGTCCCAGGCGGGCCAGGCGCACCGCGATCTTGAGGGCCGGAAGACCACCGGCAAGGTCCTCCTGGTTCCTTAGCCATGTTTTAGCGACTCAACGACAGAAGTCCCCGCAACCACGGTTGCTGGGACTTCTGTCGTTGAGGGTTGCCTGCGCTTAGCGCTGCACTGCGCCGAACCGCTCGGCGGCCAGGGCAACGGCGCTTTCACGGGCTGCCGATGCCTCGTCCGCGGTCAGGGTGCGGTCGTCGGCCCGGAACCGGAGGCCGAAGGCCAGCGATTTTTTGCCGTCCTCGATCCCCTTGCCGGCGTAGACGTCAAAGAGTGCAACGTCTTCCAGGAGTTCGCCGGCGCCTTCGCGGAGGGCCGCCAGTACCTCATCGGCCGGGATGTCCGCAGGAACTACAAGCGCCACGTCCTGGGTGGCCACCGGGAACGCTGAGATGTGGCGGGCCACAATGACGTCCGGGGCAGCGTCGAACAGCGCATCGGCGTTGAGTTCGAGCGCCACCGAACGCGCGGGCATGTCCGAGGCGGCCAGCAGCTTGGGGTGCAGCTCGCCGGCGTAACCCACCACTTCGCCGGTGCGCAACGAGAAGCGGGCCGTACGGCCGGGGTGGAACGCCTGGTGGCTGCCCTGGCTGACTACCAGCTCCACGCCCAGGACGTCGCCGGCGAGCCGGGCGATATCCAGGGCATCAGCCCAGTCCCACAGACGCGGGGCGTGCGCGGCGGCGGCCGGCGAATCATGCCCGGTGAGGACCACGGCGAGATGGAACGGCTGGGCGGGGACGCCGTCGTAGAGCGCATCCAGCACCTCATCGGAGGGCTTGGCGCCCAGCGGCGGGATCGATTCGGTACCCATCTTCCCGGCGGGCAGGAACACCAGGCCGGACTCGAAGAGCGCCAGATCGCGGAAGCCGCGCGAGTGGTTCCGCTTGGCCACTTCGATGAGCCCGGGCAGGATGGAGGTCCGCAGGAAGCCCTGCTCCTCGCTGATCGGGTTGGCCAGCTTGACCGCCGCCCGGCCCGCCCCCTGTTCGGCCACGCCGAAGGTTTCGTTCGCAGCCTTGGACACGAAGGGGTAGGACAGGACCTCGGTGAGGCCCGCGTCGGCCAGTGCCTGGATGAGGCGACGGCGCTGCTGCTGCACGCGGGTCAGGCCGCGGCCGGGAGGTGCCACGGGCAGCGTGGCGGGAATCTTGTCGTAGCCGACCAGGCGGGCGATCTCCTCGGAGAGGTCCTCCTTGGTCTCCAGGTCGTGCCGCCAGCTGGGGGCAGTGACGCTCCAGCCGCCGTCGTTCTTTGCCACGGCCGCGCCCAGGTCCTCGAGGGAGGTGACGATCTGCTCTTCGGTGAAGTCGATGCCGATCCGGGCGGCAGCAAATTCCGCGGGGAGATCGATGGTCACGGTGTCCGGGGCGGTTCCGACGTCGGTTCCGGCCTCGTCTGCCGTGCCGCCTGCCAGCTCCACGAGCAGGTCCACCACGCGCTGCGCGGCGATGCCGGCCACCTGCCAGTCAACGCCGCGCTCGAAGCGCTTGGACGCTTCGGACGGCAGCTTATGGCGGCGGCGGGAACGGGAGATGGACACCTCGTCGAAGTGTGCAGCTTCCACCAGGATGTTCGACGTCGTGCCCCCCACCTCGGTGGCCGCGCCACCCATCACGCCGGCGATGCCGATGGCGCCGGAGTCGTCGGTGATCAGCAGGTCCTCGGGGTCAAGGGTGCGTACCTTGTCATCGAGGGTGGTGATCTTCTCGCCGGCCGCGGCACGGCGCACCACGATGTCTCCGGAGAGCTTGTCCAGGTCGTAGCAGTGCGTGGGCTGGCCAAGTTCGAGCATCACGTAGTTGGAGATGTCCACGGGCAGCGAGATGGAGCGGATGCCGGCCAGCCGGAGCCGGGACACCATCCACTGCGGGGTGGGCCTGGTGGCGTCCACACCGCGGACGGTCCGGGCCACGAAGCGGTCGCAGCCCGGCTTGCCGTAGATGGGCGCGTCGTCGTTGAGCTTGACGCCGTAGCCGCCGGAGAGCTCCGCGGGAGCGGTTACGGCGGACGCGGGATCGGTGAAGGTGGTGCCGGTGGCGTGCGCGTACTCGCGGGCCACGCCGCGGATGGAGAAGGCGTAGCCGCGGTCCGGGGTGACGTTGATTTCGGCGGCTTCATCGTAGAGGCCCAGAAGCTCCATGGCGTCGGTGCCGATTTCGGGGTCCAGCCCGATGCGGGACAGCACCAGGATGCCGTCGTGGTCCTCGCCGATGCCCAGTTCGCGGACGGAGGCGATCATCCCGGCGGAAAGGTGGCCGTAGGTCTTGCGCGCGGAGATATGGAAGTCGCCCGGCAGCACGGCGCCCGGCAGCGTGACCACCACTTTGTCGCCCTCAACGAAGTTGTGGGCGCCGCAGATGATGCCCTGCACGCCGGAGGGGTCGATGCCCTTGCCGGTGAGCGTCTGCTCCTGCCCTTCTGGAACAACGCGGACCTGGCACCAGTTGATGGTTTTGCCGTTGGTCTGCGGTTCCTTGACCAGGCTCAGGACCTGGCCCACCACGATGGGACCCTTCAGGGTGTCCGTGGGGCGGTGGACGTCTTCTTCTTCAAAGCCCACTTTGACCAGTTCGGCCATCACGTCTTCGGCCGTTGCTCCGGCCGGTACCTCCGCGAATTCACGCAGCCAGGAAATTGGGATACGCACTGTTAGATCTCCATCCCGAAGTGCTCGCTGAAACGTACATCGCCTTCGATCATGTCGCGCATGTCGCCGACTTCGTTGCGGAACATCAGGGTCCGCTCGATGCCCATGCCGAAGGCAAAACCTGAATAGATGTCGGGGTCGATGCCCGCGGCGCGGAGCACGTTGGGGTTGACCATGCCGCAGCCGCCCCACTCGATCCAGCGCGGTCCGCCCTTGGCTCCGGGGTGGAAGATGTCCAGCTCGGCGGAGGGCTCGGTGAACGGGAAGTAGTTCGGACGCAGCCGGATCTGGGCTTCGTCACCGAACATCTGCCGCGCGAAGTGCTCAAGGGTGCCGCGCAGGTCCGCCATGCTGAGCTTTTTGTCGATGGCCAGGCCCTCGAACTGGTGGAACACGGGAGTGTGCGTGGCATCGAGTTCGTCGGTGCGGAACACCTTGCCCGGGCACAGCACATAGATGGGCAGCTCGCGTTCCAGCATGGAGCGGACCTGCACCGGGGACGTGTGCGTGCGCATCAGCAGGTGGGCCTCGGGCGGCTCCACAAAGAAGGTGTCCTGCATTTCACGGGCCGGGTGGTCGGGCTTGAAGTTCAGCGCATCGAAGTTGAACCACTCAGATTCGACTTCGGGCCCCTCGGCGATTTCCCAGCCCATGCCCACGAAGATGTCCGCGACGCGGTCCTGCAGGGTGGACAGGGGGTGGCGGGCACCGGCCCGACGACGGCGGGGCGCGGCAGTGACGTCAACGGTCTCTTCGAGGAGGATCCGGGCGTCGTTTTCGGCTTCCAGCTCTGCCGTGCGGTCCGCGAGCGCCTTATTAACCCGGCCGCGCGAGGCGCCCATAAGCTTTCCGGCGATGGCCTTCTGGTCCTTGGGCAGCTTTCCGATTTCACGGTTGGCCAGGCTGAGCGGCGACTTTTCACCCGTGTGGGCGAGCCTCACCGCCTTCAGCTCGTCAAGGGTGGCCGCGCCGGCGATGGCGGCGGTGGCCTGGTCTACAGCGGCAGTGATGGCGGCTTCATCCGTGGGGTTCGGGATGGCGGCGCCCGGCAAAGTTTCAGTCATCTACTGTTCTTAGCTACGAGTCGTGGCTGCCGGCGGGCATTTCCGGTTTCCCGGCAGCGCTTCCGCTGGCAGGTCATGGATGAATGCACTCAATTTCAGTTCATTCAATGACCAGGTCAGGGCACACCGGAAAATCCGGCTGCCACTGCCCTCCAGTCTAATTGAACCGTCCGGCTACCATGGCCTCATGACACCACGGAAGCCTTCGGAGCTTCGGCGGCCGCTGACAGCTCCACAGGTTGTGCGGGTGGTTGCGAACGCCGTCAACGGCAGCACCGTCCTGGGTCTCGCCGTGGCCGCCGCAGCGGGGACAGAGCTCCGCCGGGGCCCGCGGGGGCTCATCATCGCCGGCGGGTACCGGTGGCGCCTGCCGTTTGCCTGCGCCTTCACCCTGGGGAATGTGGTCTTGTGCCGCTGCACCGGTGAGGATCTGCTGTCCCGGCCGGGGCTGTTGGAGCACGAGGAAAAACACTGTTCCCAATACGCGTGGTGCCTTGGCGTCCCCTTCCTCCCGCTCTACTTTCTTGCCGCCGGGTGGTCCCTGCTTCGCACCGGGAATCCGGGGACGGGCAACATTTTCGAACGGCAGGCAGGCCTCGTGGCCGGTGGGTACCCCGCGCACAGTGCTCGGCGGCCCCGCCCCCGGCATCTTCGCCGGCCCCGTACGCCGGGACCTGCCGGAACGGAGACATGACCCATGCCGGGCGAAGCCAACCATAACGCCGACAAGACCGGCTCCGGGGAGGCGGGCAACGCCGTCGGGCTGGCCACGGATAAGCCCGACGGCGGTGCTGCCGCCGGCACTGTCAGCGTCACCGGAACCGGTACGGCCGAAGCTGCCCCTGACCTGATGGTGGTATCCATCGGGGTGGAATGCCGTGCCGATTCGGTGGCCGCGGCCTGGGCGCGGGCAGGCACCAGTTCCGACGCCGTTGCGTCAACGTTCCGCCGCCACGGTGTTGCGGACGAGGACATCAGGACCACCGGGCTCAACGTCCGGGCAGACCTCGTGTGGCGGGAAGGCGAAGGCCAGTCTGTCACCGGATATGTCGCCGCCAGCAGCCTCACTGTCAGGTTGCGGACTCCCGGGTCCGTCTCGGCAGCGGTTTCCGAGGCCGTGGAGGCCGGCGGGAACGACGTCCGGCTTAACGGCCTTGACCTGACGTTCGTGGACGACGCCGAGGTCCGGGCACGTGCGCGGGATGCCGCCTGGGAGGACGCGCTCCGTTCGGCCGGGCAGTTTGCCCGCCTCGCCTCCAGCCGGCTGGGCCGGGTCCTTTCCATCACGGACACGGTGGCGCCGCAACCTCCGGCGCCCCTCCCCCGGATGCAGCGCGCCGCCTCGGTGGAAGCGCTCGGCGTGGAAGCCGGCGAAACAGCAGTCAGCGTTGCCATCAGAGTGGTTTGGGAGCTTGAGTACTAGTTCGGTGGGCAGTCCGGGCAGCCGGCCGGGGTGCTTGACTTAAGTTCGAACATACATTCGAATAGAGCTCATGAGATGGGATGCCCAAGCACTGATGCCGCCGCCGGCACAAGCAGCCGCGGGTAGTGCCGCTCCTGCCCTTCTTCCCCTGGCCGGGCTGGTCCGGTCAATCACCACGCCGGACTTTGCCGGTATCACCTTCCATGAGGTCACCGCCAAATCGGTGCTCAACAAGGTTCCGGCAGGCTCGCGCATGCCGTTCGAATGGACCATCAACCCTTACCGGGGTTGCAGCCACGCGTGCGTGTACTGCTTTGCCAGGAAAACCCACACCTACCTCGATTTCGATGCCGGGCGTGACTTCGACAGCCAGGTGGTGGTGAAAGTCAACGCGGCGGAGGTCCTCCGGAAGGAACTGGCCCGGCCGTCCTGGGGCCGCCACCAGGTGGCACTGGGCACCAACACCGATCCGTACCAGCGTGCCGAGGGGCGGTACCAGCTGATGCCCGGGATCATTACCGCCCTGGCCGAATCCGGCACTCCGCTTTCCATCCTGACTAAAGGAACCTTGCTGGCCAGGGACATTCCGCTGCTGAAGAGCGCCGCCACCCAAGTGCCGGTGGGCCTGGGCATCTCACTCGCCATGACCAACGAAGCATTGCAGGAAGCCATCGAGCCGGGCACCCCGGGGCCCCGGGCGCGGCTCAAGCTGGTCTCCCGGCTGCGCGAGGCCGGTCTCCCCTGCGGAGTCATGGCCATGCCCATCCTGCCCTGGCTCACTGACAGTGACGAAGCCCTGGATTCCCTGTTTTCCTCCCTGGCCGCCGCGGGGGCCACCGGCGTGACAGCGGGCGCCCTGTACCTGAAGCCGGGCGGCACCAGGGAGTGGTTTATGAAGTGGCTCGCAGCCAATCATCCAGGGCTGGCGGGCCGCTATGGCCGGCTCTATGGCTCAGGCTCCTACGCTTCCAAGGAGTACCGGGCCTGGCTGGCCGGCCGGGTCCGTTATTTCAAGGCCCGGTATGGTTTCTCCGATTCGTCGGGCTTCAGCCACCGGGACCTCGACGATCCCCGCGGCGAAGAAGCGGAGTACCCGGCGGGCATCATCCCGGCCCGCGTGCCCACAGCCGCAGCCGGCCCTGCAGGGCCGGCAACCCAAGCGACACTGTTCTAGAGACCACGGACAGGAAACCTCAAGCTTCAGAACCGGCGTGTTCCAGGCATACGGGTTTCAATTTCGCGGCGTTTCAGCGCTTACCGGCTGCGGGCACATTGAGCGCCGCCAACAGCTCGTGGACTATCGGGAAGTCGGCCGGAATCCAGGGCAGGCCAAGAACTTCATCCTGGTCAGCCAGCGACACCCACCGAAGTTCATCGTGGTCCTCGAGGGGCCGCGGTTCGCCCTGCACGATTTCTGCAAACCAGACACGCATGCTGGCCCGGTCATTCAAACGCCATCCGCTGGGGGCATCTGCAGGAAGTTCAGCGCCGAGGCGCACCCCGATCCCCAGCTCCTCGCCCAGTTCCCGGCCGAGCGCCGCCTCAGGCTCTTCGCCCGGCTCCACCTTGCCGCCCGGGAACTCCCACAGGCCGGCCAGCTTCTCAGGAGCACTGCGGCGGGCCACGAGCAGCATGGAAGGTTCCGCAAGGCGGTCCACTACGGCTCCGCCCACTACCTGTATCAGTCCAGTCACCCGCCCCATTCTATGGGGGACAATGGGAAGGCCCGGGCACTCCGTCCGCTGTCCAGGGAATACCCGCACCGTCCCGGGGGTTCCCGCAGTGGCCTCCAGGCCTTATCCAGCCCCACTGCCGTGGCTGCAGTTCAACAATGTATCTCCAGCACCTCGAAAAGCAGGCACATGAGCAGCGTCATACAATCAGCCACGGCAACCAGCACCACTACCCCGAATATCGCCATGGCCATCATTGCCCTGGCCATGGGAGGCGTGGGGATCGGGGTCACCGAGTTCACCATGATGGGCCTGCTGAAGGAAGTGGAGCAGGGCCTGGACATCAGCACCCCCGAAGCGGGGCACCTCATCTCCGCCTATGCGCTGGGAGTGGTGGTGGGCGCACCGCTGCTGGCCGCCGTCGGCGCCAAACTTCCGCGCAAGAACCTTGCCCTGGGCCTGATGCTGTTCTTTACCGTGGCCAACCTGGCGTCCTTCCTGGCCCCCGATTACGGAACCATGCTGGTTTCCCGGTTCGCAGCCGGGCTGCCGCACGGCGCATTCTTTGGGGTTGCCGCCGTCATCGCCGCCTCGCTGGTACCGCCAACCCGGCGCGGGTGGGCGATCTCCATGGTGATGGCGGGCCTGAGCATCTCCAACGTGATTGGCGTGCCGGCAGCAACATGGGTGGGACAAACCTACGGCTGGCGCCTGCTCTTTATCCTGGTGGGACTGCTGGGACTGCTCACCCTGGTGTTGATCTGGCGGTTTGTTCCCTTCCATAATGCCCACCCGGACGCCAGCATCCGGCGCGAACTCGGGGCGCTCAAGCGGCTCCAGGTCTGGCTGGCCATCCTGATCGGCATTGTGGGCTTTGGCGGCTTTTTTGCCACCTATACGTACATCTCCCACACCATGACCCACGTGGCCGGCCTGCCGTCGTCGCTTATTCCGCTGGTGGTGGCCTTGTACGGGCTGGGCATGGTGGCAGGCAACGTGGTGGGCGGCAGGATTGCTGACAAGTCCGTGATGGGCACGCTGTACAGCGTGCTGCCTGCTATTGCTGCAGCCCTGGTGGTGTATGCCATCGCCGTGCACTGGCCTTGGTCAGCCCTGGTGATGGTGTTTGTGGTGGGCGCTGCCGGATCCATGCTTATCCCGGCGCTGCAGACCCGCCTCCTGGACGCCTCCCCCGACGCACCCTCGCTGGCCTCGTCACTGAACCACGCCGCCCTGAATGTGGCCAATGCGCTCGGGGCGTTCCTGGGCGGACTGGTGATCGCATGGGGCTGGGGCTATGTTGCCCCTGCGCTGGTAGGCGCGTGCCTGGCCGTTCTGGGCCTTGGCGTTGCCGTAGCCAGCGGTCTGCTGGAGCGCAAAAAGCCGCTGGCGGCCTGATATACGGCGGGCCAGCGGCTGTACTTGTCCGGACGGGTGGCGGGTAGCCGGGGCGGCAGGCATGCACCGGAGGCAAGCCCAAGATCTACTGACAACCCGGGCACCCTATGTTAGCTTGAAGCTCATCGGGACGGTTTATCCCGGTCACTATAAGGAGGAGACATGGGTTTTCTTGCTTGGATTATTCTCGGCCTCATCGTGGGGGCCATCGTTAAAGCCGTAATGCCCGGCAGGGTAGGCGGCGGTTGGGTCACCAGCCTGGTTCTGGGCGTGGTAGGCGCAATAGTAGGCGGCTGGATCGGCAGCCTGCTCTTCAATAGAGGCGATCTGGCCTTCTTCGATCTCGGCACGTGGATTCTCGCCATCGTAGGCGGCCTGGTGGTCGCCGGCATCTACGGTGCCATCACCGGACGCGGCAGGGCAACGCGCGCGCCCTGAGTCCGGCCGACATACTTCCAAATTTCACCCAAGCGGGGGCTCCGGTTGATCCGGGGCCCCCGCTGCAGTTGTTGGAGTCTCGCTGCGGCTGGAGAGGGATTCCGGCTATCCCGGGAGGGCTGCCGGGAGGTGCTGGGAACGGGCGCTGGCATAGAGGCAGACGGTGGCGGCGGTGCCGAGGTTGAGGCTTTCCGCTGCCCCGTAGACGGGCACGGCAACCCGGTGGTCGGCCAGGTCGAGTTCAGCCCGCGACAGCCCCTGCGCCTCGTTGCCGAACAGCCAGGCGGTAGGTTTTTCCAGGTCGTATTCCGAGGGGGTGCTCTCCCCCGTCAGCCGGCGCCGGGCATTCTCGTCCTGCAGTGCATCGAGGTTGAGGGAACCGTAACCGTCCGCGGCGAGGATGCCGATCCCCCGGGCCCGGCAGGCCGCTGCAAGCTCTGTGACATCTGCCCCCAGCACCACCGGAAGGTGGAACAGGGAACCTGCGGTGGAACGGACAGCCTTCGGGTTATAGATATCAACGCTGGAGCCGGTGAGGATGACTGCGTCTGCACCGGCCGAGTCCGCCGCGCGCAGGACTGTGCCGGCATTTCCCGGATCCCGGACCTGGCAGAGTACGGCAATGAGGCGGGGCCCGGCGTCGAGTACTTCCTCCAGCGGGACGTCCACGAACCGGCAGACGGCAATGATGCCCTGGGGGTTCACCGTGTCTGCCATGGCTGCCAGGACGTCGTCGGTAGCCAGCCGCGCGTTGGCGCCCTCGGCGAGTTCCTCGAACTCAGGAAACCGGTCCAGGCAGCCTTCACTGGCGAAGACCTCCGTGACAACACCGGGGGCACCCGCCGCGAGGCGCTGCTGGTGCAGCTTCAACGCCTCGCGAACCGCCTGCGGGCCTTCAGCCAGGAACTGTCCGCGCTTTAAACGGGCCGGGCGCCCGGCAAGTTTTGCCACATCCCTCACCCGATCTGCTCGGGGGTTGGAGAGTGGTAAATCCTGCGGGCGCCCGGTGTCGTTCATACAGGAAACTTTAGTGGCTAGGGCCACCAGTTCCTGAACTGTCCCGTTGCGGGGTGAGCGTTGCTACGCAACAACCTTCTTGGCGGAGGTGTCGGCCGGCAGCGAGTCCTTGGCAACCTGGACCAGTGCGGCGAAGGCGTTGGCGTCGGAGACAGCCAGCTCGGCCAGCATGCGGCGGTCAACCTCAACCTCAGCGGCCTTCAGGCCCTGGATGAGACGGTTGTAGGTGAGGCCGTTGGCGCGGGAAGCAGCGTTGATGCGCTGGATCCACAGGCGGCGGAAGTCGCCCTTCTTCTTCTTGCGGTCGCCGTAGCTGTACACAAACGAGTGCAGCAGCTGCTCTTTGGCCTTGCGGTACAGGCGTGAACGCTGTCCACGGTAGCCCTTTGCGCGTTCAAGGATAACCCGGCGCTTCTTGTGGGCGTTGACCGCCCTCTTCACACGTGCCACGTGCGTACTCCTTCGAAATTCTGATCCCAAGCATCTACTGCCGGATGTCCGGCGGCCTGAGAAGGCTTTTTGGCAGGTGACTTACACCAGGTGGTGCCAGTCAAAGAACTTGGAAATTAGATGCCGAGCATCTTCCGGATGACCTTGGCATCGCCCTTGAAGACGATCTTGTCGCCGGCAAGGCGACGGGTCAGCCGGGAGGACTTGTGCTCAAGGTAGTGGCGGCGGTTGGCCTGCTGGCGGCGCAGCTTGCCGCTGCCAGTCAGCTTGAAGCGCTTCTTAGCACCACTGTGGGTCTTCATCTTCGGCATGGGAACCGATCTCCTTACGTGTCCGCAGGCTTGGCCTGCAGTTCTATCGCGCAGCTGCCCCTGGGGGCGGCGTGCTGGTTGCTGACTGCCGAAGGGCGGCCTCCGGCAGCTGTGAACTAAGTGGTCTTCTTACCAGCCGGCTTCGGCACCGCCTTGGGGGCAGGGCGCGCAGCGGGCTTGGGTGCAGCGGGCCTGGCCACCGGCTTCGGCGGAGCAGGAACTGCTGCGGGCTTCGGCGCCGCGGCTGCCGGCTTGGCAGCTTCAGGCTTCGCCGCTTCGGGCTTGGCCGCAGCCGGCTGGGGTGCCGGTGCAGCAGCCTTCGGAGCTTCCTGCTTCGGTGCAGCAGCCTTCGGAGCTTCCTGCTTCGGAGCTGCAGCCTTGGGGGCTTCCTGCTTCGGAGCCTCCTGCTTGGGAGCCTCAGCCTTGGGAGCTTCGGCTGCCTTGGCCGGTGCTTCCTCAGCGGCAGGTTCGACGGCGGGAGCCGCCTCCTGTGCGGGAGTAACAGCGGCTGCTTCCGGTTCCGTCGAGACGGTGAAACCCTCGGGCAGCAGGTCCGCGAGGGACTGCGTCAGGGGTGCCTGGTCGTCACCGGAAACGTCAATGCGGCCAGCTGCCTTGGCCTCGTTCTGTGCCTTCGCTTCAGCCCGCTGCGTAGCGCGGCGTGCTTCGGCCTTGGCCTCAGCCTTGTTTTTCAGCGGCCCAACCACCATGACCATGTTTCGGCCGTCGATCCGGGGGCTGGATTCAACCACGCCCACTTCGGCGACGTCGTCGGCGAAGCGCTGGAGCAGGCGGATGCCCATCTCCGGACGCTGCTGCTCGCGGCCGCGGAACTGGATCATTGCCTTGACCTTGTCCCCGGCGCCGAGGAAGCGCAGTGCGTGCCCGCGCTTGGTCTCGTAGTCGTGGGTGTCGATCTTCAGGCGGAATCGGATCTCCTTCAGAACAGTGTTCGTCTGGTTCTTCCGTGCTTCACGTGCCTTGACCGCGGCCTCGTACTTGTACTTGCCGAAGTCCATCAGCTTGCACACCGGAGGCTTCGCCTGAGGTGCAACTTCAACGAGATCAAGGTCGGACTCGGCGGCCAGACGCAGGGCATCCTCAATACGGACGATTCCTACCTGTTCACCTGCAGGGCCGACCAGCCGCACCTCGGGGACGCGGATACGCTCATTGATTCTTGGCTCGCTAATGTTAAAGCTCCTGTGTTGTTGTGGGATCCGCCGGCAAATAGAGAAGGCCCCCAATTGCCGGAGCAATCGAAGGCCTCGAAGACTGGCTACGCGTGCCAGAGGGCACTGCATGTCCGGCGCCGGCGAAAGCCGGAAACCAGAACCAACCAGGTACCCGGCAACCTTGCGTTCCATGGAACTTCCGGAACAGCGGCTGACGCGGGTGGGAGAGAACTCCGCTTGCAAACTGCATGCCATTCTACAGAGAAAAGTCCCCACAACGCAGGCGCTGCTGGGAACCTTGATCGTTTCTTGAACAATCTCTGAAATAACGACATCCAGTCGGTCTGTGTCAAGCTTACCAGTATGAGCACCCCAGACAGTAATTCATACGTTTTCGAGCCTGCCGATGCCGGCGTCGATGTCTCCCAGCAGATCCGCGATATTTCCGAAGTGCCGGCCATCGAGGTCATCACCACCGCGGCCGTCCACCTGATGAGCGCCGCTGCCGTCAAACTTGGCCTGGCTGCGGAAGAGAACGCGCAGGAGCTCAAGGACCTGGACGAGGCGCGGAAACTGATCACCGCGCTGGCCGGACTGGTGACCGCTGCGGCCCCTGAAATCGGCTCCCAGCACGCAGGACCGTTGCGCGACGGCCTGCGGTCGTTGCAGCTGGCCTTCCGCGAAGAGTCGTTGATCCCTGACGCGCCGGGCAAGGGCCCGGGCGAAAAGTACACCGGCGCCGTTAACTAAGGCACAAACTTACCCGGCAGTTCCCGACGGCGGGCCGACCCTCCAAAGGTCGGCCCGCCGTCGCGCGTTAACCCTGGAGTTTTTGTCCAGATATGCAGGGTTAAACGCATCTCAAGTCTGCATATCTGGACAAAAACTCCTCTCCTACGCTGAGATTTTGCTTCTGCGGCGCCGCTGGAGGACCAACCCCACCAGGCAGAGCGCCACGCCCGCGGTCCCCACCGAGACAAAGCCTCCGGAAGGCCCGATCTGGTCGATGAACACACCCGCCAGCGGGGCGCCGAGGGCCACCCCGGCCGTGAGCGCGGAGCCATACCAGCCCATGGCTTCGCCGCGCCGCTCCTCCTCCACGAGTTCCGCCACCTTTTCGGATGCGGACGAGAGGACCGGGGCGCAGAGGAGCCCGGGCAGGATCGAAACGAGGGCGAGCGTCCAGGTGTCGTGGGCGAACCCCATGGGAATGGTCAGGGCGGCCATGCCAAGGAGCAGGACAATCGGCGAGATGGGCCGGTGCATGGCACCGTAAATGAGTCCGCCCACCACGGAGGCCGCGCACCAGAACAGGAAGACGATACCGATTTCGGCCTGGTGCCCGCCGGTTTCGAGCGCTGCGACAATGCCCACGTCGGTGCCGCTGAGAACCATTCCCGCTCCGGCGGCCACGGCGAAGAGCGCGGCCACGGTGGCAGTGAACCACGTGAAGTTGCCCGCCACTTTCTTCCTGAGCCCGGCGCTGCGGGCCGTGTGGGCAGCAGCCGGTGCCAGGTCCGCCGCGGCCTCCTGCAGGTGGGCGGGAGCGGTGGAAACGACGGCGGCCTCGGCCGCGCGCTGCTGGTCCGCCTCGCAGTCACCAGCGGTTGTGGCGCTGCGGGTGGGCGGGTTGAACCACATCAGGAACAAGCCGGCCAGGGAGGTGGATACGCCCACAATCGTCAGGCCCGCCACGCTGAAGCCGCTGGTGGCCACGATGGCTCCCGCGGCGGGGCCGATCATAAACACCACTTCGGTGGTGATGGCGTCGAGGGCGAAGGCAGTGCGGCGCTGGTCGCCGTCGGCCAGCACGCCCAGGGACTGGCGCACCACGCTGAAGATGGGGAGTGTGAGCAGCCCGCCCACAAAGACCAGCGGCAGGAGCCATTCGTAGGACACGTGCGGGACGATTGACCAGATGACGGTTTCCGACACCACGGAAGGGATCAAGGCTTTGCGCAACCCCACGGTGTCCACGCGGCGGCCGCGCCAAGGGGCGCCCAGGGCGATGCCGATGGTCATCACGGCGGCGGCTGTGCCGGCCGCGGCGTAGCCCTGGCCGAGGGTGAGGACGATGTGCAGGGTCAGCAGCACGCCGGCTGCCGAGTGCGGAATGCGGGCGATCATGCCCACCACAAGCAGCCGCCGGATGGGCCGCACGGCAAGCAACTCCCGGTAGAGAGCGAAATTCACGAAAGAATCCTTCGGTCTGCCGCAGCCGGCCGGGGATCCCCCTCCTCGCCGCAGCTAATGGTCAGCGCGCCGCAGTTTTACCTCGATGGAGTCGACCCGCTCCCCAAACAATACATTCCGGGACCACTCAGCCTGGAGTCCGGCCACCAGTTCCTGCACGGCGGCGGCATCCAGTCCGTAATCCAGGTACAGGACCACCTGCAGCTCGGGACCGGCCCCTCCGCCGGGGAGGACGGCCCCGTCAGCGGTGCGGGCTGCCACTCCCCTGCCCGGCAGGAGCTCCAGGCTCCGCACGGCGGGGAAGCCGGCTGCAGCCTGCCGCATCTGCCCGGCGAGGGCTTCATCGGTGTAGGAAGGGATCCAGTCCTGCTGCTGGGCCAAGGCCCACAGGGCCGGGCGCCGGACCACAAACGTGACCGTTGAGCCCGGGTCCAGGACCAGCAGTTCGGCCCCTTCGGCCACCGCCGAAAGGGCTGCGCGGGCGGCGTAGACCGCTACCGGCCGCGCCTCCGGGTGCCACGCGCTGAGTGCGTCTGCCGAGGTGAACGCCGGCATGGCGGTCCGGCCGTCGGCTGCCTTGAGGGTCACCAGGGCCATGTCCGCCTGTTTGTCGGCGTGCAGGCCGTCCTGGCCTTCGGCTTCTTCGGCAAGCTGGGCAACGATCGGGATAAAGACCCGGGCGGTGGCGAGGGAGGCAACCACGGCTGCCTCGTCCCCGTGTCCTGCCTGCAGGGCCGCGACGGCGCTGAGGTAACCGGCGTCGGACAGTCCGTCGTCGTTGTCGAAATTGTGGATTTTGGCATGCTCCCCTGCCAGGCTGCGCCCCGCCCAGGGCTGGCCGGCAGAGTCGGTGGCACCGCCGGCGCCGGCCAGCGCTGCTGCGATGTGGCCGGGAAGGTGGCGTTGCGGAGGGGTGCCGGAACCGGACTCGGTGCTGGACATGGCGCTGCCTTGGTCCTGGCGCGGCTGGCTAGCGGCGGCCGGCGACGTCGAGGGCCTCGGGCAGCGTGAACGCGCCTGCGTACAAGGCCTTGCCCACGATGGCGCCCTCGACGCCCAGCGGCACCAGGGAGCGCAGGACCTTGAGGTCGTCCAGGCTCGAAATACCTCCGGAAGCCACCACGGGCTTGCCGGTTTTTTCGACCATCTGGCGGAGCAGCTCCACGTTGGGTCCCTGCAGGGTTCCGTCCTTGGTCACGTCGGTGACCACGTAGCGCGAGCATCCGGCCTCTTCAAGCCTGCCCAGGACATCCCAGAGGTCCCCGCCTTCCTTGGTCCAGCCGCGTCCTGCCAACGTGGTTCCGCGGACATCGAGGCCGACGGCGATCTTGTCGCCGAAGCGTTCGATGGCCCGGCGGGTCCACTCCGGATTTTCCAGGGCTGCCGTACCGAGGTTGACGCGTGCCACGCCCAGGTCAAGTGCCGCTTCGAGAGTTGCGTCGTCGCGGAGGCCGCCGGAGAGTTCCACCTTGATGTCCAGCCTGCCCACCACTTCGCGCAGCAGCTCCGCATTGGAGCCGCGTCCGAAGGCGGCGTCCAGGTCCACCAGATGGACCCACTCGGCCCCCTGCTGCTGCCAGTTCAGTGCCGCTTCCAGCGGGGTTCCGTAGCTTGTTTCGCTCCCGGCTTCGCCCTGGACCAGCCGGACGGCCTGGCCGTTGACGACGTCGACGGCGGGCAGCAGTTCAAGAACCGGCAGGTCGGTAGCGCTGTTCATCAGAATCCTCGAAAGTTGGGGGAAAGGGCGGGTGTGCGGCTAGTTTGCCGGCAGCGTCAGCAGATAGGCGGCGAGCAGTGCCATGCCCGCCAGGACGTAGAAGGAAACCTGGGTCCAGAGCGGTTTGTGCTGCTGCCGGAACGAGATGCCGCCGCCGATGAGCAGGCCGGCGAGTCCCATCAGCAGGACAGACCACACTAGGCGCCGCCGCCGGAAGGAGTTTCGGCGTCGGGAGTTTCGACGCCAGGAGTTTCGACGCCAGGCACCGGGTGGCCTGCCTCCGGGGTGGCTGCGCCGGCATTGCCTGCCTCAGCCGGCCGGCGGAGGGCTTCCACCCAGTTGCGGAGAAGCTGCGCGCCGGCGTCGCCGGACTTTTCCGGGTGGAACTGGGTTGCGCAGAGCGGACCGTTCTCCACAGCGGCGATAAACGGAGCGCCGTGCTCGGACCAGGTGACCAGCGGCGCGGCCATCCGCGGCTGGACAACATCGAAGTTCCATTCCTGCACGCCGTAGGAGTGCACGAAGTAGAACCGCTCGTTTTCGATGCCGGCAAAAAGCTTTGAGCCCTCCGGCACCTTGACAGTGTTCCAGCCCATGTGCGGAACCACCTCCGCGGGAAGGAGTTCCACCTTTCCGGGCCATTCGCCGATGCCTTCAGCTTCGGTGCCGTGTTCCACGCCGGCTTCGAACAGCACCTGGAGGCCTACGCAGATCCCCAGGACCGGACGTCCTCCGGCGACGCGGCGGCCGATGAGGCGGATGCCGTCCACAGCCTTGAGCTCACGCATAACGGTTTCAAACGCGCCGACCCCGGGGACCACCAGGCCGTCAGCGTTCAGGACGTCCTCGGGCTTGGCGCTGAGGATTACCTCGGCGCCTGCGCGCTCCAGGGCACGGACTGCCGAGCGGACGTTCCCGGAGCCGTAGTCCAGCACCGTCACAGTGGGTTTCCCCTCGGGGGACGGCAGCTTCTGTGAAGCTGAGGGGTCGATGATGGCGCCGTCGCGCAGGACCTGGCCGCTCACAGCGCACCCTTGGTGGAGGGAATACCTTCGACGCGGGGGTCGGACTCAACGGCAGCGCGGAGGGCACGGGCGAATGCCTTGAACTGGGCTTCGACGATGTGGTGCGGATCCCTGCCCGCGATTACGTTCATGTGGAGGCAGATCCCCGCGTGCAGGGTGATCGCTTCAAAGACGTGGCGGGTCAGCGAGCCGGTGAAGTGCCCGCCGATCAGGTGGTATTCCTGGCCTGCGGGTTCCCCGCCGTGCACCAGGTACGGGCGGCCGGAAACGTCGACGACGGCGTGGGCCAGAGCTTCATCCAGGGGCACGGTGGCTTCACCGAAGCGGCGGATTCCCGCTTTGTTGCCAAGGGCGGTGCGCAGCACTTCCCCAAACGTGATGGCAACGTCCTCGACGGTGTGGTGGACGTCGATGTGGGTGTCCCCGGTGGCCTTGACCGTCAGGTCGATGAGCGAGTGCTTGCAGAGCGCGGTGAGCATGTGGTCGTAGAACGGCACCGAGGTATCGATGTCCGAGACGCCGGTACCGTCGAGGTTGATCTCCACGAGCACGGAAGACTCGCTGGTGGCACGCTCCATGCGGGCCGTCCTGGCCGCAGTGGATCCGGTGGAACTCATGGTCAAGTGTCCTTTGGGAAGAAGGAGTGGTTCAAGGCGTCCAGCGCCGGTACTTCCAGTCTAGGCGGGAAGCTTCGACTGGCTGGCAAGGATGCTTTCCAGGGCCCTGAGGAAGGCTGTGGTTTCCGCCTCAGTGCCCGCGGTGACGCGAAGGTGCCCCGGGATTCCAACGTCTCGGATCAACACACCGGCGTCCAGCAGTTCCTGCCAGACCTGGTGCGGGTTCTCGAGCCCGCCGAAGAACACGTAGTTGGAATCCGAGGCGGCGGGCTTCAGCCCCATCCTGGTCAGCTCCGCCACAATCCGGTCGCGCTGTTGCTTGATGTCCTCAACGTCCGCCATCAAGGCTTCGCGGTGCTGAAGTGCTGCCAGCGCGGTGGCCTGCGTGATGGCGGAAAGGTGGTACGGGAGCCGGACCAACCGCAGCGCATCGGTGACTTCGGGCGCCGCGGCCATGTAACCGAGACGGGCCCCCGCCAGGGCGAAAGCCTTGCTCATGGTGCGCGAAACAATGAGCCGTTCACGGCCAGGCAGGAGCGTGAGCGCGCTGGGCGTTCCGTCATGGGCGAACTCGTGGTACGCCTCGTCCACGATGACGATCGTCTGGCTGGCCTCGCCGGCCTCGTACACGGCCTCCACAACATCGAGCCCCAGGCCGGTTCCGGTGGGGTTGTTCGGAGAGCAGAGGAAAACAATATTGGGCTGCAGTTCCTTGACCTGCAGGGCGGCCGATTCGGCGCTGAGGCCGTAGCCCTCCGCCCGGTAGCCCACGATGTATTCAGTGTCCGTGCCGCTGGCCAGAAGCGGGTACATGGAGTACGTGGGCGGGAAGCCCAGTGCAGTGCGGCCGGGTCCGCCGAAAGCCTGGAGGATCTGCTGGAGTACCTCGTTGGACCCGTTGGCCGCCCAGAGGTTCGACTCATCTAGGCCATGCCCCAGGTACTCCGCCAGAGCCTTGCGCAGTTCGGTGAATTCCCGGTCCGGGTAGCGGTTCAGGCCTGCGGCAGCTTCCGTTACTGCGGCGCTGATGGCCGCGCGGACGTCCGCGGGCACGCCATGGGTGTTCTCGTTGACGTTGAGGAGGATGGGGACATCCAGCTGGGGTGCGCCGTAGGGGGTCAGCCCACGAAGGTTGCTGCGGAGGGGAAGCCGGTTCAGGCGCTCTAGCTGGTCATTCACCTGAACAGTTTAGTGCCCGTGCAGGGGACCGGAAAATGTGACGGTGCCCTGTTCGCGCTCAGCGTGCAGCTAGCGTGTGGGCACGTACAGCTGCTGGCCGGGGTGGACAGCGCCGGCACTGAGGTTGTTGAGCTGCACGATGTCCGCCACGACATCGCGCGCATCCCGCCCGGGGTCAACGGTTCCGGCGATGGCCCACAGCGACTGGCCCGGCTGCACGGTAACGGTGACCGTGGGGGTGACCGAAAGGTCCGCCGCCGATTCCGAGGCCTTTGCGGGCGAGTTGAAGAAGCCGGCCAACGAGAGCAGCAAGGCCGCCAGCAGGACCAGGGGGATGCCGATCAGGACCACCTTCCCCCGGCGGGTCAGCCGCAGCGGCGGCAGGGGCGCAGGGCGCTCCGGCTGCCGGGCGGCCGGCTGCGACATAAGTTGATGCACCGAAAGAAGCTGCGGACGTGAACCCTGTGAAGCAGATGTAGCTGACATGAACTGAGCCCTCCTGGACCTGACCGTGCTGCCCGACGTTCTCCCCACCGCCGCCGATACACCCGGAACTGGTCCGGACTTTCGAACGCCTTTACGCTGAGTAGAACAAATGTTCGAACTTTGCTTTCTCTGTTTTAGCACTTATCAACGAATATTGTCGAGACTCGCTAGAACAAATGTTTGAAAATGCCAAGTGGCTGGCCTAGCTTTGAAGACAAGAACAACCACCTCTGAAGTTGATCAGCAGGGTCTGACAATTACGGCGGCTACTCCGGGTCCGGGCCGAAAAGCCGGGTCAAACTGAAAGGCATTGGCGAATATGGCAGCAGCAGCCGCCGGGGGCAGGGCAACCTCCCAACCGAAGAAGACCGCCAAGGGCCTGACGCCGCGGCAGAAGAAGATCCTCGAAACCATCCAGCGCTCGGTCAATGACAACGGCTATCCGCCATCCATGCGGGAAATCGGCGACACCGTGGGCCTCGCGAGCCTCTCCAGCGTCACCCACCAGCTCTCGCAGCTGGAAAAGCTCGGCTACCTCCGCCGCGACCCGAAAAGGCCCCGCGCTATGGAAGTGTTGATGCCCCTGACGCTGGATGGAGGTGCACCCAAGGCGGCAACGGAGCCGTCTGCCCTTCTGCCGGGCAGCAGCGCCACGGTGACCGAACTTCCCACCGCCATGGACACCGCCATGGTTCCCCTCGTGGGCCGGATCGCCGCGGGCGGTCCCATCCTGGCCGATCAGGTGGTGGAGGATGTCCTGGCGCTCCCGCGGCAACTGGTGGGCCAGGGCGAACTGTTTATGCTCAAGGTGGCCGGCGATTCCATGGTGGACGCCGCGATCTGCGACGGCGACTGGGTAGTGGTGCGCCGCCAGGCGGATGCCGCCAACGGCGATATTGTCGCGGCGCTGCTGGACGATGAAGCCACCGTCAAGACCTTCCGCCAGCGCGACGGCCACACGTGGCTGCTTCCGCAGAACACGCAGTACGAACCCATTCTGGGCGACCACGCCACCATTATGGGCAAGGTTGTCTCAGTACTCCGCTCGCTGTAGGCAGCGGCCTGCGCCTTGCCGGCAGCGCAATGCCGGCAAGGCGCAGGCGTTTCCGTCAGGCGTTCTCCTGCGCCAGGCGCTCGAGCGCCGCGATCGCCGTCGTACGGTCCGTGGTGGACCAGAAGGGCGGCAGCGCGCCGCGAAGGAAACCGGCATACCGTTCGGTGGCAAGCCTGGAATCCAGCACCGCCACCACGCCTTTGTCCCCGGTGGAGCGGATCAGGCGTCCGGCTCCCTGGGCCAGCCGGATGGCGGCATGGGTGGCGGATACGGACATAAATCCGTTGCCGCCGGCCTGCGCCACGGCACGGGACCGTGCCGTCATCAAGGGATCGTCCGGCCGGGGGAAGGGAATCCGGTCGATGACCACCAGCCGGCAGGATCCGCCGGGAACATCCACGCCTTGCCATAACGACATGGTGCCGAACAGGCAGGTGTCGGGTTCGTCCGCGAACTGCTTCACCAGCGCCGTCATGGTGGAGTCGCCCTGGCAGAGGATGGTCATTCCCAGCTTTGGCCGCAGGGCGTCGGCTGCTTCCTCCGCTGCCCGCCGGGACGAAAACAGGCATAGTGCGCCGCCGTTGGACGCCCGGATCAGGGCTTCCAGCTCGGCCAGTGACTCGGGAGACGCTCCGCGGCCGGGCTTGGGCAGGTGACCGGCTACGTAGAGGATGCCCTGCTTGGGATAGTCAAAGGGTGACCCCACATCAACACCGGTCCAGCTGGGTGCGCCCTCGCCCACCAGGCCCAAGCCGCCCGCTGCGGGCTCAAAGGCCGAACCGATGGCCAGCGTTGCCGAGGTCAGCACCACGGTGTGTCCGGCGAACAGGCCTTCACGCAGCCGCCCGGCCACGGACAGCGGGGCAATGTTGATCAAGGCGGGAGCCGACTCATCCGGCTGGGAATATCCCTGCTGCGGGTCAAAGGAGCTCGCGCGGGAGAACCACACCACTTCCCTGTTCTCGCGCGCGGCCAGGAGCCGTTCGCACAGTTCCAGGATGACCATCAGCCGGGAGCGCGCAAGCTGCCTCCCGCCGTCGGCCGTGGCGCCGCTGTCCCCTTTCGAATCGGACAGGGCGGCCCGGCAGGCCTCACGCAGCTGGTCCACGCAGTCCAGCTGCTCATCATTCAGTCCGTTCGGCAGCAGCCCGTTGGGTACTCCCGCCAGCGCAACTTCCAGGTTTGCAGCAGCGGCGTTCAGCGCGTCCACCGTGATGGCCGTGTGCTTGCGGGCACCGGCAGCGGCGGCATGGACCATGGCCACCGAGAGCTGGCCGGACACAGCGCCGGTCACCCGGTCCTGGAGCTCGTGGGCCTCGTCCACCACCACAACGTCGTACTCCGGGAGCACGGCCAGGCCTTCAAAAGCGCTGACGGCGAGCATGGCGTGGTTGGTGACCACGACGTCGGCTTCGGCGGCGTCCTGCCGGGCCAGCTCGCTGAAGCATTCTGCCGCCATGGGGCACTTCTGCGCGCCCAGGCACTCCATGGACGTGACCGAGACCTGCCGCCAGGCACGGTCCGTGACGCCGGGCAGGAGCTCGTCCCGGTCCCCGGTGGTGGTCTTTTCGGCCCACTCCCGCAGGCGGACCACTTCCTTGCCCAGCTGGGAGGCGGGACCGCCCACGGCCGCCGCAAAGTGCGGGACGCTGGTGTCCTCCCCGAGGGAAAACAGCTGGCCCTCGGAGGGTTCCTCCGAGGGAAAACCGCCTTCGAGTTTGTGCACACAGACGTAATTGGACCGTCCCTTGACCAGCGCCACCTTGACGGGCCGGTCCAGGGCGGGAGTAATGGTTTTCAGGAGCCGGGGAAGGTCCCTGCCCACGATCTGGGTCTGCAGGGCAAGCGTCGCCGTGGACACCAGGGCCGGCTTGTTGCTCTCCAGGGCATGCGCGATCAGGGGTATGAGGTACGCCAGCGACTTTCCGGTACCTGTTCCCGCCTGGACCAGCAGGTGGTCTCCGGTTTCAATGGCCCGGGCCACCTGCCTTGCCATCTCATGCTGGCCGCTTCGGCTTTGCCCGCCCATGCCCGCAACGGCCCGGTCGAGCAGCTCGATGACGAACTGCTCGCCGGGCGTCGCTGTGGCTTCGTCAGCCACGACGTCAGTCATGGGTGACGAAAGATTCCAGTTCAGCCGCGAGGCCTTCCCGGACTTTGACTACTGCCCGGGTGCCGGCTTCATCATGGTCGACGCTGATGATCTCGGCATCCGATTCGTGCAGCTTGCTGACCAGGTCGCCGCGGTCGTACGGGATGAGCAGCTCGAGCTTGACCGAAGGCCGCGGGATGGCCTCGCTGATAGCCTGCAGCAGCTCGGGGATGCCTTCGCCCGTGCGCGCCGAAACCACAACGTGCCGCGGTTCGCGCTGTTTCAGCCGTTCCACCACAAAAGGATCGGCGGCGTCGGCCTTGTTGAGCACGATGATCTCAGGCACCTTGCGGGCGTCCACCTCGCTGAAGACCTTGCGCACTGCGGCAATCTGGCCCTCGGGGTCCGGGTGCGAAACATCCACGACGTGGAGGATCAGGTCAGCGTCCGCCACCTCCTCCAGCGTGGAGCGGAAGGCTTCCACCAGCTGCGTGGGGAGCGAGCGGACAAAGCCGACAGTATCGGCCAGCGTGTAGCCGAGGCCGTCGGCGGTCTCGGCCTTCCGGACCGTGGGATCCAGGGTGGCGAACAACGCGTTCTCCACCAGCACCCCGGCGTCCGTCAGGCGGTTCAGCAGCGAGGACTTGCCGGCGTTGGTGTAGCCGGCAATGGCTACCGAGGGCACCTCATTACGACGGCGGTTGGCGCGTTTGGTCTCCCGGGCCGGCTTCATCGCGGCGATCTCCCGCCGCAGCTTGGCCATGCGCGTGCGGATCCTCCGGCGGTCCAGTTCGATCTTGGTTTCACCAGGGCCACGCGAACCCATACCGGCCGCGGCACTGCCCACCTGGCCACCGGCCTGGCGGGACATCGACTCGCCCCAGCCGCGCAGGCGCGGCAGCAAGTACTCGAGCTGTGCCAGCTCCACCTGGGCCTTGCCTTCCCGGCTCTTCGCGTGCTGCGCGAAGATATCCAGGATCAGGGCCGTGCGGTCAATCACCTTGACCTTGACGATGTCCTCAAGGCCGCGCCGCTGGGACGGCGCCAGTTCGCCGTCCACCACCACGGTATCGGCGCCGGTGGACATCACGATGTCCTTCAGCTCCAGGGCCTTGCCGGAGCCAAGGAACGTTCCCGGGTCCGGCTTGTCGCGGCGCTGCACCAGGCCGTCAAGGACCTCGGAACCGGCGGTTTCGGCGAGGGCGGCAAGCTCGCGCAGCGAGTTTTCCGCGTCGGCGAGGGTTCCTTCGGACCACAGGCCTGCCAGGACCACCCGTTCCAGGCGAAGCTGCCGGTATTCGACTTCGGTGACGTCTTCGAGTTCTGTCGACAACCCGGCCGTACGGCGCAGGGCCCGGCGTTCCTCGAGATCCTGCTGGTCGCCGTCGTAGGTTGTATGTTCTTCATCCAGGCGGGAGATGGCCTGGGCTTTGCCCAGTACCGCTTTACCGTCGCCCCGTTGCGTAGCGCCTGGCGTGCTGACGGTCTTAGCCGGTACGTCCTTGGAGAGAATCCGGTCGATCACAGCCTGGATTTCCTCAGGACTCATGTCCTGGGCGGCGGGATCGGATCCGGTGTTGGGCTGGCTGGTCATGGTCTCCTTTGAAGGTTCGGCATTTCCAGAATAGTGCCGATTGCTGGTGTTTGGGGAAGTATTCGCGCTGGGCTGACGGCCTGGGGTCATGCGGTTCTCCTGGTGGGTCTCGCCGGGCGGCAAACGCTCCGGCGGGCGGCGGCCGCCCTGAAAAAGGCGGCGAAGAGGAAAGGGCCGGAGCATCGGCGAAAGGGACAGCAGGAGGCTGACTTTCGAGTAGTGTCCGGCGGCCGGAGCGAACGCGCAAGGCGCGGTCCGGTGCACAAGGGCGGAAGGCGGAAATGCCTGCATCGCTGTGGGACAGTTTCTTCGGGACGGGCGTGGCCCGTGCCGGCTACTCGAAGATCAGAAACATGGCTTCTACCCTAACAGACGCTCTCCTGCGCAGTTTCCCATTACGCTGCAAGGGGAACTACTCTGGCCAGTTATGGAGTCCGCACACTATTTCAGCTCATCCCCCGCCGGCCCGTTTACCCGCAAGCCGCTCACGGTTGAACTGGCAGGGGAAACGCGCAGGCTGCAGACTTCAACCGGGATCTTCAGCCCGGACGGCATCGACAAGGGAACGGCGGTGCTCCTCGCCGAGGTCCCTGCCCCGTCGCCCGCGGGCAACCTGCTGGACATCGGCTGCGGCTGGGGTCCGATCGCTCTGACCATGGCCCTGCAGGCGCCGCATGCGCAGGTTTATGCGGTGGACGTCAACGAACGCTGCATCGCCTTGACCAACGAGAATGCGGCGGCACTGGGGCTGTCCAACGTGGTTGCCAGCACACCCGATGCCGTGGATCCTGATGTGCGTTTCGACACTATCTGGTCCAATCCGCCCATCCGGATCGGCAAGGACGAGCTGCATTCCCTGCTGAAGCTGTGGCTGCCCCGCCTGGCACCGGGTGGAACTGCCTGGCTTGTGGTGCAGAAGAATCTTGGCTCGGACTCGCTGCAGCGGTGGCTCGCGGCGGAACTGGATGATTCCTTTGCCGTGAGCCGGGAATCAACCTCCAAGTCGTTCCGGATCCTGAAGGTCAGGAAAGCGTCCCTGTCGCCACAATAACGGCGGGCCCGCTGAGCTCGACGTGTTCATGCCCGCCGGGGCCTGCGAAAAACTTGACGCCCACCACTCCGCCGGGGACGTGCACGCGCCAGGTGTCGGGGGCTTCCGCTCCCGCCCAGTGCCGGATGGCCACGGCGGCGGCGCACGCGCCAGTACCGCAGGACTGCGTCTCCCCCACACCGCGTTCGTGGACGCGCATGGTGACGGATCCGACGCCGTTGTGCACCAGCGGTTCGGACGGAACCACAAACTCCACGTTGGTGCCGTTGGCGGGGACGGGGTCCACTGCCGGGGGCGTATACAGCCGGGTCCCTGCCAGTTCCGAGAGTTCTGCGAGGGCAACCACGGTGTGGGGGTTGCCCATGCTGACGGACAGTGCGGGGCGGGGAACTTCCAGCCCGTCGGCCGTCACCAGCGAATCCATGGCTTTGGCGGTAGCCTCGCCGGGGAAGATGAACTCCCACGGGCCCATGTCGACGGCGTAATCCTCGCCTGTCCGCACCACTGTTTTGGCGCCGGCGCGGGTGCCGATGGTGAGTGCGCCGCCGTCGGGCAGGTCAACCAGGCCCTCCGTGCGCAGGAAGTGCACAAAGACGCGGACGCCATTGCCGCACATCTCGGACAGTGACCCGTCGCCGTTGCGGTAGTCCATGAACCATTCAGCATCAGGGATGGCAGCAAGCAGTTCCCGGCCCTCCGGAAGGAATCGGGACGGGACCGCCCGGATCAGGCCGTCGCCGCCGATGCCGCGGTGCCGGTCGCACAGGGCGGCCACCTGCTCAGCGGCTATGGTGTGTTCGCCCTCGGGATCGGCCACGAGGACAAAATCGTTGCCGGTGCCGTGGCCCTTGGAGAAGCGGAGCCCGCCCAGCGTGCGGAAGGCGTGCGCGGTTGACTCGGCAAGGGTTGCATCCATGGTGTCAAGGGTACCGGCCGGGAAGGGCAGGCCCGAAACCGGGAGTTTTTGTCCAGATACGCTGGCTTCCGGCGGCTGGAACCCTGCATATGTGGACAAAAACTCCTGTGCGGAGCGGTCGTTAGCTGCGGAGCGGTCGTTAGCTGCAGAGGGCGGCCGCGCGGGACGTCAGTTCGGGGTCCTGCCAGTCCAGCCAGGTGATGCGCGGGTCGGCACGGAACCAGGTGAGCTGGCGGCGGGCGAACTGCCGGGTGGCCACGATGGTTTCTTCGGCGGCCTCGGCGACTGTTGTGCCGCCGTCGAGCACGCGCAGGAACTGTGCGTAGCCGAGGGCACGGGGTGCCGTTTTGCCCTGCCGGAGGCCTTGGGCTTCGAGCCGCTCAACTTCGGCGAGCAGGCCATCGTCCACCATGCGGTGCACCCGAAGGGCCAGCCGCACGCGCAGCTGCTCGCGGTCGACGCTCAGCCCGATCTGCACCGCAGGCTGGACGTACTCGCGCTGCGGCATAAAGGAACTGAACGGGCGGCCTGTGAGCTGATGGACCTCCAGTGCGCGGATGATGCGCCGGTTGTCGGCGAGGCGGCCGGCGGACACCGGATCGACGGCCTGGAGCCGGGCGAGCAGCGCCTCCGCACCGTGGGCTGCCAGGTCATCCTCGAGCTGCTGCCGGACTGCCGGGTCCGTTCCAGGGAATTCCAGGACGTCCAGCGCGGCCCGTACGTACAGTCCGGAACCGCCGGCAAGGATGGCACGTTTGCCGCGTGAATGTATATCCGCGATGGCGGCCCTCGCCTGCTCCTGGAACTGGGAGACGCTGGCCTCCTGGGTCACATCCAGGATGTCCAGGAGATGGTGCGGTACTCCCCTGCGTTCGGCCAGGCTGATTTTCGCCGTGCCGATGTCCATGCCCCGGTAGAACTGCATGGCATCGGCGTTGATCACTTCGCCATCGAGTTCCAGCGCCAGGTTGACGGCAAGGTCGGACTTGCCTGAGCCGGTGGGACCGACGACGGCGATAACGGGCTGGGTGCCCACCGTCAGCTGGTGCGCACGGGCAGGGAGGGCATTCCGAGGGACACCCCGGTCCGGCCGCTGCCGTTGCCGCTGCCCGGGGCGGGAACGCCGCAGGAATCGGCTTGCGACCTGTCCCAGGCGTCTCCGGCGCGGGACCGGCGAAGGCTGTAGTCCTCAAGGGTTGGATCGGCTACGAGGTGGAAGGCGGCAGCCTCCGTGATGGTGACCGTGACGAGGTCGCCCGGACGCGGTGCCGGCGCGCCGTCAGGTACGGAGAAGTGCACCAGCCGCTGGTCCCGGGACCGGCCGGAGAGCCGGTGGGTTTCCCCGGCCTTGCGGCCGGACTGGGCGGTGACCATAACCTCCACCCTGCGACCGAGCTGCTTCCGGTTTTCCTCTGCGGCGATGCGGTCCTGCAGCGCAGTAAGCCGTTCGAACCGCTCCTGCACCACGGCCTTGGGCATCTGGTCCGGCAAGTCGGCGGCGGGGGTCCCCGGGCGCTTTGAGTACTGGAAGGTGAAAGCTGTGGCGAAACGGGACTTTTCCACCACGTCCAGGGTGGCCTGGAAGTCTTCTTCAGTCTCACCCGGGAAGCCAACGATGATGTCCGTGGAGATCGCGGCGTGAGGAATCTTCTCCCGGACCTTGTCCAAAATCCCGAGGAACTTCGTGGACCGATAGGAACGCTTCATGTCGCGCAGGACTTTGTCCGAGCCCGACTGCAGCGGCATGTGCAGCTGCGGCATCACGTTGGGCGTCTCAGCCATGGCGTCGATGACGTCGTCCGTGAAGGCGGCCGGGTGGGGGCTCGTGAAGCGCACACGCTCGAGCCCTTCAATGTCGCCGCAGGCACGCAGGAGTTTCGAGAAGGCCTGCCGGTCGCCGAACTCCACGCCGTAGGAGTTCACGTTCTGGCCCAGGAGGGTGACTTCGATGGCACCGTCGTCAACGAGGGCCTGGATCTCCGCGAGGATGTCGCCGGGACGGCGGTCCTTCTCCTTGCCGCGCAGGGACGGAACGATGCAGAACGTGCAGGTGTTGTTGCAGCCGACCGATATGGAAACCCAGCCCGAGTACACGGAGTCGCGCTTGGTGGGCAGGGTGGACGGGAACACGTCCAGGGACTCCAGGATTTCCAGCTGCGCCTCGTGGTTGTGCCGGGCCCGTTCCAGCAGGGCAGGCAGGGCTCCGACGTTGTGCGTGCCGAACACGGCGTCCACCCACGGAGCCTTTTTCAGGATTGTTTCGCGGTCCTTCTGCGCCAGGCAGCCGCCCACCGCGATCTGCATCCCCGGGTTGGCGGCCTTCACCGGGGCGAGGATGCCGAGGTTGCCGTAGAGCTTGTTGTCGGCGTTCTCCCGCACGGCGCACGTGTTGAAGACCACCACGTCAGCCTGGCCGCCGTCTGCCGGCACGTAGCCGGCATTTTCCAGCATTCCTGCCATGCGCTCGGAATCGTGCACGTTCATTTGGCAGCCGAAAGTACGGACCTCGTAGGTGCGGGACTTCGGGGCCAGGTTGTCCGGAGCGGCGACAGCCTGGGCAGCGTCAAGGTCCGGTGAAGCGCCGCCTGATGAGGCGTCGGGGCCGGAAAGTGGGGAGGGAATGGTCAAACTCACCTGTTAAGGGTACCGGTTCACCGGCTCGTCATGATCTGGAGCCGCCCGGGCGTCCAGGACCTCGGCGACAATGCGGAAGGCCTGCGACGGCTGGTAGCCCTTCCGTGCGAGCATCGACGCAAGCCGGCGCGTGGCCTTATCCCGCTCTGCCCGGTCTGCCAGGTCAACGCCGGACCGCAGCTTCCGCTCCACCAAGCTCCTCGCGGCCGCCTCCTCATCGGCGTCCGAGATCTGCTCCAGGGCTGCCTCGGCGGCCTCCTGCTGGACACCTTTTTCCGCGAGTTCCCGCCGGAGCGCGCCCTTGGCCAGCTTCCGGGACTGCGAACGGCTCCGGACCCAGGTGTCAGCGAAATCGGCGTCGTTGACAAGGCGGGCTTCCTCGAACTTGTCCAGTACCGCCTCGGCAACATGCTCCGGAATGTTCCTCTCGGCAAGCTTGCGGGCCAGTTGAAGCCTGCTTTTCGCCGATGCGGCCAGCTGCCGGTACACAATGTTCCGGGCCACCGAAAAGGGATCCGGCTCGGCGTCCTCCGCGGCGGGTGAGTCCGGATCCGGCCCGTCCTGGAAGGCATCAGCAGAAAAGACAGCGCGCCGCCCGCCGGTCCTGGACCGGCGGGGACGCGCTTCATCAGTACCGTTCAAGAGTTAGAACCCGTCAACGGCCTTCAGCTTCGGGGAGTCCTTGGACTCGGCCTCTGCGGGCTTCACACCGACGCCCAGCTTTTCCTTGATCAGGCGCTCCAGCTCAGCGGCCAGCTCCGGGTTGTCGCGGAGGAACCGGCGGGAGTTTTCCATACCCTGGCCCAGCTGGTCACCGTCGTACGTGAACCAGGAGCCGGACTTCTTGATGATGCCATGCTCAACACCCATGTCGATGATGCCGCCCTCGCGGGAGATGCCCTGGCCATAGATGATGTCGAACTCGGCCACCTTGAAGGGCGGGGCCATCTTGTTCTTGACGATCTTGGCCTTGGTACGGTTACCGACCGAATCCGCGCCCTCCTTGAGGGTCTGGATGCGGCGGACGTCGATACGGATGGAGGCGTAGAACTTCAGGGCCTTACCACCGGTGGTGGTTTCGGGGGAACCGAAGAAAACGCCGATCTTTTCACGAAGCTGGTTGATGAAGATCGCCGTGGTTTTGGTCTGGCTCAGGCGGCCGGTGATCTTACGCAGGGCCTGGCTCATCAAACGGGCCTGGAGGCCCACGTGGCTGTCGCCCATGTCGCCTTCGATTTCGGCCCGGGGCACCAGGGCCGCGACGGAGTCGATGACGATGACATCCAGGGAACCCGAACCGACCAGCATGTCCATGATTTCCAGGGCCTGCTCACCGGTGTCCGGCTGGGAGACCAGGAGCGCGTCCGTGTCCACGCCGAGCTTGGCGGCGTACTCAGGGTCCAGGGCGTGCTCGGCGTCGATGAAGGCGGCAATGCCGCCCTGGCGCTGGGCGTTGGCCACGGCGTGCAGTGCCACGGTGGTTTTACCGGAAGATTCCGGACCGTAGATCTCCACCACGCGGCCGCGGGGAAGGCCGCCAATTCCCAGTGCCACGTCCAAGGCAATGGAGCCGGTAGGGATGACCTCGATGGGAGCCCGGACTTCGTCACCGAGCCGCATGACTGAGCCTTTACCGAACTGCTTGTCGATCTGGGCCAGCGCTGCTTCGAGCGCTTTTGCACGATCCGGGGCTGCCGCCATGGTTCACACCTCTAATGCTTTCTCGCTTTGGAGTGGCCTCAGCGGCCGTTTATTGGTCATCTCTGACGCTAATGGGACCCACTGACATTCCGGCCGGAGGACGGCGGCTATGTGGATAACCCGCTAGGAAAAGCATAGCTTTACCCGAACAGGTATTCGAACAACAGCCCGGCGTGTCAGACGGATCCGGTCTATTCGGCCCGGGGCTTGATGTCCCGGCCAAGCCGGCGCTCGGCGGGAACGTCCTGGACGTCGCAGACCGCCAGCCATACCTTGCGGGGCTCCACTCCTGCGGCCAGCGCCTGGTCCGCAGTCCGGCCGCCCACTCCCGCAAGAACAAGGGTGCTGCTGAGGACCCGCGAGTAGCCGGCGCCAAATTCGTCGTCCATAAGTCGCCAATAGTCGCTGATTCGCACCCGTTGAGTCTCTCATGATCCCGGACCCTAGAATTGTTGCCATGAGCAACTCCCCTGCCGCCCCGACCCCCGATGGCCGCGACGACGATGACCTGGTGGATGCCGCCCTGCAAAACGTCGAGCACCAGATCAGCGTCTTCTGGCGGCGCGCACGGGCCATCTCCAACCAGCTCTCCCGCCAGGTCCATCCGGACATGGAGCCGGCTGCCTACGGTCTGCTGACGGTGATCCGGCGGGAGGGCCCCATCCGGCTCACGGACCTGGCCATGAACATCGGGGTGGGCAAGCCGTCCGTCAGCCGCCAGATTGCGTTCCTGGAAAGCATCGGGCTGGTGTCGAAGGAAGCCGACCCTCTGGACGGACGTGCCCAGGCCATCCGGCTCACTCCCAAGGGCGAGGAAAAGATGCACCAGGTCCAGGACGCGCGCCGCGAGGTCTTCCGGGAGCGGCTCGGCGAATGGCCGGTGGAGGACTTGCAGGAACTTGCCCGGTTTATCGCCAAGCTCAACGCAACCTATGAGCGCGACGGTTTCGCGCAGGACATTTAGGCCCAAACCCTCGAGATCCAAACCGCAAATACACCGGACAAGCACGGGGCGTGCCGGCCATGCGCCGGCTCCAGGAAGCTGCGCCCGGAAACACGGAAAGCCCCCGGCGGGCTGCCGGGGGCTTCGCGTGCAGGATTCCGCCGTATGGCGGATCAATCCTTACCGGGCGCCGGAAAGGAGGCCGGTTGAAAGTTCGTCGTTGAGTTCGTTGTTCAGGTCGCGCTCAAGGTCGCGTCCGTAACGCTGGGAGAATTCCTGCGGTACGGTGTCCGGGACGGCTACGCCTTCGGCTACTGCCACGCGGTCACTGACCTCGCGGAGCATGCTGGACAACGGGACGTCCAGGGCCGAGCAGATCGAGGACAGCAGCTCGGAAGATGCTTCCTTCTGGCCGCGCTCCACTTCACTGAGGTAACCCAGGGACACGCGGGCGCTGTGCGAAACCTCACGAAGGGTTCGCCCCTGACGCTGGCGAACATCGCGCAGGACATCACCGATTTCGTGACGAAGTACTACCATCTTGCGCTCCTTCTGTTCGCTCTTAGCCTGATCGGCGAGGCCCACATCCTTCCAGCGGACAACGCCGTTTACGGATACGGGCTGCTTTACCATCTGTATCGCCTTGCTCCTCGTTAAGTCCGGTTTGCCGTGAAGCGAACCGTTGGTGTTTTTATCCTAGGCGCCTCCGCTATCCGGAAGCGACACAATGTAATAACTAATCGGTACCGGCTTTTGTTCCCGCCAACTTTACAGTCGGGTAACTTCAGGAAGCCAGGGCTTCGATCAACCGTTCCAGCGCAGCCCCGCAGGCCTGCCCCCGGATCTCGGCCCGGTTACCCGAAAACACGTACTCGTAACCGTTTGTTCCCGCTGCCGTGGCGATGCCGATGTAGACAGTTCCCACCGGCTTTCCGTCGTGCGCTTCGGGCCCGGCAACGCCGGTGGTGGAGATGCCGATATCGGCTCCCAGTGCCGTGCGCGCACCGTCAGCCATGGCTGCGGCCACACCGATGTCAACGGATCCGACCCTTGACAGCAGTTCCGCGGAGACGTTCAGCACGTCCGCCTTGACGGAGTTCTGGTAGGCCACCACGCCGCCCTGCAGCATTCCGGAAGCGCCGGGCGTGTCGGCGAGGACCGCGGACACCATGCCCGCAGTGAGCGATTCCGCCGTTGCAACGGTGCGTTTTAGCTCCATGGCCTGCCGGACTGCCTGCTCAGCCAGATGGTGAAGCGAGAGATGCTGCTGGTTGGTCATACCGGATCCTGTCCGCTGGTGGTTCCCTGGACTTTGCCCTTGGCCCGCAGGCGCACAGCCTCGACCACATACTCGACGCCGGTCCAGACGGTGATGGCTACGGCCACCATCATGACGGCGAACGCCACCCAGGTGAGCCACGGTGCAATGGCGCCCAGCGGGAGCAGGTACAGGAAGATGGCCGCCGTCTGGACCACGGTTTTGAGCTTGCCGCCCCGGGAGGCGGGGATGACGCCGTAACGGATGACGAAGAAGCGCAGGGCAGTGACGCCCCATTCACGCACCAGGATCACCAGGGTGGCCCACCAGGGCAGCTCGCCGAGCACGGACAGCATCACCAGGGCAGACCCAATGAGCAGCTTGTCCGCGATGGGGTCGGCGATCTTGCCGAAGTCGGTCACGAGGTTCCGGCTCCTGGCGATGTCGCCGTCGAGCTTGTCAGTGTAAATCGCGACGGCGAACGCGGCCGCCGCTGCCCAGCGCCAGGGCCCGGACTGGCTGTCGAGGCCGGGCGCGTCGGCGATCAGGAACCAGACGAAGAACGGCACCAGCGCGATGCGGAGCATGGTCAGGACGTTGGGAAGGTTCCAGACCCCGGCACGGCTGGAGCCGGCGGCGGTTGCATCGGTGCTAGTCACCTTTCTAGGCTACCGTCTCCGCCCTAGCGGCCCGTGAGGGACCAGGCGTCCTCGGACCCGTCCTCGTCGTCGTACCCGCCGGGCGGGGAGTCGGAGCCGTCGTAATATTCCACGTTCTGCTTCCGCTGGTCCAGGTCCGCGGCCACCAGGTCTTCGGCATACCCGCCCTGGGCGATGTTCGCGTTGGCGTTGTCGCTGAGCGCAGCAGTCTGAGCATCGGGTGCGGCCGGCGCCTCTTGGCCCTTCATGGCGGCCAGGACGGGGGCGAGATCGTCCGGTTTCACCAGCACGTCGCGGGCCTTTGAGCCTTCCGAGGGGCCCACCACGCCGCGGGATTCGAGCAGGTCCATCAGGCGGCCGGCCTTGGCGAAACCCACGCGCAGCTTGCGCTGCAGCATGGACGTGGAGCCGAACTGCGTGGTGACCACCAGTTCGGTGGCCTGCAGCAGCACCTCGAGGTCGTCCCCGATGTCGTCGTCGATCTGCTTCTTGGGCGCCTCCGCCGCGACGTCGTCCCGATAGCTGGCCTGGAGCTGTCCCTTGACGTGCTCCACCACCTTGTGGATTTCGGACTCCGTGACCCACGCGCCCTGGACACGCATGGCCTTGGACGCACCCATGGGCAGGAAGAGGGCGTCGCCCTGGCCGATGAGCTTTTCGGCACCGGGCTGGTCCAGGACCACGCGGGAGTCCGTGACGGAGGAGGTGGCGAACGCCATGCGGGAGGGTACGTTGGCCTTGATGAGGCCGGTGACCACGTCCACCGACGGCCGCTGGGTGGCCAGCACCAGGTGGATACCGGCGGCGCGTGCCAGCTGGGTGATGCGGACGATCGAGTCTTCGACGTCGCGCGGAGCCACCATCATGAGGTCCGCCAGCTCGTCCACGATCACCAGCAGGTAGGGGTAGGGACGAATGACCCGTTTGGAATCCACCGGTGGCTGGACCTTGCCGGCGCGGACGGCCTTGTTGAAGTCGTCGATGTGCTTGAAGCCGTAGTTCGCGAGGTCGTCATACCGGGCGTCCATTTCGCGGACCACCCACTGGAGGGCTTCGGCGGCCTTCTTCGGGTTCGTGATGATGGGGGTGATGAGGTGCGGGACGCCTTCGTAGGCGGTGAGTTCCACCCGCTTCGGGTCCACCATGACCATCCGCACCTCGTCCGGGGTGGCGCGCATGAGGATGGACGTGATCATGGAGTTCACGAAGGAGGACTTACCGGCACCCGTGGCACCGGCGACGAGCAGGTGGGGCATCTTCGCCAGGTTGGCCACCACGTAGCCGCCCTCGACGTCCTTGCCCACGCCCATCACCATCGGGTGGTCCGTGCGGCGGGCGTTCTGGCTGCGGAGCACGTCGCCCAGGGATACGGTTTCGCGGTCCGTGTTGGGGATCTCAATGCCGATGGCGGATTTTCCCGGAATGGGGCTGAGGATGCGCACATCACTGGAGGCCACAGCGTAGGAAATGTTCTTGGACAGGGCGGTGACCCGCTCCACCTTTGTTCCCGGCGCCAGTTCGATCTCATACCGGGTGACAGTGGGGCCGCGGCTGAAGCCCGTGACGGTGGCATCGACATTGAACTGCTGCAGGGTGTCCGTCAGGGCAGCGACGACGGCGTCATTGGCTTCCGTGCGCTCCTTCGGGATGGAGCCGGGCGTGAGATAGTCCGACGCGGGGAGCGTGTACGTGACGTCGCCGGCCAGGGACAACTGCTCGGTGCGCTGCGGGATGGGAACGGGCGGGGGTGCGGGAGCCACGGGGTTGGAGGGCACGGTGGGTGCGGCGGCCGGCTTGCTGCCGGCAGCCGCCATTCCGGGCGTGACCATGGGGATTGCCTCGGTGGCGTTGTCCTGGCCCGCCGCTGCGGCGCTGCCCAGGCCCTGCGCGGCCTTGATCTTTTCGACGGCGATCTCCGCCTGGGTGGGACGGCGGACACCGGGGGCCGGACGCGGCGGCTCCGGCTCGTCGTCGTCGATGACGGCATGCTCGAAGGCTTCGTCGCCCACATAGCCTTCCAGGCCGGCGTCGGACTCCTCATCCTTGCCGAAGAAGCGGCGCTTCTTCTTTTTCGGCGCCGCAGGCGCCGTCCGCTCCAGGTAGCTTCGGTCGTGGCGGTTCCCGTCCTCCTCCTGCAGGTCGATGCCCATCAGGTGCTCATAGGCGCCGCGCAGCCGCCGAGGGATGGCGCCGAACGGCGTGGCAGTGATGATGAGCAGCGATACAAAGGCCAGCAGCCCGTAGAGCACCAGGGGCACGGCCGGATGGATCGCGGCCAGCGGGGAGGCGCCCAGGAAGCCCAGCATCCCGCCGGCCTGGCGCAGACCGTCAAAGCCCTGGGCAACGGTGGGCTGACCGCCGATGATGTGGGCCAGCCCGCAGCCCGCAAACGTCATGATGAGGAAGCCGATCCCCACCCGGTTGTTGCCGCGCCCGTCCGAGGGCTGGCGGAAGAGCCGGAATGCACAGACAAAGAGCATCAGGGGAAGCAACAGTGAGATCCAGCCGAACGTCCCGTTCACCACGCTGTAGACGGCGTCGGGGAACCAGCCCGTCAGGCCCCACCAGGCGAAGGTGGCAATGAAGATGCCCAGGGCGAGGTTGAACAGGGCGGCGCCATCGCGGCGGTCCTCGGCCGGGAGGTCGCTGACGTCATGGCCGATGCGCCGCACTCCCCCGCCCACCAGGTGTCCGATGCCCAGCCACGCGCCGCCTACCACCCGCAGCAGCCACGGCTGGTGCTCTTCGACGGCGGGAAGCTGGCGTGTCCTGGCCGTGCTGGTGCGCCCGGACCTGGCCGGAGATTTTGCTGCCGTGGAGCCGGAACTGCGGCCGCCGGCTTTGCTGCCGGAGCTGGCCTTGCTGGATCCATTGGGCGCGGAAGTAGTACGAGTGGCCATAGTAGCCACGGTACCGGAACCACGCCGGTTTCCCGGGGATTTGGAGCCCGGCTATCCCCCTGGATCAAAGCAGGGGGCAGGACTCGTTAAGCGGTTGCGGCCCGTACTCCTGATGCGGAGTACGGGCCGGAGCCAGTGCGGGGCTCTACGCTTCGAGGACCACGGGGATGATCATTGGCTTGCGGCGGAGCTTGCGGTTGACCCAGGTGCCCACTACCCGGCGGACCACCTGCTGAAGCTGGTGGCTGGTGTGGTCCGCGTGGTTCAGGACGGCTTCTTCCAGCGCTGCATTGATCTTGGGGATGATGTCATCAAACACGGAATCGTCCTCGGCCACGCCGCGGGCGTGGATTTCCGGCCCGGAGACTACCTTGCCGGTGGTGCGGTTGATCACGGTGATGATGGAGATGAAGCCCTCGTCGCCGAGGATGCGGCGGTCCTTGAGGTCGGCGTCGGTGATTTCCCCCACGCTTGACCCGTCCACGTAGACGAAGCCCACTTCCACCTGTCCCACGACATCGGCGCGGTGGTCCTTCAGGTCGATCACGGTGCCGTTGTCCGCGAGGATCACGCTGGCTTCCGGGACCCCGGATTCGATGGCGATCTTGCCATTGGCGATCAGGTGCCGGGTCTCGCCGTGCACGGGCATCGCGTTGAGCGGCTCGAGGATGTTGTAGCAGTACAGGAGTTCGCCGGCCGCGGCGTGGCCGGAGACGTGGACCTTGGCGTTGCCCTTGTGGATGACATCTGCGCCGAGTTTCAGCAGCCCGTTGATGATGCGGAAGACGGCGTTTTCGTTTCCCGGGATGAGGCTGGACGCCAGGATGACGGTGTCGCCGTCACCCACCACCACGCGGTGGTCGCCGTTGGCCATCCGGGACAGCGCCGCCATCGGCTCACCCTGCGAGCCGGTGGACATCAGGACCACGCGGTTGTCCGGCAGATTGTCGATGTTCTTGATGTCCACGATCAGGCCCGGCGGAACATCCAGGTACCCCAGCTTTTCCGCGATGGCCATGTTCCGGACCATGGAGCGGCCAACAAAAGCCACCTTGCGGTTGTGCTTCGCGGCAGCGTCCAGGACCTGCTGGACCCGGTGGACGTGCGAGGAGAACGAGGCCACGATGATGCGCTTGGAGGCCTGGCCGAAGAGCCGCTCCAGTGTGGGGCCGATTTCCTTTTCCGCCGTGGTGAAGCCCGGGACGTCCGCGTTGGTGGAGTCCGACATAAAGAGGTCAACGCCCTCCTCGCCGAGCTTGGCGAAATGCCGGAGGTCGGTGATGCGGCCATCGAGCGGAAGCTGGTCCATCTTGAAGTCGCCAGTGTGCAGGACGGTGCCGCCTGCGGTGCGGATGAAGACGGCCAGGGCGTCAGGAATCGAGTGGTTGACGGCTACGAATTCGCACTCGAAGGGGCCGAACTTCTCTACCTGGCCCTCTTCCACGGTGAGCGTGTAGGGCCGGATGCGGTGTTCCTGCAGCTTCGCTTCAATCAGGGCAAGGGTCAGCTGGGAACCCACCAGCGGGATGTCGTTGCGGAGGCGCAGCAGGTATGGGACAGCACCGATGTGGTCCTCGTGGCCGTGGGTGAGGACGACGGCCACGATGTCATCCAGCCGGTTCTCGATGTACGAGAAATCAGGAAGGATCAGGTCAACGCCGGGCTGGGTTTCCTCCGGGAAGAGGACGCCGCAGTCGACGATCAGCAGCTTGCCGTCGATCTCGAACACGGCCATGTTCCGGCCGATCTCCCCCAGTCCGCCAAGCGGAACGATCCGCAGCGTGCCGTTGGGCAGGCGCGGCGGGGTGACAAGGCCGGTCAGGGCGATTTGGGTCATATTGCACTACTTTCCAGGCGGAAGGGTGCCGGTCGTCGTCCTCAGGAGTAGACCAGCCCCGCTTCCGCCAAATCCCCGCGGATGGTTTCGATCTCGGCTTCGTCCGGCTCCACGAGGGGCAAACGGACAATCGAGTTGGGCAGGACTCCCTGCCATTTAAGAATCTGCTTGGCCGCGACGGCCCCCTGGACCCGGGTCATGGTTGCGCGGACCACCGGCTGGAGTTCAAAGTTGATCTTCCGTGCGGTGCTGAGGTCGTTCGCATTCACGGCGTCAATGAGTTCGCGGAAGCGGCGGGTGGCCACGTGGGTGGTGACGCCCACCAGGCCGACGGCGCCCAGCGCCATCCACGGCAGGGTCAGTCCGTCGTCGCCCGAGTAGAAGAGCAGGTCCGTCTCGCTCATAACGCGGGTGGCGGCCACGAAGTCGGCCTTGGCGTCCTTCACCGCAACGATGTTGGGGTGCTGCGCCAGCCGGATCATGGTCTCGGGCTCGATGGCAATGGAGGACCGGCCGGGAATGTCGTAGAGCATCACGGGCACGTCGGCGGCCGAGGCGATGGTCTCGAAGTGGGCGCGCAGACCGGACTGGCTGGGCTTGTTGTAGTAAGGGGTCACCAGCAGGATGCCGTCGACGCCGAGCGCTGCGGCCTGCCGCGAGAGGTGCACCGAGTGTGCGGTGTCGTTGGTGCCGGTACCGGCGATGATCGCAGCACGGCCGCCCACGGCTTCCTTGACCGCTCGGAACATGCCGAGGTTCTCTTCGTCGGTGAGGGTGGAGGTTTCACCCGTGGTTCCGGTGACCACCAGGCCGTCGCAGCCGTCGTCGACGAGTTTGGTGGCCAGTTCCGCCGCCTGCTGGTAATCCACTGAGCCGTCCTTGGAAAACGGCGTGACCATGGCGGTCAGGAGGGTACCGAGGGCAGGGATGTGCGCGGAAGTGTCAGCCATGGAAAAAACGTTACCCTGTCCATGGCTGGTTAGGACAATAGGACGGGCGTGATGAACGTCAAATAGCGGTTTCCGCTCCGGGCCACGGAGATTTGCCCTGAGATTTACTTCCGGAACTTTTCAAGCCGGCTGCGCTGCAGGACTGATGAAACCACTTCGGTGCCGGTCCCCGCGGCCTGCCGCAGGGGAAACCCGTCCGGCCCCCAGAATCCGCTCAGCCCGCACGATTCGCCTGACGGACTCCTGCCGCCAAGGTTGGCCAGCGCCGTGAACATCCGGTTGTCCATGGCGCGGGCACCGAGGTGGAGGGCAAGGCGGTGCTCTTCCTCTTTGGTGTACAGCGCTGACACGCAATAAAGATCGGCTCCGGCGGCGGCAGCGTCCCCGGCATGCGCGGGCATGGAGGTATCCAGGCAGAGCGCCAGCGCAACGTGCCATCCGTCCACCTCGACGAGCGTCGGCCCCTCCCCCGGCGTGAAGAGCTCGCGTTCAGGCCCGTGCAGGTGCGTCTTGAAAGCCGCCTCGGTGGCGCCGTCCGGGTGGACGGCAACCGACGCAAGCCGGGGCGTGCCGTCGGGTTCGCGAAGGACCGCCCCCACCACGGCAGTGATGCCCGTCCGGCGGCAGATCTCGCGGACATCGCCCAGCCGCGTGTCATCCGGCACGAGCCACGAGTCAGGCTGGCCGAGGAGATCCAGCCGGTAGCCCGTCAGGGAGAGTTCCGGGAAGACCACCAGGCGGGCGCCGTGGTCGTCGGCATCCTCGATAAGGCGCACGTGCTCCGCAGCGTTGGCCGGGATGCCTCCGTCCAGCGGCCGGTACTGGATGACGGAAACAGGAAGGGTGTCGGACACGCCTCCATCCTAGGCATGCCGGGGCTACACAGGCCCGGGCTGGCAGTACCTGCCCACCGCTGCCTGCCGCAGCCCTTCCGCCCACGTGGCGAGGCGTTGGGCTGCACGGACGTAGTGGAACAGCTCCACGGGCGTCAGGGCGTCGATGTCCGTCTCGGCCAGGCGCCGGGCGAGCTCGGCCCCCTCCGGCTGGGCGGACAGGCTGATGCCTTCCTGCTCCCACTGCGTGTCCTCGGGAGTCTTTCCCGTCACCAACTGGCGGAAGAGGTAATCAACCACTCCGGGACTCATGGCCTTCAGCGGCCCGGCGTGGCGGGACTCGGATGCGGGGGCTCCGGATGCCGGGACTCTGGATGATGGCGTTTGCATGCCGTTCATATTATTCGAACACATATTCGAATACAAGGGACTTCTTTGACAGTGCCGGCACAGCCGGATGTGAGACGATCTGGGCATGACCTCCCGTAATGCCGCCGCTTCCGCCAGGACGTCTCCCGGCCGGTCCGCCCCGGCCCGGCTGCACGGCATCGACGCGGCCCGCGGGCTGGCGCTGCTGGGCATGATGGCCACCCACCTGCTTCCCACCTTCGAGTCGAACGCCAACCTCACCCCCACCTGGATCGGCCTGACCTTTTCGGGCAGGGCGGCTGCCCTCTTCGCGGTCCTGGCAGGGGCGGGCCTTGCCTTATCCACGGGAAAGCACAAGCCGCTGCAGGGTCCCGAGCTGTCCGGCGCCCGCCGCGGCGTGGCGCTGCGCGCCCTGGTGATTGCCGCCGTCGGACTCAGCCTGGGCGGCCTGGAAGTGAACCTGGCCATCATCCTGGTCCATTACGCAGTGCTGTTCCTGTGCGTCCTGCCGTTCCTCGGCCTGCGGCTGAAGGCGCTGTGCGCCTGGGCGGCCGGCTGGATCCTGTTGTCCCCGGTGCTGGCATACCTGCTGCGTCCGTGGCTGCTGGCCGCGAACCCGCCGCTCAAGCTGGGCCACAATCCTTCGTGGGAGGATCTGTCCACTCCCGGCCGGCTCCTGGCCGATGTCTTTCTGACGGGCTATTACCCCGTCTTCCAGTGGCTGTCCTACCTTTTGGTGGGGCTCGTCGTCGGCCGCCTGATGCTGCACAAGGCGCTGGTGCCCTGGGTGCTGCTGGCGGGCGGCACCATCGTGGCGGTTGCGGCCAAATCTTTGGGGACCGCGGCCATGGAGGACTGGGGCGGCCGCGCGGCCTTGGAGAAGGTACTGAATTCGCCCGGCTATCCGCTGGACAGTGTCCTCCAGGTCAACCTGACGGGCATTCCGCAGGAGGGTTCGTGGTGGTGGCTGGCGTCGGCGGCACCCCACTCGGCCACCACCCTGGACCTGCTGCACACGTCGGCGGTGGCTGTGGCGGTGATCGGGGCGTTCCTGCTGTTGGGCAGGCTGGCCGATTGGGTGGCCCTGGACCTGCTGCTGCCCCTGCGCGGCGCCGGCGCCATGACACTGACCCTGTACTCCGTCCACGTCTGGGTGGTTTCGGGGTTCTACCTCAAACCGCTTCCGGCCGGCTGGACGGAGGACGCCATGTACTTCGCCCACGCCGCGTCTGCGGTGATCATCGGCATGGTGTTTGTGCTGCTCAAGTGGCGCGGGCCGCTGGAGTGGGTGGGGCACGCTGCAAACCAGGTGGGGCGGGGCGGTCCCAAAGCCATCCGGTAGGCGTACTGCTAGGCCGGAACGTTGCTCCGGAAGAGCTTGACGGCATCACGCATGGAAGCGCGGGCACGCTTGCGGTCGCCAGCGGCATCGTAGGCGCAGCTCAGCCGGAACCAGGAACGCCAGTCCTCTGGGGCCGCTTCAGCTTCGGCCCGGTACTTCTCGAATTCGGCATCGGCGGCGGACCGGACGATGCGGCCGGCGGGCGTCCTGGGCAGTTCGTCGACGGGAAGCCCGCCTTCGGCTTCGAGGACTTTTGCCATCTGTTCGGTGCGGGCGCCAAACATCAGCTCGCGGACCAGCGCCCAGGCTCCGATCACCGGCAGCACCAGGTAGGCCGCCCCGATGGCCACGGCGGCGGGGTTGCTGTCCGTCAGCAGCAGGACCGAACGCTGGAAGGACACCACCAGGTAGAAGACCAGGAGCAGTGTGACCGCGCCCACCCAGATCTTGGTGCGGTTTTTCCGGAAACCCGCCACCAGCCCTGCCATGGCCTACAGCCCCAGGTCCAGGTAGCCGTCCAGGCCCACCGTGAGTCCCGGGTGCTCGGCCACCTTGCGCAGGCCAAGGAGCACGCCGGGCATAAAGGAGGCGCGGTCGAAAGAATCGTGGCGCAGCGTCAGTTGCTCGCCGGCGCCGCCCAGGAGGACTTCCTGGTGGGCCACCAGGCCGCGGAGGCGCACGCTGTGGACGCGCACGCCGTCGACCTCGCAGCCGCGGGCACCGGCCAGTTCGCTGGTGGTGGCATCGGGGCTTGGCGGCACCTGGGCGGCAGCGCGCTCGGCGGCGATGAGCTGTGCGGTGCGGACGGCGGTGCCGGATGGCGCGTCCACCTTGTCCGGGTGGTGCAGTTCGATGATCTCCACGGACTCAAAGTATTTGGCTGCCTTCGCCGCAAAGGCGGAGGCAAGGACCGAGCCAAGGGCGAAGTTGGGGGCAATCAGCACGCCCGCTTCGGGCTGGCCGGCCAACAGGTCCTCCAGGGCGGACAGCTTCGCGCTGTCCCAGCCGGTGGTGCCCACCACGGCGTGGATGCCGTGCTCGACGGTGAAGCGGACGTTCGCCTCGGTGCTTTCCGGCACCGTCAGGTCCACCACAAAACGGGCGCCTGCAGCCGTAATCTGGTCCAGCGAGTCGCCGCGGCCCAGGGCCGCGACGAGCTTCATGTCCGGCGCGGCTTCGATGGCTTTTACGGCTTCAGCGCCCATGCGCCCGTTCGCGCCCAGCACGGCAACGGGCATGGGAGCGGAGAGTTGTTCGGTCATGCCGTTAAGCCTACCGGTGGCCTTGAGCCGTACGGGAACCGGGGACTGTGCGTTACCTCGCACGGGCAGGCTGGAAAGCCCCGGGTACCCGGGAGTTGGGGTGCAGGATCAGCTGCCCGCTCCCACCCATTCCACGGTTCCGTCGGTAAAAAACTGTTCCTTCCAGATGGGAACCTGTTCCTTGATCCGGTCCACCAGTTCGGAACACACGGCAAACGCCTGGCCGCGGTGGGCCGCGGCCACGGCGCACACGAGCGCAGGGTCCCCGATCTCAAGCATGCCGATCCGGTGCGCGGCCCAGATCCGCACCGGCTGTGCAGACCCGCCGCCTGGGGCAGCGGAATCGACCGCCGCGGTCTGTTCAGCTGCCAGCCGGGCTACGACGTCGGCCATCACCTGGTGGGCGGTGGGGTGCGCGCTGTAGCTGAGGCGCTCAACGGCCTTGCCGCCGTCGTGGTTGCGCACCACGCCGCTGAAGCTGACCACCGCACCTGCGGTGTCGCTCTCCACCGCCGCGATGGCCTGGTCAACGGAGATGGGCTCCGCGCTGAGGACGGCGTTGACTACCTCGAATGATGTTTCAGTGCCCATGTCCGCCTTCCAGCTGGTCGCAGAGGTGCCCGATCACCGGGTCCAGGACGGTCAGTCCGTCCATGACCCCTTTGGGTGATCCGGGCAGGTTGATGATGAAGGTATGGCCCGCGGCGCCCGCGTAGCCACGGCTCAGCGCCGCCAGCGGGGTCTTTGCGGCCCCTGCCCGGCGGATCGCTTCCATAATGCCGGGAATTTCGCGGTCCAGGAGCGGCAGAGTCACGTCCGGGGTGCGATCGTCCGGGCTGAGGCCCGTTCCCCCGCTCGTGATAACGACGGCGGGATGCTGGGTGAGGAGGGCGCGGATCGCCGCGCCCACTGGCTCGCCGTCGGGCACCACCATGGCGGGGAACACGTCAAAGCCGTGTTCGGTCAGCCAGTCGGTGATCACGGGGCCGGTTTCGTCGTCGTAAATCCCTGCGGCGGCCCGGGTGGAGGCGATAACGACGCCGGCCTTCCGGCCCTGCACGTCGCCGTGCCGGTGCGGCTCGGGAGCGTTGAGCGTACTGGAAGTGCTCACAGTGTCCAATCCCCGCTCTTGCCGCCGCTCTTGGCCACCACTTTGATGTCGTTCAGGACCGCATGCTTGTCCACGGCCTTGATCATGTCGTAGACGCTGAGTGCCGCGACGGAAGCCGCGGTGAGGGCTTCCATTTCCACACCGGTAACGCCGCGGGTCTTCACAGTGGCCAGGATGGACACGGATTGCGGGGCGAGGTCAAAGTCCACGGTGACTTTGGACAGCGGAAGCGGGTGGCAGAGCGGGATCAGTTCGGGGGTCTTCTTGGCGGCCATGATTCCGGCCACCCGTGCCACCGCGAGCGCGTCCCCTTTGGGCAGTCCGCCGGAACCGAGCAGTGCCATGACCTCTGCGGTGGTCTGGACCGTGGCGGTGGCGGTGGCTTCGCGGGTTGTTTCGGCTTTGGCGGAGACGTCCACCATCTGGGCGCTGCCGTCCTGGCGCAGGTGCGTCAGCGAGGGAGATTGTTCTGCATTCACAGCATCCATACTTCCACCTCTGCCCCTGCCTCGAGCGCGGCCACTCCCTGAGGGACGTGGACCAGCACGTTCGAGCCCGCGAGCGCATGCATCAGGTGTGAGCTTTCGCCGCCCAGGAGCTCGACGGTCCCGTCGGGCGTGAGCGTGCCCCGGCGGACCTGGTGCTTCTGTTCCGGAGACGTGAGGGGTTGTCCGAGGCGGGCGCGAAGGGGAAATCTTGGCGCCGGAGTGCCGAGCAGGCGGCCCAGCACCGGGCGGAGGAACATTTCAAAGGACACCAGGCAGCTGACCGGGTTGCCGGGGAATCCCAGGAAGGGGCGCCCCTCGAAGGTCCCGATCCCCTGCGGCCCGCCCGGCTGCATGGCCACGTGCAGGAATTCAACGGGCTGGTCTTCCATCGCCTGCCGGACTACCTCGTAGGCCCCTTTGCTGACCCCGCCGGTGGTGACGATGAGATCCACCGCCGCACCCTCGGCACGAAGCAAGCCGCGAAGCTTTTCGGGGTTGTCGGTGACGATGCCGGCCCGGCGCACCTCCAGGCCTGCCTGCCGCATGGCAGCTTCCAGGAGCGTGCCGTTGGAGTCGTAGATCTTTCCGGCGGGAAGGTCCTGGCCGGGTTCCACCACTTCGTCCCCCGTGGTGACCAGCAGGACCGTCACGGCCCGGTAGACGGTCACTTCCGGGATGCCCAACGCGGCGAGCAGTCCCAACTGGGCAGGGCCGAGGAAAGTGCCCGCTGCCAGGGCCGTCTCACCGGCCCGCACATCGCTGCCGGTTTCCCGCACGTAGGTGCCGGGCGCCGCCTCAGGAAGCCTGACCGTTGCCTGTTCCGTTGCCTCTTCGGTGTGCGGCAGGAAACGGTCCGGTACGGCCCGCTCAATGGGGACGACCGCGTCGGCCCCCTCGGGGAGCATGGCTCCGGTCATGATCGGGGCGGCTGTGCCGGGCTGGAGGGCGTCCGGACTGGCACCGGCGGGAACGGGAGGCATCACGCGCAGTTCGCCGCCGCCGTCGGGCAGGTCCGCCGAACGGATGGCATAGCCGTCCATCTGGGAGTTCGGGAACGGCGGCAGGCTGATGGGGGCGGTAACGTCGCCCACCAGGCCCCGGCCCAGTGCCTCGCGCAGGGGCAGAACTTCGGTCCGGTGAGGTGACCGGAGCGGCTGCAGCAGTTCGGCGACGGCGGCCGCGTGCTCGGCCACGGACCGCGCCTGGTGGCGGTGGTGCTTTTCCTGGTGCGGCGTTTGCTGGGGGTTTCCGGGCTGTGATGTTCCGGACTGGGACGTCCCGGACAGCGACGTTCCGTGCGGTTGCGGGCTGGTCATGGTTCCGCCTTCAGTAGCCATCAGGGTTGCACGTCCACTCTAATCGTGTGGAACCCGGTAGCTCCGTCCGGGGCCACCGGCCTGCGTTGTTTGTCCTGCACCTGGCCCGCGAGATCCGTGGCCCGGACCTGGACCTCGTACTGGCCTTCGGTCAGCTCCACGCCCAGCGTCCACTGGTACCAGGTGTCCAGCGAGATGCCTTCGGCCAACTGTGCCTGCTGCCAGGGGCCCCGGTTCACGCGGAGCTCCACCTTCCCGATCCCCGTGTGCTGTGCCCAGGCAACCCCGCCGAACATCACCGTTCCGCGCTTCACGGGCCTTCCACCGCGTGGCACGTCGATCCGTGCTGACGTTTTGATGGGACCGCGCTCAGACCAGCCGCGGGGAGTCCAGTAGGCGACGTCGTCGGCGAACCGGGTGACCTTCAGCTCCGTCACCCATTTGGTTGCCGAGACATAGCCGTAGAGCCCGGGCACCACCAGCCGGACGGGAAATCCGTGTTCCAGGGGAAGCGGCTCGCCGTTCATCCCAACCGCAAGCAACGCATCCCGGTTGTCGGTGAGGACCTCAAGCGGGGTGCCGGCAGTCCAGCCGTCCGTGCTGCGCGAAAGCACCATGTCCGCGCCGGGTTGGGGCCCGGCCAGTGCCAGCAGTTCCCGGACGGGCCAGCCCAGCCAGCGCGCATTGCCGATCAGGTCCCCGCCCACTTGATTGGACACGCAGGCGATGGTCACGTGGCGTTCGAGAAGGGGTTTGGCCAGGAGGTCGGCGAAGGACAGCTCAATCTCCCGGTCAACCATCCCGATAACTTTCAGCACCCACGTGTCCGGGTCGATGGAAGGAACAGTGAGCGCGGTGTCGATGCGGTAGAAGTCAGGATTGGGAGTGACCAGGGGTTGCATTCCGTCCAGGCCTGCCTCCGCCCCGGAGGGAATGGGCGGCGCGGCTGATGCGGGTGCCGGCAAGGCCACTCGGCTCCTCGCTTCACTGACGGCCGCTGCGGCGCTGCGCCAGAGCGATGCCAGCGCGCCGCCGACAACTGTGAAGGCGGCTCCGCCTGCCAAGACTTGGAGGAAGCGACGGCGGGCTGGCGCGGCTTCGCCCGTTGCCTGGGGTTCGCCACGTGCCACATGAAGGGGGTCCCACTCCTGCAGCCGCCGGATCAGGAATCTGAGCATTGCTCCCGCCACGACGGCGGTGACTATGGGCAGCACCATGGCGTTGAAGGTGACCTGGGCGCGGGTCAGAACGGCGAGCAGGCCCACCAACCCGAAGAATCCGATAACAGTGACGCCGGCAAAGCGGCGGCCGTCCTCCACAACTCCCGCCAGTGCGGCCAGTGCCGCAATGACCAGGGCCATCCCCACCAGGAGCGCCGCCTTGTCCGCCGTCCCGAACAGCGCCACCGCCCAGTCCTTCACGCCAGGAGGAACGGCATCGATAACGGCGCCGCCAACAGCTGTCACCGGCGACAACGCCGGGCTGAACACACCAGCCAGGAGCTCCCCCAAAACCAGGGCGCTGCCCACGGCAATGGCGCCGGCAGCGGCGGCCAGCCAGACGCGTTGCGCCGCCCTGGGCCCCTTCGGCAGACCCGATCCCTTCTGCAGGGAAGGCGCCGGCTGCTGCGGCTGCAGGGTTCCTGACCCGGGCGGCAGCGAAGCTGAGGGAGGCCCGGGAAGCCGCGTCCCGCCGTCGTGCGCTGCAGGCTGTGGCTGGGAGCTGTTCACACCTACAGCTTAGGTTCGCCGGCCACCCGCGGCTCCGGTCCGGGGCCGCAGATTATCCTGCCGCCGCCCGGACGGTCGCAGGTGTGATGCAGAGCCCATAGTGGCGTAGCCTGAATTCATGAGTGTCCAGCTAGGCATACCGCAGCCACGGGAAGATGCAGCCGCAGGGCTGCCGTCCGTCCCCGCTGCGCGCCCCGCCGATGCCCCGGCCGGGCTGGCCGACCGGTACGGCCGCCGCGCAACGGACATGAGGCTTTCCCTGACGGATAAATGCAACCTTCGCTGCACCTACTGCATGCCTGCCGAGGGCCTGGAGTGGCTGGCGAAGCAGGCCGTGATGTCGGCGGAGGAGATCGTCCGGATCGTGCGTATCGGCGTCGAACAGCTGGGCGTCCGCGAACTGAGGCTTACCGGAGGTGAACCGCTGGTGCGGCACGACCTCGTGGACATCATCGCCTCGCTCCGCAGCAACCATCCCGATCTGCCCATCTCCATGACCACCAACGGTGTGGGCCTGGCAAAGAAGGCGGCCGCGTTGAAGGCGGCAGGCCTGACCCGGATCAACGTGTCGCTTGACTCGCTGCATGAGGAGACCTTCACCAAATTGACCCGGCGGCCGTTCCTGGACCAGGTGCTGGCCGGCGTGGACGCGGCCTGGGCTGCAGGCCTTGGCCCGGTTAAGCTCAATGCGGTCCTCATGCGCGGCATCAATGATGCCGAGGCGCCGTCGCTGCTGGCGTGGGCGCTGGACCGGGGCTACGAGCTGCGGTTCATTGAGCAGATGCCGCTTGACGCTGACCATGGCTGGACGCGGCGGAACATGATCACGGCGGCGGAGATCCGCTCCCTGCTGTCGGGTGACTTTGTCCTGAGCCCGGATCCGCGCGCCCGCGATGGTGCCCCTGCGGAACGCTTTGAGGTACGACGGCGGGTGGCCGGGTCTGGTGCGGGCCCCCTGCTGGGGACCGTGGGCATCATTGCCTCCGTGACTGAACCGTTCTGTTCGGACTGCCGCAGGACCCGGATCACTGCCGAGGGCAAGATCATGAGCTGCCTGTTTTCGCGTGAGGAGTTCGACCTGCTGGGCCTCCTGCGCTCGGGTGCCGGCGATGAAGCCCTTGCGCAGCGGTGGCAGGACGCCATGTGGATCAAACCCAAAGCCCACGGTATGGACCACGTGGGACTTGACGCTCCGGACTTCGTCCAGCCGGACCGCAGCATGAGCGCCATCGGGGGCTGAATCTCTTGAACGTACGTTACTTCGCTGCCGCACGCGCTGCTGCAGGGGTGGAGGAAGAGCGCTTCGAACTGGCGCCGGGCGCCACTGTTGCCGACCTGCTGGAGGCGGTCCTTTCCGTGGAGCGGCCTGAGCCTCCTGCCGGGACTCCCCCGCTGGCCCGTCTCCTGTCGCGGAGCAGTTTCCTGCTCAATGAGGTGGCGGTGCGGGATCAGACCGTTGTCCTGAACGCCGACGACGTGGTGGACGTGCTGCCTCCGTTTGCCGGGGGCTAGGAGTACTGCTCCTCGCGGTGGTTCGCACTCGCGATAGTGCCGTGGCCGTTGGAATGCCCTCCTCCGTGCCAGCTCCGGAAATGTCAGTGCCTCGCTGGATGATGCTGGCATGGGACACAGCACGGGAAGCTCGGAAATCAACGCGGACCCCCTGCTTCCCGCCGCGCCGACTGCGCCGGTCCGCACCTCAGCCGACGCGCCTCGGAATGTCAGTGCCTCGATGGATGATATCCGTATGAACACGGGCGCAGGAGACAAGCAAATGGGCGCGGCAACGCTGTTCCCTGACCAAGAACCTGCGCCTGCTGTGCCAGTCCGGAAGGTGTCAACGGAAGCTGCCCATCCGAATGTCAGTGCCTCGATGGATGATCTTGGTATGGGAAACGGAGCAGGCACGGCCGCGGCGATGGAGGGCATTCACTCCTCCGCTGCCCGGCTTGAGGCGCTGTTCCTCGAAGATAACTGGCTGGAATCTGGGACCGGCGCCGATGGCGCTCCTGGTGGCGGCGCTGTTGTGGATGTGCTGCAGCGCCGGTATGAGATCCGGCTGGAGCGGTTGGCGGTAACGAAGCAGCTGGAAGCCCAGATCTCCGCCGTCAAAGCCCGGG
>NZ_CAQI01000046.1 GCF_001046895.1 Pseudarthrobacter siccitolerans
AACCCAGCACAACACAAAACACCACAGGTCAAGGCAACCCGGGTGAAAGCAGCCCGGAAGGCAACATGGGTGAAGGCACCGGCAGCGCGGTAGCCACCGACGACGGCGACCAGGGCACGATCGGGCTGGCCTCGCTCGCGCCGGCCGGCGTCAATGACACCCCCGCCGGTACCGCCGCCGCCACCGGCACCGCCGCGTACGAGAGCACCACCGACCATGAGGCCCCCGGCACCCCAGAGCACCCAGCTACCGGCGGCAACGGGTACGCGGACCTCGGCAACGTCCCGGTACCCAAGGCGGACGTCCTGGTCACCGTGCCGGTACTCGCCCTATTCGACATCACGGATGAACCGGCAACCCTGGACGGCTACGGTCCGATCCCCGCCTCCATGGCCCGCGAACTCGTCGCCAACGGTGCCAGCTCGTTCTACCGCGTCCTGGTCGACCCCCGGAACGGCGCACCGCTGGAAATCGGCCGCACCAGCTACCGGCTCACCAGGGCCATGAAAAAAGCCCTGCAACTCAGGGATGGAAAATGCACCTTCCCCGGCTGCAACAACCCCTCGCTGGACAACGAGGCAGACCACGTTCAGGCCTGGAAGGATGGCGGCAACACGGGGATCAGCAACCTGGCCCAACTGTGCCCAAAGCACCACCGACTCAAGCACAACACCGGCTGGACACCCACACCGGCCACCAAGGCCGAACCACCCGGCTGGACCTCACCCACCGGCCGACACTACAAAGCCGAACAACCCGACCACGAACCACCCCACTGGCCACCCGGACTCCTGACCCGCGCACCCGACACAGCCGAACAGCTGACGCATGCAACCGACACGACCGGATCCCTGCCTGCGCAAGATCCACCCGCAACCGAAAGGCCCCGATTCCCCGCCCGTGCACCGGAAAGACCCGGGCTCCTGCCATCCGGCCTGACCGATACAACCGGTCTTATGCGACAGTCAAAGGATGCACCGGGAACCGAAACCCCAGGACTCCTGACCCGTGCAACCGACACGACCGGGTTCCTGACGCCTGCGCAAGATCCACCCGCAACACAATCAACTGGATCCATGGACTTCCCGGACTTTAACCCGCCCTTTGCCGAGCCAATCGATGACAACCTTGAAGATCCCCACGACTTCTCGCCCGACGATCCCATCTGGGACGACTTCTACGCCCACCCGCCGATACTGCCCAAAGACCCGCTCAAGGAGTGGCAGCGCAAGCGGGAGTGGGACATGGTCAACTCCTGAAGCCGCCGGCAATCTGGAGTCGACTGAAGTCCGACGCTGTTCTAAAGTTCGAACCTGCTCGGAAAACGTCAGCTCCGCTGGAACGACGAGGTCATAAACGGGACGTAGGCAGAGCCAGTCCCGTCGACCGCTCCCGCTTCCTCGTGCAGCCCGCTGTCCCGCATGGCCTTGTCGCCACGGGTACGAAGCTCCGTCACATGCGTCAACACGTCGCCATCCACCCGCAGCGTATGGCGGGTCCATCCGGAAGAGCCACGGCGCTCGACGCGCAGGGCTCCGTTGTGCCATGTGCAGCGGACCGCTGCGGCCGGTGCCGGCCCTGCATTGTCCACGTAGTACCAGAAAACGTCGTGGTGATCCGGATCGACAGTGAAGATGCCATGGCCTTCGAAATGTGTCCCGTCCGGTTCCCGGTGGCTGTAACTCTGCACCACCGCAGATCCGCCAGCCACCGGGGTGTACGTCACCTCGGCGTCGACAGTCCTCTCAGGCCCCCAGGCACCGGACGCGAACCGCGTACTCCCCCGCCAGCGGCCGAGGAATCCAGCCAGGGCATGCGGCGCGCGGCCGGGCGAGGTCTGTTCCACGTCCCTCACCTCCAGAGGTAAAGTGTTGCCGGGGTTACCAACCAGGTCCTGCCGTTCCCCCTAGATCAAGCCGTTCCCGTCAAATCGAGCCGTTCCCGCCAAGCCCGTCATTAGCCCGGTCAGAGCCCGAACGTCTCGGTCTCTTCAAAGGGTCCCACAACTGTCACCGTCCGGGGTGCCGCAGCCAGCTCCGCCGCCAGGTCCTGGACCTGCTCCGCCGTTACAGCCTTGATCAGCCTCAGCGTTTCGTCGATGTCCTGGTACTCACCGGAGACAAGTTCGGCCCGGCCCAGCCTGGACATCCGTGAACCCGTGTCTTCCAGGGCGAGCACGATGCCGCCGCCGAGCTGGCCAACAGCCTTGCGGAGTTCGTCGTCGGAAATTCCATGCTCGGCGAGCTTCTCCAGCTCAATGGACAGCAGGTCCAGGACCTGGCGCACCTTGGAGGGGGTGCACCCGGCGTACATGCCGAAGTAACCGGCGTCCGCGTAGGAGGACGCGAATGAATACGTGGAGTAAACGAGGCCGCGCTTCTCGCGGATCTCCTGGAACAGGCGCGAGGACATGCCGCCGCCCAGTACTGCGTTCAGGACGCTCATGACATAGCGCCGGTCGTCGGTGGCAACGATAGTGGGGCAGCCCATGATGATGTTCGCCTGCTCCACGGCGCGCTTGACCACGTGCAGGCCTGCAGTACCGGTGATCAGGGCCCGGTCGGTGGACCGCCGCTCCACGGGTGCGGCATCGGTCTTCAGCGACCAGCCCGCGGACTCGAGGGCGTCCACCACCAGGTCGCAGACGACGTCGTGCTCCAGGCCGCCGGCCGCGGTGATCACCAGTTCGTCCGGGCGGTAATACCGCTGGTAGTGCTCCCACACGGAGTCGCGGGCCACGGCCTTGATGGCGTCCGGCGTGCCGCCGATGGGCCGGCCGAGGGGGTGGTTGCCGAGAACGGCTGACACAAAGTTTTCGTGGGCTACGTCCGTAGGGTCATCGCTGTCCATCGCGATTTCCTCAAGGATGACGTCCCGCTCCTGCTCCATCTCCGCAGGGTCCAGGACCGCTCCGGTGATCATGTCCGCAATGACGTCGATGGCCATGGGCAGGTCAGTATCGAGAACGCGGGCGAAGTAGCAGGTGCTTTCCTTGGCCGTGGCAGCGTTCGACTCGCCACCTACCTCGTCGAAGGCGGAGGCGATCTCCAGGGCGGTCCGGCGCTTGGTCCCCTTGAACAGGAGATGTTCCAGGAAGTGGGTGGACCCGTGCTGTCCCGGCGCCTCGTCCCGGGAACCCACACCAACCCAAAAGCCGATGGTCGCAGACCGCTGCCCCGGCATGGCCTCCGTCAGGACCCGCACACCCCCGGGCAACACCGAACGCCGGACTTCCGAGCCGCCGTCGGAACCGTGGACCAGGGTGTCGCCGCGGTGGTTCTGCTCAAGCGGCAGGGGTACAACAGTCATTGAGGCCTTTCAAAAGGGGCAGCCGGGATCTGGCTGCCATCGTAACAGCGGCGGGGCCGGTGGATCATCCACCGGCCCCGCCGATTCATGCAAGTGCTGCGGGCTTGGCCCGCAAGCCGGACGTGTTAGACGTCAGCACCCTCAGCAGGTTCCGTGGTGTGGGCGCGCTCGGTCTCAGCCTCGGCGCCTTCTTCCTCGGCAACTACCGGGGCGAGCGAGAGCTTTCCACGGTCGTCGATCTTGGTGATCTCCACCTGGACCTTCTGGCCCACCGAGACAACGTCGTCGACGTTGTCCACGCGCTTGCCGTTGGCCAGCTTGCGCAGTTCGGAGATGTGCAGGAGGCCGTCCTTGCCCGGGGTCAGCGACACGAAAGCACCGAAGGTGGTGGTCTTGACGACCGTACCCAGGTAACGCTCGCCGATTTCCGGGACCTGCGGGTTGGCGATGGCGTTGATGGCGGAGCGTGCTGCTTCTGCAGACGGGCCGTTGGTGGCGCCAATGTAGACCGTGCCGTCGTCCTCGATGGAGATGTCGGCGCCGGTGTCTTCCTGGATCTGGTTGATCATCTTGCCCTTGGGGCCAATGACCTCGCCGATCTTGTCCACGGGGATCTTCACGGCGATGACGCGCGGCGCGAACTCGGAGAGCTCGTCCGGGGTGTCAATGGCCGAGTTGATGACCTCGAGGATGTGCAGGCGGGCTTCGCGGGCCTGCTTCAGGGCTGCTGCCAGCACCGAGGCGGGGATACCGTCGAGCTTGGTGTCCAGCTGGATGGCCGTGACGAACTCGGAAGTACCGGCAACCTTGAAGTCCATGTCGCCGAAGGCATCTTCAGCACCAAGGATGTCGGTCAGGGCTGCGTAGCGGGTCTGGCCGTCCACCTGGTCGGAAACCAGACCCATGGCGATGCCGGCGACGGCGGCCTTCAGGGGCACACCGGCGTTCAGCATCGACAGGGTGGAGGCGCAGACGGAACCCATCGACGTCGAACCGTTGGATCCGAGGGCCTCGGATACCTGGCGGATGGCGTAGGGGAATTCCTCGCGGGACGGCAGGACCGGCACGAGCGCGCGCTCGGCCAGGGCACCGTGGCCGATTTCGCGGCGCTTCGGGGAACCGACACGGCCGGTTTCACCGGTGGAGTACGGCGGGAAGTTGTAGTTGTGCATGTAGCGCTTGGTCTTCACCGGCGACAGCGAGTCGATCTGCTGTTCCATCTTCAGCATGTTCAGCGTGGTGACACCCATGATCTGGGTCTCGCCGCGTTCGAAGATGGCCGAACCGTGAACCCGCGGCAGCACCTCAACCTCGGCGGTGAGCTGGCGGATGTCCGTCAGGCCGCGGCCGTCGATGCGGATCTGGTCCTTGAGGATGCGCTGGCGCACCACGTGCTTGGTGACCGAGCGGAATGCTGCGGACAGCTCCTTCTCGCGGCCTTCGAACTGGCCGGCGAGGTTGCCCAGGACTTCGTCCTTCAGGGCGTCCGAAGCGTTGTCGCGCTCCTGCTTGTCGGCGATCTGGAAGACGGCAGCCAGCTTCTCGGCGGCAGCGGCTTCAACAGCGGCGTAGGCGTCGTCCTCGTAGTCCAGGAAGACCGGGAACTCGACGGTGGGCTTGGCCGCACGGGCAGCCAGGTCCGCCTGGGCGTCGCAGAGTGCCTTGATGAACGGCTTGGCAGCCTCGAGGCCCTCGGAAACAACCTCTTCGGTGGGGGCGGTGGCGCCCTGTTCCTTGATGAGGTTCCAGGAGTTGTCGGTTGCTTCGGCTTCAACCATCATGATGGCGACGTCGTCACCGGCAACGCGGCCGGCCACCACCATGTTGAAGACGGAGTTTTCCAGCTGGGAGTGCTTCGGGAAAGCAACCCACTGTGATCCGTTTTCGTCGGCGACCAGGGCAACGCGGACGCCGCCGATGGGGCCGGAGAACGGCAGGCCGGAAAGCTGGGTGGACATGGAGGAAGCGTTGATGGCCACCACGTCGTAGAGCTCGTCCGGGTTGATCGCCAGGACGGTCACGACGATCTGGACCTCGTTGCGCAGGCCCTTGATGAAGGCGGGGCGCAGCGGGCGGTCCATGAGGCGGCAGGCCAGGATGGCTTCGGTGGACGGGCGGCCTTCACGGCGGAAGAACGAGCCCGGGATGCGGCCGGCAGCGTACATGCGCTCTTCGACGTCGACCGTCAGCGGGAAGAAGTCAAAGCCTTCACGCGGGTGCTTGCCGGCAGTGGTGGCGGACAGCAGTGCGGTGTCATCGTCGATGTACACCATGGCTGCGCCGGCTGCCTGCTTGGCAAGGCGGCCGGTTTCAAAGCGGATTACGCGCTTGCCAAAACGGCCATTGTCAATGACTGCTTCCGAGAACTGGATTTCGGGACCCTCCAAGAGAGTCACCTCCGTTTCTGTTTGACGGAAGTCCAGCCGCATCAACCCGGCCAGCATCTGTCTACTGGCCCTGCACCCGGTCATCGATCGAGACCCACGGGCCGCCGGCTTCTGTCAACGAAGCCCTTCCCGGGGATCACTACCGAGGACCGCGAATGCGTGATGCGGTTGATCCTCCTGTTTAATTTTTCTTTTGAAGAAGGCGGCCCGTTCCGCAATGGAAAGGGCCGCCCCTAAGTCCGACTAGCGGCGCAGGCCGAGGCGCTCGATGAGCGAACGGTAGCGGGCGATGTCGGTCTTCTTGAGGTAGCTCAGCATGCGCTTGCGGCGACCAACCATGGCCAGCAGACCGCGCTGGGTGTGGTAGTCGTGCTTGTGCTCCTTCATGTGCTCAGTCAGATCCTTGATCCGCTGGGTCAGGACAGCAACCTGGACCTCCGGTGAACCGGTGTCGCCTTCCGCGGTTGCGTATTCCTTGATGATGGACTGCTTTACAGCGGCGTCAAGTGCCACAATAACTCCTAGGGATGTGCCGTGAGGGCCCAGGTCAGAAACTCACTGCCGGGTCTGCCGGCGCAACCTGTCAGGGATCTCCCAAAGGGAACTCCCGGGCAGTGCTGCACGCAACAGGAACCAGCCGCCACGGACTGCAGCCGGATCCATCGTCCAGTTTACCGGCCCCGTCCCAATCTTGTCGAAACAGTGCAGCAGTCAGCGGTTCAGCCGGTCCCGGATTGCCGCCATCCCGTGCAGGACCTCCCCGAAACTGGTGCTCAGCGGCGAGAGGCCTACCCGGATGCCGTGTGGAGCCCGGAAGTCCGGAATGACGTCTTCGTCCCACAACCCTGCCACGTCCTCCTTGGCGAAGGCGGGATGGTCCAGCGTGATGTGGCTGCCCCGCTCCCCCGGATTCCTGGGCGTGGAAAGTTCCACGCCCAGCGGCGCCAGCCAGGCGTCGAAGATCTCGATGGCGAAGGTGGTCAGCCGCACCGACTTGGCCCGGAGGGCTGCCATGGTTGCCTCCTCGATGAGGTCCAGCGTTCCGCGCATGGCGAGCATCCCGAAAATCGCCGGCGTCCCGCTGAGGAATCCGCGGATACCGGGAGCCGGCTCATATCCGGCAGCCATCTCGAACGCGTCCTTGCGCCCCATCCACCCCCAGATCGGCTGGTTGAGCGAGGCAAGGTGGCGCTGGTTGACGTAGGCGAACGCGGGCGATCCCGGCCCGCCGTTGAGGTACTTGTAGGTGCAGCCGGCAGCAAAGTCCACGCCGGCACCGTCCAGGTCCAGCTCCACCGACCCAGCGGAATGGCACAGGTCCCACACAACGAGCGCACCGGCGTCGTGCACTGCTTCGGTGATGGCCGGCAGGTCGGCCATATGGCCGGAACGGTAGGCGATGTGGCTCAAAAGTACGACGGCGGTGCGCGGCCCCGCCGCCTGGCGCACCTGGTCAACGGTCACCCCGGCCGCAGGATCGGCATCGATCCAGCGCAGCGTCAGGCCCTCGTCGAGGGCGATGCCTTCAACCAGGTAGCGGTCCGTGGGGAAGTTTCCGGTGTCCAGGACCAGTTCGTTCCGGTCCGGGTCCGCCACGGCGGCGAGGGCCGCACGGATCATTTTATACAGGACCACGGTGGTGGAATCGGCGATGATGGTCTGCCCGTGCGCAGCGCCCAGCACTGCCCGGCCCAGCTGGTTGCCGATGGCCTGGGGCAGCTCCAGCCATTCCTCGTCCCAGCCCCGGATCAGGCGGCCGCCCCAGCCGTCGCGGATGAAAGCGCCGATATCCTCGGCTGTCCGCCTCAGCGGCCGGCCCAGGGAGTTCCCGTCCAGGTAGGACAGCGGCGTGTCAGTACCGATGAAGAGGCTCCGGTAGCGCGCCAGCGGGTCCTGGCGGTCCAGTTCGTCCGCGCGCTGCTGCAGGGAGGCGCCTGCCGCTTCTGCGCCCGGTGCAACGGGCTGTTGCTGGATGCTCATTGGCCGATCTCCGTCCTGACAGCGAATAATTCCGGGAAAAACGTCAGCTCGAGGGCCTTCTGCAGGAACGCGGCGCCGCTGGAGCCACCGGTTCCCGTTTTCATGCCGATGGTCCGCTGTACCGTGCGCAGGTGCCGGAAGCGCCAGAGCTGGAAGTTGTCCTCCAGGTCCACCAGCTCCTCGCAGGCCTCGTAGGCAGCCCAGTTATCCGCCGCATTCTCGTAGATGTGCTTGAACAGCGGAACGAGTTCCGGCCTGAATTCGTGGGCCTGGGTGACGTCCCGTTCCAGCACGGACCGGGGCACATCAAAGCCCTGCCGGGCAAGGTAGGCAAGGAATTCGTCGTAGATGCTGGGCGCGTTGAGCAGTTGCTCCAGCATGGCATGGGCTTCGGGATCGGACTCGAAGACGGACAGCATCTTGCCGTTCTTGTTGCCCAGGATGAACTCCACGGCCCGGTACTGGCTGGACTGGAACCCGGAGGCGTGGCCCAGGAAACCGCGGAACTGCGAGTACTCGGTGGGGGTCAGCGTGGCCAGCACCGACCATTGTTCGGTGAGGGTCTTCTGGATGTGCTTGACCCGTGCGATCCCCTTGAGCGCCGAGCCCAGGTCATCGTTCCGGAGCCAGGAAGCAGTGCTGCGCAGCTCGTGCAGCACCAGCTTCAGCCACAGCTCGGTGGTCTGGTGCTGGATGATGAACAGCATTTCATCGTGGTGTTCCGGCTCGCTGACCGGGTGCTGCGCGCTGAGCAGCGTTGGCAATTGCAGGTAGGAGGCGTAGCTCATCCGTGAGCTGAAATCACGGACAATACCTTTGTCCAGTTTCCTGGTGTTCTTCTCAACGGACACGGTACTGCCTTTCGCTGCGGCGCTTGGCCTGCGGACGGTTAGCGCCTGGCCAGCAAATCGTGCGCCTGGACCACGTCCAGGCGCATCTGGTCCACCAGGGCTTCAGGCCCACGGTAGGCCACCATGCCCCGCAGCCGGGCCACGAATTCGACAACTACTGTCTGGTCGTACAGATCGAAGTCCTCCACGGCTTCCCGTGGGCGGTCGATGACGTGGGCTTCCACCTGGCGGCTGACGCCGTCGAAGGTGGGATTGGACCCGACGGAGATGGCCGCGGGCCAGCGCGTCCCGGCCTGGTCCACCAGCCAGCCGGCGTAGATGCCGTCCGCGGGGATCAGGCCGCTGGCGTTGGACGACAGGTTGGCGGTAGGGAATCCGAGGGCACGGCCGCGGGCAGCGCCGTGGACCACTTGGCCCCGCATCCGGTGCGGGCGGCCAAGGACGGCGGCGGCAGTGGCCACATCACCCTCCTGGAGGGCTTCGCGCACCCAGGTGGACGAGCAGCGGCGGTCCTTGCCGTCGTCGTCATGCAGGGGGTAGCCCTCGGAGCCGAACTCACTGATCACCCGGACTTCGAACCCGAACTTCTGGCCAAGCGCCTTCATGGTGTCAAGGTCGCCGGAATTGCCGCGGCCGAACCGGGCGTCATGGCCGATCACCACGTGGCTGGCGTGCAGGCAGTCCACCAGGAACTGCTGCACGAACTCTTCAGCGGTGAGGCTGGCAAGGTCCAGGGAGTACTTCATCACCAGGATGCCGTCCAGGCCCAGCTCCCCCAGGGCTTCAAGCTTGTCCTGCAGCCCCATGATCAGCTCGGGCGCAGACTCGGGACGGTGGATCAGGGCGGGGTGGGGATCGAAGGTGACGGCCACGGACCTGGAGCGGGTGAGCCGGGCGGTGCGGATCAGCTCGGACAACACCTGCTGGTGGCCGCGGTGCACCCCGTCGAAGTTGCCGAAGGTGACAACAGATGGGCCGAAGTCCGCCGGGACCTCGGACGGATCGTTCCAGATGTAGACCATCACCCTCGCCTTTAAACTGCGTGCAAATCAACGTTCAGGACCGTACCGGCCACGGAACTCTCTAAAGATTACCCGCACTCAGCGGTGCGGCTTTGCCACCGGCCAACCGATTTCCCGGCCGCGGGGCGGTCAGGCATTCAAGGAGGGCCGGCGGCGGTACAGCCACACCAGGCCCAACACCGGCAGCAGCAACGGGATGAATCCGTAGCCCCGGCCGAACAGGGACCAGACCGTCTCGTGCGGAAACTGGACAGAGTCGAACACGCTCAGGGCACCCACCACGAGCACACCCACCAGCTCAACGAGGACCGCTGCCACGGACACCTTGAACCAGGTGCTGCCGGCCTTCGCCAGGGACACGGTGGCCACCACGTACACCAGAGCGGCGAACGCGGACAGCAGGTACGCCAGCGGAGCCTCGGAGAACTTGGTGAGGATCTGGTACCCGGCACGGGCGGTGGCGGAGATGGCGAACACCGCGTAAACGGCGATCAGCAGGCGGCCGGGCCCGGTGTTCCGGGTGTTCCTTGCCGGGGCTTCCCCGCCGGCGGCGGTTGCACCCTTGGCGGTTGCGCCCTTGGCGGCAGCGGGATTCTGGTTTTTCACGTTGCGTGCTTCTTCCACTTCAGTACCAGATCTGGTTCATACGGGCGGCCATCACCAGTGCGGTGACGCCAACGGCGGCCAGGACAAAGTTGCTCCACCGGGTGCGTTCCAGGATGGACCAGTACACGGCAGCAGGCGGCAGCAGCATGGCCGTGGCGAGGTATCCCCAGAACTCCCACGCTTCCCCGGCAATGGGCTCACCGGCGATGACGCGCACCATCGATCCCACCAGGTACACCAGGAGTGCCACCTCGACGGCGGCTACCGAGAGGATGGTGACGTCGTTCGGCGCCTTTTTCAGGATGCCCGCCAGCAGGCAGACCCCGGTGGACAGCAACCCCACCACCAGGATGATGTAGAAATACGCGTCCACGCTCAGGCCGCCCCGGAAGTGCCGGTGCCAGGGCTGTTGGAGGCACCCGGGCCGTCGGAGGTGCCAGGGCTGTCGGAGGTGACGGGGCCGTCGGAGGCACCCGGGCCGTTCGACGGCCCGCCGGTGCCAGGCGCGAACACCAGGACGGGTTTGGCAAAGCTGCCGGCATCGGCCAGCAGTGCCACCAGGCTTCCGTCCGGGGCGAAGGCGGCTGCGGGATGTTCGGCAGTGGCACCGGCACCGGGGGCCGCGCCGGCGGCAATCCGGCGGCCGAAGGAGATCTCGGTGGTTTCTTCCGGGCTGAGCTCACGGTTGGGCATCAGTGCGCGGGCGGCGTCGGCCATGTCGAGGACATCAAGCTCTTCGGCGAGCTGTTCCAGGGTGCGGGCCTGCTCCAGTGAGTATGGTCCCACGTGGGTCCGCCGCAAGGCGGTGAGGTGCCCGCCGACGCCCAGGGCGTTGCCGAGGTCGCGTGCCAGCGCCCGGATGTAGGTTCCGGAGGAGCATTCAACCGTGACATCCAGGTCCACCACGTCCGCCGCCGCGTCCCTGCTGATGCTGTGGACCTCAAACCGGTGGATGGTGACCGGGCGGGACGCGAGCTTGACCTCTTCGCCCGAGCGGACACGAGCGTAGGCACGTTCGCCGTTGACCTTGATGGCGCTCACGCTGCTGGGCACCTGCTGGATCTGCCCGGTGAGGGCGGCAACGCCGTCGTAAATGGCCTGCTCATCCACCTCCACGGTGGAAGCCGTGGCAGTCACTTCACCTTCGGCGTCGTCCGTCACTGTGGATTGACCGAGGCGGATGGTGGCGGTGTACGTCTTGGATGTGCCCACAATGTAGGTGAGCAGGCGGGTGGCCTTGTTGATGCCCACCACCAGGACGCCTGTTGCCATCGGATCCAGCGTGCCGGCATGCCCTACTTTCCGGGTACCTGCGATGCGCCGCATCCGGCCAACCACATCATGGCTGGTCCATCCCTGCGGCTTGTCCACTATCACCAGTCCAGAAAGCACGCTTCCCAGTATATCGGCGCCAGTCCCGGCTCCCGCCCACCCGTCAACGGGCCCTGCGGGCAGCTCAAAGCGGCAGCTGAAGGGCCGGTTAGGATGGCACTCATGCCTGAGCTTGCCACCCATGTCCGCGATGTGCCCGTCAACCAGATCCGCGAGATCACCGAGGCTGCGTGGCGCACACCGGGCGCCCTGGTCCTCAGCATCGGCGAGCCCGGGTTCCCGCTGCCCCGCCACGTCCTGGACGCCGGGATCGCCTGCCTGGACCGGGACGAAACCAACTACACCCCCAACGCGGGCATCCCCGCGCTGCGCGAGGCGTTCGCCGCACGGTTCCGGGAACGCGCCGGGCACGGCACCGCCATCGGCGCGGACCGGGTGTACGTGGTGGACGGCGCCCAGCAGGGCCTGCACTTCGCGATGAGCCTGCTGCTCTCCCCCGGCGACGAAATCCTGATCCCCAATCCGGGCTACCCCACCTTTGCCATGACCAGCAGGCTCCTCAACGCCGTCCCGGTGGGCTACCCGCTCTACCCGCAGCACCGGTTCCAGCCCAGGACCGAAGATATCGAGGCGCTCATCACGGACCGCACCCGCGTGCTGGTCCTGAACTCACCGTCCAATCCCCTGGGCGCGGTCCTCGGTGAAGACCTCACGCGCGAAATTGTGGAGTTGGCCCGGAGGCACGATCTGTGGGTGATCTCCGACGAGTGCTACGAGGCGTTCACCTACGACGTGCCGCACGTGAGTCCGGCCAGGTTCGACGGCGTACTGCCGGGCGAGGCGCGCGTCTTCACTTCGTTGACGCTTTCCAAAACGTACGGGCTCACAGGGCTTCGGATCGGTGCCCTGGTTTGCCCGCCCGGGCTGGAGCAAAAGATGAACAACGTGATGGAGTCCATCGTTTCGTGCGTGGCATCGCCGTCACAGTACGCTGCGCTCGCCGCCCTTACCGGGCCGCAGGATTACGTCCGGCACGCCCACGAACACTACCGGGCCAACCGGGACGCCGCGTCCGCCGTGCTGGATGCCAAGGGCATCCCGTATTTGAAGGCCGACGGCGCGTTCTACCTCTGGGCCGACGTCTCGCACGTGAGCGGCGGCGATGTCCGGGCATGGGTCCGGCGTTTCCTCGCCGGGTCCGGGGTTGCCCTCGCGCCGGGGACGGCGTTTGGTTCCATTGGCGAAGGCTGGGTGCGGATTGCGTTGTGCGGCAAGCGGGACGAACTGCTGGAGGGCCTGTCCCGGCTTCCGGAGCGCGTGTAGGCCGCTTTCGTCGTTAACGCCGGGTTCCGGCAAGCGCCCCGTCCAGCCACGTCCGCAGCACCTCCGCCGGAGCGGCCCCTGCCTGCCGGGCGGCCACTTTGCCGTCAACGATGACCATCAGGGTGGGTATGGCCTGGACATCGAACCGGCGGGATAAGCCGGGATTCTTGTCGACGTCGACCTTCACCAGTTTGACGGCGCCCTCGCGTTCGCGGGCCAGCTTGTCCAGGACCGGGCTCACCATCCGGCACGGTCCGCACCATTCAGCCCAGAAGTCCACCAGCACGGGAACGGGCGACTGCTCGGCCACAATGCTGAAGTCGGCATCACCGGCCGCAACGATCCAGGGCAGCCCGCCCCGGCAGTTGCCGCAGCGGGGACGGCCGGCGGCATTGGCCGGGACCCGGTTGGTCTTCCCGCAGTGGGGACAGGGGGTGAGCGAGGCTTCCATGCCTAATAGTCCTTCCGGCTTTTGTGCGCGCCCCAGGCCAGGAACGGGGCGTCCGACGCCGGCACCTCGCCCCTGCTGACCGGCAGCAGTTCCGGACGGGTACCGGAGAAGTAGTCGTAGAAGAGCGCGTCATCAAAGCCGGCGGACGCGGCGCCGTAGCGGTCGGCGGCGTAGTAGACCCGGTCGATCCGCGCCCAGAGGGCGGACGCCAGGCACAGCGGGCACGGCTCGCAGCTGGTGTACAGGACTGCCCCGCGCAGGTCGAAGTTCCTGATGGCAGCAGCCGCAGTGCGGATGGCCACCACCTCGGCGTGGGCGGTGGGATCGTTATCGCGGGTGACCCGGTTGACGCCCTCGTGCACCCGTCCGTCCTTGGTCACCACTAAAGCCCCGAAGGGACCGCCGCCGTCGGCGACGTTCCGGGTGGCCAGGGACACCGCCCGTTCGAGGTACTGGTTGGCATCGCCGTGGTCCGCCTGGTTCATAGCTCGATCCTAGCCAAAGGCCTTGAGGTTAGGGGATAAAAATAGGGGGCGATATAGGGGGCCCGTACCGGCGACACCGTTACCCGGCAGGAATAGTCTGGCGGGCGGGGGTTCCGAAATATTGCTTCCAACGAGGCTCCTTATAACCGGCCCTTTCAAGGGCGCCCAACCCGGAGTACCCAATGAAGAACAAGTTTCCACTCGTCGCCTGTCTCACGGCCGCGGCGATAGTCATTCCAACCGGGCCCGCCGCTGCGGGTTCCACTGACGCCCCCGAGCCAGTCACATTGGCTGCGGGCCTGTCAGCACCTCTTAGCCTGGCCGTAAATTCAGATGACTCCGTCCTGGTCACGCAGAATTTCGCCGGCCTCCTGAGCCGCGTCAACGACGACGGCACCACCGCTACCCTTTACCAGGGCAAACCCGGTTGGGACGTTGGCGGCGTGGAAAGCCGCCGCGGAACCACGTACTTCGTGGAGAGCGTGGGAGCCGGCGGTAATGATCCGGCCGCCCTCGAAGGCTACTTGAAGTCCATCGACGCGCAGGGAAACGTTCGGACCATTGCCGCACTGGCCGACCATGAACGCAAGAACAACCCGGACGCAGACCAGCACTACGGCTTCGGACCAGACGTCTCGGCAGAATGCCTGGCTGGCTGGCCCGCGTTCCCGCCCGCCCGCTACCAAGGTGGCGTTGACTCGCATCCCTATGCCGTGGCAGTCCGGAGCGGTACGGCATACATAGCTGACGCCGGCGCAAACGCCATCCTGGAAGTGGACATCGAGACCGGTGACGTTTCCACCCTGGCAGTGCTGCCGCCGCGGCCCGCAGTGGTTCCGGCCGGGACAAAGATCCCGGTGGACATGGCGGGAAACACCGTGGAAGTCCCTGCATGCGTGGTGGGCCATGAATACGCCTTCGAGCCGGTGCCCACCGATGTGGAGTTCGGCCCGGACGGCCGGCTGTATGTCACCTCCCTGCCGGGCGGGCCTGAGGATCCTTCCCTGGGAGCCAGGGGCGCGATTTTCCGGGTCAACCCGTGGACCGGCAATTCGCACGTGTGGGCAGAGGACATCCTGAGCCCCACCGGCCTGGCCATCACCGATAACGGCGACGTGTACGTGGCGTCGATGTTTGGCAATGAGATCATCAAGTTCGATGCCTGGACGTGTGACAGGTCCCGGTTCCTGGCCATCGACGGGCCGGCCGCGGTGGAAGTCCGTGGATCGAACCTCTACGCCACCGCCGGATTCAGCTTCACCGACATGACCAAGGGCAAGGTGGTGCGGGCCGGCATCGACTAGTCAGCCGGGAAGGTTGGCCAGCTGCAAAAGATTCCTGGGAAGCAGAAGGCCCGGACCATATGGTCCGGGCCTTCTGCTGGCAATTGCGGCTACTTATGGCCGTCTTCGTCAAGTTCCTCGGCGTCGGTGAGGTCGAGATCCTCCTCGTCGAAGTCGTCTTCGTCGATGTCCACATCGGCGGACGCATCGCTCTTGTACGGATCGGGGTCCCCGGCATGCCGGGCCTGCGCCGCGAGGGCGGCCACCTCGGCGTCACGCTTCTTGGCCTCGCGGAGCAGCTCCTCGAGGTTCGAGGCGATGACGGGGATCTCGTCGGAGACGAATTCAAGGGTGGGAGTCAGGCGGATGCTGAGGTTGCGTCCCACCTCCTGCCGAAGCACACCCTTGGCCTTCTCCAGGCCCTTGGCAGCATCAGCCTGAACAGCCTGGTCACCAAAAACGGTGTAGTACACCGTGGCATGCTGCAAATCATTGGTCACCCGGGCATCAGTAACAGTAATGCCCTCCAACCGAGGATCCTTAACCTTCCGGCCCAAGGCCTCAGCAACAACAACCTTAATCCGCTGCGCCAATTTGGCAGCACGTGCCGGATCAGCCATGAACAACTCCTAAAAGAAGAAAAAATTGGGGACGTACGACGGCGGCGGCGTGCCGGCGTCGAACGTTTCAGTTATGTGCCACGCACTAAAGGCGGGCCAACGACGATGCCGTCGGGATTTTCCGGCGGCGCTTTGGAGCCGTGAAGGGGGCCCGGGAGTGGCATCGGGCCTGCCGGAGACGGGTGGCTGACGATCGCAGATCGTCAGCCACCCGTCGTAGGGGCGGGGCCCCCTTCACGGCGGAAAAGCGGGGGCCGCCGGGAGATCCCGACGGCCCCACAACAGACAGACTAGACGCGCGGCTTCTCACGCATCTCGAAGGTCTCGATGATGTCACCTTCGGAGATGTCGTTGTACGAGCCAAGACCGATACCACACTCGAAGTCCGTGCGGACTTCGGTGGCGTCGTCCTTGAAGCGCTTGAGCGTCTCAACGGTGAGGTTGTCACCGATGATCTTGCCGTCGCGGCTGATGCGGGCCTTGGTGTTGCGGCGGATGATGCCCGAGCGGACGATCGAGCCGGCGATGTTTCCGAACTTGGAGGAGCGGAAGACTTCGCGGACCTCGGCGGTGCCCAGCTGGAATTCTTCGTATTCCGGCTTGAGCATGCCCTTGAGCGCCATCTCGATGTCATCGATCGCGGAGTAGATGACGGAGTAGAACCGCATGTCCACGCCTTCGCGGTCTGCCAGTTCGGCAACCCGCTCGGCCGGCTTGACGTTGAAGCCGATGATAACGGCGCTGTCCACTGTTGCCAGGTTGACGTCGTTCTGCGTGATGGCACCAACACCGCGGTGGATGACGCGCAGCTGCACGCCTTCGCCAACGTCGATCTTGAGCAGGGCGTCTTCGAGGGCTTCCACGGCACCGGACACGTCACCCTTGAGGATGAGGTTGAGGGTGTCGATCTTGCCTTCGGCCACGGCCTGGTCGAAGTCTTCGAGGCTGATGCGCTTGCGGCGCTTGGCCAGGGCGGCGTTGCGGTCGGCAGCTTCACGCTTCTCGGCGATCTGGCGGGCGGTGCGCTCGTCAGCGGTCACGAAGAAGGTGTCGCCTGCACGCGGGACGTTGGACAGACCCAGCACCTGGACGGGGCGGGACGGGCCGGCCTCGGTCAGGGCGCTGCCGTCGTCGTCGAACATCGCACGGACGCGGCCGTGGGCCGTGCCTGCCACGATGGTGTCGCCGACGCGCAGGGTGCCGGACTGCACCAGGACGGTGGCCACGGAACCGCGGCCCTTGTCCAGGTTGGCTTCGATGGCGATACCGCGGGCGTCCTTGTTCGGGTTGGCGCGCATGTCCAGGGCAGCGTCCGCGGTGAGCAGGACTGCCTCGAGCAGCTCGTCGATGTTGAGGTTCTGGCGGGCAGAGACCTCCACGAACATGGTGTCGCCACCGTATTCTTCGGGAACCAGGCCGTACTCGGTCAGCTGGCCGCGGACCTTGTCCGGGTTGGCGCCTTCCTTGTCGATCTTGTTCACGGCCACCACGATGGGCACGTTGGCTGCCTGGGCGTGGTTGAGGGCTTCAACGGTCTGGGGCATCACGCCGTCGTCCGCTGCGACCACCAGGATGGCGATGTCGGTGACCTTCGCACCACGGGCACGCATGGCGGTGAACGCCTCGTGGCCCGGGGTATCGATGAAGGTGATCTTCCGGTCGTCGCCTTCATGGTTGTGCGTGACCTGGTAGGCACCGATGTGCTGCGTGATGCCGCCGTGCTCACCCGCCATAACGTCGGACTTGCGGATGGCATCGAGCAGGCGGGTCTTACCGTGGTCGACGTGGCCCATAACGGTGACTACTGGAGGACGTGCCTCGAGGTCTTCGTCGCCTTCGGCTTCAAGTTCGGCTTCGAAATCGATGTCGAAGCCGGAGAGCAGCTCGCGCTCCTCGTCCTCCGGGGACACAACCTGGAGCTTGTAGCCGAGCTCTTCACCCAGCAGCGCGAAGGTTTCCTCGTCCAGCGACTGCGTTGCCGTTGCCATTTCACCGAGGTGGAACAGCACGGTCACGAGCGCGGCGGGGTTTGCCTCGATCTTGTCGGCGAAGTCCGTGATGGACGAGCCGCGGCGCAGGCGGATGACAGTGTTGCCGTCGCCGCGGGGTACGCTCACGCCGCCCAGCGACGGTGCGCTCATCTGCTCAAGTTCCTGGCGCTTTGCACGCTTCGACTTGCGCTGCTTGCCACGTCCGGCGCCGCCCTTGCCGAAGGCACCCTGGGTGCCGCCGCGTCCGCGGCCGCCCTTGCCAAAGCCGCCACCGGCGGGAGCTCCGCCGCCGCCACCGGGACCACCGGTTCCGGGAGCGCCGCCCGGGCGTCCGGGACCACGGCCACCGGCACCCGGACGTCCTGCACCGGCCGGAGCCGGGCGTTCAGTACGGTTGGGCATCATCCCCGGGGTGGGACGGTTTCCACCGGCACCACCGGGACGGGGTGCACCCGGGCGCGGGCCGCCGGCGCCAGCCGCGGGACGCGGCCCACCGGCGCCTGCTGCGGGACGGGGACCACCGGGACGGGGTCCACCGGCACCTGCTGCGGGACGCGGACCGCCGGGACGGTCGCCGTCGGTGCGGCCTCCACCCGGACGGGGCATGCCCTGCGAGGTAGCGAACGGGTTGTTACCCGGACGGGGAGCACGCTCTCCATCGCCGCCACGGCCGCCGCGGGGCATGCCCTGCGAGGTGGCGAACGGGTTGTTGCCCGGACGGGGACCGCCGGGACGGGGAGCAGAGCTGCCTGCCGAACCGCCCTGTCCGCCGGAGCGGGCTGGGGCAGCGGGAGTTTCGGCCTTGGGAGCCGGGCGCGCACCGGGTTTGGCACCGGTGGACGGAGCAGCGCTGGTGGAAGCGGCCGGAGCCGCCGGAGCTGCGGGCCGGCTGGCAGCAGGCGCCGCCGGAGCCGAAGCAGCAGGCTGGGCCGGTGCTGCCGGAGATGCGGGGGCAGGTGCCTGTGCCGCGGGAGCCGGAGCCTTGGGGGCTGCCGGGCCGGGAGCCGGAGTTGAAGGACGTGCTTCTGCCGCCGGGGCAGGCGCCTTGGGCGCGGCTGCCGGCGCTGAAGCCTTAGCGGCAGCGTCGGGGAAGGCGTTGCGCAGTTTACGCACAACGGGGGCCTCAATGGTGGAAGAGGCGGAGCGAACAAATTCGCCCAGTTCCTGCAGTTTTGTCACTGCATCTTTGGAAGTAATACCGAGCTCTTTGGCGAGCTCATGTACGCGGACCTTGGCCACATTTCTCCTGTCTCGGTCCGCACCGAGCCAGGCACGAACCGTCTACTTCTTACTGCGGACCCCAGCCGCGAATACAGCGAAAGGGCCCATTGCAGAGCGCAACAAAGTTGTCATCGTTACGCACTCATCGCTGGGAACTCATCGGGTTTCCATCAGATTTCTGACCCGCTTTCAGGTTGGACGGTTGGTGTTGCAGTTGCCGTGGTGCCTGCAACGTTCGTTTCCGACTTGATCCAGTGTTCGACGGCGGCAGTTCCGGTTGCACCCGCAAGGGCACGTCCGAAAGCCCGCCGTTTGATCGCCAGAGCCAGGCACGATTCGCTGGGGTGCAACCAAGCACCCCGGCCAGCCAGCCGGCGTCGTTCATCCACCAGGACGGCGGCAGAGCCGCTGCCTTCGGCGACGAGCCGGAGCAATTCAGACCGCAGGCCCTTCTTCCGGCATCCGATGCAGGTACGCTCCGGTTGATTCCCGGTGGAAAGCTCTGCCACGGTCATCTTCCTGACATTCATATCTGCTGCCCCGGGAATGCCTGCCTCCGCTGAGTCAGCGGAAGGGGCATGCTCGAGGCACACGGCTGCCGGCCGTTGGGCGCGGCCTTTTCTATTCTAGCCCCTCCGGGCCGTTCTGCCCGAAACCGCATGGCAGTCCCGGCGTGGCCGCCCGGTGAGGGCTGGTTCAGTTTTCGCGCGGAGCGGCGGCGTCGGAAACAATATCGATGCGCCAGCCGGTCAGCTTGGCCGCGAGGCGGGCGTTCTGGCCCTCTTTGCCGATAGCCAGGGAAAGCTGGTAATCGGGAACCACCACGCGGGCCGAACGGGTGGCTTCATCAGTGATAGTGACCGAATTCACCCTCGACGGCGACAGGGCGCTGGCGATGAAGGTGGCCGGATTCTCGCTGAAGTCGACAATGTCGATCTTTTCGTCGTTCAGTTCCGTCATCACAGCCCGCACTCGGGAGCCCATTTCACCGATGCAGGCACCCTTGGCGTTAATGCCCGGGATGTTGGCCTTGACGGCGATCTTGGTACGGTGGCCGGCTTCCCGGGCCAGCGCAACGATCTCCACCGAGCGGTCGGCGATCTCGGGTACTTCCAGTTCGAAGAGCTTCCGGACGAGCCCCGGGTGGGACCGGGACAGCGTGACGGAGGGACCCTTGGAGCCGCGGTGCACATCGATCACCAGGGCACGCAGGCGGTTTCCGTGGAGGTACTTCTCCCCCGGCACCTGTTCGGGCGGCGGCAGGAGCGCTTCAACGGTTCCCAGGTTGACCTGCACCATGTGCGGGTTGTGGCCCTGCTGGATGGTACCGGCCACAAGCTCGCCTTCACGGCCCTTGAATTCGCCAAGGACGTTGTCGTCCTCAACATCGCGGAGGCGCTGCAGGATGATCTGCCGTGCAGTGCTGGCCGCGATACGGCCGAAGCCCTCCGGGGTGTGCTCAAACTCGCCGATCGGGGCGCCGTCGTCGTCAATTTCCACGGCCCAGATGGTCACGTGGCCGCTCTTGCGGTCCAGTTCCGCGCGGGCCTTCTCAAAGGCGCCCGGCGACTTGTGGTACGCCACCAGGAGCGCCTGCTCAATGGTGGGGATCAGGAGGTCCAGCGGGATTTCACGCTCACGCTCCAGAAGTCTCAGTGCGCTCATGTCAATATCCATCAGGCCTCCTCAGAAGGTCCATTGTGTCCAGGTTCCAGACCATCCTCATGGAGGTGGCTGAATTCGATCTCGACTTTTCCGTTGCGGATCCTGTCGAAAGGAAGCTTGATGGGATCGCCCTGGCGGGGCTTCATTCCCTTTTTGACGGCGATCTCGGGCACGATGGTCACACCCGAGGTGTCCACCGCCTGGATGCGTCCGGTGACGTTGTCGCCCTGGAGGACGTTGACCTTCACCATGCGGCCCTTGGCGCGGTGCCAGTGGCGCGGCTCGGTCAGCGGCCGCCCGACGCCCGGGGAGGAGACCTCAAGATCGTAGGGACGGCCGTCGTCGCCGGGATCGTTGTCCAAAACATCCGAGAGTACCTTGGAGATGTCCGCAATGACATCCAGGCTGACTCCGCCGGTCTCCTCCTGGGGCAGGTCCACCACCACGTGGACCACGCGGTGGGACCCGGGGATGATGGCCACATCCTCCAAGTACAGGCGGTTGGCCTGGACCGAGGGTTCAAGGAGCGCCCTGAGCCGTGCAGCTTCCGGATTGTGTGCGGCCTCAGCCTTACCCGTTCCGGTATGGTCTGATGAAGCCGTGGCTTCTGCATTGCTCACGATGCCGGCCGCCTCCCGATAGATGATGTTGTGTGTACTAGCGTAGCTATTTTACCGGTTCATTGGTGCACGGGGTTTCCCCTTCGGCGTGACACCATGGTCTGTTGTGAAAGACGACAACCAGGAAAACCGCCCGCGGACGCGCTATTTCCGGTACGCCGTTTTTTCGCTCACAGCCCTTCTGGTCCTCAGCCTGGGCTTCGCCCTGATCCCGGCTGAACCGCCCGCTCCCGCGGAACCGCCCTTCTCCGAGCAGGCCCGGGCCGCCGCGCTGGAGCAGACACTCGAGCTCCGGTCCGCCGGAATGGACCTGGCCGCTTCCGGCGCCGGTGGAACCGCCGGCAGCCCCCCGGACGGCGGTGTGGACCAGGTTGTGACGTTGCTGACCATCCAGGCCCGGGCGCTGCTGCTGCCAGGGAACGCGGCATCCGCGGAGGCCGCCACCCTGCCGTCCGCAGCGTCGCCCGCAGCGGCAGGGTCACCTACCGCGGCTTCCCCATCCCCCAGCGCCCCTCCCGTAGTGACAGTCGCGGAATTCGCGGCAAAGCTCGCCGCCAGCGGCCGGCAACGCCTCAAGGACGCGGAAACGGCCGACGGCGGCATGGCACGCCTGCTTGCCGGCGCCGGGACGGCGCAACTCCTGGCAGCCGAACGGCTTGGTGCGGCAGGCGCCCCTGAAACAGAACCACAAGGGACAGAAGCACACGGGACAGAACGTCAAGCCTCCGCGTCGGCGCCCCCGGCCTGTCCTGCCACGCCTTCCCCTGGCACCCCCGCCTCCATAGCCCCGCTTGCCGCCGCCGGCCTGGGAGCCGCCCTCGTCGCAGCCGCAGGCGCCGAACTGGAGACGGTGTACGGCTACCAGGCAGCACTCACCCGCCTGCCTCCGGAAGCCGCGGGGCCGGCGTCGGAATTCCTGGCGCAGCACCAGGACCTCGCCGACCAGGCCGAGGACTACGGGCGGATGCTGTGTGTGACGTTGCCGCCCCAGCCGCCGGGATACGTCCTGGACCAGGAGTTCCTCGACGCCCCCGCGGCCGGACTCGCCGGGCTGGAGGCTGATACCTTGCCGTCCTACGGCGACGTTGTGGCCCTGGCGGAGGGGGCCACCCGGGACTGGGCCCTGTCCGCCCTGCAGGAAGCAGCCCGGCGCGCGCAGCACTGGGGTGGCGGCCCGGATCCCCTGCCGGGCCTGGTGCTGGACGAAGGGCAACTTCCGCAGCTGCCGCAGTGACGGCAGGCGTCCTTCCGGTGAGGAGGGGCAACTGACCCGACCTGTCATCAGGAGGTTTCGCCGGCGGTGCCGGTGCGGAGCTGGCAGGGCCGCATGCCTGATGGTTTGCTGGTGGGATGGACACAGCAGCCGACTCCTCATTCCACGCGAATGAGCCCCACCACAACGACCTGGCCCAGCGCCTGAACTGGCTGCGCGCCGGCGTCCTCGGCGCCAATGACGGGATTGTGTCCGTGGCAGCGATCGTGGTGGGCGTGGCGGGAGCAACTGCCGCTTCGGGCCCCATCCTCGCGGCAGGAGCGGCGGGGCTGGTGGGTGGCGCCGTCTCAATGGCCCTTGGCGAGTACGTTTCGGTGAGCAGCCAAAGCGACAGCCAAAAAGCCCTGATAGACAAGGAACGCCGCGAGCTCGCCGAAGAACCTGACGTGGAACTGGCTGAACTTACGGCGATTTACCAGGCCAAGGGCCTGAGCGAGGAAACGGCCGGGAAGGTGGCGGCGGAACTGACCGCGCACGATGCCCTGGCCGCACACCTTTCCGCGGAGCTGAACATTGACGAGGACGATATCGTCAGCCCCTGGCATGCCGCTTTTGCCTCGGCGGTGTCCTTCGTGATCGGGGCGGCCCTGCCCATGCTGGCCATCCTGCTTCCGCCGCCGGACGTCCGGGTCCCGGTCACCTTCGTCGCGGTGCTCCTGGCGTTGGCGCTGACGGGGGCGTTGGGCGCCTGGATAGGGGGCGGCTCCAAGTTCCGCGCGGCTGTCCGCGTGGTGGCGGGCGGAGCACTTGCCCTCGCCGCCACCTTCAGCATCGGCAACGTGCTGGGGGCCACGGGAGTGGTCTGACGCCGGACCTGCCGTACGGGGCGCGCGAATGGACTTACGCTGGAACTGATGATCCAGCCCGCGGTAGTACCCATCCCTCCGGACCTCACTGCCCGCTACACCCGCAGCAGTGCCGGACGCGCATGGCTCGCCTCCCTGCCGGACCTCATCCAGGGCCGCCTCCAAAACTGGCAGCTGGCACCGGACCTGCTGCCCGGCGCCCTGCCCTGGAACGGCCACGGCGGCATCGTCATCCCGGTGCGGCAGCAGGACGGCACCCCCGCCGCCCTCAAGATCGCCTTTCCGCACGACGAAGCCAGGGTGGAGCGGCACGCCCTGGCCCTCTGGCAGGGCCGGGGTGCGGTAGCGCTGCTCGCCTCCGACGCCGGCACCTGCGCCATGCTCCTGGAAAGGCTCGACGGCGAACGCTCGCTCAGCACCGTGCCCATGGAAGACGCCGTGGTGGTCTGGGCCGGACTGGTCCGGCAGCTCAGCCTCACCCCCGACGACCGGCCGGAGTGGTTTGAGTTCGAGCACATTGCTGCCCGGGCGGAACAGTGGAGCGATGACTTGCCCGCGGACTGGGAACAGCTGGGCCGGCCCTTCCCCCGGTGGCTCCTCGAAGCCGCCCTGGAGGTATGCCAGACCCGCGGAGCGGTGGGACGGCGTTCTGCCCGCGATGCCCTGGTCCATACGGACCTGCATTACCTCAACATCCTGGCGCGCCCGGCTGATCCTGCCGGGCATGGGCTTCCGACGGCGGCCGGTTACGCCGCCATCGATCCCCAGCCAATGATCGGGGAGCCTGAGTTCGCCGTGGCGCCGCTGCTGTGGAACCGGCTGTCCGATCTGCCGTTGGACAACGCTGCAGCCGGACTGCGCCGGCGCTGCGCCGGGTTCAGCTCCGCGGCCGGCCTGGACCCTGACGTAGCCCGGCAGTGGGGCATCGCCCGGGAGGTGGCGAACGCCTTGGCGTACGCGGGCAAACCGAACCACCGCGGCGACCTGGCCCGTTCCCTTTGGGTCGCCAGCACCCTTGCCGGCAGGACGCTGGACGGCCTGCCGTCCGCCCACCGCCTCCCCGAGCCCGGGGAAGCCGTGGGCGCGCACTGAAAGTTTGCCTCTCGCTTGATTGGGCAGGCCGGTGATCAACCAGGCCCCGCTCAAACAGACCCCGGTCAGCAGGCCCCCACAAGCATGCAGCCGTTGATCAGCCGCCCCGCACTGATTCAAGGGCCGAGCCTACGGCAGCCACGGCAGTGGCCACCTCTGCTTCGGCTGTCTGCCAGTTGCTCACGGACACCCGCAGGATGTCCCGGTCCCGCCAGCGGGAGCCGGACATCCACACCCTGCCGTCCTCGATGATGCGAGCGGTCACCGCACGGGTGGTGTCGTCGTCGCCGAAGGCCACGCTCACCTGGGTGTACTCGACGTCGTTCAGCACCTCCACGCCGTCGAGCCCGGCCAGCCCTGCCGCGATCTCCGATGCAGCGGCCGCCAGCCCCTGTACCTGGGCTGCCACGCCGTCGCGGCCCAGGCTCTTCAGGGCCGCCCACACCGGCACGCCCCGGGCACGGCGGGACAGCTCCGGGACCTTCTCGAACGGGTCTCCCGGCCCTTCGGCGTCATGGATCAGGTAGCTGGTGTGCAGGCCCATTGCGGACCGAAGGGCGGAGGCGTCCTGCACGATCGCGATGCCGCAGTCGTACGGCACGTTCAAGGTCTTGTGCGCGTCGGTTGCCCACGAATCAGCGTCCTCGTAACCGCGGGTCAGGTGGCGCAGTTCGGGTGCAGCTGCAGCCCAGAGGCCAAAAGCGCCGTCGATGTGGACCCAGGCGCGGTGCTCCCGGGCGACCCGGATGGCTTCAGGGAACGGATCAAAAGCGCCGGAATGGAGGTTCCCCGCCTGCAGGCAGACGAGGGCCGGGCCGGTCCCTTCAGAAAGCGCGGCTTCCAATGCCGCGGGAATGAGCCGTCCCTGGTAGTCCGCGTCCACCACCACCGGCCTGCCCAGCCCGAGGTACCGGAGGCCGAGGTCCACGGTGTCGTGCCGTTCCCTGCCCACGAAGCATCGGATGCGGGGAGCGCCGGACAACCCGTCGCGGTCCAGGTCCCACCCGGCGTCTGCAAGCAGCCGCCACCGCCCCGCTGCCATCCCGGTGAAGTTGGCCATCGTGGCTCCGGTGACAAATCCGACGTCGGACCCGCCGGGAAGCCCCAGCAGTTCCAGCAGCCACGCTCCGGCGCTTTCCTCGATGGCGGCCATGGCGGGGGTGGCGTAGCGCAGTCCGGCGTTCTGGTCCCAGGCGCTGACCAGCCAGTCGGAGGCAAGGGCCGCGGGCAGGGTTCCGCCGATCACCCAGCCGAAGAAGCGGCCGGACGGCATGGCCATAAGCCCGGGTTCGGCTGTCCGGGCAAGGAGGTCCACCACGTCCGCTGCGGGCATCCCGGAGTTTGGCAACGGCCCGCCGAACGCCCCGGTGAGGTCATGGGCCGGGAGGAGGGGGCCAACGTGGCGGTCTGGAAGGCTTCGAAGCCATGCCGCGGCATGGCCCGCCGCTGCGGATAAAGCACTCGAGTACTCGTCGTCACCGTGGCGCATATCTGCATGCTACGCCCGCCCGTTCCTCGTCACGAGGGCCGGTACTCCCCTGCCCGCTACCCTTGTTGGGCGAAGTTTTCCTGCCAGACGTCGTAGCCGAGCTTGATGATGAGGGCAGCCACCACCACGAGGAAGACCACCCGGACGAACTTGCTGCCTTGCGCCACCGCAGTCCGGGCACCCAGGTATCCGCCGGCCATGTTGGCGGCACCCAGCAGCAGGCCCAGGGCCCACAGGATGGAGCCGTGCGGCAGGAAGAACAGCAGCGCCCCCGCGTTGGTTGCCATATTCACGATCTTGGCCTTGGCGCTGGCCTCCAGGAACGCGTACCCCATCGCCGAGACCAGGGCGATGACCAGGAAGGAGCCGGTGCCCGGGCCAATCAGGCCGTCGTAGAAGCCGATCACGGCCCCGATCAGGCAGGCCACCACATAGTGTTTGTGGCCGTCGTGCCGGAGCGCGGTGATGTGGCCCTCGTCCGGTTTCAGCGCCGTGAACAGTGCCACTGCCACGAGGGCGGCGACGATGATGGGTTTGAAGACACTGGACGGCAGGTTGGCGGCAAGGACCGCGCCGCCAAAACTGCCGGCCAGGGCAATAACAGCCATCGGCACGGCCGTCCGCAGGTCCGGCCCCACCCGCCGGTAATAAGTGACGGCGCTGGTGGCGGTACCAAAGATGGATCCCATCTTGTTCGTGGCCAGCGCCTGGACGGGGGTGATGCCCGGCACCAGCAGCAGGGCGGGAAGCTGGATCAGCCCGCCCCCGCCCACTACTGCGTCCACCCAGCCGGCAGCAAAACCGGCAACCACGATCAGGACCAGTGTTGTCAGCTGGATGGACTCAAGCCCGGGGAGCACTTCCGGGGTCAGGAGGCGCGGACAGCGTTGACCACGTAGTCAACAGCCTTGTCCACGGCGACGTTCTCGGCTTCGCCGCTGCGGCGGTCCTTGATCTCCACCACGCCGTCCACCAGGCCGCGCCCGACGGCGAGGATGGTGGGGACGCCCACGAGCTCGGCGTCGCCGAACTTGACGCCGGGGGAAACCTTGGGCCGGTCATCAAGCAGGACGTCGAGGCCCGCGGCTTCAAGGTCCGCAGCGAGCTGTTCGGCGGTGGCGAAGATGTCTTCGCCCTTGCCGACGGCCACCACGTGGACGTCCGCGGGCGCCACGGCGCGGGGCCATACCAGGCCCTTGGCGTCATGGTTGGATTCCGCAAGTGCTGCCACGGCGCGGGTGACGCCCACGCCGTAGGAACCCATGGTCACCGTGACCTGTTTGCCGTTCTGGTCCAGGACCTTCAGTTCCAGGGCTTCGGCGTACTTCCGGCCCAGCTGGAAGATGTGGCCCATCTCGATGCCGCGGGCTGTTTCCAGGGGTCCGGAGCCGTCCGGTGCGGGATCGCCTTCGCGGACCTCAGTGCATTCGATGACGCCGTCCCAGGTGAAATCCCGGCCGGCCACGAGCCCGAACACGTGCTTGCCCGCTTCATTGGCGCCCGTGATCCAGGCGGTGCCCCTGACGATGCGGGGGTCCACGAGGTAGAGGAGCTTCGTGGCGCTTTCGGCGCCCAGCAGCGGTTCGTCCAGTGTCAGCCCGGGTCCAAGGTAGCCCTTGACGATGAGCGGCTGCTTCTTGAGGTCCTCATCGTTCGCGGCTTCCAGCCCGATCTCCCCGCCGATGGGCAGGAAGGATCCGATGTTCGCTTCGACGCGCTTCAAGTCCACGGCGCGGTCGCCCGGCACCCCGATGACCACAAGCTGGCGTTCACCGGTGGGCAGGGTAACGGCGAGCACCACGTTCTTGAGCGTGTCCGCCCCGGTCCAGGCGCCGCCGTCGGCCTCCGTGCGCGGTGCCAGCTGGTTGGCTGCGGCCACCAGCGTTTCGATGGTGGGCGTGTCCGGGGTGTCCAGCACCTCGGCGGCGGGGGCACCGGTGAAGTCGATTTCCGCAGGAGCCACCGTGGTAACGGCTTCAACGTTGGCTGCGTAGCCTCCGGCGGACCGCACGAACGTGTCCTCGCCGATGTCGGTGGGGTGCAGGAACTCTTCACTCTTGGACCCGCCCATGGCGCCGGCCGTAGCAGTGACCGGGATGACCTCCAGGCCGAGGCGCTCGAAGATGCGCAGGTAGGCGCCGCGGTGGGCAGCGTAGCTGGCGTCCAGGCCGGCGTCGTCCACGTCAAAGGAGTAGGAGTCCTTCATGATGAACTCGCGGCCGCGCAGCAGGCCTGCCCGGGGACGGGCTTCATCGCGGTACTTGTTCTGGATCTGGTAGAGGCTGAGCGGGAGGTCCTTGTACGAGGAGTACAGGTCCTTGACCAGCAGCGTGAACATTTCCTCATGCGTGGGGGCCAGCAGGTAGTCCGCACCCTTGCGGTCCTGGAGGCGGAACAGGCCTTCGCCGTACTCGGTCCAGCGGTTGGTGGCCTCATAGGGTTCACGCGGCAGGAGCGCCGGGAAGTGGACTTCCTGAGCTCCGATGTTGGCCATTTCCTCGCGGATGATGGCCTCGACTTTCCGCAGTACGCTGAGCCCCAGCGGGAGCCAGGTGTAGATCCCGGGGGCAGCACGGCGGATATAGCCCGCCCGGACCAGGAGCCGGTGGCTGGCCACCTCGGCGTCGACGGGATCTTCACGCAGCGTGCGCAGGAAAAGCTGGGACAGTCTTGTAACCACGGGTGGATATCCGTTTCTGGGGAGGTGCTGGATCAGCAGGGCCGGACAAATTCGTCTGGGTACTAATCTACCGGCACTGGACGCCTGGCCCCGATTCCCCTTCGGAGCACCTGCCCTCCCGCGGACACAGTAGAGCCACGCCCGGAAAACAAAGCCCCTGGCCCCCCTCGAGGCTGGTCATCGTATCCGGGCGTGGCTCAACGCCGTTATCGCCTAAGTACTGGTGAGGACTGGTGAGACCGCCCACGCCACTCCAGCGCAGCTAGATCGAACCTAAGTGATAGGGGCCACATATATCAAGTACTTTTCGATCCGCAGCTGTTGATTACCACCAAATGCAGGCCTAAATTTAATTCATCAGGTGATGAATTACGGGCCTGCCGGCCCCAGCGACCTGCAGTTCAGCGGAGGCGGCCATGTCACGTCCGGCAGTGGAGAACACAGAGGAAACGAACGACGGCGGGGCGGTGGCGGCCAGCGCCCTGACGGTAGTGCGGGGACGCGTTCACGTCCTCCGCGCGCTGGACTTCGCCATTCCCGCCGGACAAATCACTGGGCTCCTTGGGCCGTCCGGAAGCGGGAAAACCACGCTGATGCGCGCCATCGTTGGAGTGCAGCGCATCACCTCAGGCTCGGTGCGGGTTCTGGGGCAGCCTGCCGGCAGCAGCCAACTGCGGCACCAGGTGGGCTATGTGACGCAGTCTCCGAGTGTCTATCCGGACCTCACCGTCGAAGGCAACGTCCGCTACTTCGGGGCCATGCACCGTCAAGGGGCGGCCGACGCAGCGGAGGCGATTGCCGCCGTCGGGCTTGAACGCCAGGCACGGCAGAAGACGGTGGACCTGTCCGGCGGCCAACTCAGCCGGGTGTCCCTGGCCTGCGCCCTGGTGGCCCGTCCGCGCCTGCTGGTGCTGGACGAACCGACGGTGGGACTGGATCCCGTGCTGCGCGCGGATCTCTGGGCCCGGTTCCGTGACATGGCCGCGCAAGGGACAACGCTGCTTGTATCAAGCCACGTCATGGAGGAGGCAAGCCACTGCGAGTCCCTGCTCCTCCTGCGGGAAGGCCGGCTGCTTGCCCAGCTCACACCCGCAGAGCTGAGCCGGCGCGGACACAGTGCCGACCTGGAGAAAGCCTTCCTGCACATCATCCAGGAGGCCGGGCAAGAAGCGGAGCCTGCTGCCGGGGCCACAGCACGGGACAATACAACCCGGGACAATACAACCTGGGACGGGAGCGTGCGGTGATGGATGTCCTGATGATGTTTGCCACCACCCGCCGGGTGCTTGAGCAGCTGCGGCACGACCACCGGAGCATCGCCATGATCCTGGTGGTTCCGGCCCTGCTGCTCACGGCCGTGTACTTCCTTTACGAGAACGAGACGCTGCCGCCCGGGGTGCCGCGCACCTTCGACCGCGTGGGACTGATGATGCTCGCCATCTTCCCGTTTGTGGTGATGTTCCTGGTCACGTCCATCACCATGCTGCGTGAGCGGACCTCGGGAACCCTGGAGCGGCTGCTCACCACCCCCGCCCATAAAGGGGATCTGCTCTTCGGCTACGCCCTGGCGTTCTCCATCATGGCCGCACTGCAGTCCCTGGTGGCTACCGCAGTGGCCTATTGGATTTTCGATCTTGATATTGAGGGCCCGCCTGGCTTCGTGGTCCTGATCGCAGTCATCAACGCCGTCCTGGGCGTGGCCCTGGGCCTGCTGTGCTCAGCGTTTGCCCGGACCGAATTCCAGGCCGTCCAGTTCATGCCGGTAGTGGTGGTGCCCCAAATCCTTCTTTGCGGGCTGTTTGTGGCGCGCGACCGCATGAATGACGTCCTTGAGGCCATCTCGAATGTTCTTCCCCTGACGTTCTCCGTGGACGCCCTGCAGGAGATCGCCGCAAACCCCGAGGCTACCGAACGGATGTGGCAGGACGCGGCCATCATGGGCGCCATTGTGCTGGGCGTCCTGGTGCTGGCCTCCCTGACGCTGCGGAGGCGGACTGAATGACCGTGCCGGAGGGAAACGCCCGGCCGGAGGGGAACGCCCTGCCCCGGGTCCGTCCGCTGCCGAAGGGTGATCCGCTGCCGGCACGGCGGGGGCGGCGCGGCGGAACAACGGCGTCCCGGGACAGGATCCTGGAGGCGGCCCGGCGCCTGTTCGCCGAGCATGGTTTTGAGGGCACCAGCCTGCGGCAGGTGGCCCGTGCGGCGGGGGTGGATCCCGCCATGGTCCACCATTTTTTCAACGGCAAGGACGAGCTCTTCGCCCTGAGTGTGGAACTCCCCGCCGACCCGGAGGAGGTGCTGGCAGGTGTTTCGTCCGCACGTCCCGAGCAGCGGGCCGAGTTGATCGTCCGCGCAGTCCTGCGGCTCTGGGAAGGTCCGGCCCAGCCGGGCCTGGTGGCGTTCCTGCGGGGCACCCTGGGCTCAAAAGCGCGGACGGCGCTCCTCCGCGAAGTGGTGACCCGCACTGTGGTCAGCAGGATCATGGCGGGAGTGCCGGGTCCGCCCCAGGACGTTGCGTTGCGTGGGGACCTGGTGGCCACCCAGATGGTGGGACTCATGATGGTCCGCTACGTGGTGAGGCTGGAACCCCTCGCCTCGGCCGCACCCGAGGACGTGGTCCGCCTGGTGGCTCCGAACGTACAGCGGTACCTCACCGGCGAACTGGGCCTAGGAACGGCTACTTGACCAGCGCGGCAGCTGAATCGAGCAGTGCGCCGGTACGCACAACAGTCTCTGCTTCGCTTCCACCACCGGAAGCCACGGCCGTGAGCACAACACCCTCGTGGATGGCCTGGGCGGTGATGATGGACTGCACCTGGCCATCGGGCATCTCAGTTTCCGTCCGGTAGGCAACGGTATTTGGCAGCCCGCCCACGCCGTTTACAGTCGTGATGGAGACCGGCACGCTGACGCCCGAAATGGTCACTGTCATGTTCGCGCACTGCTCAAGTTGGGCGGGGCGGCCGGTAACGCCGCCAAGGGTTGCCTCGTCGAGCCCGGACAGCAGGGACAAAGCCATGACGGCCCCGGTACTGGTGTCCGTGCTGACGCCCATGGCCGTGGCAGCCCCGTCCATGGCCGGAACGGTGCTGGACGTTGCGAGTTCCAGGCAGGCCGCAGGTGCCACTTCGAGCGACGACATCATGTCCTTGGACTGCTCCAGTGCGGCGGTCACGTCCGCTTCGGGAAGCACGGTCAGCCTCCGGTCAGCCGGGTCCCGCACCTGCCGCACAATGGCCGCCAGGTCGGCACTGGTAAACGCCTTGGGAACCGGAGTGGGTGTGACTGTGGGGGTGGCAGTGCCAGTTGCACTTTCCGCTGCTGAAGCGCCATTCACCGGGGTGTCCACCGGCCCTGCACAGGCCGGAATGGTCAACGCGAGTAGGGCTGTGGCCGCGAAAGTTCCCAGCGCAAATGTCTTCAATTTTTCCCCCAATTTTTTCTGCCGGTATTTGGCAGCCAGCTAGAAAAGAACTGTAGCGAACGTCCCGACCTGGCGGAAGCCGACCCGCTCGTAGGTGGCACGGGCCCGCAGGTTGAAGCCGTTGACGTAGAGGCTGGTGATGGGCGCGACTTTCCGGGCTTGCTCCACCACGGCGGCCATGTATCCGGCGCTCAGTCCCTGGCCCCGATAGAGCGGGTTCATCCACACGCCCTGGACTTGGGTGACCTCGGAGGTGACAGCGCCCAGCTCGGCCTTGAACACCACCTCGCGGCCGTTGTTCAGGTGCACCAGGGAATGGCCTTGGCGGATCAGCCCTTCCACCCGCCGGCTGTAGAACTCCCTGCCGCCCAGGAAGGGGGAGTACCCCACTTCTTCCTCGAACATGGCGGCGCAGGCGGGAAGGATGCGGTCAAAGTCGGCCAGGCTTCCCAGCTCAAGGCCGGGGTTGGGTTGAATCGACGGCGGGCCCTCGATAGTCATCAGGGGCTGCTCCGCACGGACTTCGTGGGCCCGGTGGCCCAGTTCCACCAGTTCGGCGTGCAACGCCAGGACGGCCTCCGCCGGGCCAAAGGCTGAGGCGTACCGGCGGCCGGAGGTGTTGGCCACTTCCGCCACCACCCCTGCAAGTTCGGGGTCCAGCTGGACCGGAACCAGGTTGGCCCCTGCCCAGCACGCACCCACGAGGACGCCGTCGTCGAAAACGCCAATGACGCCGGCGCCGCCGCTGGTGGGCGCGGCAGTGCCGGCGGCACGCAGGTGGGCAAGGATAAAGACGTTTGTGACCGGATCCTGCTGCGCCAGCATCCTGAGCGCAGCAGTATCCGTTCCGTCCAGGGTGCGGACGGAAAGTCCCGGAGGGTCGGGAACGTCCTTACGAGACGCTAACCACGGGGCTACCCTTGACAGCATCTTCGCCATCGGCCTCCCCCATCTCTTCCGCGATACGCATGGCCTCTTCGATCAGTGTCTCAACAATCTGACTTTCGGGCACAGTCTTGATGACTTCACCCTTCACAAAGATCTGGCCCTTGCCGTTGCCGGAAGCAACGCCAAGATCTGCCTCGCGGGCTTCACCGGGTCCATTCACCACACAGCCCATCACCGCAACACGCAGCGGGATCTCCATGCCTTCCAGGCCGGCGGTCACCTGTTCTGCCAGGGTGTACACGTCCACCTGGGCCCGGCCGCAGGACGGGCAGGACACAATCTCCAGCTTCCTTGGGCGCAGGTTGAGGGACTGGAGAATCTGGTTGCCCACCTTGATTTCCTCCACCGGCGGGGCGGAGAGCGAAACCCGGATGGTGTCGCCGATGCCCCGCGAAAGGAGCGCGCCGAAGGCCGTGGCGGACTTGATGGTTCCCTGGAAGGCCGGGCCAGCTTCGGTCACACCGAGGTGCAGCGGCCAGTCGCCCTTTTCCGCCAGCATCTCGTAGGCGGCCACCATCACCACGGGGTCGTTGTGCTTGACGGAGATCTTGAAGTCGTGGAAGCCGTGCTCTTCAAACAAGGACGCTTCCCAGACCGCGGACTCAACCAGCGCCTCGGGGGTGGCCTTGCCGTATTTCTTGAGGATGCCCGGCTCCAGCGAACCTGCGTTCACGCCGATGCGGATGGACGTCCCGTGTTCGCGGGCGGCCGCGGCGATTTCCTTGACCTGGTCATCGAACTTCCGGATGTTTCCGGGGTTCACGCGCACGGCGGCGCACCCGGCTTCGATGGCTGCGAAGACGTACTTCGGCTGGAAGTGGATGTCCGCGATGACCGGGATCTGGGACTTTTTGGCAATGATGGGCAGCGCCTCGGCGTCGTCCGCTGAGGGGCACGCGACGCGGACGATGTCACAGCCGGACGCGGTGAGTTCCGCGATCTGCTGCAGCGTGGCGTTGATGTCGGTGGTGGGCGTGGTGGTCATGGACTGCACGCTGATGGGGAAATCGGAACCGACCCCCACAGAACCGACCTTGATCTGGCGGGTCTTGCGGCGGGGGGCAAGGACGGGCGGCGGTGCTGAAGGCATTCCCAGGCTGACCGAGGTCACGTGGACTCCTAAATCGAAAGGTGGGTGGCTACGCGGCGAGGCCGGCCAGCATGCCGGTGATGGGAGACCACTCCGTGATGCGGGTTCCGGCAATAACCCCGGCAGCCGCGAAGGGGTCCTGCTTGAGGATCGAGTTCAGGGCGGCCTCGTCTGCAGCCTTGAAGATCAGCAGCGCTCCCGCTCCGTCACCGTAGGGCCCGCTCGCCAGGATGGCACCGTCCTCTGCCAGGCCGGCAGTCCATTCCCGGTGGGCCGGGCGGGCCTCATTGCGGGCTTCGGTGGAATCAGCGGCATAAACGTACTCAACGGCAAAAACTGTCATACGGCTACCCTATCGCCCTGCCTGCCGTTGCACGCACCTGAACAGCCCAACGGGATTCTTCCCACACCCCACCGGATTTGTCCCCGCAATTTTGTTTCCGGACGTGTGCCACCAGGACGTGTGGTCTGGGGACATGCGACCCTAGGACAGGAACAGGACTTTGACGGCGGCCGCTGTTCCGGCCGCCCAGAGCATGGAGGCCAGGGTTCCAATGATGAAGCGTTCGGCTGCTACGGGCGTTTCCTTTAGCTCCGCGAACCTTCCCAGACCTTTGATGGCCACGATGTAGGCGATGGCCACGGGCTGCCCGGTCAGGATGGCCAGGCAGACCCCAAGCCTTTCCAGGATGCCGATAATTGCCCCGCCGCGCAGGATGCGCTGGGTTGGCGCCGGCGGCTCCGCAGCAGAACCGGCCGGCGGCGGCGCGTCAGTTGCCGCGGTCAGCTCATCGTCCACGCTTTGCGTTTCGGCGTGCGGGGCATCAACGGTGACGTCGGCGGCGGGATCCTCCGCTGCCTTCCTGGCCTCTTCCGCTGCCTTGGCGGCATCTGCCCTGTCGTCGATGGTCCGGGCGAGCCGGAACACGAGGGCCGTCACGGGCCAGCCGGCGAAGCCGGCCACGAGCAGTGCTGCGGTGATCCAAAGCGCGGTCACGTGTCTCCTTCATCCCGGTACCCGACTGGCTCTGGCCCGGGCAGGGTTGGGTCTGGTTTGTCTGGCCCTGGCCGGGCTGGCTCGCCGCCGGTAATCCGGCTCTGCGCATACTCCAGCAGCATGGCTGCTGCCGGCCTGGCTGCCCATTCTTCCTGCCAGCCGGAGCGGAGGACGGCACGGCTCACCGATTGCTCCGTTATTCCCAACTCCCGGGCCACCTGCTTCTGGCTGCCGTGCTTGCCATCAGCGGACTGCAGGGCGCGGAGACTGTCCACTACCCTCCACTGGGCCTGTGTACGCTGCTGGACCAGGCGTCCGATCAACCGAAGCACCGCCTGGGCATTCGAGCCGGCCATGGCACCTTCCTTGGCTTGGGGCGGGATGTTCCTGCCATGGCCCATAGTGCCCGCCACCACTGACAGCGGCACTTGGCCCGCAGCACCCTTCGCCAGTTCCACGGCTTTGCGGGCGGCAACAAAAGCACTTCCGGATCCTTCGCGGGGGCTTGCGCCCGGGGCGAGCTGCACCACACCGATACCGATCCCGACATACCAGTGCCCGTCCCGGAGTGCATGCAGGGCGATATCCACGACCTCTTCGGGTTGTTCCACCACGCCTTGGAGTTCGTCCCCCACGGAGCGTTCAAAGCGCCCCTGCGTGAGGCCCAGCAGCCCGGATATCAGTCCAGGCACCCGGTCGATGTCGGCGGTGCTGCCCCGCTGGTCAATGGTGAGAACGAACATGCCCTAACCGTACGCAGCTGATCCACGATAATCAATCATAAATGGCTGATTATCTGATATCAGCCGATATTGGCTGATGAGTGGAAATCAGCTGTTTATCAGCCGAACAGGTTCACCGGCTTCACGATGTCGGCATAGATGAGGAGCGCGCTCATCCCCATCAACAATGCAGCCACCACGTAGGTCACCGGGAGGAGCTTGGCGATATCGAAGGCTCCAGGATCCGGTTTGCCGAACAGCCTGGCCACCCAACGCCGGGCGCCTTCGTACAGCGCACCGGCCACGTGGCCGCCGTCGAGCGGCAGCAGCGGAACCAAGTTGAAGACCGCCAGCGCAAAGTTCAGCCCGGCCAGCAGCCCGATCAGGGTGGCCACCCGCGACTGGACGGGGACTTCCTCCATGGCTGCCACCTCTCCGGCCACCCTTCCGACGCCCACCACGCTGATGGGGCCGTTGGGGTCGCGCGGTTCCTCGCTGAAGGCGGCCTTTGCCACGCCAACAACCCGCGCCGGGAGGTTAAAGATCACACCCGCCACCTGCTTGATGTTCTCCCCCGCCATGGGCAGGACGGACGACGCCGGCTGGGGCACCAGTTCCGTCTGCGCGCCAATGCCCAGGAAGCCGACGTCCTGGTACAGGAGGTTGCCGCCGTCGTCCGTCGCCTGCCGGCCGTCCACGCCGATGATGGGCCGGGCGGACAGCACGGGGGTCACCGTGGTGGACACGGGCGAGTCGGCCCGCTCAACGGTGATGGCCACCTCGCGGCCGGCGGAGGCACGGATCCACTCGGTCAACTGGTCCCAGCTGGTGACGGTCTTCCCGTCGAAGGAAGTGACGGTATCGTTCGGTTTCAGGCCGGCCGCGGCCGCCGGGGTGAGCTGGCAGTCGGCCGAATCCGGGTCCACTGTTTCACCGGCAGCCACCTGGCACTTGGAAACATCGGCGATGGTGGTGGTGGCCGTGGCGAAGCCGAAACCCATCAGCAGGACGGCCGTCAGGATGACGCCAAGGACCATGTTCATGGCCGGACCGCCCAGCATCACGATGATCTTCTTCCACACCGGAAGCCGGTAGAAAACCCGGTTTTCGTCGCCCGGGCCCACCTCCTCGTGCGCCATCGACCGGGCTTCCGTGGCCAGGGTCTGGAACATTCCTGTGCTGGAGGGACGAACGGTCCCGTCCTCCTTGTTGGGCGGATACATGCCGATCATGGACACGTAACCGCCCAGCGGAATAGCCTTCACGCCGTACTCGGTTTCGCCTTTCCGCCGTGACCAGAGGGTGGGACCAAAGCCGATCATGTACTTGGTGACGCGAATCTTGAAGAGCTTGGCGGGCAGGAGGTGGCCCACTTCGTGGAGCGCGATGGAGGCCGCGATGCCGATGGCTACAAAAACGACACCGAGGACAAAGAGGAGAACGGGGGTCATGGAGGTGCTTGCTGCTTCCTAGAGACTGCTGACTGCTAAACGTTCATTGGCGCGCGCACGTGCCCAGCTCTCAGCATCCAGTACGGATTCCACTGTCAGCCCGGAAGACCCTGGGTGTTCGCTGAGAACGGCTGCGATGGTGTCCACGATGTCGGTGAACCGGATGCGTCCTGCGTGGAACGCCGTGACGGCTTCCTCATTGGCGGCGTTGAAGACCGCAGGGAAGGTGCTGCCCTGCTTGGCGGCGTCCTTGGCGAGGTCCACCGCAGGGAAGGCGGCGACGTCCAGGGGCTCGAAGGTCCAGGTGGCGGCCTGGGTCCAGTCGCAGGCGGCGGCCGCTTTGGAGACCCTGTCCGGCCAGCCCAGGCCAAGGGCTATGGGAAGGCGCATGTCCGGCGGCGATGCCTGGGCGATGATGGATCCGTCGATGAACTGGACCATGGAGTGCACCACGGACTGGGGATGGACCACCACGTCGATCCGGTCCAGGGGCACATCGAAGAGCAGGTGGGCCTCGATGACTTCCAGCCCTTTGTTGACGAGGGTGGCGGAGTTGGTGGTGACCATTACGCCCATGTCCCACGTGGGATGGGCGAGCGCCTCCTGCGGCGTGACATCGTGGAGCTCCTCCCGGTTCCGGCCCCGGAAAGGACCGCCGGACGCTGTGAGGATCAGCTTCTCCACCTCGCCGGCCGAGCCCGAACGCAGGCACTGGGCAATGGCCGAATGCTCCGAATCCACGGGGACGATCTGGCCTTCGCGGGCTGCAGCCTTGACCAGTTCCCCGCCCACAATCAGGGATTCCTTATTGGCCAGGGCCAGGGTTGCGCCGGATTTCAGCGCCGCGAGCGTTGGTGCGAGTCCAATTGATCCGGTGATGCCGTTGAGCACCACGTCAGCTTCCAGCTCCGCGATCCTGGTGGAAGCGTCCGGCCCGGCAATGATCTCCGGCCGGTAGCCGTGCTTCCCGGCTGCGGCGGCCGCGTCATCGATCAAGGCAGCCAACCGGCCGGGATCACCGGACGCAATGCCTACAGCCGCGGCACCGGTGTGCACCGCCTGGCGGGCCAGGAGTTCGAGGTTGCCTCCCCCGGCGCTGAGCGCCACCACCTCGAAAAGATGCGGGGCGCCGTCGACGACGTCAATCGCCTGGGTGCCGATGGAGCCGGTGGATCCGAGGAGGGCGATCTTGCGTGGCTGCATCCGTTAAGTATCGCGCACCATCCCTGACCCCCGCGCCCTGACGGAATGGGCTTTGACCCAGCGCTCCTTGATTCGCCGGTCCTTGACCCCATGCTTCTTGGCGCCACCGCTGCTTGACCACAGGACGGCCGGGCGTAACGTGGATTGCGTGGACTGGCTCACGTGGTTTGATGCCCCGGAATACGAGTTCGCCCGGCAGGTGCTGCAGCGCGGGGTGGCAGCACTGTATTTTGTTGCGTTCCTGTCCTCCCTGAACCAGTTCCCCGCCCTGCTGGGTGAGCGGGGCCTCCTGCCGGCGCCGGAGTACCTTTCCGGGTTCAGCCGTTTGCGCCGGCCCACCCTTTTCCGCTGGCGCTATTCGGACCGGCTGTTGCGGGGGGTCTGTGCGGCAGGGCTTGTGATCTCCGCCCTGCTCGTTGCCGGCATCCCGCAGGCAGGGCCGCCGTGGGTTCCGCTGATTGCGTTCCTGGCCCTGTGGCTGCTCTACATGTCCATCGTCAACGTGGGCCAGACGTTTTACGGCTTCGGCTGGGAGATGCTCCTGCTGGAGGCGGGATTCACGGTGGCGTTCCTGGGTTCAGACCAGACCGACCCGCCGCGCACCATCCTGATCCTGATCGTGTGGCTCGTGTTCCGGCTGGAATTCGGTGCGGGCATGATTAAGATCCGCGGCGGCAGGGAATGGCGGGACCTGACTGCCCTCTACTACCACCATGAGACGCAGCCGATGCCCGGGCCGCTGAGCCGGCAGGCACACCTGCTGCCCAAGCCGCTTCACAAGGTGGAAGTACTGGGAAACCACTTCGCCCAGCTGGTGGTGCCCTTCTTGCTGTTCGCGCCGCAGCCTGTTGCCAGTGTGGCAGCCGCGGTGGTCATCCTCACCCAGCTGTGGCTTGTGGCCAGCGGGAATTTCGCCTGGCTGAACTGGATTGCCATTGTGCTGGCTTTCGCCGCGGTGAGCGATCCGGTGGCTCACGCCGTGTTCCCGGTGATCCCGCTGGACTGGCACGGCGGCGGCGCGGACCGGGAGACCCCGCTGTGGTGGCTGGCCATCACTCTGGCTGCCACCTTGCTGCTGCTGGTCCTCAGTTACTGGCCGCTGCGCAACCTGTTCTCCAAGCGCCAGTTGATGAACGCCAGCTTCAACCGGTGGCAGCTGGTCAACACTTATGGGGCGTTCGGATCGGTGACGAAGCAGCGCATCGAGATCGTGGTGGAGGGCACGCTGGACCACGCCCCGGACGATTCTTCGGACTGGCGCGAGTACGACTTCAAGGGCAAACCGGGCGACCTCCGGCGGGTGCCCCGGCAGTGGGCTCCCTACCACCTGCGGCTGGACTGGTTGATGTGGTTCCTTCCGCTGCGGACAGTCCACGAGGAGTGGTTTTATGCCTTCCTCGGCAAGCTGCTGGAGGCGGACCGCCAGACGCTGCGGCTGCTCAGGCATGATCCGTTCGACGGCGTGGCCCCGCATCTGGTGCGCGTGCGCAGCTACCTCTATCGGTTCTCAACCCGGAAGGAGTTCCGGGAAACGGGGAACCGTTGGGTCCGGACGCTGGTCCATGAACCGATTCCGCCCGTATCGCTACGGGGATCCAGCGGGCGAAGGCGTTAGACGCGCTCGCCTTTACGTCGAAGGATCGATTCTGCGTGCTTGAGGATGGGCCCGTCGATCATCTGGCCCTTGTGTTGGAAGACGCCCTGTCCCGCAGCTGCCGCGGCCTGCAGCAATTCCGTCGCAGCGGAGACTTCGGCTTCGGACGGAGCGTACGCTTCCCGGACCACCGCTGCCTGGCCGGGGTGGATGCAGGCCTTGGAGCTGAACCCGGAGGCCACGGCGTCCGCGGCTTCGGCTGCCAGTCCAGCCAGGTCCGGGATGTTGGTGTAGACGGCGTCCACCGCTTCCTTGCCGAACGCCCTGGCGGCGATGAGGACTGTGGAACGGGCATGCAGCGCGACGGCCCGGTAGCCGCCGTCGTCCGTCCTGCTGGAGGTCCCGCCCAGTGATGCCAGCAGGTCCTCGGCGCCCCACATCAGCGCCACGACGTTGGGGGCTGCCGCGATGGCGGGAGCGTTCAGGACCCCGGCGGCTGTTTCGCACAGGGCGATCACCTGGTAGCCGGCCAGGGCTTCGAGCTGGGCGGCGTTCTCGGCCTTGGCGAGCATAACCGTCCGGTACGGAGTGTGGGCCAGGCAGTGCAGGTCCTTCTCGAACTCCTCCGTGCCTGACGGATTGACCCGGATGATGGTCCGGCTGGGATCCAGCTCGGGTGCGTCGCCGGCGGCTCCGAGCTGGGCCAGGATGGCACCGCGGGCACGCTGCTTGTCCGCCGGGGCCACGGCGTCCTCAAGGTCGAGGATCACGGCGTCCGCGCGGGTGGCGGCCTTCTGGTAGCGCTCCGGCCGGTCAGCAGGGCAAAAAAGCAGGGCGGGGCCCATCACAAACGTCATACCGGTATTGTGCCCCTTTCGCCGCCCGACTGCTGCCGGTGCGCGTCGCGGGTCCAGATCAGGCAGCTGCGCGTGGCCAGTGCCACCACCGTGCCGTCCTGGTTGCGGCCGGTGTGCTCCATGGTGACAATGCCCTGGCCGGGCCGGGATGAAGAGAGCCGCTTCCCGCTGATCACCGTCCCGGTGTACAGGGTGTCACCGTGGTACAGCGGATGCGGGAAGGAGACGTCAGTCAGGCCAAGCTGGGCGATGATGGTTCCCTGGGTCAGCTGCGAGACGGACTGGCCCACCATCGTGGCCAGCGTGAACATCGAGTTGACCAGCCGCTGGCCGAACGGCTGCCCGGCGCTCCAGGCCGCATCAAGGTGAAGCGCCTGGGTGTTCATGGTGAGGGTGGTGAACAGGACATTGTCCGCTTCGGTGACGGTCCGGCCGGGCCGGTGGGCGTACAGCACCCCTTCTTCCAGTTCGTCGAAGTACAGCCCGCGCTGCTCGATGACGCGCTGCTCCCCCGGGCTGGAGGCGTTGGTTGGGCCGCCCGAAACTCCGTTCCCCGTCATACCGTCAGTTCCCGGTCTTCCTCAAAAAGTTCGGCGCCGGTGGCGGCAGCCACTTCCTCCACCGAGACGTTGGGCGCCAGTTCCCTCAGCACCAGCCGGGAACCTGAATCATCCGCCACAAGGTCGATGACTGCGAGGTCGGTGATGATGCGGTCCACGCAGCCTTTGCCGGTCACGGGCAGGGAGCACTGCTTGACGATTTTGGGGTTCCCGCTCCGGTCAACGTGTTCCATCATCACAATGACCTTCTTGGCGCCGAACACCAGGTCCATGGCCCCGCCCATGCCCTTGACCATCTTCCCCGGGATCATCCAGTTGGCCAGGTCACCGTTCTGGGCCACCTCCATGGCGCCCAGGACTGCGACGTCCACATGGCCGCCGCGGATCATCCCGAAGGACATGGCGGAATCGAAGAAAGCCGCGCCCTTGTTGACCGTGACAGTTTCCTTGCCCGCGTTGATCAGGTCCGGATCAACGGCATCCTCCGCGGGATAAGGGCCGACACCGAGGATTCCGTTTTCGGAATGCAGCACCACTTCAACACCGGCAGGAATGTAGTTGGGGATCAGGGTGGGCATGCCGATGCCCAGGTTCACGTACTGGCCGTTGCTGAGTTCGCGGGCAACCCGGGCGGCCAGTTCATTCCTGGTCCAGCCTTTGGCGCCCGTGCCGTCTGCCGCCATTTCATGCTGCTGGGCCGCCCGCCGGTACTCGGGCCGGACGCCTTCGGGACGCGGGGCGTAGGGGCTGTTCGGGTCCATGGCTAGGCTCCTGCCTGCGGGTTGCCGCTGATCTGGCTGGACGCGTTCGGGTGGCTGCCGTTCCCGGCCCCCGGCGCCAGGGAGACCGTCCGCTTCTCGATGCGTTTCTCCGCGTTCGCGGCCACCACTACACGCTGGACGAAGATGCCGGGCGTGTGGATGTGTTCAGGATCCAGCTCACCGGGTTCCACGAGCTCCTCCACCTCCGCAATGGTGATCCGGCCGGCCATGGCGCACAGCGGGTTGAAGTTCATGGCGGTGGCGTGGAACACGAGGTTCCCGTGCCGGTCGCCCTTCCAGGCGTGGACCAGACCGAAGTCCGGGGTCAGCGCCTCTTCCAGCACATAATCCACGCCGGCGAAGGAGCGTACCTCCTTGGGTGCGGATGCGATCGCAACCCGGCCCTCGGCGTCGTACTTTTGCGGCAGGCCGCCTTCGGAAACCTGCGTGCCTACGCCGGCCTTGGTGTAGAAGGCCGGGATGCCGGCGCCGCCGGCGCGCAGTTTTTCGGCGAGCGTTCCCTGGGGCGTCAGAACCACCTCGAGTTCCCCGGCCAGGTACTGCCGGGCGAACTCCTTGTTTTCGCCGACATAGGAGCTGATGGTGCGGCGGATCCGGCCGTCGCGCAGCAGGATTCCCAGGCCCCAGTCGTCCACTCCGCAGTTATTGCTCACCGTTTGCAGCCCCGAGGTTCCGGCCTTGTGGAGGGCGTCGATGAGGGTAACCGGGATACCGCACAAACCGAATCCGCCCACGGCCAGGGATGCTCCCTCCGGGATGTCCGCCACAGCCTCCTCCGCGGTGGCAACAACCTTGTTAATCATCGGTGATCCTTTCAGGCCGGCTACAGTCCCTGCTCGTACAAACCCGTTTGCTACAGACCCAGTTCGCGGGCGATCAGCATCAGCTGGACCTCCGTGGTGCCTTCCCCCACTTCAAGGATCTTGGAGTCGCGGTAGTGGCGTGCCACGGTGAACTCGTTGATGAAGCCATAGCCGCCGAATACCTGGGTGGCATCCCGCGCATTGTCCATGGCCGCCTCGCCTGCGACCATCTTAGCGATGGCCGCCTGGGTCTTGAACGGCTTTCCGGCAAGCATGCGGGAGGCCGCATCGTAGTAGGCCAGGCGGGCGGTGTGGGCCCTTGCCTCCATGCGTGCGATCTTGAACGAGATGGCCTGGTACTTGCCGATCCGGTGTCCAAAGGCGCTGCGTTCCTTGGCGTACTTGACCGACAGGTCCACGCATCCCTGGGCCGCACCCGTGGCCAGGGCCGCGATGGCGATCCGGCCCTCGTCCAGGATGGACAGGAAGTTGGCGTAACCGCGGCCTTCAGCCCCCAGCAGGTTCGCTTCCGGAACCCGGACATCCTTCAAGGTCAGCGGGTGGGTGTCCGAGGCGTTCCAGCCCACCTTGTTGTACGGCTTCTCCGCCTTGAAGCCGGGCGTGTCGGTGGGCACCAGGATGGTGGAGATTTCCTTCTGGACGGAGCCGTCCGCGCGCTCCTTCTGCCCGGTGACGGCGGTGACGGTAACCAGGCGGGTGATGTCGGTGCCCGAGTTGGTGATGAACTCCTTGTTGCCGTTGATCACCCACTCACCGCCCTCCCGCCGGGCGTGCGTCTTGGTACCGCCCGCGTCCGACCCTGCTTCCGGCTCCGTCAGGCCGAAGCCGGCGAGCGCCTGGCCGGACGCGAGCATGGGCAGCCACTCCTGCTTCTGTTCCTCGGTGCCGAAGCGGTAAACGGGCATGGCGCCCAGCGACACCCCGGCCTCGAGGGTGATCGCCACCGACTGGTCCACGCGGCCCAGCTGCTCCAGCGCGAGGGCGAGGGCGAAGTAGTCCCCGCCCATCCCGCCGAATTCCTCGGGGAAGGGCAGCCCGAACAGGCCCATCTCCGCCATCTGCTTGACCACTTCGTAGGGGAAGCTGTGCTCCTCGTCGTGCTTGGCCGATACGGGCGCCACTACCTCGTCCGCGAATTCCCGGACGGTGTTGCTGAGGTCCTGGTATTCCTCGCTGAGTTCAAAACCTGCCATGGCTAGGCTCCTTCGCCTGTTGCGTCTGTGTCTTTGATTGCGTCTATGGGATTGGTGCTGCTGGCAGCGGGATGCGGATGAATGGTGGCCAGCACCTGGTCCGCCTTCACGAGGTCGCCGGGGCGGGCGCTGAGATGCACGGTTCCGTCCAGCGGTGCCAGCAGCTGGTGCTCCATCTTCATGGCCTCCACAGCCACAAGCACCTGCCCGGTGGTGACGGCGTCCCCGTCACTGACCGGAACGGACACCACGGTGCCCGGCATGGGCGAGCGCACGGCTGGATCGGCTGCGCCCTCCTCCCGCTGGATGGCGGCAAGCACCCGTTCAAGCCGCGACTCCCGCGTCAGGACTTCCAGCCGGCAGGACCAGCCCCCGTTGCCGAGGAAGATTTCGGAAGGTACGGGGTTGTCAGGGCCGGATGGATGCGGTCCGGGCTGCACCCTGATCAGTGAGTACGTTGCCGACTCGCCGTCAAGGGTGATTTCTGCGTGACCGGCACGGGGGAAGCTCAATGAGGCTTTATGCCGGGGGCCACCATCCACGGCAACGGTTGCAGTCCCCTGCCGTGCGGATTCAAATACCTGCACCGCTGCCACGCCGCCGTCGGGCGTTCCCAGGTTGATCCGGCGTGGCGCGGGCGCCCCCAACCGCCAGCCATTGCGGGCGCGCCACGGGCCGGACGGCAATTCCCCACCATCTGGCCCCTCCGCTGCAACCGCGAAGAGCGCTGCCGCCACCAGTTCGGCGTCACCCACGCGGCGGAAGGCGAGATCCGGGAGTTTGCGCTCGATCAACCCTGTGTCGAGGCGGCCGGCGCGGACCTCGGGATCGTTGAGCAGCAGCCGCAGGTATTCGACGTTGGTGTCCAGGCCCAGGGCCGTGTAGCCGGCGAGCGCAGCATCCAGTGTGTCGAGTGCTGCTGCGCGGTCTTCGCCCCAAGCGATGACCTTGGACATCATGGGGTCGTAGCTGGAGGACAGCTCAAGGCCTTCCACCAGGGAGGAATCCACCCTGACGCGGCCCTTGCCGGCAGCCGCCTCCATGCTGGGGGTGATGCCGGGCCGCTGCTTAGGCCCGGGCAGTTCGTCCAGCAGGAGGACCGTTCCCGTGGACGGCAGGAAGTTCTTCCCAGGGACCTCGGCATAAACCCGGGCTTCCACGGCATGTCCGGTCAGTTCGACGTCGGCCTGCCGGAGGGTGAGTTCCTCCCCCGCGGCAATCCGCACCTGCCATTCGACCAGGTCCACCCCGGTGACCATCTCGGTAACCGGATGCTCCACCTGCAGCCGGGTGTTCATCTCCATGAAGTAGAACTCGTCCGGCGCCTCGTCAGAGACCAGGAATTCCACGGTTCCGGCCCCGCTGTAATTGACGCTGCGGGCAGCGTTGCAGGCGGCCTCGCCGATGCGGGCGCGGATGGCCTTCCCCTCCGGCAGAGCTTCGAGCAGGGGCGAGGGGGCCTCCTCGATGACTTTCTGGTGCCGCCGTTGCAGCGAGCATTCACGCTCGCCCAGATGAACGACGTTGCCGTGGTTGTCGGCCAGCACCTGCACCTCGATGTGGCGCGGGGTGGTCACCAGGCGTTCCAAAAACAGCGTGTCATCACCGAACGCGCTCGCTGCGACGCGCCGGGCGGTGGCCAGGATATGCGGAAGGTCCGCAGGGCGTTCCACCACGTGCATGCCTTTGCCGCCGCCGCCCGCGGAGGGCTTGATCAGGAGCGGAAACCCGACGGCGGCCGCGGCCTCGACCAGTTCGGCGTCCGTCATACCGGGGCGGGCCACGCCGGGGACCACCGGAACGCCGTAACCCGCAACGTGGTTCTTGGACCGGATCTTGTCCCCCATCATGGTGAGCGCCTCGATGCCCGGGCCAATGAAGGTGATCCCGGCCTGGTCCAAGGCGCGGGCAAAGTCGGCGTTTTCGCTCAGGAAGCCGTAGCCGGGGTGCACCGCTTCGGCCCCGGTCTGGCGGCAGGCATCAATGATGGCGTCGATCTTCAGGTAACTCTCTGTTGCCGCTGCGGGGCCGATCCGCACGGCAGTGTCAGCTTCGCGCACGTGCCGGGCACCGGCGTCGGCATCGCTGTATACGGCGACCGAACGGATGCCGAGGGCGCGCAGGGAGCGGATCACGCGGCAGGCGATCTCACCGCGGTTGGCCACCAGGACCGTTCCGAAGAGCGGCTTGCGCGCGGTGAGCGGGCTGGCAAGGGAGGGCGTGGCCATACCGCTCACATCCTGAAGAGGCCGAAGGAGGTTTCGGGCAGCGGGGTGCGGGACACCACGTCCAGCGCCAGGCCCAGGACGGTCCGGGTGTCGGCAGGATCAATCACGCCGTCATCCCAGAGCCGTGCCGTGGAGTAGTACGGGCTGCCCTGGTCCTCGTATTGCCGGCGGATGGGCGCCTTGAAGGCTTCCTCGTCCTCGGCTGACCATTCCTGGCCGGCCGCCTCGTACTGCTCACGCTTTACGGTGGCCAGCACGCTGGACGCCTGGTTGCCGCCCATCACCGAGATGCGCGCCGCGGGCCACATCCAGAGGAACCGCGGTGAGTAGGCACGGCCGCACATGGAGTAGTTGCCGGCACCGAACGAACCGCCGATCACCACCGTCAGTTTAGGCACCCGTGCGGTAGCGACGGCCGTGACCATCTTGGCGCCGTTTTTGGCGATCCCGCCCTGTTCGGAGTCCTTGCCCACCATGAACCCGGAGATGTTCTGCAGGAACACCAGCGGGATCCCGCGCTGGTCGCACAGCTCGATGAAGTGCGCCCCCTTGAGCGAGGATTCACTGAACAGCACGCCGTTGTTGGCCACGATGCCCACCGGGTGTCCGTGCAGCCGGGCGAAGCCTGTCACCAGGGTGGTGCCGTACTCCTTCTTGAATTCGTGGAACCGGCTGCCGTCCACCAGCCGGGCGATGACTTCGTGGACGTCGTAGGGGGCGTTGACGTCCGTGGGCACCGCGCCGTAGAGCCCGTCTGCTTCTACGGACGGTTCGACGGCGGCGCTTACGTCCCACGCCGGCTGTGCGGGAGGCGGCAGCGTGGCGACGATGTCACGGATGATCTGCAGCGCGTGTTCATCGTTCTCGGCAAGGTGGTCCGTTACGCCCGAGATCCTGGAGTGCACGTCCCCGCCGCCGAGCTCTTCCGGGCTGACGATCTCGCCGATCGCAGCCTTCACCAGCGGCGGCCCGCCCAGGAAAATGGTTCCCTGGTTCCGAACGATCACTGTCTCGTCGCTCATGGCGGGTACGTAGGCGCCGCCGGCAGTGCAGGAGCCCATCACCGAGGCGATCTGCGGAATCTTGGCCGCGGAGAGCCGGGCCTGGTTGTAGAAGATCCGGCCGAAGTGGTCACGGTCCGGGAAAACCTCATCCTGTTTGGGCAGGAAGGCTCCGCCGGAATCCACCAGGTAGATGCAGGGCAGCCGGTTTTCCAGGGCAATTTCCTGGGCCCGGAGGTGCTTCTTGACAGTCATCGGGTAGTAGGTTCCGCCTTTGACCGTGGCGTCGTTGGAGATCACCAGCACGTGGCGGCCGTGGACCAGTCCGATCCCGGCAATCACTCCGGCGCCGGGGGCCTCGTTGTTGTACATCCCGTTGGCAGCGAGCGGGGCGATCTCCAGGAACGGGCTGCCGTCATCCAGCAACTGGTCGATACGCTCTCGGGGCAGAAGCTTTCCCCGTGCCACATGGCGCTGCCTGGATTTTTCCGGACCGCCCAGGGCCGCATCCGCCAGTTTCTTCCGCAGCTCTTCGGTGAGTTCCAGCTGGGCGGCACGGTTCGATGCATAAGCCTCGGCAGTTGCATCAAGCCGGGTGGCAAGGGTCTCCATTAACGGTCCGTTCCTGTTCCGGTCCGAGCACTTTTACGGCAACTCGGTTAGCGCCCAATAACTGAAATTCAGGTTAGTCTGGATTAACTGTGAAGTCCACCACATAGCTGTTCTTGCTAAGATCTGCGGGATCGAGGAGGAAATGTGCGCAGCACCGACGCCACGCAGACTGGCCAATCAACGCAAGGCCCAACAACGCAAGGTTCAGCACCGCAGGGCCCGCCAGCGCCTGGTCCATCAACACCTGGTCCATCAACACAGCGGGGCCAAGCGAAGGAAAGCCGCCGGCAGGCGCTGCTCTCGGCTGCGGCGTCGCTTTTTGCGGTCAACGGGTTCAATCGTGTGTCGCTGGAGGACCTGGGGTCGGCTGCCGGGGTGAGCGGGCCTGCCGTCTACCGCCATTTTCCCGGAAAACAGGCGGTCCTTGCCGACCTTCTGGTGACCGTCAGCCAGGAGTTGCTCGACGGCGGCCGTGAGGTTGTGTCCCGCAACCCCGACCCTGCTTTGGCCCTGCGGCGGTTGGTGGAATTCCAGGTGGACTTCGCCCTGGGCAAGCCGGACGTCATCCGCGTCCAGGACAGGGATTTCAGCAACCTCTCGGAACAGGACCAGGCAGCCGTGCGGACGCTGCAGCTGGGTTACGTCGAGGTGTGGGTTGATGTCCTCGCCAAGCTGCACCCGGATACGGACACCGCCGAACTCCGGATGCGGGCTCACGCCACGTTCGGGCTGATCAACTCCACACCGCACTCCGTGCGCAGCCACGGCAGGAAAATGGCGGCACGCTCCGCCCGGCCGCTGCTGGAAAGCATGGCCCTGGCCGCGCTGCTGGTGGATCCCCCGGAACCCGCCCCCTAACGCTGGAGTTTTTGTCCAGATATGCAGGGATAAACCGTCCCCAAGCCTGCATATCTGGACAAAAACTCCCGGGCTGGCTAGACCATAGTGAGGACCATTCCCGGGTCAGCCAGGATGGCACCCACATCCGCCAGGAAGCGCGAGCCTTGTTCCCCGTCCACCAGGCGGTGGTCAAAGGACAGGCTCAGCGTGAGGACCTGGCGCAGGGCCACCTGGCCCTGGTACTCCCACGGCATGTTCCGCACGGCGCCGAGGGCCAGAATGGCGGCCTCCCCCGGATTGAGGATGGGAGTGCCCGCGTCAATCCCGAAGACGCCGATATTGGTGATGGAGATGGTTCCGCCGGACAAATCAGCTGGTGTGGTTTTGCCGGCCCGCGCGGTTTCCGTCAGTTCGGTCAGCGCGTCCGTCAGCTGAAGGAGGGACAGCGCGTCAGCATCCTTGATATTGGGAACGGTCAGTCCACGGGGCGTGGCGGCTGCGATGCCCAGGTTCACATAGTTGAAGGTGACGATCTCCTGGTTCGCCTCATCCCACCGTGCATTGAGCTCCGGGTTCCGGCGCAGGGCGATCAGCACGGCCTTCGCCGCGAGGGTGAGCGGCGTCAGTTTGTGGCCGCTGAACTCACGGCTTCCCTTGAGCTTTGCCAGCAGCTCCATGGCCGGAGTGACGTCTACCGTGAGGAACTCCGTGACGTGCGGAGCGGTGAAGGCGCTCTCCACCATGGCCGCTGCCGTGAACTTCCGAACCCCCTTGATGGGCGTCCGGGTCTCCCGCTCCTGCCGTGGCTGAAGCCCGACCGGAGCAACTGTTTCCTGGGTGGACGAGCCGGCGGCCGCGGACTGTCCGTCCACAAAGTGCTGGACGTCCTCGCGGGTGATCAGCCCTTGCGGGCCTGTCCCGCGCACCAGGGAGAGGTCGACACCCAGGTCCCTGGCGAACTTCCGGACCGGAGGTGTGGACCGGGGCCGGGTTTCGAGGTGATCGGTTTCGGCGGGCTCAACCACCGGGGAACGTGTGCCGGCAGGCTCAACCACCGGAGGCCGGGTTTGGACAGGCTCAACCGACGGGGCAAGGTTGCGTTGGCGCCGCACTGGCCTGCCGGAACTTTCGACGACGGCGCCGTACCCCACCAGGTTCGGTTCCCGTTTGGCTGGTGCCGGCTCCTGTTCCTGCTCCTGTTCCCGTTCCTGCCCTGCCGGGGACGAAACGGGGGCGACGGGCAGTCCGGAGGAGGTTCCGGCGTCGTCCGCCACTTCAAAGGAGACGATCGGCTTGCCCACCTCCACGATGGTGCCCGGCTGCTCGTGCAGTTCTTTGATAACCCCCGCAAAAGGGGACGGAAGCTCCACCACGGCCTTGGCGGTTTCCACCTCGGCAATCACCTGGTTCAGGCTGACGGTATCCCCCACGCCGACTTTCCAGCTGAGGATTTCCGATTCGGTGAGTCCTTCGCCCAGGTCCGGGAGCAGGAATTCCTTGATCATGGTGGCGCTCATCCTTCCAGCCCGCTGAGGGAGTTCGGCCGGCCCAGGGCGCGGTCCACCCCGTCCAGGATCCTGTCCAGGCCCGGGAGGTGGTGCATTTCCAGCTTGGAATACGGGTAGGGGATGTCGAAGCCGGTGACCCGGACCGGCGCCGCCTCAAGGTAGTAGAAGCATCGTTCGGTGATGCTGGCCGCCACCTCGGCACCGAGGCCGCCCGACTGGCCGGCTTCATGCGTCACCACCAGGCGGCCGGTCTTGCGGACAGAGGCAACCACGGTGTCGTAGTCCACCGGCGCCAGCGAGCGCAGGTCGATGACCTCGATGAAGATCCCTTCATCGGCAGCGGCCGAAGCGGCGTCCCTGGCAGTCTTGACCAGCGGGCCGTAGGCCACGAGGGTGACGTCGGCGCCCTCGGTGACCACGCGGGCCCGGTCCATGGGGACCGCTGTCCGCGGATCCATGTTCTCGTCTACCTCGCCTTTGTCGTGGTAGCGGCGTTTGGGCTCGAAGTACAGCACGGGGTCGTCGCAGGAGATGGCCTGCTGGATGACGGTATGGGCGTCCTGCGGGTTCGAGACGGTCACCACGCGCAGCCCGGACGTGTGGGTGAAGTACGCTTCCGGTGACTCGGAGTGGTGCTCCGGGGAGCCGATGCCGCCGCCGAACGGGACCCTGATGGTGATGGGCATCTTGACGGCGCCCCGGGTGCGGTAGTGCAGCTTGGCCACCTGGCTGACGATCTGGTCGAACGCAGGGTAGATAAAGCCGTCGAACTGGATTTCCACTACGGGGCGGTAGCCGCGGTAGGCCAGTCCCACGGCCGTGCCCACTATGGCCGATTCAGCCAGGGGCGTGTCCACAACCCGGTGCTTGCCGAAATCCTTCTGCAGCCCGTCAGTCACCCTGAAGACGCCGCCCAACGCGCCGATGTCCTCGCCCAGGAGGACCACTTTGGGATCGTTTTCCAAAGATTTGCGCAGGCCGGCGTTAATGGCGCGGGCAAAGGTCATCTGGGTCATCAGCGTGCACCTTCTTCTGATACGGCTTCTGCGGGATCACCGAACGAAGCCAGGTACCGGGCGTAGTGGTCCTGCTGCCGGTCCAGCCAGGAGTTGGGCGTGCTGTAAACGTGTTTGAAAACGTCCAGCGGTTGCGGGTCCGGCATGGTGGTGCAACCTGCGCGCATTTCCCTGGCGACGGCGTCGGCCTTGTCACTGACCTGCTGCTGCAGTTGTGGGGTCAGCAGGCCTTTGCGGTCCAGGAGTGCTTCGACACGGGTGATCGGGTCCCTGGCGGTCCAGTCCTCCAGTTCATTGGCATCCCGGTAGCGGGTGGGATCGTCTGCTGTGGTGTGCGGGCCCATCCGGTAGCTGACGGCCTCGATGAAGGTGGGGCCCCCGCCGCGCCGCGCGCGGTCCAGGGCGACCCTCGTTGCGGCCATCACGGCCAGGACGTCGTTGCCGTCCACCCGCAGGCTGGGGATTCCGAAACCGGCAGCCCTGTCCGCCAACTGGATATGCGACTGAAGCCGTACGGGTTCGGAGATGGCCCAGTGATTGTTGGTGCAGAAAAACACCACCGGCACCTGGAAGCTCGCGGCAAAAACCATGGCTTCATTGACGTCGCCCTCACTGGTGGCGCCGTCGCCGAAGTACGTCACCGCCACAGAATCCGCGCCGTCGTTCTGGATGCCCATGGCGTAGCCGGTGGCGTGCAGGGTCTGGGCGCCGATGATGATCTGCGGCGTGGCCATGTTGATGGAGTACGGATCCCAGCCGGAGGAGGCGTTTCCGCGCCAGACCCTTACGATGTCCGTCAGGTCAACACCCCGGCAGTAGGCAACACCGTTTTCGCGGTAGCTGGAGAAGACGAAGTCATCCTCGCGAAGGGCCCGGCCGGAGCCGATCTGCGCGGCTTCCTGTCCGAGCAGTGGGGGCCACAAGGCGAGCTCACCCTGGCGCTGCAGGGCGGTGGCCTCGACGTCGATGCGCCGGATAACTGTCATGTCCTCAAACAGCGCACACAGCTGTTCGTCGGTGATGTCCCGCACCCAGGGATCGAATTCCGGGTGGCTGATCCGCTCCCCTGAAGGGGTGACCAGCTGGACAAGTCCCCTTCCCGTTCCGGGAGTTTCCGCGCCGGTGAAATCAGCAGCATTGGGGGCACTTGCGCTGCCTTGGCCCATTCCGTCTGTAGACACGATAGCCGCAACCTCTCACGTCGTTGACCTGCGGTTTCGAAGGACTTGTGGTCCCGCTGCCGCCGGCCTTCCGGGCGCCGTTGCCCCGGATAACTGTGACCCTACTCACAATGCTCATTGGGTACAACCACCATGGCTGCTACTGAGCAATATGCTCTGTCCGGCCCGTCCGGACGGTGCTAACGTTGCGCATTATGCAAGCTCTGGATGGCACCGATACCCGGCTGCTTTCAGCCCTGGCCCAGGATCCGCGGCGAACGGTGGTGGCGCTGGCCCAGAAGCTTGGGCTGTCCCGGAATACGGTGCAGGCCCGGATGGCCCAGCTGGAAAAGAAGCACGTTTTCCTGTCCTTTGAACGCCGGATCAATCCGGTGTCCCTGGGCTACCCGCTGATGGCTTTTATTTCCGTCCACGTCCAGCAGCAAAAGCTCGCCCAGTTGGCCAAAGACCTGGCCGACGTACCCGAAATCCTCGAAGGCTACGGGCTTACCGGCCCTGCCGACCTGCTGCTTCGTGTGGTGGCCCTGGACGCGGAGGATCTTTTCCGGATCAACGGGAAGATCCTTGCCTGCGACGGCGTGGAGCGTACGGACACCGCCCTGGCCATGGGCGAACTCATCCCGTTCCGGGTCCAGCCCCTGCTCGAGCGGGGTTCGCAGGGCGCTTAGGCCTGTGCGTGCAGGCAGCCGGAAGCCGCACCAGCTGCATTGCGTGCCTGCCATAAAGTACGACGGCGGCCACGCCCGCTATAGGCTGTTGCAAGTTATCCACGGGTGCCGTTCGCCGGCTCCCGCGACCAGGCGGTGCCATGCACCCCGCCGGAAAGGCTCCATCTTGAGCAATCCTCAGGAACCGTACCAGCCGGGAGACCCCGGGTCCGCACCGCAGCAGCCGATTGCCCCCACCCGGCGGCCGCCCGTGGACCGCGTGGAGGCGGCCTACCACGCCGCGTCCGGTGCACCCCAGGCTCCCTCCGGCGCCTACCAGGCTCCGGTCGGTGGGTACCAGGCTCCAGCCACCGGGTATGAGGAAGCCACTCCGTTCGGCCTTCCCGGCCAGCAGCCCCCGGCCAAGGGCCGGCGCAAACTCTGGATCATCCTGGGCAGCATCGGCGGCGTACTGCTGCTGGTGGTCCTGGGGATCATCATCCTGGTGAACGTGGCGGGCAGTGCCACCAATGAGGCACGGGGCCTTGCCGACGGCTTCACCAAGCTGGTCATCGCGGGCGACAACGCCAAAGCCTATGACGACTACCTCGACCCCGCACTGCAGGAGCAGTTATCCAAGGAAGCTTTCATCACCGGCGTCGGCAGCCTGGAAATGAACGGCTCCTGCAAGCCGTCCTACAACGACCTCAAGGTAAGCACCGAAAACGGCGTCAAGGCCGCGGACGTGGCCGGCGTCATCACCTGTGACGGCAAGGAAGTTGACCTCGCCTACCGTTTTGAAGGCACGGACGAGATGAAGATGACCAACATCAAACTCCGGCCGAAGGCCTAGCAGCAACAGCATCAGGGATAACAAAAAGAGCCTCTGCGCCGAAGCGCAGAGGCTCTTTCCAGTTGCCTGCATAAAGGGGCAGGGCCCGCAGTCAGTGGTGGACCCGGTTAGTGGTCGACCGCCTTCTCCGCGCCCACACCGGTAAGGGACCGGACTTCCATCTCGGCCTGCTTGGCCGTGTCTTCGCGCTTCTTGTCCAGGACCGTTCCGAGCCAGCCCAGGAAGAACGCCAACGGGATGGACACAATGCCCGGGTTGCTCAGCGGGAAGAGCGCGAAGTTGACGTCCTTGATCATCGACGTTGCCCCGCCGGACACCACCGGCGAGAAGATGATCAGCACGATGGCTGCACCGAGCCCGCCGTACATGCTCCACACCGCGCCCTGGGTGGTGAACTTCCGCCAGAACAGGGAGTAGATGATGGTAGGCAGGTTGGCCGACGCCGCCACAGCGAAGGCCAGTGCCACAAGGAACGCCACGTTCTGCCCGTTGGCGAGGATGCCGCCCAGGATGGCCAGGACGCCGATGACCACCACGGTGCGCCGGGCAACCTTAACTTCCGTATCGGCGTCGGCCTTGCCCTTGGAAATGACGCTGGCGTAGATGTCGTGGGCAAAGGACGCGGCCGCGGTGATGGTCAGGCCGGCCACGACGGCGAGGATGGTGGCAAAGGCCACAGCCGAGATGAACCCGAGCAGCAGCGGCCCGCCCAGGTAGAAGGCCAGCAGGGGGGCTGCCGAGTTGACGCCGCCGGGTGCGGTCCTGATGGTTTCGGGACCCACCAGGGCCGCGGCGCCATAGCCGAGAACCAGGGTGAACAGGTAGAAGAGGCCGATCAGCCAGATGGACCAGACCACGGACTTGCGGGCTTCCTTGGCAGTGGGGACCGTGTAGAAGCGCATCAGGACGTGGGGCAGGGCGGCAGTTCCCAGGACCAGGGCAAGGCCCAGGGACATGAAGTCGAGCTTGGAGGTCTCGGTCTTGCCGTACTGCAGGCCGGGGTTCAGGACGGCCGGGTTGTTGGCGGTCTCCACGGCCGCGCCCAGGAGGCTGGAAAGGTTGAAGCCGTAGATGGCCAGCACCCAGAGCGTCATGACCGCCGCACCGGCGATCAGCAGGATGGCCTTGATGATCTGGACCCAGGTGGTGCCCTTCATGCCGCCAATCAGGACGTACATGATCATCAGCGCGCCGACGACGATGATCACCAGTGCCTGTCCGCCCCAGTCGCTGATGCCCAGCAGCAAGGAGATCAGGCTGCCGGCACCTGCCATCTGGGCCAGGAGGTAGAAGAAGCACACGGCCAGGGTGGAGATGGCCGCGGCGATCCGGACAGGCCGCTGCTTCAGCCGGAAGGAGAGCACGTCGGCCATGGTGAACTTGCCGGTGTTGCGGAGCAGCTCAGCCACCAGGAGCAGCGCCACCAGCCAGGCCACCAGGAAGCCGATGGAGTACATAAAGCCGTCATATCCGTTGATGGCGATGGCGCCCGTGATGCCCAGGAACGATGCCGCCGAGAGGTAGTCGCCAGCGATGGCCGTGCCGTTCTGGGAACCGGTAAAGGAGCGGCCGGCGGCATAGTAGTCGGCAGCGGTCTTGTTGTTCCGGCTGGCGCGGAACACAATCACCATGGTGACGGCCACAAAGATGCCGAAGATGCCCATGTTCAGCAGGGTGGTGTCCTTGAGTGCGGCGACGTCCACCGCGGCAGCTATGTTGATCATTTGTTGACTCCGCTTACCCGGTTGCCCTGCTTATCGAATTCGTGGCCCTCGATCTCGTCCCGGATCTCCTTGGCGATGGGGTCGAGCCGCTTGTTGGAGTAGTGCACGTACCAGCCTGTGATGGCGAACGTGGAGACGAACTGCAGCAGCCCAAAGATCAGGCCGATGTTGATGTTGCCCCAGACCTTCGTGGACATAAATCCCACGGCATAGTCGGCGAGCAGGACGTAGGCGAAGTACCACAGCAGGAAGGCCACTGCCATGGGGAACACAAAACTGCGGTGACGTTTGCGCAGTTCCTGGAACTGGCCGGTCGACTGGACCTGTTCAAAGTCCACGGACGCCGCTGCGTCCGGAATATGGGCATCGTTACCCATCGTTCCTCCTCATTGAGACTTGCCGGGACACACCGGGCGGTGGGCCCTGGGCAGGGACACCGGAAGTGTGACTGCAATCACTGTGCTGTGCGCCGGCCGCCACATGCCATACCTGGCCCGCCCGGCGTCGCTCAACGGTCGGGATGCTGCGGCAAACGGCACCCCCCGCTACGCTGGGCAGCATGCTGGACTCCCCCCTCCTGACTGCCGCGGCGGTGGCCGTCATCGCCATGGCAGTTGCCGTCGTCGTCGGCGGGGGGCTCAAGGTCCTCCGCTCCTTCCGCGACCTGGGCACCGACGCGGAACGCGCCACTTACCACACCCTGCATGCGGCGTCCCAGGCCGGGCAGCACCTGCGCCGCGGACTGAACCCCGCCGGCGCGGCGAAAGCCAGCCGGCACCTGCGGACGCTGCTGGGCTGCGAGGCCCTGGCCATCACCGACACCACCGGGGTACTGGCATGGGACGGAGCGGCCGAAGAATTAAAACCGCAGGTGATGCGCCTGGCGGACGGGGTACTGGCGGGCGGCCGGACCGCCGTTCTTCCTGCCGGCAGCCCGGCAGGCGCGGACGGCGTAACAAAAGATGGAACAGGCGGTCCGCTGGCAGCGGTGATTGCTCCGGTGCGCGCGGGAACGCGTGTGGTGGGCGCAGTAGCTGCTTTCGCGCCGACGGCGGGTGCCGGACTGGTCCGGGCCACCAGCGAAGTGGCCGACTGGGTGGCCGTCCAGGTGGAGCTCGCCGAACTGGACGCATCACGGACCCTGCTGATGGAGGCGGAGGTGCGGGCACTGCGCGCCCAGATCAGCCCGCACTTCATTTACAACTCGCTGAACGCCATCGCGTCCTTTATCAACACCGACCCCGCGCGCGCCCGGGAACTGGTAGTGGAATTCGCTGATTTCACCCGCTACTCCTTCCGGCGCCACGGCGACTTCACCACCCTCGCCGAAGAACTCCGCTGCATCGACCGCTACCTGCTCCTGGAACGCGCCCGGTTCGGCGAACGCGTGCAGGTCAGCCTGCGGGTGGCGCCGGAGGTCCTGAGCACCGTTATCCCCTTCCTCAGCCTGCAGCCGCTCGTGGAAAACGCCGTGCGGCACGGGCTGGAGGCCAAGGAAGGACCGGGGCATATCAGCATCACCGCCAACGACGCCGGAGCGTTCGCCGAGGTGACCATCGAGGACGACGGCGTGGGCATGGATCCTGCGCAGCTGCAGTCCACCCTGGCCGGGCATACCGACGGCGTCCACGTGGGACTGCGGAACGTAGACGCCCGCCTCCGCCAGGTCTACGGCAACGACCACGGCCTGGTCATCGAGACCGCGCCCGGCGAGGGGACGATGATCACCATGCGTGTACCCAAGTCCCAGCCCGGCCACGACGCGTGACGCCAGGCACTTCCGGCCCGGCCGCGGAAGCTAACCTAGGAAGATGATTAACGTCCTCGTCGTCGACGATGAGCTGCCCGCCGTCGAGGAACTGGCGTTCCTGCTGGGCCGGGATGACCGTATCGGCACCGTCCTGCGCGCCACCTCCGGAAGTGAGGCCCTCCGGGCACTGTCCGCTGGCCAGATCGACGCCGTATTCCTCGACATCCACATGCCGGCAGTGTCCGGCCTGGATATCGCCCGCGCCATCAGCGGGAGCAGGAATCCCCCCGCCGTGGTGTTTGTGACCGCCGACGAGGACCACGCTTTGAAGGCCTTCGAACTCGCCGCCGTGGACTACCTCCTCAAGCCGGTGCGTGCCGAGCGGCTGGCACGGTCCGTGGGGCGCATCAGTGAACTGCGCGACGGCGGTACGGCGCCGGAGATGATCACGGTGGACCAGGGCGGTACCACCAAAATGATCCGGCGCGACGACGTGACGTACGTCCAGGCCCAGGGTGACTACGCGAGGCTGCACACGGCAGATGCGAGTTACCTGATCAGGGTCCCGCTGGCCGATCTTGAACAGCAGTGGGCGGATGCCGGATTCATCAGGACCCACCGCTCCTACCTTGTCGCCCTGAAACACGTGACCTCGATGAAGCTGGCGGCGGACGGGCCCAGCGTCACCGTTGCGGGGGCCGGACTGCCCATCAGCCGCCGCCACCTGCCAACAGTCCGTGAAAAGCTGGGGGCCACCCGGATCAGGCCGCAGGCATGACCAGGGTGCGTGTGACTGCTCCGCGTTCTGCAGCCCTGCCCGCCAGGGAAACCCGGGAAGCTGCGCAGGACTCCGAGGTAGGGCAGCTGTTCGTCAGGTCCCTGATCAGGTCCCAGCTGCGGCTGGCCCTGGTGGTGGCCGGCGGGTTCCTGCTGATCCTGGGCGCCTTCCCGCTGCTGCTCGCCGTGGTGCCCGGGCTGTCGGAAACCCGCATCGCCGGGATTCCCTTCGACTGGCTTCTCCTGGGCGCGGGAATCTACCCCCTGATCGGGCTCAGTGCCTGGTTCTATGTCCGCACCGCGGCCCGCAACGAAGCGCGGTACCGGGACCTGGCCGGTGACCAGTGAACCCGGCCACTCTTGAATCCGCAAGCAGGGACCGGTGACGGCAGCATGAATCCTGGCGTGGCCATCGCCGCGCTCGCGGTGGTCTCCGTGGCCACGGCGGTCATCGGCTTCTACGGCCTGCGGATCTCCCGCACCACGGGCGATTTCTACGTTGCGTCCCGGACCGTCCGGCCCTGGTGGAACGCCTCGGCCATCGGCGGCGAATACCTCTCCGCCGCAAGCTTCCTGGGCGTTGCCGGACTGATCCTGCTCTCGGGAACGGACGCCTTGTGGTTTCCCGTCGGCTACACGGCCGGGTACCTGATGCTGCTGCTGTTTGTTGCCGCTCCGCTGCGCCGGTCCGGCGCCTACACCATCCCGGACTTCACCGAGGCCCGGCTGGACTCACAGGTTGTCCGGAAGGTCACCAGCCTGGTGGTGGTGCTGGTGGGCTGGCTCTACATCGTGCCGCAGCTCCACGGCGCCGCCCTGACCATCCGGATCACCACCGGTTTGCCGTCCTGGGTGGGATCGGTGGCGGTGGTGATCGTGGTGTGCCTGACGGTGGTGGCCGGCGGTATGCGGTCCATCACCTTCGTGCAGGCTTTCCAGTACTGGCTCAAGCTCACAGCCCTGGCCGTCCCCATCCTCTTCATCATCTTTATGCTCGCCGGAAACGGAACACCCGCACTGTCCCCTCCAGCGGTAAACCCCACCAGCCTGCCCCCTGCCGGCGCCTACCAGAATGTGTCGCTGCTGATGGCCCTGCTCTTCGGCACCCTCGGGCTGCCGCACGTCCTGGTCCGCTTCTATACCAACCCGGACGGGCAATCGGCCAGGCGCACCACGCTGATCGTCCTCGGCCTGCTGTCCGTTTTCTACCTTTTCCCCACCGCGTACGGGCTGGTGGCCCGGGTCTTCGCGCCGGGCCTGGCCCGCGCCAACCAGGCCGACGCCATGGTGCTGCTGCTCCCGGGCGAACTCGTGGGCGGAGCCGCCGGCGACCTGCTCTCAGCCCTCGTGGTGGCGGGCGCTTTTGCCGCCTTCCTCTCCACCACCTCCGGCCTGGTGGTGTCCCTGGCAGGCGTCATCAGCCAGGACGTCCTGGGCGGCGAAGTAGGCGGATTCCGGCTCGCTGCGGTGATCTCCGCCGTCGTGCCCCTGGGGTTTGCCTTTATGACCGACTCCCTGGCCCTGGCCGGCAGCGTTGGCCTGGTTTTCGCGTTCACCGCCTCCACCGTGTGCCCGGTGCTCCTGCTGGGAATCTGGTGGCGGGGCCTGACCGACGCCGGTGCCATCGCCGGGATGGTGACGGGCGCAATCCTGTGCGGCGGGGCGATGATCGCCGGAGCCCTGGTGGGAGCCTCGAACCTGGCACCCTGGCTGGCGCAGCCGGCGGCGTGGACCGTGCCCGCTGCCTTCGCCGTGATGGTGGCCGTCTCGCGCGCCACCGCACACAGGGTGCCCACAACGATGGCGCGGGTCATGACCCGGCTGCACACCCCCGAAAGGCCGCTGGCCACGGAACGCTGATCCCGCCGTCGTCCGTCCAGGCTTTTGCCTGCAGCGGTCCTTTTTCCTCGCGCTGCTGCCTGTGATGGGAGAGAATGGCGCCATGTCCATCGAGGGCGAAAGCCCGGCCGGAGTCCCTCCGTCAGTCCGGGCGCAACTGCTGGCCACTGAGCACTGGGGCCTGCTTGCCTCGCGCAGCACCACGCAGGGCGAGGTACTGACCCGGATCAGTATGTTCCTCACCTTCACCTCCGCCAGCGTGGTGAGCGTGGCGCTGGTAGGCCAGGCCACGAAGTTTTCGGAAGCCTTCGTGGTGCTTGCGGTGATTGTCCTCTGCATCGACGTGGCCATAGGGCTCCTGACCCAGGTCCGGGTGATGAACGTGGCCCAGGAGGACCTGATGTACGTAACGGCGATGAACCGGCTGCGCGCGGCCTACGTGGACCTGGACCCCGGGGTGGCGCCGTACCTGATGGCCGGGTACCACGATGACCAGGCCGGTTCCATGCAGACATATTTCTTTTTCGGCAATCGAAGCTCACCCAGCCAGGTGGCCGGGAGCAGCATGGTCTTTATGAGCGCCGCGAACGCTGCGCTCATCGCCATCCTGTCGGGCCTGCTGCTGACGCTCCTCGGGGCAGGGACGACGGCGGCCGTCATCGCGGGTGCCGTCTTCGGCCTGACTTTCCTGGCCGGTTCCGCCTACCTCGGCTACCGGGCCTACGCGGCGATTTGGCAGAGGTTCACGCCGCTCTCCCCCACTCCCCCGGGACCCACTTCACCGGGCGGGGAATGAGCCGCCTCAGTCGATGGCTGCCATCAGTTCAACCACCCGGTCCAAAAACGCGTCCACCTGGGCTTCCTCGTAACCGTCCTTGCCCACGGCGGGACGGAAGACTGCCCGGCGGACATTGTCCACGCTGAGCGGCTTGTCCTGTTCGAGGTACGCCACCAGTTCGCGGCACAGCCGGTCCACGTCCGCCGTGTTGTAGCTGCGGGCCTTCTTTTTTGCGGGCCGGCGGAACCGCTCGCCGTCGGGCCGGTGCAGCCTGCCCCGGAGGATGCCGGACAGGTTCCCGATTTCGCGCAGCCATGCCTCCTCGCCCCGCTCAGCGATCAGCTCGTCCCGCTCGCGGCGCGCAAACGCGTCCTCAAGGCGGTCCAGGGCCGCATCCACAACAGCGGCGGAATAGCCGCCCTTCACCGGGTCAAAGGAGACACCCCGGACATCGGAGCTGTTGATCGGGTGCGAGGTGGACTCGGGGGTTTCAAGGGAGACCCGTGCACGCTGCAGGAACTGGTCCACCTGCTTGGCGTTGTAACCGTATTCGCTGCGCTGCACACGCTCAAAGGACGCAGGGATCTGCCGATGAATGTCCAATGCCACTTTGATTCCTTCAATGCTCTTCTGCCGTATCGCTTCTGCCCCAGTTTAAGGGCGCCGGGACCGGCAAGGGTTTGTGTCAGCCTGACGCGCGTGTCAGGCTGCAAGCGCGTGCTGCATGCGTGTCAGGCTCCGGCGAGCAGCCCGTACAGGATGAATACCACCGGCGAGGCGAACACGATCGAGTCGAGCCGGTCCATCACGCCGCCGTGCCCGGGCAGGATGCTGCTCATGTCCTTGACGCCAAGTTCCCGTTTGACCATGGACTCGGCGAGGTCGCCGGCCGTGGCGGCCGTTACCGTTCCGACTGCCAGGATGATGCCCACCCACCACGGTTTGTCCAGCACAAAGAGGCTGGCAAGGACGCCGATCAGCATGGCGCCCGCCACGGAGCCGGCGAATCCCTCCCAGGACTTCTTCGGGCTGATCTTCGGGGCCATGGGATGCTTGCCCAGGGATGCACCCACCAGGTAGCCGAACGTGTCGTTGGACACCACCAGCAGCAGCATCACCGCTACCTGCAACGCGCCGTCGGGAATGGTTCCGCCCGGCCAAAGCCCCAGCGGCGTGGCCCCTCCCGCGGCATGCAGCGGAAGCGCGGCGAAGCTGATGAAAAACGGCACCCAGCCCAGGGTGAACACCCCGGCAAAGATGCTGTTGGCGGAGCCCGCCGCGCTCTCAACGGACCGCCACAGCAGGACAGCCACCGAGCTCAGCAGCATGGCAAAAAGCAGGCTCTCGATGCCGCCCAGGTAGGCGCAGAACGGCATGGCCACAGTGCCCGTCATCACCGGGACGATGGGCATCCTGGTGCCGTTGGCTTCAAGTGCCCGGTAGATTTCCCACACGCCAAAGACGGCGAACGTGGTGGTGACCGCCACGAACCCGAGCGGGAGGAACAACAGTCCGCCCAGCACCGCGAACAGCATGGCCAGGCCCACCACCACTGCGGCCGGCAGGTTCCGCCCGGCTTTCGGAGTTGGATTGCTCCTGGGCTGCTTCCCCCGTGTGCGCGCCCGTTGTGCCGGGGCCTGCTCTGCCTGACCCATCAGACTTCGAGCAGCTCTGCTTCCTTGCGCTTCAGCAGCTCGTCGATGCCGTCAACATGCGCCTTGGTCATGCCGTCCAGTTCCTTTTCGGCCCGGGTGCCCTCGTCCTCACCGGCCTCGCCGTCCTTGACCAGCCGGTCCAGGGTTTCCTTGGCCTTGCGGCGGATGTTGCGGATGGAGACCTTGGCGTCCTCGCCCTTGGTCTTGACGATCTTGACGTATTCCTTGCGGCGCTCCTTGGTCAGCTCAGGAATGGTGATCCGGATGACGTTGCCGTCGTTGGACGGATTGGCGCCGACCTCGGAATCGCTGAGCGCACGTTCGATGTCCCGCATCGCGGTCTTGTCGAATGGGGTGATCAGGATGGTGCGGGCGTCCGGGATGGCGAACGAGGCGAGCTGCTGCAGCGGCGTGGGGGAACCGTAGTAGTCCACCAGGACCTTGTTGTAGAGGCCCGGATTTGCCCGGCCGGTACGGACGGCAGCGAAGTCTTCCTTGGCTACCTCTACGGCCTTGTCCATCTTTTCTTCGGCTTCGAGCAAGGTTTCTTCTATCACGGTCTCTCCTGACGATTCTGGTGCAGTCCGGGGCGCCGGCTCCGTGCACGTGGTTCTCGGTAGCTGTGCCGTCCCCGGCCCGAAGGCAGGGGACGGAACTGTCCTGAAAACATCCTAGCCGCAGCTAGGTGGTGACCAGGGTGCCGAGCTTTTCGCCCAGGATGGCGCGGGTGACGTTGCCTTCGCCCTCCATGCCAAAGACCACCATGGAGAGGTTGTTGTCCTTGCACATGGTCATGGCCGTCTGGTCCATGACGCGGATGTCGCGGCGCAGGGCGTCGTCGTAGCTGAGGGTTTCAAGCCGCTCGGCCGAGGGATCCTTCTTGGGGTCCGCGGTGTAGACGGCGTCCACACCGCTCTTGGCCATCAGGACGACGTCGGCGTGGACTTCGAGTGCCCGCTGGGCGGCTACGGTGTCGGTGGAGAAGTACGGGAGCCCGGCGCCCGCACCGAAGATGACCACGCGGCCTTTTTCCATATGCCGGATGGCGCGGCGCGGAATGTACGCCTCGGCCACCTGTCCCATGGTGATGGCGCTCTGGACCCGGGTTTCAACGCCGGCCTGCTCCAGGAAGTCCTGCAGCGCCAGGCAGTTCATCACCGTTCCGAGCATGCCCATGTAGTCGGCCCGTGAGCGGTCCATGCCGCTCTGGGACAGTTCGGCGCCGCGGAAGAAGTTGCCGCCGCCAACCACAATGGCCACTTCCACTTCAGGGACTGCTGCGGCGATCTGCTTGGCGACGTCGCGGACAGTCTCCGGGTCAACGCCCAGCTTCCCGCCGCCGAAAACCTCTCCGGAGAGCTTCAGGAGGACCCGGCGTCGACTTTTCTCTGGTTGCATTACAGTGTTGACGGCTTCCATGATGCCTTCCGGTTGGGGGTCTGAAAAAAGGGTATCCTGCTGGGGCCCATGCTCGCCAAGTGGCCCGTTGCATGCAAAAGGGGCGGCCACCGAAGTGGCCACCCCCTTGCAGTATCGGCTAGGAGCCGACGCGGAAACGCGTGAACGCGGTTCCCTTGACACCGGCCTCTTCGAGGACCTGTGCAACGGACTTCTTTGCGTCCTTGGCAAATGCCTGGTCAACCAGCACCTCGCCCTTGTAGAAGCCGGTCACGCGGCCTTCCACGATCTTGGTGAGTGCGGCTTCGGGCTTGCCCTCGGCCTTCGCGGTCTCTTCGGCGATGCGGCGCTCGGACTCGACCAGGTCGGACGGAACGTCCTCGCGGGTCAGGTAGTTCGGGGCCATGGCAGCGATGTGGACGGCAACGTCGTGGGCGGCGGTGGCAGCAGCTTCGCCTTCACCGTCAACAGCGAACAGCACGCCAACCTGGGCCGGGAGGTCCTTGGAGGTCTTGTGCAGGTAAGCGTCAACCGTGGCACCCTCAACGCGGGAGATGCGGCGGACAACAACCTTTTCGCCCAGGACGGCGCCTTCTTCGACGACGACCTCGGAGAGCGGCTTGCCGTCAACTCCGGTGGCCAGCAGGGTCTCGAGGTCGGCTGCGCCGGACTCGACCGCAACAGCCAGGACCTTGTCGGCCAGCTGGATGAACTTGTCAGCCTTGGCCACGAAGTCGGTCTCGCAGTTGACTTCGATCATCACGCCGACGCCGTTGCTGACCTTTGCGGCCACCAGGCCTTCAGCGGTGGAGCGGCCCTCGCGCTTGGTAGCGCCCTTGAGGCCCTTGATGCGGATGATTTCGATGGCCTTCTCGGCGTCACCGTTGGCTTCGTCAAGAGCCTTCTTGACGTCCATCATGCCGGCGCCGGTGCGCTCGCGCAGGGCCTTGATGTCCGCGGCAGTGTAGTTCGCCATGTGAACCCCTCTGTCTAGAAATGTGTTGTGGTGTACGGACTGACAGGACGGCAGCCCACGAAAGTGGGCCGCCATCCTGTCAGCAGTTCCGGCGCCGCGGGCGGCACCGGGAAATCCGGTGTACTTGTGTTACTTGGCGTCTTCAGCCGGAGCAGCAGCGTCTTCTGCCGGAGCAGCCTCAGCGGCCGGTGCTGCAGCTTCTTCTGCCGGAGCGGCGGGAGCTGCTTCAGCCTTGCTGCCTTCGAGGAGTTCGCGCTCCCACTCGGCCAGCGGCTCTTCCGGAGCTTCGGTGGTGCCGGTGGCGCGGTTGTTGCGGGCGATGAGGCCCTCAGCAACGGCATCGGCAACAACGCGGGTCAGGAGGTTCACGGAGCGGATGGCGTCGTCGTTGCCCGGGATCGGGAAGTCGACCTCATCCGGATCGCAGTTGGTGTCCAGGATGGCCACAACCGGGATGTTCAGCTTCTTGGCCTCATCAACGGCGAGGTGTTCCTTCTTGGTGTCCACGATCCAGAGCACGGAGGGTGCCTTGGTCAGGTTGCGGATACCGCCGAGGTTGGACTCGAGCTTGGTGAGTTCACGCTTGAGGAGCAGCAGCTCCTTCTTGGTGTAAGCAGAGCCGGCGACGTCGTCGAAGTCGATCTCTTCGAGTTCCTTCATACGCTGGATGCGCTTGGCGACGGTCTGGAAGTTGGTCAGCATACCGCCGAGCCAACGCTGGTTCACGTACGGCTGGCCCACGCGGGTTGCCTGCTCGGCAATTGCTTCCTGGGCCTGCTTCTTGGTGCCGACGAAGAGGACGGTGCCGCCGTGTGCAACGGTGGCCTTCACGAACTCGTAGGCGCGGTCGATGTAGGACAGCGACTGCTGAAGGTCGATGATGTAGATGCCGTTGCGCTCGGTGAAGATGAAGCGCTTCATCTTCGGGTTCCAACGGCGGGTCTGGTGTCCAAAGTGGACGCCGCTGTCAAGCAGCTGGCGCATGGTTACGACGGGCATGCCGGCGCTCCTTCCGGCAGGTCATTCATGAGAAACCCCTGGGGCTTCTTACCCTGCCAATAGTTGACGGTTGATTAGCGTGGCCCGGGCGGGCCGTGCTCCTGGCGTCCATCGCGCTTCTCATCAGGACCGTAGTCCTGACCGCAAGAAGCCCGATCCTCCGAAGGAGGGCTGGACGCGCGTAGTCAGCCGCTGCTCCCCCACACTCCTGAATGAGATGTGCCGACGCAGGCCGGACAGGGGCGTATACCGTGGGGAAAACCTTTGGGTAGCCGCTGGACGGATAGCGTTGAGGGCGCAGCAAACTGCTCCATCAAGTGTACTACAGGCACCCGCAGGCGGAGGACAGGGACGGGGACATGCGCGACGCCGGCACCGCACCTTATCCACATAGGCGAAACTGTCCCTGCCGGCAGCATTTCAAACGTCGCAGGCTGGACTTATGAAACCACCGGCGTTGCTTGCGGCCATACTCTTGCTGCCCGCGTCCCTGGCCCCCACGGGGGAAGCACTGGCGTTCGGCCCCGGATCCCTGGCGCCTGCCGCCATCGTTGATGCACCATCGTGGCGGTGGCCGCTCTCCCCGCGCCCGGCGGTGCTGCGGGATTTTGACCCGCCGCCCAAGCCCTGGCTCAGCGGACACCGTGGCGTAGACCTGGAATCGGCGTCCGACGGCGTGCCGGTCACCTCGCCGGCCGCGGGCACCGTCAGCTTCGTGGGCGTCGTGGTGGACCGGCCGGTGATAACCATCGACCACGGCAACGGCCTGCGCAGCAGCTTCGAGCCGGTGGAGAGCAGCCTGGCCACTGGAAGCGTGGTGGCCGCCGGGCAGCCGATCGGGACGCTGCTGCCAGGCCACTGCGCTTCCACGTCCTGCGTCCACTGGGGCGTCCGGCGCGGTGACGGGTACGTTAATCCGCTGCAGTTCGTGATGGACCTGCGGCCGTCCATCCTGCTGCCGCTGAGTTAGGAAGCGAGCAATGGGCCCGGCAGATCCTGACGATCCTACTCAGACGATGGCGGAGATACCCGTGATGGCCCGCCCGGTCACCAGCGTGTTGATCTCGTGGGTTCCTTCATAGGAGTAGATGGCCTCGGCGTCGGCGAAGATCTTTGCCATTTCGAAGTCGGTCACGATGCCGTTGCCGCCCAGGAGGTTCCGGCCAATGGCCACGCTCTCACGCATCCTGGCGGTGGTGAACGCCTTGGCCAGCGCTGACTGCTCGTCCTTGGCCTCGCCGAGGTCCTCCAGCTGAGACAACCTCACCATCATGCCCATGGAGCTGACGGCATTGCCCAGGATCTGCACCAGCTGGCTCTGGACCAGCTGGAAGGAGGCCAGCGGCCGGCCGAACTGCTGGCGCTCCACGGCATAGCGGCGTGCCACGTCGAAGGCGGCCAGCTGCTGGCCCACAGCCTGCCAGGCGACGCCAAGGCGGGTGACTTTGAGGACTTTGTTGACGTCCCGGAAGCTGTTGGCGTTGGCAAGCTTGTAGAACTCTGGAACCACCACGTTGTCCAGCGTGATGTCGGCGTTCTGGACTGTCCGGAGGGCGATCTTGTTCTCGATCTTCGCCGCACTGAAACCCTCCAGTGCGGTGTCCACCAGGAAGCCTTTGACCCGGTTGTCTTCAACATCGCGGGCGTAGACCACCACCCAGTCGGAGAAGGTGGCGTTTCCAATCCAGCGTTTGGCACCGTTGAGGATCCAGGCGTCTCCCTCGCGCCTGGCGGTGGTCCGCGTCCCGCCGGCAACGTCCGATCCGCCGAGGGGTTCCGTCAGGCCGAAGGCCCCGATTTTCTTCATGGCGTAGATGTCCGGGAGCCAGGCGTCCTTTTGTTCCTGGGAGGCGAGAGCTTCGATGGAGCCGGTAAAGAGCCCGTCATGCACACCCATAAAGGTGGAGATGGACGCATCGGCGCGGGTCACCTCGGCGTGCATCAGGCCAGCGAAGAGGTTGGAGTGGCCCTGCCGCCGGACCGGGCTGACCAGGTCGATGTCCGCGAGCTTCGGAATGAGGTCCATGGGGAATTCGCCCCGGTTCCAGCAATCGACGGCGATGGGCTTGACCTCGCGGGCCAGGAAGTCGCGGACTTCCGCCAGCCGGTCCTGCTCCTTGGCGCTCAGCATTTGCTCGAACGCATAGAAGTCACCGTCGGCGTAGGGCAGGTTGAGTTCTGCAGCGGAAGTGGACATGGTTACCTCGCAAGTGATCAGCGGTGACCGGAGCTCGCGGAATGAGCACGGTATGTTACTGGTCAGTAACATACCGTATTCGTAGATGAGATGAAAGGGCTGCCTGTGCACGCCTTCCCCAAACGCGCCATTCCTTCCTGCCGCCCCCAACGCAACGCCCCACCACCTCCTGCCGCTTTCAGGCCAACGCCGAAGCAGTTCTGGTGTGGTTCGACGGCGATGCTGCCGCGGACGCGGGCGGGACTAATCGGGGCGATCACCAACAGTGACGGAGCGATCCCGGACTAAAGCCGAAGGTGATGGGGCGTTCCCCCGGAACAGCGCGGGACGTGATCGGGCGTTCCCCAATATGTCGTGGGAGGTGATGGGGCGTTCCCCAGGAACAGCGCGGGAGGTGTTGGGGCGTCCCGGTTTTTGACCCTAATAAGGAAACCGCGGCCCGTGCCATGCACCGGACGCGGTTTCCGCGATGTTGTTGTAGGGCTACTCGGACTTGAACCGAGGACCTTAGGATTAGCAATTCCTGTCTTTCGTCCGTTTCCGGTGGATTCCATCACCCCGCGGATCCCAAGCAATAGCGCCCCTCGAGCGATTCCAGCTGATCATTGCCTTTCGATCCTACTCGTTGTTTCCGGTGGGTAAGCGGTGGGCGAACGCCACCGTATGTGTCTGCCCCCCACCCCATTCGATGGAGGGCTGTCGGCAAGGATCTCGGTGGGCGGCGTCAGACGGGGAGCCTGGCACCCAGGTCGCCCGTGACCTCGGCAAGTCCAGGGCGACCCTGTACCGGCGATCCGAGAGTTGCCGCAAGCGACGACCATCTGAGTTCGCCTTCTGCGGTGGATGGGTGGCGGTCTACGGGCATCTGCTGCGTCCATCCGGGCCCGCCTACAAGCAAGACAGCTCAGGCTGTCATCTATCGGTGCATCAGTCGCCAGCGCGCCAACGTCGCGACACCTCCAACGACGTTGAGCAGCGGTTTTGTCGGAGGTGCCGTGCATCCTGATCTTACGAGACCGGACGCACGTAACTAGGAGAAGACAGATGACTGAGGGCCGGATTACCCAGCAGGACCTGGATTGGTGGCTGGAGTTTGCAACCTCCCGGGAGTGGACGTTCGCTAAGACCTATGCCGAGACGGCACCCCACCACTACATCGTCGAAGGGCGCACCTCAGGCGTGACCCACGAGGACATGGTTCGCGCCTCGCGCGTGATCCACACCTTCGGGCAGCCGGGCAAGTACTACTCGCTGACCAAGATCTATCTCGTCAGCCCCGACGGGAAGTACCGCTGGTGGACCGAGGACAACCACTTCACCGACACCACACTGGTCAACCGCGCAACGACTCGGCTGTTCTACGGAATCCAGAACGCACCCTCCACGGTCAGCGACATCGAGTCGCCGTACGACGCGGTCGCCACCATCTGGGACGTCCTGCACCCCACCGGCTCCGGGGAGTCAAACCGTGTCAAGCGGCTCCTCGATGATGCTCGGGGAAAGTACCCGCCCCACGTTCTCGACATCGGCTGCGGCACCGGCCGAGTGCTCGATCTTGGGCTCGCAAGTGCTGACCGCTATGCGGGCATTGACTCCAGTCAGGCGATGCTTAACCTCCTGATCCGCAAGCACCCGAAGGCCGCAGCAATCTACCCGGTCGATTTCCGCGATGCACTCATCGCCAACACTTTCTCCGCGGGCCAGTTCGACTGGGTCTTCCTCGACACTGCGGTCGAGATGACGGCCGGGCAGCGGGCCCAAGTAGAGCACATCGCCCGACTCGCGATGATCATTGTCGACGGGCACGAGTGGACTCTTCGTAATGTGTGAGAGAACTCTGCGAAGCGCATCCGCGCGGAGTCCAACTCGATGAGGGCCGCGCCATGAACCGGACATCGGAGCCCTCATCGCTGTAGACCCTTGGGCTTACGGATGGGGTTACACCCATCTCCTGCCGCCGGTATCTCCGTCACGATGCGCCATTCTGGAGCGAAGGTCGCAAACGCTTCGACTGCGGCGTTCTGCAATGACCGTCAGAGGTCCTCAACTGCCAACGCGCGCACCAGCCGCACACAGAGCTGTATCCGGTCCTCGCTATCCACTAGCCGGCCGCCCTCGGGAGTCTGCTGGACCATAACCCGCAAGTGGTCGTCAGAGTCGAACGCCGTCAAGGCCTTGGCGATCTTGACCTCGACGGTCTCTTGGTCGTCTGGAAGGACGAGTTCGAAAGCGTTGTCATCACAGCGAATCTCGATGCGGGACTTCTTGAGCGTGAGGCCTGGGTCATCGCGGTGCCACCAACTTGGTTCCTCGGCATCAGAACCTAGCGAGCCATCGACCCAGGCCGCACGTAGCAGCGCGTCGCTGAAATAAGCGTTGTAGTTGCTACCGTGAAGCATCCGGAGGCGCTGATAAGCGAATCCGCCGATTGTGCTGTCGTAGGTGCCGTCGAAGTAGCCATCGCCCTTCGAGCTGCGGGCGCCGGAGTAGCGGACGAGGTAGTATCGCCAGTCGTAGAAGTTGCGGGACTCGCGTTCAGCGAGCCATTGGGCGCGAATCGCATCGAGGGCGTCGCTCGGCTGATTCGTACCGGTCGCCGCCCTTGTGGCGACGTCGTCCAGCAGAGCCATCAGCGGCTCGCGCATGTTCGCGAGATTCGCCCGAGACCCCGTGGTGAGCATGTCGGTCCAGGAGTCGTCCTTTTGGGAACTTCCGAGCTGGCGACGCCTTCCCGCCCAGCCAACATCGCGTGAGTAGTCCCCTTTCGTGAGCAGCGCGGCGCCGAGCAGGTCGCGCAGTTCCTGCCCGCTCACGTCTGCGAATGCTTCAGCGCGTGCTTCCAGCGTGGCTGCATCGAGCTCGAACGCCATGATGCGTCCGCGAACCAGTGGGTGGTCTTCGAGTTGATGCACGGCGTCAATGGCTTCCGGGTGCTCGTCCAGAAACGACCATTTGAGGACCTCATCAGCAACCCAATCGCTTCGGAAGGCCCCTGAATCCTCCAGCTCGCCGTGAACGATCAGCTTTTCGGTCTGTGCCACGTAGGCAGGCATGCGATTGAAGTCGAGGAATGCGGCAGTGACATTGCGTAGAGAACGCAGGCGCTTGGCTATCTCGGCCTGACTTATCGTGTCATCGGCCTGTCGCGCGAGCAGGACTCCGAAGAGGAGCAGCGTCTCTTGTGCCGTGAAGTCGGACGCGTACCGGAGGATGCAACCACCGAACAGGTCAGGGGTTGTGGAGAAGAGCGGAATCGATCCTTCCCCGACGCCGCCGGCGGTGAACAGCTTGCTGAACTCGGCGCGCGGGTCGGGAGGAACTCTGATGTGGGTGACGGGACCGGCGTCGATCCACGTGTCGAACGCGTGGAAGAAGAAGTCTCGATTCCGAGCGGCATGTTCGTTGTCGGGGTCGGCGAAGGCGAGTCGGGCTCGTTCCTCGATCGGCCATAGCCTTCGTGCCTGCTTGTCGTGCCACTTTCGGTCAAGTTTCCCGTCGCGCCACTCGCAGATTTCGATGATGAACGTGAGGTACCGCTCAAACTCGTCGTCGATCTTGTAGTCGCTCGCCGCTCGCTTCTCGTACTCCCAGAGCAGGTCGGCCCACACTCCGTCGATGCTCTCGACGAGGTGCTTGTGCCGGTCAGGGTCGGCTGACTTGATGATGCTTTCGAAGTCCGCCTTGAAGACCTCAAACGTCGTCAGTGGCTTCCCGCGCGAGTTCATCTTGATATAGAGGTCTTCGCCGTGGGCGATATCGACGACGGGGAGGAACAGGAACCATATGGCGCTGTTTTGGACGTCGGCGGGCCGAGCTGCGAGCCGGTCCCACACGGCGTCGATTTCCTCGGCGTGCGGGTCGAGCCGTCGATGGATCGCGTCGAGGATGACGAGCATCGATGAGATGGTCGGGTCGTGGCGCCACGGGTAGACGTACCACGGCTGGTCGCTGATCCAGACCGATGGAGAGGCCAGCCCGCCCGGATACGGGTTCTCGGCGATGGTCTGGGTGAAGTCTCGAGCTGTCGGCCGGGTCGAGTAGGAGAAGTGCAGCCAAGGGGCGTCCGGGTCGAGCTTTTCTGCGCGCGAAGCGACATACCAGTGCAGTAGGAACAGGGTAGTGAGGCGTTGTTGGCCATCGAGTGGCTGCAGGATTCCGGCTTGAACGTCGCCGTACACGAAGTCGAGGCCCATGTGTCTGTCAGTCGTGGCGGCTTCGATGACCTTGTCCAGGAAGCGGTCCCGGAGGGCGCTGACCTCCTCGTCAGCTCGGCCCTGCGCGAAGTCACGCTGGATGATCGGGATCTCGATCTCAGTGATGCGGGGACGGTCTCCGACGGGTTCGTCGAATAGGCCGAGGAACGTGATGGGGTAGCCCTTCATACATCGACCTCGTCAGCGGGAGAGCTCTCGACAATCAGGAAGCGCTTCACCTTGTCGATCAACGCGGTGAGGTAGTGGGCCTGATCCTGTGGACCCCACAGGGAGAGTTGCTGGTCGGCCGCGGCCGTGTAGTACTTCAGGAAGACGTTACGGGTGCAGGGCAGGATGTAGGCCCCATCCTGGTCGAGCCCGATCACTTGTTCGCGTTTGAGGGCGAAGACCGCGTTGTTCAGCTTACTGTTGAAGTCGCGTTGGAGCAGCGCGAGATTGCCGAGTCCGTGCGTGTCCTCATCGGTGGCGTCAGCGTCAGGAGCGCTGAACAAAGCCAGGACCTGCCGGAAGATCCAGTCGAAACTCCGCTCATCGGTCTTACCGTCGGCCATGGCCAGATGGGCGTTGATCTTATCGATGATCTCTTCCACATCGGCCCGCTGATCTCGCGGCCAGTGAGACTCTTCGATCTTCTTCCTGTGCGTCCGTAGCCAGTCTCGACGTTCGGTCTCCTTCTCGAAGGCTTCGGAGTTCTGTGCATGGATGTGTTCCAGCGACCAGTTATCGACGTAGGCGTGGAACGAGAAGCGGCTCCCGATGTCGCTGCTGCGGAGCACGGTCTCGACATTCATGAGGAGCAGGACGTCGGTGCACTTGCCGTAGTCCTTCCCGTAGCGCAAGAGGGAGACCTTGTCAGTAGTGAGATCAAGGCGCTTGCGTGTTCGGTCAACGAGCGCCGTTCGGAAGTCCGAGTGCGTACGGGATCGGGATAGGTCGATAAGTTCTTGGATCGAGTCACCGACCTGGATGAGGTAGCCGATCCGATGGTAGAGATCGCGGTCTTGGAACCAACCTGTCAGCAGTCCGTGGCGCTCGACGACGTCGCGCCAGAAGGCGGCCGTTCCCCGCTTGGCGATGTCCTCCTGGACTTTGCTGAAGGTCCAGTAGCGGGGCCGTTCTCTTAGACCCGCCTTCGGCGTCATGGACTCGAAAAGGAAGTCGATGTGGGTCGATCTTTCGGTCGATGAACGCGTGAGGAATGCCCAGAACTGCGGCCCACGAAGATCCCTCTCGAACCCGTCCCATTGGGCAGCGATCTCCTGTTGCCGCCCCGACTTGCCGCCGGCTGCGCCGCTGTTGGATAGCACCAGAGCCTTGATCAACTCCGAGTCCGTGAGCGGGATGCGATCACGGTTCAGGCGCGTAAAGAGTGCGGTGGCGTCGGTGCCCGGCGGTGCCTCGTACCAGATGACGTAGACCCAGTTAGCAAGCGCCGTGTGGAGATTGATGGCGGCCTGTGTGGCGTTCGGCTGTTCGTCGAACCACTCTCCGATAACCTCGTACGCTTGGGCGATGTGGTAGTAGTCGATGTTCTCGTCACGGCGCGAGAAGTCGAGAGTCTCCAGGAAGTCGCGGCTACCTAATCGGGTTTCGTAGGTGAGCAGGTAGTCCAACTTGGAGTCGGCGATCTTCGTGGCGACGTATTTCGTGATCAGGAACAGGGTTGTTAGCCGCTGCTGGCCGTCGACGAGTTCCCAGCTCCCACCATCGCGCTTCAACACGACGATCGGCTGGAGGTAGTAATCGGTGGGCTCTCCCCTGCCGGCTTCGCGCTTGTGGGTCTTGATGTCCTCCAGAAGTTGGCGTACTTCGTGGCGTCCCCAGCGGTAGCCGCGCTGGTACGCGGCGACGAAGAATTCGCCTTGGATGAACGGCTTGTCGTCGTCGCCCTTCATCACGAGCCGGGGCTCAATCGTCGCCTCTGATCGAGCTGGTTGGTCAGCGAGTTTCCCCATGAGATAAGACTCTAGTGGGATGCCCCGACAGATTGGTGGATTGCGATGACGTGGGTCCCGACGTAGGGGCTCAGCTCACACCTGACTCCGGAGAGCCGGCGGCTTCCAGATCCCGGACCAGGATTCTGCGTTCCCGACACGATCCAATCACGGAAAGGAGGGCAGGATGGAGAACATGGAAGTCCTTGGCAGCCGGATCCTGCTTCATCCGTCCGACCCTGAGCGGAGCCACCGGTTTTATCGGGACACGCTTGGCCTGGCAATTTACCGGGAATTCGGGAGCCCTGATGCGCCGGGCCTGGTGTTCTTCCTGGGCAACGGTTTTCTTGAGGTCAGCGGACGGTCGCCCGGTCCCCCGGGGAATACCATGGCAATCTGGATCCAGGTCCGCGACGTGCAGCTCGAGCACGAGCGGCTGCTGGCAGCGGCGGTCCCGGTGATCCGCAAGCCGCAGCAGGAGCCATGGGGGCTGGTGGAGATGTGGATCGCGGACCCCGACGGAGTACGAATTGTGCTGGTTGAAGTTCCGAAGGATCACCCCCTGCGACGGGACCAGCGGTAACCAATTTCTCCTCCAGGCCGACAGCCTCCTCCGCGCCGGCCGTGTTCGACGGCGCCAGGTCCTAGCATTGGGCGTATGAAAGGCCCGGCAAGGTCCAGGAACGCTAAGGGATGGAAACTACAATGACCGGTGACCGGGATCGGGATGCTCTAAAACGCCCGCGGCAGGCCCGGCCCCGTGACGCCCTTGGGCGGCCCCTGCCGTACGGAAGCGCGGGCGTCGAGCCGGTTTCGGAGGAGCCGCTGCCGCCGGCGAAGACCCTGGTCTTGGCCCGGACTCTGGTGGAGGGCGGCCGGCCCTTCGCCGCGCATGAGGTACTTGAGGCCCGTTGGAAAGCCGGACCGGACGAAGAACGCCAGCTCTGGCAGGGCCTCGCCCAGATCTGCGTCGCGCTCACCCACGCCGCCCGAGGGAACTCCGTTGGTGCGCTTCGTCTCTTCGAGCGCGGCGCGGCCCGGCTCCAGGAGTACGGTTCCGGCGAAGGGCGAACCTATGGGCTGGACTTGTCCGCCGTGGTGAACTGCGCCCGTGATCGGCTGCTTACCGGCCAGTGAGCCGACGCCGAGCACCCCGCGCAGTCGGCGCAGTCACTTCTGGGAACTGCTGATTGACTTGGTTGGCCGTCTTACCGTCGGCCGGGGCCAGTGGGATGAACTCGGATACCTCTACATCAAGGACCGCAAAGCAGACATGATCATCACCGGCGGATACAACGTCTACTGCTCCGGAGTAGAAGCCGAAATCCATAAAATCCCTGGCGTGGAACAGGTCGCAGCCATCGGCGTGCCCGACGAGGACTGGGGTGAAGCTGCCTGCGCCGTCGTCCCGACCCCCAACAGCCACATAACCGAAGACGACATACTCTCCAGGCCCGCAGCCTCCTCGGAAACTACAAGAGGCCCAAAAAGGTTCAAATCATCGGAGCAATGCCCTTAACGCCGTTCGGTAAGGCGGATAAATAAGGCCCTCCGCGCCCCGTACTGGGCCGGCCGGGCGCGGGCCATCTAGCCATGATCCGGCATCAGAAAGTCCAGACAGCCACGGGTATGACCGCAATCTTGGTCGACTCGATCTCCTTCGTCACCGAAGAGGACAGCGGGGCCGTCATCGTCTGTGCATCGCACGTCGATCTTCCACCGTCCTTTGTGGGCGGTTTGTGCGTCAGTCACCGGGGCGGCAGTCCGAACTCGCGGCGGAGGTCGTCACCGCTGGTCGTCTTGCACTCCGCGATGCCGCGCGCGGCCTGATCCACGTCTTCGGGAATGCCAGGTGGCCAAAGCCAAAGGAACCGCTACGACCCGATCCGATCCGAAGCCCAGAGTGTGCACATTGTGCACACTCCCCTTTTTGCCTTGCGGCAGCAGCGCTCAGCGGGAGGAAAAAAACCTCGACGTCGTCCGACGCCTTCGGCCTCCCAAGCCCAGAACGCCGGGGCTCGGCGAGACACTTGGGGCCGATTCGACGTTTCTTCTACTCCAAGGGTCGTCATCGCGGCGGTCACCTCCTGTCACTCATCTCATGGCGTAAGCGGCAGAATCTGACCATCCGTCGGCACGTAGTAATGCTGCATTGCGCTGGTCTTGTCGAACGCATGTCCATTGCCCGATTCACCGCTTGCCCGGATCAAGCGCGGGGAGAAATCCAAACCATGGCCGCCAGCTTTGCCGGAGAGGTCAAGCCAGATTCGGCATTTCATATGGACTAGCGACGCTTGCCACCAAGTCATGCAGCCAGGTCTACTGGCGCCTATGGACTAGGAACACCGCCGGCAGCACGTACCGGCAGTAATGCCGACATGAAGGAGAATCTCACATGACTACCACGCCAGAACGCAGCGGCGGGCCGGGTGCGGCCGAACAAGAATGGCTCACGCCAAAAGAGATCTGCGCTCAACTCCAGATCCCCGAACAGACGTTCTATCAATGGCGGGTGAAGCACGTCGGACCGAAAGCTCACCGGATCGGTAAGCATCTGCGCATCAGCCGCCGGGACTTTGAGGCCTGGTTATCGGCAAGACTGGAACCGTAGATGGCATCCCGCCGGCAGGTTCAGGTCAGATTGGTGGTCTCGCACGCCCCTCCGGAGAACCGCCTCCCTAAAGACAGCGACAGCTATGCCTAGACCCCCACTTCAAATCGGCACTTGGGGGAGAATAAGCCGGGACGAGGTGAGCCCCGGAGTTTGGCGGGCCATGGCCCGGTTTCGTGACTTCGACGGTGTGACCCGGAAAGTCGAAGCGCGGGCGACAGCTACATCAAAGAATGACCGTGGCGCGAAAGCGGAGCGGCCGCTGATCGCTGCACTGACGGATCGGGCGATGCCGGCCGGGGAGGACATCACCGGTGACATGCGCATCACGAAGCTCGCCCTTATCTGGTGGGCGGAGTTTGAGGACACAGGCCGGGCGCTGAACACCCGGCGCCGGTACCGGGACATCATGGACAACTACGTCTGCCCGGGCGTCGGCGGCCTCCGGATCCGGGAAGCCACAGTCTCCACCCTGGACCGGTTCCTGAAGACCATGAGGACCAAGCACGGAAACGCGACCGCGAAGCTTTGCAAGACCGTCTTGTCGGGCATGCTGGGCCTGGCAGCCAGGCACGGCGCCCTTGACGGAAACCCGCTGCGTGAAGTCGCCACGATTCCAACCAGCCACAAGGAAGTCCGGGCACTGACCGTGGCGGAGGTCGGCGCCCTGCGTGCCGGGCTCCGCCAGTGGGAGGCCAGCAAGAAGCAGGCTGGCCACTATCCAACCGTGGACATGCTCGACGTCGTCGACATCATGCTCGCCACCGGGGCGAGGATCGGTGAAGCCCTCGCGATCCGTTGGAAAGACATCGACCTGAAGACTGCCCGTCCCACGGTCACGGTGAACGGGACCATCGTCTACATGCCGGGTCAGGGCCTGACCATCCAGGATCACCCTAAGACCGCAAATTCCCGCCAAAGGTACTTCTTACCCGCCTTCGCAGTGGAAATGCTTCTGAGGCGGCAAATCGGGCAGCTGGAGGCCAACCGTGGGACGTCGTGTTCCCCTCTGCCGTCGGTTCTCTCCGGGACCCCAACAACTTCCGCAAGCAGTGGCGCTCAGCGCGTGACGACCTCGGCTTCGAGTGGGTCACCCCGCATACCTTCCGAAAGACGGTAGGAACCCTGCTGGAAGCCTCCTCAGGCATGGCCGTGGCGTCCGCCCAGCTGGGGCACTCCAGCGAGAACGTCACGCGGAAGCACTACGTCCAGAAGACCCACGAGGCGCCGGACAACACGACTCTGCTGGAGGCATTCGGCCAGCGCATGGAATGATTCCGGTGGGTTTCCGGTGGATGCCGACCTTAGAACTTAAAAAGAGAAGAGCCCCTGATCGGCGTTTCCGCAGGTCAGGGGCTCTTTTGGGGTAGGGCTACTCGGACTTGAACCGAGGACCTTAGGATTATGAGTCCCGCGCTCTAACCAGCTGAGCTATAGCCCCCCATGCCCCGGGCCGGCCCTCCTGAAAAAGGGGAGATGCCTGCGGGGCAAAATTACTCTAGCAAACCGTGGGATGCGTTTAGACCACTTTGTCCTCGAAGCGTGCGCCCCGGTACAGGTCCTCGAAGGTCTGCAGGGTGCCTTCGATGCTGTGCCGTTCCACCATCTGCCGGCTAACCTGGCCCATGGCTGCGCGCTGGTCTGCGGGCAGTTCCAGGATCAGGGTGATCTTCTTGGCCAGGTCGTCGCTGTCACCGGGGGTGAAAAGGTATCCGTTTTCGCCATCGCGGACCAGGTGCGGCAGGGCCATGGCGTCTGCGAGTACAACCGGGGTGGAGGCTGACATCGCCTCCAGCGTGACCAAGGACTGGAGCTCCGCAGTGCCGGGCATGCAGAACAGGTCGGCCCGGATATAGGCCTTCCGCAGTTCCTCGTCGCTGGCCAGTCCCAGGAACTTCACGCGGCCCCCCAGCCCGAGCCGCTGGACGAGGTTTTCGAGGTTGGACCGCACCTCACCGCCACCCACGATCTCCAGGTTGACCTTCAGCTCGGAAGGCGTCTTGCCGACGGCCTCGATCAGCACGTCCACATGCTTCTCCTCCGCCAGGCGTCCCACGAACAACACCGTGGGGTGCGGGTGCGGTTCGATCTGCTCGCCGGGCTGCAGCTCGTAGGCCGCGGAGTCGATGCCGTTGGAGAGCGGAAGGACCTTGCGCAGGAAGGCGTGCTGGTGCATGGCCTTGGCAGCCAGCGGGGTGGGGGTGGTCACCACGTCCGCCTGGCCCATGACCTTGCCCATGTCCTTCCAGGAGATGCGCCCGATGATGTTCTTGAACCACTGGGGGAACGGCAGGAACGGGTTGAGGTTTTCCGGCATGAAGTGGTTGGTGGCGACGATCCGGATGCCGCGCCGGACAGCTTCGTAGAGGACGTGCTCGCCGATCATGTAGTGGCTCTGGATGTGCACCACATCGGGCTGGACGCGGTCGAAGAGGAGGCTGATTTCCTTCTTGATTTCCCAGGGGAAGCAGATCCGGAAGTACTCGTGCGTGGGGACGCCGTGCGAACGGAGCCGGTGGACGGTTGCCTCTGACCGGAATTCCGTGAAGCTCTTCCCGTTGTCCGCCCGGCAGGCCAGCACGTGCACGTTGTGGCCGCGGCCGGACATTCCCTTCGCCAGGCGGTAGCCGAACTGGGCTGCGCCGTTGATGTGCGGCGGATAGGTGTCAGCGGCGATCAGGATGGTCAGGGCTTGCTGGTCTGCGGGCGTGGTCACGTGGAGGGCTCCTGATGGTCACGGTGCGGACAGCTGGTACTGACAGCACGGCCGGCCGCGGCTGGCGCCGGGGCCTCGTGTATTTACTGGCTGGAAGGGACGGACTGGAAACTGGTCGGCAGGAACTAAAGGACCGGCTTGCCCGCGGTTCGTCGCGCGTCCTTCTTGCGCTTCGTGACCTCGGGGTGGTGCCGGGAAAGGGCGATTACCCCCACGATAGCAAGGGAAGCGGCAGTTCCCATGGCAATGGCCATCACGGCGTGCACATCCGGTCGGAGTTCTCCGAGGATGACAATCCCGATGGCGATTCCCACCAAGGGATCGATGACCGTCAGTCCTGCGATGACGAGGTCGGGAGGTCCTGAGGAGTAGGCGTTTTGGACGAACCATGACCCGAGTCCTCCTGCGGCGATCAGCGCAACCACTGAGTACCACTGCACATTCAGCAGGAAGAGCCCGTTCGGATCGAGCAGGTGCTTGCCGATAATCCGGGTAAGTACGGCCACGAATCCAAAGAGCACCCCGGCCCCCAGAATGTAGACGAAGGCGTTGATCCGGTGCTTGAACATCACTGCCAACGTGCCGAAGAGGCCGACGGCGAGGGCGAGCAGCAGCACGATGGTGAGTTCGTCCGCGACGCTTACGTGGTGGTTTTCCTGGGTGACGTTGACCGCGAGGATAACAAAGAGCGCCGAGCCTGTCACGCAGGCTGAGATGGCAACCACCGTTGCCCGGTTGATCGTGAGGTCCTGGTCCTTGGCATTGATGATGGTGGTGATGACCAGCGCGATGGCCCCGATGGGCTGAACGACGGTAAGTGGGGCTGACACAAGGGCCACTGCGTTCATGGCCATTCCGGCGCCCAGCAGGAGAAGGCCGAACACCCAGCGGGGGTTCCTCAGCAGGCGGAGGAACCCGTTCGAGCTCAGGGCCAGTCCCCCGGTGTCCGCCTTGACGGCGCTTCCCTGGCGCTGGGCACCCAGGGCGAGGCAGAAAGCCCCGAGAAGCGCCAGCACAACGGCCATCCACACCATCAGGCGGTCCCGCCGTCGTGACGCAGCTGTCTGCCTTTGCGCAGGATGGCCCAGAAGTAGTTGTAGGCGGCGATCCAGTGGCCGATCAGGCCAAGCCCCAGCACAATCCACGCCGCGACAAACAGCTCATCGGACCATCCCGTGTCCAGGCGCGAGAGGACCAGCAGCGGAGTGCCGAGCAGCAGCAGGCCGGTGCGGACCTTTCCCACCACGCTCACCGGAAGGTCCGGGTGTCCGCGGAAGAAGGAAAGCGTCAGTGCCAGCAGGATGGCGTCCGGGATGACCAGCGCGGCAAGGTAGAGCCAATGGACGACGCCGGCAATCACCAGGGTGACGGCGACGGCGATCAGCGCCAGGCGGTCGGCGATGGGATCCAGGACCCGGCCGAGCTTGGAAGCCTGGTCGAAGCGGCGGGCAACGTAGCCGTCAATCCAGTCGGTGCCGGCCATAACCGCCAGGACCACCACGCCGGCGGCGTATTCCTTCGGCCCCAGGACCAGCCAAATGAACAGGGGCACCCCCATAAAGCGCACCACGGTGAGCAGGTTGGGGATGGTGAAAACGCGGTCGTGGTCCACCTGGGGGCGGCCGGGCCGGGAGCCGGCACCGATGAACTTCATCCCGTCCCCTTCCTTCCCGCTGCCCTCCGGCGCCTACTAACCATTTGTGTATTGTGCCCATGCATTACAGGCTGCCGGAGCAGCCCTGCCTGGGCGGTGCTAGTACGTCCGCAGGAGCTTGCGGACCAGCACAACGAAGACCGTGCCGGCGGCCGCGAGGGCAGCCAGCGGCTTCCACCGGCTGCCCAGGCCGCCGGCGGACTCTGAAAGACCGGCCAGCCGGCGCGCGGCGAGTTCTTTGCCGCGGCCCGCGAGGACCTGGCCTTCACGCAGCTTTCCTTGCGCGGCAGCCAGCAGGAACTGGGCCTGGGTTTTGACGTCGAGCTCTTCACCGAGGTCGTCGCGGACCTCAGTGAGGTGGTGGCGGCGCTGGCTGAGGCGGCGGGCGAGTTCCGGCTCGGAGGCCTGCGGGAATTCCTTGTTGTGCTCCGCAGCCTTGGCCTCCTTCTCAGCCTTGGCCTTTGCAGCCGCCTCCGCCTTCGCAGCCTTGGCGGCTTTGGCCTCCGGGCTCTGGGGATCCAGCAGCGCAGGGTTGAAGGCCGAGCCTTCTTTGGCGACGCCGATGTCGTACTTGATGCCGCGGATAGTCTCCTCCGGCAGCAGCGGCATGGCCTTCTTGAACCGGCTGACGCCGATCAGGCCGCCAATAAGTGCAATGAGCAGGAACGCGGCGGAAACCAGCAGGGCAGCCAGCCAGGCGGGCATGATGGTGGCCAGGCCCATGATGGCGGCAACGATCAGTCCCACCACGAGGAAGAGGGCAAAAATCAGGGCGACGGCGAGGAACGCGGCGGCAACTCCGACCTGGACACCTTTGCGCTTAAGCTCGATCTTTGCGAAGGCGATCTCGTCGTTCAGCTGGCGGGGTGCCAGCCGAAAAAGGAGTTTAAGCGTCCCGGGCAGCGCGGCGATGCGCACTCCCTGGCTGGTCCGCCCGCTGTGACGTCCGCTCATCGGTCCCGCCTTACTGTTTCATGGTGGATTCGGCTTCCATGGCTGCGGGAGAGTGCAGCTGCACCGTCCCCGCCCCCAAAACTATCATTCAGGTTCAGGGCCAACTTCGGGGCTTGCCGGACGGCGTGGCCTACAACGCTGCAAAAATCCCCTGGCCCGGGCCTAGGATTGATTTCCGTGACCATTCCCAGCAATCCGGGCGATCTGTTGACCCGCCGCCGCAAACTCCTGTACATCCTCCTTCTCGGCGCCCTGACTGCCCTGGGTCCGTTCACGATCGACCTCTACCTTCCGGCCTTTCCTGCACTTGAGGCGAGCCTGGGGGTCACGGAAGCCCAGGTTCAGCTGACCTTGGCCGGGACAACGGTGGGTTTTGCCTTCGGCCAGCTGGTGGTGGGACCGTTCAGCGACAAAGTAGGCCGGCGGATGCCGCTGATCCTGGCTACGGCACTGCACATTGCGGCGTCGCTGGGCGCCGCACTGTCAACCGACATCACCACCCTGGGCATCTTCCGCGTCCTGATGGGTGTTGGGGCAGCCGGCGGAGGCGTGGTGGCCATGGCCATGGTGCGGGACCTGTTCTCCGGCTACGCCATGGTGAAAATGTTTTCCCGCATGTCCCTGGTCAACGGGCTGGCACCGATCCTGGCTCCGGTGATCGGTTCACAGCTGCTCCTGGTGATGCCATGGCCGGGGATCTTTGTGTTCCTCGCCGCGTACGGCACGATCGTCATTGTCGCTGCCCTGTTCCTGGTGCGCGAGACGCTGCCGCCGGAAAAGCGCCAGCAGAGCGGCATGACGGTCGGCCAGCGCTACCGCATACTTTTCAGCGACAGGATTTTTGTTGGCCTGTTGATAGTGGCAGGCATGAACTTCGGCGGCCTGTTCACCTACCTTTCGGCCTCCCCCTTCCTGTTCCAGGACGTGTTCGGCTTCTCCGCCCAGGAGTACGGCCTGCTCTTCGGCATCAATTCCTTGGGGATCGTCGCCGGCATCCAGACCAGTTCGCGCCTGATCCGGCGGGTGCCGCCGCAATGGATCCTTGCCTGCGCCACGGCCTGGACCTTCCTGATGGCCATGCTGATCGTGCTGTTCGACCAGCTTGGGCTCGGTCTCTGGGGCGTGCTGGTCCCACTGTGGTTCTACATCATGGGCACGGGCTTTATGTTCCCCTGCGTCCAGGTGCTCGCCCTGGCCGGCCATGCCGCGCAGGCCGGCACCGCTGCCTCCCTCCTGGGCGCCGCGACCTTCCTGACGGCCGGGCTTATCTCCCCTGTGGTCGGATGGCTGGGCATCACCAGCGCCACCCCGATGGGCGCCGTACAGGCCGCCTGCATCCTGCTGGCCATCGCGGCCTTGTGGCTCGTGGTCCGGCCCAGGACTGTCCCCTCCATCCATTAATCCGAACACTGACCCGGATGCCAAAGAACCCAGCCAGGCGCAAGCCGCACCGGAACCCCCGGGGACTCTTCCTCGGGGCGGTACTGGGCGCCGTCGTGGGCTATTTCGCCGGACGGGCCCTGGGCAATCCGGCCATAGGGATTGCGCTGGGCATGCTGGCCGGCTCCGCGCTGCTGTACCGGGTCAACCCGGGCCCCTGGAACCGCCCCTAAACCCCTCGTGCCGCACTGCACCAAGCCAGGCCCTGCCAAGCCCGCTGTGCCGCGTCGCCTGCCGCCAGGCGCCCCTCCCGCGATAAAATGTTGTTCGTGCCCAGCTGGCAGGATCAACCGCAGCTCCCGGCCTCGTGGCAACGGTGCGATACCCGGATCCTGCCACTGTGGTGGGAGCGGTTATGCGCCCAGAGCGGCGAGCAGTCAGCCGCCCTCTACGCTGCAGGACTGTTTACCGAAGACCGCCGCCGGCCGATCGCCCAGTGGTACAATCCCGCCTTCAATGCAGCGCTCCTCGTGGCCCCGGAAACCTCCCCCGAATGGCCCGTGCAGCGCTTCGGCATCTTCTACGCGCCGCCGGACACCGGATTTGTCCGGATCCATTCGGCACCGCATGAGTGGAACCCGCGCCAGCCGCGGAAGTCGCCCACCGAAAAGGAGGCGTTCCTGGCCGCCATCGCGGAAGCAGAGCGCTTCCTGCAGGTGGAAATGGACTTCGTCTGAAACAAAAAAATCCCCGTTCCTCCCAAGGGAAGGAACGGGGATTTTTCTTGTTGCTCCTCCTGCTGGACTTGAACCAGCAACCCTTCGATTAACAGTCGAATGCTCTGCCAATTGAGCTAAGGAGGAATGAAGCAGGTATGACATTAGCAAAGGATCCGCACCAAAGTGAAATCGGCGGTTTTGCGGGCCGTACGGCTGCTTCCGGGCATAAAAAATCCCCGTTCCGGAGGCCCGGAACGGGGATTGTGCGCTCCTCCTGCTGGACTTGAACCAGCAACCCTTCGATTAACAGTCGAATGCTCTGCCAATTGAGCTAAGGAGGAATGAAGCGGGTATTAGCCTAGCAAAGACTCGGCCTGGAAACGAAATCGTGGCGGCCCTGGGGCCTGCGGGACCTGCTAGGCCTCTGCCCGGAGTGCGCGGCGTTCCATTTCGAGCATCATGAGCTCGCGGTTGAGCCGCTGGTAGGTCTCCGGATCCGCCGCCGGGTCCAGCCGCTGGAGCTGGCCCATCTTGTCGGCCTTGACCCGGGTGATCTGCAGTTCGAACAGCCGCGCCAGGATATCGCGGCAGTACTTCTGCACCGCCTCTTCCGTGCTCGCTGGCAGCGGCACCACGGCCAGCTCGGAGACCAGCGGCCGCAGCGGCTCGGGAACCTCGTGCATCACGTGTTCCACCCACCGCACGGGGTCAGCGGTGAGGGCCGGGCCAGTAGCGCGCATGGCATCGTGGACAGCCTGGAAGGCCGGGGTGGCGAAACGGGCGGCGGCGAACCGGTCCCACACGCTGCCCGCCAGCAGCGCAGGCTCCTGCAGGGCAACTTCCAGCGCCTGCCGTTCCATGGAGGCCACCGGGTCCCGCGGGTCCGGCCGGTGGAAGGAGGGTACAGCGCCCGACGGCGGCCCGGCAGCTACTCCGGGTCCGCCCGGCTGGGCAGCGCGGGAGGCAGCCCCGGGACCGGAAGCGGCAGGCCCGCCCTGGTCGCCGCGCTTCACCGCGGCAGTGACCAGGCGCAACACCTCATTGGGGTCCGGCATACCCAGCCACCCGGTCAGGGCCTGGCAGTAGCCGGTACGGGTGGACGCGTCACGGATGGCGGCAACCACGGGCACCGAGGCTTTCAGGCCCTGCACCCGGCCTTCCACGGTATCCAGGTTGAACTGCTTCAGCGTGGTGCGGATAGCGAACTCAAACAGCGGCCGGCGGGACTGCACCAGGGCATGCACCGCCTCGTCGCCTTTGCTTTGGCGCAGGTCGCAGGGATCCGCCCCGGTAGGCTCCACGGCCACGTACGTCTGGGCCGTGAACCGCTGGTCCTCCTCAAACGCGCGCAGCGCGGCCTTCTGGCCGGCGGCGTCGCCGTCGAAGGTGAAGATGACCTCTCCCCCGGTGCCGTCGTCGGAGAGCAGCCTGCGGGCGATCTTGATGTGCTCGGTGCCGAACGCCGTTCCGCAGGTGGCCACCGCCGTCGGAATTCCCGCCAGGTGGCACGCCATAACGTCCGTGTAGCCCTCCACCACCACCAGCTGCCGGTCCTTGGCGATGTTCCGCTTGGCGAGGTCGATCCCGTACAGCACCTGGGATTTTTTGTAGAGCGTGGTCTCCGGAGTGTTGAGGTACTTCGGGCCCTGGTCGTCCTCGTAAAGCTTGCGGGCGCCGAACCCAATGGTGTCGCCCGCGATGTCCCGGATGGGCCAGATCAGGCGGCCGCGGAAACGGTCGTAGATTCTCTGCTGGTTTCCGGGTCCCCCGGCGGAGAACATCCCGGTGAGCTTGAGCTCGGCGTCCGTGAAACCCCGGCCGCGGAGGTGCTTGAGCAGCGCGTCCCAGCCCTGCGGCGCGTAGCCCACACCAAACTGCTCGGCGGCGGCACGGTCGAATCCGCGGCCGTGCAGGAACGTCCTCGCCTCCGCGGCCCCGGGCGTCAGCAGTTGGGACTGGAAGAATTCATCGGCGATCTTGTGGGCGTCCAGCAGCCGCTGCCGGCGGCCCACTTCCTCGCGGTTGGGGCCGGTGCCGCCGTCCTCATACCGCAGCTCGTAGCCGATCCGGGCGGCCAGCTTCTCTACGGCTTCCTGGAAGGAGCTGTGGTCCTGCTTCTGCACGAACGCAATAACATCGCCGTCCTCGCCGCAGCCGAAGCAGTGGTAGCGGCCTACCTGCGGGCGGACGGTGAAGGACGGTGAGCGTTCGTCATGGAAGGGGCACAGCCCCTTGTAGGTTCCCAGCCCGGCGCCCTTGAGCGTGACGTAGCCGTCAACCACTTCCTTGATGTCCGTGCGCTGGCGTACTTCGTCGATATCTTCACGTTTGATCAGCCCAGGCACAGAGCAATCCTAGCCCCGGGTGCTGACCTTCCGGCCCCGGAGTACGACGACGTCCGGCGCCATGTGCCGTTCCTCACCACAGCGACGGAAGGCTCCCCACCAGCCGCTCATACATCGCCAGCGCCGATCCATCCGTCAGTGACGCCACCTGGTCGATGACCACCCGAAGGCGCGCGCCGTCGTCGGGCGCGTCACGCCAGTCCGCAGCAAACATCGGCTCGAGGTGGCGGTCCCCGGTGGCGCTCAGGGCCGTCACCAGGGCGTGCAGCACCTCGCGCTGGCGCTCGTAGATGGGCTGGCGGTGCTCTGTGGTCATCACGAACGTGGTGGCCAGGCCCTTCATCACGGCGATTTCCATCACCGTCTCATCCGGCACCATGAGCTGGGCGTTGTACCGGGTCAGGTTCTCCGGACCGTAGACGGCCCGGGTGGTCTCCAGGGCGCTCTGGCAGAACCGGCCAATGAGCTGGCTGGTCATGTTTTTCAGGGCGGCCATGGACTTGCGGCTGCCGTCAGCTTCGCGCACCCACACATCCGTGGCCTCCAGCCGGGCCAAGGCGGCGTCGATCGCGGCGGGGTCGTTGTGCGGCAGGTACCACTGCTTGGCGTAGCCCACCACGCGGGCGCGGTGGTCCGGGTTGTCCATCCAGCGGAGCTGGAAATGGCCGGCGACGATGGCGTCCTCGACGTCGTGCACGGAATAGGAGATGTCGTCGGCCAGGTCCATCACCTGGGCCTCCAGGCAGGTCCGGCGCTCGGGGGCGCCTTCCCGGATCCAGTTGAAGATGGGGAGGTCGTCCTCATAGGCGCCGAATTTGCTGGTCCGCTGGCCATGGATCACGGGCGCTTCCAGCGCGGACCACGGATACTTCGATGCCGCGTCCAGGCTCGCCCTGGTCAGGTTGAGGCCGGCAGGCGCGCCGTCCGGGCCCAGGACCTTGGGCTCGAGCCGGGTCAGGAGGCGCAGGGTCTGGGCGTTGCCTTCGAAACCGCCGATGGCGTGCGCCACCTCGTTCAGTGCCGACTCCCCGTTGTGCCCGAACGGCGGGTGGCCGAGGTCGTGGCTGAGGCAGGCGGTATCCACAACATCGGGGTCGCAGCCCAGGGCGCGGCCCAGTTCGCGGCCCACCTGGGCCACTTCGAGGCTGTGCGTGAGCCGGGTCCGGACAAAGTCGTCAGTGTCCGGCGCCACCACCTGGGTCTTGGCCCCGAGCCTGCGCAGCGCCGACGAGTGCAGCACCCGGGCGCGGTCCCGCTCAAAGTCCGAGCGGTAGACGTTCTTGGGCGGTTCCTCCACCCAGCGGGCGGAGTCGTGGCTGTCGTAACCGGGCAGGACGGGCGCGGCGGTCCTGGTCTCAGCCACCGGAAACGTCCAGTTCCGCGGCAGAGATGTCCGCGGACTGCTCCGCGTTCAATGCGCGGGACTCGAGCCAGTCCTTGGGCAGGGCCGGTTTCTTGGGCGAGCCGGCCCTGCCGCGCGGACCCTCGGCGTCCATGCCCGGGTACGGCGACTCGAGGTCCAGTTCGGACAGGGTGTCGCGCAGGACCTCAAGGCTGGTCACCAGGGCCAGGCGGGTGCGCAGTTCGCCGCCCACTACGTAGCCCTTGAAGTACCAGGCGATGTGCTTCCGGATCTCACGCAGCGCCTTGCCCTCGTCACCGAAGGTCTCCACCATCAGTTCAGCGTGGCGGTACACGCCCTCGGCCACCTGGCGGAGGTTGGGCCGGAAGCGGGTGTCGCTGCCTTCGAAGGCCGCTTGGAGGTCGCCGAACAGCCAGGGCCGGCCCTGGCAGCCCCGGCCCACCACCACGCCGTCAACGCCGGTTTCGCGGACCATGCGGACTGCGTCCTCGGCGGACCAGATATCCCCGTTGCCGAGGACCGGGATGTCCGGCAAGGCCTCACGGAGGCGGGCGATCGCGGACCAGTCCGCCTGCCCCGAGTAGAACTGGGCGGCGGTCCTGCCGTGAAGCGCGACGGCGGCCACGCCGGAATCGCGGGCAATGCGGCCGGCGTCGAGGTACGTGAGGTGGTCATCGTCGATGCCTTTGCGCATCTTGATGGTCAGCGGGATGTTGCCTTTGGACGCTTCCTTGACGGCCGTCTGCACGATGGCGGTGAAGAGGTCGATCTTCCAGGGCAGGGCGGAGCCGCCGCCGCGCCGGGTGACCTTGGGCACCGGGCAGCCGAAGTTGAGGTCGATGTGGTCCGCGCGGTCTTCCTCAACGAGCATGCGCACGGCGGCGCCCACTGTGCCGGGGTCCACACCGTACAGCTGCACGGAGCGGACCTTCTCGTCGTCGTCGTGGGAGATGATGCGCAGGGATTCGGGGGTGCGCTCCACGAGGGCACGGGAGGTGACCATCTCCGCCACGTACATGCCGCCGCCGTACTCACGGCACAAACGGCGGAACGCCGAGTTGGTGATGCCGGCCATCGGCGCCAGGATCACCGGGGTGTCCACGGTGATGGGGCCCAGCTTCAGGGGCGGGAGTTCCAGCTTGGGGGCGGGAGGAGTTGCTGCAACAGTCACCTGTCCATTGTTGCAAAGCCGGGCAAATCGTGGATTCCGGGTGGTTCTGCGTGCCTCTGTCAGTCCCTTTCGGCGGCCCTTCGTCCGCGCCGGGTCTGGAAGGCTGCGGCCGCAAGCGTTCCGGTATCGGTGACATCGTCAGGGTTGACGGCGGGCTGCGTTGTTTCGCGCCCGCCTGCCCGTTCGGCAACTGGCGGCCGGCCGCCGTCGTCTGTTGGCCGGCTGCCGGACCCTCCGTCTGAACCCGCCACCTCCACGGCCGGGGAACCGGTGGCCTTAACAACCAGCACCGCAATCAATGTGGTGACCGGAATGGCCAGGACCAGGCCGATGGAACCCACCAGGGTGCGGATGACCTCTTCGGAGAGTTCTGCGCTGGTGAGGGTGTCAGCGAGCGGGCGGTCGTAGAGCATCACAATGATGAGGATCGGCAGGGCCGCGCCCGCGTAGGCGAACGCGATGGTGTACACGGTGGAGGCGATGTGGTCTCGGCCGATACGCATGGCGGAGGTGAACAGCTTCCGTGCGCTGCTCTGCGGCGCGAGTTCGTACAGCTCCCAGACGGCGGAGGACTGGGTGATAGTGACGTCATTGAGGACACCCAGTCCGGAGATGATCAGCCCGCACAGGATCACCCCGGAGATGGAGATGTTGGCCGAGGTGTTCACCAGGGTGGTGGCATCATGGTTGCCCACGCCCGCGAGGTTGGCGGCGTCGGTGGCCCACGCCGCCAGGAGCGCCGTGATGGCCAGTCCGAAGATGGTGCCCAGGAGGGCGGTGGAGGTCCGCGCGGAGAAGCCGTGGGCGAAGTACAGCACCCCGATCATAATCACCGTGGATCCCACCAGCGCCAGCAGCAGCGGCGGCTTCCCCTCCACCAGGCCCGGCAGCATAAAACTGGCCAGCACGAAGTAGGCGCCCACGAGTCCGATCAGCGCACGGAGGCCGCGCCAGCGGGCCACTGCGATCACCACCGCCGCGTACAGCAGCGCGAGCAGGACGATGGGCAGGGTCCGGACGAAATCCACAAAGATGTAGGCGGGTGAACCCTGTGAGGCTGAGGCGCCCTGGGCGTTGGACAGGTTCAGGTAGCGGATCTGGTCGCCGGGTTCCACGCCGTGGGACGAAGCCACGTCCGGGTTGATGACCACCTTCACCGGGCTCCCGCCCTTGTCCGGTTCGGTGAAGGCGAAGGTGCAGTCCGATCCCTGCCCCTGCTGGGTTTGGGACTGCTGTGCCTGGCCCTGCTCCCCGGGCCCCTGCTGGGCGACGCCCTGCATGCAGTTCTCTGTGGCCACGCTCTGGATGGTCCCCGTATCAAAGGTGACGCCGGGGGCCGCCGAGTATGGGTTGGCCAGGGAAATGCCTTCCTTGCTCCCGGAGGGCCAGAGCATCGCCATGCCGGCCAGCGTCAGCAGGGTCAGCGGGATGAGCACTGCGGCCAGGATCCGGTTTGCCCGCCGGCGGGCGGCAATCGCCTGCGGTGTCGGCTCCGAATGATCTGTAGAAGCGTGTGTGTGGCCGGACCCCATCAGCAGTAGAACCTCATACGTTGAACTCTACGTCCGGCACCTTAGGGTTGATAAATGGATCGGCAGGACGGGGAGGAACCGGGCATGGCCAACCACAGTATGGAAGATGGCAACTTGGACACGGGCGGAGCGGCTGCGGAAACGGTCCACCGGCCCGTGCTCAGCGTGCTGCCGGCGCAGGGTCCCACTCTGGGTATCGCCCTGGTGCTGCACGGCGGGAAGTCGCACAGCCGTGAACCGGTGGAAGCCCGGCACCTGAGCCCTGCGCGGATGGTGCCTTTTGCCCGGCACATCCACCGGGCAGGCAGGCGGCACGGATTGGCTGTTTGGTCCCTCCGCAACAGTGTGCGGGGCTGGAACGGGGAGGACATGACGCCGCTGCAGGACGCGCGTTGGGCCCTCGAACAGATCACCCGCAGGCACCCCGGCGTCCCGATATTCCTGGTGGGCCATTCCATGGGCGGCCTGACGGCCGTGTGCGCCGCCGACCACCCGCAGGTGGAAGCGGTCGTGGCCCTGGCCCCGTGGCTCAGCCCGGGGACGCCGGTATCCGGCGTGAACAACAGGAAGGTGCTGATTGTCCACGGCACCTTCGACCGGTGGACCAGCCCGTCGGCGTCGCTCGCGTTTTCGCGGCGCGCCGCCGCCGGTGCCGCCTCCATGCAGTACGTGGCACTCAAGGGTGCCGGGCACTTTATGCTCCGCAAGGTCCGGTTGTGGCACACGCTCTCCACCGGCTTTGTGCTGAAGGCCTTCAACGAAGCGGCCGGGGCGGATGTGTCCCTGCCACGGGGGTTTGACCAGCTGCTCCCGGAATCGTCGGTGCAGGTAACCCTGTAAGCATCCGGTACGCCCTGCCCGCCCCGCGGGGTCACGAACGAAAGGAACAGCATGGCCTGGCGCCCCCGGCCGAGTGACCGCTTCTACCGGCTCATTGTCCGCCTTGGCCTGTTCCTCCGGTGGGCTTTCCGGATCAGGATCCTTGCCACCGGTTTGGAGCACCTGCCCGCGCCCGGACCGCGCCATGGGATCGCCCGCGAGGTAACGCCGGGCAACGGCGCTGTCTTTGCCATCACGCACTTCGGCTATGTGGACTTCGCCCCGGTGGAACTCATCCTGTGGAAGCATGCCCGGGCCCGGTTGCGCTTCATGATCCATCAGGGCGCTGCCGACCACTGGCTCGCCGGCCCGGCCATCAGTGCCACGAACAGTGTGGTGGTGGGCTACACCGAACGTGCCGGAGCGCTCGATGAGGCCGTCGCCAAGCTGCGCAGCGGCGAGTACCTGGCAGTGTTTCCGGAGGCCGGCGTCAGCAGGAGCTTCAAAGTCCGGGAATGCAAAACCGGCGCCGTCAGGATGGCTGCGGAAGCCGGCGTGCCTGTCATTCCGGTCTCGGTGTGGGGCGCGCACCGGCTGCTGACGCGGGGTCACGGCTTTTCACCGCGGGTGGCGTGGCGTGCGCCGGTCCGGGTCCATGTGGGTGAGCCCCTGCGGGTTCCGCCGGACGTTGACGCCGAAGCCGCCACGGCTGAACTTCGCACACGGCTGCAGGCCGGCATCGATGGCTGTATCGAGGACTTTCCCCTGCCTGGCGCGCCGGGCGCGTGGTGGATGCCCGCCGAGCTGGCCGGCGGCGCCCCGTCCGAAGCCGAGCGGCAACTGCTGGATGCCGAAGACGTGCTGAAGGGCCGCCGTCGTACCTCCCGCAGAGCAACCAACTGACTCGCAGCCGTCGAGACAACGCGTCAACTGCGAGCCAGGTGGGTGGGCCGGGCGGCTTAGTCCGAGACCACCAGGGTCTCCGGGCCGGCGAGGCGGGCTTTCCCGCTTTCCAGCAGGGGCTCGACGGCGGCCCGCAGTGCCGTCATGGAATCGTCCAGTTCCAGCATCACCGGGTGCTGGTACGCGATGAGGGCGAGCATGTCCCGGACCGCTTCGGCGGCGTCGTCCGCGGCGAGCGCCGGCTCATGGCCCACGAACACGTCCGTGGGTGCTTCCTGCCCGGCAGCCTCCTGCCCGGGCGCGGCGTCCGGGTCCGCGGGGGCGGCATAGCTGACGGCAAAGGCGCGGATCCGGCCCTTCTTACTGGGCGCAACGCCGGCCCCGAAGGCGGACTCCGGCTGGGCGCGGAGCACGATGGCGCCGTGGGCTCCCGTGAGGTCGTCCAGGAACAGCTTCTGCACCTGTCCCACGGACAGCACGCCGGGCGAATCCCAGCCGTGGATGGCCGTGTAGTAACGTCCCACGACGTCGGTCAGTTCCACGGAGCCGGTGGCCAGGTCCATCACCACGTCCGAGCCGGCGTTTTCATCGTTTGACGGCCCGCTGGCCCCGTCCTTGGCCGGGAACACGGGAAGCCGCAGGGCGCCCGGTTCCACCACCACCAGCCGGGAACGCTGGATGGGAGTCAGGTCGAAATGTTCGGCGAAGGCGGCGCCGGGGGTGCCCGGCTCCACCTTCGCGCGGAGCTTCGAAACGCCCGACGGCGATTTGTCCGCTTCGCGGCGCAGCATGGTCAGGAGCGTGGCACCGATGCCGTTGCGGCGGTGGTCCCGCGCCACTTCGATGTAGGTCCAGAGCCGTTCCGGGTGCAGCGAGGCTTCGTACACCACGCCCGCCGCAACGGGTATGCCGACGCCGTCGATGACGTCCTCGGCCACGATGCAGCGCCGCCACGGCGAGCTGCTCCCGTCGGAGGAAAGCGCCAGGGCACCACGGAACTGCCGGGCCTGGGAGGTTTCCGGGCCGCCCCAGATTTCCAGGAGGGCGAGGTCGTCCCCCTCGCGCCATTCGCGGTATTCGATGGCCATGGCTAGGCGCCGATCAGGCGTGCGGCCAGGTAGCCTTCCACCTTGTCCAGGGAGACGCGCTCCTGGCTCATGGTGTCCCGCTCGCGGATGGTCACGGCCTGGTCCTCGAGGGTGTCGAAGTCCACGGTGATGCAGAACGGCGTGCCGATTTCGTCCTGGCGGCGGTAGCGGCGGCCGATGGCGCCGGCGTCGTCGAAGTCGATGTTCCAGTTCTTCCGCAGCTGCGCTCCGAGGTCCTTGGCCTTCGGGGACAGGTCCTCGTTGCGGCTCAGCGGGAGCACGGCGGCTTTGACCGGGGCCAGGCGCGGGTCAAGCTTCAGCACGGTGCGGACGTCCACGCCGCCCTTGGCGTTGGGCGCCTCGTCCTCGGTGTAGGCGTCCACCAGGAACGCCATAAAGGAACGGGTCAGGCCGGCGGCGGGCTCGATGACGTACGGGGTGTAGCGCTCGTTGGTGGCCTGGTTGAAGTAGCTCAGGTCCGTGCCGGAGGCCTTGGCGTGGGTGGAGAGGTCAAAGTCGGTGCGGTTGGCGATGCCCTCCAGCTCACCCCATTCGGAGCCTTGGAACCCGAAGCGGTATTCGATGTCCGTGGTGCCCTTGGAGTAGTGGCTCAGCTTTTCCTGCGGGTGCTCGAAGAAGCGCAGGTTTTCCTCCCGGATGCCCAGGCCGGTGTACCAGGACATGCGCTCCTTCATCCAATACTGGTGCCATTCCTCATCGGTTCCGGGCTCGACGAAGAACTCCATCTCCATCTGCTCGAACTCGCGGGTGCGGAAGATGAAGTTGCCGGGGGTGATCTCGTTGCGGAAGGACTTGCCGATCTGGCCGATGCCGAACGGCGGCTTCTTGCGGGAGGTGGTGAGGACGTTGTTGAAGTTCACGAAGATGCCCTGGGCCGTTTCCGGGCGCAGGTAGTGCATGCCTTCCTCGCTGGCCACCGGGCCCAGGAAGGTCTTGAGCAGGCCGGAGAATTCCTGGGGCTCGGTCCATTCGCCGCGGGTGCCGCAGTTGGCGCAGGCGATGTCCTTCAGGCCGTTCTCGGCGGGGCGGCCCTTCTTTTCCTCGTACTCTTCCTCGAGGTGGTCCGCACGGTAGCGCTTGTGGCAGGAAAGGCACTCCACCAGGGGGTCCGAGAAGACCTCGACGTGGCCGGAGGCTTCCCATACCTGGCGGGGCAGGATGACCGAGGAGTCCAGGCCCACCACGTCCTCGCGGCCGCGGACCATGGACTGCCACCACTGGCGCTTGATGTTTTCCTTCAGTTCCGCACCGAGGGGCCCGTAGTCCCAGGCAGAACGCGAACCTCCGTAGATCTCACCGGCCTGGAACACAAAGCCCCTCCGCTTGGAGAGGGAAATGACCTGGTCGAGAACGGATTTTGCTGCCATGGGGGTAACTCCAATTTCTACAGGGCCGCTGGGTGCGGTCCGCGGTTTTCAGGCCCCGGTTGCGCCGCAGGTTTGCACCGTTGGCTGCCGGGAGGGGCGGATGAAGGAAAGATGCGTGAAAAGCTGCGTGTCCTAGCCTACCGGTGCCTACCTCCGGAAAGCTCCCCGCGGCCAGGGCAGGGTTGCCAGGACAATGGCGGCAAGGGTGAGGATGGTGCCGAGTACGGTGGCCGGCGCCACTACTGTCCCGGGCGCGGGCAGGATCAGGTCCAGGGCCAGCGAGCCCAGCAGCTGGCCGGCGATCATGCCAAGGCCCGTGACCAGCACGCCCAGGCTGCGGACCAGCAGCGCGCCCAGGCCAATGAACACACAGCCCATGGGACCGCCCACGTAGTACCACCACTCCCCCGGCAGCGGGTTGCCCGGCCCGGCCACTGCCAGCTTGATGCCGTAGGCCGTCCACAGCACCAGGGAACCGGCAACAAAGTTGACCAGCGTGGCGGCGATGGGAGTGCCGTAATGAACGGTGGCTGTTCCGTTCATGGCCTGCTGGAAGCTCATCAGGAACCCTGCCAGCACAGGCAGCAGGAGGGGAAGCAGCAGGGCTGACGGGCCGGCGTCCGGTGCGCCGGCTCCCGTGCCTCCCGCTGCCGCGCTGAACCGTGGAGATACGGCCCAGGCGACGGCGGCGATGGTCAGCACACAGCCGATGATCCGGATCCCCGTGACTGATTTCTTGCCCGCCGGCCCGATGCCCAGCCGGTCAACCAGCAGTCCGCTGAGGGTCTGCCCGGTGACGGTGGCAACAGTGAAGAGGGCTACGCCGAGGATCCCCACGGTGAAGGACTGGGCGAAAACGAACAGCGCGCCGATGCCGCCGGCAAGGACGTAGATCCGGGGAAAGGCCCGGTTCCGGACGGCGGGGAGGATGCTGGCCAGCCCGGCGCGGCCGCGCGGCAGGACCAGCGAGATCAGGAGCATCAGCAGGAGGCCTGTGCTGAAACTCACCACGGACGCGGCGATGCCATCGTCCAGCCGGGCTCCCAGCGCACCGTTGATACGGCCCTGGACGGGAATGGCAAGGCCCGAGCCCACCGCCAGCGGCAGGCCTGCGAGCAGTGGCAGGCGGTGGGTGGAGGTCATTGAATCCACATTACGTCAGGCATTATTGCTTCATGAGCAACGTTGAAGAGGTCCCCATCCGCGACAGCATGATCCGCCTTGGCCAGCTCCTGAAGCTCGCCAACCTCGTGGAGGACGGCGTGGAGGCGGCGGACCTGATCAAGAACGGGCTCGTCAAGGTCAATGGGGAGATCGATGACCGCCGCGGCCGCCAGCTGCACGACGGGGACACTGTCACCGTGAACAACCAGACAGTGAAGGTCGTGGCGCCGGAAGCCTGACCGGCACCGTATCCCGGCACCCACGGCGGGCCCAACAGCGCGCGCCGCCGCCCGCCGTCGTACTCCTACTTCTTGAGCACCTCGTGCGTGAGGAACTCGGACACGTGCCCGATCTCCTGCTGGTTGATGCCATGCCACATGCCCGTGTAGAGGACCTTGGTGAGCTTGACGTGCTTGCGAACCCAGCCCATGGTGAAGTCGATCTTGTCCGGGGTGATCACGGGGTCCTGCTGGTCCCGGCCCCAAAAGAAGGGGACGGTGCCGTCGAGTTCATTGTCCTTGAACGAGGGATCGTCCCCGGCGTCCACCGCAAAGCCTGAGAGTCCGACGACGGCGGCGAAGTCAGTGGGCCGCTGCCGCAGGAGCGTGGTGGCCATGGCCATGCCCATCGAGAAGCCGAGCAGGGTCACCGACGGGTGGCCCACCCGGATGGCGTCAATCCATTCCAGGACATAGGACGAAGCCGCCTTGACCCGGTTCACCGAGTAGTCGATGGAGGCCGTGAGCGGGAACCAGGTGAAGCCGGGGCCCGTGGCGATCGGGGCCCGGACGGACGCTACGGCGAAGTCTCCGGGCAGCAGGTCGGCCAGACTGAGCAGGTCCTGTTCGTTGGCGCCGTAGCCGTGCAGGAGTACCAGCAGGGGCTTGCCGTCGCGCTGGTCCTCGGGATGGGACCACAGAACTACAGGGGCAGGAAATACTTCGGCTTCAGTCATGGTTTCCATTCTTACAGTTACCCAAAGGTAACAACCTACGTTCGCGCAGCCCGCGAAACGGAAGGCAGGATAGGACCGTGACTGACACAACCAGCATCCCAACGTCCACTGCCCCTGCCGGATCCCACCCCTGGACCCGGTATGTGGCCATGGGCGATTCCTTTACCGAAGGCATCGGCGATCCCGAGCCCTCAAGCCCCGGCGGCTACCGCGGCTGGGCTGACAGAGTGGCGGAGGAACTGAGCCGCACCAAGCCCGACTTCGCCTATGCGAACCTGGCTGTGCGCGGCCGGCTGCTGCAGCAGATCGTGGACCAGCAACTCGCTCCGTGCCTGGCGCTGAAACCGGACCTGGTGACCCTCTCCGCCGGCGGAAACGACCTGATCCGCCCGGGCGGCGACCCCGATGCGCTGGCGGAGAAACTTGATTCCGTGGTCCAGCTCCTGGCAATGGGCGGCGCCACCGTGGTTCTCTTCAACGGCCCGGACACAGGGTCCTCAGTGCTCGGCAGGATCCGCAGCAAGGTGGCCATCTACAACGAGAACCTGCGGACGGTGGCAGCACGGCACGACGCGGTCATCGCCGACATGTGGTCCCTGCGCCAGCTCAGCGACCCGCAGATGTGGGACGCGGACCGGCTGCATTTCTCGCCGCTGGGCCACCACACCATCGCGGCAATGGTGCTGGACGCACTCAACGTTGACCACACCCTGGAACCGCTGCAGGCCAAGCCGCTGCCGCCGCGGACCTGGCGAGAGGCCCGGTCCGGAGACCTCGTGTGGGCCCGCGAGTACTTTGTGCCCTGGGTGCTGCGCCGGCTGCGGCACCAGTCCTCCGGTGACGGCATCCTGCCCAAGCGGCCGACACCGGGACCCGTGTTCGGGCCGGGCGTTCCGCTGGGTTCGGGCGAGGGACCGCTCGGCACCACCGAGGCTGCCCGGCGCTAGCGGAGTGGACACAGGGACGCCCGATGCGGCGGCGGGGCAGCCCCTGGCGGGCTTGGAACCCGACGAGGTAGTGCAGCTGCGGCTGCTGTCCCAGATGCTGCGTGGGCCAGGCGCTGCGTCCCCCGAAGTTGCGCTGCGGTCCCTGCTGGCAGTGCAGGCGCAGGAGTTTCCCTATGCCAGGTGGAGCCTGGCCCAGCGGGTGGCCGCCAGTGCCGGCCCGGTTACCGCGGCGGACATCGAGCAGGCCGTGACGGACGGCCGTATCCTGCGGACCCACATCCTCCGGCCCACGTGGCATTTTGTCCACCGGGACGATCTCCGCTGGCTTCTAGCGCTCTCCGCACCTCCGCTCGAGCAGGCCAACGCCGCAACCTACCGCCGTACCGGCATCGACGCAGCCGTTGCCGCCCGGAGCGCAGAAGTCCTGGCCAGCGCGGTGGCGGGCGGAAACCACCTTCCCCGGGAGGGACTGGCCGAAAGGCTGCACGACGCCGGGTTCCCGGCGAAGGGCCTGGAACTTGCCTACCTGGTCATGCACGCGGAAATCAGCGGGGTCCTGGTGAGCGGCACGCCTGTGCGCAGCCCGGGCGGGGCGTTGAAGCAGACGTACGCGCTCTTCGACGAGCGGGTCCCTGCAGGACCGGAGCCCGCACCCGAAAGGGCGGAAGCGCTGGCCGAACTGGCCCGCCGCTATTTCAGCAGCCGCGGCCCCGCGACGGTCAAGGACTGCGCGGACTGGTCCGGATTGACCATGACGGACGTCCGGAAGGGCCTGCAGCTCGCTGTTGAGGCGCACCCTGAAGCCCTGGCCCAAACGGTGATTGACGGCGTCGTGCACTATTACAGTGCCGCGCCTTATTACGAAGCCGGAGGCCATGACGCCGCGGAAGCGGGCGCCGGTGGTGCCGGGGAAGCCGGCCCGCGGATCGACCTCATCCAGTGCTACGACGAGTACGTGATGGGCTATTCCGCCACGCGGCACTACCTCGGAGGCAACGCCCCGACTTTCCCGTTCCAGGGCGAGCCGATGCATGTGGTGCTGTTGGACGGGCGGATGACCGGTTCCTGGCGGCACACGCTGCTTCCCGGCCGATGTGAAGTCGACATCCGTCTCTCGCGGGCTGAAACTCCGGGTTCTCCCCTGGCCGAAGCGGTTCAGGCAGCTGTGGAACGGTACGGCGCCTTTATGGGACTCCCCACCGTCCGCGTGCAGCCCGGGGCTTAAGCTGGAAGGACACCAATGAGAGGCACGGCACCGTGAGCAACTTGTTTTTCTGGATCATTATCTTGTCGTTCCTGATCCCGATGGCCCTGCGGATGTACCGGAAGTCGGTGGCCCGCAGGAACCACGAGCAGAGTTTTACGGGGCGCTACCCGGACCAGTTTCCGGGCGGCGGGATGTTCCCCGGCTCCAACGGCCCGCAAAACAAGCAGCCCCGGGACGGTTTCACCCAGCAGGACTACTTCGGCGGCGGATTCCGCCAGCTTGACCGGCCCCAGCCCCTCTCCGGCGGGCCGCTGCCGCCCGTTCAGCCGCTCCCGCCTGTCCCGCCGATGGGCCAGCAGTTCCCGCCCTACGGGCAGCCGGCTTTCGGCGAGCCGCCGTTTGGACAGCCCGGCTACGGACAGTCCGGGCAGCCGCAGCCCGGACAGCGCGAAGAAGCCCCGCAGCAGCCCGCTGCCCCGGCAACTCCCCCGCCGCCGTCGGCCCCGCAAGGCTACCGCGCGCGCAAACTCGCGGAACTTGATACGCAGTACAGCAACGGTGAGCTCTCCATGGAGGAATACATGGCCCGCCGCACCGAGATCATGAACGGCTAGGAACCGTCAGACCAGGAAGCTGGTCCGGAGCTGGTGCCCCAGCTGGCCGATTTCGGTGAGGAATCCGTCATGCCCGATGGGCGCCTCGATGAAGTTGACGTCCACGTCTCCCGGGAGCGCGCGGGCCAGTTCCAGGGACTGCGACGGGAAGTAGAGCCGGTCCGAATCCACGGCGGCCACAAAGAAGCGGGCGCCGGTACGGGACAGCGTTTGTTCCAGGGGCCCGCGGCCGCGGCAGACGTCATGGCTCATCAGTGCTTCGGTGATGGCAATGTAGCTGTTGGCGTCGAACCGATGGACCAGCTTGGTGCCTTGATGGTCCAGGTAGCTCTCCACCTGGTAGCGTCCGCGCGCCGCCAGCTGCTCGCCCTGCAGCGGTGATTCGGAAGCCTGGGGTGCCCGGCCGAAGCGCCCGTCCAGTTCAAGGGGCGAACGGTAGGTGATGTGGGCAATGCGCCGCGCCAGGGCCAGGCCCTCCTCCGGAAGCGGCCCGCCGTAATAGTCACCGCCATTGAAGTTGGCGTCCTGGCGGATGGCCAGCGTCTGCGCCTGGGCGAAGGCGATCTGCTCGGCGGTGCTCGCGGCTCCCACGGAGATCACGGCGCAGCGCTGCACGCGTTCCGGATATGTCACGGCCCATTCCAGCGCACGGGCGCCCCCCATGGACCCGCCCAGCACCGCAAACCAGCTGCTGATGCCCAGCTGGTCTGCCAGCCGGGCCTCAGCCGCGGTGCTGTCCCGGAGGGTCACCAGCGGGAAACGGGAGCCCCAGGGCCTGCCGTCAGGGGCGGGCGAGGACGGCCCGGTGGACCCGTAACAGCCGCCCACGATGTTGATTGATACGACGAAGAACCTGTCCGTGTCCACTGGAGCGCCAGGTCCTGCGAGCTGTTCCCACCAGCCTTCTTCGTCCGTGTCGCCGCGGGTCACGTGCGTGCTGCCGGTGAGCGCGTGCTCGATCAGGACAGCGTTGCTGCCGTCCTCATTGAGCGTGCCCCAGGTTTCATAGGCCAGGGTGACGTCCGGCAGGTAGCCGCCTGCCTCGAGCTGCAGCCCGCCGATGGAGGCATAGCGGACAATTCCGTGTTCGGGAACGGTGGTACGGGTGACGGTAACCGTCATGGCAAGACCTCTTCTACGCGCTTGCCTGCCGTCGTCTGACCGGCAGGCCAGGTCTTCACCCGGGGCACCCCACCGCGGAAGGAGGGTTGCCGGCCAGCAAGCCGGGGCTGTCACTGGCACTCATGACCTGCATTGAGTGTACGAAACTGCCCCCGCCCGCTGCCAAGAGTGTGACTGGTTGTGACTTCCCGGCTTGCCGCCGCTGTTCCTGCCGGCGCTCCTGCCGGCCCTCAGGCGCCGCTGGTTCCCTTGGCCGCCCTGAAGCCGGCTTCGAGGTCCGCGAGGATGTCGTCGATGTGTTCGATGCCCACGGAAAGCCGCACCAGTCCGGGCGTCACGCCGGCCACTTCCTGCTGTTCGGGCGAGAGCTGGCTGTGGGTGGTCGACGCCGGATGGATCACCAGGGAGCGGACGTCGCCGATGTTGGCCACGTGCGAGTGCAGTTCAAGGGCGTCCACGAAGCGCTTGCCCGCCTCTGCCCCGCCGGCCAGGTTGAACGAGACGATGGCGCCGGTTCCCTTCGGTCCGTACTTGCGGCCCCGCTCGTACCAGGGGCTGGAGGGCAGGCCCGCGTAGGCGACGGATTCGACGTCGTCCCTTCCTTCCAGCCAGCGCGCCACTTCGGTGGCGTTTGCGACGTGCCGCTCCACCCGCAGGCTCAGCGTCTCCAGTCCCTGGGCGATCAGGAAGGCGTTGAAGGGCGACACCGCCGAGCCCAGGTCGCGCAGGAGCTGGACCCGGGCCTTGAGGATGTAGGAGAGGTTGGCGCCCAGTGCTCCCTCTGCGCCGAGGTCGCGGGCGTAGACCAGCCCGTTATAGGTGGGGTCCGGGGTGTTGAACCCGGGGAACTTTTCCGGGTCTTTTCCGAAGTCGAACTTCCCGGAGTCCACAATGACACCGGCGATGGCAGAACCATGGCCGCCCAGGTACTTGGTGGCCGAGTGCACCACGATGTCCGCACCCCACTCCAGCGGACGGATCAGGTACGGGGTGGACAGGGTGTTGTCCACAATCAGCGGCACCCCGGCCTCATGCGCAACCTGGGACACGCCTTCGATGTCCAGGACATCCTGGCGCGGGTTGGAGACCACTTCGCCGAAGAAGAGTTTGGTGTTGGGCTGCACCGCGTCGCGCCACTGGTCCAGATTGTCCGGGTCCGCCACGAAGGTGACCGAGATGCCGAACTTCTTCAGGGTGTGCGCGAAGAGGTTGTAGGTGCCGCCGTAGAGGCTGGGGCTGGCCACAATATGGTCGCCGGCCTCGGCGATGTTCAGGATGGCGAACGTCTCCGCGGCCTGCCCGGAGCTGAGCAGCAGGGCCCCCAGGCCGCCTTCCAGGCTGGCGATCCGCTGTTCCACGGCCTCCTGGGTGGGGTTGCCGATCCTCGTGTAGATGGGAGCCAGCTCCGCCAGCGCGAAGCGGTTGGCGGCACTCTCCGCGCTCGGGAAAACAAAGGACGTGGTCTGGTAGATGGGGAGGGCGCGGGCGCCGGTGGCGCTGTCCGGTTCCTGCCCAACATGGATCTGGCGGGTTTCGAAGGACCATCCGTTGGACAATTCAAGGCTCCTTTGACATTGGCCCGGCATGCTCGAAGCACTGCGGGCCGCGCTTGCCATCCGGCCTTTTGCCGGACAGCCAGGTCCTCACCCGGGGCACCCCACCGCGGTTGGAGGGTTGCCGGCCAGCGAGCCGGGGCTTGATGCTGGCACTCATGACCTGAGCCCAGTGTAGGAACACGCAGAGTGCGGCGGACAGCATTGTGACGAACATGGTCCTGAACATCTTTACGCGCCCTGCCGTCGGTTTGTGGGCGCTGACCAGCGAAAATCCCAGTAAGGCTACCCTTAGCTGAGAGCCCGATCACAAAGTGCCAAGATGATGGCATGCGCATGGATCACGTCTCTTACGCCTGTGAACACGATGGCCTGGCGGCCACCACCGAACGTATTTCCTCTGCCCTCGGCGTTGAGGCAGTGAAGGGCGGGGTACACCCGCGGTTCGGTACCCGAAACATGATTATCCCGCTCGCGGGCCACAAGTACCTCGAGGTCGTGGAGGTCCTGGACCACCCCGCTTCGGACAAGGCCCCCTTCGGACAGGCCGTGCGTGCCCGGTCCGCGGCGGGCGGCGGCTGGATGGGCTGGTGCGTCGAAGTGGACGACCTCGCCCCGTTTGAAGAGCGGCTCGGACGCTCTGCAGTGAACGGCAACCGCAAGTTTCCGGACGGCCGTGAACTCGTCTGGAAGCAGATCGGCATCCTCGGCCTGATCGCCGACCCCCAGGTTCCCTACATGCTCAAGTGGGAGGGTGATCCTTCCCTGCACCCGTCCAATGCCTACGAGAGCAACGTGAAGATGAGCTGCCTCACCATCGCAGGCTCGGCAGCACGGGTCACCGAATGGCTGGGCGAGCCGGTGGAGAAGCCGCTTGAAGACGTGGCCGTTGAGTGGGTGGCACCGCATGGGACGCCCGGCATCCTGTCCGTCACTTTCGAAACCGCCACCGGAGCCGTCACCATCTGACGTTCCTTCCGCTGCCCGGGCCGCCGCGCCCGGGCATCGCAGTGGCGCGCCCGGGGTATTGCCTGGGCACCCTGTCCTCCCAAACTTCGGCCGCCATCAGCCGGTGACAACGGCGTCACCAGTTGATGGCGGCCGAATCCATGTCCCGGACCTGTCCGGGATTGAGGCTGGGCCGGCAGCCATATTCCCCGATCGTCTGAAGGATCCCGATTCCCGGGTTGAAGAGAAACCCACCACACCTCCCGCAGCTTTCCCCGCAACGCGCCATCACCTGGTGTCCTGGGCTTCCATCGAAAGCGTCAAAAAACGTTTGAAGAAATTTCCTGGGACAGCCTCTGAAGACCCTGATTTGTCAGACCCCCTCACGATGATTGGTTTATGGGGAAAGCGGCGGTGGTGAAGGCGTTTGAGGACATCAATGCTGCCCTTGCCGTGCTCAATGCCGAGGCGGAGGGCTGTGGGTTGGAGCCGTTCTCGGCTGCTGATCCGTTGGCCGGTTTGGGTGATGGGTGCCTGGACATCCTTGCCGGGGCGCGCACCGCTGAAGCCGGGTTCGCTGCTGTGAAGGCCCGCGCTGCCGTGACGTACGCGGACACTGCCCAGGCCATCGCTGGGCCGGACATGCCGGTGCAGGCGCTGGAGATGGCTGTCCCGGCGGAAATCGGCGCCCTCCTGGCCCTCGGGCCCCGGGCAGCGGGTGCGTTCCTGGCCGCCTCCCACACCGTGGCCAACGAGTTGCCGCTGACGTTGTCTGCCTTGCAGAAAGGGTCGATTACCTGGCCGCACGCCCTGGTCATGGTGGAGGAAACCGCCGGCCTTGACCCCGCCGGCGCTGCGGCACTGGAGGCCCACTTCCTGGACCCGGAGGTGCCCCGGCCGCCTACGGCCGCCCCGATCGGGGAATTACCCGCGTACAGGTTCCGTGCCAAGGCCAGGAACTGGCGGGAACGCCACCACCCGGAGAGCCTGGAGAAGCGCCACGCCAAATGCGCCGCGGACCGGCGGATGGAATACACCCCGGACCGCGACGGCATGGCCCGGGTTTCCCTCTACGTCCCTGCGGACCAGGCCTCAGCCATCTGGAACCGCACCACCGCCCTCGCCCGCGGCCTCCAAGGCCCCGACGAACCCCGCACCATGACACAACTCCGCCCCGACATCGCCGCCAGCCTCCTGCTCCGCGCCGGAACGGCACTTCACCCCGGCCCTGAAACCAGCACAGAACAAAGCAGCACAGGACAAAGCAGCGCGGGAAAGGCCGGCACAGGACAAAGCAGCTTGGGACAAAGCGGTCCGGCTGCAGGCAAGCCGGGTGAAACCTACGCGGGTGCCGCCTTAGGCAACGTCCCGGCACCCAGAGCGGATGTCCTCGTCACCGTGCCGGCCCTCTCCCTGATGGGCACGACCGATGAGCCAGCGATACTGGATGGCTACGGCCCGATCCCCGCGTCCATGGCCCGCAAACTCGTCGAAGGCGGCGCCACTTCGTTCTACCGGGTACTGGTGGACCCCAGGGACGGCGCGCCACTGGAAATCGGCCGCACCAGCTACCGGCTCACCAAAGCCATGAAAAAAGCACTGCAACTCAGGGACGGAAAATGCACCTTCCCCGGCTGCAACAACCCCTCCCTCGACAACGAAACAGACCACCTTCAAGCCTGGCAACACGGCGGCAACACCGGGATCAGCAACCTGGCCCAGCTCTGCCCAAAACACCACCGCCTCAAACATGCCACCAGTTGGACGCCCACACCGGCCACCCACAACGAACCACCGGGCTGGACCTCACCCACCGGCCGCCACTACAAAGCCGAACACCACGACTGGGAACCACCCCACTGGCCACAACAACTGAAGCCAGGACAACTGGGGCATGTCCGCCTCAATCCGTCCTGCCTGCCCCCGGACTTTGTCTACAGGTCCTCCCCCGGAGAAGACTTCATAGAGCGGTTCCTCCACGGCCGCTCTTAGCGAACCCGGAATCCAAGAGGGCCGCCCGGTGACCCGCAGATCACGCATTCCGGGCCTACCGGGCTGGACGGGTGGAGCAATCCGATATGGCTCAACTGTGGAAGAGCGAACCTTGCTTTGTCAGCTGGTCCGCTTCAGGCATAAGCGTGTGAGCTGGGCCGAGTCAACGGCGCTCCGTCAGCCTGGGCGCTTCAACCTTACCGTGTCAGCTTGACTGTCCTACCCGAGCCCGACCGCCCTGCCGAAGAGGCTGAATCCCACGAACGCCACGATGTCCAGCAGTGCGTGGGCGATCACCAGGGGCATCACCCGCCTGGTCCGGGTATACAGCCAGGCGAAGACGACGCCCATCACCACGTTCCCAATGAAGGGCCCGAATCCCTGGTACAGGTGGTAGCTGCCGCGCAACAGCGAGCTCACCACGATGGACACCGGCAGACTCCAGCCGAACTTTCCGAACCGGTCCATCAGATAGCCCACCACGATGACTTCCTCCACCACCCCATGACGGATCGCGGACAGGATGAGCACAGGCACAGTCCACCAGTAGGCGTCCAGCGCACTCGGGATGATGGCGGTGGTGATTCCCAGCGCCCTGCCCGCGGCATACAGGCCGAGGGACGGGATGCCAATCAGCGCAGCCAGTCCCAGCCCCTGAAGCAGGTCCCTGCCCGGATGGGCGAAATTGAACCCCAGCTTCCGGAAGGCCGAGCCCGAGTGGCCGCCGCCGGGACCAACGGCCTGCCGCTGGTCGGTGAGGAAGTAGATCACCAGCAGCACCGGCACCAGCGCAAAGATGATGTCCAACAGCTGGTAGGTCAGGTCGAAGTACTCACGGGTGCTCTGCGAACGGTTGAGGGTGGAGGTGCCTTCCACCAGCGGCGCCCGGGTCATTTTGTCCAGAAGCTGCACCACCGAGTACACGGCGGACTGCCCCAGGGACAGGCCTAAAACAATCCAGACTTCAATGCGCAGTCGACGACGGGAGGGAACCAGCATGTACCCATCTTGCCTTCAGTTTCTGGATCCGGGCTGATTGGCCTGCCACACCCCGCAGGTCGCGGACCACACCTCACCGGGGCGGCGAGGAATCAGCCCGCAGATCGGTTAAAGCTCAAGCGTCAGCTGCCGGCCACGATCACTTCGGTGCCGTTGGCCTCGAACGCGGCCTTATCCTGCGCCGAGATGCCCGAATCGGTGATCAGCCGGGTGAAGTTGTACCCGTCCATGGTGGCGAAGGCGCGCACCCCCACCTTGGACGAGTCCGCCAGCACGTACGAGACACGCGCCCTGCTGGCGAGCAGGGCGTTGACCGAGGCTTCGCCCTCCCCCGTGTTGGTCGGCCCCACATCGGGATCGATGCCGTTGACCCCGATAAAGGCGATGTCCAGCACCACTTTCTGCATAATGATGTCCGTGTAGGGGCCCACCAGCTCGTAGGACCGCGGGTTCAGGATCCCGCCCGTGACCATAACCTTGATGTTGGGCCGCACGGCCAACTGCCCGGCGATGTTGATGGCATTTGTCACCACCGTAAGGGTGGGCTGGTTGGACGGCGCATTCAGGTCCTCGCGGGTGGCCAGGATCTGCGCCAGCACAGTGCTGGTGGTGCCGCCGCAAAGGCCAATAACCGCGCCGGGGGCAATGAGGCCGGAAGCGGCCTGGGCGATCTGCTGCTTGGCCTCGGCGTGGTCGTCCCTGTTGTACCGGCCGGGCAGGTCGTAGGCAAGGGCGCCCGTTGTGGCTCCGCCCCGGGTCCTGGTGAGGAGCCGGCGCTTGGCCAGGCTGTCCAGGTCGCGCCGGGCAGTGGCAGGCGAGACGTGGAGGGTGCTGACGATCTCTTCGACCTCCACCTGGCCGGTTTTGGCGAGGAGGTCAAGGATTGCCGTCAGGCGGTCGGTGCGGGTCATGCAAAAGCCTCCAAGTACTCCCGCCACCAGCTTCGATGACGCTTTCTGATCATAACAGAAGCCAAATGATCATCTAACGTCACTTTGGCGGGAATGGTCAGCGCGCCCGGACCCCGGCCCGCCATACAGCGTACGTCAGGGGCATACCTGGACGGTAAGCCAAGTGAGTGGCGGACGGCGCATTGAGCAGGTGGAGGTCCGCCCGGTGTCCGACGGCGATGGAACCCACCGCCCGCTCCCCGTCGACGTCGTTCCCCTTGTCCTTGTGCAGCGCCAGGGCGCCGCCATACGTCGCTGCCCGGACCGCCTCGTGGACACTCAGGTGCGTCTGCAGCACCGCCGTCGTCACGCAAAAGGCCATGGAGCTCGTGTAGGACGTGCCCGGATTGCAGTTGGAAGCCAGCGCCACCTGGACTCCGGCGTCGAGGAGTTCCCGCGCCGGGGCCAGCGGCATACGGGTCGAAAGGTCGCAGGCAGGCAGGCAGGTGGCCACCGTGCCGCGGGCACCGGTTCCGGTGGCGGCATCCCAGCCGGCCCAGGTTCCGGCCAGGGCATCCACATCCTTGTCCGCCAGAAAGTTCACGTGGTCCACGCTGGCAGCGTCGAACTCCACGGCGAGCTGGACACCGGGGCCCTCGCCCAGCTGGTTGCCGTGGACCCGCAGTCCCAGTCCGGCGTCACGGCAGGCCACCAGGACCCGGCGGGACTGCTCGGCGTCGAAGGCCCCTTCCTCGCAGAAGACGTCGGCCCATTGCGCGTAGGGACGGACGGCGGCAAGCATGGGGCCGCACACGAGGTCCGTGTAGTCGTCCGGGTCCTGCCCGGCGGGGACCAGGTGCGCGCCGAGGTAGGTCACCTGGTCTGCAACAGTGGAGGCGATGCGGGCGCTCCGGGCCTCATGCTCGACGTCCAGGCCGTAGCCGGTTTTCGTCTCGATGTAGGTGGTCCCCTGCGACACCGCTTCGGCCACCCGGCCAAGAGCCAGCCGCGTGAGATCGAAATCGGACGTGGCGCGCGTGGCCTTCATGGTCACCGCTATGCCGCCGGCGGAATAGGACTCCCCTGCCATCCGCGCCTCGAATTCGGCCGTCCGGTCACCGGCGAACAGCAGGTGGGTGTGGGAGTCCACCCAGCCGGGGAGCATGGCGCGGCCGCCGGCGTCGACGGCGTCATCCGCAGCGGGAGCATCAGCTGCAGCCCCGATCCAGGAAATCCGCTCACCCTCGACCACCACGGCGGCATCTTTGAGGACCCGGTGTTCCAGGTCCTGGGTCATCAGCTCGGCGATATTGGTGATCAAGGTACTCATACGGACCATTCTTCAGCGCCGGACGGACCAGCGGGTGGCCGCGAGCGCCTGCGCTGTCCGGGATACCGGACCCGTGTCCGCCGCCTCAGGTGAGGCCTGCTGGCCGGCCAGAATCTGGGTTGCCGCCAGTTCCGCCATCGCCGCTGAGGTCTGGAAGCCATAGCCGCCCTGGCCGGCAAGCCAGTAGAAGCCCGGCGCTTCGGCGTCGAACCCGGCTACTGGGACGCCATCGGCGGCTTCTGTCCGCAGTCCCGTCCAGGCCGTGCGGACCCCCGCGATGCCCAAGGTTGTCACCTTGTTCAGCGTGGCAACGAGCCGCTCCACGTCCCCGGGCCGGGGCTTGGCGTCTTCGGGCCCGCTAGGCACCGACTCTGACGGCGAAATCAGCACGTCGCCACCTTCACGGCGGAAGTAGAACGAGTTGTCCGCTGCTGCCACCATCGGGCTGTGTTCCGGCAGGGGGCGTTCGACGGCGGCAATCGCCGCAGTGCGCCGGTAAGGCTGCAGCCCGAGCTTCTCCACGCCGCTGATGACAGCCAGTTCATCCGCCCAGGCGCCGGCGGCATTCACCAGCACACCGGCTTCGAAAGCTTCCATGCCGGCCCCCACCTGCCAGCCGGAACCCACGCGCTGCGCGGAGTGGACCCTGGCGCCGGTGATGATGTCCACGCCGGCGGCGAGCGCGCGCTGGCGGTGATCCTCCAGCAGCAGCGGTGCGTTGCAGCCGAAGGAGCCGGTGTCCAGGCCGGCCGCGGTGAAGGTTCCGGGAACGAGGGCCGGGCAAAGCTCCAGCGCTTCGGCTGGGGTAATGGACCGCATGTGGCCGCTGGCTTCGGCTGCCACCGCGTGCTCCGAACCGATCAGCATAAAGCTGCGCGGCGTGAGCACCGGCTCGGGCAACTCAGCGTCGCGGGCGGCAATCAGCTCCAGTGTCCGGACGGTCAGTTCCTGGACCACGGGCGGGCCGTAGCTGGGAATGAGCTGCCGGGCGGAGCGGGAGGACGTGTGGTACGCCAGTTCCTGCTCCGCCTCCACCAGCGCCACGGCGCAGGTGCCCGCCAACGCGGACGCCAGGGACAAGCCGGCGATGCCGCCGCCGACTATGAGGACGTCGTAATGAGCTGCCATGCCTTCATCCTTGCAGAGTTATGCCGGGCTGTGACCGCCCGCAGGCTAAGCCCTCAGCCTGCCACTTCGGCTCGGCTGGCGACGAAGGCACTTACGCACGCTTCGACGTCGTCCGCTGAATGAGCCGCCGAAAGCTGCACCCGGATCCTTGCCGCTCCGCGCGGAACCACCGGGAAGCTGAAGGCGGTGACAAAGACGCCGTGCTGCAGCATTCGGTCCGCCACCTTTGCGGCCAGGACGGCGTCGCCGAACATCACCGGGACGATGGCGTGCTCGCCGGGCAGCAGGTCAAAGCCTTCCTCGGTCATGCGGCGGCGGAAAAATGCGGCATTCTCGAAGAGCTGGCGCCGGAGCTCCGCCGAGTTCTCCACCAGGTCAAGGGCTTTGATGGTGGCGGCCACGATAGCCGGGGCCAGCGAGTTTGAAAACAGGTAGGGACGGGCCTTTTGCCGCAGCATGGCCACCACTTCACTGCGGCCGGAGACGTATCCGCCCGAGGCGCCGCCCAGCGCCTTGCCGAACGTGCCGGTGTAGATGTCCACCCGCTGCGAAACACCGGCGTGCTCGGGCGTGCCGGCTCCGGTTGCCCCCATAAAACCCACGGCGTGCGAATCGTCCACCATCACCAGGGCGTCGTGTTTCTCGGCGAGGTCGCAGATGGCCTCCAGTGGCGCCAGGTACCCGTCCATCGAGAAAACGCCGTCGGTGACGATGATCTTGCGGCGGGCATCTTTTGCTTCCACCAGCTTTGACTCCAGGTCCGCCATGTCCTGGTTGGCGTACCGGTACCGCTGGGCCTTGCAGAGGCGGATGCCGTCGATGATGGAGGCATGATTCAGGGCGTCGGAGATGATGGCGTCCTCCGGGCCGAAGAGGGACTCGAAGACGCCGCCGTTCGCGTCAAAGCAGCTGGAGAACAGGATGGTGTCCTCCGTTCCCAGGAAACGGGAGACGCGGGCTTCGAGTTCCAGGTGCAGGTCCTGGGTGCCGCAGATGAAGCGCACGCTGGCCATCCCGAAGCCGCGTTCGTCCATGGCCTCCTTGGCTGCCTTGATGATGTCCGGGTGGTCAGCCAGGCCCAGGTAGTTGTTTGCGCAGAAGTTCAGCACGTCCGCGCCTGGCTGGCCCAGCGTGCCTGCGTTGATGTGGCTTGACTGGGGCGAGTTGATGCTGCGTTCGGTCTTGAAGAGTCCGGCGGTGCGGATCTCCTCCAGCTCGCTGCCCAGCTGGTCCTTGATCGAGGTGTACATGGTGTTCCTTAGAGTCGGGTCCAGTCGAGGACAACTTTTCCGCCGGCGCCGCTGCGGGCAAGCTCGAAGCCCTTTTCCCAGTCGGCGGCAGGGAGGGTATCAGTGACGACGGCGGAGATGCCGGCGTGAAGTACGGGGTTGGAGGACAGCATGGCGCTCATCGCGTACCAGGTCTCGTACATTTCGCGGCCGTAAATGCCCTTGAGCGTCAGCATGTGCGTGACCACCTTGCCCCAGTCAATGGTGATGTCCTGGCTGGGCAGCCCCAGCATCGCGATCCGGCCGCCGTGGTTCATGTTGTCAATCATCTCCGGCAGGGCTGTGGGGTGGCCGGACATCTCCATGCCGATATCGAATCCCTCCCGCATCCCCAGCTCCCGCTGGGCATCGCGGACCCTGGTGGTGGCGACGTTGATGGCCAGGTCTGCGCCCAGCCGGCGGGCCAGGTCCAGCCGGTGCGGGGACACGTCCGTGATGGCGATCTTGCGGGCCCCGGCGTGGCGGGCGACGGCGATGGCCATCAACCCGATGGGTCCGGCGCCGGTGATCAGCACGTCCTCGCCCACCAGCGGAAAACTCAGGGCGGTGTGCACCGCATTGCCGAAGGGGTCGAAGATGGCGCCCAGTTCCGGCGTCACCGAAGGATCGTGATGGACCCAGACGTTCGTTTCCGGGATCACCACATATTGGGCGAACGCACCGTCGCGCTGCACGCCCACGCTCACGGTATGGATGCACATTTGCCGCCGGCCCGCCCGGCAGTTCCGGCAGATTCCACAGACCACGTGGCCCTCGCCGGATACCCGGTCCCCCACCTTCACGTCGCGGACATCCTCGCCGGTTTCCACCACTTCACCGTAGAATTCATGGCCCGGGATGAGGGGGGCTTCAATGATCCCCTGCGCCCAGGCATCCCAGGACTGGATGTGAAGGTCGGTGCCGCAGATGCCCGTGGTCATCACCCGGATCTTCACGTCGGCGGGCCCGGCCTCCGGTTCGGAGCGGTCCACGAACTCGAAACCGGCCTGTGGGCCGGCCTTGTACAAAGCCTTCATCGGCTTCCTTACTCTTTGTCTGCGTCACATTCTGCGTCGTCGGCGGGGTGCTGACCTCCTCATTACAACGAGGAAGAAGCTTTAGCACAACCGCTAATTTCTCAATCAACGATGTAGCAAAAGCTAACGCATAGACTGAATCCCATGGAGATACACCAGCTCGAAATCCTGCGCGAACTCGGCGCCCTGGGCAGCGTCAAGGCGGTAGCGGACACGCTGATGGTCACGCCTTCCGCGGTGTCCCAGCAGCTGGCCCTGCTGCAGCGCACCGTGGACGTGCCGCTGACCCGCAAAGAGGGCCGGAACCTGGTGCTTACCGAGGCAGGCCAGGTGCTGGCGGACGCGGGAGCCGCCGTCGTCAACGCCATGGCGGACGCCCGCGGCGCCATCGGCAGTTATCACGGCGACGCGGCGGGCCGCGTCACGCTGTCCGGTTTCCACAGCGTGGGGCAGGCGGTCTTTGCGCCCCTGGCCAGGATCCTCGATGCTCCGGGACAGCCGCGGATCGAGTTGTCGGATGAGGACGTGGCGCAGCAGGACTTTCCCGCCCTGACAGCGCGCTACGACCTGGTCCTCGCGCACCGGATGGACCACAGCCCCCGCTGGCCTGCCGAACGGGTCACGGTGATACCGCTCGCCCACGAGCCTCTGGATGTCGCCTTGCCCGCCGGCCACCCTCTGGCGGGGAAGCCTGCCGTCACGGCGGACGACGTCGGCGGCGAGGCCTGGGTGACCAGCCACACCGGCTATTCCCCCGCCGATGTGCTGTCCGCCGTCGCGGCCGTTTCCAGCAGGGAGCTGAATATCGTCCACCGGATCAACGACTACTCCACGGCGGCTGCGCTGGTGGCAACCGGCGGGGTGGTGGGACTGCTGCCGAGGTACACCGCGGGCCCGGTGCTCAATCCCGATATTGTGCTGCGGCCGCTTGAGGGCATCAGCACCCGGCGCCGGATCGACCTGCTGGCCCGGCCGGAAAACCTGAAGCGGCGTTCGGTGATGGTTGTTTCCGAAGCGCTGCAGGCCATCATGGCAAGGTTGGTCGAGCAGGGCTGACCCGGCTGAATGGCGCCAGGTGCCAGTCACTTGGCCTTGTTATGTCCTTTGCCGTGCCCGTTGCCGCGGCCGAGCCCCAGCCCGGGGACGTCGCCTGCACCCTCGACGATCCGCTCCGCCGTTGCCTGGTCCCCGTTCTTCACCCCGGAAATCCGGACGGTGTCACCGGTGGCGATGTCCGCGATGGAGGACTTGACCTTTGTGTCGGCGCTGACAGCGTAAGTCTGCGAGTAACCGTCCTCGCTCTTGACCGTGATCGAGGTGCTGCTGACCGCCTCCGCCGTGCCGCGCTGCTCGAGGATGGTCTGGAAGGTGCCGTCCGCCTTCTTCACCACGCTTTCGCTGTGCAGCTGCTGGGGGCGCTGGGCCTTGTCCGGCTTGTTGTGCCCCGGCGCCTGACCTGATTTGCCCGGCGCAGACTGCGACTCGGAGGGCGAAGTCGACGGCGGGGCGGAGTCATCCGCTGCCCACGCAAACGCTGCCCCCGTCCCGGTCAGGGCGAGGGCCACCGCCCCGGCGAGCACGGCTTTGCGGATCTTCAACGGGTCCCGGACAGACATAAAACCTACCTCCCACAGCAACAGCAAGGCCCGATATTCCTGGATCCGGCGCCCTGGAGCTTCAGTGTAGGACCGGGGCGCACCGCTGCACACGAGTAGCCGGCGCCATGTGGGAAGCGAGTACTACTACTTAAACGAAAACCGGGCCGCGGGTAACGTCGTCAAAGCGACGATACCTGCGACCCAGTTGGGTGGGAGGGCTAGACAGTGACGCCCAGCTTCTCCAGGATCAGCTCACGGACCCGGCCGGCGTCGGCCTGGCCGCGGGTGGCCTTCATAACCCCACCCACGATGGCACCGATGGCCTGGACCTTGCCGCCGCGGATCTTGTCCGCCACGTCGGGCTGCGCGGCCAGGGCGGCATCGATGGCTTCGAGCAGGGGCCCGTCGTCGGAGACAACGGCCAGGCCGCGCTTGTCCACAATTTCAGCCGGCGTGCCTTCGCCTGCCAGGACGCCGTCCAGCACTTCAGAGGCCATCTTGTTGTTGATCTTGCCTTCCTCCACCATGCGGGCGAGCTCAACAATGGTGGCGGGCTGGACACCGAGCTGGCCGGGATCCACGTCGGCGTTCTTGGCGCGGCCCACGATTTCGCCCATCCACCACTTGCGGGCGACGGAAGCCGAAGCACCAGCGGCGATGGTTTCCTCGATCTCGTCCATCACGCCGGCGTTCACCACGTCCCGGAATTCCAGGTCGGAGTAGCCCCAGTCGGCCTGGAGGCGCTTGCGGCGTGCGGCGGGCGGCTCGGGCAGCGTGGCCCGGAGCTCCTCCACCCATTCACGCGACGGAACCACGGGAACCAGGTCCGGCTCCGGGAAGTAGCGGTAGTCGTCGGCGTCGGACTTGGCCCGGCCCGAGGTGGTGGTGCGGGTGTCCTCGTGCCAGTGGCGGGTCTCCTGGGTGACCGTTCCCCCACCGTCCAAAACGGCGGCGTGCCGCTGGATTTCGTAGCGGACGGCGTGTTCGACGGCGCGCAGCGAGTTCACGTTCTTAGTCTCGGACCGGATGCCGAACCGTTCGCGGCCGTGGGGACGGAGCGAGACGTTGGCGTCGCAGCGAACGTTGCCGCGCTCCATCTTTGCGTCGGAGACACCAAGGTTCTTGACGATTTCGCGGACGGCAGCCACGTAGGCCTTGGCCAGTTCAGGCGCGCGGGAACCGGCGCCCTCGATGGGCTTGGTGACGATCTCCACCAGCGGCACGCCGGCGCGGTTGTAGTCCACGAGCGAGAAGTCGGCGCCCTGGATGCGTCCGGTGGCGCCACCCATGTGGGTCAGCTTTCCGGCGTCCTCCTCCATATGCGCGCGCTCGATCTCCACCCGGAACACGGTGCCGTCGGACAGTTCGATGTCCAGGTAACCGTCGTAGGCAATGGGTTCGTCGTACTGGGACGTCTGGAAGTTCTTCGGGGTGTCCGGGTAGAAGTAGTTCTTCCGCGCGAAGCGGCAGGATTCGGCGATCTTGCAGTTCAGGGCCAGGCCGATCTTGATCGAGGACTCGATCGCGGCCTTGTTCACCACGGGCAGGACGCCGGGCATACCCAGGTCCACCTCGTTGACGTTGGTGTTGGGCTCGTCGCCGAAGACGTTCGGGGCGGAGGAGAACATCTTGGTCTTGGTGTTGAGCTCCACGTGGACCTCGAAACCCAGGACGGGATCGTACTTCTCCATGGCCTCTTCGAAGCTCAGGACTGCGTCGGTGTTCATTATTTTGCCTCCTTGGCTTCGACGAGCTCACCCAGTTCCGGGGCCTGCGCCAGCAGCGGGCCGCCCCACTTCGCCTCGAGCAGAGACTCCAGCACCGCGCCCACGCGGTACAGGCGGGCGTCCTCGCGGGCCGGGGCCAGCAGCTGGATGCCCACGGGGAGGCCGTCCTCGTCCGCAAGGCCGCCCGGCAGGGACAGCCCCGGAACGCCGGCCAGGTTGGCGGGGATGGTAGCGACGTCGTTCAGGTACATCGCCAGCGGATCGTCCAGCTTCTCGCCGAGGCGGAAGGCGGTGGTGGGGGCCGTGGGCGAAATCAGGACGTCCGCCACCGTGAAGGCAGCATCGAAGTCGCGCTGCACCAGGGTGCGGACCTTCTGTGCCGAGCCGTAGTAGGCGTCGTAGTAGCCGGCGGACAGGGCGTAGGTGCCCAGGATGATGCGGCGCTTGACTTCGTCGCCGAAGCCGGCGGCGCGCGTGGCACCCATGACGCGTTCGATGGTCATGGGGCCCTCTTCGGGGAGGACGCGCAGGCCGTAACGGACGCCGTCGAACTTGGCGAGGTTGGAGGACGCCTCGGAGGGCATGATCAGGTAGTAGGCGCCCAGCGCGTACTGGAAGTTGGGGCAGGAGACCTCAACGATCTCGGCGCCGGCTTCCTTGAGGAGTTCCAGGGCATCGTTGAAGCGGTTTTCGACGCCGGCCTGGTAGCCCTCACCGTGGAGCTCCTTGATGATGCCGATCCGCAAGCCCTCAACATTGCCGGTCTTCGCTGCGGCGACGAGGTCCGCCAGCGGGTCCGGCAGCGAGGTGGAGTCGCGGGGATCGTGCCCGCCGATGACCTGGTGCAGGAGCGCCGAGTCCAGGACGGTCCGCGAAACGGGGCCGATCTGGTCCAGCGAGGACGCCATGGCGATGGCTCCGTAGCGGGACACGCTGCCGTAGGTGGGCTTTACGCCCACGGTGCCGGTGACGGCGCCGGGCTGGCGGATGGACCCGCCGGTATCGGTGCCGAGGGCCAGCGGAGCTTCAAAGGCGGCGACGGCGGCCGCGGAACCGCCGCCGGAGCCGCCCGGAATCCGGTCCAGGTCCCACGGGTTGCGCGTGGGCCCGTAGGCGGAGTGTTCGGTGGAGGAGCCCATAGCGAACTCGTCCAGGTTGGTTTTGCCCAGGATGGGCATCCTGGCAGCGCGCAGGCGCTCCACCACCGTGGCGTCGTAGGGGCTGTGCCAGCCCTCGAGGATCTTCGACCCTGCCGTGGTGGGCTGGCCCACCGTGACAATGAGGTCCTTCACCGCGATGGGTACACCGGCCAGCACATGCAGCGCTTCGGCGTCGGCGCCGCCGGCGGCGCGGATGGCGTCCACCTCGGCGGCGACGGCGAGCGCTTCCTCGGCGTTGACGTGCAGGAAGGCGTTCACGCCGCGTTCGCCGCCGTCCACTGCGGCGATCCGGTCCAGGTAGGCCTGGGTGGCCTCGACTGAGGTTACCTCGCCGGCGGCCAGCTTTTCGGCCAGCGCAGCGGCGGAGAGGCGGATGAGTTCGTTGCTGTCAGTCATGGTTATGCCTCATCCAGGATTGCCGGAACTTTGAAACGGAACTCGAGCGAGTCCGGTGCACCGGAAAGTGCCTGTTCCGCCGTGAACGTGTGGCCCACAACGTCTTCCCTGAACACGTTGTTCAGCGGAATGGGGTGGGACGTGGCCGGCACGTCGTCACCGGCGGCTTCGCTGACGGATTTGACCGAATCAACGATGACGGCGAGTTCTCCGGCCATCCTGTCCAGCTCTTGAGCACTCATCTCAATGTGAGCGAGCCGCGCGAGATGCGCAACATCGTCACGGTTGATCGCAGCCATGGATCTCCCCTGCAAAGTTTGAATTGATTTCCGATCCATTCTAGTGGGGAAACGTAGATGCCCGTCTGACGGCCCCCAGCGGGCGTCAGACGGGCACCTTCATGCCGGGGTACTGCCCACCAGGGGCAGCACGCGGCAGGTACAGACTAACCGATTCCGATGGCTCCGGTCAGCACTCCAATTCCCAGCATGACCAGCGAAACCACTGCCGCGCGCCACAGGACTTTCTTGTGGTGGTCGCCCAGGTCCACCTTGGCCAGCGATACCAGCAGGAGGATGGCGGGAACCAGCGGGCTCTGCATGTGGAACGGCTGGCCGGTGATGGAGGCCCGGGCCATCTCGGCGCCGCTGATGCCGTAGTGTGCGGCCGTTTCGCTCAGGACCGGAAGCACGCCGAAGTAGAAGGCGTCGTTGCTCATAAAGAACGTCATGGGGATGCTCAGGAGGCCGGTGATGACGGCCATCAGCGGGCCCATGCTGGACGGGATGATCTGGACCAGCCACGCGGACATCGCTTCCACCATGCCGGTGCCGGTGAGCACGCCCGTGAGTACTGCCGCAGCCATCACCATGCTGACCACGGCAACGATTGACGGCGCGTGGGCCACGATCTGCGCGGCCTGGTCCTTGACGTGCGGGAAGTTCACCAGCAGGGCGATGGCCGAACCAACCATAAAGACGTACGGCAGGGGCACCAGGTCAGCGATGAGCATGCCCATCACCGCCACCGTGAGGGCCAGGTTGAACCACTGCAACCTGGGCCGCAGGGTGGTGCGGTTCGGATCCAGTGCGGTGCCCGCCATGGCGGTGTTGTCTTCGTCCACGGGGGTTTCGGTGCGTTCCAGGACTGCGACGCCGGAACCGGCGGAGCCGGCGACGGCGGGAGCTGCTCCGCCGGGGTTGTTCCCTTTGCGTCCTGCGCCGCTGCGGAAGGTGCCGGCACCGGAACCACTGCCAGTGCCACTGCCAGTGCCGCTGGCAGGGGTGCCGCCGTCGAATGCTTCAGCGGTATCAGGAACGCCCCAGATTTCCGGCTGCGTGGCGCGGAGGCGGTTGCGCTCCTGGAGGCCGAGGACCCAGGCGAAGACCAGGACAACGGCCAGGCCGGCGGCCAGGGACGGGATCATGGGGACGAAGACCTCGTTGACGTCGATCTTCAGGGCGCTGGCGGCGCGGGCGGTGGGGCCGCCCCAGGGGACGATGTTCATGGTGCCGTTGGCCAGGCCGGCCACGCAGGTGAGGACCACGGGGCTCATTTTCAGCCGGAGGTAGATCGGCAGCATGGCAGCGGTGGTGAGGATAAAGGTCGTGGAGCCGTCGCCGTCCAGGGACACGGCGGCTGCCAGCAGTGCGGTGCCCAGGACCACCTTGGCGGGGTCGTTGCCGAGCTTGCGCAGGATGAACCGGACCAGCGGATCAAACAGCCCGACGTCGATCATCAGGCCGAAGTAGATGATGGCGAACATCAGCAGGGCTGCTGTGGAGGTCATGGACTTCATCGAATCCATCACCATGTCGCCAATGCCCAGGCCGGCGCCGGCGAACAGGCCAAATACTGTGGGGACGATGATCAGCGCCAGCACTGGCGTCAACTTCTTCGTCATGATCAGCACCATGAATACCGCGATCATGGCGAATCCAAGTAATACCAGCACGGCTGGGCTCCTTCTTTGTGAACAGCGGCACAGCGGTGTGACGCGTGCTACAGACTTTAGGGTGGCCGCGGTCACGGCAGTGCCTTTGGCTCAATTGATTGGCATACTGCTTATTGCGAGCATTTAGCTCATTCTGCTCACGGGCTGAGGATGCCCGGACTACCCGCCCGGATCGAGGAGGCTCATGCTGCGTTCCAGTCCCCGCGAGCCGCTGCGGTTTTCCACCCAGACGCTGCTGCTGCAGTTGGCGGTGGTGCTTTTGGTGGTTCTGCTCAGCGCAGCGGTCCACGCCTGGCTGACCTATGACCGGGTGGGCCGCGAGGCGGAGAACCAGGCGCTGACGCTGGCCCGGACCGTGGCCTCCGATCCGTCCGTCCGGGCCGATGTGCTGGCCATCAGCGAACAACCCGGCACTCCCCCGGCCGCCGAACTCGCTGGCGGGCCGCTGATGGCATCGGCCGAAGCGGTACGTACCCGGACCGGTGCCCTGTTTGTGGTGATCACTGACGAAACCGGGATCCGCCTGGCCCACCCGGACCCGCGGCGGCTGGGTGAAAGGGTGAGCACAGATCCGTCCGAGGCGCTGTCCGGCCAGGAAGTGACCACCCGGAACACTGGAACGCTGGGGCCGTCCGCCGGCGCCAAGGTCCCCGTCTACGCCCCCGGCAGCAACACGGTGGTGGGCGAGGTGAGCGTGGGCTATTCGATGGAGACCGTAGGCCAGAGCGTGGAACGGGACATTGGCCCGGTCGCCCTGACCGCCACCGGCGCACTGCTCGCCGGCATCCTGGGATCCTTCCTGCTGCGCCGCCGCCTGCAGCGCCTCACCCTGGGCCTGGAGCCGGAGGAGATCAGCACGCTGGTCCATGACCAGGTGGCGGTCCTCCAGGGGGTGGACGACGGCGTGATCGGCGTGTCCGCCGACGGCCGGATCACCGTCTTCAACGCCGCCGCCCAGCGCCTGCTGGGGCTGGACGACCTCGCCGGAACACCCTGGGAGGACGCCCCAGTACCGGACCTGCTGAAGTCCCTGACCCGGGCCGGCTCCGGCGGCGCTCCCGCCGTCGAACTGGTGGCAGGCGGCCGGGTGCTGGTGGCCAACGCGCGCAAAGCCCTGCACCGGCGCGAGGACCTGGGCTGGGTGGTGATGCTCCGCGACCGCACGGAGCTGCAGCAGCTCACCCGCCAGCTGGACGCCGTGGGCACCATGTCCACGGCATTGCGGGCGCAGCGGCACGAGTTTGCCAACCAGCTGCACACCATCGCTGGGTTTATGAGCATCGGGCAGCACCAGCAGGCGCGCGAGTACCTGGCCCGGCTGGCCTCAACGGGCCCGCTGAAGTTTCCCGTGGACCAGGCCGAACTGCTCCAGGACCCCTACCTGCAGGCCTTTGTCGGGGCCAAGGGCGTTGAGGCCGACGAGCGCGGGGTGGCCCTGCGGATCGGGCCCGAGACCCTCGTCCGTGGGCAGGTCACCGACGCCCAGGATGTCACCACCGTGCTGGGCAACCTGATCGACAATGCCGTTAATGCCGCCGTGGCTGGCTCTGCGGAAGACCGCTGGGTGGAGCTGGAGGTGCTGGATGAACCGGCCGACGGCGGCGGCACCCTCCATGTGGTGGTCGCTGACTCCGGCGACGGGCTGGCGGAGGGAACGGACGCCGAGGCGGTCTTCGCGGAAGGCTTCACCACTGCTTCCGGCGCGCTTTCCAGAAACAACCGTGCCGGCGGGGGCCAAGGCTTCGGGCTTGCCCTGGCCCGCCAGCTGGCCCGGCGCCGCGGCGGCGACGTGAAGTTGCTGGAGCGCGGACGGCGCGGCGGCCCCGGAGCAGTCTTTATGGCAACCCTCCCCGGCACCACTGCGGGAACTACGGCGGGGACCAAGGATTCCCGGCTCGAGGATGCGGCGTCCCGGGACGCTGCGGGAAAGGACACCCATGGCTGATGATTTCCGGGTGCTGATCGTGGATGATGACTTCCACGTGGCCAAGCTGCACGCCGCCTATGTGGATTCGGTGGCGGGGTTCCTGGCCCTGGCGCCAGTGGGAACGGCCTCGCTCGCGCTGCAGGCGATCCACAGCCTGCGGCCGGACCTGGTGCTGCTGGACGTTTACCTGCCCGACGCTTCGGGGCTGGACCTTTTGCAGCAACTGGACGTGGACACCGTGATCCTCAGCGCCGCTTCGGACGCCGCCTCCATCCGGGTGGCGTTCCGCCGGGGTGCGCTGGGCTACCTGCTGAAGCCGTTTACTTCGGAGTCCCTGTCCCAGCAACTGCGGTCCTATGCGCGGTACCGGCGCCTGCTGTCCCAGCCCGGGGCGCTGGACCAGGACGCGGTGGAGCGGGCCAAGCGCTCGCTCATCCCCGGTGACGTCACGCCGTCGTCCAAGCCGAGGTCCGCGACGGAGGCGGCTGTGCTCGAGTCCCTGGTTCCCGGTGAGCAGTACTCAGCCGCGGAGGTGGCAGGCCGGGTGGGTGTTTCCCGGGCGACGGCGCAGCGGTACCTGTCCTCGCTGGCCGACGACGGCGCCGTGGACATCCAGCTGCGCTACGGGACCACCGGCAGGCCGGAGCACCGCTACGGCCTGCCGGCGGGGTAAATTAGTTCGCGCTCTTCTGGGCGACGAGTTCGATTTCGACGAGCATTTCGGGGTCCAGGAAGGGCAGGACGTGGACCAGGGACAGGGTGGGCCGGATGTCGCCGAACACTTCACCGTGCGCGCGGCCGGCCTCTTCCCACTTGCTGATGTCCGTCAGGTACAGCTTGGACTGGACCACGTCCTCGAAGCTGAAGCCGGCGTCCGCGAGGACCTTGCCGAGCTTCTGCAGGATGAACTGGGTCTGGGTGTAGAAGTCTTTCCCCACAATGCCGTCCTCGCCGCTGGCGGCCGTGGCGGAAATGTACAGGGTGTTGTCCACCTGGACGGCGCGGGAGTAGCCGAGGGTCTGTTCCCAGACGGAGCCGGTGCCGAAGGTTTTGCGCATGGTGGGCCTTTCAAAGCTGGAATGAGTCGGCACCACTTTAGGGCGGCTACAGGTCCAGCCGGTAAACCAGCAGTTTTATGTCAGTTCCGGGGACGAACCAGTCCCTGTCCGGCACCCTGGCGAAGCCGGTTTTGTTGTAGAGGCCGCGGGCGCTTTCCCAGGTGCTTCCGGTGGTCAGCGCGACGGCGTTGATCCCGTCCAGTGCCTTGGCGTGGTCCACGATGGCGGCCATCAGGGCCTTGCCGGCGCCGCTGCGCTGCACGGCCGGGTCCACCACCAGCATGCGGAATTCCAGCTCGTCGCGCAGGGCGATGTCCGCGTACGGCTCCCCCGCCAAAGCCAGGGTCACCGAACCCACCACGTCTCCGGCCCGTTCGGCCACCCACACGGTGGCCTGGCCGGCGCGCTGCGCGACGTCCTGGACCTTGCGCATATACGGGTGCTCAGCGTCGTCAAAGTACCCGGCGGCCAGGTAGGAATCCCTGGTGATGCGGGCAACGGCGTCGAAATCGGATTCGACGGCGGGACGGACGGTTATCGGCGAAGGCACCCATCAATGGTAGGGGTACCAGCCGGTAACACCGCGTGAAAGTGCGCTTTTCGTGACTGAACTATCAGTCAGGGCCGGACCGCAAGCCAGCGCGAACACGGGCTGTCAGAGCGGAAATTTGCCGGACAGCTCCAGGCTCGCCGCGCAGGTCCAGGCGTCCAGCCGCTCCTGGTCGGTGGGGCCGCCATCCAGCGGGCTGGTGAGCCGGGGGCGGCGTACCCAGCAGCCGGCTTCCTCCGCGATCAGGGCACCGGCGGAGAAGTCGTGCTCGTTGAGCCCGCGTTCGCCGAAGGCGTCGTGCGTGCCGTCCGCCACCATGCACAGGTCCAGCGCCGCGGACCCCAGCCGGCGGACGTCGGCGAATCCCTCCAGCAGCCCGGCAAACCGGGCGGCCTGCTCGGAGCGGACCAGCGGATCGTAGCTGAAGCCGGTGGCAAGGATCTGCCCCTTGCGGCCCGGCACAGGACCTTCCAGGCGGGTCAGGGTGCCGGCTTCTTCCAGCCACGCACCCTGGCCGCGGGCAGCATAGTAGATGCGGCCCAGCGCAGGGGCGTTGACGACGCCGGCCAGCCAGGCGCCGTCGGCATCCGCCACCGCCACGGAGGTGCCGTAGTAGACGATGTTGCGGATGAAGTTGGTGGTGCCGTCCAGCGGGTCGATGGACCAGCGGTAGCCGGTGGGGTCTGCCGGCCTGGTGGTGCCGTGTTCCTCGCCGGTGATGCTGTCCGCCGGCCGTGCGGCGGCGATGACGTCACGGACGGCGTTCTCAGCGGCGACGTCGAACGCGGTGACCCAATCGCCGGCGTCGCCCTTGTTGCTGGCATGAAGCGCGTCGGCGTTCCGGCCGGCGAGGACGCGCGCGCCGGCGGCTGCGGCCTGCTTGGCCACTTCCAACAGTTCGGTCACGCCGGTCATCGGGTTGCCTCCGCCTCTGCCGGTTCTGCCTCAGTACCAGCGCCGCCTTCCAGTGCTGCGGGCCCGGCCGCAAGAAGCTGCCGGAAGCCGTCCTCATCCAGGACGGGGATACCGAGTTGTTCGGCCTTGTCCAGTTTGGTGCCGGCGCTTTCGCCGGCCACCAGGTAGCTGGTGTTCTTGGAGACGGAGCCCGCCGCCTTGCCTCCCCGGAGGAGGATGGCTTCCTTCGCCTCGTCCCGGCTGAAGCCGGGGAGGGAGCCGGTGACCACCACGGTGAGACCTTCGAGGGTCCGCGGCACGGACTCATCCCGCTCGTCCTCCATGCGGACACCGGCTGCAGCCCAGCGGTCCACGATGTCGACGTGCCAGTCCTCGGCAAACCACTCCTTCAGGGCGGCTGCAATGGTGGGGCCTACGCCGTCAACGTGTGCCAGCTCCTCCTCCGAAGCCGCCCGGATGGCGTCCATGGTGCCGAAGGCCTGCGCAAGCGCCCGCGACGCCCGGGGGCCGACGTGCCGGATGGACAGCGCCACCAGGACCCGCCACAGCGGCTGGGTCTTGGCCTTTTCCAGCTCTTTGAACAGCTTTTCCGTGGTGGCCGTGGGCTTGGACGGCGATTTCGCGGTGCCCTTGCTGTAGAAGTAGGGCACCAGCTCGAACTCCCCGGTGGGCACCCCCTTGCTGCGCTTCTCGCGCCTGATGCGGACGTCCGCCAGAATCTCGGGGGTGAGGTCGAACAGGGCCGCTTCGGTGGTCAGCGGCGGAACCTCGGGCTCGGCCGGCTGGGTGAGGGCGATGGCAGCTTCCCAGCCGAGGGCCTCGATGTCGAAGGCACCACGGCCGGCCAGGTGGAACACCCGCTCCCGCAGCTGGGACGGGCAGGATTTTGAGTTGGGGCACCGGATGTCCACGTCGCCTTCCTTGGCCGGGGCCAGGGGCGTGCCGCAGGAGGGGCACTCGGCGGGCATCACGAAGTCGCGGACCGGAGGATCCTGCTGGTCCCGCAGGGCAAGGACCGGTCCCACGATTTCCGGAATGACGTCACCGGCCTTGCGCAGGACGACGATGTCTCCGATTTTGACGCCCTTGGCCTTGACCACGTCCTGGTTGTGCAAGGTGGCCATTTCCACCGTGGACCCCGCAACCTTGACCGGTTCCATCATGCCGAAGGGCGTGACGCGGCCGGTGCGGCCCACATTGACCTGGATGTCCAGGAGCTTGGTGTGGACTTCCTCCGGCGGGTACTTGTAGGCGACTGCCCACCGGGGCACCCGGGTGGTGTAGCCCAGGGCCCGCTGGGTGGCGAAGTCATCCACCTTGACCACAATGCCGTCAATTTCGTGCAGCAGTTTGTGGCGCTTGTCCCCATACCGCTTGATGAAATCAAGGACCTCGTCCAGGCTCCCCAGCACTTCGGAGTAGGGGCTGACCGGCAGTCCCCAGTTCTTCAACAAGTCGTAGGTCTCGGACTGGCTGCGAGCCTGGAGCCCTTCGCGCGCGCCGATGCCGTGGACAAACATCTTCAATGGCCGTTTAGCTGTTTCCGCCGGGTCCTTCTGCCGCAACGAGCCGGCAGCCGCATTGCGCGGGTTGGCCAGCGGCGCTTTGCCCGCTTCGATCAGCGCTTCGTTGAACTCGGCGAATGCCTGCGAGGGGATGAACACTTCGCCCCGGATTTCCACTTCCGCCGGAAACCCTTCCCCGCTCAACTCCTGCGGGATTTCCTTGATGGTGAGGACGTTGTGGGTAATGTCCTCCCCCGTGGTGCCGTCGCCGCGGGTGGCGGCGCGAACCAGTTTGCCGTCACGGTACAGCAGGTTGACCGCGAGTCCGTCGATCTTCAATTCGGTCAGCCACGCCGGCTGCTGCGATCCGTCACCGAGCTTCCCGATACTGGCCGACGCTTTGGTGAGCCAGGCTTCGAGTTCCTCGAGGGAAAAAACATCCTCAAGGCTGTACATCCGCTGCAGATGCTCCACGGCGGCGAAGGCGGCGGAGACTTCCCCTCCCACTTCCTGGGTTGGCGAATCATTGGACACCAGTTCCGGGTGCAGCGCCTCGATTTCCTCCAGCCGCCGGAACAGTTCGTCGAATTCGGCGTCGGAGACCAGGGGTTCGTCTTCCTGGTAGTACGCGAACCGGTACTTCCGGACCAGGTCCACGAGGTTCTCGTACTCCTCCCGGACTGCGTCGGTGGGGGTTGCTTCCGGCTCGACGGGTTCGGTGGTGCGGGTGGCGGTCTGTTCTGCGGGGCCTGGTCCTGTACTCACAGACCTATCTTGCCATCAAGGCACGTCAGCGCCGTGGCGTCCCGGCCCGGGCCTAGTGCGCCCGGCCGCGTAACCGGGTCCTTCCCCACCAGAAAAAGGAGGCACCGGCAGCGCCCAGCAGCAGGACCCCGGCGATGATGGGCAGGAGCACAGGGCCGCCGGGGCCGGAGTCATCGGCAGGCACAACGACCGCCGCCCGGGTGGCTGTAGCCGACCTGGTGACCGGGGTGTTCCAGTCCTGCCCGCTTGACGCGCCGGTGGGCGGCGGGGAACCGGTGTATCCCGTGGCGGAAGCGGACGGGGCCGCGGCTGATTCTTCAGGCTCTGCGGCCGGGGCAGCCGGCACCGGATCCGAGGCGGGCGGCGCCACCGGAGGTGCGGGCTGCTCCGGAGGCGCCGGCACAGGGTCGGCGGGCGGAGCCGGCGGGCTTTCGGGTTCCTTGGGCTTGCGGGTACGAGTGGGGTCGGCGGGTCCCTGGTCGTCTGCCGGCTCTGTCCCGCAAAACACCAGAAAACACTGGTCGGGGGATGTGGTGGATTCGGGGGTGGGTTCCGTGGAATCCGCCGCCGCGGGGCCGCCCGGAAAGAGGGCAACGGCGAGGGCCAGGACCGCTGCTGATGCCGTCGTCGACGCAACGCGGAAGACCGGTGAGGACGGGGTCATGGCTACCTTTCGATGCGCGCAGTCCCCCCACCGCGGCTTTCTGGTGTCCCCGGTAGTCTTCTACACCCCGCAACAGGGCCGCAAATCCAGCGGATCCTCGGCCCTGTTGTCATCAGCGTCTCAATCCCTGTTTTCGGGCGGCAGCGCAACCTGGATTTTGCGCGCCTTTCCGCGCCCCACCACGTACCCGCGGCCGGGAATGAAGTCCGCGCCGGTCCGGCCCAGCGACGTGTTCAGCAGGCTGTCGCCTTCGATGTCGCCGGGGTTCAGCAGCAGGCCCCGCCGGCCGGACTTGAAGGGCTGCGCCAGGGACCAGGCCGAGGACCAGGTGGAGGTTTCGGATTCACCGATCACCCACTGGTCCGCCTTGATGGATGCCGTCACCAGCCGGCCCACACCGGACTCCGCCATGGTGTCGGTGAATTCCGTCAGCCCTTCGATGAAGATGGCCAGAGCTCCGGGGTTTCCGGAGGAGTGCTCCACCAGGTCTTCCACTACCTCGGCTACGTCGTCCGGGCCCACCACGGAGCGGTTCCAGATGGGCAGGGAGGCGACGGCGGACCGGCGCGCCCCGATGTAGATGAGCTCGGTGGCGGGGTTTGACCGGCGGAGGGCGTAGGCCAGGGTCACGAGCGCCACGGTCCGGCCGGCGCCCGGCGGCCCGGCGAGGAGGAGCGGCCCCCGGGCCATGACCTCAGCCGGCCGGAGCGTTTCGTCGTCGACGCCGATCACGGGCAGGTCCGGACCGCCGGCGGGCAGGACGTCCAGGTCCACCTGCTCCGGCAGCCTTTCGATGCCCGGGGCGGACTCCAGGCCCCGGCGCAGCATGGCTTCGCTGAGCTTATGCACCTCACGGGCCTGCAGGGCAAGGTTGGAGTTCCCGCCCAGCACGGCGAGCTGCACTTCGAGTCCGTCCAGCAGGCCACGGCCAGGCGGGGAGCCGGCGCCAAGCACGTCCCGCGGGACGTCCATGGACACGTAGTCGTCCTCGGAGGAGAGTCGCAGCACCAGGCGCCGCTGGATGGAAGCGAGCAACGAGGCGGGGACCGAGTTCGGGCGGTCTCCGGTGACCACCAGGTGGATGCCGAGCGTGCGGCCGTCGGTGGCCAGCTGCAGGAAGATGTCCCAGAGCCCGGACAACCTGCTGTGCTCGTACGCCTCACGGAAGGCCGACATTCCGTCCACGAGGACAAAGATCCGTTTCTCGTGGGGCCGGTTGGCGAGCTTCCGGTACTCAACAATGGTGGAGGCACGCACCTCGGCGAACGCCGCGGACCGCTGCTCCGCAATGTCCCGCAGCAGGCGCAGCAGGCGCCCCACCCGTTCCACGTCGTCGCCGTTGATGATCTCGCCCACGTGCGGAAGCTCTTCCAGCATCCGCAGCCCGGAGGACCCGCAGTCGATCCCGTAGACGTGGACGGGCCCGCCGCGGGGAGTCACGGCGGCAGCTATGGCAATGCCGCGCAAAGCAGCCGACTTTCCTGATCCGCCCGTACCGTAGATGGCCATGTTGCCGTCTTTGTCCGGCTGGTAGAAGACGGTGGGCTGGGCCTGGCGGACGGGGTCATCGGCAACGCCGAGGAGGAGCTGCTCGTCCGTTCGGGGGTTGGGCAGCTTGGAGAAGTCGTAGGTCTTGGCGAGTTCGTCCAGCCACGGTTTGCGCGGGGGCCGGATGTCCAGCGTCCCGGCGGCGCGGACAATGTTGGCGGTCATCCTCGCGATGTCGTTGGGGCCCGCCGGCGCCTCCAGCACGGGCTTTTCCGGAGCCGGGGCCTCCCAGCTGGGGCCGGAGCCGAACGCCATTTCCACGATGTCGATCTGCGGCCGCTGGGGTTTGTCCGTGGTCCAGCCGCCGGCGTAGCCGGTCTGGAAGCCCTGGATCCGGCCGGGACCGGTCTTGGCCGCGCCCCGTCCCGGGATGGCGGGGTCGAAGTAGGCAGCGTCCGGGACACCCAGGATGTCCGTCGCGTCGTCCTCGTCGGCCATCCGCAGCGCTACCCTCAGGTTCGTGTTGGCCCGCAGGCTGTCCTTGATGACGCCGGCCGGGCGCTGCGTAGCCAGAATAAGGTGCAGGCCCAGGGACCGCCCGCGCGCGGCAACGTCCACCACGCCGTCAACGAACTCGGGGACCTCGCTGGCGAGCGCCGCGAATTCGTCCACGATGATGATCAGGTAGGGCGGCGCCTCCGGATCGGCCTCGCGCTGGAGCGCCAGCAGGTCCTTGGCCTTCTTCCGGTTCAGCAGCTGCTCCCGGTAATGCAGTTCGGCGCGCAGGGAGGTCAGCGCGCGCCGGACCAGGTGCGGCGAAAGGTCCGTGACCAGTCCCACCGTGTGCGGCAGGTTAATGCAGTCGGCGAATGCCGCACCGCCCTTGTAATCGACGAACAGGAAACTGACCCGGTCCGGGCTGTACGCCGCGGCCATGCCCATCACCCAGGACTGCAGGAACTCGGATTTGCCGGCGCCGGTGGTTCCGCCCACCAGGGCGTGCGGGCCTTCGTTCTTCAAGTCCAGGTAGAGCGGTTCGATGCCTTTGGAGCCCACCAGGGCGCGCAGGGTGCCGTTGTCCTTGCGGTTGGCCACGGCGCTGCTGTGCACGGAGTTGTTCTCGGTCCAGCGCTCGGCGACGGCCTGGGGGTTGTCCAGGAAGTCCTTGCCGATCAGGGTGGCATAGGAAACAGCGCGTGGAAGGTCGGAATCGTCGGCGACGGGTTTGCCCACGTCCACCACAGGGGTGAGCATCCGGGCCAGCTGGGCCGCCAGTTCGGCATCCACGCTTTCGCAGCTGACGGGGTAGGTGTGGCGGCCCAGCCGGACCTGTCCGGTGGTGGTGCCGTGGTCGCCGTCCACCACCATGAAGTCGCGGCAGGCAGCCGGCAGGGCCTGCACGTCCGTGGCCACCCACAGCACATGGACGCCTGCATCGGGCCCCCGTTCGGCGAGCCTGGTAAGGCGTCCCCGGTCCACGGGGGCGTCGTCCTCAACCACTACCAGCACGGCCGGCACCACCGGTGCATCCACCTCGTCCTTGGTGGGATCCAGGGCGGGGCGAAGGACGGGACCTGAGCGTCGGGCGGCGGCTTCCCTGGCTTCCACCAGGTCTTCGAGGCGGGCCACCAGGGATGCCCCGCCGGCCGAACCGGCGGCCAGGTGGTCCCCGGAAAGGGGGCTGTGGCCGGAGCCCACGTGCGGCAGCCACTGAAGCCAGTTCCACCGTTCCCTGGACTGGGCGGAGGTGATGGCGGTGAGGACCACTTCGGCGGGTGAGTGCAGCCCTGCGAGCTGGAGCACCATGCCGCGGGCAACATCGTCCACCAGCCCGCGGGCACCGGCGATGCCCAGCGAGCCGGCTGTCCGGAACTGGGATACCACCGGCACGCCTTCGATGTCCCGGAACTGCTTGATGCAGTCCTGGATTTCGCGGGCGTACTCCACCTCGGTGTCGTTGTTCGACGGTTCCTCCAGGAGGACCCGCGACGGCACGGTGCCCAGTCCGAACCGCAGGCCCAGGAAGCCGCCGTGTTCGGGGCGGTGGGTCCACAGCAGCGGACCCAGTTTGTAGATGGCGCTGACGGTGTCGCTGACGGAGGGCGCCTCCTGCAGCCGGACGGCACGCTCCACGTGCTGCAGTTCGGTGATGTCCTCGCGGAAGGCGGCCATGGACGCGCGGAAATGCTTGAGCTGGTCCTTCTGCTGGCGCTTGGTCCGCATCTTCTGGTCCACGTAATGGCCCACCACGAAGAGCGGCATCATCAGCATAAACACCGCCGAGAGCGGGTTGTTGCTGACCGAAAAAATCACCGCGCCCATCAGCAGCGGGATGAGCAGCATGATGAAGGGGAAGGGATGGTCCTCGGGGCGTTTGGGTCCGGCGGGCAGGACGCGCTTCGGTTCCTCAAACCGGGGAACCACCCGGGGCGAGCGGTTGAAGTCCACCAGAGGAGAGGTGGGCGCGGCGGCCTGGTTGTGTCCCAGCGGCACCACGGTGATGGTGGTGTCGCCCAGGGTGATGGTGTCCGAGGAGTTCAATGTGGCCCGGGTGACCGGCAGACCGTCCATCAGGAGCCCGTTGGCGGAGTTGGTGTCCACGATTTCCACGCCGTCGCCCACGGTGATGCGGGCATGGCGTTTGGACGTCAGCGGATCGGAGAGCCGGATGTCCACGTCCCGGTCCCGGCCGATGTAGCTGGTGCCGGATGGCAGCGAAAATTCGCGGCCGACGTCGGGCCCTGACAGCACGCGCAGGGTGGCAGCCGCGGGGCCCCGGCCGGCGCCGGGGTCACCGAACTGCGCACTGACCTGGGTCAGCGACACCACGGAGCCGGGCCGGAGCCCGGATTCGAGGAGGTTGTCCTCGCGGGCCAGGACGTTGCCGCGCATGCCGCCGCCCACAAACGCCTCGTCGATCTTCAAGGAGAGATTGTCCGGCGCGGGCGTGCCCTTGCGGGCGGGGTCCGCGGCCCACAGCGTGGTTGCCACGTCGGCCACGGTGGCGAGGCCGTCCACGGTGACGGCCAGGTCCTTGGCCTCGGCAGGGTCCCGGCGGAGTGTCAGCCGGATCCTCATCCTTCGTCCACGCCCCTCATCTTTTCCAGCAGGTACAGGTCATCGGCTGTAACAAGGTGCGAGGTGACTGCGTGCTCCACCAGCCGGGCGCGGCGGTTGGTGGCGAGTTTTCCGCCGCCACCGCGAAGGCCAACAACGCCCACACGGTCCAGTTTGTCGCACACGTTGTCCAGCTTCCGGTTGAACCGGGTCAGCGCCCAGCCCAGCGTCTTTGCTGCCGCCGCAGAGGACGGGATGGCGCTGAAGCCTGTCCCTTCGCGCCGGAGCATGGGCTCGGCGAGCGCCACGATCAGTGCCTTTTGCGAGTCGGTGAACACCACGGGGCCGATGGTGGTGTCCCCATTGCTGTCCTCCTCCCGCGACTCCTGCCGGAAGGAGGGCGTCTTCAGGTGCACCGCGAATTCGTAGGTGGTGGGTCCGGCCGTAAAGATGATGTTGGTGTGGCTGAACACCAGCGGAATCCGGGCGCCGGGTGAGAGCCAGGCCTGCATGCCGCCGGAGGCGTCTGCCACGGTGGCGGAAAGCATGCTGCCAACATTGCTGAGCCACCAGATTCCGTCATAGCGGGCCACCTGCAGGAACTGCCGGTGCAGGTACGGGTTGTCGTCCACTTCCAGGTCGCCTTCGCGGCCGATGTTGAAGACGTCCTCGTCGGAGGGTTCGTACCATTCACCACAGAAATCTATTGCTAGATCCCCCATTTTCTGTGCCTCCTCATTGGGCAAAGCGCTGTAAATCGTGCTGGCGTAAGTGTCTGGAACGGAGGGCCGCTCATGGGCCGGTGCAGGCGATGGAGGCTTCTTCCATTGGTGAGAAGGCGCCGTCCGAGCGGACGATCATCACCTGGACGCAGGTCTGCCCGGACGGGTTCGGCGTCACCTGGATGGGGGGCTGGGCGATGGACTGGTATTCGCCGCCGCCACCGATGGTGTAGACCCGCCATTTGTAGGTGTCACCGGGCTTGGGCTGCGGATTGTTCCAGGTGAAGGAGGCGCCGCCGGGGGTCAGGGTGCCGGTGAGCCCTTCGACGTCGGGCACGGTGCCGTTGTCCAGCGCATCGGCCGGCGGCTTGCTCGGCTCCTGGGTTTGTTGGGCTTTGGGGGTCTCCGGTGCAGCGTTCGCGATCACGATTCCTACCACCGCGGCGAGGGCAAGGAGGGTACCCCCGGCGATGGCAAGCCAGAGGTTGCGTTTCCCGTGGTCCGTGCCGGACGCAGCAGCTTCGGCTGGTTCCTCCACCTTCGCGGGCCGGTGGATCGTTGTGTCGGCAGCGTCACCGCCGTCGGGAAGCCTGCTGTCCTGGAGCCCGCCGTCCCGGGAAAGCCCGGGGGTAGCCGGCACACTGCCGGCGCTGCCGCGGAGCACCGTGGCCGGAGTCCAGTCCTGGGGCTGGAGTGCGGGCGCCGGCGGCGTCAGGGCCGCCGGCGGGGTAAAGCGCGACGGCGGCGCCTCCGCCGGGGGAACCTGCGGCCGGGTGCGGGCCGGGAAAGTGGGCGCGCTGCCGGTCCGCTCCGGATCGATGGCCGCGATGCTCCGCACCCGCGTTTCCTCGGCGCCGTCGTCCGGGTGGCTGTCTTCATGGTGCGGCTCTTCGAGGACTTCGAAGGGTGTGACCGAGAGGTTCAGTTCAGCCTGGATGCGCTGCAGGGCAAGGGCGAAGGCATGGGCCGAGGAGTAACGGGACTGCGGTGACTTGGCCATGGCCGTGGACAACGCCAGTTCCAGGGATTCCGGGACATCGGCGCGGCCCAGCCGGGGCACCGGCATGTTGCTGATCCTGTTGATCAGCTCGCGCTGGGAGTTGTCAGCGCCGGGCATCACGAAGGGCGACCGGCCGGCCAGGAGCGTGTAGAGGGTTGCGCCGAGCGCCCACACGTCCACCATCACGCCGTCCACGTTGCCGTCACGGAACTGTTCCGGCGGGGACCACGGGATGGACATGCCCGAGTCCTCGTCGGCGTCGCCGGCCAGGGTTCCGGAAATGCCGAAGTCCGTCAGGGCAGGGCGGTTGTAGTCGGTTACCAGGATGTTGGCGGGCTTTATGTCGCGGTGCGCGATGCCGGCCCGGTGGGCGGTTTCGACGGCGGAGGCCACCTGGATGCCGACGGCCAGCACCTCGTCAACGCTGAACCGCTGCCGGCGGTACCGTACGTCCAGGCTGGGCCGGGAGCAGTACTCCATGGCCAGGTAGGAATGCCCGTCGTCGGTGACCTCCGCCTCGAAGATGGTCACGATGTACGGGTGGGAGGACAGTTGGGCCATGAGGTTGGCCTCGGACTCGAACCGGCGGCGGGCGCCCTCGGTTTTCAGGTCCGAGAGCAGCACCTTGACGGCCACTTTCCGGCGCGGTCGGTCCTGTTCATACAGGTAGACGTCGGAGAACCCGCCGGAACCCAGCAGGCTGATGTAGGTGAACCCCGGGATGTGGGGCGGCGGCGCAGGCGGCCGTTTGGAACTCAAAGAATCTCCTCAAAACGCAGAGAGATGTTGTCGCCCAGTTCAGCGATGTCCCCGTCCAGCAGGATGGCCATCTCGTTCTGGGCCAGGCGGCGCGGGGGCTGGCCTTCACGCACCAGGACGGTGCCGTTGGTGGCTTTCAGGTCGCACAGCATCACGTGCCAGCCTTCCAGCCGGACTTCGACGTGCGAACGGGAGATGTCCCCGCCCGGGCTGGCCACCTGGACCAGCCGGGGCATCACTCCGCCCTGGACCCGGGACACCGAGGGTTGCCTGCCGATCACCAGCGACTGGTCGAGGTCCACGAGTTCCCCGGTGGAGATGCGCATCCGTCCCAGGCGCGGACGGGCCACCTGGACTGCGTCGGGCAGCAACCCTGCACCGCATGCGGCACAGGTGGCGCTGGTGGGCGGGTTGGCGTGGTCCTGGGGGCATAGCCGCGCAAGCACCAGCGGCCCGGCAACCGTTGAGGCGTCTGCCACCGTGCGGACCGGCTGGGCGGCCATCCCTTTCAGGCTGCCTTTCATGACTGTCTGGCCGTCGTGGTCGGCGTCGTATTCAGCATGGCTGGTTTCCGGCTCCGGGGCAGCCGTTGCGGCGGAAGCTGCGGAGGGTATGGCGGACAGCATGGGTGCGGGCATCGCAGGCGGCGCGGCCGGCTCGCTGCCTGCGGCCGGCGTCCGCCAGGGGACCGAGTCGATGAGGCCACTGGCTGCGGGCCGGCCGGGCGCCGGGAGGGCTGAACCGTCAGAAAGTGCCTCCGATACGACGGCGGGCGGCAAATCTGCCGTTGCCGGCGATCCTTGGGCGCTGCCGGACTCCGCCGGCGAAGCTGCATTGCGCTGGTCTGCGGCTTCCTGGCCTGACGCCGCCTGGTCTGTCGCCTCCTGGTGCGCGGCTTCCTGTCCTGCCGGCTCGTGGCCCGCGGTCGCCTGCCCGCCGGGCGCAGGGCCGTCTCGCTCAGGGCCGTCTGGTTCCGGCTCTTCGCGGACGGCGGCGTCTTCGATCCTGCGGACGACGGTCCGCTCCCACAGGTGGTCATACGAGCTGGTCATCTCGCTGGCGGGCGCTTGTCCGGACGCACTGGACGTGGCGTCCTCCCGTGCTGCACTGAGGCCAGCTTCAGTGGCGGGGGCAGTGCCAGTTCCAGGGGCGGCGTCAGTTCCAGGGGCAATGCCGGTCCCGGCGCCACGGTCATCCTCCCGGGCAGCTTCCGGGTCCGGGTCAGCGCCTGGTTCCGGGGCAGTGCCTGGCTCCGGGGCAGTGTCGGTTTCGGCCAAGTCGTCGTCATCGAAGTCCTCATCGATGACGGCATAAACAGTCTCTGCAGACGCCCCGTGCTCGGGGGCAACAGTGATTTCCGGAAGGTCGGCCTGTTCGGCCGCTACGATCACCGGGGCCGGGACCGCATAGGTGGTCGCTTCGGGTGCAGACGTTTCCACGACCGGCGGGGTTGCGTCGGCTGCCGGGGGCGCTGCAACGGCGGTTCCGGCAGCATCGGCGGTTCCGGCAGCATCGGCAGGCTCAACTGCTGCGGGAGCAGGCCTGGCGGCGCTGGTCGCGGCCTCAGTGGTGAGGACCAAGGACTGCAGCAGCACCACGCCTTCCCCGAGCGGCAGGTCCGGACACTCCGGCAGGTCCGGAAGCCCCGACGGGCCGGCGTGCGCGGGCGCGGGCACCTGTGCGGACGTTGGCTGGGGGTGCAGGCTGGCACCGGCTGCGGGAATAACCAGCCGGCACAGCCCGGACTGACCGAGCCGCCGCTCGGTCCACGTGGTCACATCCCGGCCGTTCAGCTCCACCGGGCCGTCGGCCGACTGGACCATGACGTCCAGGTCCCCGCGCAGGAAGACGCGCAGTGGTCCCTGGAAGTCGAGGATGCCAAAGGACGGGATGTTGGCCAGCGATCCCCCGGAACTGCTGGTCACCGCATGCAGGACCTCGTGCACTTCCGGCCGGCTTTCGAGCAGGTCCCAGAGTGCGGCGATGAGGGCCGGACTGGAGTCCGGCCCCAGGAGGACAGCGGTGTGGGAGCGGACAATGCCAAGCCAAGTCCCGGGGACGTAACTAACGGCGCTCATCGTCCGGTTCCCCACTCTCGTCCGCAATGCCGGGTTCCACAACGCCCGGTTCTACAACGTCCGGTTCAGGAGCTTCCGGATCCGCCGGGGCGGCATGGACGGTTCCCGTGCGGGGCAGTGTTGTTTCGTCTTCGGCCGGGTCGGGGCGCGGGGCGGTGGTTGCTGCACCGGCGTCGTTCAGGACGTTCCGGGCGTCCACCACAATGACCGTGACGTTGTCCCGGCCGCCGCTGCGGAGCGCGGCCTGGATCAGGGCGTCCGCGGCGTCCTGGGGGTTCCCCACGGTGCTGACAATCCGGTAGATGTGATCGTCCGTCAGCTCCCCGGTGAGCCCGTCGGAGCAGAGGAGGACGCGGTCGCCTTCCTCTACGGGCAGCAGCCAGTAGTCGGCCTCCGTTTCGTCTCCCGTGCCCAGTGCCCGAGTGACCACATGCCGGCGCGGATGGATGGTGGCCTGCTCGGCCGTGATCTCCCCGGCGTCAACGAGTTCCTGTACTTCGGAGTGGTCCACGCTGATCTGTTCGAACCGGCCCTGGCTCAGGCGGTAGGTCCGGGAGTCACCGATGTTCATCACCAGCCAGTACGGCATGCCCATCTGTTCCACGAGGACGGCGCCTGTGAGGGTGGTTCCGGCACGCGCGCCGGTGGCTTCGCGGATGGAGTCGTCCGCCTTCACCAGGTATTGCTGGAGGACGGCGGCCGTGACGCTCCGCTCCCCTGTGGTGAGCTGGGGTATGGCCGCAAGGGCCCGGACGCACATGCCGCTGGCAATTTCTCCGGCTTCGTGGCCGCCCATCCCATCGGCCACAGCGAAGACAGGATCGGAGGCAATGTACGAATCCTCATTCAACTCCCGGCGGAGTCCCCGGTCCGTCCCGTGGCCGACGTTCAGGCTGAGCCCCGCCCCCGGTTTAGTGCTGGAGGGAACGCGTGCGGGCTGTTGGTTCATGCCTGTCCTAGGTAAAAGGTGCGGTCTCCAAAATGAACACTGGATCCCGGGGTAACAAATGCGGGCACGCCCGGCTGAAGGGGCGTGCGGTGCCCATCGGGGGTGGTCACGGCGCTGCCGTTGGTGGAGTTCCGGTCCGTCACCCAGATGCCGGCTCCGTCAGTCAGCAGATGCAGGTGGGTTTTGGAAATGGACCTGCCGGGGTCGTCGACGGCGAGCAGCTGGGCCTGCTGTTCGCCCGCCTGGCCCACCGGGTTCCTCCCAACCAGCACGCTGCGGTCCAGCTGGAAGTCGCGGCCGTCATCCAGCCTGATCCGCAAAGCGGCGACCGGTGCGGGGGCGGCGGAGCCGTGGCGCACCTGGGTGCGGTCCACGTCGTCGTCAGGATGTCCTTGCTGGACCGCCGGCGCGGGCGCCTGGAATGACGTGGCCTCGAATCCGGGTGCTTGGAATGCAGGTGCCGCGGATGCCCGGGTTTCACCTGCAGGGGCCTGGGGATTCGGCGCTTGGGGGCCGGGCGCCTGGTACGGCATGACCTGCGGCTCCGGCAGGGTGTGCTGGGTGGCTGCCGGCGCGGGCAGGACGGGAGCGGCACCCGCCACCGGGGACAACACAGGCTGCACCGGGGGCAGGTCCAGCGGCGCGAAGCTGTACGGCCCCTGGATTCCGCCGGTAGTGATGGGGTTCCGGCCCGCCTTGACGTCGAAGGCAAGGGACTTTGCGGCGGTATCGTGCCAGCCCCGGAGCCGGCCGTTTTTATCCCAGCTGTTCGAGACGACCACCAGCACAGCCCACGCCGTTCCCGCCAGCACCAGCGGACCAAGCACAAAAAAGGCAACCGCGAACCACTGGAAGACCACCACAAGGATGGCGGTGAGCAGCGCCAGCAGGATGCCGGCCCCGGTAATCAGACCGCGCAGGAAGACGGGACCGGCGCCCGGCGCGTAGCCGTCATTGTCCGCGCTGCGGATTCCCATCAACAGGTTGCCCAGGGTCTTGCCTGTCCGGGCTTCCCACCCCAAAACCACAAACAGGTACACGAGGGTCAGTCCCAGGCCGATCCCGCCGAACAGCACCAAAGAGGCGGTGTCGTAGATGATGAAGCCGCCGCTGCGGGTGCGGGTGATGCCGGCGAAACCGAGGGCAAAAGTCACCACGAGGACAGCCAGGGGCGGGAGCCAGTCAATCACGGCAGCACCAAGGCGCTTGCCCGCCGTGGCTGGAACAAGCTGAAGATTTACTGCCATTCCCGTTCCTCCCCCTGGACCGGCTCCCACCTGCACGGTGGACCCGCCGGCACTCCCCCGGCCTGTGCCCGCGTTGATGCCTGCCGCTGGAAATGCCTGCGGCCTTTCTACTACCGGGATAGTACCGGGAATCCGGGGCGGGTGCGCGGCGGGGGTACCGGCAGGCGGCTCAGCCACCAGGTGGGGCTGGCGGCTGCTCCGTGCCGACCGGTTGGGCAAGGGTGCTCCGCAGGCGGTGCAGAAAGCAGCCCCGGCGCGGATCAGTTGCCGGCAGTGCGGGCAACGCCCGGCGTCGTCTGTCACTGGGTACCGGGTCCTTGCGTGGGTGTGTCGGGGGGTGTTGCGTCGGCAGCCGTCGCGTCCGGCCCGGCGGGCCGTGCAGCCGCTTCGGGACCGGCAGGACGACGGCGGCCGCTCCCCTTGAGGAACGGCAGCACGGGCAGTGCCAGCCCGGCGCCGCGGCGGCTGAGGAGGGTTCGAGCGTCCGCGAGCAGGGAACGCGGCGAGAACCGTGCCTGCTGCCGGCGCCAGAACCCCACGGTGGAGGTCATCTCCTTCAGCGAGCCGTCAACAACGGTCCAGTACTCCCTGACCTCGTCCTCGCTGGGCTGACCGGCACCGAAGATCGATGCGTCCGCCCGCCTGGCCAGCATGGTGGTGGTGCCGCCGCTGGCCGGGAACGCCTCGGCCAGCACCGCCGCGCTTTCCCGCCGCGTGGAACGCGTGTCCACGGCGGCCCCCATGTCAGTGGCAAGGCTCACCACCTCGCTCCATCCTCCGCCGACCCGCTGCGCAGGGTCACCGTCCCGGAAACGGGACTTCCGTCGTCGTGATTTCAGCAACGCAACCAGCAGCAGCGGCAACGCGAGGATGGACAGCGGGATCAGCGCAACGCCCAGGGCGCCCAGCAGCGCGCCCCAGAACAGCCAGGGGTTGTTCTTCTTCTGGTCCGCGTCCAGGGCGTCCGGTGAGGAGTCCGGCGGCAGGTCCGCGGGTTCCTGCGGCGGGGGCGGCGGCTGCAGGACCTGGGGCTTGGGCTTGGACTTGTTCTCGGGATCCGGCGGAATGGGCACGTTGTCCTTGGGCGGGGTGGGATCGAAGCTGACCCAGCCCACCCGCTCGAACGCGACCTCCACCCAGGCGTGCACATCCTTGCCGGTGATCTTCACTTCCCCGGCCCCGTTTTCGGGGCTCGTCGGCTCGGGGTAGAAGCCCATCACCACGCGGGACGGGATGCCGAGGTGGCGCAGCATCAGCGACATCGCCACCGCGTACTGCTCGTCGTCACCCAACATCTGCTTTGCCGTCAGCAGGTTCCTGATGCGGGCGGACCCGTGGCCCGAGACGCTGGGCAGCTGCCCTTCGCTGACCAGGCCGTTGCTGAAGGCGCCGGTCTTCTGGAAGTGCGCTTCAATCTGGCGCACCCGGTCGATGGCCGTGGGCGCGTCCGCAGAGAGGTCGTTCGCCTGCGATCCCACCACCGGCGGCACTTCCGCAGGGTCCGGCAGGGAGACCTGCGCGAAGTCGTATTGTGTCAGCTGCCCGTGTTCCAGCTTGACCGGATCGGAGACCTGGACGCTGTAGGAATCGCCCTTGGACAGCCCGTTGGTGGTCACCGCAGTATCAGTGCCCGAGTTGAAGTAGAGGCCCGAAGCCGCGGCAGAGGCGCCTTGGTCGAAGCTGATGCCGGTGGTCTTGCGGCCGCCGGGCACAAAGAAACCCTGGTAGTCCTCGATGGTGATGCCGATGGAGTAATTGTTGGTGGGGACCACACCCGAGGTGTCGGCCAACGTGTTGATGGACTCGGTGTCGCCTACCTTGCTGAAGTTGCCCGACCCGTTGGGATCCATGTTGTAGTTGGTGCCGTTGAAGGCATCCAGGGCTCCCAGCCGGACGCGGCCGTCCCGCGGGAGGCCCTTGACCACAAACAGGGTGTCGTCTTTCTTGTCCTTGACGAACGTACGGAAACTCGCGAGCGGTGTGATGTAGTCCTTGGGATCGAACGGCGGGACCACAACGTTCCGGAGGACCTTGCGGTCTCCCCCAGCTGTGACCAGCGGGGCGGACAGCGCGGTGACAGCCACGCTGGCGGCGATCACGCCGGCTGCCATGCCCAGCCTGCGCAGCTTGGCCCGCTGTGCGGTTGCGGAGTCGGTCTGCGGGTTGTTGACGGCCACTTTCCGGCTGTTGCTGCGCCGCAGGGCGTCGCGGCGGAAGGTTGCCCAGGCGATGCCGAGCACCGTCAGGCCGATCCCGCGTTCGAGGGTGAGGAAGGCTGCGGTGGTGCTGAAGGCGATGCCCGTGATGAAGAGGACCAGTACCGGAATGAGCGGCAGGTACGGGCTCCTGGCCCGCCAGGTGAGGACCCCTGCCACCAGCGCGGTGATCATGGAGCTGAGGAACGGGACAATGAGCACGCCGCCGGCAGTTCCCACCGGGACCCCGACGGTAAGCATGTCCTTCCAGGCGAACACTATGCCCAGGAGGAGGATCCGGAGCGAGTCCAGGGTGGGGACGAAGCCGGCGATGGCCGAGTCGGGCACTGCCAGCAGCGTCCCGAAGACGAGGTAGGCCCCCAGTGCCAGGGCGGAGGTGATGAGCAGCCCCAGGCGCAGGTGGGCGTTGATCACGCCGATAGCCAGGCCCAAAATGATCCCGCCGAAGCCGGACACCAGATAGTAGGGATCACCGCCGAAACTGAGGCCGAAGCCCAGCAGGCCCAGCCCCAGGAGTACGGTCAGGGCGCCGGCGTCGAGCAGGAAATGCCAGAGCGGCTGCCCGTCGGCGAAACCGGACTGCAGGCCGTTGCGGGCCTGCTGCCGGGCGGATGTGGTGCGCGGACGCAGCCCTGGTGCGGAGGTCATGCTGCCGCCTTCCGGAGGACGATGCCGAGGTCGGCGAGGTCGCCAAGGGTGAGTACTGTCAGGTCCGCGATGTTCGCCCTGCTGGACGCGGCGCCGGCTTCCACGCGGACGGCGAGGCTGCGCACCCCGGGCGGCACGGAGGCGGCGGCGGACCTGAGCTGGGTGGCGGTGACGTTGCTGCCCACCACAAAGAACACCACGGAGGCGTTGGGGACGGTGTCGGCCAGCGTCCTGGCAAGGTCGACGGCGGTGCGGCGCATGGGTGCGCCTACGATCCGGGTCATGTCATCGAGCATGTTGCGGCCGGTTTCGCACCTCAGCGGCCCCTTCTGGGTGAGGACGTCCAGCTCACGCTGCTCGCGGATGGCCTGCCGGCCGATGGACGCGGCGGCGGAAATAGCCATCTCGAATTCCTCTTCCGAGGCGTATTCGTCCGTGTTGATGGACAAGGAAACGGCGAGGTGGGCGCGCCGGGTCTCTTCGAACTGGCGGACCATGAGCTTGTTGGTCCGGGCCGTCGTTTTCCAGTGGATGTGCCGCCGGTCATCGCCCGGGACATAGTCCCGCAGGGCGTGGAAGGAAACGTCGGCGCTGGACAGGTCAGTGGTGGGCATGCCTTCGAGGTCGCGGATGAAGCCCGCAGCCGATCCGGCCAGGGCCACCGTGCGGGGATGGACAAAGAGGTCCTCGGGCTCGGTCCACAGGACCTGGCGGCGCAGCAGGTGCAGGGGGTCGGCCCGGACTGAACGCACCGGGCCGACGACGATCACGGCACGACGGGCCGTGGGGATGGTGAAGAGGTCCTCGTGGACCTGCTGCGGCTTCATCCGGGGCAGGTGGAAGACCGCGGTGACACCGCCCACGGGCAGTTCGACGGCGGCGGGCAGCAGGGGCCGGTTGGAGGTGTTGGTGACGGCGATGCTGCCCACAGCGCTGTCGCCCACGGCAACGCGGGTGCGGGCCAGGTCCAGGACCACGCCGTAGGTGGAGCGCCCGAGGATGAAGCCAACGGCGATCACGAACATCACAAAGGCTGCCACGGCGGCGGCCTTTGCCTCCTGCCAGCCGTAGGCCTGCCCCGCCGCCCAAAGAAGGATTGCGGCGGCCAGTACGGACCAGCCCAGCACGCTGATCACCGAGAGGACAGGCCAAACGTGCTTGAGCCATGCTTCTTTGACTGTTCGCCAGGCGGGTGCCAGGGCAAGTCCGGCAGTGCTGCTGGCCTCGGCCCAGACGGCGGACGGGTGCAGGCGCGTTGGCTGGCCGTTCCGGTGGAAGGGTTGCCTGAGGCGCTCGGCGATCCGGGTCAACGGGGTGCCGGTGGACATATGTGAACCTTCGTTGTGCTGCTGGGGATGGACTGTTGAGCCGGGTGCGGCGGTCAGGCGTTGGTGCGCTGCTGGGGCGCGGCCACGTCTGCCAGGATGCGGGTCAGGACGGCTTCGGCGGTGGCACCGGAGAACTCGGCCTCCGGGTCCATCACAAAGCGGTGGGTCCACACCACGGGGGCGAGTTCCTTGATGTCGTCCGGAAGGACAAAGTTCCGTCCCTGGCCCGCTGCCCAGACCTTCGCGGCACGCACCATGGCCAGGGCGCCGCGCACGGAGACTCCCAGCCGGGTTTCCGGTGCGCTGCGGGTCTCCTCGCAGAGCCGGGAGATGTATTCCAGGACCACGGTGTCCACATGGGTTGTGGCGGCGAGGTCGGCCATGTCCGCCACAGCCTGGGTGGTGATGACGGCAGTGAGTTCCTGCGAGCGGTCCTTCAGGTTCGAGCCGCCCAGGAGCCGGACGGTGGAGGCGTGGTCCGGGTACCCGATGGACGTCTTGATCAGGAAGCGGTCAAGCTGTGCCTCGGGCAGCCGGTAGGTGCCTGCCTGTTCGATGGGGTTCTGCGTGGCCATCACCATAAACGGGCGCCCGGCAGCGTAGGTGACGCCATCCACGGTGACGCGGGATTCCTCCATGACTTCCAGCAGGGCCGACTGGGTCTTGGGCGAGGCGCGGTTGATTTCGTCAGCCAGGACGATGTTGTTGAAGATCGGGCCCTTGTGGAACTCGAACTTCTGCGTCTTCTGGTCATAGATGGTGACGCCGGTGACGTCCGAGGGCAGCAGGTCCGGGGTGAACTGGATGCGGTTGTTGGATCCCTGCACCGTGGCAGCCAGTGCCCGGGCCAGGGAGGTCTTGCCGGTACCGGGCGCGTCTTCAAACAGGACGTGCCCCTCCGCCAGCATGGCGGTGAAGGTCAGCCGGATGACGTGCTCCTTGCCCAGGACGGCCTTCCCCACGTTGGCGACGAGCTTTTCGAAGGTTTCAGCAAACCAGGCGGCCTGCTCGATGGTCATGGTCATGGGGTTGCTCTTCCTTCTGTGATGGTCAGGTTGTGGTGCGGGACCGGGGTACCGGTCCCGCTGGTGCGCCGGCAGTGCCGGCCTAGCGGTTGGGCATTCCGTTGGGCGGGTTGCAGCCGAGGCTGCTGGTATCGCAGCGGATCCAGTTGCCGGCCGCCATGCCTGAGGTCAGGTGGTACCAGATGCCGCTGGGGTTGTTCGACGTCTTGTACCAGACCTGGTACCGGTCGGTCTGTGCGCCGGCTCCGGCGTCGAGCCACTTGCCCTCGCCGTTGCACTGCGACGGGTTCCCGGCGACGTAGCTGTCCGTTCCCTTCCGGGGTTCGGTGCAGCTGCGGACCGGGCTCGCCGTGATGCCCCACGATGTGGGCGTGGGGCTCGCGCCGGATCTTGCGTTTGCTGATCCGATGGCGCCATCCACAAGCGTGACAGCGCGGACACGAAGTTGGCGGCTCTGGCTCCAGCCGCCAGCATCCCGGTCGTAACGGTTGGCTTTGCCCACGTTGATCCAGCCGCCGCCCTCGTAGCTAACTTCGTAATGGTCAAGCGCCCTGCCGTTCGTCGCGGGGTCGTTCCAGGTCCAGTGAACATCTCCGTCGCCTTGGGCCGACGTGGCGCCGTTGACGTTCGGTGCATTCGGCGGCCCATAGGGGTTGCCGGTGCCGATGGCGCTGGCATCGCCGGACACGTTGTTCTTGGTGGAGGTGGCGATGATGGTCACGGTGATGTCCCGGCCGTTGGTCATGCCGCCGATCACTCCCCCGCCTGCAGCGATGGCGCCGCTCTTGCCGTCGGCGTTGTAGCTGTAGGCGATTTCACTCGCGGTGGAGCCGTTGCGCTGGGCCTCGCTCAGCGGCGTGAAGGTTACCTTGAGCTGACCGCTGGTGCCGGTGGCCGCCACCGTTCCGCCGCTGACCTGGCCCGGCTTGCCTGCCGCGCGGATAGCGGCCGACTGGGGGCTGGTCCCGCTGGTTCCTGCCTTGTTCGTGGCGGAAACCGTGAAGGTGTAGTTGGTTTCCGAGTTGTCCACCGTTACGTTCTGCGTGGTGCCGGAAACCTGTTGGCTGGACACCACTGCCCCGCCCCGGAGGGTGGTCAGGGTGTAGGCCGAGACGGCGTCGCCGTTGTTGTTGGGCGCAGCCCAACTGACCTTCAGCTGGCTTTGCGAACCCAGTGAACCCGCCTGCGCAGCGGTGGGCGCGGTAGGAGTCGCCGGGACGCCCGCCGGAACCTCTGCGGCGGAGTAAGGGCTCCACTCAGATGGTTCTTTTGCGTCATTTCGCGCCAGGACCCGGACCTTGTAGGAAACGCCGTTCTGCAGTCCCTTCCAGACGTAGCTGACAGCGGTCAGGTTCTGGATCTGGGCGTTCTGCCCTGGCGGCGGCGGCGAGATTTCCAGGTCGTAGGACTTCACCGGCGATCCCTTGCTGGCCGGGGCGGTCCAGTTGATGGACAGCTCCTTGTCGCCGAACTTCATGGACGGCGCCAGCGGGGTATCGGGCTTGACGTCCGGACGCACCTCCGCGGAGGCCGGCGACCGGTCAGACTCGCCGAACTCGTTGGTGGCCGTCACCTGGAAGTGGTACTTGGTGTTGTTGACCAGACCGTTGAGGGTGCAGGTGTTGGCCGGGCAGTCCTGCTGGAACCCGGCTTCGCCGTACACCGTGTACTTGGTGATGGGAGAGCCGCGGTCTGCGGGTGCCGTCCAGTTCAGCAATGCCGTCTTGTCCCCCACGCTCTGGGCCTGCGGCGTGGTGGGCGCCTGCGGTTTGTCCTTGACGGTGAGCCGGATACGGGCGGTGGCCTGGCGGGAAGCGTCGCCGGTTTTGTCGGCCACTGTGTAGGACACCACCATGGTTCCGGTGAAGCCGGGGGCAGGTGTCACCGTGACCGAATCCCCGCCAACCTCCACGTTGCCGCTGCCCGTTTCGGTATTGGCAGCGATGATCTTCAGGGCGGTTTCCGGGAAGGGGTTGGCGTCATTGGCCAGGACGTTGACGGTCACGGGTTTGCCGGCGGCCGCATTGTCTTCCACGTCGTCGTTGGCCACCGGTTTTGGCCGGTTGGAGGCCGTCACCGCCAGCTGGTAGGTGGCGGTGGCTTCGAGTCCGCGGGGATCGCGGGCCTTGACCTGGACGGCGGCGGTGGTTCCCGTACCGCTGGAATCCGCCGCCGAGACCTTCAGGGCCTTGCCGTCGATGCTGGCGTTGAAGCCGGCCGGTGATCCGCCCACCAGCTCGTACTTCATTTTTTCGACGTCGTCCCGGTCCGGGTCCGAGGTCAGCTTGCCGAGGTCGGTGCTGGCGGAATCGCCCTTCGGGACCTCCACGCTGGCGCCCAGGAGCTCGGGCGGGTTGTTTTTGTTGGGATCAGGCAGCACTTTGGTGCGGATGCTGAGCGTGGACTTCAGGCCGGCCGGATCGTCAGGGCCGGTACCGTCGGTCACCTCGAAGGTCAGGGAACCGGGGCCCACGTAGTCGGCGCCGGCAGTGTACTTCAGGCCGGTGCCGTCGCCGGTGACGGGATCACCGGCGTCGGCGCCGATCAGTTTGATCCGGTCCGCCTGGGTCAGCCGCGGGGAACGGCCCTCGCGGACTTTCACCCACTCGTCCAGGTCAACGTCCACGGACTGGCCGGCGATGACCTCGATGACTTCGTCCTTGGCCAGGGTGGGCACCTGCTGTCCCAAACCCGGGACCCAGATGACCGCCGTCGACTGCTGGCCGTCCACATCCTCCACGGTGTACGGGATCAGCTGCGGCTGCTCGGTAAGGTCCACCACCATATTGCCCTCGGCGCCGGGCCGGGCCGTAGTGGCCTCGGTGCTGATCTTGAGGTTTTCGCCCACGCCGTCGGGGTCCTCGTCGTTCTTCAAGACGGGGACATCAACAGCGGTCTTTCCCAGGGTCTGGGCGGACGTCACCCTGTCGTCCCGGGCGATGGGCGCCTTGAGGGGCACCTCGTTGTCCACCACCACGCGGATGGCGGCCTGCGCCGAGGCGTCCCGGTCATCGGCGATGGTGTAGCGCACGTTGACGGTGCCCGCTTCGCCCGGCGCCAGCAGGATGATCCTGCCGCTGGCCTTGCTCACCGTGGCCTGCAGTGCCGGATCAGCTTCGATACCGTCAGTCACGATGCGGATCAAATCACCGTCCGGGTCGGTGTCGTTTCCAGTGGCGTCGACGGCGATCTGCCGGCCGGGCCGGACCCGCACCTCGTCGTCCACCGGAGTCGGTTTCTGGTTGACCTCGCCGCGCGGGGCCATCCCGACAGTCACCGTGCCGGTATTGACCGCGCCCTGGCGGTCCACCACCTTGTAGCGGAACGTGTCGGTACCGGCGCCGTCGCCGGCCGCCGTGAAGTCGATGAAGTTGCTGCCCACCGTGGCGGTACCCATGGTCGGGGTGCTGTCGATGCCGGTCAACTGGACCGAGTCGCCGTCAGGATCGATGCCGTCCAGCGGGACAGGAATCCGTACGGTGCCGCCAGCCACCACCCGTGCGGTCAGGTTCCGCGGCTGCGGACGCGAATTCTCAGCGCCTTCCAGCGGCAGGATATGGATGGTCACGGCGGCGGCGCTCTTTTGGCCCTGCGGGTCCACGGCGTTGTAGATGGCCCGGACCGTCTTGGGCTGGCTGCCGGCAATAAAACGGAGGGTGTTCTCCGAGACGAAGCTTTTCCCGTCAGCCGGGTCCACACCCTGCGGCAGGACCGGGTCCACGGTGAGTTCCTGGCCTTGGGGATGGGTGTCGTTGTCGAGCACAGGGATGGTGACGACGTCGTTCACCCGGACATTCACTTCGTCCGGCTTGGGCTGCGGGGCTTCCACGACGGCGGGGGCCGGCACCGGGACCACGGAGACGCTGCCGGTGGCGGACTTCTTCCCGTTGGACATGGTGTATTCAAAAACGAAGGGATCGCTAACGGCCAGGATGTCCGTGATGCGCAGGACGCTGTGGTTTATCACGCTCACAGACAATGGTGCGTTCTCAGGAAGCTTGACGGACTGCAGCACGAGTACTCCGCCGGACGGATCGGAATCATTGGCCAGCGGGTCCAGCAGCACGCTGCCGCCCGTCGGCATCAGCGCAACATCGTGAACGGCGACGGGATCACCGGTGTCATCACCGGATTCCACATCCACCCGGATGAGGCCCTGGCTGCTTTGCGGCCCGTTGCTGGCGATGTAGGTGAGGTAGACGGGCCCGGGGGTGGTGCTGCGGAAGGTAAACGTGCCGCCGTCGGTGACGGGTCCCAGCTCGGCCGGGCCGTTGGCTTCCACCTGGGCCAGCCGGAGGGCACCCCCGTTGGGATCGACGTCGTTCTTCAGCGGGGAGATGACCAGGTCCTGGCCGAACACGGCTGTGACGTGGTCGGCGTTGACTACAGGGGCCAAAGCACCGGGCGGCTGGACGTTCACCACTACTTTCCCGGTCACGGTGGCGCGTCCGTCCCAGATGGTGACTTCCACGTTCTTCTTGCCGGCGGTGGCGCCGGAGTCCTGGAACGTGAGCAGGCCGTCGCGGCGGACCTTGACCTGGTCCTGGTCGTTGTCTGCCTTCGCGTCCAGCAGTACCAGGTCGTCGCCGTCGGGGTCGATCCAGTCAGTGAGGATGTTCTGGCTGACGGTCTTGCCCTGTTCCACCAGCATGGTGGTGTTGTCGCCGCGCTTGAACTGCGGCGGTTTGTTCTCCTCAGGCGCCATCACTGTCAGGGTGACCTGGCCGGCGGCGGAGAGGCCGCGGCCGTCAGAGGCGTTGTAGCTGAACGTCTCCGTCCCGGGTTTCGCATCCGCCGGCACCGAGACCTGGAACGCGGTGCCGCCGTAGATGTTCTCCAGGGTGCCGGCCTTGGGGCCGGAGTCTGTCACCGCTGCGGTGAGGACGTCGCCGTCGGGGTCCGAGTCATTGTCCAGCACGCTGAGGATCGTGGTCCGGCCCGGGCGGACGCCCACGGCGTCGGGCTTGGTTTCGGGCGGACGGTTGGGTTTGGTGCGGTCCGGCAGGACGTTGATGGTGTTGTTGTCCGCCGACTCCTGGTCCTGTTCGTCGGATTCGTTTTTGGGCGGGATGACGTCGTCCCAGTTGTTGACCAGCTGCATGTTCTGGTTGACCAGCCACACGTTCCCGGAATTCACATCATTCAGGACCACCAGGTCCCGGTTCACCCGGAAAACATACGACGGCGACGCACTCGCCTTCGGCACCTCAACGTTCTTATCATCCGCATCATTCGTGCAGTCACGGACATACTTGTTCGCCCCGGACCACGCCGCATGCACACACCCGCCCAACTGCACCGGCGCCGCCGGAACACCCTCACCACCAAACGCCACCGCCTTCGCCGTACCGCCGTCCAAGGGCTGCTTCAACAACGCCTTCGGCGTCGAAATCGCAACAAAGTCACTACCCGGACCGGTCTGCTGCAACCTCGCATCCCGCGCATTCTCCAACTGCAACCGCTTACCACCAGGCAGGAACAACTCCCCAGCCGCCGCATCCAGCAACACCGGCCGATCCCCCACCACCGTTATCTGCAGATCCCCCGAGCCCTTCAACTCCCCCCAGGTCTCAGCATCCGAGGACGTGACCTCACCGTTGGCATCAACACCAGTCACCGTCACCACACCGGACTTCGGATCCGCCGTGTAAATCCGGTCATCGGCCCCCACCGCCGACACCGAACCCTCCGAACCCACCAACACCGGCTCGGTGGCCTCCTCATCAAAACCATTCACCGTCGACGGCGACACCGCCCACACCTTGCCCGACGCAGCATCCGTCACCGAAATCACCGACGAACCAAAACTCACATCAGCAGCACCCGGCAACCGCTTATCCCCACCCAAACGCATATTCGCCGGCGACACCTGATTCAACGTCGAACCAGACTCATCATCAACAAACACCTCCCCCGCGTCCTGCAACACATCAAACGTCGTCGACGCCGGCGTCACCGCCCCATCCAAAACACGCGACGGATAATTCAACCGCCCCACCGCATTCTTTGACTTCGACACCACCCACACGCCACCATCATTCAAATCCACCTCAGTGGTCTTAAACCCCGGATACAACACAGCACCCGTCACCACCACAGCAACAGCAGCACCAAACGCAGTACCACTCACGACCTTCTTATGGCGCGTCTTGAGACCAAGCTTCCCCAGCAGACTTGTCACAGCGTTACGTTTCCCTCAGTTTGTGTGGCCGTACGGCAGCCCGTCCGCGTACTGGCATGAGACTCTCTTTTCCCCGGCGCAAGCCTACCGAACCCTTACAGACCCCGCGATGGGGAGCCCTCCCCAGCGCCGGGCCCTGGCCCGGCGCCTTCCGGCTATGGTGTGGCTCCTGTCGGGAAGGTGCACAGCGGCACACCGCTTTGGGCCGGCGTACCGATCGTCGTGTGCCTCGAATCGATCCAGCGGGTCGCGTTCGGTGAACCGCGCATGATGTAGTACCACTGGCCGTCCCCGCTGTAGGTGGTGCCGTGCGGCTTCCAGCACATAATGGTGAACGAGTCCATGTGGGACATCCACGGCCGGTCGTAGCCGCCCTTGCCGTCGCAGGTGTGGGCCACGGGATCATAGGACGTAGGCCCGGGAAGATCGGTACAGCTGCGGTCCATCCCGGTGTTCAGGCGTGTGGCCCAGCTGGTCTTCTGCGCACCTGACTGTGCCGACGCCGAGGCCAGCGGTCCGCCGGTGCCGCGCGAGTTGACGCCCTGGACCTCGATGTAGTGCCGCTCGCTGAAGCCGCCGGTGTTGATCGTGCGGCTCCCCGACGCCGCAACCCGTTCCCAGCCGCCGCCGTCGATCCTGATCTGGGTATAGGCGATGTCCCAGCTCCCGGCGGGGGGCGAGGACCAGCTCAACGTCAGGTTCTTCTGGTTTTCAGCGCCATCCGTCCCGGAGGCCGACGGCGTGCCGGGCCAGCCATAGGGGTTCACGGTTGCCGGAGCACTGGCGTCGGAGCTGGGTGCCACGGCGGAGTTGGCGACCACGGTGATGGACGTGCTGGTGCCGTTGGTGAAGCCGCCCACTGTTTGCCCGGGCTTGATTGGACCGGTCTGGCCGGTGCTGGCGCGGTAGGTGTAACTGACCTCGGCGTACGACGAACCGTTTCGTTCGGCGGCGGTCAGCTCCCGGAAGTTGATGGTGACGGAACGGCCGGCCCCTCCGGTGTCTGCTTCGGTTGCGGACACGCCGCTGACCTGGGCGAGCTTGCCCGTGGCCCGGCGCGGAGCCGAGGCGGCGCTGACTGCTCCCTTGCCGGCCTTGTTCTCGGCCTGGACGGTGAAGGTGTACGAGGCTTCGGAGTTATTCGCGGTGAAGTTGGCGGTCCGGACGGTGCCTGCCACCACCTGGGTCTGGGCCGCGCCTCCGCCGCCGCTCATGGTGACGTAGTAGTTCCTGATGGCGTCGCCGTTGGTGTTCGGTTCGTTCCAGTCAACCTTGAGCTGGTTGGACGTCCCTACCGAGGATGCCACGGAGGACGTGGGCGCAGCCGGAGCAGCGGGGACGCCGGCCGGGTTGTCCTCGGCCGAGTACTGGCCCCAGTCGGACGGGCCGAGCTCGTTGACGGCCTGGGCGCGCACCTTGTAGCGCACACCGTTGGTCAGTGCCGGCCAGCTATAGCTGAGTCCGGTCACGCCGTTCTTGACGGCGATCCCGTTGGCCGGCGGCGGGGAGATCTCCAGGTTGTAGGTCTTTACCGCGGAGCCCTCGGTTTTGGCAGGGGCCCAGCTGATCTCCATGTTTTTGTCGCCGGCCTTGACCGTCGGGGCGTCCGGAGGTGAGGGTTTTTCATCCGGCCGGATCTCGTTGGACACCGGCGAAGGGTCGGATTCCCGCACTTCGTTGGTGGCCGTGACGGTGAAGACGTACTTGACGTCATTGGTCAGCCCGGTCAGCGTGCAGGTGGTGGTGGGGCAGTCCTGCGTGAAGCCGTTGCCGGAGCGCACCGTGTACTTGGTGATGGCGGCGCCATTGTCCGACGGCGGTGTCCACTTGAGCACGGCGGTCCTGCTGCGGACGTCCGTAGCCGTAGGGGCGGAGGGGGCGTCGGGCCGGTCACGGACGGTGATGCGGATCCTGCCGTCGGTCTGCCGGGAGATGTCCTCGGTCTTGTCCATGATGGTGTACCGCACCACCATCACCCCCTTGAACCCGCTGGCCGGGGTCACGGTGATGGAGTCGCCGGCCACAGCCGGCTGCCCGGCGGCGGAGCCGGTTTCCACGGTGGCGGACGTGATCCGCAGCGGGGTTTCCGGGAACGGGTTGAAGTCGTTGCCGAGCACGTTGACGGTCTCGGTGCTGCCGGCGTTGGCTTTGTCCACCACGTCCTCGTTGGCCACCGGCAACGGCCGGTTTGAGGCAACAACGGTTGCCGTCACCGTGGCACGGACCGGCTCGGACCGGCCGTCAGTGACTTTGAGCGGAATGCTTCCCTTCCAGCCTGCGTCCCTGGCCGATTCCGGGGTCACTTTCAGGGTTGATTTGTCCACGCTGGCGGTGAAGCCCTCGGGCAAGGAACCGTCGAGTTCGAACGTGAGCTTTTCCTGGTCGCCTGAGTCCACGTCCTTGGCAAGGTTTCCCAGCTCAAGGGTGGCGGATTCGCCCTTCGGCACGTCGAGGGTCGCACCGCTGAAGGTGGGCGCGTGGTTGGCGTTCGGGTCCGGAATGACCTTGGTAATGATGCTGAGGGTGGACTTGAGCCCGGCAGGATCATCCGGTCCGGTACCGTCGGTCACTTCGAAAGTAACGGACCCGGGACCTACATAATCCTGAAGGGCTGCGTAGCGCAGGGCGCCGCCGTTCCCGGCCACCACGTCATCCGGTTCCGCACCCTGGACGCGGACCTTGTCCACCTGGGTGATAAGGGGTGTGCGGCCTTCGCGGACCCGTACGTAGTCGGCCAGGTTGAGGGTGAGCTCCTTGCCGGCCATGACCTCCACGACGTCGGTCCTGGCCAGGGTGGGGTGCTGTTCCCCCTGCCCGGGAACCCAGATGACTGCCGTGGCGCTTTGGCCGTCAACATCGGTGACCGTGTAGGGCACCAGCTGGTCCTCCGGCGCGAGCGTGACCTGGACTGTGCCGTCTCCGGTGGCGCGGGCGTTGGGGTTGCCGTCAGGAAGGCCGATCTTCAGCTCGGAGGCGACGCCGTCGGGATCGGCGTCGTTCTTCAGCACCGGAACATCCACCGCCGACTTGCCCAGCGTCTCTGCCTGCGTGACCACGTCATCCTTGGCGAGCGGAATCTTCAGCGCGGCATCGGGGCTCACCCGGACCCGGATCACCGCGCCCGCCTGGGCTTTTTTGTCGTCCTGGATCTTGTAGCTGACGCTTTCGTTGCCGGCGGCGGCGGGCGCCGTGAGCAGTACCTTGCCGCCCTCAGCCGCTTCGACGGAGAGCTCGGGGCGGGCTTCGAAGCCATTGGAAACCAGGCTGACCGGGTCACCGTCCGGGTCCGAATCGTTGGTGAGTGCGTCCACTGCGATCTTCCGGCCCGGGCGGACATCCACGGCATCATCGATGGCGATGGGTTTCTGATTGTTGGTCTCCTGCGGCGCGATCCCTACGATCACGGTGCCCGTGTTCTCGGCACCAATACGGTCCCGGACGCGGTAGGTGAAGGTGTCCGTGCCGGCGGCGTTGCCTGCGGCGGTGAACTCCAGGTAGCCGTCCTTAACAACTGCCGTTCCCATCGCCGGCGCTTTATCCACGCCGGTCAGCTGGACGGAGTCGCCGTCGGTGTCCACGCCGTCCAACGGCACCGGGATGCGGACCGTCATGCCTGCCACAACACGGGCGGTCAGGTTCCGGGGCTCGGGCCGGGTGTTGAGCTGGTCATCCCGGGCCCGGATCCGGATGGTCACCTGCTGGGAGTCGGACTGGCCGGACTCGTTGGTGACCTTATAGATGGCGTACACCGTTTTGGGCACATCAGCGGCGATGAAACGCACCGAATTCCCGGAGGTAAAGATGCGGCCGTCTGCCGGGTCCGGTGTCTGCGCCAGGACGGGTTCAAGGGTGAGCTTGCCGCCGTTGGGGTCCGTGTCGTTTTCCAGCACCGGAATGGTGACCACGTCGCCGGTGCGGACGGTGGCTTCGTCCGGTTTGGCCTGCGGCGCCTGGAGCTTCGCAGGGGCGGGAACCACCAGCACGGAAATTTCGCCGGTGGCGGAGGACTTGCCGTTGGAGATCGTGTATTTCACGCTGAGCTGGCCCTGGGCGCGGAGGTCCGTAATCCGCACCACGGAGTGGTCCAGGACCGCGACGCTCAGCGGCAGCCCGTCCGCGGCGGTCACCGACTGGACCACCAGCACACCGCCGGAGGGGTCGGAGTCGTTGCCCAGAACGTCCACCAGAACGCTGCCGCCGCTGGGCAGCAGGGCGGTGTCACGGACTGCCACGGGGGCGGCGTCACCGCCGCCGGGCACAACGTCGACGCGCACCAGCTGCTGGGCGCTGGCGGGTCCGTTGGTGACGAGGTAGGTGATGTAGTGGGCGCCCGGTGCGGTGGCGTTGAACGTAAACGTTTGCTGGTCGGCGCCCATGACTGCCGTGGAGTTTCCGTCCGGGGTGATCTGGGCTAGCCGCAGTGCGCCGCCTTGCGGGTCCGAATCATTTTTCAGCGGGGCGATCACGGTATCCACCCCGGCGACGGCCACCACGTGGTCGGCGTTGGCAATCGGCGGCAGGGCACCGGCCGGCTGCACGTCCACGGTGACTTTGCCCTCAGTGGTGGACCGGCCGTCCGAAACCGTGACGGTAACGGTTTTGCGCCCGGGGTCGGACCCGGAGTCCTGGAAGCTGAGCAGCCCGTCCGGCCGGATCTTGACCTGGTCGCGTGGATCACTGCTGGCAGCGCCGACAACGAAAAGGTCGTCGCCGTCGGGATCGATCCAGTCGGGAAGGATGTTCTGGCTGACCACCTTGCCCGCCTGCACCACCAGCGTGGTGTTCCGGTTGGGTTTCTGCCGCGGGGCGGAGTTCTCCCCCGGCGGGACGATGTTCAGTGTGACGTCGGCGGAGCCGGAGAGGCCCCGGCCGTCGTCCACCGTATATTTGAAAGCCTCTGAACCGGTCTTGTCAGCGCCGATGCTGACCTGGAAACCGGTAGCGCCGTAAATGGGTGAGAGAAGGCCGGACTGGAGCGGCTCCGGAGTTCGGACGGTGAGGATGTCGCCGTCGGGGTCCGAGTCGTTGTCCAACACCGGGAGGATGGTGGTCTTTCCGGCGCGCACGCCGAAGGTGTCCGGCTTGGCCACGGGTGCGCTGTTGGGTTTGGTGCGGTCCGGCAGGACTGTCTGCTGGACTTCGTCGGCGGAGTCCTTGTCGGCGTCGTCCGAGGTCTGCTGCGGCGGGATGACGTCGTCCCAGTTATTGACCAGCTGCATGTTCTGGTTGACCAGCCACACATTCCCGGAATTCACATCATTCAGGACCACCAGGTCCCGGTTCACCCGGAAAACATACGACGGCGACGCACTCGCCTTCGGCACCTCAACGTTCTTATCATCCGCATCATTCGTGCAGTCACGGACATACTTGTTCGCCCCGGACCACGCCGCATGCACACACCCGCCCAACTGCACCGGCGCCGCCGGAACACCCTCACCACCAAACGCCACCGCCTTCGCCGTACCGCCGTCCAAGGGCTGCTTCAACAACGCCTTCGGCGTCGAAATCGCAACAAAGTCACTACCCGGACCGGTCTGCTGCAACCTCGCATCCCGCGCATTCTCCAACTGCAACCGCTTACCACCGGGAAGGAACAACTCCCCAGCCGCCGCATCCAACAACACCGGCCGATCCCCCACCACCGTAATCTGCAGATCCCCCGAGCCCTTCAACTCCCCCCAGGTCTCAGCATCCGAGAACGTGACCTCACCGTTGGCATCAACACCAGTCACCGTCACCACACCGGACTTCGGATCCGCCGTGTAAATCCGGTCATCGGCCCCCACCGCCGACACCGAACCCTCCGAACCCACCAACACCGGCTCGGTGGCCTCCTCATCAAAACCATTCACCGTCGACGGCGACACCGCCCACACCTTGCCCGACGCAGCATCCGTCACCGAAATCACCGACGAACCAAAACTCACATCAGCAGCACCCGGCAACCGCTTATCCCCACCCAAACGCATATTCGCCGGCGACACCTGATTCAACGTCGAACCAGACTCATCATCAACAAACACCTCCCCCGCGTCCTGCAACACATCAAACGTCGTCGACGCCGGCGTCACCGCCCCATCCAAAACACGCGACGGATAATTCAACCGCCCCACCGCATTCTTGGACTTCGACACCACCCACACGCCACCATCATTCAAATCCACCTCAGTGGTCTTAAACCCCGGATACAACACAGCACCCGTCACCACCACAGCAACAGCAGCACCAAACGCAGTACCACTGAGCAGCCGTCGCGGACGGAAGCGTCCTTCCGCGGTTCCCGGCCCTTTTGAGCGCGCAGGTCTGCGAAGTTTCACGATGTTGTTTCCCCCAGTAAGGCAGCGGCATAGCCGGTTTCCGGCATGCGGTGGCCGGGTGTCTTCCGACTATATCGGAATTCACCATCAAATGGATAAAGTCAGTGCGGACGGTTTACAGCCCGCCGGTCAGTCCAGGACAAGCCCCTTGCCCAGGCCGCGCGTGAGGCGCACAGGCCGGATCTCGCCGAAGCCGCGGACATTTTCGGGCGGCTGGGGCATCAGAACAAAACGTTCATCGTGCTCCAGTGCCGACGCTGTCATGGAGTCCACCAGCACGGTTCCCGGATCCGCGAGCGACGTCAGCCGCGCGGCAAGGTTAACCGTAGGCCCGTAAATATCGCCGAGCCGGGACAGGATCCTGCCCCACACCATGGCCACCCGGGCTTCGGGCAGGATCTCGTCTTCGGTGAAGGCGTGCGCCAGTGCCAGCGAAATTTCCGCTCCCGCGGCGGGTGTTTCGGCAATGTAGAGGACTTCGTCGCCCACCGTCTTGACCAGCCGGCCGCCGCCCACGGAAATGATCTCCGCGCACTTGTTCTCGAAGCGCTGCACCAGGCGGGCCAGCGTTTTTTCGTTCATCCGCCGGGACAGGCTGGTGTAGGAGACCAGGTCCGCGAAGCCGACGGCGCGCGCCAGCGGCAGCGGGGCGTCATCCTCGTCGCCGTCGCGGCCTTCTTCACTTGCCTGCAAACCGGCCTCGGCGCGGACCGCCAGCCGCTGGACGCCGGCGTTGAGCTGGCGCCGCCAGGAGTAGACCAGGACTTCCTCCAGTGCGTCCACCAGGGCGGGGAGTTCGTTCACCAGGCGCTTGCGGGCCAGGGCGTCGCTGACGCCCTGCTCGTGCACCATATCCTCCACCAGCGCCTCGATCTGCCAGACCACCATGCGGTCCGTCATCTGCCCGATGGAACGCGTGACGGAGATGGCCGCTTCCTCGGTCAGCTTGCCGGATCGGACCAGGTCCACCACGGTGGAAAGGGCGGCCTGGTCGCGTTCGGTGAAGGCAAGATCCTCATCCCCGAAGTTGGGAAAGCCCAGCGCGCGCCACAGTTTGCGTGCAGAGAGCAGGGACAGCCCTGCGCCGGCAGCAACTTCACGACGGCGGAGCTTGCGTTCCCCGCCCAGGAGCCTGGCCTCAAGGGCTTTCATGGCGAGCCGCTCGGCGGACATGGTGCCGGTGGGAGGATGGGCGTCTGCCCCGGGAGCGGGCGCGACGGATCCGACGCGTTCCTGCTGGTCCTCATCGTTCATCCCGTCCACCTTCTCTCATTTCCCACGGCAAAGCTTCGGCGGGGTAATCCGCTGGCCCGCCCGGCTGGACATCCTGCCCTTCCGGCAGGTCTTCAATGGCGTCCAGGATGAAGTCCCGAAACCTGGCCACCTCCGGCACGTCCGGGAACGTCACCGCTGACTGATACCCGGTTTCCAAGGATATATTCCCGGAGCGGAAGAGGCGCTGCAGGACCGATTCATGGACGGTGAGGTTGCGCACCGACGCCAGGTTCACCTGCTGGTCACGCCGCTTCCATATCCCGGACCTGGCCACGAGCCTGCTGCTGGTAAGGGTGTACCGGGTGCTGTGCCACCGCAACAGCCGGGGCAGGCAGAAGCCCAGCCATACAGCGGCGGCGGCAAGGATGCAGCCGCCCACCAGCCACGGAGTCCAGCGGCCTGAGAGCGCGGGCACTGCCCGCGCGGCCCCGCCGCGGATGAGCCAGGCGGAACAATAGGCTGCGAGCGCCGGCGCGAGAATAAAGGCAGCCACGGCGCCGGCAAGCTGCCGCGGCTGCGGGCGGGTGGCCACAATGACCTGCTCGCCCGGCTGGAGGTCTCTACGCATAACCGCCTTGGCCGGAAGCGTCCGGGGAAGTCCACGGCCGCAGATGCACCACGTCGCCGGCGGTGACCACATGTTCGCGGGAGTCGCGGTCCACCACCAGCAGGGAACCGTATTCGTCAAGCCGCGAAGCATGGCCGATGATCTCATGGTCCCCCGGCAGCTGCGCCCGGACCTGTTTGCCCAGGGTGACCATGACGGCCTCTACCCGCTTATGCAGGGACGGCCCGCCCGCCATCCCTGCCGCCGGGTCGCCGTCGGCATTGCAGAAGCTGCGGTAGAGCACGGAGAAGTTTGACAGGTAGCTTTTCAGGAGCACTGTCCTGTCGGCCGTTTTGGCCCCTTCCAGCACCACCGAGGTGGCGGTGGGAACAGGCAGTTCAATGGCGGTAAGCGTCACGTTGAGTCCGGTGCCCAGGACCACCGGCGGCACTGAGCCGTCCACCATGGGGCCCAGCTGGGCCAAAATGCCGGCGATCTTCTTCCCGCGGACCAGGACATCGTTGGGCCATTTGAGTTCGGCGGGGATACCGGCGGTTTCGAGGAGGGTTTCGCGCAGCGCCAGGGCTGCGATCAGGGACAACCAGGAGTAGCTTTGCGTGGGCAGCGGCCGGCCTTCGGCATTGGCGGGGCGCAGCACAACGGACACTGAGATGGAGCTCAGCGGCGGGGCTTCCCAGTGCCTGTCCAGCCGTCCCCGCGCAGCTGTCTGGTACTCGGCGGTGAGCACAGACAGGTCCGGCCAGGCCGCTGGCTCCACGCTGACGGACCGGAGGAGGTCGGCATTGGTGGATCCGGTGGAGTCCACCACGTCAAGCCGCGGGATGCCGGTGGCGGACAGGAAACGCTCGTCCGCCAGCTCCCTCCGGCTCAGGGGCGTACCGGGGGTGTGTGCGTCATCCATAGCTAAATCCTACAGAGCCAACCCGCCCCGGTCCGTGCCCGCTCCCGCCCCTACAGGAAGATGTCCGCTACAAGCCGGTCCTCCGGTGCCCCCAGGCTGTAGGGACGGAAGTCCGCTACCCCCGCCGCTGCCAGGACTTCTTCGTCCGTGTAGAAATTTCCGCTGGCCGCACCGCCGGCCGCAAGGTTGGCGCCGGTCAGGACGGCGTGGGCGGCATCAGCCATGATCTGCGGCCCGCGTGCCGCCTGCACTATCTGCTCGCCGTGGGGCATGTTCCGGATTGCTGCGGTGTCGATCAGGGTGCAGGGCCACAGGGAGTTGACCCGGATCCCGTCCGCCTTCAGCTCTTCGGCAAGCCCCAGCGTGGTCAGGCTCATTCCGTATTTGGCCATGGTGTAGGCCAGGTGCCTGCCGGCCCAGTGCGGGTCCAGGTTCAGCGGCGGTGAGAGGGTCAGGATCTGCCCGGACGCGGAGGCTCGCAGGGCGGGCAGTGCCAGCTTGGACAGCAGGAACGTCCCCCGAACGTTGATGTCCTGCATGAGGTCGTACTTTTTCATGTCCACCGCGTCCGTACGGGACAGATCGATGGCGGAGGCGTTGTTGATGACGACGTCGATGCCGCCAAAGCGGTCCACGGCGGCCGAGACGGCGCGCGCCACGTCGTCGTCGTTCCGCACGTCACCCACCAGGGGAAGCGCCTGGCCGCCGGCGGCCACCAGCTGCTCTGCGGCCGTGTACACGGTGCCGGCAAGTTTGGGGTGCGGCTCGCCGGTCTTGGCCATCAGCACGATATTGGCGCCGTCCTGAGCGGCGCGCATCGCGATGGAGAGCCCGATTCCGCGGCTTCCGCCGGAGATCAAGAGGGTGTGCCCCCGCAGGGAACCCGAGGCCTGGTAGGGACTTGCCGGAGAGTCCAAAGCGTCGTTGCTCAAAGTCATGGAGCCACTCTAACCCAATTATGTTACCGGTGAGTAACTTATTGCAGCGTGCTGCGGCACGGCAGAAAATTGTAGGTTTTCTACAGCAGCCGGCGCCAGAAGCGTCACTAGACTAGCCAGCAGGGTTCGTTTTTTGTGTGGATGCTACTTAACTCCCGCAACAGACCAGCCAGCAACAAAAGCGCCACTGGACCAATCTGCTACAGAGCCGGAGATATTTGATGAGCCACGATCTGACAACGACAGCGGGAAAGATCGCCGATTTCCGCGACCGCCAGGCCCGTGCCGAACAGCCCTCCGGCCCCGAAGCGATTGAAAAGCAGCACGCCCGCGGCAAGAACACCGCACGCGAGCGCATCAGCCTCCTGCTCGACGAAGACTCCTTTGTTGAGTTCGACGCCCTGGCCGTCCACCGCTCCACCGCATTCGGCATGGAGAAGAAGAAACCGCTGGGTGATGGCCTGGTTTCCGGTTACGGCACCGTGGACGGCCGCCCCGTCGCCGTCTACAGCCAGGACTTCTCCGTCTACGGCGGCTCTTTGAGCCAGGTCAACGGCGAGAAGATCGTCAAGGTCCAGGAGTTCGCGCTCCGCAACGGCTGCCCGGTGGTGGGCATCCTGGACGGCGGCGGCGCACGCATCCAGGAGGGCGTCGCCTCGCTGGCGATGTTCGCCGACATCTTCCGCAACAACGTCCACGCCTCAGGCGTGGTCCCGCAGATTTCCCTGATCATGGGCCCCTCCGCCGGCGGCGCCGCCTACTCCCCCGCCCTCACCGACTACGTGGTGATGGTGGACAAGACCTCGCACATGTTCATCACCGGCCCGGACGTCATCAAGACGGTCACGGGCGAGGACGTGGACATGGAGACGCTCGGCGGGGCCCGCCAGCACAACGCCACCACCGGAACGTCCACCTACCTGGCCGCGGACGAAGCCGACGCCATCGAGTTCGTCCGCGAACTGCTGGACTTCCTGCCGTCAAACAACCTTTCCGAGGCACCTGTCTTGGAGCACCAGCAGGAGCTGGAGATCGACGACGACGATCTCGCCCTGGACACGCTCATCCCCGATTCGGCCAACCAGCCCTACGACATGCGCAGCGTAGTTGAGCAGATCGTGGACGACGGCCACTTCCTGGAAATGCAGGCCCTGTACGCCCCCAACGTGATGATCGGCTACGGCCGGGTGGAGGGCCACACCGTGGGCATCGTGGCCAACCAGCCCCTGCAGTTCGCCGGGACGCTGGATATCGCCGCTTCGGAGAAGGCTGCCCGCTTTGTCCGCCACTGCGACGCCTTCAACATCCCCATCATCACCCTGGTGGACGTCCCCGGCTTCCTGCCCGGCAAGGACCAGGAGTTCCAGGGCATCATCCGCCGCGGCGCCAAACTCCTGTACGCCTACGCCGAAGCCACCGTACCCAAGCTCACCGTGATCACCCGCAAGGCTTACGGCGGCGCCTACATCGTGATGGGTTCCAAAAAACTGGGCGCTGACCTGAACCTCGCCTGGCCCACCGCACAGATCGGCGTGATGGGTGCCCAGGGCGCCGTCAATATCCTCTACCGCCGCGACCTGGCGGCAGTGGCCGAGGCCGGCGGAGACGTCGAGGCCCGCCGCGCCGAGGTCATCCGCCAGTACGAGGAAGAGCTGCTGAACCCGTACCAGGCAGCCCAGCTTGGCTATGTCGATGCCGTCATCGCCCCCTCCGAAACCCGGACCCAGATCATCAAGGGCCTGCGCGCGCTCCGCGACAAACGCGCCAGCCTGCCCACCAAGAAGCACGGGAACATCCCGCTGTGATCCCCGAAGATCCGATGGTTGAGGCTGCCGGGACACCCGGCGCACCGCTGCTGTCTGTCGTTAAGGGCCAGCCGACGGCCGAGGAACTGGCCGCACTGACCGCCGTCGTCCTTTCCCTGGGCGGCGGCGAAGCGGAGCCCGAAAACAAGCCGTCCGTCCGGCACTGGGTGCGCCGCCAGCAGCTTCGGCTCGCCCCCACGCCCGGTCCAGGGGCCTGGAAGCGAAGCCGCGGCTGATCCTCCCCGTCGGCTCCCAAATCTCGCTTCGCTCGACTTGGGCCCCTCGCCGACGTGGGCCCACCCGCCGCCTAAATCTCGCTTCGCTCGACTTGGGCCCCTCGCCGACGTGGGCCCACCCGCCGCACCAGCCTCCTTCCGGAACGCTGGGGGCACGGTTAGTGTCGTGGGGTGACTACAGACACCGCACCTGCCGCCCGCCCGGAAACCCGCATCGATGCCGTCGCAGACAAGTACACGGACACGCTGATCAGGCTTAATCCGTCGTTCGCCACCACCCTTGGCGTGCCCGGACACGAGACCGAATACCAGGACTTCTCCCCCGCCGGCATCGCGGAATTCGCCGAGGCTGCCCGCCACACCCTGGAAGAACTTGAGGGACTGGAGCCCGAGGACGACGTGGACGCCGTCACCCTCGACGCCATGCGGGAGCGGCTGGGCCTGCAGCTGCTGATCCATGCCTCCGGCTGGGAGTACGCGGACCTGAACAACATCGCCTCCCCCGCCCAGGACATCCGCGCCATCTTCGACCTGATGCCCACTGAGACGGAACAGCACTGGCAGCACATTGCCGGCCGGGCGCGCAACGTTCCAGCAGCGATCGCCGGCTACACCGAGTCGCTCCGGCTGGCCCGGGACGCGGGCCGCGTGGCAGCCGCGCGCCAGGTGAAGATCGTTGTCGAGCAGGTCACCAAATATGCGGCGGAGGACGGCTTCTTCGCCAAGCTTGCCGCGGAAGCCTCCACCGCTGCCGGCCCCCTGCCTGCCGAAATCCAGGAAGAGCTCGACGCCGGCGCTGCCGCCGCCCGCAACGCCTACGCCGGGTTGGCGGATTTCCTCCGCCGGGAACTGCTGCCCGCCGCGCCCGAAAAGGACGCCGTGGGAAGATCCCGCTACGCCCTGGCCTCACGCTCCTTCCTGGGCGCCACTGTGGACCTGGAGGAAACCTACGCCTGGGGCGTGGAAGAGCTGGACCGCCTGATCGCCGAGCAGGAACAGGTGGCCCACACCATCAAAGCCGGCGCCACCATCGACGAGGCCAAGGAAATCCTCAACAATGATCCCGCCCGCCAGCTGAAGGGCAAGGAGGCCCTGCGGGAGTGGATGCAGCAACTCTCGGACAAGGCCGTGGCGGAGCTCGCAGGCGTCCACTTCGACATCCCGGACGTAATGAAAAAACTGGAGTGCCTGATCGCCCCTACCGATGAAGGCGGCATTTACTACACCGGCCCGTCGGACGACTTCAGCCGCCCCGGCCGCATGTGGTGGTCCGTCCCTGCCGGCGAGGACACCTTCACCACCTGGGCCGAAACCACCACCGTTTTCCACGAAGGCGTCCCCGGCCACCACCTCCAGGTGGCCACCGCAACCTATCGCCGCGAACTGCTGAACAAGTGGCGGCGGAACGTGTGCTGGACCTCCGGCCACGGCGAAGGCTGGGCACTCTACGCCGAGAAACTGATGCAGGAACTGGGCTACCTCAATGATCCCGGCGATCACATGGGCATGCTGGACATGCAGCGGATGCGGGCCGCCCGCGTGGTGTTCGACATCGGCATCCACCTCGAACTGCCGGTCCCCGAACGGTGGGGCTTCGGCACCTGGACGCCGGAGAAAGGCTATGACTTCCTGAAACAGAACCTGCCCATCAGCGAAGGCCAGCTCAACTTCGAGTTCACACGCTACCTCGGCTGGCCGGGACAGGCTCCCTCCTACAAGGTGGGTCAGCGCCTCTGGGAACAGATCCGCGCCGAACTCGAAGCCCGCCCCGGGTTCGACCTCAAGGAGTTCCACACAAGGGCTTTGAACATCGGCTCCGTGGGACTGGACACCCTCCGGCGCGCACTGCTTTCCTGACTCCAACCAGTGGTCACCCCGGCCCGGCGAGGCTGCCTTCCTCTGCTTGCTGCTCCTTCGTCGCTTTGACGCAAGCTGCCGGAAGGCACCCACGTCGGGCCTTTTGCTGTGCCCGACTCGAGACGTTAAGCACACCTGGGCCGGGAATAAGTAACAATACCGCCGGAAACCCTTGATTTGGCGCGGATCGGGGTCCGGGAGTGGAATCCTGGGCGCGTAATATTTCTCAATGTTCGTTCGTCGTGATATGGAGCCTGGCCCTAACGTATTCGGGTGAGCACTCAAACCCGCCCCTCAGAATCCGCCAAGACCGGCTTCCAGCTCCCCAAGTGGGCTGGCTCGTTCGGCTTCCAGATCATTGCCGCCCTGATCGTCGGCCTTGGCCTCGGCCTGCTGGCCAAGTACACCGGCAGCACCAAAGCCAGCCCCAACGGTCTCGGCGCCACACTGCAGACCATCGGCTCCAGCTACGTGTCGCTGCTGCAGACCGCCGTCGTGCCCCTCATTTTCACCGCCGTCGTCAGCTCCATCTCCAACCTCCGCCAGGTGTCCAACGCGGCCAAGCTCGCCTGGAACACCCTGCTGTGGTTCGCCATCACTTCCCTGATTGCCGTGCTGATCGGCATCGGACTGGGCGTCCTGCTGCAGCCCGGCGCCAACACCGGCATCACCGAGGAAGCCAAGTACTCAGGCAAGTCCGGAGACTGGTGGTCCTTCCTCGTCGGCCTGTTCCCCAAGAACTTCCTTGGCCTGGGCGCCAGCTCCACGGTTGCCGAATCGGGCGCCGTCACCACTTCCGTGAGCTTCAACGTGCTCCAGATCCTGGTGATCGCCATCGCCGTCGGTGTTGCCGCCCTCAAGGTGGGCAAGGCTGCCGAGCCCTTCCTGAACCTGAATGCCTCCGCACTGGCCGTCATCCAGAAGGTCCTGTGGTGGATCATCCGCATCGCACCGCTCGGCACCGTTGGCCTCATCGGCAACGCCGTCGCAGTCTACGGCTGGGACACCATCGGTTCCCTGGGCAAGTTCACCTTCGCCATGTACGTGGGCCTGGCCCTGGTCATCTTCGCCGTCTACCCCATCCTGGTCCGCAGCCACGGCCTGTCCGTCAAGCAGTACTTCTCCGGCGTCTGGCCCGCCGTCCAGTTGGCGTTCGTCTCCCGCTCCTCGGTGGGCACCCTGCCGCTGACCCAGCGTGTCACCGAGCGCAGCCTGGGTGTCCCCCGCGCCTACGCCTCCTTCGCCGTGCCGCTGGGCGCCACCACCAAGATGGACGGCTGCGCAGCCATCTACCCGGCGATCTCAGCGATCTTCGTGGCCCAGTTCTTCGGCATCCAGCTGGACTTCAGCCAGTACCTGCTGATCGCCCTGGTGTCCGTCCTGGGCTCCGCGGCAACCGCCGGAACCACCGGCGCTGTGGTGATGCTGACACTCACGCTCTCCACGCTCGGACTGCCACTGGCCGGCGTCGGGCTCCTGCTGGCCATCGATCCCATCCTGGACATGGGCCGCACCGCGGTGAACGTGGCCGGCCAGGCGCTGGTCCCCACCATCGTGGCCAAGCGCCAGGGCATCCTGGACGAGCAGCTGTACAACGCACCCCGAAACGGCACGCCTTTTGTTGACGACTCTGCCGACAACGCCAGCCCGTCCGACGGAACCTCCACGGACACCACGCCGCGTGAACTGGCGGACGCGAAGGCCTAAAAGGGCCCGTGCTCACCCCTGGCAGTAACAACTGCCGGAACGAAGAAGTCCCCGGGAAATTTCCCGGGGACTTCTTTTGTCTTTGACGGCCGGGTCAGTGGCCGCCAATAACACCGTTCTGTACGGCCTTGGTGACGGCGTCGGCTTCCGCCTGCGTCAGCTTTCCCTCGGTCACGGCCTGGTCGAGCCGCGTCTTCAAGGCAGCGGCCTTTTCTGCCTGCTTCTCGGTACGTAGCTCCTCCAGCGCGGCGCTGACCTTGGACTCCTCAATCCCCAGGGACCCGGCCAAGGATTTGGCCAGGGCGGCATCGCGGACTGCCTGGTCCGGCTTCGCGCCGTCGGCCGGCGGGCTGGTGGGCTTGTTTGCCTCACGGAACGCCTGCAGTGCCTCCGTCACCTTCGCCTCCTCCACGCCGAGCTTCTCCGCGAGCGCCGATGCCTGGGCGATGCCCCGCTCACCGCCGTGGCCGCTGTGCTTGCCCATGCCGCCGGGGGCCGTGCTGGTGCTTCCGTCTGCTGAAGCGCTGGAACTTGCACTGGGAGCGGGGGTTGGTGTGGTGGTGGCGGAGGCCATGCCGGCAACGCCGATACCGGCACCGAGGGCCAGTGCCGTGGCTGACAAGCCAAGGGTCATTTTCTTTGTGCGTGACATTCTGCGTCTCCTGGATCTGCCGTCGGTGACGGCTGCTGATGGTTCATCCCTCCCGGGACATTCCAAGCATCGCCAGGCCAGTTCTGGAAGAGCTGTTGGGAACCTTTCATCTACCTGTGAATGCTGGCGCAGGGAACTTGCCCAGCGTGCAAACTTGCACGTAGTGTAATCGCTATGGGCACTCCCACCGACATTCCCGCAGAAGCCGCAACCCCATCCAGGCGCGAGCTGAACAAGGCGGCCACCCGCCAGGCCATCACGGACGCCGCTTTGTCACTGCTGCGCAGCCGCGGGCCTGGAAACTTCACGGTGGAGGACATCGCGGATGCTGCGGGCATCTCCCGGCGGACCTTCTTCAACTACTTCGGCAGCACCGATGCGGCCCTTGCCTCGGTCACGCACGGGTTCCTCGACAACGCCATCCAGCAGTTCCGGCTCCGGCCTGCCGAAGAACCGATCCTGCACTCGGCACAGGCCGCCCTGATGGCCCTCGCAGACCCTATGACCGTGGCACCGCTCGCGGAACTGTTTACGCTCACGCAGCAAAGCACGCTGATGTCGCACTCGGAGCTGCAGGCCTGGGAGCACTGCACCGAACAGATCATCGCCGTCGCCCGGGAACGAGTGGCGGGCGGCGCCGACAGTGTGGACGAGCTCTACGTCCGCGCACTGGCCGGTGCGGTGATCTCCTGCGGCAAGGCTGCGTTGGAGGTGTGGTTCACGCGCCGCGGCGCCGACCTTTCCGCCGCTTCCCTCGCCGAGCTGCGGCAGCTGCTCATCGACTCCATGGCGCTGCTGGGCTCCGGTTTCACCGCGGGCACCAGCCCTGCCCACCGTTCCGCTACTTCCGCATCCGTTTCCTCCTGATCAGATCGGTTTCCTGTTATGGCACTGTTCCTTTACCGCCTGGGCAAGTTCTCCTACCGCCGGCGCTGGCTGGTCATCTCACTCTGGCTGGCGGTCCTGCTGGCTGTCGGCGGTTCAGCTGCCGCCTTCCACGGCACGCTGTCCAACAACTTCCAGATTCCCGGCACCGAAACACAACGCATCGCGGACAAGCTGAAGGAAGACCTCCCATCAGCCTCCGGGGGCACGGCAACCATCGTCTTTGAAGCGCCCGACGGCGGTTTCACCGCCGAGAGCCGCGCCGCCGTCACCGACGCGCTGAAGAAGCTTGAATCAGTGCCCAGCGTCCGCGGCACCGTGGACCCCTTCGCCACCCAGGCGCAGGTGGACCAGGCCGGGCAGGCCATCACCGACGGCGAGCAGCAACTGGCCGCGGGCCAGGCACAGCTGGATGCCTCCCGCGCACAGCTCGAGGCAGGGGCGGCACAGCTGGCGGCAGCAGAGCAGCAGCTGGCAGCCGCCGGCGCCCCCGCAGCACTCATTGAGGCGCAGCTTGGCCAGCAGAAGGCGGCCCTGGCAGACGGACAGGCAAAGCTCGACGCCGGAAGCCGGGAACTGGAAGCCGGCAAGGCCAAGCTGGAGCTGGGCAAGCGCCAGGCTGAAGCGTCTTCGGCCATCCGCTTTGTTTCCGAAGACGGACGCGCCGCCGTGGCACAGGTGCAGTTCAACACCTCCATCAACGGCCTGAGCCCGGAGGTCCGCCAGCAGGTCCAGGACATCGCCCATGAAACGTCCGCGGCCGGCGTCAGCGCCTACGCCAGCAAGGAGATCACCGAGGACATCTCCGAGCTCTTCGGCGCCGCCGAGATCATCGGCATTGCCGTGGCAGCCCTGGTCCTGATCATCATGCTGGGCACGCTGATTGCCGCCGGGCTGCCGCTGCTGATGGCGATCATTGGTGTTGGCGTCGGCGTCGGCATTACCTTCGCGCTCTCCGGGCTGTTCGACATGAGCTCCATCTCCCCCATGCTGGCGCTTATGCTGGGCCTCGCGGTCGGAATCGACTACTCACTGTTCATCGTCAACCGGCACCGCACACAACTGCTTGCCGGCATGGCACAGGAGGAATCGGTGGCCCGCGCCACCGGAACCTCCGGCAACGCCGTGGTCTTCGCCGGCCTGACCGTCATCATCGCCCTCGCCGCCCTGGTGGTGCCGGGCCTGCCCTTCCTCGCGGTGATGGGCCTGGCCGCGGCCGGGACCGTGGCGGTAGCTGTTCTGGTGGCCATCACCCTGACCCCGGCCATGCTGTCCCTGATCGGCCGCCGCATCATCTCAAGGCGCGCCTGGGCCAAGGCTGAGGAACACAACGCCGAACCCGGCCACGAGGCAGCCGACGAAGCCCAGGACCGCGAGCGCAGCACCCGCGGCTGGGGCGGCCTGGTCACCCGCCACCCGGTGCTGGCACTCCTGGCCGGTGTAGTCCTGCTGGGTACGCTCGCGCTCCCTGCCACCCAGCTGCAGCTGGCGCTGCCCGACGGCGGTTCCGAACCGGTGGAGTCAGAGGCCTACCAGGCGTACGACCTGACCGCGCGCAGCTTCGGCGAAGGCGTCACCGGCCCGATTGTTGCCGTGGGTGAGTTCCCGGCGAACCTGGACGAAGCCGAGGCGCAGGCCCTGCAATACGACGTCGCGGACAAGCTGCGCGCCGTGGACAACGTGGTGGCCGCTGTGCCCGTAGCACTCAGCGAGGACCGCCGAACCGCAGTCTTCCAGGTCATCCCGAGGGAGGGCCCGGCCAGCGCCAGCACGGTCCAGGTGGTTTCCAAACTGCGCGGCCTGAACCAGGACATCCAGTCCGAATACGGCGTGGCCATGGGCCTCACGGGGCAGACGGCCGGCAACGTGGACGTCTCCACGAAGCTCGGCGACGCCCTGCCGCCCTACCTGGCTATCGTCGTCGGCCTCTCCCTGGTCCTGCTGCTGCTCGTCTTCCGATCCATCGTGGTGCCGCTGCTCGCCACCGGCGGCTTCCTGCTTTCCCTCGCCGCGGCGTTCGGCGCCGTGGTGGCGGTGTACCAGTGGGGCTGGCTGGGCGGCGTGTTCGACGTCGCCAACCCCGGCGCGGTCCTGAGCTTCCTGCCGATCATCCTCATCGGCGTGCTGTTCGGCCTGGCCATGGACTACCAGGTGTTCATTGCCTCCGGCATGCGCGAGGCGTACATGCACGGCTCCACCGCGAAGCAGGCGGTCCGGGTGGGCTTCCGCCACGCGGCCGCTGTGGTGACGGCAGCCGCGATCATTATGGTCAGCGTCTTCGCCGGCTTTATCTTCAGCCACCTCACCATGGTGCGGCCGCTGGGCTTCGCAATGGCGTTCGGTGTGCTGCTTGACGCCTTTGTGGTCCGCATGACCATTGTTCCTGCCGTCATGTACCTGCTGGGTGAGAAATCCTGGTGGCTGCCGCGCTGGCTGGACCGGATCCTGCCGGACGTCGACGTGGAAGGCGCCCAGCTGAACCGGCCTGCCGCCAAGGCGTCCGAAGAACTGGTCCATTAGGCTGAATCCGTGGTCCGCCTGATTCTTGCTTCCCAGTCCCCCGCCCGCACCAAGCTCCTCACCGAGGCCGGTATCCGGCATACGGTGCTGGTATCGGATGTTGACGAGGACGCCGTCCAGGCCCGGTACGGAGTCACCGATCCGCATGACACCGCCCTGCTGCTGGCACGCGCCAAGGCCGAGGCTGTCGCGGCCCTGCCCGAAGCCGAGGGTGCGCTGGTACTTGGCTGCGACTCCGTTTTCGAGTTCGACGGCGAGGCGCACGGCAAACCGTACAGCGCCGCCGTCGCCCGCGAACGCATGCTCCGGATGAGCGGCAACACCGGGGTGCTGCATACCGGGCACTGGCTGGTGGACTGCCGCGATACCGAGCCGGACGGCGACGCCGCCCCGGGCACCGGGGCCACCCTGGGCACGGTGGCCTCGGCGGAGGTCTCCTTCCTCCAGATGGACGCGGCGGAGATCGACGCGTACATCGCCACCGGTGAGCCGCTGCACTGCGCCGGCTCCTTCACCATCGACGGACTGGGCGGCGCTTTCATCCGGAAGGTCGACGGCGATCCGCACACGGTGGTGGGACTTTCGGTGTCCACGCTGCGCAGCCTGCTCGCCCAGGCGCAGGTCCGGATCACCGAACTCTGGCCGGCGTCCTAAAGGCGCCGATTTCGGCGGTTCTTGTAGCTTCCCTACAAAGCCTTGGCGGTTTACACGCGGAATCCGCAAGCAATATCGGCGGAACCCTCAAAACCGCGCTAGGCTCCCTGAAGGAAAGAAGGAGACGCCTTGTCAGCAAATTTGGAGCAGTCCGCACATCCCACGCAGTCGACCCTCACAAAGGTGCTGATCGCAAACCGCGGCGAAATCGCGGTGCGCATCATCCGCGCCGCCCGTGATGAAGGGATCGCCTCGGTTGCTGTTTATGCGGACGCGGACCGGGATGCCCTGCACGTCCGCCTTGCTGACGAGGCCTACGCGCTGGGCGGGAACACGGCCGCGGAGTCCTACCTGGTGATGGACAAGATCATCGACGCCGCCCGCCAGTCCGGAGCCGACGCAATCCACCCCGGCTACGGCTTCCTCGCCGAGAACGCCCAGTTCGCTGCCCGCGTGATTGAAGCCGGCCTCACCTGGATCGGCCCCTCTCCCGAGGCTATCTCGGCCCTTGGCGACAAGGTCCAGGCCCGGCACATCGCCGAAAAAGTCGGCGCACCCTTGGTCCCCGGTACTGCCGATCCCGTGGAATCGGCCGAGGAAATCCTCGACTTCGTTGGCCGGCACGGGCTGCCCGTGGCCATCAAGGCCGCTTTTGGCGGCGGCGGCCGCGGCATCAAGGTGGCCCGCACCCGGGACGAGATTCCCGAATTGTACGAATCCGCCGTCCGTGAAGCCACCGCCGCCTTTGGCCGCGGCGAATGCTTCATTGAACGGTTCCTGGACGCGCCCCGCCACGTGGAGACCCAGTGCCTGGCGGACGCGTACGGCAACGTTGTGGTGGTCTCCACCCGCGACTGCTCGCTGCAGCGCCGCAACCAGAAACTGGTGGAAGAAGCCCCGGCCCCCTTCCTCACCGAAGACCAGAACCGCCGGCTCTATGAATCCTCCAAGGCCATCCTGAAAGAGGCCGGTTACCTCGGCGCCGGTACCTGCGAATTCCTCGTAGGCCAGGACGGCACCATCTCCTTCCTCGAGGTCAACACCCGTTTGCAGGTGGAGCACTGTGTTTCCGAGGAAGTCACCGGGATCGACCTGGTGCGCGAACAGTTCCGGCTGGCACGCGGTGAGGAACTCGGTTACGACGACCCCGAAGTACGCGGGCACTCCTTCGAGTTCCGGATCACCGGCGAAGACCCGGGCCGGAACTTCCTGCCTGCCCCGGGCACCCTCCGGGTCCTGAAAAACCCCACCGGCCCCGGCGTACGCATCGATTCCGGCGTGGAGCAGGGCGATGTCATCAGCGGCAACTTCGACTCCATGCTCTCCAAGCTCATCGTCACCGGAGCCAGCCGGCCGCAGGCCCTGCAGCGGGCCCGCCGCGCCCTCGAGGAGATGGTGGTGGAAGGCATCCCCACGGTGATCCCGTTCGACCTCGCAGTGGTCTCGGACCCGGCCTTCGCCCCGGCCGAGGGCCCGTTCACCGTCCACACCCGCTGGATCGAGACCGAGTTCGTCAACAACCTCCCGGCCTGGACCCCCGACGGCGGCGCCACCGAGGCCCCGGCCGAAGACCGGCAGCGCGTGGTGGTTGAGGTGGGCGGCAAGCGGCTTGAGGTGGTCCTGCCGGCATCGCTCGGTTCCGTGGCTGCCGGCGCCGCAGGCGCCACGGCCAAGCCGGGCAAGTCGAAGAAGCGCTCCCGTTCCGGCGGCACCGCTGCGGCTACGGGCAATGCCCTGACCTCTCCCATGCAGGGCACCATCGTCAAGGTAGCCGTTGCCAACGGTGACGTGGTGGCCGAGGGCGACCTGGTGGTGGTCCTGGAAGCCATGAAGATGGAGCAGCCGTTGACCGCGCACCGCTCCGGCACCATCACCGGGCTCACGGCGGCCGCCGGCGAAACGGTGTCAGCAGGCGCCGTCATCGCCACCATCGAAGACTAACGCCGGAGGTTTCCCGTGCTCGCACCCAGCTTTGAAGAAGAAGTGGACCGCTACCACCTTGCCGTCCCCGAAATCACCCGGGGCAACCCGGAACCGGTCAAGGAGCTGTACTCGCGCCTCGACGACGTGACCCTCGCCAACCCGTTCGGCGGCATTGCCCGCGGGTGGGCCCAGGTGGAAGCCCGGCTGGACCAGGCGGCACGCCAGTTCCAGGACGGCGAGATGCTGGGGTTTGACACTGTCAGCTCCTACACCGCCAGGGACACCGCCTTCCTGGTGGAAACGGAACATTTCCGTGCCCGCCTGGACGGTGCCGCGGCAGCGGAGGAATTCGCGCTGCGCGTGACCAGCGTCTTCCGGCGCGAGGAAGGGTACTGGAAGCTGGTGCACCGCCACGCAGACCCCGCCGCCCGCCCCCAGTCCCGCCGGTCGCTGAGCCAGCCCGCCAGCAGCTGACGGGGCTGTCCGGGCTGCACCAACGGGATGATGGGCTGGGCCCCGAGGCTGACATGCCGGTTCGAAAAAGGCACACTTAGCACATGTTGCCTTTCCTGCTCCTGGCATCACGTGCCGAGGACGCCGCAGCCGAGGACGAATATGCCGCCTATCTGAAGTACGGCGGACTGGACCCCTCCGGCCTGCGCCGCATCAGGCTGGAAGCCGCTCCCCTGCCCGAGCTGGACCTGGCCTCCTATTCGGGGGTGATTGTGGGCGGCAGCCCGTTCACATCCAGTGACCCGCCAGAGCACAAGACACCCACGCAGCACCGCGTGGAACGGGAGCTGGCCGACCTCCTGGACGAACTGGTGGCCCGCGACTTCCCGTTCCTCGGCGCCTGCTACGGGGTGGGAACGCTGGGTACGCACCAGGGCGCCGTGATCGACAGGACCTACGGCGAGCCGCTGGGCGCGGCGGAGATCGAACTCACTGACGCCGGACTGGAGGACCCCGTGCTCAGCGGGATGCCACGCAGGTTCACCGCCTTCACCGGCCATAAGGAAGCCTGCACCGTCCTCCCGCCGCACGCCGTGCTCCTGGCGGGCTCGGCGGACTGCCCGGTGCAGATGTTCCGCATCCGGAAGAACCTGTACGCCACCCAGTTCCACCCCGAGCTGGACGCCGAAGGCCTTTGCACCCGCATCGACATCTACCGGCACGCGGGCTACTTCCCGCCGGAGTCCGCCGAAGACCTGATGGAAAGCGCACGGCGGTTCACGGTCACGGAGCCCATGAACATCCTTAAGAACTTCGTGGCCCGCTACGCACAGTAGCCGCGGCAGCCCGCCGTCGTACGTTCCCGCCCGGTTACTCCCGCAGAGGCAGAAAAACGCCCGGCACAATCCCCGCAGTTACGGGAATTGTGCCGGGCGCCTCAGCTGCCACCGGGCCGGAAGGAACAGCCCGGGGACTCAGGCCACGTTGTTCTCGTAGTCCAGGTCCCGGGTTTCCTTGCTGACGAACAGCGCAATCAGGGTCAGTACGGCCATGGCCGTCAGGTAAACGCCCACCAGCACCGGGCTTCCGTCAGCGATTTCCCACAGCGCCACGGCGATGAACGGGGCAACAGCAGCACCCAGGATGCTGGAGAAGTTGTAGCTGACAGCGGACCCGGTGTAGCGGACGTTCGTGGGGAACAGCTCAGGCAGCAGCGCACCCATGGGCCCGAAGGTGAGTCCCATCAGGGAGAAGCCGATGACCAGCAGGGCCATGGTGCCGACGAAGCCGCCGCTGAACAGCGGGACGAACAGCAGGCCGAAGACGAAGATGCCGGCGGTAACGGCGAGGAGCATCTTGCGCCGGCCGTACTTCTCGGCCAGCGGCCCGGACACCAGCGTGAAGATGCCGAAGAAGACGACGCCGGCAATCAGCATCCACAGGAAGTCGTTGCGGGTGTAGCCCAGGCCGGGAACGAACGCAGCCGCGGCGGCCTCGGTCATCGGCTTGCCGGCCTTTTCCGCGGCGGCCCTGGCAGCCTCGAGGCTGGCCGGCCGGGTGCCGTAGGTCAGGGTGAACGTGGTCATCAGGTAGAAGAGCACGTACGTGGCCAGCATGATGAACGTGCCCAGGATCAGCTGGCGCCAGCTGGTCTTGAAGACCCGGCCCAGGGGCAGCTTCGCCACCTCGTTGGACTCGAGCACCTTGGTGAACGCGGGGGTCTCAATCAGCTTGAGCCGGACGTACAGGCCAATGATCACCATGACGGCGCTGAGCAGGAACGGCACGCGCCAGCCCCAGGCCTGGAAGTCAGCCGGGCTCAGCGCGTAGCTGAACACCAGGAAGATCACGTTGGCGATAATGAAGCCGATGGGTGCGCCCAGCTGCGGGAAGGTGCCATAGATGGCGCGCTTGTTGGCCGGTGCGTTTTCGGTGGCCAGCAGGGCGGCGCCGCTCCATTCGCCGCCAAGGGCGAGCCCCTGGGCGAAGCGCATCACAACGAGCAGGGCAGGAGCAAGGAATTCCCAGCCCGGTACCAGCGCAGTGGGCAGGCAGCCGATCAGGAAAGTGGCGATGCCCATGGTCAGCAGTGAGGCCACCAAGGTGCCCTTGCGGCCGAACTTGTCGCCGAAGTGGCCGAAGATGATGGATCCCAGCGGGCGGGCCACAAAGGCCACACCGAAAACTGCGAACGAGCTCAGCAGCTGGGTTGTTTCGTTCTGGTTGGGGAAGAACAACTGCGGGAACACCAGCACCGCAGCGGTGGCATAAACGTAGAAGTCGTAGAACTCAACCGTGGTGCCGATCAAGCTGGCAACGATCACGCGCCCGCGTGAGTTAACCGGCTGCGGGGATCCGGGCACCGTGGAGGTATCGGTGGAAGACATAGGTAAACGCTTTCATGGAAACCTGGCGGACCACGCGTGGGGTCCGGCTCGAAATAGTTAGAGTTCAATCTTAGTTCCCGCGGTCCAGTCAATGGACGAAAGGTCCACTATCCGGACTTGTGCGGTGCGTCTCATTTTTGACGGTTCCCCCTAGCCTAACGGTCCCCAAAAGACTCCGATAGGCAAATGTCACAGCCCGTTAACACACCGCGTCGGTCTGTGAAACGAGCCTTACCTACCTTGGAGGAACAACATCCCCCCGAAGGAGGTACCCCGTGACTGTTGACCGCACCGCTGATGCCGGCCCCAGCAATTCCCTTGATCTTGACGAGACCGCAAGGCCCGAAGACGCATCCGCCAGCGCACAGCCCGGCAATACCCGCACTACCGTTGCCCCCGCCCTTGATTTCCGCCCCGGCCGCTGGATCGCCAACTGGGATGCCGAGAACAAGGAACAATGGGAATCCGCCGGCCGCACCATCGCCCGCCGCAACCTCAATTGGTCAATCTTCGCCGAATTCCTCGGTTTCGTTGTGTGGCAGCTCTGGTCCATCGTGGTGGTCCAGCTCCCCGCCGCAGGCTTCACCTTCTCCACCTCCGAAATCTTCTGGCTGATCTCCATGCCCAGCCTCGTGGGTGCCACCCTGCGCATCCCCTACACCTTTATGGTCCCCCGCTTCGGCGGCCGGAACTGGACCATCGTCTCCGCGCTGCTGCTCCTGATCCCCTCCATCGGCCTGGCGCTGTGCGTCTCCAACCCGGAAACGCCGTTCGGCGTGATGCTCCTGGTGGCTGCCCTGGCCGGTTTCGGCGGCGGCAACTTCGCCAGCTCCATGGCCAACATCACCTTCTTCTACCCCGCCCGCGAAAAGGGCTGGGCCCTGGGCCTGAACGCCGCCGGCGGAAACATGGGCGCCGCCGTTGCGCAGCTCGCCGTGCCGATTGCCATCACCCTGCTCGCCGCGGGCACCGTCAACCTGCCGCTGGCGGGCTGGATGTGGGTGCCGTTCATCCTCGTGGCAGCCTTTGGCGCCTTCAAGTACATGGACAACCTCACCAGCGCCAAGGGTGACATCGCCGGATCCGTGGCAGCCCTGAAGGAACCGCACCTGTGGATCATGGCGCTGCTGTACATCGGCACCTTCGGTTCGTTCATCGGCTTCGCCGGTGTGTTCCCGAAGCTGATCAAGGACTACTTCCCCGCGTTCTCCTCCATCGGAGTGGGCACTGTGGCACTGTCGCTGGCCTTCCTTGGCCCGCTGGTGGGCTCCCTGGCCCGGCCGTACGGCGGACGCATGGCCGACCGCATGGGCGGCGCCCGGATGACCGTGGCCGCTTTCGCTTCCATGGCCGTCATCACCCTCACCATGATCTGGACCCTGCCGCTGAAGAACTTCTGGCTGTTCCTGGTCCTCTTCCTGATGCTCTTCACGGCCAGCGGGTTTGGAAACGGCGCTACCTACCGGATGATCCCGGTCATCTTCGCCACCTCCAGCCGCGCCGCCCGCAAGGGGGCAAGCTCGGTGGCCACACAGCGCCTCGCGTCCTCGGCGCTTGGCCTGATCTCCGCCATCGGCGCCTACGGCGGGTTCGTTATCCCGCAGGTACTGAACGCCTCCAACACGGCCAGCGGCTCCTACACCCCGGCCTTCTACGGCTTCGTTGGAGCGTACGTCCTCATGCTGGCCGTCTGCTGGTTCTGCTACATCCGCAATGCCAACCGAAATGCGATGGGACACGTCTAACATGACCAAAAGCGCCGACACGCACTGCCCTTACTGCGCTTTGCAGTGCGCCATGACGCTCACGTCTCCAGCGGAACTGACCCCGGCCGTCCAGCCGGGGTCAGTCCCCGTGTCCGCGCCGGCCGCCGGGGAACGGGCCGGCCTCAAGGCACCCCTCGAGGTCAGCGGACGTGATTTCCCCACCAACCGCGGCGGCCTGTGCCGCAAAGGCTGGACCTCCGCCACGCTGCTGAACCACCCGGGCAGGATCACCGAGCCCCTGCTCAAGGGGCCCGACGGCGTCCACCGCCCCATCGGCTGGGACCAGGCCCTGGACCTCGCAGCCGGCGCAGTGAAAGACGCGCAGGCCCGCTACGGACGTGACGCCGTGGGCGTTTTCGGCGGCGGCGGCCTCACCAACGAAAAGGCCTACATGCTGGGCAAGTTCGCCCGGCTCGCCCTGCGGACCTCCCGCATCGACTACAACGGACGCTTCTGCATGTCCTCCGCAGCGGCGGCCGGAATGCGCGCCTTCGGGGTGGACCGCGGCCTGCCGTTCCCGCTCGAAGCCCTGGACACCGCCAGCAGCATCCTGATGCTGGGTTCCAATGTTGCCGAAACCATGCCGCCCTTCGTCCAGCACCTGAAGGGAACGCGCGACGCCGGCGGGCTGATTGTGGTGGATCCGCGCCGTTCCGCCACGGCGGCTTTTACGGCCGACGGCGGCGGCCTGCACCTCCAGCCCCTGCCGGGCACCGATCTCGCCCTCCTCCTGGGAATTTCGCACGTGGTCATCCACGAGAACCTGGTGGACACCGCCTACGTCGAAGAACGCACATCGGGCTACAGCGCCGTGGTCCGCAGCGTGAACTCCTTCTGGCCCGAACGCGTCCAGTCCATCACCGGCGTGCCCGCCGAACTCATCCGCGAAACGGCCCGCCGGCTCGCCTCCGGCGCACGCGCCGGAGGCAGCTACATCCTCACCGGCCGCGGCGTGGAACAGCACGTGGACGGCACGGATACCGCCACCGCTGCGATCAACCTCAGCCTCCTGCTGGGCCTGCCGGGTTCGGCCCGCAGCGGCTACGGCACCCTCACCGGCCAGGGCAACGGCCAGGGCGGCCGCGAGCACGGCCAGAAGGCCGACCAGCTCCCCGGTTACCGCAAGATCACCGACCCCGCCGCCCGTGAGCATGTGGCCCGGGTGTGGGGTGTCCCTGAGCAGCTGATCCCCGGGCCGGGACTGCCGGCCGTCCAGCTGCTCAAGTCGTTGGGACAGCCCGACGGCGTCCGTTGCCTTTTCGTCCACGCCTCCAACATCGCCGTGGCCTCCCCCGACGCCAACGCCGTGATTCAAGGACTGCGCAGCCTGGACTACCTGGTGGTCTGCGACTTCTTTATGTCCGAGACCGCCGCCGAGGCAGACCTCATTCTTCCGGTGCTCCAGTGGGCCGAGGAGGAAGGCACACTCACCAACCTCGAAGGCCGGGTACTGCGCCGCCGCCGCGCCCTGACGCCCCCGGCCGGGGCCCGGAGTGAGTTGTGGATCATGGCACGGCTGGCCGAGGCCCTCGAGGCGCCGTCCACCTACAGCGAGGACCCGGAAACTGTCTTCGAGGAGCTCCGGCTGGCCTCCGCCGGCGGACTGGCCGACTACTCCGGCATCGACTACGCCATGCTGGACCGCGGCGAAGCCGCCTACTGGCCGTACCCGAAAGGCAGCACCGGAACCCCGCGCCTGTTCCGGGACACCTTCGCACACGCCGACGGCAAAGCCGTGATGGTCCCGGTGGCGCCCCGCCGCCGTCGTGCTCCAGCTGCCAACCCTGATCCTGCTGCGACAACCATGACACTCATCACCGGCCGCCTCCTGGAGCATTACCAGTCCGGCGCGCAGACCCGCCGCGTTGCCGAGCTGCTCGAAACCCGGCCGGAGGCGAAGCTGCAGGTCCATCCGGCCGCCGCGGCGTCGATGGGCATCACCGAAGGAATGCTCGTCTCTGTGGCGAACGAGCGCGGCGAGGTGCTGTGCCGGGCCGAGCTGAGCACGGCGATCCGCACGGACACGGTGTTCCTTCCCTTCCATTTTCCTGAACTCGAGAGCGCCAACCGCCTCACGGAGGCGGCGACGGACCCCACGTCCGGAATGCCCGAGTTCAAGTTCAACAAGGTGTGGGTGCGGCCTGCCGCCACTCCCCTGTCAACCAACGTGCTGCAAACGACGGAGGCCTCATGAGCGAGCAGATTGTCATTGTGGGATTCGGCCCGGTGGCCGCCCGGCTGGTTGACGAGCTCCTGCCCGCCGTCCGGGACGGCCAGGTGCACCTCACGGTGGTCGGCGCGGAAGCGGAAGCAGCCTACAACCGCGTGCTGGTGGCCGATCTGGGCGTCGGGCGCACCACGGCAGAAGCCCTGGCGCTGGCTGATGCTGACGCGCTGGCCGCAGAAGGCGTGGACGTGCGGCTGGGCATCCGCGTCCGCCGGGTCGACCGCGCACGGCAGCAGGTACTGCTGACCGACGGCTCCGTGGCCCACTACGACCGTCTGGTGTTTGCCACCGGGTCCCGTCCCGTGATTCCCAACCTGACCGGCATCAACCCCGATCCAACCTCGCCGGTCCTGCCGGCCGGCGTCACAGCCCTTCGCGACCTGCGTGACGCCGAGGTGCTGCGCCAGGCGGTGGACGGCGGCAAGCGCGTAGTGGTCCTGGGCGGCGGCGTCCTGGGCCTGGAGACTGCGCTGGCCGCGGCTGAAGAAGGCGCCACCGTCACAGTGGTCCACAACGGAGCGCACCCGCTGGGCCGCAACATCGACCGCGGCGGCGGCGCCGTCCTCGCCGCCAGCCTGCGCCGCTGCGGTGTCCGGATGGCCGGCAACGCGCGTTCCACCGGTGTTGAGCACAACGCGGCCGACGGCGGATTTTCGGCTTTGCTGCTCGACGACGGGTCAGCGATCGACGGCGACCTCCTGGTCATCTCGTGCGGTGTCCGCCCCCGCACCGAACTGGCCGAAGGCTGCGGGCTTTCCACCGCCAACGGAATCCTCGTGGACCACCGGCTGCGGGCACACCACGAACCGCATATCTTCGCTATCGGCGACTGCGCCGAGGTGCGCTGCCCCGAGCCGGACTGCGCCCGGTGCCGGAACGCCAAGGGCCCGTCCGGGCTGGTAGGGCCGGGCTGGCGGCAGGCCGAGTGGCTGGCCGAATACCTGACCCTGCTGGCATCGGACGCGGCGGCAGAAGCCGAAGCGCTGCCGGAGCTTCCCGCGGAGCAGGCAGGGGTTGTTGTCCTCAAGGCCCGGGGCATGAACATGGCCGTGGCCGGGGACAACACAGCCGAGCCCTGGGACGAAGAAGTCCTCACCGCCGGCGCAGGGAACGGCCGCGCCCGGCTGCAGATCGCCCAGTGGGCGGACCCGGAGCACGGCCGTTACGTCAAGATGACCACCCGCGGCGGGGTCCTGGAGGGACTCGTGGCTGTGGGCATGCCGCGCACGGCTGCCGAGCTGGTGGGGCTCTTCGAACGCGGCGCGGAGCTGCCCGCGGACAGGTCCCTGCTGCTGCGCCTGGACGGACCTGACCAGCTGCCCGGCGCCGCCGCCGATCCGCAGGGCACCGTGTGCCGCTGCGCCGGCGTCAGCGGGGCAACCATCCAGGGCGCCGTGGAAGAAGGCTGCTCAACGGTGGCCGAGGTTTCCAAAGCCACCCGTGCCGGCACAGGCTGCGGCGGTTGCCACGAGGACATCAAGGGGCTCATCGAAAAACACTTCCAGGCGGTCTCCGCCGCCTGATTAGGCCGGGTGGTTGAGCCTGTCGAAACCCCGGGGCGCCAAACTCAACCGCCGGCGCTGCGTGTGAACCTGTCGAAACCGGTGCTCTTACGCCGGGGCCTTCGGGATGGTGATCCACAGCGCGATGTAAACCAGCTCGCCGATCCCCACCAGACCAAAGATCACGAAGCCCAGCCGCACCAGGAACTTCGGAAGCCCGAACCGGGCTGCCAGAGCCGCGCAGACGCCGCCGATCATTTTGCCGCGCCGGGGGCGCTCAAGTGCCATTGACATGTCCGACCTCCCAGTTCCTTCGAGGAGTCTATGCAGATCGTTCCCTGAGAGTCCAGAGTTGCTGCTGCCACGTCCTCCACGTCGACGTACGTACGCCGCAAGGCTTCGGCGTGCAGGGAATGTGACCTCCGAACGTCAATGAACAACCGCAGCCTCAAAGGCTGAAGAGTCCTTTTGCCAGCCCCTATATCCCATAGAGTCCAGCCGCCAAAAGAAGGCCCAGATAAGCCAGCACCAGCCTCGTGTGGCGGAGGAAGCACTTCGATCTCTTGAGCCCGTTTCTGCGCGTGACCATGATCCGTTACCCGTTCGGCGAGGAGTCGGCGCAGCCGTTGTTGCTGGCCCGGGAGCTTGCCCACGGCCAGTGTGGTGAGCGTTTCCGATGCCGAGGTCGCACTGGGTACAGATGTTCTTCCAGAGGTCCAGCGTGCGCGGATGGGACAGTGACGACGACTGCTCGCTGAGCAGGTCCAGCAGCGAGGACTTTCATCAGGTTGCGTAACGCGCCGTTCGTGAAATCGCTGTAAACGTCAGGGTCGCGTCGCGGGCACCCGCGGCAGGATCACGTGAGTGCTTTCTCCTCGTCACGGTAACGCCACTGATCCCTGATAGCGAGCGGCCAAGTCGCCCCATTCGGGGTAGCGGATCGTTTCTTGGACCAACTTGACAGTGTCGGAATCCACCTCGCTGGTTCCGCCACCCTTGAGTTCAGTGAGGGCGGTGATCACCGCACCGTAGACCGCATATGAGACTGGGACCGGTTCGAGCAGTACTTTAACCCCGCTGTGACGAGCGAGTTCGCGTTCCTGCCGAGTTGAACTTCCCAATCGGATGGGGACCATCATTACCGGCCGGCCAGACGCCTCCACAGCTTCTGCGGCGTCCTCAAAAGGAAAATGCGTGGGCTTGATTACATCTGCCCCTGCCTCGGCCAACAATCGCATCCGAATCAGCGATTCTTCCTTGGATATCAACGCGGCATCAGTCCGGGCAATAATGACTGTATCGGGATTCCGACGCGCCTCCACCGCCGCCCGGATCCGCTGGACTGCCGCCTCCCTCGAGAGATGATGATTGTCTTTGAACTGCATCAGAGTCCCCAGTTCTTTCGGCGGAGAGTGCTTCGGATACGCGAAGTTCGTGTCTTCGATCATTACGCCTGCGATGCCCGCTGCCTCCGCCAGTTGAACTGCGTGGCGAACCTGAAGCGGATTGCCTCCTCCGTCATCGAAATCGGCGACCAATGGGATATCAATTGCTCGCGTAATGCCGCGTGCCGCCTCAACCACATCACGCGTAGATACCATTGTCATGTCAGGCACCACGTGATACCCGATCGCCAAGGTAACTCCGCCTCCCAACGCCACCGCCTCAAATCCCATGTCTTGGGCTACCCGAGCCGAGAATGGGTCGTGAATCCCTGGAATCTGCACCAACCCCTCTTGAGTGAGCAATTCCCTCAACCGATGTGCCGCAGACCTCGTCCTTATCGCCATACCACTCACAACCTTTCCCCTTCTCTTGTCGAAGCCGAACAGCACCGATGCACGTCGGCGCTGATGTTCTTGCCACTTGGCGCCTTTTTCTCCCAAATACGATTCCATGACTTTTTGGATTCAATGCTGTGGAAGCCGCGGTTGGAAGATTTTCTACGCTGTTCTTGCCGCGCGGAATGATCAACACTTGAACAGTCGGCGAGGCGATTTCCGGACAGGAACCGGCCTCAGCGCCCACACATCCGACACCTCTGAGAGACGCGCTAGAACCCAGGAGCTAAAGCCCCGACCCCATAAATTCGGGCTCTCTCTCGGTCAGCGCCCTCCAATGGATAATGGCAAGCAACTTGATGCTGGTGGCCTATCTCCCGTAGTTGCGGCTCTTCGCTGGCACACCTTTCCCGAGCGAGCGGGCACCGTGTCCTGAATCTGCATCCTGACGGTGGGGCAGACGGCGATGGAATCTCACCACTGAGACCTTCACGTTGGCGCTCGACATGTCCGACCGCCGGATCGAAATCGGGTATGGCGTTGAGTAAGCCCATAGTGTATGGATGCGCCGGAGTGTCATAGAGCGTCTGGGTGGGAGCCACCTCCGCGACCTTGCCAAGGTACATAACGATCACGCGGTCGCTGATGTTCTTCACGACGGCCAAGTCATGAGAGATAAACATCAGTGTCAGTTGATGCGAGACCTTGAGGTCCTCCAGCAAGTTGAGCACTTGCGCCTGGACGGAGACGTCTAATGCTGAGACCGGTTCATCGCAGATTATCAATCTCGGTTCCATGGCTAAGGCTCGCGCGATCGAGATTCTCTGGCATTGTCCCCCAGAGAATTCGCTCGGCGTACGTTCTCGGGCTATATCGGGACTAATCCCGACCTGCTCGAGGAGGTTCTCAACTCGTTTCGAGCGCTCTTGCTGAGACCGGACCTTCATGACCTTGAGTGGTTCTTCGACGATATCGAACACTTTTCGCCGCGGATTAAGCGACGCAATGGGGTCCTGAAAGATCATCTGTAAGTGCGGTCGCACGCGGCGCAATGCGCTTGCCGAGACCTTGGTCAAATCCTGGCCTTCGAAGGACACCTCTCCCGAGGCCGGTGGGTGCAGCTGGACGATCGCTTTGCCGACGGTCGACTTGCCACATCCCGACTCACCTACCACTCCCAGCGTTTCACCCTCAAAGAGGTCGAAACTGATACCGGAAACCGCCTCTAGCCACTTGCCGCGGCCAAGCGGGTATCGAACTGTCAGATCTGTCACTTCGAGGAGCGGTTTAGTGAAAGTACTAACTGCATGCCCCGTCAACTCTCTAGTGGAGTCCTTCATACAATTGCTCCCGACCCCTTGAGCTCTCCTACCGGGACTCCTGACGCCGATGTACCCTTCGCTCGGTTAGCGCGAAGCGCAGCATCACCTTCGGGGAGTCCTACCGGGAAGAAGCATCGATACTTATGGTCCTCGCGTCCGTTGTCCGAGACGAGTTGGGGCTCCTCTTTAAGACAGCGTTCCTGCGAATAGGCACATCTCGAGGCAAACCGACAGCCCGTAGGAAGGGATGCCAGGTCCGGTGGACGCCCTGCGATGGCTTCCAAGCGAGCGTGCGGAGGATTCTTGACAAGCGGCATCGAGTTCCGTAGCGCCGAAGCGTATGGTGTGCGGGAGGAGCGGAGCACCGCATCTGCGGGCCCGCTCTCGACAACCTGGCCGGCATACATCACCATGACGTTCTCGGCGTACGAAGCGGCAAGACCGAGGTCATGGGTGATGAAAAGCACCGACATTTGACGCGACTGCTGTTCTCTCTTCAGTAGCTGCATTACTTGCGCCTGGATAGTTACATCCAGAGCGGTCGTAGGTTCATCGGCCACCAGAACTTGCGGATCACGAATGAGCGCAATCGCAATCATGACCCGTTGTCGCATGCCTCCCGATAGTTGGTGCGGATACTGCTGCACTCTCCTTTCAGGTTCAGACACACCCACGTCATTCAAGGCCTTAACGGCTGCCCGGCGAAGTGCGCGAAATCCACCTGTATTCGCTCCTCTTAGCGACTCGACGATCTGATCCCCGATCCGCATTACCGGATTCAACGCCGTCATTGGATCCTGGAAAATCATAGAGACGGTAGGACCCCAGTGGGGGCGCATCTGCGGCTCAGAAAGGCTTGCGAGGTCCTCCCCTTTAATCAAGATCTCTCCACTGGACTCCACGCCACTGCGCGGTAGCAGCCGCATGATCGAACGTGCCAGGACCGACTTGCCAGAGCCTGACTCACCCACCAAGGCCAACATCTCTCCGCCTCGAATGGCCAAGGACACGTCATCCACTGCCCTGACGAGCCCGCGGCTCGTATGAAAGCTCGTAGTGAGATTCCGAACCTTCAAGACCTCGTCCCCTAAGCGAGCGGGGATCATTGAAGCGTTCTTCTGAGCCGTGTGGGTTTCGAGGTTCATTCGTCGATCCACAGCGACTCGTACTCGATCAAACCGGCATCGTAGATGTGAGCGCCTTTGGCGGAGTCATTAACAAACAGTTCAATCTTGCGCTCCATCTGCGGGAAGAAAGGCAGTTCCTGGACGAGAAGTTTCTGAACCTCACGGAGGATTTCGACACGTTCATCCTGAGAAGACGTCACGGCGGCCCGCTTCAAGAGTCTGTCCATCTCCTCGTTACAGTAATTGGCGTTATTACCGCCCGAGTCGCAAAGGAGACGGTTGCTCAGCGTAGGGATCGGGTCAAACCCTTGCAGAGAGTTGTTGGCAATTGTGTACTGGCCGGAATACAGGTTGTCCAACGCTTTCTGCAAGCTGACAGTACCGATAGTGATCGTGATGTCATCTAGTTGCGAATTCACCCGTTCCGCGATTGCGTCGGCCCACGCCCGATCCGAACTAATAGCTTCGTAGGTGATTTCGACCGGTCCGTGCTCGGCGACGTAGGAGTCTATTAGCTCCTGCGCCTCTTTGATGTCCCCATTGAAGGGCCACTGGTGTTCCGGTGCGTGATAGGGCGAAGTCTGGGGGAAAAGCGTGGTCCATGGTGCCGCAGCCCCCTGCGTCGCCCTGTCGCTCAGGGCCTCGGGGTCCAGCGCCATGATGATTGCCTTACGCACGCGGACGTCACTTGTTGGCAGGCTCGTCGTGTTGAAGGTGTATTGGTATCCGCCGAACGCTTCTGGCGTGAGCGCCTCGTGCCCAGTTGCCTTTAGGTCGCGCTGAACCCTTGGGTCGCCTGTATAAAACAGATCGCTCTCACCGGCCTTGAAGGCGGCTTCAGCCTGTTGCGTTTCGACTATCAGCTTTATGTTGAGGGCATCGACGTAGGGTCGGCCCTCTTCCCAGAAATCTGGATTCTTTTTATAGGAGTACATAGAACCCGGGACGCGTTGCTCAAGAATGAAGGGGCCGGCTCCAACCGGAGCCGCGCTGTAGTCCTCCCCCATTTCCTTGATCGCGGTGGGAGACCCGATCATCCCTAACGAGCCCTGTAAGAGGAACGGGAAACCACTGGAAGGCGCGTCCAGCGTCACTTCAAGCGTTGTAGGACTTGTGACTGTCATTGAGGTTATCGCGTTCGCGTCGCGTTTTGTGATTGGCGACGTCGGCTCCTGAGCACGCTCCCAATTGAACTTCAAAGCTTCCGCGTCGAACGGCGTTCCGTCCGTGAAAGTTACGCCTTCTCGAAGCTCAATTGTCCACGTTTGCCGATCTTCCGACTCCACCGACGTCGCGATACGGGGTCTGATCTCACCATTGACATCTACCCGAATCAACGTGTCGAAGATCGGCAGCATTAGATTCCCGACGCTTTGAGCCCCTCCCGCAGTCACTGTCGGGTCTAGTGTCAAGCCATCGGTCTCGGTGATTACTGTCAACGTGCCGCCAGGCACGGGCGTTCCTCCGCCCGAAGTATCGCTCCCGTCCCCGCTACTACACGCGGCGAGCAGCGCCATCGAAAGGACTGCAAGGGACGCGCCCAGGACACGGCACCTTTTCGCAATAGTTGACTTCATGATCTTCTCTTTCTTGTGCATCGCTAGGGATTACTGAGATACGGCACGGTTGCCTGACCGATCAAAATTGACCTTTGTTCAAATCTTGGAATCCCCCGCGTTGAACTTACGGACAATCACATCGCCGATAACATTGAGGGAAAACACCGTCAGTGCGAGGATCGCGGCGGGAACGAAAACCAGGTGAGGGAAGCTGGCCAATTCGTATTGACCTTCGGCAATCATGTTTCCCCAGCTAGGCGTAGGAGGCTGAAGTCCGAGGCCGAGGAAGCTCAGACTCGCCTCCGCCGTGATCAGCGTCGCCATCAGAATGATCGCATAGGCGAAAACCGGGGGGATAACATTAGGCAGCAACTCCCTGGTGATGATGCGTCCCGTCCGCGCACCGGTCAGATGTGCCGCATGCACGAACTCGCGAGCGCTGAATCGTAGAGTGTTTGCACGGGCGACGCGGACAAAGACTGGGAACGAGACGGCCCCGAGCCCGATGATCAATGTTTGCATCCCGGGTCCCAGCACAGCAGCTATGCCCACGATCAACACCAAGCCAGGAAAAGCCAACCCTGCATCGGTGATTACACCGACGAACGCATCGAACTTTCCCCGCGTGTAACCAGCAAGCACACCAACTGCTGTGCCTGCCGCCAGGCCAATCATCATCGCGACGAAACTTATGCCGATCGACGCCCTTGCGCCGTAAAGAAGACGCGATAGCTCGTCTCTACCTTGCGCGTCCGCTCCCAAAGGATGTGCCCAGTCCACGAACGGAGCAAGTCGCGGCTCGGCGACGCTCACTTGCGGCTCCGCAACAGGTAGCCACTGGACGACGAAGGCAAGTAAGCAGAGCAATCCCACCCAGCCGAATGCGATTGCCGTGACAGCGCCGATGGAACGCCGTGGCCGTGCCTTGCGAGCTAAGCGCCCCGCCAACAAAGCTGGCTGTGGCAAACGTGCTTCCCGTCCGTCACGCAATCCGGTTCTCGTCATTTTGCGATCCTCGGGTCCAGGAGTCGGTATGTGGAATCAACCACGAAATTGATGCCGAGGTATGCAACGGCCATAAAGAGCACGACCCCCTGGACGACAATCAAATCTCCTCCTAGAACCGCCCGAATAAGATATGCCCCGATTCCTGGGATCGAGAAGATCGTCTCGATCACAATTGTTCCGCCGACTAGCTCGGCTAAACGGAGGCCGGCTACCGTCAAGAGGGAGAAAGACGAGGGACGAAGTGCGTGTCGCACTAGGATCGGCGTGGACGGAAGGCCCTTCGCACGCGCCAACGTAATAAAGTCCTGCTGCAGAGTACCGACCAGATCGGCACGGAGAACACGTACAAACACAGCAGCCGCGGGCAGAGAGAGCGCCAGCGTCGGGATGAAGGCGTGTCGCAGATTCTTCACTGGATCAGTGGTGAAGGGCACCCATCCCGTCACCGGCAGCCAGCCCAGCGTCACTGACAACGCGTAGACGAAGAACAGCGACGTGACGAAAGCTGGAATGGCAATCAACCCGGACGTAAGTGCGTTAACGACACGATCGACGAAAGTGTCGGGCCGAAATGCACAGAACAACGCCAGTGGAATCGAAATTAGCAGCGCCAGAAGGATAGCCCCGAAGGCCAGCTGCAGTGTCATAGGCGCCCGTTCTATCAGCGAATCGAATACCGGGGTCCTGTCTAAGTAGGATCGTCCGAAATCACCTTGGAACACCCCAGCCACCCAATCGACATACCGTTCCATGACCGGCTTTTCGAAACCGTACTGCTCATTAATGGCCGCGATAACTTCGGGTGTAGCGTAATCCCCCGCAATGCTCACTGCTGGAGACCCCGGCACGAGTTCGAGCATGAAGGATGTCATGAGAGTCACAAGAAACACGACTGCCACGAGCCTAGTAAGTCTCCCCATCAGCATGTACGGACCCTCCTCACTGTCGCGGGCCCGTTGACATGTGGCTTCATAGCGGCGCTCCTTTGCGTTAAAGCCTGAGGCTTTTGACCCTTACCTTGCAGTCAATACTTGAATTCGTATTCCTGAAATACGACATTGTCCAACGTTTTGCGTGACGCTCTCTGGTTCAGGTTGTTGCAACGGAGGCGGCAGGAAGCCAGGTTCTCCCACGTTTTGCACCGCCCGCGAGCGCGGCGTGAGTAATCCGCCCATGATGAACCGGTTAGAGAGGTGGAATCCTCCAGCGACGAGAACATAAAACTTCGCGTAGTGTCCGCGCGAAAACTGTAGGGCCGTCTCCGCTACGACGACGGCACGGGTAAGACCCTCTGCCGCATTAGATGCCTCTCAGTGGTTGAAGGGATGTATAGGCATCATTTGGTGAATCAGACACACCCGACGACACGTTCAAGAGCATGTCCTCGCAGAACCGCTCCTCGCGCCGCCACGCATCAATCTGTTTGCGGAACCCGAACGTGCCGCCCGGGTATCCGGCCGCGATCGCCGGAACAATGTTGCCCCTGACACGGCCCTCGTTGTTGTAATAACCCGGCGTGCACTCCTGCACGGATTTCGCGATGGCCGCACCACTCAGACGCAACTCCGCCATGTGGGCATCCCACGCCAGCTCCGCCTCGCGCTTGACTTCCATCGACGTGACACCCGAATCAACCAACGTCGTGATCAGCTCCACCACATGGCTGGCCTGAATATGCATCCGGAACGGAATGTTGTGCGTCGGTGCTGACTGGCGGCTGTTACCGACCATGAACATGTTCGGGAAGCCATGGGTATACAAACCATGGAGCGAGTAGTACTCGTTACGACCCAATTTCTCATCCAGAGTGATCCCGCCCCGCCCGATCACGTTGTAGCGACCCGACTGCGACGGCGACGTCGCGAACGACTCAAAACCAGTCGCATAGACGATGCAATCCACCTCATACGCGACACCATCAAAATGAATGGCATTCTCAGAGATCCGGTCAGGCCCGCGGCCATCGGTATCGACCAGGGTGACATTGGGCTGGTTGAACGCCTGCAGATACTCATCACTGAAACAAGGCCGCTTACAGAACCGCCCGTAATACGGCATGAGACCAGCAGCGGTCTCGGGATCCTCCACGATCTCCGCGATGCGATGGCGAATGCGCTCCAACTGCTGGAAGTCCAATGCTTCCATCGCCTCGACAACCTCGTCCGGGGACATGGACGAAGCATCCGGGCGCCCCCAGACCTCTTTCCACTGGTCATCAATCAGGTTACGGTCCGGACTCTTGCCCTCCAACACCAGGTCAAAGTTCATCTGGCGGTCCTCCTGCCACCCCTTGGGCAAACTCGACCACCACTGCGGATCCGTCGGACGATTCCCCCGCGCATCAAGAATCGACGGGGTCCGCTGGACCAACACCATTTCCTTAGCATCTGCCGCAACCCGGGGCACCACCTGAATCGCAGTAGCCCCGGTGCCAATCACCGCAACCCGCTTATCAGCCAGCCCCGTCATACCCCCGAGATTACTGCCGCCCGTGTACTCATAATCCCAACGGCTGGTATGGAACGAATGCCCCTTGAAAGTCTCAATCCCCGGAATACCCGGCAGCTTAGGACGGCTGAACATCACCCCGGAAGCCAACACCACAAACCGTGCACTGATCTGATCCCCACGATCAGTGGCCACCTGCCACAGCGCACTGTCCTCATCCCAGCGCATCTCCGTCATCCGGGTCTGGAACAACGCATCCTTATACAAATCAAAGTGGTGCCCCATCTTGCGGGCATACCCGAAAATCTCGTCAGTACGCGCGTACCGCTCCGTGGGCATATAACCAAGATCTTCAAGAAGCGGAAAGTAGATCGAGGACTCAATGTCACACCGGGCACCTGGATAACGGTTCCAGTACCACACACCACCAAAGTCACCCGCGTCCTCAATGATCGCAAGTTCCATATCGCCCGCCTTGCGCAGCAACGCACCCGTGGTCAAACCACCAAAGCCGCCACCCAAGATCAACACATCCACCTCACGCCGAACCGCTTCCCGCTCCACACGAGGAGTGAACGGATCACGCAAATACTCCGAAGCAGTGTCAAGCTTCACATACTGCGCAGTGCCTTCCGCACGAAGCCGCTTGTCCCGCTCTTCCCGATACTTCTCGCGAAGCGAATCACGCTCTTCCTCCGGCACAAAGCCCTCATTCTCCGAATTCATACAGAGCCTCCGCTTATCCGTCGCCTCATCGCGAACTGAACCCGACTACGTCTGTGGAATCTGATTCACATCGCTGACGGTATCGTATCCAGAACCAGGAATCCAGTGTCCCTCGAAAGTAATTTGTCCGTGAAAAGCGGAAAAATGCATACGTACTCGTGGTGGTCGAGCCGTCGTCAGGGCACGTCAGATGCACGTCAGGCACGAATGGCACCGATTATCTGAACAAGCGCGGGGGATGATCGCGCGTGGATCACGGCGGCGTCCCAGAATGATTCAGGTCCGCTTCACAAGGGCCTTTGTGACGATATAGTCTTGGATGTCCTCAACGGTGCCGTGACACGTAATCGTCTGCGCTGACCGAATAAGGGACGGATTTTGAATAGCTTTCCCTGAGGCGCGCAGGTCAGGCGGTGTCCGGGCAACTAGTGCCTTTAGTATTGCCGGTCAAAAGCTGGATAGGTAGCCTGGTGAGAAATGAATCCGAAGAGTTGAATAGGCTTTGTCAACGGCGACCAAGTAATTCTATGCCGATCATTTTGCGCAAGATACGTATGCCGAACTCCAGCCTGAACACATAGTTCGCGACCACGCCTTCTTGCCAATAACGAGCCGGTACAGCCGCCGCTGATGAAGACCTATGAGCTCCTTGCATTCTTGACGACGCAGCCAAATTTCAAGGCCACTCGCGATCGGCTCATCGACGTGCTCTTCGGGGAAAAAGATAACTCATAGGCCAGAACGTACCTCCATCAAGTCCTCGTGTTGGGGGCGATATCCGGAAACCCCCTGCGAAATAGTGCCATTTCGACGCCGAACCGGAACAAGGCGTAGGAACTCACGTAGCCAAATGGACGCCGAACCACGCGCCCACCAGGCCGGCCAGGATACTGCGGTCGCCTACGCCCCACCAGTCCCCCAAGGAAACCTGCCGGGAAACATCCCACGTGAGGACCCTTGAGCCGATGGCCCCAAAGGCGACGGCAAAACCGGCGAGGGGCCACAACCGTGGGTCGGACAGGCCGCGCCGGCGCTTCTCATAGGCGTAGAACAACAGGGCTGCGAGGATTCCCAGCCCTAACAGGCCGGCGTGAACCAACCCGTCTCCCGCGAAGGGAAGCCCGAACATGAGCGGAGTGTAGCAGTGCCCCTGCAGGGCCTTCCCGCGGACGCGCGGACGCTACATGTGCACGTGCAGCCGGCGTGCAGCCTCTGAGATCGAGCCCGTGAGGGACGGGTACACGGTGAACGTGCTGGCGACATCGTCCACGTGCAGCTTCTGCTTGACGGCGATGGAGATCGGGAAGATCAACTCGGAGGCGTTGGGCCCCACCACCACGCCGCCGATCACCGTTCCGGAGCCCTTACGGGCGAAAATCTTCACAAAACCGTCTTTGTTGTTGCGCATCTTCGCCCGCGCATTGCTGCGCAGCGAGAGCTTCACCACGTCGCCCTGATACTTGCCGGATTCGATCTCGGCCTCGGACACGCCGACGTTAGCGATCTCGGGCGAGGTGAAAATGTTGGACGCCACCTGATGCAGTTTGAGCGGGGTGACGGCATCGCCCATGAAGTGCGCAACGGCAATCCGGCCCTGCATGGCTGCCACGGAGGCCAGCGGCAGGACACCGGTGCAGTCGCCGGCGGCGTAGATGTTCGGAGCGGTTGTCCGGGAGACACCGTCCACCTTGATGTGGCCGCTCTCGCTGACCGCAACGCCGGCTTCTTCCAACCCGATACCGGCGGTGTTCGGGATAGAGCCCAGGCAGAGCAGGCAGTGGCTGCCTGTCACCTTGGACCCGTCGCTGAGGGTGACCACCACGCCGTCATCCGTGCGCTCCACCTGCTCGGCGCGGGACCGCGACAGCACCCGCACGCCGCGGCGTTCGAAGACCTCCTCGAGAACCACGGCCGCGTCCACGTCCGAGCCGGGCAGCACCCGGTCACGGCTGGAAATCAGGGTGACCTTGGAACCGAGGCCGTTGTAGGCGGACGCGAACTCCGCGCCGGTCACACCGGAGCCCACCACGATCAGGTCTTCGGGAAGTTCGTCCAGGTTGTAGATCTGGGTCCAGTTCAGGATCCGCTCACCGTCGGGCCGGGCAGTGGGCAGTTCGCGGGGGTGGGCGCCGACTGCCAGCAGGATGGTGTCCGCCTCCACCGTTTCAGTGCCCTCGGCAGTGACCACCTCGATGGTGTGGTCATCCAGGAGGCGGCCGGATCCGGCCAGGATGCGTACACCCTGCTGTGCCAGGCCGTCGGAGATGTCCTTCGACTGGCTGCGCGCCAGGTTGAGGAGGCGGTCGTTGATGTGCTTGAGGTCTGCGCGCATCACCGGCACGAAGTCGCCGCCGTCGACGTCGAACTTCACGCCCAGCTCCCCCGCCTCGGCGACACGGGTCATCAAATCCGCGGTGGCGATCAGGGTTTTGGACGGGACGACGTCGGTCAGCACCGCTGAGCCGCCCAGCCCCGCACGCTCGATGATGGTGACCTGCGCTCCGAGCGAGGCGGCCACCATGGCGGCCTCGTATCCGCCCGGACCACCTCCCAGGATTGCGATCCGGGGTGAACTGAAATCTGGATGGGTAGTCACAAACAACCATTCTCCTGCATCCCCGGCCGGACCGCCAAAGAAACCGTTCTCTCGCGAAAACCGCCAAAGGCTGGGCCCAACCGGAGCAGCAGGATAACTTGTACCAGTGAGTACAACTGACTTCCTGAACACGGATCCCTTCGCTGCCGCGCGCGCCGCCGCCGACTACATCGCCGAGGAAACGGGCGTGGACAGCCATGACGTGGCCCTGGTGCTCGGCTCCGGCTGGGCCGAAGCGGCCGACCTCATCGGCGAGACCACAGCCACGCTCTCCGCCGAGGAAGTCCCCGGGTTCCACGCTCCGGCAGTGGCAGGCCATGTTGGCACCATCCGTTCCGTACTGACCAAGGAGGGCAAGCGCGCCCTGGTGCTGGGTGCCCGCACCCACTACTACGAGGGGAAGGGAGTCCGCGCCGTAGTCCACGGGATCAGGGCCGCGGCCGCCGCCGGCTGCAGCACCCTGGTGCTCACCAATGGCTGCGGCGGACTGAATGAAGACTGGGCGCCGGGTACTCCGGTGCTGATCAGCGATCACATAAACCTCACCGCGGCCTCACCGCTGGAGGGCGCCACGTTCGTGGACCTCACAGATCTCTACTCGGCCCGGATCCGCGGGATCGCCCGGGAAGTGGACGCAACGCTGGACGAAGGCGTCTACGCACAGTTCCCCGGCCCGCACTACGAGACCCCCGCCGAGGTCCAGTACGCCAAGCGCATCGGCGCCGACCTGGTGGGAATGTCCACCGCCCTGGAAGCGATCGCAGGGCGGCACGCGGGAATGGAAGTGTTTGGCATCTCCCTGGTCACCAACCTCGCCGCGGGTATCAGCCCGCAGCCGCTCAGCCACCAGGAAGTCATTGAGTCAGGGCAGGCAGCGGGCCCGCGGATCTCCAAACTGCTCGCCGAAATCATCGCCAAACTCTAAAGCAATGCGGGGCCGCTTCAGGCGCCATCCGTCGCGTTCGATCGGCCGCATCCGGCCCCGCGTTGCAAGAAGTGAGGGACCAATGACGATAGGTTTGTGCCCATGACGTCTTCCGATGCCGATTTCCGCCTGCTCACCGAGGCCCGCGAATGGGCTGCCCAAGACCCGGATCCCGAGACATCGGCGGCCCTCCTTGAGCTGGTCCGGCTGGTGGAAGAGGGCTCACCGGCCGCCCGCCAGGAACTCGAAGACAGCTTCCGCGGACCCCTGCAGTTCGGCACCGCCGGGCTCCGCGCCGCGCTGGGGCCCGGCCCCAACCGGATGAACCGCGTGGTGGTGAGGCGCGCCGCTGCCGGGCTGGCGGACTTCCTGCTCCGCGCGGTGGCCGGGGCGTCCCCGGGAACCCGGCCGCGCGCCGTCGTCGGCTATGACGCCCGGTACAACTCGGACATCTTCGCAGCGGAAACTGCGGCGATCTTCACGGCGGCGGGCATTGAGACGTTCCTGATGCCCTCGGCGCTGCCCACTCCCCTGCTGGCCTATGCCGTCCGGAAACTGGGATGTGACGGCGGCGTGATGGTCACCGCCAGCCACAACCCGCCGCAGGACAACGGATACAAGGTCTATCTGGGCCGCCATGCCGTGACGGACAGCGGCAACGGGGCCCAGATCGTGGCACCTTACGACTCCGAAATCGCGGCGAGGATCAACGCCGTTGGCCCGCTTGGGACCATCGCCCTTGCCGCCGAGGGCTGGACGGTGCTCGAAGGGTCCGTGGCCGCCGGCTACCAGCAGGCAACGGCCGGGCTTGCCCTCCCTGACTACTTTCCCGCCCGGGATCTGCGCATCGTGCTCACTCCGATGCACGGTGTCGGCGGCGAAACGGCGCTGGCCGTGCTGAATGCGGCCGGTTTCACCGACGTCACGCTGGTGGCGGAACAGGCCCAGCCGGACCCGGACTTTCCCACGGTCAGTTTCCCGAACCCTGAGGAACCCGGGGCGCTGGACCTGGCCCTGGAAACGGCCGGGCGGCTGGACGCGGACATTGTTATTGCGAACGACCCCGACGCCGACCGGGCGGCAGTTGCCGCGAAGGACCCGGACACGGGTGCCTGGCGCATGCTGCGGGGGGACGAAGTGGGTGCGCTGCTCGGCGCCCACGTGGCGGCGCGGCTGGCCGCGGCTGGCGAAAGTGCAGGCAGCGGAAGTGTCGCCGGCGGCAGCGAGGGGGTGTTCGCCAACTCGATTGTGTCCTCGCGGCTGCTGGCCCGGATCGCGGCGGCAGCCGGCTACGGGCATGAGGAGACGCTGACCGGGTTCAAATGGATTTCGCGCGTCCCGGGGCTGTTGTACGGCTACGAGGAGGCGCTGGGCTACTGCGTCGCGCCGGAGCTGGTGAAGGATAAGGACGGCATCTCGGCCGCGGTGCTGATCGCGGAACTCGCGGCCGCGGCGAAGGCTGACGGGAAAACCGTCTTTGACACCCTTGACGAGCTGTACCTTCAGCACGGCCTGCACGCGAGCGACCAGCTCAGCATCAGGGTGGCCGACCTGGGCCTGCTGGATGCCATGATGAACCGGCTCCGGGTCAGCCCGCCCGAATCCTTCGGGTCATCGGCGGTGGAGGTTTTCACCGACCTGGCCGAAGGGACTGACAAGCTTCCGCCCACGGACGGGCTCCTGTACCTGACCCGCGACCTCACCAGAGTGATCATCAGGCCCAGCGGCACTGAGCCCAAGCTCAAGTGCTATCTCGAGGTGATCCACCAGGTGGGGTCGGCAGCCGAGCTGCCGGAGGCCAGGCAGGCCGTGCGGGCCGCACTGGACGAGGTGCTCCGGGACGTCAGCGAAGCACTGGGGCTCTAGCAGGGCCCCCGACAACCCGAAAAGGGCGCCCGGCCGGGCGCCCTTTTGTCATGGGTTGGAACTGCTGTCCCGGGTTACCAGTGCGCGTTCCTACAGCTCGACTTCAACGAAGCCGTCCACCACGCGGGTGCTGTACGCTGCGATGCTCAGGCCCGGGGTGCTGAAGCATTCGCCGGTTTCCAGGTCGTAGACCTCTTTGTGCAATGGGGAAGCGATGGTGGGACGCGTCCCGCGTGATCCCAGGATTCCCCGGGCCATAACATGCGCGCCGGTGGCGGGGTCCTCATGGGCCACGGCGAAAACCTCAGCCGGTCCGGTGCGGAAGAGGGCAATCTGGCGTCCTGCCACAAGGGCGGCTTCGCCCCAGGCGGGTTCCAGGTCGTCCACCAGGCAGATGCGGTGCCAGGCGGCGGTGTTGCCCGGTGCGGCCTCGTCGGTGGCTGCTGCGAGTGCCCCAAGTTCCAGTGTTGCCGTCATGTCGGCTCCTCTTCCTGTGCGTGTTTTCCTTGCCTTTGGCTGCCTCTGCGGCCGTGTTCCACGCTAGGCCGCCGGTGTTTCAGAGGGGTGCAGTGAATGTGTCCAGCGCGTAAAAGACACCTCACGCAGCCGGAAATGCGTTCGTGATGCAGAAGTTAAGTTGACGAAACAATTGGGAAACTGAAGCGAAACTGCGTCTCCCTAGTCTGGATGGACACTCGTCACCAGAAGGCTGCAGGAAACACTGCGGCCCATGCGAAAGGCCCACAGTGACCGAACAGACTTCAAGCACAGAGACTCCGCGCCGCATCGTCGTCGCCGGCGGCGGCCCAGCGGCCCACCGTTTTGCGGACGCCATGCATGCCCGCGGCCTCGATGGCTGGCATGTCACGGTTCTCACTGAAGAAGCCCACCTCCCTTACGACCGCGTGGCGCTGTCCAAGGCCCTCACCGAAAAAGGCGTGGACCTCACCTTGGGCACCGCTTCCATGTGGGACCACCCTTCCCTGGACTTGAAGACCGGTGAGCGCGTAGTCAAGATCAATGCCGAAGCCAAGACGGTGGAAACCGCTGCCGGCAACGTCTTCGAATACGACGAACTGGTGGTCGCCACCGGCTCGAACGCGGCGCGCCTGCCCATCCCCGGCGCCGAACACACCCACGTGTACCGCACGCTCGAAGACGTGTGGGCCATCAACGAGGCCATCACCGGCCTCACCGAGAAGCTGGGCCGCAGGGTCAATGCCGTTACCATTGGTGGCGGCCTCCTCGGACTCGAATCCGCCGCGGGCACCGAGCAGCTGGGTGCCAATCCGATTGTTATCGACGGTTCACAGTGGCTGATGGCCACGCAGCTTGATGAGGGCGCCGGCCAGGCCATGGGCCGGCTCATCAAGGGCAAAGGCTTCGAGGTCCACGGCGGCGTCTTCCCCTCGGAAGTACTGTCCGACGACGACGGCCAGGTCACCGGGGTCCTGATGGCCGACGGCCGGGTCATCGATGCGGACATCGTCATTGTCGCCATTGGCGTGCGGCCCCGCGATGAACTGTTCCGCGCCGCCGAGGGCGAGGAGCAGGTGTTCAGCCTGGGCCAGCGCGGCGGTGTGGTCATCAACGACTACTGCGCCACCGAAGTGGACGGCATCTGGGCCATCGGTGAAGTGGCCAACTACGGCGGCATGTGCCTGGGCCTAGTGGCCCCGGCCAACACCATGGCTGAAATCGTTGCCGACCGCCTCCATGGTGGAGACGCCACCTTCCCCGGTTTCGACACAGCCACCAAGCTCAAGCTGTCCGGAGTGGATGTTGCCAGCTTCGGCGACGCCTTCGCCAAGACCGAACACGCCCTGGAAATCGTCTACGCGGACCCCGCACGCGGCGTCTACCAGAAGATCGTCACCACTGATGATGCCAAGACGCTGCTCGGCGGCATCTTCGTCGGTGACGCCTCACCGTACATGAGCCTGCGTCCGCTCCTGGGCCGCGAACTTCCGGCCGAGCCCGGCGCATTCCTCAGCGCCGCCGGCGGCGGCGAAGCTCCCGAGACCGAACTGCCGGACGACGCGACCCTGTGCTCCTGCAACAACGTCACTGCCGGAACCATCCGCGACGCCATCAACGGCTGCGGCGCCTGTGAAGGCAACGCTCCCGTCCAGGAACTGGGTGAGCTGAAGGGCTGCACCCGTGCAGGCACCCAGTGCGGTTCCTGCGTTCCCATGTTGAAGAAGCTGCTCGAGACCGAACTGACCAAGTCCGGCGTCGAGGTTTCCAAGGCCCTCTGCGAGCACATCGAACTGTCCCGCCAGGAACTGTTCGACGCCATCCGCGTCCTGGAACTGACCTCCTTCGAAGAGATCATGGCCAAGTACGGTACCGGCGCCGGCTGCGACATCTGCAAGCCCACCATCGCCAACATCCTGGCCAGCCAGAACAGCGCCTACGTCCTGGACGCCGGCCGCGGCACCCTGCAGGACACCAACGACCGCGCCCTGGCCAACATGCAGAAGGACGGTACATACTCGGTGGTCCCCCGCATCGCCGGCGGTGAGATTACTCCCAAGAAGCTGGGCGTCATCGCCGCCGTCGCCGAGAAGTACCACCTGTACACCAAGATCACCGGCGGCCAGCGCATCGACATGTTCGGCGCCCGGCTGGAACAGCTGCCCGAAATCTGGAAGGAGCTGGTGGACGCCGGCTTCGAGTCCGGCCAGGCGTACGGCAAGAGCCTGCGCACGGTGAAGTCCTGCGTCGGCTCCACGTGGTGCCGGTTCGGCGTGCAGGATTCGGTGGCCATGGCCATCCAGCTGGAGCTCCGGTACCGCGGCCTGCGCAGCCCGCACAAGCTCAAGATGGGTGTTTCCGGCTGCGCCCGCGAGTGTGCCGAAGCCCGCGGCAAGGATGTTGGCGTGATCGCCACAGCCGACGGCTGGAACCTGTATGTCGGCGGCAACGGCGGTGCCACTCCGGCCCACGCCCAGCTGCTGGCCAAGGACCTGGATGACGAGACGCTGATCAAGTACATCGACCGCTACTTCATGTACTACATCCGCACCGCGGACCGCCTGCAGCGCACCGCGCGCTGGCAGGAGGAGCTCGACGGCGGCATCAAGCACGTCGAGGACGTGGTGGTCAAGGACACCCTGGGCATCGCCGCGGACCTTGAAGCGGCCATGGCCAAGCATGTGGACACCTACATCGACGAATGGGCAGACACCCTGAAGGACCCCGAGCGCCTGCGCCGGTTCCGTTCCTTCGTCAACGCTCCGGACCAGAAGGACGACTCCATCACCTTCGTCCCGGACGAGCGCGGCCAGATGCGCCCCGCCACGCCCGAGGAAAAGGGCAAGGTCCTCATCGGCGCCTCCATCCCCGTCCGGTCCAGCAACGAGAACGAGGTATAGGCATGCAGCTCAGCATTGATCTCACCGGCCGCGAGGTCCTGGTCACCGGCTCGGACCACGCCGCGCGCCAGGCCGTGCGCCGCTACGAAGCCGCGGGCGCCGTCGTCTACCGTCTGAGCACCCCGCAGGGCGCCGGGCATGACGGCCCGCTCCCGGAGCGTCCCTTCCTGGTGGCAGCGGTGGACGACGGTCAGCCCGGCTGGGAGCCGCTGCTGGACCGGTGCCGCACGGCCGGCATCCCCGTGGCCGCGGAACCCGCCGCCGGACCGGTCGGCCATGTCACCCTGGTGGGCGGCGGACCCGGAACCACTGAGCTGCTCACGGTCGGTGCAGTCAAGGCGCTGCGCGATGCCGACGTCGTCTTCTATGACCGGCTGGCCCCCTGCCAGGATCTGCCGCAGCTGACCTCGGCCGAACTCGTGGATGTTGGCAAGAAGCCCGGACACCACAAAGTCAGCCAGGGTGACATCGAAAAGCTGATGGTGGAAAGCGCCCTCGCGGGCAACAACGTGGTCCGGCTCAAAGGCGGCGATCCGTACGTGTTCGGCCGCGGCGGCGAGGAAGTTGCCTCCTGCGTTGCAGCCGGCGTCCCGGTCCGCGTCATTTCCGGCGTCACCAGCGCCATCTCCGTCCCCGCGGCGGCCGGGATCCCGGTCACCCACCGCGAGGTGAGCCACATGTTCACCGTGGTCTCCGGGCACGCCCCGCTGACCGAAAAGGAGCATCAGCACCTGGCGGGCCTGGGCGGGACCATCGTTGTGCTGATGGGGATCGGCACGCTGCACCAGCTCGCCGCAGGCCTTCGCCGGGCAGGCATGCGCACGGACATGCCCATGGCCGTGGTTGAACGCGGCTACCGCCCCGGACAGCGCACCACCATCGCGGACCTGGGCACCATCACCACTGCGGCCGCCGGCTGCAGCAATCCGGCTGTGCTGGTCATCGGTGAGGTGGTGCGGGTGGCGGAAGCCAACCGCGGGCATGCTGAGGCCGCCGCCGATCTGGACAGGCTGGCGGCCTCGCTGCTGGGCTCGTGAAAGGATTGACCTCCATGAATGCACTTGCACCGGCCGAAACACCTCAGGTCGACGAAACGCCCGAGGCGACCGAAGCACCGCTGGAGGGTTTCCGCATCGGTGTCACCTCCGACCGGCGGTCCCAGGACCTGATCGAGGCGCTCGAACGGCGCGGCGCCGAGGTGCTGCACGCCCCTGCCTTGAAGATCGCCCCGGTCCAGGAGGACATGCGCCTCATCGACGACACCCGGGCCATCATCGCCGCCAGGCCGGACCTGTGTATCGCCACCACCGCCTACGGCATGCGCCGCTGGTGTGAGGCAGCGGATTCCTTCGGCATCGGTGACGAGCTGCTGGAAACCCTCGGTGCCTGCAGGATGTTCGTGCGGGGACCCAAAGCCCGGGGCGCTGTGCGCGCGGCCGGCCTGGCCGACGTCGGCATCAGCAGCGACGAAACCACCGCCACGCTGGTGGACATGCTGCTCACCGAAGGCGTCCGCGGCAAGACCGTGGCCGTGCAGCTGCACGGCTACACGGATGTCCGGCAGCTGGAGCGCCTGCGCATGTCCGGTGCCACCGTCCTTACGGTCACCCCGTACCGCTGGGTGAAGCCCGACGGCGAGGACAGGCTTCCCCGCCTCATCGAGGCGGTGTGCAGCGGAAACCTGGACGTCCTTACCTTCACCAGCGCGCCCGCCGTCGACGCCTTGTGGAGCACCGCCCACGAGATGGGCGTCTACAAGCAGCTGATCGAGAGCCTGAAGACGAACGTAACCACGGCCGTGGTGGGTCCGGTGACCGCGCAGCCGCTGCTGGACGCCGGCATTACACCCCTGATTCCCGAACGCTTCCGGATGGGCGCGCTCATCCGGCTGGTGTGCGAGCACCTCGCGCTGAACCATGTCCGGCGGCTGGACACCAGGTCCGGCAACATCGAGCTGCGCGGCAGGAGCCTGCGCATCAACGGCCAGCCGGTGGAACTGGCACCGGCCCCGCTGCTGCTGCTCCGCGCGCTGCTGGGGGCAGGCGGCGCGGTCCTGTCCCGCGAATCCCTGTCCGACCTGCTGGAACTGCGCGGTTCGGTCCACGCGCTGGACATGACCGTGAGCCGGCTCCGTTCCTCGCTGCCGGACGGCCGCCTGGTGGAGACGGTGGTGAAGCGCGGTTACCGCATCCGCGTCTAGTGCCTCCACAGCACTATCCGAAGTGCCCGGGCTTTGACCCGGGCACTTTCGCATCTGCCGGGATGCACTATGAATGTGTCAGTCGGCAGACGGATGAGAGGCACGTCACGGGTTCTGTTACCGGCCGGTAAAAACTGGCGAACACGGACCCGCTAAACGGCAACTGAGGGGAAACACTCCGGAAAAAGCAGGGTCCTACGCTGGGTTCATCACGAAGTTCCGGCCGTTCAGCGGCCGCCAGCGAAAGGGCCAGCACATGTCCGCTCCGGCACCCTCCACCTCCACCGTTCCCGCCGCCCGCATCGTCATCGCGGGGGCGGGACCTGCTGCCCAGGCACTGGTCAGCCAGCTCAACCGTGCACGGTTCACGGGCACCATCACCGTGCTGAGCAACAGGGACGACACTCCCGAGGAGCTGCTGGAGCTGGCGCTGCTCCCCCAGGTTTCGGTCCGGTTCGGCCAGCCGGCGAGCCACATCGACCCGGAGAACCGGACGGTGGCAACGGCGGACGGCATGGAATTCAGCTACGACCAGCTGGTCATCGCCACCGGGTCAGCACCGGTGGCCAGCCCGGTGGAGGGCGCCAGCCGGTGCCTGAGCTACTCCACCATCGACGACGCCGCCCGGATCGGCGAGGCCGTCAGCGAAGTCACCCGGGAGCTGGGCCGCCGGCCGCTGGGGATCCTGGTGGGCACGGGTGCCGCGGCCGGCCAGGCTGAAGCCGTACTCCGTGCCAGGGGCGTGCGGCCCATCCGCACTACGGCCCGGCCGGCCGCCGTGGTTCCCGGCACCACAACCGGACTTGCAGCCTCCGGCGTTGTTTTTGAGGATGGCAGCAGCATGAACGGCGACCTGGTGGTCCTGGCCGAAGAACGGGTGTCCCGGGACGGCCTTGCCGCCAGCGCTGGCCTGCAGACCGCCGCCACCGGCGGGATTGTCATCAGCAGGGACTTCCGCACCTCCGTCCCCGGGATCTGGGCCATCGGTGACGCAGCAGCGTTCGACGGCGTCCGGCTGGGCCTGCTGGTCGCGGCGGCTTCCGCAGCGGGCGCCTGCGCCACGCAGCTCCTGTCCGCCGCGTCCGCTCCGTCCGTCCCGTCCGCCCTTCCAGCCGCCGCCTGAGTTGCTCTGTGGCAAGATGGTTCCGAAACGGGGCAGGGCGTCACAACGCCCAGGCCCATCGGCCCCTTGGAGAGGACCATCATGAGCAACGAAGCCACCCCTTCCGTTGAAACAGCCGCAACCGGCGCCCCGGATTCCGGCAGCATCGCGTCATTCATCGACCACACGCTGCTGAAGCCCGAAGCGGGTGAGGCCGACGTCCTCAAGGTGTGTGCGGAAGCGGCCGAGTACCACTTCAAGTCCGTGTGCGTGAATCCCGTCTGGGTCAAGACCGTGAAGAAGGCCCTTCGGGGTTCCGGCGTCCTCACCTGCTCAGTGGTGGGTTTCCCGCTGGGCGCCACGCCCACCGACGTCAAAACGTTCGAGGCCCGCGGAGCGGTGCTGGACGGCGCGGACGAAGTGGACATGGTCATCAACATTGCGGCCGCCCGGGCCGGGGACAAGGGCGCGCTGGTTGAAGACATCACCTCGGTGGCGGAGGCTGTCCACGCCAGCGGTGCCATCCTGAAAGTCATCATCGAAACCGCCCTGCTCACGGACAACCAGAAGGTCCTGGCATGCGAGGCCGCCGTGGAAGCCGGCGCCGACTTCGTCAAAACCTCCACCGGCTTCAACGGCGGCGGCGCCACCGCCGAGGACATCGCCCTGATGCGCCGCACGGTGGGTCCGGGGCTGGGCGTCAAAGCCTCCGGCGGCGTGCGCTCCCTCGAGGACACGCAGGCTATGATTGCAGCAGGTGCAACACGTATTGGTGCCAGCTCCGGCATCGCCATCGTCAAGGGTGAACAGGGTTCATCCTCCTACTGACGGCAACCGGAGCCGCCACAGATTGAGGCCCCCGCGGCCAAGGAGGAATGAATGTCCAGCAAGATCACGGCTTCCAGCCAGGGCACGGCGTCTCACGAAGGGGAACTCCGGACCCCCCAGAACGAGAACAAGCTCGGCACAAGCATCATCCTCTTTGTGGTCTGCATGGCCCTGTTCCTCGGCGCAATTTATTCGCTGTCCTTCCTTACGCTCGGCAACCCGTGGCCCATGGCTGTTTGCCTGGCGCTGTTCGCCCTGGCGTACTGGATCCCGCAGACCATCCTGGGCCGCTCGGACTCCGCCGGCGAGCACTAATCCCTCATGCAAGAGACCCCCTGGACGATGTCCAGGGGGTCTCTTGCATATGGCGCAGGTGTTTGGCCGGCCCTCTCCACCGAAGAAGCCGCCGGCCCGGATCCTCCGCGCCGAACTCGTGGTCATCGACGACATAGGCCTGGAACCGCGCCGCGGCGACCGTCGACCGGCCGCTGCACCACGCCCACGTCTGCCAGACCAGCGGCGATTCCGTCCGCCTCACCCAGGCCCTCGCAGGAAATGGAGCAACAGACTGAACTGACCAACCCAACGATGGCCAACCTCACCGAACCACTCCGTGGGCAGATCTGTTGGCCATCACCGGGCAGTTTTACTGGCCACCCGCGGGCACATCAACTGGCCGCCCGTGGGCAGAATCCAATGGCCATTGACAGGCGCTTCGTCTGAGGCCGGTTACTCGACTCAAAGCCGCTTTAGCGCACCCTTGCCCCCTAGGAGGAAGGCAAATGCCAGGCCCACCAACGAGACAACGGTCATGATCACCGCGATGACGGCAACTCTCGAATATGACCCGAATTCCAGCTCGTCGTACAGCTGAGTTCCCATCACCTGGGTTTTTGGTGACCGCACGAGCATCGATGCGGCAAATTCGTGGCTCAGCAGGAGGAACATCAGTGCTGCGGCTCCACCGAAGGCTGTGCGCATGAGCGGGACCAGAACGTGGAACGTCGTTCGCCCAATGCTCGCACCGGCCACCTGAGACGCCTCGATGTATTGCATACCGAGCGAAAGCATGGCAGAGGTTTGCAGTCGGGTCGCGAATGGGATCATTAGCGTGACGTAGACAGCGATGACCACCCAGGGCGTGCCGTATAGGTTGAGCGGAGCAGAACTGTAGGCCAGAAGGAAGCCCAGACCGAATATAGTCCCTGGTATGCCCAAGGGCATTGCAACGAATATGTCCAAGATGGCTTGAATAGGTCTAAAACGGCGCCCGTACACCAGCACCGCCGAACACAAGAAGCCGATTGGAGTGGCAATCAGGATTGCGACCAACGAGTATACGAGACTGTTTTGCACAGAATCGAGAATGGCTGGCGTAGCCAAAGCATCGGCGAAATGTTCCAGAGTGTAACTGGACGGCACGATCTCGGCCGACCATCGTGGTGAAAGCGCGACGATGGTGATGGCCGCCAGCGGCAATATGGCGGTGAAGAGAGTGTAAGCGCCGATCCAGAATGCGCCGGCCAATGAGGAGCGTCCCACGGGTCTGAACCCCTTGCCCCCGTGTGTTACGAACCTGCTCTGATTGCCAAGCAGCGCGCGCTGGCCGAAAACAATCAATATGCCAATAACGACCAACGGAGCGCCCAGTGCCGCCGCCGCATTGAAGTCGACGGGAACCGAGTTCAAATATCGGAAAATACGGGTTGTGATGACCTCGATACTGAGGTTTCGTCCGAGCAAGAGCGGTGCGGTGAACTGGCCCAAAGCCAAAAGGATCGATGTCGCCGTTGCGTAGACGAAGGCGGGGCGAACGAGTGGCAGAGTGACCCGAAAGAAAACTTCGGCTTTGGACGATCCGGAGACCTCGGCCGCCTCAATCAAGTCAGCGTTGATGCCCTGGAAGCCTGCGCTCATGAAGAGGTAAACAAAGGCCGCAATCTGGAGGCCCGTCGACAGGATGATCCACGGCGTGGTGTACACATCGATCGGTCCGGCAGACAGGTCCGACCACCAAGGCAATTCGCGGAGCAGCGTGTTGGCAAAGCCAACCCGTGGAGAGAAGAGAAAGATCCACCCCGTGATGCTTGCAACCGAAGGCAGGAGTATGGACAACACCGGCAGTGTTGACATCCAGCGAAGCCGTGGCGGAAGGCGCAGGGCGAACCACGCCAGCGCGGTACCCAGGACGAGCGCAAGGGCAACGGACGCGACGGTGAGCACGAGCGTTGTCCAAATCGCCTGCCAAATAAACGGATCTCCGAAGGCGGTTTGGTAGCCATCATTCAGAAATGATCGATCGACGATGAAATAAATCGGCCGTACGACAAGCGCCCCGACGAACAGGACGAACAGCACCAGACCTATAGTCCAGGCATGACGTGCTCGAAAGCGTCGAGGTGGCTTCTGCCCTGCGCGGCCCTGTGGTGAAACGCTTCCGGTGTCGGACTCGTCCACTCCGTGGTCTTGCATCAGCGAGTTCATCCCTGCGTCACCTGCTCGCTTTGTCTGCTGGCTCCAGCGCGAGGTGGCTGCCGTCCGCCTGGGTCGATGCTGGTGCAGGGGCCCCACTTGTCGGAAACAGCCTGGCATCCTTAGCCGAGAAGATCACCGTCGTCTCTGCGCCGATATCGTAGCGGTGGTCGCCCTCACCCGTAAGCGGAATACGGCAGGAGACCGTTTGAGCGTCGCGGAGTTCAACGATGACGTCTACCACAGCCCCGCCATATTCCACGTCGATGATGGTGCCACCCGTGATGCCCATCTCTCCAGGACTTAGTGACTCGACTGCCCCGACCCGGACTGCCTCTTGTCGCACCCGCAGGTTCGCCGTCGCCACAGTCACGTCTGGGACCTTACCTACGAGCTGCCCGGAGTCGCTGGCCCACCCCGAAGGCGTTCTGCGCAAGGGGATGCAGTTTCCCATTCCAATGAAGGACGCGACAAATTCTGTGGCCGGATTCTCATAAACTTCGCGCGGGCGATCCATCTGCTCAATCCGGCCTGCATTCATGATCGCCATGCGATCACCCAGCGCAAATGCCTCAGCCTGGTCATGGGTGACATACAGCCCCGTGAATCCGACACGCTGGTGCAACTGGTGAATTTCATTGCGCAGCGAGTCGCGCAATCTGGCATCGAGGTTCGATAGGGGTTCGTCGAATAACAACAGCGATGGCCGTGCAACGAGGGCTCGTGCCACGGCCACGCGCTGTTGCTGGCCTCCACTCAGTTGGGCCGGATACCGGTCCAGTAGGTCGGAACACTCAACGACGCGGGCCGCCTCATCAATCCAACCCTCCCGAAAGCCTTGCTTCAATTTGCGTGCCTTGAGCGGGTAACCGATGTTCCGGCGGACCGTCAAGTGGGGCCATAACGCGAACGATTGAAAGACCATCCCCACGTCGCGCCGATTAGGGCTGAGGTCGAGCCTTTGCGAGGTGTCGCAGACCACGTTGTCGCCGATACTGATCCGGCCAGCAGATGCCCGCTCCAGGCCGGCTACCATACGGAGCGTGGTCGTCTTGCCGCATCCGCTCGATCCGAGCAAGACCAACATCTCGCCGTCTTCAATCTCGAATGTCAGGTCGTTGACCGCCACAACTGGGTCGCGGCGACCGACGAACTCCTTACGCAGACCCTGAATCTTTAAGTTAGCCATAGTCTTATTTCCTGTCCGAGTGACTGCCGTTGACTCTTGGTTCCTCTAGTTACCCGGCCACGAGTTCGGCCCATCGCCGCTGGAACGCAACGAATTCGTCCTGTGGCAGCGGCTTATCCCGGACCAGCTCAATTCCCTCTGTGTCGTACAGCGTCGGTACCGGCAGGATTGGCAATTGCCCTCCCTGACCCACCACCTTCTGGCCTTCCTCGGACAGGAACCAGTTGGCCCAGACCCGTGCGGCGTTAGGGTGAGGGCCGTCCAGCACCGCCAACTCGGTGGGAATGGTGTAGGAGCCTTCGTAGAGCGTGAAATCAATGGGCGAACCGCCTTGTTGGGCTGTAATCACGTTCGCCACAGGAACGGGCAGCACCGCCGCAATCTCGCCCGCAGCCAAGGAGGTCACCGCTGGGTTTGAGCCGGGGTAGATTTTCGGATTCGCACCAGCCAAGAGCTTGTCGAGGAAACCCTCACCCGCTAAGTCCTCTGTTGCCATGTACAGACTCGCCACCGCCGGTCCAATGGAAGGGTCCGTTGCGCCCACCAGTGACGGGTCGAGTTCCAGATAGTCCTCCCAGGATGTGATGCCCTCCGGAAGCAGGTTGGTGTTCCAGGCCCACCCATACGGAACCGTTCCAATGTAAGCCGAGAAGGGTGTTCGCTGATTGACGGGACGGTCAAACTCAGGGACACCCACTGCCGGAACATTCAGTGGCAATAGTGCGCCCTTATCCGCGAAGCCGTCCACCACTATGTTCTGCAGGTTGTCGACCGCGTCTGCCACAACGTTTCCAGAAGCGATCTCAGCACCTAGACGCGCCTCGACATCAGCTGGACTCAGACGTACATAAGTGACGTCGATTTCGGGATAGGCTTTTTCGAACTCTTGGGGCAGCAACGTCGTCAGAGCCGCATTCATCGTTCCGTATACGACCACCTCGCCCTCCTTGTTTGCGGCTTCCACGACCTCGGCCCACTCGGCTTCGCTCATAATCTTGCCCACTTCAGTACTCGGACCCGAGGTCGAGTCGGGTGCAACCGCCGAACCGGCGCCCCCAGACGAGCATGCGGTCAGCATCAGCAGTCCGCAGCCGACAACTATGGATCCGCGTATTGCTTTGCCGTTCTTTGATCTACGCACAGCATTCTCCTTCGATCTTCATCGATCTTCGTAGGATTGGCTTCGAATTCAACGAGGCCCAAGGGGAGGACGATCCATCGACCCCGCATACAGGAACTAGGCCGATGGTACATGGTGTTTGAATACGATGTCTACTAGTCCCCAAGCGCGGCCACTTAGATTCAAGGTCCTCGACGGTCGAGCCTTTGACATCGTATCCAAGACCTGAAGCTCCGGGCTCAAGGACACCCTGCCGAGCGTCTCGTGATGGCCAGGCAGAGCAGATGGGCCACGCCGCGTTCCTGGAGCTACTGCTCTCCGATGAGTTCTCCCGCCGCCACTCCCGCTCCCCCTGGACCCCTTGAGCGCCTGGAAACGGACGTAACGGTGGCCCAGGGGACCAGAGTTTCGAAACCCCAGGGTTTTGAGAGAAATCGGTGTCGCGGATTGTGAACAGGAGTGCTGAGCAAACGGGCTCTTGCGCAGGAGTACCGGCCAGGCACTGATCAAAACTTGTCTGCACAAACCCCGGAATTCAGCGGGATTATGTGCAGTTGGCTTCTGAAAAAGGCATTAGAACCAGATGCGGGTCCAGGCTTCGGCTGCGGCCGCCACACTGGTCCAGTGGCTCCTGGCCAGTGCCCAGCCGGCCACGCACAACCCCACCATCGCATAGGCGCTCACGGGAATGAGCAGCAGCCATTCGCGTTTAGACCCCGCCCGGCCGAGCAACGGCAGGGACAGTGCGCCGTTGGGCCGCCATACCTGGCGCAGCAGCGGCAGCCGGCGCAGCGCTTTGGGCGGCCGGATCACCAGGGGCCACAGCAGGGGCACGCCGTTTGTGGTGATGAGGTCCCCCACAATGTGGACCACCACGCCCGTCAGCATTGAGACGGGCAGCCAGGTCCACTGGTCCGGCGCGAACCAGGTGACAAGCCCGGCCATGGTCAGTGCGAAGATCCAGTTGCTGATGAACCCCGCCTTCGGGAACAGCTTCAGCGCTTTGGCCGCGATGTTGATCATAAACATGCACAGCAGTCCGGCCCCCACGGACAGCAGGCCCCACTGGGTCTGCACTTGGATCTGGCCGGCCAACGTGGCCAGCAGCACAAAGAAGGCAGCTCCAAGGACGGAGTGCGTGCCCTGCCGGTGCCCGCCGCTCGCATTCTCAATCCCGACGGCGATCACATTGGACAACGGCGGCAGGGAATTCGCCACCGTACTGTGCCGGTGGTCCCAGTCGCAGACCAGGGCAGTACCCGCCGTCGCCATCCCGCCGATCAGGATCCCGGTGGCGTCCAGCGGATACCAGCCAAGGGTGTACGGCCCCGTTGAGGCAATAGCTACCCACGCCGCGGCTCCGGCCGCGGCGTGATGTCCTCCCATCAAGTCCTAACCCACCGCCAGCGGTGCGTCGGAGAAGATATTGCGGATGACGCCGTTGGCCCATTCCAGGATTTCCGCATCCTGCAGGTCACGGCCGCCGATCTTCGCCGTTTTCGGTTTGGGGATCAGCACGGCGTCGAGGGCGGGCTTGGACTGGGAGCCCGGATACATCCGGTTCAGGCGCATCACCTTGGACTCGGGAAGAGTGGCCGGCGAGAACTTGATGAAGTTGCCCTGCAGCGCGACGTCGGACAGGCCGGCTTCCCTGGCGCCCACCCGGAAGCGGGCCACTGCCACCAGGTTCTGGGCGGGCAGCGGGGGCTCACCGTACCGGTCCACCAGCTCGGCCAGGACTTCGTCAATGGCCTCATTGGTGAGGGCTGCCGCCAGCTTGCGGTAGGCCTCCAGCCGGAGCCGCTCCCCCGGCACGTAGTCGTGCGGAAGGTGCGCGTTGACCGGCAGTTCGATCTTCATCTCGGCGGCCTTCTCCTCGGCCTCGCCGCGGAAGTCGGCCACAGCCTCGCCCACCAGGCGGATGTAAAGGTCGAAGCCCACACCCTGGATGTGCCCGGACTGTTCGCCGCCCAGTAGGTTGCCGGCGCCACGGATTTCGAGGTCCTTCATGGCCAGCTGCATACCGGCACCCAGCTCGTTGTGCGTTGCCACCGCCTTGAGCCGCTCCAGCGCCACTTCGCCCAGCGGTTTCTCCGACGGGTAGAGGAAGTAGGCGTAGGCACGCTCACGGCCGCGGCCCACGCGCCCGCGGAGCTGGTGAAGCTGGGACAGGCCGTACTTGTCCGCGCCGTCCACGATCAGGGTGTTGGCGTTGGAGATGTCAAGGCCGGTTTCGATGATGGTGGTGCACACCAGCACGTCGAACCGCTTTTCCCAGAAGTCCACGATGATCTGCTCCAGGCGGCTTTCGGACATCTGCCCGTGGGCCACCTCCACCCGTGCTTCCGGGACGAGCTCACGGATCTTGGCAGCGGTGCGTTCGATGGTGGATACCCGGTTGTGGACCAGGAACACCTGGCCTTCGCGCATCAGCTCACGCCGGATGGCGGCGGAGGTCTGCTTGTCGGTATAGGGCCCGACGTAGGTCAGGACCGGGTGCCGTTCCTCCGGCGGAGTGGCCAAGGTGGACGTTTCCCTGATTCCGGTGAGGGACATCTCCAGGGTGCGGGGAATCGGAGTGGCGCTCATGGCCAGCACGTCCACGTTGGTGCGCATCTTCTTCAGCGCTTCTTTGTGCTCGACGCCGAAGCGCTGCTCCTCATCCACGATCACCAGGCCCAAATCCTTGAACTCGAAGTCCTTGGACAGCAGCCGGTGGGTGCCGATCACCACGTCCACGGAACCGCTCTTGACGCCTTCCACCGTCTCCTTGGTTTCCTTTGTCCCCTGGAACCGGGACAGGGCCTTGACCCGCAGCGGGAATCCGGAGAAGCGCTCGGTGAACGTTTCGTAGTGCTGCTGGGCGAGCAGGGTGGTGGGCACCAGCACTGCCACCTGCTTGCCGTCCTGGACCGCCTTGAATGCGGCGCGCACGGCGATCTCGGTCTTGCCGTAGCCCACGTCGCCGGACACCAGCCGGTCCATGGGGATCTCGCGTTCCATGTCCGCCTTGACCTCGTTGATAGTGGTCAGCTGGTCCGGCGTCTCCACGTAGGGGAAGGCTTCCTCGAGCTCGCGCTGCCAGGGGGTATCCGGGGCGAAGGCGTGCCCGCGGGAGGCCATCCGGGCCGAATACAGCCGGATCAGCTCGCCCGCGATCTCCTTGACCGCCTTCCGGGCCTTGGACTTGGTGCTGGCCCAGTCCGCGCCGCCCATCTTGCTGAGCACCGGGGTATCGCCACCGACGTAGCGCGTCACCTGGTCCAGCTGGTCCGTGGGGACAAACAGCCGGTCCCCCGGGGCGCCGCGCTTGGACGGCGCGTATTCCAGGACCAGGTACTCGCGAACTCCGTCACCGCCGCCGGCAACCTTGCGCTGGATCAGTTCCACGAACTTCCCGATGCCGTGCTGTTCGTGCACCACATGGTCACCTGCCACCAATTGCAACGGGTCCACGGCATTACGCCGCTTGGAGGGCATGCGCCGCATATCCTTGGTGGATCCGGCGGAGGTCCGGCCCAACAGGTCGGCTTCGGTGAGCAGGCCGAGCTTCAGCCCGTCCAGGACAAAACCGCGTCCGACGGCGGCAGTGGTCACCTCGATGATGCCCGGCTGGGGTTCGTGGTCCAGGCTGTCCACCCTGGCGCAGGGGATGTCCGCGTCGTGGAACAATTCGGCCAGGCGCTGGGCGGGGCCGGGGCCCTCGGTGGCCACCACGATCCGCCACTGGTCGCGCACATGGGACCCGATGAAATCCATCATTTCCGCGACGTCGCCCTGGTAGCCGCGCGGCTCGCGGGCGTGCAGGTTCAGGACGTCGATCTCGGGCAGCAGTTCCTCGTCCTGGGCCAGCGACGTGATGGACCACCAGGAGACACCATGCTCCAGGGAGGAGGTGCGGGTTTCCGTCAGTGACCGGAAGCTGGCGGAGTGGAGGGCAGCGCTTGCCTGCGAGCTGAGGTCCAGCGGCGCGGTCCCGCCGTCGGACGCCGTGGACCAGGCCGCTTCCAGGAATTCCTCATTGGTTGCGGCGAGGTCGTGGGCGCGGGTGCGGACCTTCTCCGGTTCGATGACAACGGAGATGGAACCGGCGGGCAGCTGCTCCACAAACGGGACCATGGCGTCCACCAGCACCGGCGCCAGGGACTCCATGCCTTCCACGGTGATGCCGCCGGCGATTTTCTCGAGCATGTCCGCTGCCGCCGGAAGCTGCGCCTTGAGCGTGGCGGCGCGGGACATCACGGACGGGGTGATGAGGATTTCGCGGCACGGCGGCGCGTGCAGTTCGGTGGGGTGGTGCAGTCCGGGTGAGGACAGCGAGCGCTGGTCTGCCACGGCGAACCAGCGCATCTGATCCACTTCGTCACCGAAGAATTCCACCCGGATGGGATGGTCTTCAGTGGGCGGGAAAACGTCGATGATGCCACCGCGGACGGCGAACTCGCCGCGGTGGGTCACCATGTCCACCCGGGCGTAGGCGGCGTCGGCCAGGCTGCGGACCACGTCGGTGAATGGCTTCTCCTGGCCCACCTTCAGAGTGACGGGGACCAGCTCGCCGAGGCCGGCAACGACGGGCTGGACCACGGCGCGGACGGGCGCCACCACTACCCGGAGGGGACCCGCCGTCGAGGTTTCCGGGTGCGCCAGCCGGCGCAGGACGGACAACCGCCGCCCTACCGTGTCCGAGCGCGGCGAAAGCCGTTCGTGCGGGAGCGTTTCCCAGCTGGGGAACTCGGCCACGGCATCCGCGGGCAGGTAGGCGCGAAGGGCAGCGGTAAGGTCCTCGGCTTCCCGGCCGGTAGCGGTGACGGCAAGCACCACGCCCGGCCCGGCACCATCCGCTCCCCCGACTGCGGCAGCCACGCCGTCGGCCATCTCGGCAAGCAGCACGGGCCGCAGCCCGGCCGGGGCACTGATCTGGTAATCCTGGCCCCGGACGGCGAAGCCGCGGGCAGCCTCCGCACGGACCCGGGCGAAGGTCTGGTCCGCGGCGAGGGCGCGGCGCAACCCCTCCAGCGAAGGGCCTACGCTGGGTTTACCGGTGCTGGCTGTGCCGGCGGTGGACGGGCCGGGAAGGCTCATGGCAGAAGCTCCTGTGGTGTTACGAAAAGCAGGCAACGCGAAAACCCGAAATTCGCTGCGAATCCCGGGTGATCCCAGCCTACCCCCAGCCGGGGACATGCAGCCGTCCAGGGCTGCCGCGGCTCCGAACCCCCTACAGGATGGGAGTCGCGGGGCAAGACGTGGAACAAGCGACACAGGACGAAAGGACACAGCATGAGCGTAACCAGCAACACCGGGCAGTCCGGAAAAACTGTCCTGGTGACCGGCGCCACCGGCTACATCGGCGGCCGCCTGGTGCCCAGGCTCCTGGATGAGGGGCACACGGTCAAGGTCCTGGTCCGCTCCCCCGGCAAGATCGCCGGCGTCCCGTGGCGGGACAAGGTGGAAGTGGTGGAAAGCAGCCTGGACGACGGCGGGGCGCTCCGGGCGGCGCTGGCCGGCGTGGACGTCTTCTACTACCTGGTGCACTCCATGGCAGCCGGTGCCGGTTTTGAAGCCAAGGAACAGGCGATGGCACGGACTGCTGCCGGGGCCGCGGCCGCCGCCGGCGTGGACAGGATTGTCTACCTGGGCGGGCTCCATCCCAAGGGCGTGGAGCTTTCCACCCACATGCGTTCCCGGGAGGCCGTGGGCCAGGTATTCCTGGACAGCCCGGTGGATGCGGTTGTCTTCCAGGCCGGGGTGGTCATCGGCTCGGGTTCGGCATCCTTCGAGATGATCCGTCACCTCGCCGAAACGCTGCCGCTGATGCCGGCGCCAAGCTGGGTCCGCAACCGGATCGAGGCCATCGCGGTGCGCGATGTCCTGTACTACCTCGTCGCCGCGGCGTCCCTGGACGGGGCGCTTAACCGCACCTTCGACGTCGGCTGCCGCCAGGTCCTCACCTACGCCGGCATGATGCAGGAATACGCCGCGGAAGCGGGCCTGCCCTACCGGCCGGTGCTGGCCCTGCCTGTTCCGGCACCCAAGCTGGCCGGCATGTGGGTGGCCCTGACCACCCCCATCCCGCTGTCCATGGCAGTTCCGCTGGTCCAGTCGCTGCAGCACGACGCCGTGTCCAACGAGCAGGACATCGACCGGTACATTGCGCAGCCCGACGGCGGCCTGACCGCCTACCGCACCGCCGTCGCCCTTGCCCTGGGGAAGGAACGCGACGGCCAGGTGGAGACCACGTGGGCCAGCGCCGGCGCTTCCTCCGATCCCCTGCCGAGTGACCCGGACTGGGCCGGGCACAAGGTGTACATCGACGAACGGACTTTCCATGGCGACGTCGATCCGGCGCATGTCTGGACGGTCATCGAGGGCATCGGCGGACGCAACGGCTGGTACTCCCTGCCGCTGGCCTGGCAGGTGCGCGGCTGGCTGGACAAGCTGACGGGCGGGGCCGGACTGCTCCGGGGACGCAGGCACCCGCATACCCTGGCCACCGGTGAAGTGGTGGACTGGTGGCGGGTGGAACGGATCGAGCGTGGGAAGCTGCTGCGGCTCCGGGCCGAAATGCGGGCCCCGGGACGCGCCTGGCTGGAACTGTCAGTCGAGCCGGACGGGGAGGGCAGCCGTTACCGGCAGCGGGCCATCTTCTTCCCCAAGGGGCTCAGCGGGCGGCTGTACTGGCTCGCGGTCCTGCCGTTCCACAGCCTGATCTTCCCGGCCATGGCCAAGAATATCACCAGCACAGCACGGAAGCTGGTGGATGCGGAGCCGGGCGCCCGGACCCCGTAGGATGTTTGGAGCCTAATCCGACCCCCACGTCCCAGGAGGACCCATGGCCCTGAGCGCATCCACCACCCTTCCGCACTCCGTACCCAGCGTTGCAGCTGTCCTGGTGAACGAGGATTTCCAGCGCCACGTCAGCCAGCTCGTCGGCGGCAGCCTTGAATCCTTCACCGTCGACGGCGACGTTGCCGGCGCGTTCAGCGCCACGTCCGTGCGGACCCTGCCCACCACCCGCCTGCCGGAGATCGCCCGCAAGTTCGTGGGCGAGCACCTGAAAGTGACGCAGGTGGAGAACTGGGACGCCCCCGCCGCGGACGGCTCCCGGCAGAGCAACATCTCCCTGAAGATCGCCGGCGCCCCCGTCGACGTCACCGCCGTGCAGCGGCTGGTAGCTGCCGACGGCGGCACCCGCGTGGAGCTTGAGGGCGCCGTCAAGTCCTCGGTACCGTTCCTGGGCGGAAAGATCGCCGACGCGGCCGAGCCGATGGTTGCCAAGGCCCTGAACCTGCAGGCCCAGCAGGCACAGGCCTGGCTGGAAAGCCACTAGTCGCGTGGAACTGCCCGTCTTTGCCGCGCTGGTACTGGTTGTTGCCGGCATCTGGTCACTTGTGGTCTGGCCGCAGTTCCTGCGCCGGGTCATGAAGGATCCGCGTGCCCGGGACGCCGCCGGCAAGGCCACGAAGTTCCTCACCGTGCATGTGGTGCTGGTGACCATCTCGATGGTGCTTGGCGCAGCCACGGCCGTGATCGGAATTATGGGGCTGGTCAGTTAGGCCCCCCTCTTTAAAAGGCTGCGGCCCTCTTCCCCTGGGGAGGAGGGCCGCAGCCTTTTAAACAGCTGACGGCAGGGTGTGTCAGGCGGCCTGGTTGAGCGCGTCCTCAGCGGCAACCCAGGAAATCATGGCGCACTTGACCCGGGCGGCGTACCGGGCCACTCCCTCAAAGGCTGCCGCATCGCCCAGCAGCTCCGGGTCTGCGGAGATCTTGCCCCGGGACCTCAGGACCTCGCGGAAGCTGTCAATCACCTCGTGAAGTTCCGCCACCGTCATTCCCTCTGCCAGCTCGGTGAGGACGGAGGCGGACGCCATGGAAATGGAGCAGCCCGCGCCGTCCCAGGCAACCTGTGCCACTTTTCCGTCGCTGACTGCCAGGCGCAGTGTCACTTCGTCGCCGCAGACCGGATTGAGCTGGTGCGACTGGCCCGTGGTGGCGCCGTCAGGGGCCTCGGTGCCGGCCAGTCCGCTGCCGTGCCGGGCTTTGGAATGATCGAGGATAATCTGCTGGTACAGCTGGTCGAGGCTCATGGTTTTACCTTCACGGTGGGGTTTAGGCGCGGAAATAGGCGCGCACGCCGGCCACGGCTTCGAGGAACTGGTCCACGTCGGCAGTGGTGTTGTACAGGTAGGCGCTCGCCCTGGTGGTGGCTGTCAGCCCGAGCCGGCGGTGCAGCGGCTGTGCACAGTGGTGGCCAACACGGACGGCGATACCCCTGGAGTCCAGGAACTGGCCCACGTCGTGGGCGTGCACCCCGTCCACGTCGAACGCGGCGAGGCCGATCCGGTCCTGCCCGGCGGCCGGGCCCAGGACCCGGATGCCCGGGATGGACTCCAGCCCGGCGACCATCCGCTGGCCAAGCTCAGACTCCCACCGGTGGATCCGGTCCAGCCCTGTTTCCGTCAGGTAGTTCACGGCCGCGGCCAGCGCCACCGCCTGCGAAATCCGTTGGGTTCCGGCTTCGAAGCGCTGGGGCGCCGGGAGGTAGTCGGCCCGCTCCATGGTCACTGTGGTGATCATGGAACCGCCGGTCAGGAACGGCGGCAGGATGTCCAGGAGGTCCTGCTTCCCGTAAAACACGCCGATTCCCGTGGGTGCAAGCATCTTGTGCCCGGAGAACACGGCAAAGTCCACGTCCAGCTCTTTGACGTCCAGCGGCATGTGCGGGGCCGACTGGCAGGCGTCCAGTACCACCAGGGCGCCGGCTTCCCGGCCGATGGCCGCGAGTTCACGGACCGGGTTGATGGTGCCCAGGACGTTGGAGGCATGCGTGAAAGCAAGTACCTTTGTCCGGCCGTTCACAGTGTCCCGCGCCAGGTCCATGCGGAGGCTGCCGTCGTCGTCCACGGGGATGTACCGCAGGGTGGCCCCGGTGCGGAAGGCCAGCTCCTGCCAGGGTATGAGGTTGGCGTGGTGCTCCATTTCGGTCACCACGATTTCGTCGCCCGGGTTCAGGGCGAGCTCCTTGAGCCGGGCGTCGCCCCTGCCCTGGGCAGCCCACAGCCCGGCGTTGGACAGGGCGTAGCTGAGGAGGTTCAGGCCCTCGGTGGCGTTGGAAGTCCAGACGATCTCTGAATAGTCGGCACCCACGAAGTCCGCCACGGTCTGCCGGGCATCCTCGAAGGCTTCGGTGGCTTCCACTGCGAGGTGGTGGGCGCCGCGGTGGACCGCGGCGTTGCGCTGCTCGTAGAACTCCTGCTCCGCTTCGATGACGCTGAGCGGATTCTGCGAGGTGGCTCCGGAGTCCAGGTAGATCAGCGGGCGTCCGTTGACCTGCTGGTCCAGGACCGGGAAGTCGTTGCGGATGCGCTGCACTTCGGCGTCATCCATGACCGGCACGGCACGTTCCAGTGTGGCTGGCGTTGATACTACGGCCAAAACAAACTCCTTGAAATGCCAACGGATGACACTTAATTGTCCCACAGCACGGCTGTGGCGGCCGCCCGGAGGGGCAGCCGCCACAGTCGTTCCGGGCTTCAGCCCGCGGAGTGGAGGGCCGGCGACGGCTGGGGGGAGAGTCTCGGTCTCAGAAGACTCTGACGTCGCCGGCCCCGTCCAGCCCGGTCCCGAAGGACCGGAAGTTGTTGGATACGGAGGCCTTGTTGTTCTCGCTGCTTTGGCTTCTTTCGTGCCGCTTGCTTTGCTTCCATAAGTAAATACTCCGGCGCCACCCTGCACACGAGTAGGGTGTACTCGAATTCGTCCGCGGGCTACTACCTATGGGCCGCTGATACCCGGAAGGCTCCGAAAGTCGGGCGGGCGGGTCTGCCCGCTGTGCCGGCAGAGGGCATGGGCAGGCCCGGCGGGTGTGCCGGCAAAGGGCATGGGCGGGCCGCGCCCGTCCTCTCGAGAAGCCTTGACCGGGGCGCCGCTCCAGGGGGCCTATTTGGGCAGGGCGGACTCCAGCTCGTCACGGCTCCGCACGCCAAGCTTGACGTAGGTACGGTACAGGTGGCCCTCCACCGTCCGCACGGACACCATCAGCCGCTGGGCGATTTCGCGGTCCGTGAGGCCCTGGACAGCCAGGCCCACGATGTCCTGTTCACGCCGGGTGAGGTGGACGGCGGGAGCCGCGGCGATGAAGCGGCCTTCCCGGAACCTCTCACCCAGTTCGTGGTCGCATTTCTCGCGCAGGGCCACGGCCTGCCGGGAGCGCCTGCGTTCCCCCGCCTGCTCCAGGAGGGTGCTGGCGCGGGCGTAAGCTTCCCGTGCCAGATTCACGAATCCTGATTCCTCGAGGCCGGCGGCTGTTTCCATCAGGGCGTCCCCGTCAGCTTTTTCCCACCGGGTGGCCAGGACCAGCATGGCCTGCGCCCAACGGCCCTCGACAGTCTGCGCGACTGTCTGCACCATCGGGATGACCGAGGGGTCGCCCAGGTCCCAGCAGATAGCCAGGAGTTCGAGCAGGGTTCCGGCCCTCGCGGTGGCATCCGGCGTGGTGGCCAGCGTGTGCAGCGCGGCGAGGCCCTTGCCGTCCCGGGACAGGTACTCTGCGGCGGCAGCACTGTAGGCCGCGGCGAGCAGCTCGTGGGCGGGGCCGCCTGTGGCAGCGTCGCTGTAGTCCTGTTCCAGGCGCTGCGCCTGTGCGGTGTCCCCCAGCCGTGCGGCAACGTAAAAACCCAAGGCGGAACCGAGGCGGAAAAGTTGCAGCGGATCGTTCAACCGGAGCGCCTCCACGGCCGGGAGCAACACCTGGTACGCACGCTCCATCCGGCCCTGCCGCAGCAGCGAGTATCCGCGCAGCACCTGGAGGCTACCGTTGAACGTGGCAGCCCCCAGCGAATGGCTGGTCCCGTAGTTGTCGAGTTCACGCTCCGCTGATTCCCATTCGCCCATGGCAAGGTAATCGGCCACCAGCCGGCCCAGCACAAACTCCGTGTAGAAGAACAGGCTGTCCTCCAGCGGGGGCAGCTCGGAAGCGGCCAGCAGCGCCGAATCCAGGCCTTCGGAAGCGCGGCCGGCAGCAGCCAGGGCGTGCGCCAGGAGCGCCTCCCCCAGGGTCCGCACGGGTTCGCCTCCGCCGTCCGGGGAGGCAGTGTTCCTGATCTCCCGGACCTCGGTGGCCAGCGCTTCGGCGTCCACGTCCGCGCCCAGTTCCAGGAGGCGGAGGAGGCGCAGGAGATGATCATGCGCGGACCGGTCCCCCTCAACCGTTTGATGGACGTGTTCCCGCATGTCCTCGGCGAGGACGTTGAGCGGGGCGCCTTGTGCCTGGTGGGCGGCTGCACGGAGCAGGACGACGGCGGGACCCTCCGCGGTACAGGACAGTTCCCGCCAGCAGGCGTCAAGAAGATTGGCGGCCTGCCCGTACATGCCCTCGTTGTACAGCGCCCGGGCCTGGACGGCTTTGGCCAGGGGTATCAGTTCGGGGTCACGGACTTTGGCGGCGATAGTGCGCGCACTGTCGTTGCGGAACCGGCGCAAGGCTTCGCGGGCGGCCTGCAGCATCTCGTGGTCAGGGATCCGCAGGCCAACCTCAAAAGCCCACTCGACGGAGCGGAGCATGCCCTCCCCGTGCAGGGCTGTGCTGTCCTGGTGGGCCCGGATCCGTTCCAGCAGTTGAAGGCTCCGGGACACCGAGAGGGTGTTCCTGATGGCCTTGGCGAACAGGGCGTTCCAGATGGAGAGTTCGGCCGGAACACCGGAACTCTCGGAGACCATCTGCTGGTCAATGAGGGACCGGACCACGGTGGCCCCGCTGATCTCCTCAATCACCTTCCGGCCTACCGGACCGGCGAGGGCGATGAGCTTCAAGGCCTCCTGTTCCTCCGGCGACCGCCGCAGATGGTCCTTGGTCACCACGGCCGTGAGCTGCGGTCCGTCAGCCGGCAGGGGGCCGAGCAGTACCCAGATGCCGTTGCGCTTTGCCAGGACACCGGATTCGGCGGCATCGTGCAGCAGTGCGTCCAGGAGCCGCGGATTGCCGCCGGACGCGTGCCAGACGGAGTCGACCGTGGCGGGCGGGACAGTCCCGTCCAGGACGTGGGCCAGTACCTCTTCAATCTGTTCCCGGTTCAGCGGCCGGAGATCCACCCGCTCCGCCAGGCCGTCGTACCAAAGCTGGTCCAGCGGCTGCGGGAGCCCGGGCCGCGGCCTGGCAGCGGCCACCACCGTAGCCCAGCCGGCAGAGATGAGGTCCGCCAGGACGCCGGCGGAGGCCTCGTCCAGGTGGTGCGCGTCATCCACCACGAGCAGGACCGGGGCGCCGCTGCCTGCCTTCAGCTTTTCAAAGTAGGTCCACATGGACCGCAGGACCGCTACCGGCGAGACGGACTCTTCAGCGGTCAGGTCTCCCGTGTAAGGGGTGAGGACACCAAAAGGCACGGCTGCCAGGGCCGAGCTGCCGTGGATCTGGAGGATATTCATCTGCCCGGCCAGGCGCTCGGCGATCGCCTCACTCAGGGAGGTTTTCCCGATACCGGGCCCGGCCATGAGGAATACCGCGTGGCTGGTGCCGTTCCTGACTATGTTGCAGATCCGTTCCAGCGGCTCCCGCCGTCCGGTGAGGGCGCGGTGGGCCGTTGCCGGTTTGTGGCCGTTAGACGAGTCCAGTCAGATCACCCCTGGAAGTTACGCCGAGCTTGGTGAAGACCTGGTACAGGTGGCCTTCAACTGTCCGGACTGATACGCCCATTTCCAGGGCAATATCACGGTTTGAGGCGCCCCGGCCGGCGAGCCGCGCGATCTGGCGCTCCCGGGCGGTAAGCAGCGGGCTGCCGCTGCTGGGCACGATGGGCAGATTAGCTACGGTGGCAGCGAGGATGTCCAGCCGGGCCTGGGCGGTCCGGGCCGAGACCGCATCCCCGTCCTGCCGGGCGAAGTCCACGGCCAGCGCCATGCAGCGGGCCTCCACGGCGTCCAGTTCCAGCGTGGCCGCCAGTTCGCCGGCCGCGAGTAGGGTCTTGGCGTCCTTGGTCCTGCTGCCCACCGCAATGAGCCGGGAGACTTCTGCCAATGGGCCCTGGCGGTGGCTCGCGATGTCCTCCAGCAGGCGGAAGTCGGCATCACTGCCGTTGACCGTCGCAGCGAGAAGGCTGATCCCTGCCAGGGTGTAGGAGCCTGCTTTGATGTTCCGTTGGGCAGACTGCTTGAGTCCGGCAACCGATTCGGAGTCACCCAGCCAGCGCCCGGCAACCAGGGCACAGAACTCAATAACGTTCTCGGCCGCGAAACTGGATTTACCGGTGGTCCTTTGCAGCTTTGCCAGGTACTTGCGCGCCTGTGGCGCGTTGCCCGTCTGGGCGTATGCCAGGGCCGTTGCCGCATACGCCGTGCGAAGGGCGGCCTGGGCAGGCTGGAGTTCCAGCTGGGCCACCGCCGAAATCAGCGGATCCAGGGCAGCGCCGCCACGGCCGGAGTAGACATAGGCAAGGCCTGCGCCAAGTTCCGAGGCAGCGCTCCGGTAAGGCATCCGGTCTGATTCGCCGTCGACATGCGGGCCGACGAGATCGATGCAGCGCCGCCACTGCCCGGCCATCAGCAGCACCACGAACGCCTCCCTGGTGTACTGCTCGCGCAGGCCCACCACGTGTGATGCATCCGTGATCTGCCCGCCCAGCCGCCGCATCAGGCTCAACGCATCCATTTCCCGGCCTGTCAGGGACAGCGCAGTCATCAGGATGACGGACGCCTGCATCCGGTAGGACATGTCCGGATTGCGGGCCGGATCCGCTGCGGCTTCGAGCTCCGGAATCATGGCGGCATAGTCACCGGCGAAGGCACGGTATTCGAATCCGCTCAGCGCTACCCGGTTTGCTGCGCATACCGTCGGATGCGGCCAGGCAGCCTGGCTCCCGGCCGAATCCAGCCTTTCCCGGGCGTCGGCAAGAAGGGCAGGAACCTTGCCTGCGTGCTCCGGCAGCCACAGCATAACGCGGGCCTTGGCCGCGACAACCCGTGCGTATTCTTCGACGCCCACGCTCTCCAGTTCGGGCTGCGAGATGTCATCCAGGGCTGCCAGGGCCTGGACGGGGAGGTCGAGCTGAAGGTATGCCGCGGCTTTGTGACGCTGGGCCGGCACCCACTGCGTGTCTGTCCTCTTGAGCATGTCCGCGTAGGCCAGGGCGTAGCGGGGGTCAAAAAGCTGGACGGCAGCTTCGGCGGCGGCGAGGGCAAGGGCAGGGCTGAGCTCGGCTTCGCATTCATGGGTCCAGGCGGCGAAGGCCATCAGCTCATCGACCGTCATTTCCGCCGGATCGGGTTCCGTCCCGCCGAGCAGCCCGCTGCGGAGCTCGCGCCGCCGGGCGATGCTCAACCAGGAGCGCACCACATCGCCGATGTATTTCTCCCGCAGGGACACCCAGCGGTGGTCGGAGTCGTCGATCTCCAGCAGGCCCGCGTCCTCCATGTCGGCCACTACGTCGGAACTGTAGATGGCCGTGAGCCTGGAGAGTTCCACCCGCCGGGCACAGGAGAGCATTTCGATGACTTCCCGCGTTTCCGGAGTCTCCCTGGACCAGCGCGAGCGGACGATGTCATCAAGGCTGGCGGCGCCGTCGAGCACCACTTTGTCGCGGAGGGTCCAGACGGAGTCGGACAGGACCAGGTTTCCCGAGAGTTTTTGCTCGGTGACCAGTGCCTTCAGCAGCAGCGGGTTGCCGCCCACCATGTGGTGGTAGGTGTTGACCAACGAGGCGGAGACCCGGTGGCCCAGCAGGGACAACAGCACCTGCCGGGTCTGCAGCTCGTTCAGGTTGCTGAGCCGGACCTCGGTGAGGCGCCGGTCCGTGAGCAGCCAGTGGAAGTCGGGCGGAAGGTCGCTGATCTTCGGTGCGACGGCGATGATCCTGGCGGTGCCGGTCAGGAGTACGTTCAGGAGCACCCCGGCGCTCATGTCGTCGATGCTTCCGGAGGTATCAAGGGTGATGACGCAGGGCCGTCCGCCGGCATCGCTCCGGATCAGCGACGTGATGCCGCGCAGGATGGCCGTGGGTGAGCCCATGTAGGCCTGTGGGAGGCGGGCCAGCAGGAAGGAGAGACAACCGTAGGGCGTGTTGGCGCCGGCCGGACCGCTGCGGAGTTGGAGCGACCAGGCATCGGGACCAAGGTCAGCCACGGCAGCCCGGGCCAGTGACGACTTCCCCACGCCGCGGCCACCGGTGATCACAACGCCGAGGGAATTTTCGTTGGTCAGCGCTGCCCGGACGGATTCAAGGTTTGCGCTGCGGGCCGGGGCAGACCAATGCTGCCCCTCGGGTACCCCGGAGGTTTCCTTCTGCAGCCCAGCGCCCGGAGGTGTTGACCCACGTCCCCAGCTGAGTGGCTCGATTGACATGAACTTATCCCCTACGTCCCCTGATAGCGGGATGTAGCCCCATTGCTCCCCCGCCTTGGAGACAGAGTACCTCGTGGGACAGACAAGGAAACAGGTTCGGGCGACTTTAAGTTTTTTGTGTTGTTATTGCCCGGACTTGGCAGGATGGAATTTCTGCTGCGCCTGCAGCAGCCCGTCCCGCACCAGCAACTCCACGGCATCAGCGGCCTCGTCGAGGAGGAAGGGCAACTCTTTGAGCTCGGCAGTACCGAAATCGCGCAGCACGAAGTCGGCGGTGTCCATCCGTCCCGGCGGGCGGCCCACTCCCACCCGGACCCGGAGGTAGTCCTTGGTGCCGAGCGCCTTGGAGATGTCCCGCAGGCCATTATGGCCGCCCTCGCCTCCGCCCAGCTTGAGCTTGACCGTGTTGAAGGGGATGTCGATTTCGTCGTGGACGGCCACCACGCAGTCCGGTCCGATGCCGTAGAAGTTTGCCAGGGCCGCCACCGGGCCGCCGGAGACGTTCATGTAGCTCATGGGTTTGGCCAGCACCACCCGCGGCCCCCCGATGCCAAGCCGTCCCTCCACCACCTGGGCACGCGCCTTGTGGGTCTTGAACCCGGCCCCCACCCGGCCTGCGAGTTCGTCAAGCACCATCTGGCCGACGTTATGCCGGTTGCCTTGATACTGGGCGCCGGGGTTTCCGAGGCCGACGATCAGCCAGGTGTCAGTCATGGGTCAATCCTAAAGTGGAGTGTTGGGAGGCGCGGCGAGTCGGGCGCAGACGACAGTGGCCGGACCCCTGGGGGTCCGGCCACTGCAGATCAGCTGAAATTACTCGGCTGCAGCCGCGGAAGCGCCTTCGGCAGATTCCTCGGTGCCTTCCTCGGCGGACTCCGTGGCCTCGGAGATGTTCACAACGAGTGCGTCGGCGTCTGCCAGCAGGACAGCGCCCTTGGGCAGGACCAGGTCGGAAGCGTGGATGTGCTGTCCGGCAGTGCGGCCTTCGATGCTGACCTCGACGGCGGTGGGCAGGTGGGTTGCCTCGGCCTCGAGCGAGATGACGGTCAGTTCCTGGTTGTAGGCATTGCCGGGGGCAACTTCGCCAACAAGGTGGACGGGGATGTCAACGGTAACCTTTTCGCCCTGGCGGACGGTCAGCAGGTCGATGTGCTCGATGATCTGCTTGATCGGGTCGCGCTGGACGTCCTTCACCAGGGCCAGGTGGCCTTCGCCGTTGATGTCCAGGGACAGCAGGGCGTTGGCGGTGCGGACAGCCAGGGTGGTTGCCTTGGCCGGGAGGGTGATGTGGATGGGCTCTGCGCCGTGGCCGTAGATGACTGCGGGGATCTGGTTGTTCATCCGGGCGCGGCGGGCGTAGCCCTTGCCGAATTCGGTGCGTACTTCTGCTGCGAGCTTCTGCTCAGACATGGATATCTCCTTGAAAACTAAACGGTGTTCAGCAAGGGCGGAGGTCTGTTGCGACCTTCAACGCCAGGCGGCCCGGAGGCGGCCCACTTCGAAGGGAGATTCAGACCCAGTCGATAACGGAGACTGCGGTCCGGTGCCCGCACATGCGGTTACCGGCGCTCTCCCTCGCCAAGGTATCGCTGAAGAGTCTACCAGTGCCGGACACGATTCCTGAAAACGGGCCCGGGCCGGTGCCGGTGGTTGAGCAGGGTTTCGACAAGCTCGACCACCGACGGGGCCGTCAGGCTTTGCCGTCGAACAGGCTGGTGACGGAGCCGTCGTCGAACACTTCGCGGACGGCGCGGGCGATCAGCGGCGCGATGGACAGCACCGTCAGCTGCGGGAATCGCTGCGCGGAGGAGAGCGGGAGGGTGTTGGTGACCACTACCTCACGGGCGCCGGACTCCGAAAGCCGCTGGGCGGCGGGCTCGGAGAAGACCGCGTGCGTGGCCGCGATGATGACGTCCTTCGCTCCGGCGTTCTTCAGCACGTTGACCGCGCCGGAAATGGTTCCGCCGGTGTCGATCATGTCGTCGATCAGGACGCAGGTGCGGCCTTCGATCTGGCCCACCACGGTCTTGGAAACGGCCTGGTTGGGGACGGTCAGGTCCCGGCTCTTGTGCACGAACGCCAGCGGGGCGCCGCCCAGGCGCTCAGCCCACTGCTCGGCCACGCGGACGCGGCCCGTGTCCGGCGAAACCACGGTGATGTTCTCGGCATCCACGCGGGTGCGGATGTAGTCGGCCAGCAGCGGAATGGCCATCAGGTGGTCCACGGGGCCGTCGAAGAAGCCCTGGATCTGGGAGGTGTGCAGGTCCACGCTCATGATGCGGTCCGCACCGGCGGTCTTGTACAGGTCCGCGACCAGGCGGGCCGAGATGGGCTCGCGGCCGCGGCCCTTTTTGTCCTGCCGGGCGTACGGGTAGAAGGGGGAAACAACGGTGATGCGCTTGGCGGAGGCCCGCTTCAGCGAGTCGATCATGATCAGCTGTTCCATCAGCCAGTTGTTCAGCGGGGCCGGGTGCGCCTGGATAACGAAGGCGTCGGTTCCGCGGACGCTTTCACCGGCGCGCACGTAGATCTCGCCGTTGGCGAAGTCGTAGGCGTCCACCGGCAGCAGCTCAGTGCCCAGCTCCTTGGCGATCTCCCGGGCCAGCTCGGGGTGGGCACGGCCGGTGGCCAGCACCAGCTTCTTTTCGCCGCGCGCCGTAATTTCGCTCATTATTGCTTGCCCTCTTCTGTAGATGCCGGGGTACTTGAGGAATTTGTGGTGGCTGCCTGGGCCAGTTCGGCGGAGCGGGTTCCGGGCCGGTTGGCCGGGACCCAGCCCTCGGTGTTGCGCTGCGCCGCAACCGTCAGGGCGAGCGCGCCCGCCGGAACGTCCTTGCGGATCACCGCGCCGGCGCCGCTGTAGGCGCCGTCCCCCACGGTGACCGGGGCAACAAAGACTGTATTGGAGCCGGTCCTGACGCCTGAGCCGATGACCGTGCGGTGCTTCTTCTCGCCGTCGTAATTGGCAGTGATGTTTCCGCAGCCGATGTTGGTGTCCTCGCCGATCTCGGCGTCGCCGGCGTAGCCGAGGTGGGACAGCTTGGAACCACGGCCGATGGTGACGTTCTTGGTCTCGTAGAACGCGCCGATTTTGCCGCTTTCGCCCAGGACCGTTCCGGGACGCAGGTACGTAAAGGGACCGACGGCGGCGTCCGGGCCGATGACCGCGCCGGAACCGTGGGTGCGGACCACCTTTGCTCCCTCACCCACCGTGACGTCGGTCAGGGTGGTGTCCGGACCCACGACGGCGTCCCTGGCGACGTTCGTGGTGCCGTGCAGCTGGGTGTTGGGCAGGAGCCGGACGTCTTCGTCCAGGGTCACGGTGGAATCGATCCAGGTGGTGGACGGGTCCACCACGGTGACGCCGGCACGCATCCAGCCTTCCACCACGCGGCGGTTCAGTTCGGCGCCGAGGGCGGCGAGCTGGACGCGGTCGTTCGCGCCTTCCACCTGCCAGCGGTCCGCCGTGACTACGGCGGCCACGCGGCCGCCGGCCTCCCGGGCCAGGGCCAGGACATCGGTGAGGTACTTTTCACCCTGCGAGTTGTCCGTGGTGACGTGGGCCAGCGCGTCGCGGAGGACGGCGGCGTCGAAGGCGTAGATCCCGGAGTTGACTTCGCGGATAAGGCGCTCGGCGTCGGAGGCGTCCTTGTGTTCGCGGATGCCGGTGACGGTGCCGTCTTCGCCGCGCAGGATCCGGCCGTAGCCGGTGGCGTCGTCCAGGACCGCGGTGAGGACGGTGACGGCGTTGGCGTCGCGTTCATGGGTGGCGACGAGCTCGGCCAGCAGGGCGCCGGAGAGAAGCGGCACATCGCCGTAGGTCACCACCACGGTTCCGGTGAGGCTCTGCCCGGCGTCGAGGGCCTGCAGGGCCACCTCCACCGCACGGCCGGTGCCGGGGATCTCGTCCTGGTCCACAATGACGGCGGCCGGATCGGCGTCCGCGAGGTGGCGTGCCACCAGGTCGCGTTCATGGCGGACCACCACGGCAAGCTGGCGAGGGTTGATGCTGCGGGCGGCCAGGAGGGCGTGGCCCACCATGGACCGGCCGCCGATCTCATGCAGGATCTTGGGGGTACGCGATTTCATCCGGGTACCGGCGCCTGCCGCCAGAACGATGACTGCGGCCGGACCGGTGTTCTCGGGGATCACGTACGGGCTCTCCTTGCTTGGTTACGCTGGCGCTTGCGGGTGCCCGCCGGCCTCCAGCCGGCGGGGGCACCGATGGTCATGCTACTGAAGCTCCTGGCACAGCAGTTCCGCCCATAGGATTCGAACCTATACTCCACGGCTCCAAAGGCCGGGGTGCTGCCGTTACACCAGAGCGGACCGTGCCGAGGGGCCTAAGCCCCGGGCACAAGTCCCTATTTTGCCACGGGTTCGGGGCGCTGCGCGACACGGCACCCCTGGCGGCCTATTCGCCCAGGACCTCGGAGGCTTCCAGCCATTCGAGTTCGAGGGCGTCCTTTTCGTCGGCGAGGTCCTTGAGCTGCCTGTTTTGTTCGGCCAGGGCGTCGAAATCGGACTGCTCCGTGCTCTTCACCATCTGGTCGTGGAGCTTCTTTTCCTGCTGTTCCAGCTTGTTGAGCTGGCGCTCGATTCGGTTCAGTGCTTTCCGGGCGTCGCGTTTTTGTGCTTCGGAAGGCCCTGCGGGGGCTGCGGCGGCCGTTCCGGAGCCTCCGCCGGTGACGGGGTTGCCGCCGCCGGTGATGGTTGATCCGGCCAGGGTGGCTTCCCTGAGCTCCAGGTACTGGTCCACGCCGCGGGGCAGGGCGCGGATCTTGCCGTCGCCGAGCAGGGCCATCTGGTGGTCGGTGACCCGCTCCAGCAGGTAGCGGTCGTGGCTCACCACAACAAGTGTTCCCGGCCAGCCGTCCAGGACGTCCTCCACGGCGGCCAAGGTGTCGGTGTCGAGGTCGTTGGTGGGCTCATCAAGCATCAGCACGTTCGGCTCCCCTACCAGCAGCCGCAGCAGCTGGAGGCGGCGCCGCTCACCGCCGGAGAGGTCCTTGACCGGGGTCCACTGCTTCTCGTTGGTGAAGCCCAGCTGCTCCACGAGCTGGCCCGCGGAAAACTCCTTGCCGCCCACGTTGAAGGATCGCTTCTCCCGCTCGATCACCTCGATCACGCGCAGGTCCGAGACGTCGTCGAGCTCTTTGACCTCCTGGGTCAGCACCGCGGTGACCACGGTCTTGCCGCGCTTGAGTTTGCCGGACGTCGGCTCGATCTGGCCGTTGAGCAGTTTCAGCAGTGTGGTCTTGCCTGCACCATTGACACCCACCAGCCCCAGCCGCTCGCCCGGAGCGAGGCGGAGGGTGATGTTGTCAAAGAGTTTTTGCCCTTCGCTGCCGCCGAGGAAGTCCAGCGAGACGTTCTCCAGGTCCAGCACGTCCTTGCCGAGGCGGGCGGTGGCCATCTTGCTCAGTGCGGTGGAGTCCCTGGGCTCAGGGACATCGGCGATGAGGGCGTTCGCCGCTTCAATCCGGAACTTCGGCTTGGCAGTCCGCGCCGGGGCACCACGGCGCAGCCATGCGAGTTCCTTCTTGACCAGCTGCTGGCGCTTGCTTTCCATAACCGAGGCCGCGCGGTCCCGCTCGGCGCGGGCCAGCACGTAGGCCGCGTAACCGCCTTCGAAGGGGTCCACGACGCCGTCATGGACTTCCCAGGTCTTGTTGCAGACCTCGTCCAGGAACCAGCGGTCGTGGGTGACCACCAGGAAAGCCCCCTGGTTCGCCCGCCACCGCGTCTTCAGGTGCCGGGACAGCCAGGCAACGCCTTCCACGTCCAGGTGGTTGGTGGGCTCGTCCAGCATGATGACGTCATGGTCCTCAATCAGGAGCTTGGCCAGTGCCACGCGGCGCTTCTGCCCGCCGGACAGGGCGTGGACGTTGGCGTGCCAGTCGACATCCGAGACCAGCCCGCCCATGATCTCGCGGATCTGCGGGTTCCGTGCCCATTCGTAATCCGCCTGGTCACCCACGATAGCGGCACCCACCGTCAGGTCGCCGTCGAGCACGTCGCTTTGGTCCAGGTACCCCACGTTGACATCGCCGCGCTTGGTGACCCTGCCGGAGTCGGGGGTGGACCGCAGCGCCAGCAGGCGCATCAGGGTGGACTTGCCGTCGCCGTTCCGTCCCACCATGCCAATGCGGTCGCCCTCCTCAAGCCCGAGGGTGATGCCGTCCAGGACGGTGCGGGTTGCGTAAGCGACGGTGAGGTTCTCGCCGCCAAGAAGGTGTGCCAAAGGGAACTGCTTTCTGCTGCCGGGAACTGTACGTCTTAGAGATGGGTGTCAGAGATGATGCGCGCCCCGGGAACGGGGCCATGCACGGCGAGGGCCGTCAGGCCGTAGCGCCGCAGGTTTTCCGCCAGGCCCTCGGCGGCGACGGGATCATCGGCCAGCAGCGCCACGGTGGGGCCCGAGCCTGAGACGATGCCCGCAACGGCACCGTGCGCTTCGCCGATTCCCAGCGTATCGCGCAATGAGGGGGCCAGTTCGATGGCGGCCCGCTGGAGGTCGTTCACCAGGACCCGGCTCAGCGCTTCCGCGTCCCCGCTGCGGAGGGCGGTGAGGACCTGCGGATCCACGCCGGTGGGTTCGGCCCCGTCGATGCCTTCCGCCGCCCGCAGCCGGTCCAAGGTCCGGTACACCTCCGGCGTGGGAAGTCCGTAGTCCGCCGTGACCAGGACCCAGTCCGTCTGCGCCTTGGCCAGGGCGGGGGAAAGTTCGTCGCCCACCCCAAGGCCCACGGCGGTTCCGCCCAGCAGGGAGAAGGGGACGTCGGCGCCGAGCTCACCGGCCAGGTGGGCGAGTTCCTCGCGGGAGAGGCCGCTGTTCCAGAGTGCGTCGCAGGCCAGGAGCGTCGCGGCCGCGTCCGCTGAGCCGCCGCCCATGCCGCCTGCCACCGGCACGCGTTTGGTGATCTCCAGATGGACTCCTGTTGTGCGCTCGGAGACGTCGGCCATAATGGCCGCCGCCTTGTACGCCAGGTTGTTCTGGTCCAGGGGGATGTGGACGGCGTCCAGGTCAAGTGTGCTGTCCGGGCTGAGGCTGACGGTGATCCCCGGCGTTTCGGTGCTGGTGGCCGTGACCTCCTCGTACAGGGACACGGCGAGGTAGACGCTGGCCACCGAATGGTAGCCGTCCGGCCGGAGCGGACCGACGTCCAGGGAGACATTGACCTTTCCGGGCGCCTTGGCCCGGACCGTCCTGGCGGCGAAACGTCCCGGGAGGGCGTTCACGGGCGGGCCTCGCGTGCTTCGGCGATCCTCGCAAAGTCTGCAATGTCGATCACTTCACCACGGGCGGTGGGATCGACGCCGGCAGCAACGAGGCAGCGCTCCGCCTCCGGGGCGCTGCCGGCCCAGCCGGCAAGGGCTGCGCGGAGGGTCTTGCGGCGCTGCGCGAAGGCGGCGTCCACCACGGCGAAGACCTGCTCGCGGGTGGCGGTGGTGGCGGGCGGCTCATGCCGGGTGAAGGACACCAGCCCGGAGTGGATCTTGGGTGCGGGCCAGAAGACGTTCATGCCGATGACGCCGGCTTTGCGCATGTGGCTGTACCAGGCGGCTTTCACGGACGGAACGCCGTAGATCTTGGACCCCGGCACGGCTGCCAGCCGGTCAGCTACTTCGTCCTGGACCATTACCAGGCCGTGTTGAAGGCTGGGGAAATGCTGCAGGAGGTGCAGCACCACGGGCACGGCCACGTTGTACGGCAGGTTGGCCACCAGCGCGGTGGGCTGGACTGGAAGTCCGGTAACCTTCATCGCGTCCGCCTGGACCAGATGGAAGCTTCCGACGGCGGCCGGGCGCCATTCCTTGACGGTTTCCGGGAGCTTCGCTGCCAGTACGGGGTCGATCTCCACGGCCACCACTGCGGCGGCCGCGTCCAGCAGGCCCAGCGTCAGCGACCCGAGGCCGGGACCGACTTCCAGCACGGTCTCCTCCGGTCCAACACCGGCAGCGGCCACGATCCTGCGGATGGTGTTGCCGTCGATCACAAAGTTCTGGCCCAGGGTCTTGGTGGGGCGGATACCGATCTCTTCCGCCAGCCGGCGTATGTCGGAGGCACCAAACAGAGGTGCGGGCGCGGCGGGGATGGGTTCAGTCACCTAGGTATCCTATCCCGCATGCCGCTGCCGCCCCGCCCGGCCAATGCGCGGTTAAAGGCCGCGGCCGGGCCCGGAAGATCCGGGCCCGGCCGTCAATCGATGTGGTTCAGTTGTGCCTTGCGTCAGCTGCTGGCAGCCCATCCGCAACCCCAGGGCTGCAGGCCGCGCTGTGCGTAGACGCGGTTGGCGATGTCGATCTGCTGGGCCTTGGAGGCGAGGCTGGCGTTCGGGGCGTACGCGCCGCCGCCTGATCCGATCCAGGTCTGGATGTCGAACTGGAGGCCGCCGTAGTAGCCGTTACCGGTGTTGATGGACCAGTTTCCGCCTGATTCGCACTGGGCGATCTTGTCCCACATGGCCTCGTTCATCATGGCCGGGGCGGCGGCACCGGTGTTGGCACCGGCAGTGGGGGCGGCGGGCGCGGGGGCGGCCTGGGCCACCGGCTTGGGCTTGGTGCCCACCGTGATCTTCTCGGTCACGGGCTGTGCAGTGACGGACTCGGTGACCAGGGTGCGGGACGCTTCGCGGCCGTCCACCAGGACCAGCTTGAAGGTTTTCTCCAGCTTGCCGGCGGATCCGGCCTGGGTGACTTCTTTTTCACCTTTCAAAAGCTCGGCGCTTTCGACGGTTTCGGTCTTGAAGGGGACGTCCTCGGTGGTCACGGCGGTCTGGCCGGTGTCCACACGGGAAACCTTGATCACCATGTTGTTGACCACGTGGGCGTTGGCCGGCTGGGATGACCGGTCATTGGCTCCGAGGGTCAGGCCGGCGTCTTCCAGGACGTTGCCCACGGTAGCGGCGGTGGTGGTGGCGGTCTGGACCTTGCCGTCGGCGACGATGCTCACGGACTTGGGGGTGGAGATCGAAACGAAGGAGCCTGCCACTGCGAGCTGGGCGTCCTTGGGGACCGAGACGGACGAGGCGCTTGCGACACCGAGTTCGGTGACGAGTCCTTCAACGTCCTGGGCGGTGGTGTTCACCGTTTTTTCGGCGCCGTCAAGGCTGACTTTGACTTCCTTGGCCTGGTTGACGTTGATGACCGTGCCGTTCTGGACGGTGGAGTCGATGGCCGGGGAAACCCGGTCCGCCGGCTTCAGCTCGAGGTTGGCGCTTTTGACCACCTGCCCCACTGTGCCACCGAAGGTTTGGACGGAAGTTACCTTGCCATCAACATTGAGCGTGATGGTTTTGTTATTGCCCACGAAGGCTACGAGCCCGACCACCAGCGCACACAGCACCAGGAGCTGGGTTCCAACCTTGAAAAAGCTGAACTTGCCGTCCGTTGTGAAGAACTTGACCACGATTGCCCGTAACTTTAGCTCCGTCCGGGCACGGGGAGAGCGCAATAAAATGCCCGGGCACCGCCTCAAAGAGGAGTAGTCCGGGCACCGTTGCGCCGCCACACCCTGCGCAGCGGACAGGCCGGGAGAAGCCCGGCAGATCCTGCTGCAGAAAGGGTGAATTTACCCGGTGGCCTTCCCCGACCCCGGCTAATAGTTTTCCACTGTAACCGTAGCGTTATAAAGCCGCCAAGAAATTTGCATACCAGGTATTCTGTTCGCCTGGTCCCGGTGACGTGTTCTTAATCCCATTTTCCGTAAGCGCGCACGGTATTTTCGCTGATTCCGGCACACATCCCGGCAAGGTCCCGGTTTGTCAATTCCGCCATGGCGCGGACGGTGTAGGGAACCATGTAGCTGGCGTTGGGCTTCCCCCGGTGGGGATGCGGAGTCAGGAACGGGGCGTCCGTTTCCACCAGGAGGAGCCCGGGGTCGGCGGCCGCGAGCGCGGCCCGCAGGTTCGCCGCGTTCTTGAATGTCAGGGTCCCGGCAAAAGACATATACCAGCCTTCCCGGTTGCAGGTGGCAGCCAGTTCCTCATCGCCGGAAAAACAATGGAAGACCACCCGTTCCGGGGCTCCTTCCTCCTTGAGGACCTGCACCACGTCGCTGTGGGCTTCGCGGTCATGAATCTGCAGGGTCAGGTCCAGCCGCTTGGCGATGTCGATATGGCGGCGGAAGGAATGGCGCTGGTGGGCCAGGCCCTCTCCCTCGGTGCGGAAGAAATCGAGGCCGGTTTCGCCGATGGCGCGGATCCGGGGATGCGCGGCCAGTTGCTCGATTTCCGCCAGTGCCTCTTCCAATTGGCCCCGTGCGGCGTAGCGGGGAGCATCGTTGGGGTGGAGCGCCACGGCCCCCAGCAACCGCTCATCGAGGTCCACCGCCTGGACCGTGAACCGGGATGATTCCAGGTCGCAGCCCACCTGCACGGCACCCTGGACACCTACCGCCGCAGCGGCGTCAAGTGCTTCCTTGATCCCCACCGGCGCCTGTCCGTCGGGAAAGTCGAGGTGCGTGTGGTTGTCCATGACGGGCACCGGCAAGGGCTCGGGAGCGGGGGGGAAATCCCGCTGCCGGGAACTTCCGGAATCCGGCGCACTTGCGGCGCCGGGAGCACGGTACGCGGCGGGGATCAGCGGATTACACATCCATCAAGCCTAAACCGACAGTGGGGCCCCATATTTGTTGGAACTCTCTGTCTGCTGCGGCAGTTGTGTTAGTAGTCTGGTACGAACACATGCGGACGCCCACCGACGGGCGAAGGCAGGGCCAGCTGTCCCGCCCAGGAGTACCCGGGCTGAAAGGTTGCCGATGGAATCCCACCGACGCACTGCCAACGATGTGAGCGCTGCGAATCGCAATCTGGCGGGAGTCGCAGAGCCGGTCAGCCACCTGAACGGCCACCGGACCGCTGCCATGGATGCCCCGTCGTTCCACGATGCAAGCCAGCGGATCCTGACCACTGTTAACACGGTGATTGACGGCAAATCGGACGCCGCAAAGCTCGCATTGACGGTACTGCTCGCCCAGGGCCACCTGCTGCTGGAGGACGTGCCGGGCGTGGGCAAGACGCTCCTGGCAAAAACGCTGGCGCGGACCATCGACTGCACTGTCAACCGGATCCAGTTCACCCCGGACCTGCTTCCTTCCGACGTAACGGGCGTGTCCATCTACAACCAGTCCTCCAGGCTCTTTGAGTTCCGGCCCGGGGCGGTCTTCGCGAATATTGTGATTGGCGACGAGATCAACCGGGCGTCAGCGAAGACGCAGTCGGCGCTGCTCGAGTGCATGGAGGAGCACCAGGTGACGGTGGACGGCAATTCCTACCGGCTGGACGAGCCGTTCATGGTGGTGGCGACGCAGAATCCCATCGAGATGGAGGGAACGTATCCCCTGCCCGAGGCCCAGCGGGACCGCTTTATGGCGCGGATCTCCATGGGCTACCCGGACAAGGAGGCAGAGATCGAGATGCTCGAGACCCACCAGTCGGCGTCCCCGCTGGCCAAAGTGTCGCCGGTGGTGAGCACAGCTGACGTGGCTGCCATGATCGCCACCGTCCAGCAGGTCTACGTCTCGCAGGCGGTCAAGGAATATACCGTGTCCGTGGGCCGGGCCACCCGGGAAAGCCCCCTTCTCCGCCTCGGCGCCAGCCCCCGCTCCATGCTGCAGCTGCTGCGCGCCGCAAAGGCGACGGCGGCACTGGACGGCCGCGATTTCGTCCTGCCGGACGACGTTGTGGATGTTGCCGAAGCTGTCCTGGCGCACCGGATCATCCTGGACCGGAAGGCGGCGGGCGCCGGGGAAACGGCACACAGCGTCCTGCGCGGCATCCTGTCCCGGCTGCCCGTGGCGCAGAAGCAGGCGGATACCGGGGCCAGGGCTTCCAAGCCTGCCGGCCGGAGCGCCCCCGTGGCAGGCTTGAGCAGGAACCACTAGGCGGACTTCCATGGCGCTGCTGGACCGACTGCCCCGACACCTCTTCACCCAGCGCGGGTGGGGAATGCTGGCCGCAGGGGCAGCAGCACTTGCCGCGGCGCAGGTCATGGGCCGCAGGGACCTGTTGAGCCTGGCCGTGCTCCTCTTTGTCCTCCCGCTGGTTTCCCTTGCCGGGATCCGGCTGGTGAAACCCCGCTTCCAGGTTTACCGCGAATTCAATCCCTCCCCGGTGGAAACGTCCGCGCCCACCACGGTCAGGCTTGCGGTGGCACGGACCGGAGCAGCAACCGGCCGCGCCACCATGGAGGAACGCCTGCCGCCAAGGTTTGGCGAGTCGCCCGCCTTCCGGTTCCCCTCGCGCTCTGCCAGCGGCGGCACCAGCAGGTACGAGTACCGCCTGCGCTCCGCCCAGCGCGGCCAGTTCCTGATCGGACCAGTGACGGCGGAGTTCACCGACCCGTTCGGCCTGTCGCTGCACAGGCAGGCCATTGACGACGGCGACACACTCACCGTGACGCCGGCCGCCGTCGTCCTTCCGCTGACGGGACTGGCGGGCGCCCGGGGCAACGATGGCGTCACGGCCACGCGGATCCGGGCCAACCCCAGCGATGATGATGTGATGACGCGCGAATACCGCCATGGGGACCCGATGCGCCGCGTCCACTGGGCGGCCACCGCACGCCATGGCGAGCTGATGGTGCGGCAGGAAGAATCCGTCACCACGCCGGAGGCCACCATCATCCTGGATCACCGGTTCGGTGCGTTCTCCGGCGGCTCCGGCGCCGCCCCGTCTGGTAACGCGGCCCAGGACGGCCACACGATGGTCAGCAGCGAAACCTTCGAGTGGGCCGTGGTGGCCGCCATGTCCATCAGCGCCCACCTTTCCGAACGCAACTACGCCCTGCGTCTTCTGGATGCACGCGGGGAACCGGCTTTCCTGCGTTCGCCGTCGGCTCCCGAACCGGAGCTGGAAGAGTACAGCGGAGCGTCCGGGCTTCAGTCCATCGCCGAGAGCCTCGCGGCCATCCAGCTCACGGGTTCCCACCACCACCAGCGCGGCGACGCCGCGCGCAAAGACTTTTTCGGCGCCAGGGAATCCCATGGCCAGGAGGCAGGACCACCGCCTTTTGATGACAACCTCATGGACAAGCTCTCCGCCCACCGCATGCGGGGACCGGTCATTGCCGTCCTGGGCAGGATCTCCGCACTGGAGGCCCTGTCCCTTGCCCCCGCCGCAGGCTACGGCACCAACGCCTTTGCCATCCTGGTGGCGGAGCGGCCGGCGGAGTTCGAGGATGCCCTGGAGAAGCTCCGGCAGGGAGGCTGGCGGGCGGCGGCGGTGGCGCCGGGCGTCTCCGTGGCTGCCGCCTGGAACCAGTTCGACCAGGACCTTGACGTACCGGAACCACCGGCTGCGGAGGTCCGGCGCGGAGCGGGGGTGGCCCGATGACCATTGCACCGGCCCGGAAACCTGGAACGGGCCAGCAGCAGCCGTCGGCGGCGGGAACCCTGGCAGGACGCGCCCGCGTAGGCGCCTACCCGTGGGTGATGGCTGCGGCCATTTCCCTGGCGGTGGCAGGGGCTGCCCTGTCGCTGAATGGAGTATTGCGGGGCTGGGCCTGGTACTGGCCCGTTTTCACCACAGTTCTGGTCGTCAGCCTCACCCTCGCCGTATTGCGTGCGGTCCGGGCGCAGCCGCTGCTGGTGACTGCCGGCGGTTTCCTGTCCCTCGGCGCCATCCTGACCCTGACGTTCTTCCGGAGCACCAGTTTCGCGGGCGTTATCCCCACCGCAGGCAGCCTGGCGGAACTTGACCGGCTGATCCGCCGCGCCAGCGAAACCGTGCTCTCCGAAACCGCTCCCGTGGCGCCCAACGTGGGCATCGTGATGGTGATCTGCGCCGTTCTGGGCCTGGCGGTGATCCTGGTGGACGCGCTGGCCGTCCCGCTCGGGATGCCTGCCGCCACCGGAGTGGGCCTGCTGGCCATCCTGGTGGTGCCGGCCATGATCAAACCCCAAAGCGTGGGCTTTTGGGGATTCGCTGCCACCGTTGCCGGCTACCTGATGATCCTGGCCTGCAGCCAGTGGTACGTCCCGGATGCGCGGACACCGGCGGATTCGGCGCGCAACCCCGGCCAGGGGCGGAGGGCGGTCCTTACCGGGGCTGTGGCGGTGGCCGCCACCCTGGTGCTGCCGCTGGCCATCCCCGGATTCGACCAGGGCACCTTCCCGCAGGGTTCCCGTATCAACCCCTGGGGCACGTCCACTGGCCTGAACCCGATGATCACGCTGGGCAACAGCCTGCGCACCCCTGCCGGCAGCGGCCGCATCAGCTATGCCACCAACTCCCCCGCCCCGGTGTACCTGCGCTCTGTCACCGTGGACAATTTCGACGGCGACTCCTGGGGCCCCGATGACCGCAACGCCTCCCGGCGCCCACTGGGCAACCAGATCGACCCCGGCTACACGGTGTCCGACGAGCAGCAGCTGGTCACAGCCATAGACACGGGAACCTTTACCAGCCCCTACCTTCCGGTTCCGTACGCCCCCGAATCCGTGCGGGGCCTTCAGGGTCGGTGGACCTGGGATCCTGCCACTTTGAGCATCAAGGGGACTGACACCACCTCACGCCGGCAGGAGTACCTGGTCACGTCCACGGTTCCGAAGCTGACGGGCGGACTGCTGGCCACGTCTTCAGCGCCTGTGCAGGGCATCGCGGACGACTTCACCAGGATTCCGGGCAACGTGCCGGAGATCGTCCGGACCACGGCCGACACCGTGGCCGGTTCCGGCGCCTCTCCGTATGACAAGGCGATGGCCATCCAGAAGTACCTGCGGTCCGCCCAATTCACCTACTCGCTCCAATCTCCCGTGCAGGGCGGTTACGACGGAAACGGGCTCTCGGTCCTTGCCGACTTCCTGGAACAGAAGAGCGGGTACTGCATCCACTACGCGTCGGCCATGGCCGTGATGGCAAGGCTCGAAGGGATCCCCAGCCGGATCGCCGTGGGATATGCGCCGGGCAGGCTGACCGGCGCCACGGTGTCCGTGGCCGGCCAGGGCGCCCTGCCCGAATATGAAGTGGATGCCCGCGACGCCCACGCCTGGCCGGAGCTCTACTTCCAGGGCCTTGGCTGGGTCCCCTTCGAACCAACGCCTTCCCGCGGCGTGGTGCCGGACTATGCCACCGAAAGTTCCACCGCCTCAGCCCCCGGCTCGATCGAAAACAACGACGACCTTATCCCGGACGCCACCCCGGCACCGGCCCCCGCGCCGAGCGCCGCCCCGTTGCCCGGTCCGGGCGCCGGCGGAACCGCTGACACCGGATCCCAGCTCCTGCCCTGGCTCTTGGGTACGGGAGCGCTCCTGGGTGCCGCGCTGCTCGCCGCCTCCCCCCGCCTGGTCCGGGCAGCGATCCGGGCACGGCGGCTCAGGGCCGCTGATCCGGCCGCTGCGGTGCCGCTGGCATGGAGCGAAATGGTTGACCTGGGGACGGACTATGGCCTGCCGCCCGAGCCGAGTGAAACGCCGCGGACCTACTCGGCCCGGCTCCGGGGCTCCGCGTTGCTGGGAGAACCGGGCGGAATGGACGAGGCCGCCCACCAGGCCGCGGCCGGGCTGACCTCGGACTTCGAACGCCAAAAATACGGTCCGCCCCTGGTGGAAGGTGTGCCGGAAGCGGATCCGGAGGAAATTGAAAGGGAGGCGTCCCGGGCCAGCCAGGTGGCCGGTGCACGCGTCGCCGCCCTCGAAACAGCCTTGCGGGGCAACGCGGGCACCCTTCGCCGCCTCCGCGCCGTCTGGCTGCCGCCGTCGGTTGTTGCCCGGCTGGGACGCCTGCTTGGCACACCCTTCAGGATCGCCATCGGTGCTGCCGGAGCAGCAGGCAAAAGCGCGAAAGCCGCCGCGCGCACCTGGTCAACACGCTGGTCCGGACACTCCTAAGGCAGGAGTTTCCGGTCCAGGCATTGCTGTTCCAGGGCAGGCGGCGGCTTTCACCGGCGGGCGAAGGCTATCCGGCGTAGGGGTCGGCGATGCCGATGTACTGGGTGTAGAGGTATTCCTCGATGCCTTCGAGGCCTCCCTCGCGGCCCAGGCCGGACTGCTTGACGCCGCCGAAGGGGGCTGCGGCGTTGGAGATGACGCCGGCGTTCAGGCCCAGCATGCCGGTTTCGAGTTTTTCGCCCATCCGGATGCCGCGGTTCAGGTCCTTGGTGAAGACGTAGGCCACGAGCCCGTATTCGGTGTTGTTGGCCAGGCGCACGGCGTCGTCTTCGCTGCTGAACGTGGTGATCGGGGCAACGGGGCCGAAGATTTCCTCGGACAGGATCCGGGTGCCCTCGGTGACGCCGGAGAGGATGGTGGGCTGGTAGAAGTAGCCCGGGCCCTCCACGGGTCCGCCGCCCACAACGGCCGTGGCGCCGGAGGCGACGGCGTCAGAGACGAGTTCGTGGACTTTGTCCCGGCTCTTGGCATCGATCAGCGGGCCCACCTTGGACTCCGGCTCGGTGCCCCGGGCGGTGGTCATTTCGCGCATCTTGGCGGCGAACTTCTGCGCGAACTCTGCAGCGACCGATTCGTGGACGATGAACCGGTTGGCCGCGGTGCAGGCCTCGCCCATGTTCCGCAGCTTGGCGAGCATGGCGCCGGCGACGGCGGCGTCCAGGTCAGCGTCTTCAAAGACGACGAACGGGGCGTTCCCGCCAAGTTCCATGGAGGTCCGCAGTACGGTCTCGGAGGCGTCGGAGAGCAGGCGGCGGCCCACCTCGGTGGAGCCGGTGAAGGAGAGCTTGCGGAGCCGGGAATCCTTGATCAGAGGCCCGGTGGTGGCGCCGGCCGTGGAGGTGGGGATGACGTTCAGGACGCCGGCGGGCAGGCCGGCTTCCATCATCACGGCGGCGAACAGCTGGGAGGTAAGCGGAGTGAGGTTCGCGGACTTCAGCACCATGGTGCAGCCGGCGGCCACGGCCGGGGCGATCTTGCGGGTGGCCATGGCCAGCGGGAAGTTCCACGGGGTGATCAGCAGGCAGGGACCCACCGGCTTCTTGGTGACCAGCAGCCGGGACTTGCCGTCCGGTGAGACGGAGTAGCGGCCGAAGGCACGGACAGCCTCTTCGGAGAACCAGCGCAGGAACTCGGCGCCATAGGTCACTTCACCGCGGGCCTCGGCCAGGGGCTTGCCCATTTCCAAGGTCATCAGCAGCGCGAAGTCCTCGGCGCGTTCAGTGACCAGGTCAAAAGCGCGGCGCAGGATCTCGCCGCGTTCCCGCGGCGGGACCTTCGCCCACGACTCCTGCGCGGCAGCAGCGGCATCCAAGGCCGCGGCACCATCCTCAGCGCCGGCGTCGGCAATGCTCAACAGCACCTTGCCCGTAGCCGGATCCTCGACGTCGAAGGTCTTGCCGGAAGCGGCAGCCCGCCACTCACCATTGATAAGCAGGCCGGTGGGAACAGAGGCCAAAAGGGCGCTTTCGCGTTCTGCGGAAACGGCCGGCTGTGCAGTGACAGTCACGATGACTCCCTCGTCAGTAGGGTTATTGCAGCCCGCGGGCAAGCGGCCCGCATGGGCCGCGGTGATACGGGCTGATTAGTTGCCAGACTACTGCCGGGCCCCCGCCCGGTCTACGCCTTTACGCACTACTCAAAGACGAAAGGGCTGTGCACCTGCACAGCCCTTTCGTGGAGCGAGCAGGCGTGCTTAGCGGGCAGCCAAAACCGCTGAATAGAGCTCCCGTTTGCTTACCCGGACATCCTCGGCGACGGCGGCCACGGCCTCCTTCAGCCGGATCCCCTGCGCCACCAGCTCATTGACCGCGGCCACATGGTCCTCCGGTGTTCCGGCGGCCTGCTCGGGTGCGCCCGCCAGGACCACGGCAATCTCGCCCCTGACCTCGGTGCTTTCGGCCCACTGCAGGAGTTCGCCCAGGGAACCGCGGATCACTTCCTCATAGGTTTTGGTCAGTTCGCGGCAGACGGCGACGCGCCGCTCAGGTCCGAAACGTTCCCGCAGGGCGCGCAGCATCGCTTCGAGCCGGTGCGGCGCCTCGAAGAACACCATGGTGCGCCGCTCCTGGACAAGGTCGGCCAGGCGCGAGGCCCTTTCGCCGGTCTTTCGCGGCAGGAACCCTTCAAAGCAGAAGCGGTCGGTGGGCAGACCGGACAACGCCAGCGCCGTCAGTACTGCCGAGGGTCCCGGAACGGCAGTAACGGTGAGGCCGGCCGACACGGCACCTTCGACCAGCCGGAAGCCGGGGTCGGAGACGGACGGCATTCCCGCATCGGTGACCATCACCAGGGTCTTGCCTGCCCTGACCTGTTCGAGGAGCTCAGCAGTCTTGGTGGCCTCGTTGTGTTCGTGGTAGCTGATGACGCGGCCGGCCACGGTAACCCCCAGGCTCTGCACCAGGCGGTGCAGCCGGCGCGTATCCTCAGCGGCAACAATGTCCGCCGTGCCCAGCAGTTCCACCAGCCGGGCGGAGGCATCACCGGTGTTGCCGATGGGCGTGGCGGCGAGCACGATCCGCCCGGCCGCCTGCCCTGGCGCCGCAACCGCTCCCCCGTCCTCGACGGGCTCTCCACCAGCTTCGCTGGAGGTTGCAGTGCCGGAATCAGGGAAGGGGCTGGGGTTAGGGTCCACGCCACCAGCCTACTGCTGCGGGCACTGCCAGCCGCAAAAGGTAGCATGGGGCTCGTGACGCAGACCTCGACGCGGCCAGCCGGGGCCGGACACGCCACACCTGCGGCGTCCAGCACAAGCACTCCAGCAACCGGAGGGCGGCCCGGAGACGTCCCGGCCCGGCCCTGGATCACCCGGCCGGCCGAGGCATTTACTGTTGAGTCCCTCCGTGCCCGGCTGTTGGGCAGCCGTCAGCAATGGCGGGACTACCCGCCGTCGTTGAGGCTGTGGTTCCTGCTGGTTCCGGTCCTGACGGCCGTCGCGGGCGGTGTGCTGCGGTTCATCCGGCTGGAGACCCCGCACAAACTGGTCTTCGATGAGACCTACTACGTCAAGGATGCCTACTCATACCTGGTCAGCGGCTACGAACGGGCGTGGCCGGACAAGGCCAACGATTCCTTCAATGCCGGCAACCCCGGCGTGCTCCTGGGTTCTCCCGAATATGTGGTCCATCCCCCCGTGGGAAAGTGGATGATCGCGGCCGGGATGTGGATCTTCGGCCCGGACAGTTCCTTCGGCTGGCGCTTCTCCGCCGCCCTGACAGGCACCCTGTCCATCCTGCTTCTGTCACTCATCGCACTGAAGCTCTTCGGATCCCTTCCGTTGGCGGGGGCCGCCGGGCTCCTGCTGGCCGTGGACGGCCACCATCTGGTGATGTCGCGGACGTCGCTGCTGGACATCTTCCTGATGTTTTGGGTCCTCGCCGCCTTCGGCGCCCTGCTGCTGGACCGGGATGACGGCCGACGGCGGCTGGCCACCAGGCTTGCCCGGGCGGCGGAGGCGGGCGGGGGACGTCCCACTCCGGCGCAGCTGCTGTCCGGACCCTGGCTGGGAATCCGCTGGTGGCGGATTGCCGCAGGGCTCTGCCTTGGGCTCGCCGTGGGCACCAAGTGGTCCGGCCTGTTCTTCCTGGCCGGCTTCGGCATCCTGACCGTGCTGTGGGACCTCAGCGCCCGCCGGGTAGCGGGGATCCGCGGCTGGATCAGCGGCGGCATCATCAAGGACGGAATTCCGGCGTTCCTGAGCATGGTTCCGGTTGCCGCCGTGACCTACGCGGTGAGCTGGGCGGGCTGGTTCCGGTCTGATGACGCCTACTTCCGCCGTTGGGCGCAATCCAACCCTTCCGCAGAATGGGGCTGGCTGCCGGATTCCGTCCGCTCCCTCGCGCACTACCACCTGGAGGCCTACAAGTTCCACCAGGGCCTGGGCTCGGAACATCCCTACGAGGCAAGCGCCTGGAGCTGGCTGGTGATGGGCCGGCCGACGTCGTTCTTTTATGAGTCCCCGGAGCGCGGTACGCCTGGCTGTGACTTTGACCGGTGCACGTCCGCCATCCTGTCCGTAGGCAACCCGTTGATCTGGTGGGCGGCCGCCATCTCGCTGGTGGTGCTCCTGTTCTGGTGGGCGGGCCGTCGGGACTGGCGGGCCGGTGCCGTCCTGGCCGGCATGACCGCCGGATACCTGCCCTGGTTCATGTACCCCGAACGGACCATGTTCTACTTCTACGCGGTGTCCTTCGAGCCGTTCCTGGTGCTGGCGCTGGTCTACTGTCTGGGGCTGGTCCTGGGGAAATCGGCGGACCCGCCGTGGCGCCGCCGGTCCGGCCTGTACCTGGTGGTCCTGTTTGTGGCGGCCGCCATGCTGTTGTCCGCCTTCTTCTATCCGGTCTGGGCTGCCGAGATTATCCCCTACCAGGAGTGGAGGCTTCGGATGTGGATGCCGTCCTGGATCTAGGGCAGGATGTCAGAAGACCCCCGAAGGAGCCGCTGCCCGCGGCATGGCAGCGGAACGGAGACCTGCTGTGAGAGAAGCGAGCACAGAGCTGCTGGTTGAGGTTGACGCTGCCAGCAACGTCACGGACCTGTTGCTGGAGCAGGAGTCAGCCAATCCGGCCCTTGCCCTGTACCGGCGCAAGGGGCCCAACGGGTGGGTGGACGTGCCCGCACGGAAGTTCCTCCAGGATGTCAGCGCCCTCGCCAAGGGCCTCATCGCGGGCGGGCTCGAGCCAGGTGACACCGTGGCCGTTATGTCGGCCACCTCCTACGAGTGGACGCTGGTTGACTTCGCCATCTGGTTCGCCGGCGGCGTGACCGTTCCCATCTATGAAACGTCCTCCGCCAGCCAGGTGGAGTGGATCCTCCACGACGCCGGCGTCCGGCGCGTGTTCGTGGAGGACCGGAGCAAGTCGCAGCTGGTGACTGCAGTCCTGGCCAACTCTCCCCTGCTCCGGGACCGGCTGGTCAACGTGGTCCGGATGGATTCGGACGGCGAAGCCCCCAATCTCGCGAGCCTTGCCGCAGCGGGGATGGGCGTCACCGACGCCGAGCTGGAGCGGCACCGCAGCAAAGCGGTGCTGGAGGACGTCGCCTCGCTGGTCTACACCTCCGGCACCACGGGAAAGCCCAAGGGTTGCGAGATCACGCACGGAAACTTCGCCCTGGTAGCCAAGAACATTGTTGCCTTCCTGCCCGGGCTTTTGCTCCAGGAGCAGGCCCGGACCCTGATGTTCCTGCCGCTTGCCCATGTGCTGGCCCGCGCAGTCCAGGTGGTTTGCCTCGCTGCCGGTGCAACCCTGGGACACTCGCCCGGTGCGGTGCGGCTCCTGGAAGACCTGGGCTCATTCCGGCCTACCTTCCTGCTGGTGGTTCCACGGATTTTTGAGAAAGTCCGTGCCACCGCGGCGCACAAGGCGGCAGTGGGGGGCAAAGCCCGGCTGTTCAGTGCGGCGGCTGCCACTGCCATTGAGTACTCCCGTGCCGAGGATTTGAAGAGCCGGGGCGAGGGAGCTGGGCCGGGCCTGCTGTGCCGGATCCGTCACGGTATCTTCGACCGGCTGCTCTACCCCCGGCTCCGCCAGGCCATGGGCGGCCAGGTGGGCTATACCGTTTCCGGCGCAAGCCCGCTTCGCCTGGAGGACGCCCATTTCTTCCGCGGCGCCGGGATCCCGGTCCTGGAGGGGTATGGCCTGACAGAGACCACCGCCCCGTGCACGGCTAATACTCCAACCCGCACCAAGGTGGGATCGGTGGGCATCCCCATTCCGGGCACCACCATCCGGGTGGCCGACGACGGGGAGATCCTGGTGAAGGGGATCGGCGTCTTCCGGGGGTACCACGCCAACCAGGCCGCAAACGCCGAGGCTTTTGTGGACGGTTTTTTCCGTACAGGTGATCTCGGGGAACTGGACCCGCAGGGCTTCCTCACCATCACCGGGCGGAAGAAGGACCTGCTGGTCACAGCCGGCGGCAAAAACGTGGCACCCGGACCCCTCGAGGAGAAAATCCGGGCACACCAGCTGGTGGGCCATGCCGTGGTGGTGGGTGACGGCAAGCCTTTTATCTCAGCCCTGGTGACCCTCGATCCGGAGGGCCTGGAGAACTGGCACTCCGAGCGCGGCCTGCCTTCCCGGACCATCCGCGAGGCAGCCGCCGATCCGGAGGTGGCCGCAGCGGTCCAGGAAGCAGTGGACCAGGCGAACCTGCTGGTCTCCAAGGCGGAGTCCATCCGCAAGTTCACCCTGCTGGACGCCGAATTCACAGTTGAATCCGGTCACCTGACGCCGTCACTGAAGGTGAAGCGCAACGCCGTCGTACGCGATTTCGAAGCGGAGATCGGGAAGCTTTACACCTGATCGTCGGGCTTCTCCCCTGCCGTTCCGGCATCCTTCTTCGCCAGGCCCCGGCGCCGGCGCGTCGGCCAGGTAAGGACCAGAGTGACGAGCGATGTCACCAGCACCAGGCCCGCAATGACCATTCCGGCGTCAATCCAGAACTGGCCGGGGAACAGCCTGATCAGGGTGTCGTCCATGCTGAAAGTCCAGGAGCCCTCGGCGAAGAAGATCCGGTGGAACTCCGTGAAGAACTGCTGCCAGCCCAGCACCGCCAGCGAGCCCAGGCCCAGGATGAGCACCAGGGTGATGATGGAGCCGGCGAACAGGCCCCTCCGGACGCCCCCGGAACTGCGCCTGCGCAGGTACAGGATGGCGATGATGCCCACCAGGGCCAGCAGTACACCGGCACCGAAGGTGGACAGGATCACCAGCTTGACGTCCGCCATGTGGCTGACTTCGCCGTCCTTGAACAGCTTGTCGCCGCTGCGGTGCACCAGGTCCCCCAGGTAGCGCGGGGCAGCCCAGTTGTTGAGGTAATCCACCGCGTACGACCCGTAGGTCATCCTGTCATCCGTGCTGAACCCGTAGCCGTCGCCGGGAAACCCGGGGCGATTGTATTCCACCCACAGGAACAGCGGACTGGTGACCGCCCGGACGGCGAGGATAAGCAATACCAGCGGGAAGAAGATGGCGAGCAGGACCTGCATCACGCGGGGGGCCACCGGCTTCGCGTTTGCTGCGCTCTCCCGCTGGGCGTTGCGCCGCTCCACCTCCTCCTGCGGCGGACGGACCTGCAGGGCCGAGGTGGGCAACTGCTCACGGAAAACCGGTGAGCTTCCCTGGCTGGATGCGGGCACGGGCTCTTCAGCGGCGGCCTCGGCGGCTTTGCGGTCCGCCCTGCTTTCCGGCTGCGGCTCTACTGGACTTTGGGGCACTGCCGCGCCTTTGGGCACGGCCGCGCCTTTGGACTCAACCGGGCCTCTGGGCACGGCCGGGCCGTCAGGTTCTGCAAGACCAGCAGGGTCACCGGCGCGGCGCGGTCCGGTCCCGTCGGATGCACTGCTATCCGCGGCAGAACTTCCGGCGCCTGTGCCGCCGCTCAGCCAGGAGAACGCCGGCTCGTCAGAGTCTCCCGACGTGTCCAAAATCGGGTCCGGCTGCGGCTCGGCGCGCCGGGCGCGGGCAGGAGTTTCGTCTTTCACAGCAGCGTCCACTTCCGTTGGGTCTTCGCGCCAGGTTCCGGGTCCCACCGGGTTCCACCGGCGCGCTTTCTCTGTTGACGAGCCTACCGTCCGGAATTCCGGCTGGGCGAGGAACCACCCCGGATGGATTACAACGATTCAGGCAGCGATTTCGGAATACCCTGCATCCTCGCGGCGCAGGTCACCGCGCTCCCCGGCCAGGTGGGCGCGCCGGCCGAAGGCCAGGACGTAGAGCCAGTACGCGGCCAGTACGGAGGCTCCAATCCCGATCTTGGCCCATACCGGCAGCACACTGGGGGTCACGAAGCCTTCCACCAGTCCGGACACAAACAGCACCAGGACCAGCCCCAGGGCAACGGTGACCAGCGACCTTCCTTCCTCGGCCACGGCCCTGCCCCGGGTGCGCGGGCCCGGTGAAACCATGGCCCAGAAGATCCGGAGGCCGGCGGCGCAGGCGATGAACACTGCCGTCAGCTCCATCAGGCCGTGGGGCAGGATGTAGCTGAAGAAAACATCCGACTTGCCGGCCGCGGCGAAGATACCGGCGGCAATCCCCACCCCCTGGGCGTTGGCGAACAGGATCATGGGCACCCACACGCCGGTGATTCCCAAAACCACAGCCTGTGCGCTGATCCAGGCATTGTTGGTCCAGACGGCGCCGGCAAAGGACGCAGCGGGGTTTTCTGAGTAGTAGTCGATGAAGTCCTCTTCAACGTACTGGCGGGCCGCGGCTTCCGATGCCACTGCCCGCAATGCCTCCGGGCTCCCGCCGATCCAGAGTGCATAGGCGGTGCCGATAAGGACAAACGCGGCACCGCACGCGAGAGTGAGCCAGGTGAGCCGGTACAACGCCGCCGGAAGGGCCACCACAAAGAACCGCGCAAGGTCTGCCATCACGTTGGAGCGCGCCCCGGTGAAACGGGTCCGGGCCTGGGCCAGGGTGGCTGACAGGGATGCAGAGAGGCCGCTTTCCGGCGCCAGGGAACGGATGAGGGACAAGTGTGCGGACGTGGACTGGTACAACGCCAGCAGTTCGTCTGCTTCGGTCCCGGTGAGCCTGCCCTTGTGGGCCAGATGGTGCAGCCGGGACCACCTGTCCGCATTGACGGCGGAGAACGCATCCATATCCACGGCATCAGCCTAGCGCCCGGCACTAGACTTGCGTCTGCATCAACAGCTGCGAGGAACAGGAACCAGTGTGAGTTCGATCGTCACCGGCGAAGCGGTTGTCCTTGAATTGCGCCCGGCGTCCTTCGCGGCCCGCGCCCTGGGCCTGCTCCTGGACATGGCGTTGAGCATCGTCCTGCTGGTGGTGGTCCTGACCGGGATCTCGGCCGCCGGTGAGGACCTGGACGAGGCCGCCCAGCGGGCACTGGTCCTTGCCGGCGTGGTCTTTTGCCTGGTGATTGTCCCGGTGGCCATCGAGACGTTGAGCCGCGGGCTCTCGCTGGGGAAACTCGCCGCCGGCCTGCGGGTGGTCCGGGAGGACGGCGGGGCCATCCGCTTCCGCCACGCCCTCATCCGCGGCCTGGCTGGATTCCTCGAGATCTACCTGACTTTTGGCGGCCTTGCCATTGCGGTGGCCCTCTTTAATGAGAGGTCGCGCCGGCTGGGCGACCTGATGGCCGGGACGTACGCCATCCGGAGCCGGGTGCCGGTGGAGCAGTCCGCGCCGGTGTTCGTTCCGCCCCGGCTGCAGGCCTGGGCGGCCGCGGCGGACATTGGAAGGATCCCGGATGCCACTGCGCGGCGGGCCTCCCAGTTCATCCGGCAGGCCGGGCGGATGGCGCCCCTGTCCAGGGCTGGAATGGCCGAGTCGATAGCTACCGAACTCGCAGCCCACGTGGCCCCTCCCCCGCCTCCCGGAACCAGCCCTGATGACTACCTCGCCGCCGTCGTTGCTGAACGGCGGAGCAGGGAGCTGGCCAGGCTGGGCAAGGCCCGACGGCGGAGCGCTGAGACCGGTGAGCGGCTGCACCGGCTGCCTTTCAGCAGTTAGCCGCCGTTAGTCGCGCGGCTAGTTGTCGTATTCGCCCCAGGGGATGTTCCAGTCGCCGAAGCCGTCCGTGTGGGCCGCGTAGTCACCCTCGGTGTTGACGATCTGGACCACGTCGCCGGTGCCCATGTTGTCGAAGACCCAGGCGGCGCCGTCGGGAGCGAACCCGATGCAGCCATGCGAGACGTTCGCGTTGCCGATGAAGGGGAACGCGGACGGCAGGGCCTGGTGGATGTAGGCCCCGCTGAGCGTCAGCCGGATGGTGTACTCGACGTCCACGTCACCGTAATAGGCGGGGTCGTCCGGCTTCAGTCCAATGCTCGAGGCCCTGAAGTGGTCGTAGCGTTTCTTCTCCATCAGCACGCCGTAGCCCCGGGCAGACGGGAAGCGCTGGTCTCCCATGCTTACGGGCAGCGTCTTGACCACCTGGTCGTTGACGCTCAGCGTGAAGGTGTGGGCCGCAGCGTCGGCGACTGCCACCTTCTTGTCACCAATGGAGACGTTGACTTTTTTGTTGAAGTTGGCGATCTGGCCGTTCCCCAGGTCCACGCCGAACAGCTTCATGTCCATGGTGATGGTGGAATTGGCTGCCCAGAAGTTCTCGGCCCGGTACCGCACCATGGTGTCGCTGTGCCAGTGGAAGGCGCCCACCTGGCCGGCGCTGCTGGAGATGCTGATGGCCTTTTCCACGGCGTCGCGGTTGATGACAGGTTCACTGAAGATGATCTGCAGCGGCTGTCCCACCCCCACCTTCATGCCGTCCAGCGGGTAGATGGCGGCATCCGCTTCATGGGTGCTGGAGACCGTGCTGAACGTTTGCGTGGTGCTTGTCTCGCGCCCGGCGCTGTCCTTGACCACGTAGGTGTAGCTGTAGTCCGTGTTGAACTTCAACGCCCCGGCCGCGGTCCAGCCCGTGCCTCCAGCGTCGATGCTGCCTTCGACCGTCTCGCCCGAGGTGCTGGTGAGGGTGACCCGCTCGATGGTGCCGTTGGCCACCTTCAGTGACACCGGGGCGGCGGGGTTCACCTGCTTGGCACCGTTGGCCGGCGCGGCATCCAGTTTCACTGGGGCGATCACCGGCAAAGCGACGCCAGGGGATGACCTGACGGCGGAACCTGCCTCGGATTCGATGGCACCGCGGGCGATACCTGGGGCCACCGCGGCGAACACGCCGCCGACGGCAGCCAGCAGGCACACGGCCACCACCAAAAGAATCTTCTTGGTTGCGCCCGTCCGGCGGGGCTTGAATTCAGGCTCCATGTTTTGATCCTAGGTTCAAAAAGTAACAGCCCGGGTGCGGTGGGCACCCGGGCACTTTACTTCTTAGTAACGATAGTGTTCGGGCTTGTAGGGGCCGGCGACGTCGAGGTCCAGGTACTCCGCCTGGTCCTTTGTCAGCTCGGTGAGCTCCACGCCCAGGGCGTCCAGGTGCAGGCGTGCCACCTTTTCATCCAGGACCTTGGGCAGGACGTAGACCTGGTTTTCGTACTCGCGCTGGCCTTCCGGCTGGTCCTTCTTGGTCCACAGCTCAATCTGGGCGATGGTCTGGTTCGCGAACGAGTTGCTCATTACGAACGAAGGGTGGCCCGTGGCATTGCCCAGGTTCAGCAGCCGGCCTTCGGAGAGGACGATGATGGAACGCTCGGCGGCGGTGCCGGCGTCGAAAACCCACTCGTGGACCTGCGGCTTGATCTCCACTTTACTGATACCCGGGAGCTTGGCGAGCCCGGCCATGTCGATCTCGTTGTCGAAGTGGCCGATATTACCCACGATCGCCTTGTTCTTCATGCCCGCCATGTGCTCGGCCATGATGACGTCCTTGTTGCCCGTGGTGGTGATGAAGATGTCACCCTGGGCCAGGACGGACTCCAGCTTGGCAACCTGGTAGCCGTCCATGGCGGCCTGCAGCGCGCAGATGGGGTCGATTTCGGTGACGATGACCCGGGAGCCCTGGCCGCGGAGTGCCTCGGCGGCACCCTTGCCGACGTCGCCGTAACCGCAGACGACGGCGACCTTGCCGCCCATAAGCACGTCGGTGGCGCGGTTGATGCCGTCCGGGAGGGAGTGCCGGATGCCGTACTTGTTGTCGAACTTGCTCTTGGTGACGGAGTCGTTGACGTTGATCGCCGGGAACAGCAGCTTGCCCTGCTCGGCGAGCTGGTAGAGCCGGTGCACACCGGTGGTGGTTTCTTCGCTGACGCCCTTGATGGTGGCGGCGGTGCGGGTCCACTTCTTCGGGTCTGCCGCCATGGAGCGGCGGAGGACCTCCAGGAAGATTCCGTATTCTTCGGAATCGGTGGGATCGGCGGAGGGAACGTTGCCCACTGCCTCGAATTCAACGCCCTTGTGCACCAGCATGGTGGCGTCGCCGCCGTCATCCAGGATCATGTTGGGGCCAAGCTCCGGATCGGACTCGGCGCCGGGCCAGGTGAGGATCTGCTCGGCGGTCCACCAGTATTCCTCGAGGGTTTCGCCCTTCCAGGCGAACACGGGCACGCCCTGCGGGTCCTCCACGGTGCCCTTGCCCACCACAACGGCGGCAGCAGCTTCATCCTGGGTGGAGAAGATGTTGCAGGAAGCCCAGCGGACCTCTGCGCCGAGGGCCGTCAGCGTCTCGATCAGCACGGCTGTCTGCACGGTCATGTGCAGGGATCCGGCGATCCTGGCACCCTTGAGCGGCTGGCTGGGGCCAAACTCCTCGCGCAGGGACATCAGGCCCGGCATTTCGTGCTCGGCAAGGCGGATCTGGTGCCGGCCGGCTTCCGCCAGCGAGATGTCGGCAACCTTGTAATCAAAAGCCATGGGGTAAATCCTTCAGTTAGTCCGGCGGTGGCCGGTGCCATGTGCGGGAACCGCGGCACCGGGCCGCGCGGCCGGGTTGGCCTATGGTTCGAAAGGGATATCGGGCTACTCTGCCGGCGGCGCAGCGGAGGAGGAATCGTGCTGGTCTGAACCGGCGGAGGCGGCGGCCGCCAGCAGTTCAGGCGGAAGCAGGAGCGGAATCCCGTCTTCGATGGCGTACCGGGGCTTCACGCCGGACTCGTCCGCTGCCGTGGCAACAAGTTCCCCGCCCTCCTGCACCAACCGCGAACCTGTCACGGGGCAACGCAGGACGGACAGCAGTTCAGGACTGATCTTTGGCATTGGTACATGCTCCCTGGCGGGCGCGCTGGCGCCGGTAGCGGACGGAATTGCAGCTTCCAGCCTACCGCCAGATGCGTTCAGGACGGTTCCCGCAGGACGCGCAGGTGGCCCCGCCGGGTACCTTCCGCGCCAGCCGGTGCCTCCAGGGCGGAATGCGGCCCGCGCTTGGCTGCCGGCGGCTGGGGCTGGGCTGGCAGGGCCGCGGCATCGCGCACGGCATTGGCCAAGGCCAGCAGGTCGTCGGGGCCCGGCTGCTGCGGGGTGGTAGGCATGGCGAGGCGCAGGACTTCCCAGCCGCGGGGAACGGTGAGGGAATCGGCGTGCTGCTCGCACAGGTCGTAACAATGGGGCTCGGCGTAGGTGGCCAGCGGACCGAGGACTGCGGTGGAGTCGGCATAGACGTACGTCAGGGTAGCCACCGCTGACTGGCGGCAGGCAGATCTTGAACACTGACGGATAGCTCCCACGACATCCCAGACTACTCGCAGTCCACCGCAAAACTGCGCATTGCCGCTGCGGGTCGACGCGGCTGTGAAGCTGGGGACAATGTATCGCGTAATTGTTCGCCCGGGTTTACAGTCGATGTATGCAGTCATCGAACCATGAATCAGGTTTTACGGTCCGGTTGGCTGACCCGGATGCCCGCAAGGACCAAGGCACCGCGGTGCCCGGCAAAAGCTTTATGGCCCGCCGCCGGAACCGGCACGGACGCGGCCTCCGCGGCGAAGTGATGCTCCCCACCCATCCCGGGTACCGTACGCGCTCGGACCGGTTCGATGACATGGTGCTGGACTCCGCCCAGCGGCTTCACGACATCTGGGGCAAGACGCTGGATGGCGTGCGGTTCGGCGTGGATGAAATTCCGCCGGACCTCGAGCAGCTTGCAGCGAATTCGGCCCCGGCGCCCATGGGAGCCTACATCCCGGCAACCGACGGGGACGGCCCCATGATCACCGTCTACCGGCGCGTGGTGGAGCAAACCTGCGGCGGTGCCGACGACCTCCAGGACCTGGTCCACGACGTGGTGGTGGAACATACCGCCGAAATGCTGGGTGTTGCCCCCGAGACCCTGGATCCCGTTTATCGGCGCAGGTACTGACCGCGGCGGTACCGACCGTCGGCGGCAGCGGGCGCGGTCAGTAACTGAGCGTCACGGGTACTGTTTCCTGGCCGGCGGCCGCCGGCAGGAAAGCCAGTGACGAGACGTCATCCCGGCCGTCCTGCTGCAGGAGCAGTGCACCATAGGCTGCGTCCCCGGAAGCCGAGACCACGTAGCCCACGACGTCGGAATCGTCGGCCTTGCCAGGAATGGTGATGGACGCTGTGGTTCCGCCCGCGATGTCCGCCGTGGCGGGCGCCCGGACCTTGCCGTCCACGGTGATGGCCGAATAGGTGATGGTGGCCCGGTTCTCCAGGGCACCAAAAACCAGTGTCCGCTGGCCGCCCGGCGGAACCGGGACCACATGCTGGCTGCCCAGGCGGACGCCGGATGCCGCCCACGCAACGTCCACCGCCTTGCCATCCTCGAGGCCGCGTGTGACCCGGGTGGAAGCCACGAACGTGACGTCGGATGATGCAGCCACGGTGTAGTGGCCGGCCGGCACCCCTGCGAGCGGGACCTCCGTAACCGCGCCAGCCTTCGCCGTGATCACGCCGCCGGAAGGCAGGGCCTTCTGGCCGTCCCGCCCGTACAGCTTGACCTCCACCACGGCGTCCGAGGGGCCGGGCACGGTGAGCTGAAGGGCGGGCCCGGCGTCTTCATATCCGGACTTTTCCGTGAGCGAGGCGACCTGGCCCGCGTCCTGGATGTCGACGCCGGTCATTACCTGCCGGACGGCAGGCGCCGCACCGGGGGCGATGAAGTCCACGCCTCCCGGGGTGAGTCCCCGGAGGACGCTCTGCTGGATCAGGGCTGTTACCGGTCCGCCCGCGCTGCGGACGTGCACGCTCAGATGCGCTTCATCTGGAGCGAGGCCTGCGAGTACCACGGGGCGCGAAGTACCGGGCGCCACCAGCAGCCCGCGGCTTCCGGGCGCCTGGATCTGCCCGTTCGAGCCGAACAGCTCCAGGCTGACGGTGGCCGGTGTGGTGGAAGCGTTGGTGAGCATCAGCACGGACGTCCGGCCCACAGTGGTGCTGGCGCCGGCGAGCCATTGGTCGTTGGAGGGCTGCTGGCAGTTGGCGGCCGCAGTCCCCTGCAGGTCGCCGTCGGTTGCGGTGAACTTCATGGCAGCCCCGGCCGACGCCCTCTGGTTGGCGGTGGCATCGGCACTGAGCACACTCACCTGGTCCACCGGCCTGCCGGCCACTACTCCTGCCAACAGCTCCTGCGGAGCACTGGCGGCAGCGGGCTGGCCAGGGTCTTTGGCAATGTCGACGCCGGTCCTGCCGTTGAGGTCCGCGAGGCGGCTTGCCGGCAGGACGCCGCCGGCGCTGAGCACGGCACCGGTGACTGAACTGGCAGCGGTCTCCGACTCCGGGCTGAACTGCGGGTCCGTGCCCGCCTCCGTGCCTTCCAGCAGGCGGGCGGGTCCGGGACAGACCCCCAGGCTGGTCCCGGCCGGAACTGCAGAAACCCCCGCAGCTATGCTGCGGCTGGACCCCGACTGCGGGAGAAGGGATCCGGCCGCAACTACGGCCCCGGCGCCGGCGATAATCACCGCGGCGGAGAGCAGCCCTGCCACGAGCGTTTTGCGGCCGGTCCCGGGGCGCTTCTCCATGACTGAGCTCCCCTGCGGTTCTTCCCCGCTGGCAGGCACGGCGGGAGGTGCTGCCGGGGCAACGGAGTTGTTATGCATTCTGGTGTTCCTTACGCAGGGAGCCTTCATCCCGGGAAAGGCCGGCGCGTTGGCGCCGGGCCGGCATGGGGATGGCCAGCATCACTGTGAGCCCGATGACCGCGGCCTGGCCAATTCCAGCCCACACGGCGCCCGGGTTCTCGTAGCGCACCGTCAGGTGGCCTGCCGTGGGCGGAAGGGTGAAGGCCTGGGACCACCCGGAGGTGGTGGCTGTCAGTTTCCGCCCATCCAGCCACGCCGTCCAGCCCGGATCTGCCCGTTCGGCGAGAACAACCAGGCGGCCTTCAGGCCCCTCGGGAATTGCAGCGTCGACGTCGTCGTAGCCCGAAGGTACCAGGCCAATCGCGGCGCCGCTGCCATCAACGATCCGCACCCGGTGCGTGACGTCTGCCGGCTGCAGGGCCGGCTGGTTCAGCGGAGTGATGCGCCAGAGCCAGCCGACATCGGTCTGCCCCACGGCAATCAGGCCCGGCACGGCGTCCATCCTGCTGGCGGTCAACTGGGCGGCGGTGTCAGCCGCCCGGAGTACCACAAAGCCGGCGCCCAACTGCTCAAGGTCTGTCCTGGGGTCCACACCCTGGCCCGCCACCAGCGTGGCCACCACCCGGCGGACCGCGGCCGTGACCGCGTCGTCGTCGCGGACCGTCTCGGACCCCGGGGCGCCCAGGATGTTCCGCGCGGAGGCAATGGCTGAGAGGCTGTCCAGTGTGGTGCCCGCACCACGCATCAGCGAGGCGTCATAGGTGCCGTCGTCGCGGGTGCTGATCAACAACGTGCGTGTCTGCTCCGGCCCGGTCCCCCGGTCGATCGCGGTTGCCGGCAGGATTCGCTGGTTGGCGGCTTCCACCAGGCGGGGTGTGCCCAGGGGTCCGTCCGGGCCGGCAGGCGCTTGCGCCGTCACCACAGATGTCCGAAGAAGGTTCTGCGCCGACCAGGCTGCCATGCCGGCCAGGGGTCCGACAACCAGGAGCACTGTGCCCAGTGCTGTGGCGGACCGCAGCGTCAGCCTGTGCTTGGTGCCGGCTGCTGCAGCCCTGTCCACACGGCCGAGGAGCTGCTCGGCCCCCAGCAGGCCGGCGCCAAGAAGGGAAAAGGCCGCGGCAGAAACCGCCGGGCCGGAGAAGGGCGTCACCATGGTGTTGGCATTAATGCCTGCGGCCACCTGCCCCGCGAGCCAGCCTCCGGCAAGGGCTATGGTGGCAACAACCCACAGCCACCGGGCAATGCCGGTCCGCTGGCCCGGCAGCAGGATTCCAGCTGCGGCCAGGAGCAGGACCGGGCCGGCTGCAAGGAAAGCCAGCAGCACTGCCCAGGGAATGGTGCCGTCGGCGAAATACGGAAGTCCGGAAAGGCCGGCTCCCTGCCCGAACTCAAGCGGCTGGCCGAGGAGCTGCTGCCACAAGGGAGCGGCGTCGAAGGCGAGCGGCAGGCCGGGGTCGGCGAGCAAGGCCCGGGGCCTGTCGAGGGTGGACAGCCCGAAGGGAATGAAGAGGGCAGCCGAGGGCAGCAGTGTCCACCAGACAGTACGCCCGCGGCGCCGCAGGAGAAGGCCGCAGAGTACTACCACCACGGTGGCCGGAACCAGCAGGGAAGGCGCGGAGGCGCTGATCACTGCCATGGCGAGGCCGGCTGCCGCAGCCGCGGTCCAGGACGGCATGCCGTTGATCCCGGGCTTCAGCGCCGGCCTGTCGGCCGAGGGGTGGTCGCCGGAAGCCGGCGACTCGAAACGGCCCTGGCCCACGGCTGAGCCGGTGGACCGCAGCAAGGCAAGAACCAGGAGGGGGATCATGATGTGGGCGATGAGGGCGCCGGCGCGTCCCTGGTTCAGGGACACCTGAAGGGCCGGGGCAGCAGCCCAGAAAAGTGCCGCCACCAGGCGCAGCCGGCGGCGGACCGTCAGCCCTCCGGCAGCAAACCAGGCGGTCAGGGCGGACAGCGGCGTGCCGAGCAGGAGCAGCCAGGTCATGGCGGCATTGGCGTCGCCGCCACCGAGTACTCCGAGAATCCACAGGACGTAGCCGAAGGGGTCGCCCCGGCCCGGGAGTCCGGCGCCCAGGGAGATCCACCAGCTGGAGGCGTGGTGCCAGATGTCGCCCAGCCCGGCCGCAACGGGAATCAGGGCACCTCCCGATACTGCCGGGGCACCGAAGATTCCGGTCAGGCCCAGCAACGACGCGACGGACCCGAGGATGACGGCGGCCAGCGCCCCGTTACCCACCCAGCCGCGTTTGCTGGTGGCCAGCGCCGCGAAGTCGTCCGAAGCGTCGCCGGTGGGCTGATGAGCCAGGGGGTCGTGCTCGAGGTCGTCCACCGCATTGGTGTCCGACCCCAGGGCTTCCATCAGCGAACGCCTGTGGCTCCAGACCTCCCGCCTGGGCGTCTGGAGCTTGCGGATGACGGAACGCCTGATCCGGCGCGTTTTCCGGGCTGCCTGCCTGGCCTTGAGGACGGCCCGGGGCCGGCCCAGCGCGGCGAAGGTGGCAAGCAGCTGCGTGATTCCGTACCCGGGATCCTTGACGGCAATGCTCAGCACAAATTTGAAGATGCTTCCCAGCAGGGCGGCCGCCGCGTGGACGGGCACCATCCACAGCGGTGCATGTTTCAGGCGCAGATGGACCTGGGCTTTTCGGGCTGCCGCCGCGTTCCCCAGCGCGTGGGGCCGGTGGGCAACGTGGAACATCCTGGCGGCGGGGACCACCACCACCCGGTGTCCGGCCAACCGGTTCCGCCAGCAGAAGTCGACGTCATCGCCGCTGCCCGGCAACGCGGGGTCGAAGCCGCCCAGCTGCTCCCAGATGTCGCGGCGGATCAGCATACCTGCTGAATTCACGGCGAACGTATCGGTGCGGCCGTCGTATTGCCCTTGGTCCAGTTCATCGGCGTCGATGAGGGTCAGCCGTTCGGCCCAGCGGCTCGTCGACAGGCCGACGTCGATCAGGTGGCGTTCGGCGTGCCAGTCCAGCTGTTTGCAGCCGGCAACAGTGACCGAGGGCGCGCGTTCAACAGCGGTGAGCAGTTCAGCCAGCGCTTCGGGAGCGGGAGCGGCGTCGTCATGGAGCAGCCAGATCCACTCCGGGCTGCCGCCCGCGCCTGGCTCACCACGCCAGGGGGCGAGCCGGGCGAGGCCAGCAGATACTGCGGCGCCCATACCGCTCTTCCCGCGGTGGCTGACAACGTGGGCCGAACCCAAGGCCTGCTGGAGGAGGACTTCGGAATCGTCGCGCGAACCGGCGTCAACCCCGATGACGTAGTCCGCCGGCCGGGTCTGGTCCGCCAGTGCTGCCAGGGTCCTGGGGAGATAGGCACTGCCGTTGTGGGCAACCACAACGGCAGTGACGTGAACATCCTGATGAATTAGATTGCTCGCTTCCTTAGCCGCCGGCGCTCACGCTCGGACAGGCCTCCCCAGATGCCGAACCGTTCGTCGTTCGCCAGCGCGTACTCAAGGCATTGCGACCGCACGTTGCAGGCGCCGCACACTTTTTTCGCGTCGCGGGTGGAACCGCCCTTTTCAGGGAAGAACGCCTCGGGATCCGTCTGGGCGCACAACGCGTCCGTCTGCCAGCCGAGCTCGCCCTCGTCATCAAAGTCCTGCTGGAAGGGCAGGCCGATCCATACCGGCTGCGACGTTCCGGCCGCCGCCAGTTCCATCGGCGGGTCCAGCTCGTCCTCGGGATCCTCGCCGCCATCCAGGAGCGCTTCATGTGCGGCCAGGAACGCCGTGGCCTGGTCCTGGAGGAAGTCCTTGTTGTTCCTGTTGTACCGTTCCGCCGCATCAGGATCGGCCGGGTCAACATACCAATCGCTCGGCACCCCCCGTGCCCGGTATTTCGCCGTTGCCTGACCGGCGACGACGGCATCTTCCTGGATACGCTCTGCTTGCCCCACGGCGACCCTCCTGATGTTGCAGCCACTGCCTGGATACGTGGACACTCGGTTGTGTGCCGGTATTTACGCAGTTGCCTTTAGTTATCTAATTACACGCGTGTAACTAGGGTGAGTCAAGCCGCTGCCCGGATAATAATCAGTAAATCCTGCGATGTTTTGCACGCCACGCCCGGATTTTTCGCCGGCTTCGGCACGGCACTGGTCCCGGTGGCGGGGAATGCGGACACGTGAACGCCAAAAAGCGTGTGCCTGCGGGGAAAATAGCCGGTCCGCGGGAAAATAGCAAGTACGCTTAGTACCAGGGGTGATAAACATCACATGCGCCGTGAGGCGGGGACCCGGTGCCGCGATGACGGGTGACCCGCGGTTCGGCGGATGGCAGGATTGAGCCATGACAACCCCCGCAATCGATCTGATGGCCAGTCTTCGTTCCGGCAACTCCACTGCACCGCGGCTCACCTGGTACGGCCCGGACGGGGAGCGGGTGGAATTGTCCGGAAGGGTATTGGACAACTGGGTGGCCAAGACCAGCAACCTCCTCCAGGACGAACTGGACGCCGGTCCCGGCATGCGGCTGGCGCTGGACCTTCCGGCGCACTGGAAGTCCGTGGTCTGGGCATTGGCTGCATGGCAGCTCGGTCTCGAGACTGTCCTCAGCGCGGACGAGGCCGACTTCCTGGCCACTGCTGCGCCGGAGGCAGTGAACGGAAAGTACGACGCCGTCGTGGCAGTTGCGCTGCCGGCCCTGGCCATGCGCTGGGACGGCGGGCTCCCGGCCGGCGTCCTCGATTACGCTGCCGAGGTGCGCTCCCACGGCGACGTTTTTATGCAGCATGCCGACCCCGATCCGTCAGCCTGCGCCATCGTCGCCTCAGACGGCCGCCGGCACCTCCACCAGGACCTTTTGGACGGCTTCGCAGTGCCCCACGAAGAGGGCGTCCGGCTGCACGTTGCGGGCGGCGGCGGGCTCGAAGCCGCACTGGCCAATGCGCTGGGCGCGTGGCGCGGCGGAGGGTCCGTGGTGCTCACGCACCCTGAGGTGACGGACACCGGGAAGCTGCTCGCCGCAGAACGTATCCACGGCAGCTGAACCCCTGGTCCCGGCGGCCTTTACTGCGGCCGCCGCCCGGTCCGGAGCGCGGCCGCCACTACTTTTGGGGTTGCGCTGTATCGCCGGCAAAGGGTTCGGGCTCCGCCACACCCCTGCCGGTACCGGAATCCTTGGCGTGGTGGAGCTCGATGAGCTCGTGGTCGTGCGAAAACTCGGGTTCCTGGTCCAGTTCCTGGTTGAACACGAGGAACCGGTAGGCGAAGAACCTGACCACCGTGGCTACCAGGATGCCGGCAACTCCCGCGAAGAACAGCAGGTTCTTGTCTGTGACGCCCAGCCCGTACTTGGCCAGGGCGGTGAAGCCCGTGGAGATGCCGATGCCGATGCCGTTAATGAGGACGAACATCAGGAACTCGCGCAGCACGTTGGCCTGCCGCCGGTGCCGGAAGGTCCAGAGGCGGTTGGCGATCCAGGAAAAGATGGTGGCCACCGAGGCGCCCACAAACCGCGCCTTGGCCTCACTGTCGGTCATGGGTCCATGCATGAGGTAATACGTGAGGCCGTTATCGATGACGAACGCCACACCGCCCACGGCACCAAATTTGGCCACCTCACGCCAGAAAAGCGAGGCGAGCCCCCGGATGCGATCTGCAAGTGCGCTAAACATGACCCTCCATGGCCGTTGAAACAATGGGCCACACGGCCAGAGGCCCATTTTAGCCCCCGGAGCTGTACGGCAGCCCCCTGACTTGCTTCAGCCGACAGCCCGCGCAGGGAAAAACTGAGCCGCCGCCGCGACCCGAAGGCGGGATACGGGGCGGTTTTCGGTAGGCTGGCCCATGTGACTTTTCCAGTAATAGGTGTGGTTGGCGGCGGCCAGCTTGCCCGAATGATGGCCCCGGCCGCAACAGCACTCGGCTTCGAACTCCGCGTCCTCGCCGAAAGTGACGACGTTTCCGCCGTCTCGGCAGTGCCCTCCTCGCCGGTGGGTGACTACAAGGACCTCGAGACCCTGCTGGAGTTCTCGAAGGGCCTGGACGTGATGACGTTCGACCACGAGCACGTCCCTCCCGCCCATCTCCGGGCCCTGCAGGAAGCGGGCGTCAACGTCCAGCCCGGCCCGGACGCCCTGGTCCATGCCCAGGACAAACTCGTGATGCGTGCGGCCATCGACCGCCTGGAGCTGCCGAACCCCGTGTGGGCTTCAGTGTCCGACGTCGCCGCGCTCGTTGCATTCGGTGAGGAAACAGGATGGCCCGTTGTCCTGAAGACGCCGCGCGGCGGCTACGACGGCAAGGGTGTGCGGATCATCTCCTCCCCGGCGGAGGCCGCTGAAACCGGCGACTGGTTTGAGGCCATGAGCCCGCTCCTCGCGGAAGCAAAAGTCGAATTCACCCGTGAACTGTCCGCGCTGGTTGCCCGGACCCCGGACGGCGAAGCCCGGGCGTGGCCTGTAGTCCACACCGTGCAGGTTGACGGCGTCTGCGACGAAGTTATCGCCCCCGCACTCGATATTCCGGTGGAAGTCGCCGCCGCGGCGGAGGACGCGGCCCTGCGGATCGCCAGCGAACTGGACGTGACCGGAGTCCTGGCCGTGGAACTCTTCGAGACGCCCGGGACAGGAGCCGGCTTCCTGGTCAACGAACTTGCGATGCGGCCGCACAACACCGGGCACTGGACGCAGGACGGCTCGGTGACGAGCCAGTTCGAGCAGCATCTCCGGGCAGTCCTCAACCTGCCGCTGGGCGCCACGGATGCCCTGGCCCCGGTTGTGGTGATGAAAAATTTCCTGGGCGGAGACAACCAGGACCTGTTTTCCGCCTACCCGCTGGCCCTTGCGAGCGAACCGGCGGCCAAGGTGCACTGCTACGGCAAGTCCGTGCGTCCGGGCCGCAAGATCGGCCATGTCAACCTCACAGGCACCTCCACGGCGGACGTTGACGACGTCCGGCGCCGGGCCGCAGTGGTGGCAGGCATCATCCGGGACGGGCGCGTGCCGGCAGAAGAACCCGCAGCAATTCTTGAGGAGAACGCATGAGCGCCGAAGCTACCCCGGCCCGCGGTTCCGCCGCCAGCCCCCTGGTGGGCCTGGTGATGGGTTCCGACTCCGACTGGCCCGTGATGGAAGCAGCAGCGGACGCCCTGGCTGAGTTCGGCATCCCGTTCGAGGCTGACGTTGTGTCCGCCCACCGCATGCCTACTGAGATGATCCGCTACGGCCAGACGGCGCACGAGCGCGGGCTGAGGGTCATCATCGCCGGTGCCGGCGGCGCCGCCCACCTGCCCGGGATGCTGGCCAGCGTCACGCCCCTTCCCGTGATCGGGGTGCCCGTCCCCCTGAAGACGCTGGACGGGATGGACTCGCTGCTCTCCATTGTGCAGATGCCCGCCGGCGTTCCTGTGGCCACGGTTTCCATTGCGGGAGCCCGCAATGCCGGGCTCCTTGCGGTACGCATGCTGGCTGCAGGTACTGATGAGCTTGCCGCCTCCCTGCGCGCCGACCTCATCGAGTTTGCCGCTGACCTCAATGCCGTGGCCACCCGCAAGGGAGCAAACCTCCGGCAAAAGGTGAGCGAGGTCTTCGCAGAAGGCAACGGGCCGCTCCGGGGCAGCCGTTAGGAAGGCGGCCATGTCCAGCAGCAAGATCCCGCAGTCGCCTTCGGACACTGCGCTGACTGACCCGGTCCGTTATCCGGTCAGTGCCTCCCCCCAGGTCCGGACCAAGCGCGGGTTTGTGCTTGTCCTGATGACCCTCCTGGTTCCCGGCAGCGCACAGCTCGTAGCCGGCGACCGGAGACTCGGCCGGGCCGCGCTGAGGGTAACGCTCGGCGTCTGGGCACTCCTGGTGCTGGCCGTGGTCCTGCTGCTGGTCAACCGGACCCTGCTCATCAACATCATCACCAACCCCTTCGCCTCGCTCGCCATCATCATCGTGATGGTGGCCCTGGCGGCCGGCTGGGCGGTCCTGTTCATCAACACCCTGCGGCTCATCCGCCCCGTGCTGCTGGCACCGCCGTCCCGGCCCGCCGTCGTTATTGCCCTGGTGCTGGCGATGGTCCTGGGCAGCGGCTCACTGGGCTACGCCGCGTACCTGCTCAACGTGGGACGCAATGCCATCGGCAGCATCTTCTCCGCCGGTCCCGCCATCGAACCGGTGGAGGGCCGTTACAACTTCCTGATGATGGGCGGAGACGCCGGCGACGACCGTACAGGCAGGCGCACGGACAGCCTCTCGGTCCTGAGCGTCGATGCCAAGACCGGCCAGACCGCCATCATCTCCGTTCCCCGGAACCTGCAGAACGCCCGGTTCAGCGAGGACTCCCCCATGCGGGCCCTCTACCCTGACGGCTACGACTGCGGCGACGAGTGCCTGATCAACGCCATCAACACCGAAGTGACCAATGAGCATGCCGACCTCTACCCCGGCGTTGCAGATCCCGGCGCCCAGGCCACGCTCGAGGCCGTCTCCGGAACCCTGGGCATCACGGTCCAGGCATACGTGCTGGTGGACATGGAAGGGTTCTCCAAACTGATCGATGCGATGGGCGGCATCAGGATCAAGGCCGGAGGCTGGGTGCCCATCAGCGGCGAGACGATTGATGAGGCCAACGGCATCCACGGCATGCCCTTGGGCTGGATCCCCGCGGGCGACCAGACACTGGACGGCTACCATGCCCTCTGGTACGGGCGGTCGCGTGAATTCGTGGACGACTACGCCCGCATCCAGCGCCAGCAGTGCGTACAGCAGGCCATGCTCAAGCAGCTGGACCCCGCCACGCTCCTGGCCAAGTTCGAGGACATCGCCAACGCCGGCACCAAGGTGGTGGACTCCAATATCTCCGCCTCCCAGCTGGGCAGCTTCGCGGACCTGGCCATCAAAGCCAAGGGCCAGGACGTCAAGCGGCTTACCATCGGCCCGCCGGACTTTGACGCGTCCTTCTCCACCGTTCCGGACTTCGACGAGATCCACAGCCGGGTCCGCCAGCTGCTGGCGTCGGCGTCGGAAGCCCAGTCCGCCGGATCCCCCGATGACGCGATGGTGGTCCCGGCCGCTGCCACCGGACACCTGCAGGCTGCACCGGCGCTCTCCCCCGCTCCGCTGCTGGCCGGCGGGACCCGGGCGCAGCAGTCTCCCCCGCCGTCGGACTTCACGCCGGTGACCACCACGCCGGACGGTGAGCCGATCACTGAAGCCATGCTCAACGAGCTCAAGCGCCAGGGCAACGAACAGGCCATCCGGGTCTTGGTGGCGACGAACGGCCAGTGCGCCCCCTTGTAGGCCCGCTTTCCCTCCAGACCTAGGAATGGACACCCACTTGTACGAGATTGAGAACGTCCTCCGGGATTATGCCTGGGGTTCAACCACGGCCATCGCCGCCCTGCTGGGACGCCCCGAATCCGGCCGTCCCGAAGCGGAACTGTGGATCGGAGCGCACCCTGACTCGCCCTCCGTGGCCCGCGTTCCGGAGGACGGCACTCCCACGGCCCTGGACGCTTTGATCTCGCGCGATCCCGAGCATTTCCTCGGCGCGGACTCGGTGGCGCGTTTCGGTCCCCGCCTCCCCTTCCTCGCCAAGGTCCTGGCCGCCGCCCAGCCGCTGTCCCTGCAGGTCCATCCGAGCCTTGAACAGGCACGGGCAGGCTTTGCCCGGGAGAATGCCGAGGGCCTGGCCGCGGACGCCCCCAACCGCAATTACCGGGACGACAACCACAAGCCCGAAATGATTTTCGCCCTCACGCCGTTTGAGGCGCTCTGCGGTTTCCGCCCGGCAGCCCGGACGCGGGAAATCCTGCAGCATGTGGCGGCCGCTTTTGATGCGGCGGAAGGCGAGGCGCCCGCCCTGGTCGGTGCCCTGCTGGAGGACCTAGGGGCAGCTGACGAAAGCGCCGGCCTCCGGGCAGCCTTCGAACGGCTGATCACCGGCGGCTCCTCGGTGGCCGGCGATACCGCGCTGGTGGTTGCCGCGCTCCTGTCCGGGGCCCCGCTGGCACCCTACGAAACCGAGCTGGCCACCGTCATCAGCCTCAACGAGAAGTACCCGGGCGACCCCGGCGTCCTCATCTCGCTGCTGCTCAACCGCATCTCGCTGCAGCCCGGCGAAGCGGTCTACCTGCCGGCCGGAAACGTGCACGCCTACCTGCACGGGCTCGGCGTCGAGGTGATGGCTTCCTCGGACAACGTGCTCCGCGGCGGGCTCACACCCAAGTTCATCGATGTTCCGGAACTGCTGCGGACCATCGACTTCCAGCCCGTCGCCGTGCCGATGCTTCCGGCCGAACGGACAGTGATGGACCAGGAGCTGTTCCGGCCGCCCTTCGAGGAATTCCAGCTCCAGCGGATCGAGCTCGCGCCGGACGCCGGCCCCGTTCCGCTGGCCCAGTCCGGCGCCGCCGTGGTGATTGTGGTGGCCGGAGACATTTACCTGGATTCCCCCAGGGGAGACCTCCGGCTCTCCCGCGGCGGCAGCGCCTTCCTTGCCGCAGCCGAGGCGCCCGTCAACGTTCATCCGGTGGCCGGCAGCAGGGAACGCGCGCTGGCGTTCGCCGTGACCACCGGCCTTCCACACTCCGCGGACCGCGGCTAGCAACCAGCGGCCAGCAACCGGCAGGCCGGCAGGCCAGCAACGAGCAAAGGGCGACGGCGGCACCCGGGCGGGTGCCGCCGTCGCCCTTTTGTCCTGGCTTACCTGGTCAGTTGCCCGGGCGCAGCTTCCGGACCAGCGGCCGCACGCGGCCGGCCGCCGCCTTCAGGAGCCGCCGCCCCTGCTGCAGGCCGCGGCGGGCCAGCGGCATGGCCTGGGCGTAGGCCGGGTAAAGCGGTGAGAGCGGCTTGTCCCACGTGCCCAGCAGCATGTTCTCGTGCTTGGCGAACTGCTTCTTGAAGTCCGAGATGCCGTCGTTGAGGAGGCCGTTGAAGTCATAGCGGGAGCACCCGTCTTCCCGCATGGCCTGCAGGGCCGCCCACTTCACCCCGTAGTTCACCCGCTGCTTCTGGCCTTCGGCGGATACCCCGCCGTACAGCTCGAAGGCCGTGGACCCGCTCCTGGCCAGCCACACGAAGGCCAGCATCTGCTCGCCGTCGAAGGCGCCAATAATGGGTGAACCGTCCCCCATGTTCCTGAAGATGTCGCGGTAGTACTGGTCCTCATGGATGCCGAAGCCGGCGCGCTCGGCCGTCTCATGGTAGATCGCCAGGACCTGGTCAAGCTCAGCGTCATTCTTGACCTTGCGGAACTCGACGTCGCTGCGCATGGCCTTGCGGATGTTGGCCCGGGTGGACTTGGACATCTCCGCCATCAGTTCGTCGTCCGTCCTGGTCAGGTCCAGGATCAGCGTCCGCGGGATCAGCACGGTATTGGTGGTGGCGCGGAAGCCCGCGGAGGCTACGGCGCCGGCGAAGGCCGAGTCCTGGTCCCAGTCGGGTTCTATGCTCAGCGCCACTGCGTGGTGGCGGGCGGCTGCATGCTCAGCCAGGCTTGCCAGGACGGCCGGGGCGTCCTCCACCGAACACATGGGGCCGCGCGGGATGTAGGCCAGGGCGCGGAACGGGAACGGCAGCCGCCGGACCAGCAACTGTGCGCAGCCCACGGTCTTGTCACCGTCGTTGACCAGCACCCGGGCCACAGACCAGCCATGCATTGCCTTGGTCTCACCCCAGCCCCACAGCTGCTGCGGATGTCCCTGAAATTGGTCAACATGTTCGTCCCAGAGGGCGCGGTCAGTACAGGGCACAACAGCAGGAATCATGGCTTCAACCCTATACCAAGGCCTGAAACGGCAGATCCCCGGAGCACGCTGCGGCGCTCCGGGGATCCGTGTCAGGCAGGAAGGGGATCAGCTCTTGCGGGCGTAGCCTTCCCACTTGCTGGCCTGGTGCTCGCCGTCCACAAAACGGATGGTGCCGGACTTGGAACGCATCACGATGGACTGGGTGAGGACCTTGTCCTTGGAGTACCGGACGCCCTTGAGCAGGTCGCCGTCGGTGATGCCGGTGGCGGCGAAGTAGCAGTTGTCGCTGGAGACCAGATCGTTGGTGGACAGGACCCGCTCGAGGTCGTGGCCGGCGTCGATGGCCTTCTGCTTTTCTTCGTCGCTGGTGGGCCACAGGCGGCCCTGGATGACACCACCGAGGGACTTGATGGCACAGGCCGCAACGATGCCTTCCGGGGTGCCGCCGATACCCATCAGGGCGTCCACGCCGGTCCCGGAGCGGGCAGCCGCGATGGCACCGGCAACGTCGCCGTCCATGATGAATTTGGTGCGGGCGCCGGCCTCACGGATTTCCTCCACCAGGGGGCGGTGGCGGTCGCGGTCAAGGATCATCACGTTGAGCTGGTTGACCTTTACGCCCTTGGCCTTGGCGATCAGGTGCAGGTTCTGCTTGACGGGCAGGCGGAGGTCCACCATGTCAGCCGCTTCCGGGCCGGTGACGAGCTTCTCCATGTAGAACACCGCGGAGGGGTCGAACATGGAGCCGCGCTCGGCCACGGCCAGGACGGCGAGGGCGTTATTGATGCCCAGCGCAGTGAGCCGGGTGCCGTCGATGGGGTCTACGGCCACATCGCATTCGGGGCCTGTGCCGTCACCGACGCGTTCGCCGTTGAACAGCATGGGGGCTTCGTCTTTTTCGCCTTCGCCGATGACCACAACGCCGTTGAAGTGGACTGTCTGCAGGAAGGAGCGCATGGCGTCAACGGCGGCGCCGTCGGCAGTGTTCTTGTCGCCGAAGCCAACCCAGTGGCCGCCGGCGATTGCTGCCGCCTCGGTAACACGGACAAGCTCAAGGGCGAGGTTGCGGTCCGGCTCGTCATTGCCCACAGCCAGGGACGGGGAGATCGTGGAGTACTTCTGGGTCATGGACGCTGGTGACACGTGAACCTCTTCTTCGAGTGGCGATCATTGAACCCGCTCCGCCGGAACAGCGAAAGCGGTGATTCCTCTGATATCGATCATAGTCGCGGCACCGCCTTCGGGCTGCGGCATGACGCGGGGGCGCAATGTACCCGCGCGGGCTTTGGCGCCGGGCTCCCGGCGCCGTCCGGGCCGAGTGTGAGTTGTGCACCGGCATAAGGGACTATGGAGGGGTGAGCGAAATGCAGGAAAAGACCAGCCCCACCCCCGAACCGGCCGGATCCGGAAGCAACAGCGGACCGGCCGCAGCGGGAGGGCAGGCCCCGGTTAAGCCAGTGATTCCGGCTGCCGCGGCCAAACGGGCCAACGCCTCGGTGATCGGGATGATCATCGCCCTGGCGCTCAGCATCGGCGCCTTCCTGCCCATCGTCCTGATGAACCCTTCCCCCAAGAGTGACGGCTACCGCCCGGACATCGACGTCAGCGCCGCAGCCCGCAATGCGACAGATGTGGCAGGATTCACACCAGTGGCCCCGGACACTGGCAGCACCTTCCGGCCCAATTACGCCCGGTGGGAAGCCGGCACCGGAAGCGGCGTCCCCTCGTGGGAGGTTGGCTTTATCACGCCCAAGGAGTCCTTCATTGGACTCATCCAGACCCGCGCTGCCAACCCCACCTGGCTCCTGCAGCAGACAAAGAATGCCCCGGTCACCGGATCCCGCAACGCCGGCGGGCAGGAATGGGAACTCCGGGATACCGGCAAGGGCGAAAAGTCAATGGTCCTCGAGTACCGCGGGACTACCGTCATCCTCTCGGGCGCTGCCCAACTGGACGAATTCGCCATCCTGGCAGACGCCGTCGTGAAGTCCCTGGACAGCAATCCTGCCGTCACAGTTTCACCTGCGGCCACCGCTGCCCCCTAAGGTAAGCAGGGTGACTACCTATCTGACTCCTGCCCTTGCCTGGCGCCGGATGCGCGAAGGAAATGAACGCTTCGTCGCCGGCCAGTCGTCCCACCCGAACCAGGACTCCTCGCGCCGGTCCTCGCTCGTGGAGAACCAGCACCCGTTCGCCGTGATTTTCGGCTGCTCGGATTCCCGGCTCGCAGCGGAGATCATTTTCGACGTCGGACTCGGTGACGTTTTTGTGGTGCGCACGGCAGGCCAGGTGATTGACGACGCCGTCCTCGGCTCGCTGGAATACAGCGTGGGTGTGCTCGGCGTGCCCCTGATCGCTATCCTGGGGCACGACAGCTGCGGCGCCGTCAGCGCCACCAAGGCCGCGGTGGACACCGGCGAGATGCCGCCGGGCTTCATCCGCGACCTGGTGGAGCGCATCACGCCGTCGGTCCTCACCTCCATGCGCCAGGACAAGCATGAGGTCAACGACATGGTGGTGGAGCACGTCAAGCAGACGTCCGAACGGCTGGTGGACAGCTCGCGTGTGATTTCGGACGCAATTGAAAGCGGGCGCACCGCGGTCATCGGCCTCTCCTACAGCCTGGCGGAGGGGCGCGCCAACGTTGTTTCCGGGATCGGTGAGCTCTAGGGCGGGGGTAAAAACCCGCCCGTAGCATGCTCTTCACGGTTTTCGATGGCGCGCCGGATCGCCCTAAGCTAGCCCCATGACTTCCACTGAAGAGTTCCGCATTGAACATGACACGATGGGCGAAGTCCGCGTCCCCGTGAACGCACTGTACCGCGCGCAGACGCAGCGGGCAGTGGAGAACTTCCCTATTTCCGGCAAGACCCTGGAACGTGCCCACATTGAGGCACTGGCCCGGGTCAAGAAGGCGGCTGCCCAAGCCAACGCTGAACTGGGTGTGCTCGACGGCGAGCTTGCCAAGGCCATCGCAGACGCGGCGGATGAGGTGGCCGCCGGGAAGTACGACGGCGACTTCCCCATCGATGTCTTCCAGACGGGCTCCGGCACGTCCTCGAACATGAACACCAACGAGGTCATCGCCGAGCTCGCCTCGCGTGCCCTGAAAGCGGCCGGCAGCGACAAGGTTGTCCACCCGAACGACCACGTCAACGCCTCGCAGTCCTCGAACGACGTGTTCCCCACGTCGGTGCACGTCGCGGCGACCTCGGCCCTGATCAACGACCTCATCCCGGCCCTCGGCTATCTGGCCGAGTCGCTGGAGCGCAAGGCCGTGGAGTTCAAGGACGTCGTTAAGTCCGGCCGTACGCACCTCATGGACGCCACCCCGGTGACCCTGGGCCAGGAGTTCGGCGGCTACGCCGCACAGGTCCGCTACGGCATCGAGCGCATCAACGCCTCACTCCCCCGCGTTGCCGAAGTTCCGCTCGGCGGCACGGCCGTGGGTACCGGCATCAACACTCCGGCCGGTTTCCCGGAGCGCGTGATCGAACTGCTGGCCACCGACACCGGGCTCCCGCTCACCGAGGCCCGTGACCACTTCGAGGCCCAGGCCAACCGCGACGGCCTCATTGAAGCGTCGAGCCAGCTGCGCAACATCGCGATCTCCTTCATGAAGATCAACAACGACCTGCGCTGGATGGGCTCGGGCCCCAACACCGGCCTGGGCGAGATCGCCATCCCGGACCTGCAGCCCGGCTCCTCGATCATGCCCGGCAAGGTCAACCCCGTGATCTGCGAAGCGTCCATCATGGTGGCCGCCCAGGTCATCGGCAACGACACCGCCATCGCCTGGTCCGGAACCAACGGCGCCTTCGAACTGAACGTCGGCATCCCGGTCATGGCCTCCAACCTGCTCGAGTCCATCCGCCTGCTGGCCAACACCAGCCGCGTGATGGCGGACAAGATGATCGACGGCATCACGGCCAATGTGGAGCGCGCCCGATTCCTGGCCGAGGCTTCCCCGTCCATCGTCACCCCGCTGAACAAGTACATCGGGTACGAGAACGCAGCCAAGATCGCCAAGACGGCTGTGGCCGAGGGCCTCACCGTCCGCCAGGCCACCGAGAAGCTCGGCTTCGTCGGTGACGGCGAAGGCCAGGTCACCGAGGCCGACCTCGACAAGGCCCTGGATGTCACCACCATGACGGCTCCGGCGCACAAGGCGTAGCCTCCGCACTAACCGCTCAAGTACGACGACGGCCGGTACCTTTCGCACGAAAGGTACCGGCCGTCGTCGTACTGCCCCCACCCCTCCCCCACCTTGGAGTTTTTGTCCAGATATGCAGACTTCCGCACCCCTGAAACCTGCATATCTGGACAAAAACTCCATCGGGTAAGGGATTAAGTTGCACTCTAGCTAATAGAGTGCAAAACTTTACTTTGTGGATAACAGTGCAGAAATAGCGGGCGGACTCCGTGAACGGAAACGCGCCGCAACCCGTGCCGGCATCACCGCCGCCGCCCGCACCCTGACCGCCGAGCGCGGCCTGAACGGCTACACCGTGGAGGAAGTCTGCGAGCGCACCGGCATCTCCCGCCGGACATTCTTCAACTACTTCCCCACGAAGGAAGACGCCGTTATCGGCCACGGCGACGACGACCTGCCTGCCGGCATCCTCAAGGAATTCATCGACGGCGGAGCCTCCTCACCGCCCGGCGAAATGTCCCCCACCCTGTTCCGGGACCTCGTCCGGCTGTCCCTGCGGTTGTCCGAGGACATGGAGGCCTCGGAAGAGGAAACCCGCCAGCTGATCGCCGTCGTCAAAAAAGAGCCCCAGCTGATCCTCCGCCTCATTGGCATCACCGAGCGGCGGGAAGCACAGTTCGCCCGCGACGTGGCCCGGCGCGAAGGCGTGGCCAGTGACCACCCTGTGGTCCAGATGGCCGTTGCGCTGCTCAGTACCATCGCCCGGAAAAGCAGCATCGCCTACTTCGCCGACGGCAACACCCGCCCCTACAAAAAGCTGCTGATGGAGAACATTTCCGCCGCCAGCCTGCTCTTCTCCCAGCCATTCGACCAGCCGGACACCGCCGCAGAAGGACCAAGATGAGTATCGCCACCAAGCCGGCAGCGGGCCCCCTGCTGCTGACCCAGAAACGCATCTGGATCATCTTCTCGGCGCTGATCGCCGGGATGCTGCTCTCCAGCCTGGACCAGACCATCGTTTCCACCGCCATGCCCACCATCGTGGGCAAGCTCGGCGGTGTGGAACACCAGGCCTGGATCACTACCGCCTACCTTCTGGCCACCACCATCGTGATGCCCATCTACGGCAAGTTCGGCGACGTCCTGGGCAGGCGGAACCTGTTCCTGGTAGCCATCGCACTTTTCACACTGGCGTCCGTGGGCTGCGCCCTTGCCACCGACTTCTGGGGCTTTGTGATCTTCCGCGCCATCCAGGGCCTGGGCGGCGGCGGCCTGATGATCCTGTCCCAAGCGATCATTGCCGATATTGTGCCAGCCAAGGACCGCGGCAAGTACATGGGCCCGCTCGGCGCCATCTTCGGCCTCTCCGCCGTGGCCGGCCCCCTGCTGGGCGGCTTCTTTGTGGACCACCTCACCTGGGAATGGGCCTTCTACATCAACATCCCCATCGGCATCGCAGCGTTCGCCATCGCCTGGTTCACCCTGACGCTGCCCAACAAGAAGGCTGAAAAGCGGATCGACATCCTGGGCGTGGTGCTGCTGTCGGCCGCCACCACCTGCCTGATCTTCTTCACCGATTTCGGCGGCAAGAAGGACGAAGGCTGGGATTCACCGCTTACCTGGGCTTTCGGCGCCGGCATGGTGCTGTCCGCCGCCGCCTTTGTGATGGTGGAGCGCCGCGCCGAGGACCCCATCATTCCGCTGAGCCTGTTCCGCAACCGGATCTTCGTCAACGCCACGGCCATCGGCTTCACCCTTGGCCTGGGCATGTTCTCCGCGATCGCCTTTGTCCCCACGTTCCTGCAGATGTCCTCCGGCACCTCCGCCGCAGAGTCCGGCCTGCTGATGCTGCCCATGATGGCGGGCCTGATGGGCACCTCCATTTACTCAGGCATCCGGATCTCGAAAACCGGCAAGTACAAAATGTTCCCCATCCTCGGCGCTGCCTTCACCATGGCTGCCATGTTCTGGATGACCACCCTCGCCGCCAGCACTCCCATCTGGGTCATCTGCGTGCAGCTGTTCATCTTCGGTGCCGGCCTGGGGCTGATCATGCAGGTGGTGGTGCTGGTGGTGCAGAACTCCGTCCCCGCCGATCAGATCGGCACGGCCACAAGCACCAACAACTACTTCCGCGAAGTGGGTGCGGCCATGGGTGTGGCCATCTTCGGCTCCATCTTCACCAACCGGCTCTCGGAATCCCTGACCGGCGCGTTCACCGGCGCCGGCGCCTCCGCCGACCAGGCTGCCCAGTCCACCAGCACACTGGATCCGCAGGCCCTGAACCAGCTGCCGGAGCAGTTGCGTGATGCGATCGTCAACGCCTACGCCGAGTCGCTGGCCCCCGTCTTCTGGTACCTGATCCCGTTCATTGCCCTGGCTCTGATCCTGGCGCTCACGCTGAAGCAGATACCGCTCTCGGACACTGCCGGGATGGTGGCCCGCGGGGAAGCCGTGGGTGGCGAGGAAGCTGAACGCCTCGCCGCGGAACTGTCCAAGGCCCCGTCCGGGGCCGGGGCGGAAGCCCGCGGTGCTCAGGACAGCGTCAAGGACGACGACGGCGGGCTGGTCTCCCAGCGCAACTGACCGCCGTCGAACTCCTGCCGGCTGTGGTCCGGGAGTGCCGGACCGGCCGGGGCGCCGCGATCCTGGGGGTTGCGGCGCCCCGGCTGCATTCCCGGGCCCTGCGGGCCCTGGGGCGGCAGGGTGCTGTCAGGGTTCGAAGTGGGCTGCCTCTGCCGGAGCAAGGGCACAGTGGATGCTGGTGAGGTGCCCGGGCATCAGGTCAGGGAGTTCATCCAGGCCGAACCAGCCGACGGCAATGGACTCATCATCGTTGACCCGGGCAGTTCCCGATACGTAGCGGCAGAGGAATACCACGTCCAGGAACTCGCAGACGTCACCGTTGGGATAGGTGATGGGGCCCACCGCGCCGACGGACACAACACGCTCCGGTTCGGCCACCACTGCGGTTTCCTCGAAAATCTCCCGCACCAGGCCGCGCGCGGGCTGCTCGCCCGGGTCGAGCATTCCACTGATCAGGGCCCATTGCCTGTTGTCCGCACGGCGGGCCAGCAGGACCCGGCCCGAGTCATCGACCACCACTCCCCGGACGCCGGGGACCCACAGAGGGTCGTTGCCGATTTTTTCGCGAAGTTTCAGGACGTAGTCAGGCGCAGGCATTAAGCCAGCCTACCGAACTGCCTGCCCCACAGCTCAGCCCGCCTGTCAGGCAGGCAGCAGCATCGCGGCCCCGGCGCCGGCGAGCATAAACGGCCCGAACGGGATGGACGACTTCAAGGTCCCCCTGCGCGCGGCCAGCAGGGCAATGGACCACAGGCCGCCCAGCAGGAAAGCCAGGAAGGTACCGGCGAACAGGTGGCCCCACCCCAGGTAGCCGAGGTACATGCCCAGGACGCCGGCCAGTTTCACGTCGCCGAAACCCATCCCGGGCGGGTAGGCAAACCTGAGGAGGAAGTAGAAAAGCCACAGGATGCCGGCACCGGCCACTATCCGCAGGGCCGGCATGGCCATCAACCCAGCACTCCAGCCATCCGGCCCCTGCACCGCACCAGCGCCGACGTCGGCAAAGATGGCAGCCGCGAGCAGGAGGACACCGGCCACAGCGTAGGAGGGGAAAACGATCCGGTTGGGCAGGAGGTGATGCCGGACGTCGATCACCGTAAGCCGGACGGCCATCACCGCAAAGTAGGCGCAGGCAGCAAGCACCAGCCAGAAGGCCAGCGGGGTCTGCGCCCAGAGTTCGCCCAGTCGTTGGATCACCCTCGGATGCTACTGGATTTCCGCTCCCGCGCGCACCGCCCGCGCGTAAACTGTGGATATGGCGACCTGGGACTCCCGGCACCGGATAAATCCGGACAGCAGTTCAGCCGCCGCGGATCCTGCCCTTTTCCGGAATCTGTGCAGGTCCTCGCCCTGGAAGTGGCAGTCCCTGCGCTTTGAATACTGGGATGAGCCCTTTACCGAAGCGCCCAGCCCGGCAGCGCCCCTGGTCCGGGCATGGCTGCGCCGCCCCGGCGCCCTCCGGCTCGAAACCGCGGACGGACTCGTCCTGCACAGCACCACCGGAATCAATGATTCCAAGGATGGCCTCTACGTCAGCGCCACCCGGAAGTCCTGGCTCCTTCCACCGCACCTGGTGACGCCCGTTTACGACGACCAGGGCCTGGTCCGGCGCCGCCCGGAAGCAGCCTACGGCGAACCGGGCTTCGGCAACGGCCGGTTCGCCGCGGCCCTGGACCCGGTGGAACTGGCCGGCAACGCGCCGGTGCCCATCGAATTCCCCGGCAGCAATACCGTGGAAGTCCATGGGGTCAGCTCCCGGAACCACGAGGGCCGCCCGGTCCTGGAAGCAGTGGTGAGCCCCACGGCCGCATATCACCCGGCCTATCCAGCCTCGCCGCTGTGCCTGCCTGGAAGGTCCCGGATCCGGGTGGATCTGGGAACGGGTGTATGCGTGGCAAGCCAGTCACTGGAACCAGGGACCGAGGAATACGGCCATTGGCTGCGCATCCTCGCAGTGGACGAATACATGCTGGACGACCTGTTCGTCGCCCAGTCAATGAGCCTCACCGATGTCCGCCAGCACATCAGCTGGGAGATCCCCGCCTGAGGATGGCAAGCCCTGGATGCGGCCGTCGGCTAGGCTTCGCGAATGACAACAATAAGTGACGTCTGGCCACTTTTTGGCCTTCGGCTGGCCACTCCCCGCCTTGAACTCCGCCCCATCAGGGATGAGGACATCCCGGCCGCCGTGGAGGCTGCCCGCAGCGGTATTCACGACGCCGGCCGGAACCCGTTCAGCACCCCTTGGACGGAGCTCCCGGCGGAGGAGCTCGGGCCCAACATGGCCCGCTGGTATTGGCGCTGCCGGGCGGAGTTCACACCGGAGGCGTGGACCCTGCTGCTCGGGATCTGGCACGACGGCAGGTTCGTTGGCTGCCAGGACGTCGGCGCCAAGGACTTCGCCAGGCTGAAGACAGTCAGCACCGGCTCATGGCTCAAGCAGTCCGTGCAGGGCCAGGGCCTGGGCAAGGAGATGCGCGCCGCCGTCGCACTCTACGCCTTCGACTGGCTGGACGCAGAAGCAGCCGAATCGGAAGCTGCCCTCTGGAATGAGGCCTCCCTCGGCGTCTCCCGCGCCCTCGGCTACGAGTTGAACGGCATCACCCGGAAGGCCTGGGGCCCAAAAGTCGAAACCGTCCAACACGTCCGCCTCACCCCGGAATCCTTCAAACGCCCCGACTGGACCCTGCAGGTAGAGGGCCACGAAGCAGCGGCGAAGTTCCTCAAGATCGGCGACTGACGGGACCTGGTGCCCGGGTGCGCCTTCCGGCAGCGTGCGTCAGAGGCGAGGAACGAGCCAGCACGCAGAGGAAGGGGCACCCGGGCACCCCCGCTTAACCTTCGAGCAGTTCCGTCACCAGGGCTGCGATCGGCGAGCGTTCGGAGCGGGTCAGTGTGATGTGGCCGAAGAGCGGGTGTCCTTTCAGGGTTTCGACGACGGCGGCGATTCCGTCATGGCGTCCGACGCGGAGGTTGTCACGCTGGGCGACGTCGTGGGTGAGGACGATCTTCGAGTTCTGGCCGATCCGGCTCATGACCGTCAGCAGTACGTTCTTTTCGAGCGACTGGGCCTCATCCACAATCACGAAGGCGTCGTGGAGGGAGCGGCCGCGGATGTGGGTGAGGGGCATAACCTCGAGCATGCCGCGGTCCATGACCTCCTCCACCACTTCCTGGCTCACCAGCGCGCCGAGGGTGTCAAAAACGGCCTGCGCCCAGGGGTTCATCTTCTCGGACTCCGAGCCCGGAAGGTAGCCCAGTTCCTGCCCGCCCACGGCGTAGAGCGGCCGGAACACAATCACCTTGCGGTGCTCGCGGCGTTCCAGGACAGCCTCCAGGCCGGCGCACAGGGCCAGCGCCGACTTGCCGGTTCCTGCCCGGCCGCCGATGGAAACGATGCCGACGGCGGGATCCATCAGCATGTCGATGGCCAGCCGCTGTTCCGCGGACCGTCCGTGCAGGCCGAAAACGTCCCGGTCGCCCTTCACCAGGCGGACCTGCTTGTCGGGGCCGACACGGCCCAGGGCAGAGCCCCGGTTGGACAGCAGCACCAGCCCGGTGTTGACCGGCAGCTCAGCCGCTGCCGGGATGAAGACGGGCTCGTGGCCGTAAAGCGTGTTGATCTCCTGCTCGCCGGCCTCCACCTCGGCCACACCGGTCCAGCCCGAATCCTTCACCAGCTCGTTGCGGTATTCGTCGGCGGTGAGCCCCATCGCCGAGGCCTTGACGCGCATGGGCAGGTCCTTGGACACCACCGTGACGTCCCGGCCTTCATTCGCGAGGTTCTTCGCGACGGCGAGAATGCGGCTGTCGTTGTCCCCGCTGCGGAAGCCCAGCGGCAGCACCTCCGAGGAAATGTGGTTCAGTTCCACCACCAGGGTGCCGCCGTCATCACCGATCGGAATGGGCTGGTTCAGTCCACCGTGTTTGACGCGCAGGTCGTCGAGGAGCCGGAGTGCCTTGCGCGCGAAGTAGCCAAGTTCGGGATCGTGCCGCTTGGCCTCAAGCTCGGTGATGACCACAACCGGAACCACAACCTCATGCTCCGCAAAGCGCAGCAGGGCGCGGGGGTCCGAGAGCAGGACGGAGGTGTCGATCACAAAGGTGTGGATGGTGGCTTCCCTTCCAGGAACAGCAAAACCGGCCGCGGTTTCTTCCGCTGCACCGGTTTCTAAGGTGGCTCGCATGGCGCGAGAGGTAGCTTTCTCTCCCTGGTCGGAAAGGACCGCGGGCAGTTGTTCAGAAGTAGCCACATCGACTCCAGCCCCGGGCACAAGCCCGGATGTGTTAGTGGTGAGCCGGCTCGGCCATGAGGCCGGGTCCGGCCTCCCATACAACCGGTGCGATGTCTCGCTCCATGTACTGGCCTCCCCGATCAGCCGGCGGTTTTGCCTGCTGATGGATATAACGTAAATCCATCGGAAGTAATTTCCGCAACCATTACGCGGCGATTCTTGTTGCGGCCGCGTGAACACGCGGTAAACCGGGAATGTCAGGCGCCGAAGCGCCGCTGCCTGCCTGCGTAATCGCGCAGCGCGCGCAGGAAATCGACCTTGCGGAAGGCGGGCCACAGCGCCTCGCAAAAGTAGAACTCGCTGTAGGCGCTCTGCCACATCAGGAACCCGGAAAGGCGCTGTTCGCCGGACGTGCGGATCACCAGGTCCGGATCGGGCTGGCCGCGGGTGTAGAGGAACCTGGAGATGTCGTCCACGCAGAGCTCGTCTGCCAGTTCTCCGATGTCCTTGCCTTTGGCCACGGCATCGTGCAGCAGTTCGCGGACCGCATCAACTATTTCCCGCCGCCCGCCGTAGCCCACAGCAACATTGACGTGGATTTTTTCCCGGACCGGGGTGCGTGCGGTCAGCTTGTTGAGGCGCTCGGCCAGATAGTCCGGCAGCAGTTCGGGCGCACCCATGGCGTGGACGGAGATGTTGGCGTCCTCGTCCAGCCGGTCCAAAGTGTTGGCGATGATGCCCATCAGCAGGTCGAGCTCTTCGCTGGACCTGTTCATGTTGTCCGTGGACAGCATGTAGAGCGTGACTACTTTGATGCCAAGCTCCTGGCACCAGCCAAGGAACTCGTGGATCTTGTCCGCACCGGCCTGGTGGCCCTGGCTGGTGGGGGCATTGAACTGCTTGGCCCAGCGCCGGTTGCCGTCCACCATGACCCCGATGTGCCGGGGAATGCGGTCGCGGGCGAGGTCCTTCAGCAGCCTGCGCTCGTAAAAGCCGTAGAGGAACCCGGGCAACTCCACGCGTTCTCTCACCTGACTTCCTTGCTGTACGTTCGGCTTTGCACATCCTAGGCTACCGTCCGTAACGGAACCTGCGTTCCCGGCGGGAGCGGAATCCATAGGCCACCCGTTACTACCCGTGGGTAACTTACCGGGGCGTAAGTTACTCTGGACCCATGAACAGCGACACCCCGGACGCTTCGCGGGCGCCGCAACCGAACGGCAGCGCAAGCGCTGGAACCGGCTCCGAATCGAACGCCGTGGACGATGCCGCCGTCCGGCTGGCCGGGCTCCTGATGATCAAGCCGAAGTGGCGCGGGTGGATCCATACCGTGACCGCGCCGCTGGCCCTGGTGGCTGGAGCCGTCCTTGTGGCACTGGCCCCCACCGTGGACCGCAAGATCACGTCAGCCGTGTACGCGGCCACCGGCGTGATGCTGTTCGGCATCAGTGCCGTCTACCACCGCGGCAACTGGTCCCCGAAGGTGAAGATGGTCCTCAAGCGGCTGGACCACACCAACATCATGCTGGTGATCGCCGGGAGCTACACTCCGCTGGCCTGGACCCTGCTGGAACGGCCCCAGGCTGTCCTGCTGCTGTGGGTTATCTGGTCCGGCGCCATTCTGGGCGTGCTGTTCCGGCTGTTGTGGACCGATGCGCCGCGCTGGCTTTATGTTCCGATCTACATCGCGCTGGGCTGCGGAGCGCTGTTTTATCTCCCGCAGTTCTTCCAGGCGAGCATTCCTGCCGCCGTCCTCATTTGCGTGGGCGGGATTCTCTACATCACCGGCGCTGTCTTTTACGCGCTGAAAAAGCCGAACTTCAGCTACCACCACTTCGGCTTCCACGAACTGTTCCACGCCTTGACCGTGGTTGCGTTCGCCGCGCACTTCACGGCAATAGCTCTCGCCGTACTCAGCTAGCCGAGCAGCCGTGCCCAGCTAGCCAATTAGTGGCGGCGGGTCCCGGGACCGGCGTCCGTGCCGCCGTCGGCCGGCCCCTGAAGGGAATCCCCGGAGGCTGAACCGGCAGCAAAACCGTCCGCCGGACCTGCCAACGGCCCCGCAGCGGCGGATCCCGCCTCTGCAGCCTCGGCCGCTTCGATGTCCGCAGCCGAAGCCGCCGCAATGCGCTCCTCCTCCACCTGGGCGCGGTACCGGACCCGCCTGATCCGCCGGACCATGTCCACGATGAGCAGTGCCGTGGCCACCACAAAGAAGGCCGTCATGATGAAGCCCAGGAGTCCCGGTGTCACCTGGTCCTGGGTGATGCCCTCGCGCAGCGACGGTGTGGGCTGGGGCGCGGGCGTGGTGGCCAGGCTGAGGAGCAGACTTTGCACGTTGAATACCTTCTATGGAACGGGTGTCGGCAGGCAGCAGATACAGCAACCCGGACTCCGGACGCTTCTTCTACGCGGCATAGAAATTGCCTGTCGGTTCTATCTTAGTCCCGCGAACAGGTCCTTCTCGGGCAGCCCGGAGGGCACCCGGGAACTAATCAGCGAGTAGTCCTCCCACGGCCATGCCCGCCGCTGCATCTCCGGCGATACAGCGAAGAAGAACCCCAGCGGGTCCACCTGCGTGCTGTGCGCCCGCAAGGCATCATCGCGGACTTCGAAGAAGTCCCCGCAGTCCACCTGCGTGGTGGTGGGATGCGGTGCGGGCGGCGGCGTGTGGCCCTCGGCGTCGGACTCCAGCCACGCCGCGAGCCGCTCCGCGTACGGCGACTGAAGGCCCGCCTCCTCCAGGGCGAAATGCAGGGCACGGAAACGCTCGGGGCTGAAGGCCCGGTCGTAGTACAGCTTGCTGGGCTCCCAGGGTCCGCCGGCGTCCGGGTAGCGGGCGGGGTCCCCGGCCGCCTCGAAGGCTTCAACGGCTACGCGGTGGGCCATGATGTGGTCCGGGTGGGGGTAGCCGCCGTTTTCGTCGTAGCTGAGGATCACGTGCGGCTTGAAGGACCGGACCAGGCGCACCAACGGGGCGGCAGCTTGGTGCAGCGGCAACGTGGCGAACGATCCCGCCGGCAGAGGCGGCAGCGGATCTCCTTCGGGCAGGCCCGAATCCACAAAGCCCAGCCACCGCTGCTTGATGCCCAGGATTTTCGCGGCCCGTTCCATTTCCAACCGGCGGGCGCCTGCCATGTCACGTTTGGGATGGGGCGCATCTTCCACTGCAGGGTTCTGGATGTCCCCCCGTGACCCGTCGGTGCAGGTGGCCACCATGACTTCCACCCCTTCGGCAGCGTACTTCGCCATGGTGGCGGCACCCTTGCTGGATTCGTCATCCGGGTGGGCGTGGACGGCGAGCAGCCGGAGCGGGCTGTGCTCCCCCTTCGGGGCGTTACTGGACGCTGTCATCGAAGGACTGCTCCTTAATTCTTCATATGTCGGCTTGTGGCGGCTGTTCGTATGGCTCGGCGGGCGGCTGGCTTGCGCCGGCACGCTGCCGGCCGCTGAGTCCCCCGGGGAAGGGCACTAAACTGGTCTGGTGACTTCCCCGGACCAGCCGGCCCCCTCGGAGCCCGCGAACACTAGCCTAGCCAATCGTTATGGCGCTAAAAAGCGCAGGCTCTCCCCTGCCGCCAAGCGGGCCATCGGCGGTGTTGGCCTGGCCGCCGGCATCGGATTCATGGCATGGGTCTCCACATCGAATTCCCTCTCCAGCGTGAGCTTCAAGGACATCGGCTACGCCACGACGGACGCCACCGTGGCGGAGGTGGATTTCCAGGTGACAAGGGAGCCGGGAACGGCCGTGCAGTGTGCCATCAAGGCGCTGGACTCCAAATTCGCCGTGGTGGGCTGGAAAGTGGTGGACGTTCCGCCGTCGCAGGCAGAGGAAACAGCCGACGGCGGGCGGACAGTTTCTCAGCGCGTGTCCGTCCGCACGGAGTCCCTCGCCGTGTCCGGGGTGGTGGACAGCTGCTGGATTCCGGACGGTTCAGGCCGGAAGATGTGATCCGCGCCGCTCCCACGTTGGGTAAATCCACAGGATTGACTACAATGGAGCAATACCTTTACCCCGCTGAGCTGGTTACTGTTCCACAAGTGGCCACCGTGGCGGGGTCTTTTGCATGTAGGACCATTAGAGGAGAAGTCCGTGTCTACCACCAACAGCGCAGCTGCAGCCTGGCTCACCCAGGAAGCTTTTGACCGCCTGAAGGCAGAGCTGGACCACCTTTCCGGCCCTGGCCGCGCGGAAATCGTCCAGAAGATTGACCAGGCCCGGCAAGAGGGGGACCTGAAGGAAAACGGCGGCTACCACGCAGCCAAGGAGGAGCAGGGCAAGATCGAAGCCCGCATCCGCCAACTGACGGCGCTGCTCCGCGACGCGCACGTGGGTGAGTCTCCGGCCGATGACGGAATCGTGGAGCCCGGCATGATCGTGGTTGCCAGGATCGCCGGCGACGAAGAAACCTTCCTGCTCGGCTCACGCGAAATCGCCGGTGATTCCGATATCGACGTCTTCAGCGAAAAGTCACCGCTGGGCGCTGCCATCCTTGGCCACAAGGAAGGCGAAACGCTCAGCTACACGGCGCCCAACGGCAAGGACATCAAAGTGGAGATCCTTTCCGCCAAGCCGTACGCCGGATAGCAGTACCCGCATACCGGCAAGAGCATTCAAAGACGCCGGCCGCCCCCCAGGGGCGGCCGGCGTCTTGCTTTGGTGCAAGGAGACGCCGTGCTTCGGCGGTCAGAAATCGCTGACCGTCGCGGACTTCCGGGGGCGCAGGAGCAGTGCCGCCACCACTCCCCCGGCAGCGCCGCCAAGGTGGGCCTGCCACGAGATGTAGCCGGGAAATAAGGGCAGGACGCCCAGCAGGATGCCGCCGTAGCCCATGAACAGCACCACCGCCAGGAGGATCTGCCGCCAGCTGCGGTTAAAAAACCCGCGCACCAGCAGGAACGCGAACAGCCCGAAAACCAGGCCGGACGAACCCACAGTGATGCCGCCGTTCCCGATTAGCCAGACTGTCAGTCCCGATCCGAGCCAGCTGAAGGCCAGGGCCGTCATAAAGACCCGCAGTCCGGACAGGAAAACCAGGAAGCCGAAAATTATCAGCGGCAGGCTGTTGGACAGCAGATGGTTCAGGTTGGCGTGCAGCAGCGGGAAGGTGAAGATGTCCAGCAGCCCGTCGGCGCTCCTGGGCCTCAGGCCGAACGTCCGGTTGAGCGAGCGCAGCATCAGCGCGTTGAACAGTTCGATGACAAAGAGGAGTGCCACAAAGCTGCCCAGCACCAGCAGCCCGCCCTTTGCCCGGGCAGCAAGGGTCCGCCGGTCGCCGAAACCGCTGTTCTGCGCCAGTCCGGCCATCAACCCTCCTAATGGACCACGATGGGCTGGAAACCCTCGGCCCGGAGCGCGCTCAGCACTTGCTCGCCGTGCTCATGGCCCTTGGTTTCCAGGTTGACGGTGATGGAGACGTCACCCATGCTGATGGAGCCGCCCACGCGGGTGTGGTCCAGGCCGGTGACGTTCGCGTCGTTCTCGGCAATGATCCTGGCGATGGTGGCCAGCGAACCGGGGCGGTCGTCAAGCATCATGCGGACTGTCATGTAACGCCCTGCCGCGGAGAGGCCGCGCTGGATGACCTTGAGCATCAGCATGGGGTCGATGTTGCCGCCGGAAAGGACCACTGCCGTGGTTCCGGGGTTTTCGATCTTGCCGTCCATCAGGGCGGCAACCCCCACGGCGCCGGCTGGCTCCACCACCATCTTTGCCCGCTCCAGCAGGAAGATCAGCGCGCGGGCCAGGGAGTCCTCGCTGACCGTCACCACATCGTCCACCAGCTCGCGGATGATGCTGAACGGCAGCTGGCCCGGCCGGCCCACGGCGATGCCGTCGGCCATGGTGGATACCTTCTTCAAAGGCACCAGCGCATCTGCAGCAAGTGAGGGCGGGTAGGCCGCGGCGTTCTCCGCCTGTACACCGATGATGCGTATTTCGCGGCCCAGTTCCTTGGCCCGCGCCTTGATGGCTACGGCGACGCCCGCCAGGAGCCCGCCGCCGCCGACACCCATGAGGATGGTGTCCACGTTGGGCACCTGCTCCAGTATTTCCAGTCCCAGGGTTCCCTGGCCGGCCACGACGTCAACGTTGTCGAACGGGTGGACGAAGACCGTTCCGGTCTCGTTGCTGTAGCGCTGGGCTTCGGCCAGCGCCTCGTCCACGTTGTGGCCGTGCAGGATGACCTCGGCGCCGTGGCTGCGGGTTGCTGCCAGCTTGGGCAGGGCCACTCCGAGCGGCATGTAGATGCGGGCCTTGATTCCCAGGCTCTTCGCCGCCACTGCCACGCCCTGGGCGTGGTTGCCTGCGGAAGCGGCCACCACGCCGCGCTTCTTTTCTTCGGGCGACAGCCGTGCCATGCGGACGTAGGCGCCGCGGACCTTGAACGATCCGGCGCGCTGCAGGTTCTCGCACTTGAAGTAGACGTCTCCGCCCACAAGCTTGCCCAGGGCGCGTGATGATTCCACCGGAGTCCGCGCAATAATCCCGTCGAGCAGCTTCTGCGCCTCCAGGACATCGTCCAGCGTGACGGGAAGGGTTTCAAGGATGTTCACGGACTAATCTCCTCTGAATTTCGGCCCTGGCGCCGCGTCGCGGGTACGGGCACCATGATGTTCTGCGTTTGTGCCGGCTGCGCCGCCGTTGCCGTCCTTGAGGGCGTCCGGCGGATCAACATGCCTAATGGTGTTGTCCGGGCCGGCGCCGGCAACCGAAGGGCCGCCCGGCGCTGCCAGCACCTGTTCATGTTCCCACGTTCTGGCGGCGATGTAGCGAACGGCCGAATTTGCGACGGCGAGGATGGGTACCGAGAACAGCGCACCGGGAATTCCGGCGAGATAGGAGCCGGCCGCGACGGACAGGATCACCGCCACCGGGTGCAGGGCCACTGCCTTGCCCATAACCAGCGGCTGCAGGATGTGGCTTTCGAGCTGCTGGACGAGCAACACGATGCCGAGCATGATCAGGGCGTTCACCGGACCGTTGGCCACGAGTGCCAGCAGGACCGCGATGACTCCGGTCACCAGGGCGCCCACCACGGGGATGAAGGAACCTATGAACACCAGGACGCCCAGCGGGAGCGCCAGGGGCACACCGATGATGGCGGCACCAACGCCAATTCCCACGGCGTCCACCAGCGCGACGAACATCTGGATCCGGGCGTAGCTGACCATGGAGGACCAGCCCTTCCGGCCTGCACCAAAGGTCGCGGCGCGCGCTTTCCTGGGCAGCAGACGGACCAGGAAAGCCCAGATGCGGTCGCCTTCGAGGAGGAAGAAGATCAGGATGAACAGCGCCAGGAGCATTCCCGCGGCAAAGTGGCCGGCGGTGCTGCCAAAGGACAGGGCGCCACTGAGGATGCTGCTGCTGTTGTTCTGCAGCGCATCGGTGGCTTCCTTGACGTACTGGTCAATTTGGGCGGCGGTCAGGTGGAGGGGGCCGGCCGAAAGCCAGTCCTGGACCTGCTTCACGCCTTCCAGCGCCTGGGACCAGAGCTCGCCGAATCCGATGAGCAGTTGCCTGCCCACCAGCGCCAGCGATCCGGCGATCAGCCCGATAAAGCCGAGGACGGTCAGGGCCACTGCGAGGCCGCCGGGCAGTCCCCGGCGCCGCAGCCAGCGGGTCACCGGGCTGAGGAGGCCGGCCAGGAGCGCGGCGACCATCACCGGGATGATCAGGAAGCTGATTTGCCGCAGGATCCAGACCAGCGCGCCGCACACCAGGAGGATGAGCCCCAGCCGCCATGCCCACGACGCTGCAATGCGCACCCCGTACGGAATGTCCTTATCCAGTTCACGGTCTGTCAGTACGCGCAGCGGCGGACCAGCCTGGGCCGTCGGGGCGGTTGGTTGCCGTACCGGTGGTTGAGGGTCGGGCGAAACGGGATCCTCGGCTGGCGTCATAGCCTAATACTTACGCAGCCGTGGCCTAATGGGAAACTGCTACCCTGCGGCGCCGGGGCTGTAGTCGATTCCCCACGAGATGGTGAACGATTCCCCGGGCGCCAACCAGCGGAGGCCGTCCCCGGAGTTGAAGGCATTCGCCGGTCCGGTCATGGGTTCAACTGCCACGGCACGGTTCCGGCCGGGGTAGATGGTACTGACATAGACATGGACGTACTGGCAGGATTCGTCCTGCCAGAGGCTGACTTGCTCCCCGCCAGGCCCGGCCAGGGTGTGGCGCGCCCTGCCCCCTTCGAAGCGGAGCCCCGTCAAGGCAACGTCCACGCTCAGCGGCGCAATGTGCACCCCGGCCCGGAAGTCGGTGTCCCCTTGCACCGGAGCACTGCTGCGCGGGATGAGGCGCTCGTCGGCGAGCAGCTGCGTATCAGCGGAAACCGTCAGCACCAGGTCTTCAGTGGGGGTGTCGCCAAGCCGCAGGTACGGGTGGGCCCCGAGGACGAAGGGCGCCGGAGACTTGGCGTCGTTGGCCAGGGTCTGGCGGACTTCCAGCCCAAGATCCTCCCCGAGGGAGTATTGCACCCGGTGGCGGGCCAGGAAGGGGTAGCCGTGCTGGGGGAAGATGGCGGCCTCCAGCGTGACCGAGTGCTGCGACTCGTCAACCAGCGCGTAGGAGGCGTTCCGGAGGAGGCCGTGGCTCGCGTTGTTCCGTGCCACCTCGGTGATGGCCAGCTGCTGCTTCTTGCCGTCCAGGAACCACTGTCCGTCTTCGACCCTGTTAGCCCAGGGAGCCAGGGTGATGCCGCACCCGCCCGGCGGAATCTGGTCATCGCCGTAGGTCTCCGTCAGCTGCACGCCGCCCCGGCTGTAGAGACGCAGTCCTGCGGCCAGCTCAGTGACTACGGCAAGGGCATCTCCGCGGCGGAGCTCATACTGCCGGCCCGTGGCGTAGGCCCGGTAGCCTGAAGCAACGCTGGTTTCTAGGGGTGCATCGGAAGTCATGAGCAATACCGTACAGCCCATGTCCTGTGCCTGCATCACGGCTGGTGTTACTTTTTGTTTGATTCTATTCTTTTATGAGCGGAATGTGGCACAATATTGATAAGTTGCTGCACTAAAAGGACAGGGTTCATGACCGGAATCACCAGCACCAGGCTCTCCGACGGCCGGGAATTGATCTACTTCGACGACGCCCACGCCCCCAAGGCGCGGACGGCGGAAACCACCGCGGACCACCGCGGCCTGCCGCCACGGGGTGAACCGGGAGAAGTCCGTTTCGATGCCCTGACTGGTGAATGGGTTGCCGTCGCCGCCCACCGCCAGAGCCGCACGCACCTTCCGCCGGCGGACCAGTGCCCCATCTGCCCCACTACGGCCAGCAACCCCTCAGAGATTCCCGCCGACGACTACGATGTGGTGGTGTTCGAGAACCGCTTCCCGTCCCTGGGCCCGGCCCTCGGTTCGGTCCCGGACCACGCTGCCTGGGGAACAACGGCGCCCGCCTATGGCCGGTGTGAGGTGGTGGCCTTCACTCCTGCCCACACCGGGTCCTTCAGCGGCCTGACCGAGGAGCGTTCCCGCACCGTCATCGAGGCCTGGGCCCAGCGCACCGAAGCCCTGAGTGCGCTTCCGGGGATCAAGCAGGTGTTTCCGTTCGAAAACCGCGGCGCGGACATTGGCGTGACACTGCACCACCCGCATGGCCAGATTTATGCCTATCCCTACGTGACCCCGCGGGCCGGGGTCCTTGGCGCCGCGGCCCGGAAGTTCTACGACGCGGCCGGCGGCAAGGAAACGCTGACAGGATCGCTGCTGCGCTCCGAACGCGAGGACGGCAGCCGCATGGTCCTGGAGGGTGAGAACTTCAGCGCCTATGTCCCGTTCGCTGCCCGCTGGCCACTGGAGATCCACCTGGTTCCCCACCGCCAGGTTCCGGACCTGGCGGCGCTGGGCGGGGAGGAGAAGGATGAGCTGGCGCACGTGTACCTGGACCTGCTCAAGCGCCTGGACGCCCTCTACCCCACCCCCACGCCGTACATCTCGGCGTGGCACCAGGCGCCGATTGACGAGCTGCTGCGCCCGGCCAGTTACCTGCACCTCCAGCTGACGTCGCCGCGCCGGGCTGCCGACAAACTGAAGTTCCTCGCCGGATCGGAAGCCGCGATGGGCGCCTTCATCAATGACACCACTCCGGAAAGCGTGGCCGAGCGGCTGCGCAACGTCACCGTTCCGGCCTCCACCCCATCCCCCGCTGCCCTCCAGGCAGCCGTGCCTGAAGGAGCAACCGCGTGAGCGCCGTTCGTGATTCTCTCACCACGCCCGGACCGGCCAGCAGCGAAGATCTGGCTGCCCGGTTCACCCGGGAGTTTGACGGCGTTCCCGCCGGCATCTGGCAGGCGCCGGGGCGGGTCAACCTGATCGGTGAGCACACCGACTACAACGAGGGTTTTGTGCTGCCCTTCGCCATTGACCGGACTGCCCGGGTGGCCGTCGCTGTGCGTTCCGATTCCACGGTGCGGCTCTTGTCCACGTACGGGGACCAGGGCATGGTGACCACATCCCTGGATTCCCTGCAGCCCGGCTTGGCCAAGGGATGGACCAAGTACCCGTTGGGAGTCATGTGGGCACTGCGCCAACGGGGCATCGACGTTCCCGGCATTGACCTGCTGCTGGACTCCAATGTTCCGCTTGGGGCAGGCCTGTCCTCCTCCCATGCCATCGAGTGCGCAGTCGTCTCGGCGCTGAACGAACTGACCGGTGCCGGCCTGAAGGCAGAGGAAATGGTGCTGGCCACGCAGCAGGCCGAGAACGACTTTGTGGGCGCGCCCACCGGAATCATGGACCAGTCAGCATCGCTGCGCGGATCAAAAGGCCATGCCGTGTTCCTGGACTGCCGCAACCAGGAAGTCAGCCTGGTTCCCTTCGAAACGGAACCGGCGGACCTGGTGATGCTGGTGATTGACACCAAGGTCTCGCATTCGCATGCCGACGGCGGTTACGCGTCCCGGCGCGCGTCTTGTGAACTGGGGGCTGAGGTCCTCGGAGTCAAAGCGCTGCGCGATGTCCAGGTAGCCGACCTTGAGGAGGCCTCGGGCCTCCTGGACGAGGTGACGTTCCGCCGGGTGCGGCACGTGGTCACCGAGAACGACAGGGTCCTGCAGACCGTGGAGCTCCTGGCAGCACGGGGGCCGGCATCCATTGGCGCCCTGCTTGATGCAAGCCACGTCTCGATGCGCGACGACTTCGAAATCTCCTGCCCGGAACTGGACCTGGCGGTGGAGGCTTCCCGCGCCAGCGGCGCCATCGGCGCCCGGATGACCGGTGGCGGTTTCGGCGGCGCCGCCATCGCCCTCACACCGGCCCGCTCAGAGCAGAAGGTGCGTGACGCCGTCGTCAAGGCCTTTGCCGACGCCGGCTTCACGGCGCCGGAGATCTTCACGGTGACCCCGGCGGCCGGCGCCCTGCGCATCGCCTAAGTTCGCGTTAACCAGCTGAGGGCCCCACCTGGTGGTGGGGCCCTCAGCTGGTTATTGGCCTACGTTAGAAAAGGACGACGGCGGGTGCGTCACCCGGCAGCTAGTCGTCCCCGCGGAGGATGGCCAGCAGGCGGATGATTTCCACGTACAGCCATACGAGGGTGACGGTCAGGCCGAACGCAGCGGTCCAGGAGAAGCGCTGCGGAGCGCCGCTGCGGACGCCCTCTTCGATGCTGGTGAAGTCCATGATCAGCGAGAACGCAGCCAGGCCGATGGCCAGCAGGCCGATGAACACACCCAACGGGATGCCGAAGATTTCAACCTGGGTGCGCAGGCCGAACGGCTCCTGCACGGCGCCGGTCATCATCATGACCATGTTGACCAGGGCAAACACTGCGTAGCCAATGAGGGCGATCATAAAGAAGCGCATGGCCTTGGGCGTTGCCCGGACCTTGCCGCTCTTGAACAGCACCAGCGTCACGGCGAACACGGACAGGGTTCCGATCACGGCCTGCAGGCCGACGCCGGGGAACTGCGCGTCCAGGATCCGGGTCAGGCCGCCAAGGAACAGGCCTTCCAGTCCGGCGTAAGCGAGGATGAGTGCCGGCGAGGGCTGCTTCTTGAAGGTGTTGACCAGGGCCAGCACAAAACCGCCCAGGGCGCCAACAATCATCAGCAGTGACGCGAGGCCCATGCTGACGAACATGGTGACGGCTGCGCCGGCCACCACAACGCCAAGGCATGCTGCCGTTTTGACGATGACGTCGTCGAACGTCATCCGGCCGGTGTCAGCCGGGCCTGCTGCAGGCTGGTTGTACATCTGCCGCAGCTGCTCGTCGGTCATGGGCTGCTGTCCGTAGCCCTGCTGGCCATAGGGGGCCTGGCCATACGGCTGCTGCCCGTAGCCCTGCTGGCCGAAAGGCTGGCCATACTGCTGGCCGTAAGGAGCCTGGCCGTAAGGAGCCTGCGGGACAGGCGGTGCCTGGGTGGCTCCACGGAAGCTCTTTCCGTTGAAGATCGGGTTGCCGCCAAGTGCCATTGCGGGTTTCCTCCATGTGGTGGGTGGGTATGAACCTTAAAGTTCACGCTACCAATTTCCACGCGGATGCGCCGCTAAAAGTTCCCGGCCTGACGGCGGTGCAACCCAACCGTGACGTACGGCCCGTGCCCGGGGGGCAGGTCGGTCCGGAAGTACCCCTCGAGGAAGCACCTTTATTCAACAAAGGTTTTCCTGGCGCCGCCGCCTTCCTTGGGGCCCGGGCGCCGGCAGTTGTTATCCGATCGCTACCAACAAGGCCGGAACCACAGCAATTGCGCCTTCTTTTGCGCTGTAGCATAAGCCAAGCAGGGTGACGGAACTCACAACCGTGATGGGTGCCGGGCCAGTGGGTGCCATCCCCGTCCTGCGACCGTTCGCAGCGGCTGCAGAGGCGCAGCCGAGACCGCCCCCAAGTGGAGGTTTTCAATTTGAGAAGTACACCCCAAGGCCAGCCGGCCGGAAGACACGGCCGATTGCTGAGACTGCTGGGAGCCATCAGTGCTTCCATCCTGGCGATCCTCCTCGTGGCCGCACCGGCATCCCAGGCCGCTTCCCCCGCACCGACACCATCCCCGTCGAACCAGACCTTCCAGAACAACATCAGCGGATTCCTCCGTGACGACACCCGCGCACCCCTGGCCGGCGTGACCATCACTGCCAAGAGCGGCGACTTCACCGGAACCACGAAGTCCACGGCGAACGGATCCTGGAACATCGGCGTGCCGCAGCAGGGCACTTATACCGTGGAGCTGGACGAATCCACCCTGCCGGAGGGCATCACCCTGGCTGAAGGCCAGGAGAACCCGCGGGAGGTGACGTTCAGCCAGACCTCCAACCTGTCGGTCATCTTCGCCTTCGGCAAAGGCATCGTGGTGCAGCAGCAGGACTTCGGGCAGAACCTTCTCAACCGGCTCGTGGCCGGACTCAGTTTCGGCCTCCTGCTGGCACTTGCCTCCGTGGGCCTTTCACTGATTTTCGGCACCACCGGCCTGACCAACTTCGCCCACGGCGAGATGGTGACGCTCGGCGCGGTGCTGGTGTTTGCGTTCAACGCCATCGGCCTTCCGTTCTGGCTCACGATCATCCTGTCCCTGCTGGGCGGCGGCCTGTTCGGGTACGCCCAGGACCGGGGCCTGTGGCGGCCGCTGCGGCGCCGGGGCACCGGACTGGTGCCCATGATGATCGTCAGCATCGGCCTGGCACTGGCGGTACGCTACGTGATCCAGTTCTACTTTGGCGGCGCCACGCAGCAGCTGCCGTTTGCGCAGAGCCCCGAAATCCAGCTGGGGCCGGTATCCATCTCGCCGAACAACCTCTGGTCCCTGGGCATCAGCGCGGTAGTTATTGCCCTGATCGGCATCGTGCTGCTCAAGACCCGGCTGGGCAAGGCAACGCGCGCAGTGGCGGACAATCCCGCCCTCGCCGCCGCGTCCGGGATCGACGTTGACGGCGTCATCCGCCTCGTGTGGATCACCGGCGGCATGCTGGCCGCCCTCGGCGGCATCCTGTGGGCCTACTACCGCCCCGGCGTCACCTTCGACATGGGTTCGGCCATCCTCCTGCTCATCTTCGCCGGCGTCACGCTGGGCGGTCTGGGAACTGTCTTCGGCGCCCTGATCGGGTCAGTGATCGTCGGCATCTTTGTGGAGCTCACCACCGTGTTCGGCCTCGCCGCCGACCTCAAATACGTGGGCGCCCTCTTCATCATGATCGTTGTCCTTTTGTTCCGGCCACAGGGAATCCTGGGCCGGCGCGAGCGCGTGGGTTAGGAGACAGCCATGGACTTTGGATTTATTCTTGCCAGCGCTGCCGGTGAAATTTTCAGCCCGACGACGGCGGCCTATGCCCTGGCTGCCCTCGGCCTCGCCGTACATTTCGGCTACTCCGGTCTGCTGAACTTCGGGCAGGCCGGTTTTATGGCGGTGGGAGCCTACGGTTTCGCCATCTCCACGCTCACCTTCGGCGTCCCGTTTTTCGTCGGGCTGCTGATCGCCATCATTGCCTCCTCGATTTTTGCGCTGCTGCTGGGTATCCCCACGCTGCGGCTGCGCGCCGACTACCTGGCCATCGTGACCATCGCGGCAGCCGAAATCGTCCGGTACATCGTGACCACCAACCAGCTCACCTCGGTGACGGGTTCGGCAAACGGCCTTGCAGCGTTCGAAGGCGGGTTCTACGCCATGAACCCGTTCCCCGAAGGCTCGTACTTCGGGATGAACAACCGTGACTTCTTCATCCGCGTGGTTGGCTGGGCCCTGGTGGCCATCTGCTGCACACTGGTGTGGCTGCTGATGCGGAGCCCCTGGGGACGCGTGCTCAAGGGCATCCGCGAAGATGAGAACGCCGTCCGCTCCCTCGGGAAAAACGTCTACGCCTACAAAATGCAGGCCCTCATCATCGGCGGCGTCCTCGGCGCACTGGCCGGCATGGTGTTCACCCTTCCCCGCGGAGCTGTGCAGCCGGCAAACTACGGCACGGAACTGACGTTCTTCCTTTACACCTGCCTCCTGCTCGGCGGCCTGGGCACGGTCCTCGGTCCGGTGATCGGCGCCATGATCTTCTGGGTGGTCCTGTCGCTGACCCAGGGCATCCTGTACGGCCTTATCGAGTCGGGGGCCGTCACGTGGCTCAACACGGTCCAGGCCGGGCAGCTGCGCTACATCCTGGTGGGCGTCGCCCTGATGCTGCTGATGATCTTCAGGCCCCAGGGCGTCTTCGGAAACAAAAAGGAGCTGGCGTTCGCATGAGCATGCACAGCACGGAACCAACCAATCCCGGCTCCGCGGAGCCGGACTACATGACCGATGCCCGGCCCATCGCAGCGGGTGACATCGGACCAGGCTGCAAGAAGCGTGATCCCATCGTGGTGGCGGAGAACGTGACCCGAAGCTTCGGCGGCATCAACGCGGTGGACGTCGAATACCTCGAAATCCCCCGCCATAAGATCACTGCCCTGATTGGTCCCAACGGAGCAGGCAAGACCACACTATTCAACCTCCTCACCGGCTTTGATACGCCCAACAGCGGCAAATGGCAGTTTGAAGGCAAGAGCATTGCCGGGGTCTCCCCCTACAAGGTGGCCCGGATGGGAATGGTGCGCACCTTCCAGCTCACCAAGGTCATGGGCAAACTGACCGTTATGGAAAACATGCGGCTCGGCGCGTCAAACCAGCCCGGGGAAAGCCTGGCCAAGGCCTTGTTCAAGGGCATCTGGGGCGGCCGGGAGAAACAAATCACCGCCGAGGCGGACGTCCTCCTCGAGAAGTTCAAGCTGGACACCAAAAAGGACGATTACGCGGCGTCCCTTTCGGGCGGCCAGCGCAAGCTCCTGGAAATGGCGCGCTCCCTGATGGTGCGGCCCAAACTGGTGATGCTGGATGAGCCCATGGCCGGCGTCAACCCCGCCTTGACGCAGTCCCTGCTGGACCACATCAAGAACCTCAAGGCGGAAGGCATGACGGTGCTGTTCGTCGAACACGACATGCACATGGTCCGCCACATCGCCGACTGGGTGGTGGTGATGGCTGAGGGCAAGGTGGTGGCCGAGGGCCCGCCGGCCGAGGTGATGAAAAACCCCGCGGTCATTGATGCCTACCTCGGCGCCCACCATGACGTGGACCTTGGCGACTCCGAGGGCATCAAGGAACTGGCAGCCGAGCTGGTCAGTGACGAAGAGTCGGTGGTGGGAACCGAAAACGCGGGCATCATTTCACTTGACGTGGTAGCCGAAGAAACCGGAACACCCAGGGACACGGAGCGGCCTGCAGGCGGCGGCATTTCCGGCCGCCATGGCAGCACGGACATCAGTGGTGAAGAGCGCCGAGAGAAGGACACCCCATGAGCAGCAGCACGAGCGCGGCGTCCGCCGCCCAGCCGGTCATCGACGGAGACTCGGTGGTGAAGGTCACCGACCTGGTGGCCGGCTACCTGCCGGGGGTCAACATCCTCAACGGCTGCAGCATTGAGGCCCGCAAAGGCGAACTCATCGGCATTATCGGCCCCAACGGTGCCGGCAAGTCGACCCTCCTGAAGGCCATGTTCGGGCTGGTGAAGGTCCATTCGGGCACTGTGGTGGTCCGCGGCCAGGACATCACCGGGCTGAAGGCCAACAAGCTGGTGAGCCGCGGCGTGGGGTTTGTTCCGCAGACCAACAATGTTTTTGCCACCCTGACCATCGAGGAAAACCTCCAGATGGGCATGTTCCAGCGGCCCAAGGACTTCGCTGAGCGCTTCGACTTCGTGACCGGCCTGTTCCCCGAACTCGGCAAGCGCCGCGCGCAGCGGGCCGGCTCGCTGTCCGGCGGAGAGCGCCAGATGGTGGCCATGGGCAGGGCCCTGATGATGGACCCGGCGGTACTGCTGCTGGACGAGCCATCCGCCGGCCTGTCCCCGGTCAAGCAGGATGAGACCTTCCTGCGCGTCCATGAGATCAACCGGGCCGGCGTGTCCGTGATCATGGTGGAACAGAACGCCCGCCGCTGCCTGCAGATCTGCGACCGCGGCTACGTCCTGGACCAGGGCAGGGATGCGTACACCGGCACGGGCCGGGAGCTGATGAAGGATCCGAAGGTGATTCAGCTCTACCTCGGCACCCTGGCCGACACCGTCGAATAGGCCTGGCGCCAGAATCACAAGAAGGAAACACAAAGGGAGCCTCCGTCCAGCTGGACGGAGGCTCCCTTTGTTCTGGTTCAGGAAGGGCTGTTAGAGCTTGCCGAACTCTTCCTTGATTGCCTTGTACTTGTTGTCATCCTGGTACTCGTAGATCCCGATGTAGGCTTCGGTCGGGTCACCGGCGTCCGAGAAGGTCACCGGGCCTGACTGGCCGTCGTAGTCCACGTCCTTGCCCTCGCGGAGCAGCGTGACGCAGGCTGCGTAGGAGGTGCACTTCTCGCCGCCCTCAGAGACTTCCTTGAGCTTGGCTGCGATATCCACGCCCTTGGTGCTCTTTGCCGATTCCGCGGCCAGCGCGATCAGGTTGACGGCGTCGTAGGACTCACCGGCGTAGCTGTAGTCCTTCAGCGCCGGATCGATGGCCAGCAGCTTCTTCTTGAAGTCCTCCTGGGCGAAGGTGCCCGGGATGGTGCCGCGGGCACCCTTGAGGGTACCGGCCTGGAAGTCCTTGCTGTAATCGGAGGTGTTGCCGTCCACCAGGAACATCTGGGTGGGTTTGACACCCTTGCCGGTCATCAGCGGGACGATGCTCTTGGCCTGGTCGAAGGTGATCAGGGCGATGGCGTCGGGCTTGGCGGCAATGACCTTGTCCACCTGGCTGCTGAACTGGGTGTCGCCCTCGTTGAAGAGTTCCTCCGCAACCACCTGGCCGCCAGCTGATTCAAAGGCGGACTTGATGTTCTTGGCCAGCCCTGTGCCGTAGGCGTCGTTCAGGACAATCATGCCCACGGTCTGCGCACCGCAGGTGGCCATGTAGTTGCCCAGGACCTTGCCCTGGAGCACATCCGAGGGTGCGGTGCGCCAGTACAGGCCCTTGTCATCCCAGGTGGTGAAGTCCGGGGAGGTGTTGGCCGGCGAGAACTGGATGACGCCCGCACCGGTGATCTGGTTGATGACCGTCTTGGAAACGCCCGAGGATGCTGCACCGATGACGGCGCTGACGCCCTGGCCGAGCAGTGCGGACGTGGACTGGGTGGCGATATCGGTCTTGGTGTCACCGGAGTCGCGGTGGATAACTTCCACCGGCTTGCCCAGGACGCCGCCGGCCTTGTTGACTTCTTCAATGCCAAGGTTGACGCCGGCGATTTCGGGCGGGCCGAGGAAGGCAAGCGAACCGGTGGTGGGCAGCAGCGAGCCAATCCGCAGCGGTGTATCCGTGGTGCCGGTGGAAGGCGGAATGGAACCTGTCTCCGCAGTCTGCGATGCGGCCGCGCCCCCGCCGCCCTCAGGTGCCGGGCACGCGATACCTGCCGCAGCAGCGGTGGTGGACTCGGACGCCGTGGGTGTGGACGAACCGCCGCACGCCGTCGCCATAAAGGCGACGCCGATGCCAAGCACTGTCAGCTTGGCAGCGCGGGTTCCCGCTTGGGGGAATAAAGTCATTTACGAGCTCCTCGATCTAAAGGTGCGAACGGCCTTTGACACGAAAAATCAGGTGTTCCTGATTTAGCTTCAAGCTAATGCATATCCCAGGCGAAGATAAGTGACTGAGGTCACATCTATATAACAGTCGTTGCATATGCGGAATTAAACGCAGGAAGCCGCCCCTAAGATGGGCGGCTTCCCTTGGTCGCGGCTGCCAGGAGCGACGACGATTTTGTACCCCAGGTGGGACTCGAACCCACAACACGCGGATTTTAAGTCCGCTGCCTCTGCCAATTGGGCTACTGGGGCAACGGCTCCATGGTATCCCGTCAGAGGCGGTTGAATGGTTCGGCATACCGGAAGACGCCGTGGACGCCTCCGGGCCACAGTGCGAGCGGCAGGAGCTGGAAGTGTTCCCCCCAGGCTTCATCCGGCGCGAGGACGCCGAGCGTGGCAGCCGGCACGAAGCCAAACCGCGGATAGTACTCCGGGCTGCCCAGGAGTGCGATGCCGCTCTCCCCCGCAGCGTTGGCCCGGGCAATGGTTTCCTTCATCAGCGCAGAGCCGATGCCCCTTCTCTGGAGCCGAGGGGTGACGCCGATGGGGCCAAGGCCAAGGAGTTCGTGGCTGCCCACCCATCCGCGGGTGCTGATGACGTGGCCCACCACCTCGCCGTCCAGCACCGCCACCACGCTGAAGCCGGGCAGGTATTCCTTGGCCTCGAACAGTTCGCGCAGGACGTTGACTTCCACCGGCTCTCCCTCGGCGGGAAGGCCGGTGGCCGGTGATATGGCGAACGCCTCTGCTGTCAGTGCGAGGATCGCGTCCCGGTCTTCCGGAGCCTCATCGCGCAGTTGCAGCCCGGGAACCGGCCGCCCACCATCCTGAACCTGGGTATCGCCCTGCAGCCAGCCAATGTCCGGCCCCTCGCCCGGTCCCTGCCGGCTGCGGGCAGAGAGTTCAGCCAGCACCGCAAGGGCCCGAGGTGCGTCAGCGACCGGCACCAGGAGATGGTCGTGGTGGAAGCCTGCCAGGACGTTGCAGCTGATGCCGGCGTCCGTGAGGGCTTTGCTGACCGCGGCGGTCAGTCCCACCGCCTCCAGCGCAGAGTGGATCTCCAGGGTGATCCAGGCGCCCACGAAGTCGTAGGACAGCCCTTCCCTGTCCGCCTCGGCACGGGGCAGCACCACGGTAAGGCCTTCGGCTTCGCGGACGGCCGCTTCAATGCCGGTTGCCAGCGGCTGCCCGTGCGGCCACAGGACGTAGACGTACTCACCGGTGCGCTGCACCGGACGCATCCCCGCCAGCAGGGCCTGCAGGTTTTTCTCGCCAGTCATGGTGCCAGTGTAGGAGGCGGAAGAAGCACCCACGCAAACGGCGGCCGTCCCCCGTAAGGGGATAGCCGCCGTCGTGCGTTAAGCCAGGACCGGTCCTACTTGGCGTTGGCCGTCACGGATTCCTTCGGATCGACCTTCGTCTTTTCCGCCGAGCCTGCGGCGCCTGCCGGCGGGGCGGCGGGTGCGGCGGCCGGCTTGGGTGCCGGGGCAGCCGCTGCCACGAAGGCACCGCGCGGGTTGTCCAGGTCCATCAGCTGCGTGGTGTCGCGGCCTGCGAAGAAGCTGAGGATCCAGTTGAAGATCACGCGGAACTTGCGCTCGAAGGTGGGCATGGCCAGGCCGTGGTAGCCGCGGTGTGCCAGCCAGGCGAGTCCGCCCTTGAGCCCGATGCTGCCCACGAGGTTGATGTTGGCAACACCCTTCCACTCGCCGAAGCCTGCAACGGCGCCCAGGTTCTTGTGCTTGTAGTCCTTGAGCGGCTTGTCCCAGCGGGAGGCCCACAGGTTCTTGGCGAGGCGCTTGGCCTGGCGCAGTGCGTGCTGGGCGTTGGGGACGCAGGTGCCGTCCGGCAGGCCCTTTCCGGTGAGGTCCGGGACAGCGGCGACGTCGCCGGCAGCCCAGGCGTTGTCGATGATGCCTTCGTCACCGGCGATGCGCAGGTCCGGCAGGACGCGGACACGGCCGCGGGGCTCAACCGGGAAGTCGGTGGAGCGGACCATGGGGTTGGCCTGTACGCCGGCGGTCCACACGAGGGTATCGGCTTCGAATTCCTGGGCCGGGGTCTTGTCCGGCAGGTTGATGAGCTTGAGGGTGCCTTCGGCGCTGTCCAGGGAGGTGTTGAGCAGCACCTCGATGCCGCGGCTGCGGAGGTGCTCCACAACCCATTCGGCCTGCTTGGCGGTGACCTCGGGCATGATGCGGCCCATGGCTTCGACCAGGACGAAGCGGACTTCCTCCTGCTTGATGCGCGGGTTGTTGCGGACGGCGGCCCGGGCAAGGTCCTCCATTTCGGTGATGCACTCGATGCCGGCAAAACCGCCACCCACCACCACGAAGGTCAGGGCCTTGGCGCGGGCAGCGGGATCGGTCATGGTGGAGGCGACTTCAATGCGCTCGAGGACCTTGTTGCGGAGCGCAACTGCTTCCTCGATGGTCTTCAGGCCAATGCCCTTGTCCGCGAGGCCCTTGATGGGGAAGGTGCGGGTGATGGCACCGGCGGCCAGGACCACGTCGAAGTAGGGAACCTCGAAAGGCGCGCCGCCGTCAGCGGGTGCCACCACCGCGGTGCGGTTGGCGTGGTCGATCCCGGTGACGCGGCCCTGGATCAGTTCGGTCTGCTGGAGGTGCTTGCGGTGGGAGACCACGGCGTGGCGTGCCTCGATGTTGCCACCGGCCACCTCGGGAAGGAAGGGCTGGTAGGTCATGTAGGGCAGTGGATCCACGAGGGTGACGATGCCACCGGCATTCGCGATCTTCTTCTGCAGTTTGAGTGCTACGTACAGGCCGACGTACCCGCCGCCGACGACGAGTACCCTGGGACGGTCCTGGAGCTCTGGGGTGGTTGCCATAGTTTCAAGGATACAGCAGTTTGTGAAAATCTTCACTAACTGTCCGGAAGGCCGGAAACCCTAGGTTTTCCGGCCCGAATCCACCCGGTCCACCACTCCCGTGTCAGGCTCCTCCGGCAGTTCGCCGGGACTTCTGGCCGCCCGCCTGAGCTGGGCCACCGCCGCCGCGATGATCGCCACGAACAGCAGGCCAAAACCGATCACGACGGCAGCGGCAAGGGCACTGTCCCGCTGGGACGGAGGCTCTGCCGCAGGCACGGTGGCCTCGGGCAGCGTGGGCACTGCGCTGGGAAGCTCGGCGGTTGGAGGCGGAGTTGGGGTGGCGAGGTTTCCCCGGCGGTGCACCCTGATCCATTCCGCGATGGAGCCAAGCGGGTTCGCCGAGGCCTCAGGAACGTTGCCCTTGAGCGCAGCTTCCGCGTTCAGCACACCAAACCCGTACAGCGGGTCTTTGCCGGGGGCACCGGCGTCCTTGGCCGTGGACACAATCCTGTTGATGACCTGCTTTGCACTCATCTCCGGCCACTTGGACCGGATCAGAGCGGCGACGCCGGCAACAATGGGTGTGGAGCCGGAGGTTCCCTGCCATTCGGCGTAGCTGCCGCCGGGAACGCCGCCCAGCAGGTTCTCGGCCGGCGCTGCCACGCCGATGCTGATGCCCTGCGAGGACGCGTCAACGGAGGCTGTTCCCTTGCGGTCCAGGCCGGCGACGGTGAGGACGCCCGGAATAGTGGCAGGCGCGCCCACCTGGATGTTGCCGCCTACCCGGTTGCCGGCAGCGGCCACAATCACCACGTCTTTTTGCTCGGCATAGAGGAAGGCCGCATCCCAGCTCTGCGGCCACTGCGGGGTGGTGCTGCCGAGGGAGATGTTGATGACCTTGGCGCCGTTGTCCACTGCCCAGCGGACTGCTTCGGGGATCTGGTCCTGGTCGCTTTTGCCCGAGGGGTTGGTTGAACCCAGCCACGTGGAGACGGAGAGGATCTGGGCTTCCGGGGCCACGCCCACGATTCCGTCAGGAGGAAGCGCCGCGGGTCCCGGTGACGGACTGGCCGTGGCGTCGGCAGGCTGGTGGCCGCGCCCTGCGAGCATGGTGGCCACGAGGGTGCCGTGTTCGGTCTTGGAGCCCACAGTTTTTTGGCCATCGGGCTGTCCGGAGCCGGAGGCGTCGTAGCCGCCCACCACGGCACCCTTGAGGTCCGGGTGCTTGGCGTCCACGCCGCTGTCGATCACGGCCACCTTCACGCCGGCGCCCTTGGAAACCTCCCAGGCCTTGGTGATTCCGGATTCAGCCAGCCAGTACTGTTTGTCGCGCCATTCGTCCGCGTGGGCGGCGGGCGCGGTGACGAGGCCTGTTCCGAGGCAGCAGGCTGCCAGGAGCAGGGCCAGCAGGGCCGCGCCGGCCCGTCCGAGCGGTGGCGTCTTCCCGGTTGCGTGTTTTTGCATGGGCGGTCAGCCGATGCTCAGGGCGATGCCGTCGAGGATGTCGTGTTCGCTGGCCGTGGCCGTGGTGATGCGCCCACCTGTCAGCCCGTGCAGCCGTTCGAGGATCCGGCCCCACACCAGTCCGCCTGCGCCGATGACGTCCACCCGCCCCGGGTGCATGTACGGCAGCGCGGCGCGGTCCGCGCGGTCCATGCCCAGCAGGTCGCCGGCAGCGGCACGGACAGTGTCCAGGGGCAGTTCGGTGCCGTGGATCGCGTCAGGCGTGTACTCGGGCAGCCGGAGGGCGTGCGCGGTGATGGTGGTAATGCTTCCGGCAACGCCCACGACGGCGGTGGCGCGTTCCAGCGGAACGTCCTGGTGGGCGCGGGCGATGGCGTTGTCCACGTCGGCCTGGGCGGCCGCGATCTGCTCCGCAGTGGGCGGGTCCTGGCGCAGGTGCCGTTCAGTGAGGCGGACACAGCCGATGTCAACGGACTTGGCGGCCGTTACTCCGGCCGCCGTGCCAAGGACGAACTCGGTGCTGCCGCCGCCGAGGTCCACCACGAGCACCTCCTGGCCGTCCAGGATGGGCAGGACGCTGCTGGCTCCGGCAAAGGACAGGGCGGCTTCCTCGTCACCGGAGATGACTTCAGGTTCCACGCCCAGCAGGTTGCGGATTCCGTCCACGAAGAGCTCCCGGTTCCGCGCGTCACGGCTGGCGGATGTGGCCACGAAGCGTACCTTGACGGCTTCGTGCTCCTTGATGAGCCGGGCGTAATCGGCGGTGGCCGCGAACGTGCGCTCCAATGCCTCCGGAGCGAGTTCGCCGGTGGCGTCCACTCCCTGGCCCAGCCGGACTACCCGCATCTCGCGGACAACATCAGTCAGGGTGGTGATTCCGTTGCTGCTCCGGATGTCTGCGATGAGGAGGCGGATGGAGTTGGTGCCGCAGTCGATGGCGGCGACGCGCGTCATGTCGCCGCCCCGGTGGTGCCGGAGGTCTTCCGGACGGGCGCGGGCCGGCCCACGATGTCCGGCAGCCCCTGCGGACCGTGCCGGCTCAGGTCCTTGGAGGGCGCTTCGCCGGAGGTGTCCCAGGCGCCTTCGCAGTAGCATCTGTCGGCGGTCCACCACTCGCTGATGGCGGTGATCGCCTGGTCCCCGAGGGGGTTGATGCCGGGGCCGGCGGCCAGCGAGTGGCCCACCAGGACGTGCAGGCATTTGACGCGGGTGGGCATCCCGCCGGCGGAGATCCCGTCGATCTCGGGAACGGCGCCGATGCCGGACCGCTCGCCGATGGCGGCGCGGGCCGCCAGGTAGGCCTCATGCGCGGAGCGGTACGCTGCGGCCAGGTCCTGGTCGCCGGCGAGCTGCTCATTCATCTCGTTCATCACGCCCGCCGCTTCCAGCCTGGAGACGGCAGAGGTGATGACGGGGTGTGTCAGGTAGAAGGTGGTGGGGAACGGCGTTCCGTTGCCCAGGCGCGGAGCGGTGGCGGCCACCAGCGGGTTGCCGCAAATGCAGCGGGCAGGAATTTCCACCACGTCACGCACCGGCCGTCCCAATTGGCGGCTCAGTACTTCCAGATCGTGCGGTGATGGTGTGCGGGATTCGTCCCGGGCGGCTGCCGTGTAAGGTTCCACTGTCGCTGGCCGTCCTTCCTGTTGCGGTTCAGTCTGTGGCCGCGCGCGTGATGGACTCCCACAGGGAATCCACCCACGGCAGATCGGCGGGGTCTTGTGCTGCTGCACCGGCCTGGCTACTGCTTTCTCCGGCCGGCAGATCGCTGCCGAAGACCCAGTAGCCGGTTTCGCCCGGCATAACCATGTTAATGCGGTCGCGTGCCTGCTGTTTCACGTAGTTGGGGTCCTGCCAGCGGGAGACCTGCTGGCGCAGGCTGTTGCCTTCGGCCTCACGGGCAGCGATATCGGCGTTCAGGGCCGCTATTTCGGCCCGCTTGTCGAAGAAGATCTTCACCGTGGGCGCGAGCATGATGGTGATGGCAATCATCACCACGGCCAGGGCGAGCATCCTGCCGGAAAACGCCTTGGCCGGTACGGGCTGCTGCTCCTCGTCGCTGTCTTTGCCGGCTGTCCGGGAGGCCCCGCGGGCACCTGTCCCCTTCCCGCCGTCGGACCCTTGTGCGGAGTGCCCTTTTGCCGGTTGTGACCGCGAGGCCTTGTCCGCAGCCGGTGCGTGGTGTTTGTCCCTGGCGGTTGCCGCCTCATGGCCGGCTGCAGCGGCGCCCGGTTTTCCCTTGCCCGAGCCGAAATCGGCGCGGATGACGTCAGCGCCGTCGGCGGTCTCATGCGTTGCCTGGTTGGTGCCCGAGCGGGATGAGGCAACCTTGGGAACTTTGGGACGGCGGGTAGCCATGACACTCCTGAAACGCGCAGCCTGCCTGGGGCCGCCACTTTTTTGGGCTGGAACAATGCCGGAAACAACAACGGTGGCTATGGTCTTTCAACCATAGCCACCGGTTATCGGTTTACGCGGCTACTAGCCCTTGAAACGCGGGAAGGCACTGCGGCCCGCGTAGCGTGCGGCGTCGTCGAGTTCCTCTTCGATGCGCAGCAGCTGGTTGTACTTGGCAACACGCTCGGAGCGGGCCGGCGCGCCGGTCTTGATCTGGCCGGCGTTGGTGGCCACCGAGATGTCGGCGATGGTGGTGTCCTCGGTTTCGCCGGAGCGGTGCGAGGTGATGGTGGTGTAACCGGCGCGCTGGGCCAGGCTGACGGCGTCCAGCGTCTCGGTGAGGGAACCGATCTGGTTGACCTTGACCAGCAGGGAGTTGGCGGTCTTGGTGTCGATGCCGCGCTGCAGGATGGCGGGGTTGGTGACGAAGAGATCGTCACCCACCAGCTGGACCTTGTCGCCGATGGAGTCGGTGAGGGTCTTCCAGCCTTCCCAGTCGTTCTCGTCCAGCGGGTCCTCGATGGAGACCAGCGGGTAGTCTGCCACGAGCTCGGCGTAGTAGGCGCTCATCTCGGTGGAGGACAGCGCCTTGCCTTCGAACTGGTAGGCGCCGTCCTTGAAGAACTCCGAGGAGGCAACGTCCAGGGCCAGGGCGATGTCCTTGCCCGGGGTGTAGCCGGCGTTCTTGATGGCTTCCTGGATCAGGTCCAGGGCTGCACGGTTGGACGGCAGGTTCGGGGCGAACCCGCCTTCGTCGCCGAGGCCGGTGGACAGGCCCTTTTCCTTGAGCACGGACTTGAGGTTGTGGTAGACCTCAACGCCCCAGCGCAGGCCTTCGGAGAAGGTCTCGGCACCGATCGGGGCGATCATGAATTCCTGGATGTCAACGTCCGAGTCCGCGTGCGAGCCGCCGTTGAGGATGTTCATCAGCGGGACCGGCAGGACGTGGGCGTTCGGGCCGCCCAGGTACTTGTACAGCGGCAGGTCGGCGGACGCGGCGGCGGCGTTGGCAACGGCCAGCGAAACACCCAGGATGGCGTTGGCGCCCAGCTTTCCCTTGTTCGGGGTGCCGTCCAGGTCCAGCATGGCCTGGTCGATGCTGCGCTGGTCCGTGGCGTCGAAGCCGGTCAGGGCCGGGGCGATCTGGTCGATGATCGCGTCAACGGCCTTCTGGACGCCCTTGCCGAGGTAGCGGCCCTTGTCGCCGTCACGGAGCTCAACGGCCTCGTGCTCACCGGTGGAAGCACCGGAGGGAACTGCAGCGCGGCCGATCTGGCCGTCGGAGAGCAGAACTTCAACTTCTACAGTCGGGTTGCCGCGGGAATCAAGGATTTCGCGGGCGTGGATGGCATCGATAAGCGCCATGAATTTGCTCCTTATGGGCGATTAACGGGGGAAATACAGCTGAAAACTCGACGTACTCGTCAGGGACCAGCGTAGTCGAGAGTGGTCCGGGTTACGGAAACCTATCCAGCCCCCGGACGTCATGATGGTGCGGCTAACTCTGTTGGTGTTGCTGCGGGACGTACTGCTGGTAGTTCCGTACGGCGCCGCGGAGGGCGCGCTCAGCGTCGAATCCGCTGGCGTGTGCGGAACGCACGACGGCGAGCAGCAACTCGCCGAGCTCTTCTTCCGTGTCCGGGATGGGAGCCTGTGCGGGCAGTTCGACGCCGGCCCGTGCTGCGCGGTCGATGGACTTCTGCGCCCTCGCGAGCGCCGGCAGGGCCAGCGGGATCCCTTCAAACGCATCCTGCCGCTCCGGCCGTTCCGCCCGCTTCACCGCATCCCACTTCTGCACGATCTCCTCAACCGTGGCCGGAAAGCTGTCCTGCAGCGAGCCGTCCGGACGGAACACGTGGGGGTTGCGCCGCACCATCTTGGCGCTGAGGCCGCGTGCCACGCCGTCGAACGTGAACGCGCCGCGCTCCTCGGCGAGGCGGGCATGCAGCACCACCTGGAGCAGGACATCGCCCAGCTCCCCCAGCAGTTCGGCGTCGAAGTGTTCCTCCCCCGCGGCTCCGCCGGAAGTGCGTGCCTCGATGGTTTCGGCCACCTCGTACGCCTCCTCGAGGAGGTACTCCACCAGGGATTCGTGCGTCAGGGCACCCATCCAGGGGCAGTGCTCACGCAAGGACGCCAGCACCCACAACAGCTCCCCTATCGGGGAGCTGCCGGCCACCTGCCCGTTAGCCAAGGTTGGCGTAGGCGTCGTTGATGTACTCGACGAGCGCTTCCTTCTCCTCCAGCGGCAGGAAGGATGCCTCGGCTGCGTTCAGCGTCAGTTCCAGGAGGTCGTCGAGGTCGTAGTCGAAGGTTTCCACCAGCAGTTCGAACTCGTCGGTCAGGGTCACGCCGCTCATCAACCGGTTGTCCGTGTTGATGGTGACGTTGAAGCCCAGCTGGTACAGCATGTCCAGCGGGTGGCTTTCGATGCCCTCGCCAAACCCCGCGATGGCGCCGGTCTGGAGGTTCGAGGACGGGCAGATTTCCAGGGCGATGCCGCGGTCGCGGACCCAGCTGGAAAGATCGCCCAAGGTCACCAGGCCGATGGTGTCCTCGGTGTCCTCATCGTCGTCGAACTCCACCATGATGTCCTCGGCGATCCGGACGCCGTGTCCCAGGCGCAGGGCGCGGCCGTCCACCAGGGCGGACTGTATGCTGTCCAGGCCCGCTGCCTCGCCCGCGTGCACTGTGGCGGGGAAGTTGTGCTGGGCCAGGTAGGTGAAGGCGTCGCGGAAGCGGGAGGGCAGGAAGCCGTCTTCGGCGCCGGCAATGTCGAAGCCCACCGCGCCTTTGTTCCGGTGGCGCACGGCGAGTTCGGCGATCTCCTGGCCGCGGTCCGCATGGCGCATGGCGGTGATGAGCTGGCCCACCTGGATTTCGCGTCCGGTCTCCCCCACGGCTTCAACGCCGGCTTCCAGGCCGTCCTGCACGGCTTCCACGGCTTCGTCGAGCGTGAGGCCCTTCTGCAGGTGCTGTTCCGGGGCCCAGCGCACCTCGCCGTACACCACGCCGTCGTCGGCGAGGTCCTCGACGAATTCCTTGGCAACGCGGAACAGGCCTTCGGCGGTCTGCATCACGGCGACGGTGTGGTCGAACGTCTCCAGGTAGCGGACCAGGGAGCCGGAATCGGCGGACTCCCGGAACCACTGGCCCAGCGCCACCGGATCGGTGGACGGGAGGGTGTGGCCAACGGCCCCGGCCAGTTCGATGATGGTTGCCGGACGGAGTCCCCCGTCCAGGTGGTCGTGAAGGGACACCTTGGGCAGGCTCTTCAGGTCAAAATCGATGGCAGGGGCAGCGTCAACAATAGGCTCAGTCACGTTCCCACCTTAGGGTGGGCGGGGGTTCTATGCCAGCCGCTTCGTGGCGGCGTGATCGCCGTCCCCGGCCCCGGGAGCAGGCACGTCAGTGCTGCCGGGATTCAGCGTGGTTGCTCCGGACCTGCCGCCGTCGAGCCACTCATCCACCTCTTCGGCGTCATTGCGGGCAAGATGCTTGTGCCACCACCGAAGCAGGTGGTCGATGAGGACACCAAGCACGATGGCGAACACCACGGCGATGCCTGCGCTGAGCAGCGGGTTGTGGTGGAGCCACGGGAAGGAGCTGGCCAGCAGTCCGATGCCGATGGAATACCCCACCCAGGTGACGCAGGCGAAGGCGTCCAGCAGGAAGAAGCGGCGGTGGGAGAAACCGGTGCTGCCGGCCACGTAGTTGACGGCCACCCGCCCCCAGGGGATGTAGCGGGCAGTGAAAATCAGCACCGCACCGCGCTTGTCCAGCTCGTAGCGTGCCCAGCCGAAAGCCTTCTGGATTTTGGGCCGGCGCATCCACTTCCAGCGGTTCAGCCCGATCCGGCGTCCGAGCATAAAGGCCATGTTGTCCCCGGCGATGGCGCCGACCAGGGCGGTGAGGCCGAGGATCCACAGGTTGGGTTCTCCACTGTGCCGGGAGAACGCTGCCAAGGCCACGATGAGAGTCTCACTGGGGACCACCATGGCGAAGCCGTCCACAAAGAAAAACAGCAGCAGGACGGGGTAGATCCACCACTGGCCCGCTGCATGGAGCACGGCCTCATTAATAAACTCCACGCGGGTCTTGCTCCTATGCAAAATGGCACGGGCCTAAGCGGCGCAGCCAAAGCGGAAATCGTTCCTAAGTGTCCCATGGCCACAACGCAATTCGCTACGCCCTGGCCTGCCAGAACAACGCTTGGACTACGCTTCCGGTTCCTTCATCCGCTCCACTATCGGAGGCCTGCGCCGGACGCGGTTGATAACGAGGTCCACCACGATGCCCAGGGCCACGGCACACACGATGGCGATAGCGGCGCCGAGGAGGTGGTTGTCTTCAAACCACTGGCCGAAAAACAGTCCGATCCCCACGGAATAGGCCGCCCACAGGGACGCCGACAGCACGGTCAGGCCCACGAAACGAAGATGGGGATAGTGTGTGACGCCGGCGGTGAGGTTGACCGCTACCCGGCCGATCGGAACGAACCGCGCCACCAGGATGAGCGACGCCGGACGCTTGCGCAGTTCCCGGCCCGCCCACCGGAAGGCGCTCTGCATACGGGCTCCCCGCATCCATGACCAGCGCCGCGTACCCACCCGGCGCCCGATCAGGTACGCGATGTTGTCCCCCGAGAAAGCGCCTAGGGCTGCCACCAGCATCAGGAGCCAGGGATTAGGAACATCTGCGGTGGCGGCCACGGCCGAGAGGCCCACCACCACGGATTCGCTGGGGACGGGCGGAAAGAAACCGTCAATGACGCAGCATGCCAGGACCAGGAACAGCACCCACGGCTGCCCGGCCGCGGCGAGGATGAAGTCATTGATGGCCTGCATGGGACCCTATGCTATTCGGTCGATGATCAGTCGCTGCGCCGGCCGCGATCCCTCGGGCGCGATGACCACTGCCTGCTCGAGCGCTTCCTTTGCCCGGGCGAAGCGCTCGGGGGTATCGGTCAGCAGGGTCATCAGCGGCTCACCCGCCCGGACCACTGCGCCGGGTTTGGCATGCATCCGCACGCCTGCTCCCGCCTGGACGGCATCCTCCTTGCGCGCGCGTCCGGCGCCCAGCCGCCAGGCGGCCACGCCCACAGCCAGGGCGTCCAGTTCCACCAGCACACCGTCCGCCGGGGCGTACACCACCTCGGATTCGCGGGCCTCCGGCAGCTTGGCCCGAGGGTCGCCGCCCTGCGCCTCGATCATGCGGTTCCAGACGTCCATGGCGCGGCCGTCCTTGAGCGCGGCGGCGGGGTCGGCGTCGTGGACGCCAGCGGCCGCGAGCATTTCCTCTGCCAGCCGGACGGTCAACTCCACCACGTCATCCGGGCCGCCGCCGGCCAGCACCTCCACGGATTCCTCCACTTCGATGGCGTTGCCGGCGGTGAGGCCCAGCGGGGTGGTCATGTTCGTGAGGAGGGCCACCGTGTTGACGCCGGCGTCCTTGCCCAGGGCCACCATGGTCTCGGCGAGTTCGCGGGCCTTGGCCTCATCCTTCATAAAGGCGCCGCTGCCCACCTTGACGTCCAGGACCAGCGAGCCGGTTCCTTCGGCGATTTTTTTGCTCATGATCGAGGACGCAATGAGTGGAATCGCCTCCACGGTGCCGGTGACGTCGCGGAGTGCGTAGAGCTTTTTGTCCGCGGGAGCCAGCCCGGCGCCGGCCGCGCAAATGACGGCGCCCACGTCCTGCAGCTGGGCCAGCATCTCCTCGTTGCTGAGCGATGCGCGCCAGCCCGGGATGGATTCCAGCTTGTCCAGGGTGCCGCCGGTGTGGCCCAGTCCCCTGCCGGAGAGCTGCGGAACGGCGACGCCGAAGACGGCCACCAGCGGTGCCAGCGGCAGCGTGATCTTGTCCCCCACGCCTCCGGTGGAGTGTTTGTCCGAGGTGTACTTCAGGCCGCCGTCGGGACGACGCAGGCTGGAGAAGTCCATCCGCTCGCCCGAAGCGATCATCGCGGCCGTCCAGCGGGCAATCTCGCTGCGGTCCATGCCGTTGAGCAGGATGGCCATGTTCAGTGCGGCCATCTGCTCGTCTGCGATCACGCCGCGGGTGTAGGCATCGATGGTCCAGTCGATCTGGTCGGGGCTGAGGGTGCCCTTGTCCCGCTTGACGCGGATGATGTCGACGGCGTCGAACGCTTCGGCGGTGTTGTTCTTCTGTGCGCGGGAATCTGTCACCGGGTTTCCTCCAGGTGTTCGGGACCAAAGGCGTCGGGCAGCACCAGGTCCATGGTTTTGATGCCTTGGGTGGTCATAAGCTCCATGCCGGGCGCCCGGAATTCGTAGAGCAGCTGCCGGCAGCGCCCGCAGGGCATGAGGACCTTGCCGTTGCCGTCCACGCAGTAGAACGCCCGGAGCAGCCCGCCGCCGGTCATATGCAGGTTGCCCACCAAAGCGCACTCGGCGCAGAGGGTCAGCCCGTAGCTGGCATTTTCAACATTGCAGCCGCTGACAATCCGGCCGTCTTCGGTCAACGCCGCCGCCCCCACCGGGAACTTCGAGTAGGGGACGTAGGCGTTCCGCATGGCTGCGACGGCGGCAGCCTCCAGGGCGGGCCAGTCCGGGTCCTTCGAGCCGGCCACCGGGTCAACCCTTGACATAGGGAATGCCGCTGGCCGCCGGGCCCCTTGATTTGCCCACCAGCCCGGCCACGGCCAGGACTGTCACCAGGTAGGGCAGCATGGCCATGAACTGGCTGGGGACCGGGGTTCCGATGATGGTCACGATGCTCTGCAGGTTGTCAGCGAACCCGAACAGCAGTGCGGCGAAGAAGGCGCCGATCGGGTTCCACCGGCCGAAGATCAGGGCGGCCAGCGCAATAAAGCCGCGTCCGCCGGAAATCTCCTTGGTGAAGCTGTCGATCGCCACCAGGGTGAAGAAAGAGCCGCCGATGCCGGCCACTGCTCCGCCCAGCGTGACGTTCCAAAAACGCGTGGCGTTGACATTGATGCCCAGGGTGTCAGCCGCCTGCGGGTGCTCGCCGACGGCCCGGACGCGGAGGCCCCAGCGGGTCTTGAACAGGCCAATCCAGACCACCAGGACCGCGATGTACATCAGGTACCCCACCAGGGACTGGCGGAACAGGATGGGCCCGATGATGGGGATGCTCGAAAGGACGGGAATCTCGATGATGTCCAGCCCGGGCGGCGAATTGAACTGGGCCTTGTTGGCCTGCATGACGGTGCTGAAGAGGAATCCCGTGACGCCGGAAACCAGGACGTTCAGCACCACGCCCACGATGATCTGGTTGACGAGGTACTTGATGCTGAAAAGCGCCAGCACCATGGACACCACGGCTCCCGCCACGGCGGCCGCCGCCAGCCCGACGATCGGGTTCTGCGTCATGCTGGCCACGATGGCGGCGGTGAAGGCGCCGCCCAGGAGCTGGCCCTCGATGGCGATGTTCACCACGCCCACACGCTCACACAGGACACCGGAGAGCGAACCGAACACCAGCGGTACCGCGAGGGTGACGGACCCTGCGATCAGGCCTGCCAGGGAAATGTTCGGGGTTCGGGCGCCGCCCACCACCCAGATGAGGAACGCGGCCACGAACAGGACGATGAAGGTGATGGTCAGCCAGCCCGGAGCCGGCCTGCTCTTGGTCTTGAGGTAGACGGCATAGGCGGCAAGCCCCAGCAGGAGGACGGCGAGGACGATGCCGCCGGCAAAGGCGTTCACCTGCAGGGCCGGCAGCTGGAAAAAGTCTTCGCTGGTGGAGATCCCGAAACTGGCGGTCTGGTTGGGCGCCATCAGGCCGAAGAAGACCAGGGCGATGAGTCCGAAGACGGTGAGCAGGACAGGGGTACGCCAGGTCACGGGTTTGGTGGAGACGGCGGCGGAACCGGCGTCGGGGACCGTGTTGCCCGGTTGCGGCTTTCCCGGCCGGGGCGACGAAACTGTTGTGCTCATGCTGCACCTCCGGAGGTTGCTGCCTTGCGGGACTTGGCGGTGCGGGCCTGCTTTTTGCGGCGCGGGTTCAGTCCGAAGACGGCCCGGACCAGCGGCGGCGCCGCGATGAAGAGCACAATCAGGGACTGGACCACCAGGACGATGTCGATGGGGGTTCCGGTCTGGATCTGCATCTGGACCGCTCCGGCGCGGAAGGCGCCGAACAGGAGGCCAGCGGCGAAGGTGCCCCACGGCGTCGAACGTCCCAGGAGCGCAACGGTGATGGCGTCGAACCCGTAGGTGGCGGCCACGCCGTCGGTGAGGACTTTCTCGGTGCCGGCCACCTGGGCCACGCCGGACATGCCGGCCAGCCCGCCGGCGATGGCCATCACCAGGATGGTGGAGCGGGAGACGTTGATGCCTGCGGTCTGCGCGGCCTTGGGGTTGGCCCCCACGGCCCGGAACTCGAAGCCCACCGTGGATCGGTTCAGGAGCCACCACACCAGGACGGTGGCGGCGATGGCCAGGAGGAAGCCGAGGTGCAGGCGGTACTGGCTGCCAAAAATCTGCGGGTACACGGCGCTGGGGTCCAGGATGGGCGAGATGGGGTTGGACTCCCCCGGCCGCTGGAAGGCCGGCGTGTTCAACAGGTACCGCAGGAAGTACAGCGCGATGTAGTTGAACATGATGGTCAGGATGACCTCGTGGGCGCCGGTCCGTGCCTTGAGGACGCCTACAAGTCCGCCCCAGAAGGCGCCGCCGATGATGCCGGCCAGCAGGACCAGCAGCAGGTGCAGGCCGAGGGGCAGGTGGAGGGCGAAGCCCACCCAGGCTGCCAGGATGCCGGCCACGATGATCTGGCCCTGGGCGCCGATGTTGAACAGGCCCGCGCGGAAGGCCAGCGCGACGCCGAGGCCGGCCGTGATGAGCGGCGTGGCGATGGTAAGCGTCTCCATAAACGGCGCGAACTGGGCGGCAATGCTGTTGCCCCGCGGGTTGAAGACCGAGCCCTGGAACAGGGCTATGTAGGAGCGGGTGGCGGCGTTCCAGACGGCCGCCAGGAAGTCGGTGGGACGGGCGAAGAAGTACGTGGACGTGGTGGCCACCTGCTTGTCGGTGCTGGCGATCAGGAGCCCGCCGATGATGAGCGCCAGCAGTACGGCGAGGACCGAAACCATACCGCTGCCGGTGAAGATCCTGCGGAGCAAAGTGTCCGGGCCGCCCGGCAGCTGCCCGCTTTGGGCAGTGGCGGGGACGGCTGAGGGTTCCATGGCGCCGCCGGCGGTGTCAACGGAGACGACGGCGGCCGTCTGGTCTTCCGCGGCCGGCGTTTCCCGGGCCTCGGGGCCGGGTTCGCCGGCCGCATGCTTGGGGGGATGCTTGTCAGACATGGTCGCCTCCTTCGGCGTCGGAAGTGGAGGCCGTGGCAGCTGCGGCGGAGGGCTGTCCTGTTCCCGGCGCTGGCGGATGGGAGTGTTCCTCCGGCGGGATTCCCGCCATCATCAGGCCCAGGACGTCCCGTCCGGTACCGGCCGGAACAATGCCCACGAGCTTGCCTTTGTAGAGCACCGCGATGCGGTCGGCCAGTTCCATGACCTCGTCAAGCTCCGTGGAGATGATCATCACCGGCGTGCCCTGGTCGCGCTCGGCCACAATCCGGCGGTGCAGGAACTCAATGGAACCCACATCCACGCCGCGGGTGGGCTGGGAGGCGATGAACAGGCGCAGCGGGCGGGAAAGCTCGCGGGCCATCACCACTTTCTGCTGGTTGCCGCCGGAAAGTGTTCCGGCGGCGGCCACGGCTGACGGTGTGCGGACATCGAACTCGCCGATGCGCGCCTTGGCGTTCTCCAGGATCTTCGCCGGGCTCATGCTGATGCCCTTCGCGAACGGTGGTTTGTCGTACAGGTCCAGGACCAGGTTCTCAGCCACGGAGAAGGTGCCCACCAGGCCGTCCACCTTGCGGTCTTCCGGAACGAATCCGACGCCGGCCCCCAGGACTTCCTTGACCGATCTGCCCAGCAGCTCCTTGCCGTCCAGCCTGATGGAACCGGAAACGCGGTCCTGCAGTCCGAGGATGGCTTCGGTGAGTTCGGTCTGGCCGTTGCCCTGCACACCGGCCACTGCCAGGATCTCGCCGCGGGCAATGTCGAAGCTGAGGCCATCCACTACGTGGTGGCCGTTCGCCGCGATGACGGTCAGGTCGTGGACCTCGAAGGTCTTTTCCTTCGGCTGGGCCGGCGACTTGTCCAAGTTCAGGCTGACCGGGCGGCCCACCATCATGGAGGCGAGCTCTGCGGTGGGGGTGCCGGGCTCGGCCGTGCCCACCACCTTTCCGCGCCGGATCACCGTGATGGTGTCCGAGACTTCCTTCACTTCCCGCAGCTTGTGGGAGATGAACACGATGGAGGTGCCGCCGGATTTGAGCTGGCGCATGATGTCCAGCAGCTCGTCGGTTTCCTGGGGCGTGAGCACCGCAGTGGGCTCATCCAGGATCAGGACCTTGGCGTTCCGGACCAGCGCCTTGATGATTTCGACGCGCTGCTGGACGCCCACGGGCAGGTCCTCCACTAGGGCGTCCGGATCGACGTCGAACCCGTACTGGTCCGAGATCTCCTTAATCCGGCGGCGGGTCTCGTCCAGGTTCAGGAAGCCGCCAGCTTTGGTGGGTTCGGCACCGAGTGCCACATTCTCGGCAACCGTGAACACCGGGACGAGCATAAAGTGCTGGTGCACCATGCCGATGCCGGCCGCCATGGCGTCGCCGGGGCCGCGGAAGGAAACGGGTTTGTCATCGACGAGGATTTCACCCTCGGACGGCTCGTACAGGCCGTAGAGCACATTCATCAGGGTGGATTTTCCGGCCCCGTTCTCGCCCAACAGGCAGTGGATTTGTCCGGGTTCAACCACCACGTCGATGTGGTCGTTGGCAAGCAAAGTCCCGAAGCGTTTGGTGATCCCTCTGAGTTCAAGTTTCAAAACTCTGACCAATCTCGAAGCGTCCAGTGATCGACCGGACGGGATATGTGGCTGCAGCACCAGCCTAGTGGTTGCAGTCCTGGGATGAGCGGGCGGTAGCCCAAAAGAGGCAGGCAGCAGCAAAAAGCACCGCCGCCCGGCCGGTCATCGACCAGCCGGGCGGCGGCGCTCCATGCACGGGTCAGGACTTGGGGCTTGCTGCCGATTCAACCTTCAGCTTGCCGTCCACGATGTCCTTCTTGATCTGCTCCAGTTCGGACTTCAGATCGGCGGGGACCTGGGAATCAAGGTCGTGGAACGGGGCCAGCTGGACGCCGTCGTTGGCAAGGGTGCCGACGTACGGGGTGTTGCTGAACTTGCCGTCCTTGTCCTCCTTGACCACGGTCTCCACGGCCTCGCCCATCTGCTTCATCACGGAGGACAGCATGATGTCCTTATAGTCCGGTGCGGTGAGGAAGCCGTCGGAGTCAACCCAGATCAGCTTGACGTCCTTGCCTGCTGCCTTGGCTTCCTTCAGCGCGGCACCGGCGCCCTTGCCGACCGGGCCTGCCACTGGCATCACGATATCGGCGCCCTGGTCCAGGAAGTTCTGGGTGAGCTGCTTGCCCACGTCCTGCTTCTCGAAGTCGCCGGTGAAGCTGCCGTCCTGGGCTTCCTTGTTCCAGCCAAGGAGTTTGACGTCCTTGCCCTTCTGCTCGTTGTAGTACTTCACGCCGTCCGCGTAGCCGTCCATAAAGATGGTGACGGTGGGAATCTTGATGCCGCCGAAGGTGGCCACCGTGCCGGTCTTGGTGGTGCCGGCGGCCAGGTAGCCGGCCAGGAATGCTGCCTGGGCGGTGTCGTAGATGATCGGCTTGACGTTGTTGATGGGCGTCTCGTAGCCGAAGTCGATGATGGCGAAGTGGCTGTCCGGGTTGGCCGTTGCCTGTGCCTTGGTGGCGTCGCCCAGCAGGAAGCCGACGGTGACGGTCAGGTCGCAGCCGGCGGTGACCATGGCGCGGAGGTTGGGCTCGAAGTCATTGTTGGTCTTGGACTCCACCTGGTTGACCTTGATGCCGAGATCGGCCTCCGCCTTCTTCAGGCCCTCATAGGAGGACTGGTTGAAGGACTGGTCGTCGAATCCGCCCGAGTCGGAGACGATGCAGCCGGTGTAGTCGGTGGCACCGGCGGACGAAGTGCTTCCGGCTTCGGGGGCTGCGCCGCAGGCGGTCAACAGAAGGGCCGAAGCGCTGACGGTAGCCAGGCCGGCCATTGAACCGCGCTTGACGTGTGCACGCAGTGATTTCTTCAATTTTCCTCCAGGATGAAGAGAGTGGCGCTACGGCTCGAATTCAATGAGTGTCCGTTTCTACACTGAAATTCTGTTTTCACTGAGGTCCGCAGCACTGCGCCGGAGCGCACTGATGGCACCCACTTTAGTGGCCTGCAACACGTCTCCGTAGCACACCCGGGCGCGATTGAAGAGATTGTTTACAAGTTGTTACCAACGAGTAGGGGGCCGCACCTCGCGGTGCGGCGCCTGCTCGTTCAGCTGCCGGACAACCGCCAGAGGCGGACCAGCATCTTGCCGGTATTGGCGCCGTCGAGCAGGTCCATAAACGCCTGCGGGGCGTTCTCAAGCCCGTCCACGATGGTCTCGTCGTAGCGGACCGTGCCGTCGGCGAGCCAGCCTGCCATCCTTTCGGCGAACTCTGCGGAGTGCTGCCGCTGCCCGCCCACCAGGAAGCCCCTGAGGGTGAGCTGCTTGCCGATGGCCAGCATCAGGTTGTGCGGGGCAGGCGTGGGCTCGGTGGAGTTGTACTGCGCAATGGCGCCGCACATCGCCACACGGCCGCCGACGTTGAGCGTGGCCAGGGCGGCCTCAAGGTGTTCGCCGCCCACATTGTCGAAGTAGACATCGATGCCGGCTGAACCGGCCGCTTTTTGCAGCTGCTCCAGGACCGGGCCGTCGTGGTAGTCGAAGGCAGCGTCAAACCCGAGTTCCAGCAGCCGGGCCACCTTGGCAGGGGTGCCCGCGGAACCAATCACGCGGGATGCGCCCATGGCCTTGGCGATCTGGCCCACCAGTGAACCCACCGCGCCGGCCGCGCCCGAGACGAACACGGCGTCCCCGGCTTTGAACTCTGCGACCTTGAGCAGGCCGGCGTATGCCGTCAGCCCCGTCATGCCCAGCGCACCGAGGAAAGCTGACGCGGGGGCGAGGTCGGTGCGTGCGGGCGTGGCTGCGGCAGCGTCGACCACTGCGTATTCGCGCCAGCCCAGGGCATGCACCACCACGTCACCTTCCTGATGGCGCTCCGAACGGGAGGCAATCACCTCCCCCACGGCGCCGCCGTCGAGCGCCTTATCCAAGGCGAAGGGCGCGGAGTAGGACTTGACGTCATTCATGCGCCCGCGCATGTAGGGATCGACGGACATAAAGAGGTTGCGGACCATGACCTGGCCGTCCTGGAGCTCCGGCAGTAGTGACTCGGCAAGCCGGAAGTTCTCCGGGACCGGTCGGCCCGCGGGCCGCGAAGCCAGCTGGATTTCGCGGGTGGTGACGGGAATTGTGGCAACGCTCATGCGGCGTACTCCAGGATCTTGAGGTCCACGGTGATGTTTCCGCGGGTGGCGTTGGAGTAGGGGCAGATTTCATGGGCTTTGGCCACGAGCGCCTCAGCTGTGGCCAGGTCCAGTGCCGGCAGGGCGATCTCCAGTTCCGCTGCCAGCCCGAAACCTGCGGTGTCCAGCTGTCCGAGGTGGACCTTGGCGGCAACTGCCGAATCGGTCAGGTCCGCGCGTTCCTTGCGGCCCACCAGCCGGAGCGCGGAGTGGAAGCAGGCGGCATAGCCGGCAGCGAAAAGCTGTTCGGGGTTGGTGCCTTCGCCGGTCCCGCCAAGCTCCAGGGGGCTGGAGAGGGTGACGTCCAGTTTGCCGTCGTTGGTGCGTGCGTTGCCGTCGCGGCCTTCGCCGGAGGCAAGCGCCTCTGCAGTGTAAAGGGGTTTCACGGGGCTTCCGTCCTGTTGTGGGTTGAAATCTTCAGTGTCAGAGCGCGTTGTGCAGGGCGGCGGTCAGCCGGCCCAGGGTGTCGCGCAGCTGGTCCAGTTCCCTGGCTGTCAGCCCGGCGGCGTCCGCCAGCCGCTGCGGGATGGCGCCGGCCTTACCGCTCAACTCCCGGCCGGCCGGCGTCAGGTGGATGGCGACCCGGCGTTCGTCCTCTCCGGACCGCCGGCGCTCCACCAGCCCCAGTGATTCCAGGCGCTTGAGCAGGGGTGACAGGGTGCCCGAGTCCAGTCCGAGCTCTTCGCCCAGTTCCTTCACGCCGCGCGGCTCGCTTTCCCACAGCACCAGCATCACCAGGTACTGCGGATACGTGAGGCCCAGCTCTTCGAGGACAGGCCGGTACACGGCAGTGGCGGCACGGGATGCGGAGTAGAGCGCAAAACACACCTGGCGGTTCAGCCGGGGAACATCAGTCATGCCATAACCATAACGGGCAATTAGATTGCACACAACTTACTTCGAGTGGCTCAGTGAGGCCCGGTCAGGGTTTTTGGTATGTACGACGGCGGCGCGCGCCGCCGCCCCTACAGGTCGCGGATGGTGCGCAGCGCCGCAGCCGTGAGCACCCGGATGCCCAGGCCCAGGGCCCGTTCGTCCAGGATGTAGTCGCCGCGGTGGAGATCGTATTCCTCGCCGCCGGGCGTTTTGGTGCCGAGCCGCATCATGGCGCCCGGGAGCTCGGCAAGGAACCAGGCGAAGTCCTCCCCGCCCATTGACTGCGGGGTCAGCACCACGGCGCTTTCGCCGATTTCCGCCCTGGCCGATGCCTCGATGATGGCCGTCTCGTGCTCGGAGTTCACCACCGGCGGCACTCCCCTGGTGTGCTCCAGGCGCACGTCCACGCCGTAGGGAGCCGCCACCTGGTGCACCACTTCATCCAGCAGTTCGCCCGCGGCGTGCCAGGCATCGCGGTCCAGGCAGCGCATGGTTCCGGCCATGTAGCCGGTGCCGGGAATGGCATTCGGAGCCGAGCCGGCGGAGATCTGCCCCCAGACCACGGACACTCCGCTCCGGACATCCACCCGGCGGGACAGGACGGCCGGGACGTTCACGGCAATCTGGGCCAGTGCGAACACCAGGTCCTCGGTCAGGTGCGGACGCGAGGTGTGGCCGCCGCGGCCGGAAAGTTCGATCCGGATGGTGTCCGAGGCTGAGGTGATGGCGCCGATGCGCGTGCCGATCTTGCCCACTTCGATGCGCGGATCACAGTGCAGGGCCAGGATGCGGGGAACCCCGTCCAGGACGCCCTGCTCGATGCACGAGTGCGCGCCGCCGGGCATGGTTTCCTCGGCGGGCTGGAAGATGATGCGGACGGTGGCGCCGAGCGGTTCCTCCTGGTGCATGCGGTGCAGCACCAGGGCAATGCCCAGCATGGTGGTGGTGTGGACGTCGTGGCCGCACGCGTGCGTTACACCGTGGTTCTTCGAGGCGAAGGGCAGGCCCGTCTCCTCGATGATGGGCAGCGCATCGATGTCGCCGCGCAGGGCGGTGGCAATGGGCCCCTCCCCCACATCCACGGTGAGGCCGGTGCCGTCCAGCCGGCGGGGGCTGAGTCCTGCGGCTTCGAGCCGCTCGGCGAGCTTGTCCGTGGTACGGAATTCCTTGAAGGACAGTTCCGGGTGCGCATGGAGGTCCCGGCGGAAATCGATCAGTTCCGGCAGGAGCGGCTCAAGCCAGGGTGCCACCAGCGCGGTGGGCTCGGTTTCCGTAGTGTAATTGCGCACTGCTTCACTCTAGCGAGGGTCGCCGGATTACGGGCCATCGCGGTCCCCGCGTTACATCCGCAGGGCCGCGCCGGCCTAGAGAACGTCTGTATCCCCGCTGGCCTTCAGGGCGTCGACGGCGGCCTTGACCCGCTGCGAGTTGGCCATGGTGGTCACAAGCAGGGCATCGGGGGTATCCACGATGACAACGTCCTGGATCCCGATCAGCGCGATCACGCGCTTGGTGTCGGTCACCACCACGCCGCTGGAGTTCTCGGTGAACACGCGTGCGCCCTCACCTAGTACGGTGACGTCGTCAACTTCCTTGGCACTGTTGAGCCGGCCCACGGAAGCGAAGTCTCCGACGTCGTCCCAACGGAAGGAGCCGGGCACGACGGCGACGTCCCCGGCTTCGGCGGCAGGTTCGGCCACTGCGTAATCGATGGCGATCTTGGGCAGGGTGGGCCAGACGCGGGCCGTGACCTCGTCGCGGGCCGGGGTGTCCCAGGCGCGGGCAATTTCCTGCAGGCCCTGGAACAGCTCGGGCTGGTTGGCCTCGAGGTGCTTGAGCAGAAGGGCAACGGGGGCCACGAACATACCGGCGTTCCACACGTAGTTGCCGCTGTCCACGTACTGCTGCGCCACTTCCTCGTTCGGCTTTTCGACGAACTCCACCACATCCTGGGCGCTGGGAGCGCCGTCGATGTGCAGGTCCTGGCCCGAACGGATGTACCCGAATCCCGTGGACGGATGGGTGGGCTTGATGCCGATCGTGACGATCTTGCCGGCGGCGGCGGTGTGGATGGCTTCGCGGACCGCCTGCTGGAAGAGGTTGTCCGGGCTGATCACCTGGTCCGCGGCGAAGGAACCCATGATGGTGTCGGGATCGCGTTCGTGCAGGATGGCCGCGGCGAGGCCAATGGCCGCACCGGAATCCTTTGGCTCGGACTCGAGCACCAGGTCCGCGTCCTGGACTTCCGGCAGCTGGCGGCACACCGCGTCCCGGTGGGCCTGCCCCGTGACCACCAGCACCCGCGTGCCGGCCAGCGGGTGCAGCCGGTCATAGGTGGCGCGCAGCAGCGTGCTGCCCGAGCCGGTGAGGTCATGCAGGAACTTGGGAGCTGCGGCTCGCGACAGGGGCCAAAGGCGGGTCCCCACGCCGCCGGCCGGAATCACCGCGATGAAGCGGTCAAGGGGTGAAGCCGGGCTTGTCACTTTGTCTGTACTCATCAAGGCCTACTTTAGCCGACCGCCTGCTGCGGCCCCTTCGGGGGTCCGGCCGGGCCAACCTGGACTTCATCTGGACGCGCGATTGTGGCGTTAGTCTCATTATTCAGCAAAATCCTTGCCACTGCTGGGCACCAAGGAGTTCCTAAATTGAATAAGCTGTTAGCGGAGCCTAGATTTAGGCCTGAGCTACGAGTGCTCTCGCAGCAGGCGTTCCCCCCGCGTGGATCTCATGCCAGCGCCGCTGTGTTGCAGGGAGGTTTATCAGTGCCGACAAAACCAGCTGGCACCTTGTACCGCGGCCGTGAAGGCATGTGGTCTTGGGTAGGACACCGTATTACCGGTGTAGTGATCTTTTTCTTCTTGTTGGTCCACGTTTTGGACACCTCCTTGGTGCGTGTGTCTCCCGAGGCCTACACCGCGGTGATCGGTGCTTACAAGAACCCCCTCATGGCCTTGGGCGAGACCGGTCTTGTTGCGGCCATCGTCTTCCACGCCTTTAACGGCCTGCGCATTATTGCGGTGGACTTCTGGAAGAAGGGTGCCAAGTACCAGCGCCAGATGCTCTGGGCCGTCCTGGCCCTCTGGGTCGTCACCATGGTCGCCTTCTCCATCCGCCACCTATCCCTCGCGCTCGGAGGTCACTAGCCATGTCAGCAACGATTGAGAGCCCGCGCAGCGGGCGGATCGCGCCCCAGTACCGCCGCACCGGCGGAAGCCGCGGCAACTTCGAAATGATCGCCTGGCTGTTCATGCGGCTCTCCGGCGTGGTGCTCGTGGTCCTGATCTTTGGCCACCTCTTCGTGAACCTGTTGGTGGGCGAGGGCATCCACGCCATCGACTTCGGTTTTGTCGCCGGCAAATGGGCCGACCCGTTCTGGCAGTTCTGGGACCTGACCATGCTGTGGCTGGCCATGCTGCACGGCACCAATGGTGTGCGCACCATCATCAACGACTACGCCGAGAAGGATTCAACCCGCCGCTGGCTGAAGACCGTCCTCTACTCAGCGACCGTTGTCATCATCGTCCTGGGCACCCTGGTGATTTTCACCTTCGATCCGTGCCCCGTGGTTGACGGCGTCCCCCTGCCTGGCGGTTTCTGCCCTGCCTAGCAGCAGCACCACCCCGGGCCCGCGGGCATTACCGCGGGCCCTGTTTTGCGGGGAGGGCGAAGCCGCCCCGTTGTTTTATAGCGAATTTTGAGAGAAAGAGCGTCTGGTATGCAGGTCCATAAGTACGACGTCGTCATCGTCGGTGCCGGTGGCGCTGGCATGCGCGCGGCGATCGAATCCGGTCAACGCGCCCGCACAGCAGTACTGACCAAGCTCTACCCCACCCGCTCGCACACGGGTGCGGCACAGGGCGGCATGTGTGCGGCCCTGGCCAATGTCGAGGAAGACAACTGGGAGTGGCACACGTTCGACACCGTCAAGGGCGGTGACTACCTCGTGGACCAGGATGCCGCCGAGGTGATGGCGAAGGAAGCCATCGACGCCGTGCTTGACCTGGAAAAGATGGGCCTGCCGTTCAACCGCACGCCGGAAGGCCGGATTGACCAGCGCCGGTTCGGCGGCCACACCCGCGACCACGGCAAGGCCCCGGTCCGCCGCGCCTGCTACGCCGCAGACCGTACCGGCCACATGATCCTGCAGACGCTCTACCAAAACTGCGTCAAGCACAACGTCGAGTTCTACAACGAGTACTACGTCCTGGACCTGCTGACGGTCGAAGAGGACGCCGTGCGCGAAGACGGCACGCCGTACAAGCAGAAGCGCGTTGCCGGCGTGGTCTCCTACGACCTCGCCTCGGGTGAGCTGCACGTCTTCCAAGCCAAGTCCGTGGTGTTCGCCTCCGGCGGTGCCGGCAAGGTCTTCAAGACCACCTCCAACGCCCACACCCTGACCGGCGACGGCATGGGCATCGCCTTCCGCCGCGGCATCCCGCTGGAGGACATGGAGTTCTTCCAGTTCCACCCGACAGGCCTCGCCGGCCTGGGCATCCTCCTCTCCGAAGCCGCCCGCGGTGAAGGCGCCATCCTCCGCAACTCGGAAGGTGAGCGCTTCATGGAGCGCTACGCCCCCACCATCAAGGACCTGGCGCCGCGTGACATCGTGGCCCGTTCCATGGCCAACGAGGTCCGTGAAGGCCGCGGCTGCGGCCCGAACAAGGACTACGTCCTCCTGGACCTCACGCACCTGGAGCCGGCGCACATCGACGCCAAGCTCCCGGATATCACCGAATTCGCACGCACGTACCTGGGGGTGGAGCCCTACACGGAACCCGTTCCCGTGTTCCCCACCGCGCACTACGCCATGGGCGGCATCCCCACCAACATCACCACGGAGGTCCTGCAGGACAACGACACCGTGGTCCCCGGCCTCTACGCGGCCGGCGAGGTTGCCTGCGTCTCCGTCCACGGCTCCAACCGCCTGGGCACCAACTCCCTGCTGGACATCAACGTCTTCGGCAAGCGTGCCGGCATTGCCGCAGCCGAGTACGCCAAGACGGCCGACTTCGTGGAACTGCCGGAGAACCCGCTGGCGTACACCACCGAACTGCTGGACATTGCCCGCAACGGCACCGGCGACGAAAAGGTGGCCCAGATCCGCAAGGAACTGCAGGACACCATGGACGCCAACATGCAGGTGTTCCGCACCGCGGATACCCTGAACCAGGTCCTGCGCGACATCGCCTCCTTCGAGGAGCGGTACAAGCGCATCAACGTCCAGGACAAGGGAAAGCGCTTCAACCTTGACCTGCTCGAGGCCGTTGAACTCGGCTTCCTGCTGGAGCTGGCCAAGGTGATGACCGTGGCCGCCCTGCACCGTGAGGAATCCCGCGGCGGACACTTCCGCGAGGACTTCCCGGAGCGTGACGACGAGAAATTCATGAAGCACTCCATGGCGTACAAGGACGACCACGCCCCGGCGGACGGATCGGCAGAATCAATTGCCGGCATCCGCCTGGCCACCAAGCCGGTTGTCTTTACCCGCTACGAGCCGATGGTGAGGAAGTACTAAGATGACCGCTGAAATCGCTGAGCCAGCCTCAAAGATTGAACTGCCTGCCGGCGTCGGCGGTGGCGGCGAAATCCCCACGTTCGATGTGCACATGCGCGTGCGCCGGTACAACCCGGAGGTTTCCGGCGAGGCCACCTGGGATGACTACCACCTCACCATGTACGGCACGGACCGTGTCCTGGATGCCCTGCACAAGGTCAAGTGGGAAATCGACGGCAGCCTTTCGTTCCGCCGCTCCTGCGCCCACGGCGTCTGCGGCTCCGATGCCATGCGCATCAACGGCCGGAACCGCCTCGCCTGCAAGACCCTCCTGAAGGACCTGGACACGTCCAAGCCCATCACGGTGGAACCCATCAAGGGCCTGCCGGTGGAGAAGGACCTCATAGTGGACATGGAACCGTTCTTCCAGTCCTACCGCGAAGTGATGCCGTTCCTCATCAACAAGGGCCACGAGCCCACCCGGGAACGCCTGCAGTCCGCCGAGGACCGTGAGCGCTTTGATGACACCACCAAGTGCATCCTGTGCGCTGCCTGCACGTCCTCCTGCCCGGTGTTCTGGACCGACGGACAGTACTTCGGCCCGGCGGCGATCGTCAACGCACACCGCTTCATCTTCGATTCCCGTGATGACGCCGGTGACATGCGCCTGGAGATCCTCAACGACAAGGAAGGCGTGTGGCGCTGCCGCACCACCTTCAACTGCTCGGAAGCATGCCCCCGCGGCATCCAGGTGACCCAGGCCATCCAAGAGGTCAAGCAGGCCATCCTCTCCCGCAAGATCTGACAGAGGATTAGGCCAACGACGGCGCCGTCCCCCACCCAAGGGGGACCGGCGCCGTCGTTGTTTCTCCCCACCCGCCGCCTGAGCTCGCAAGCCCGGCCAGGGAACCCGGCGGGCGTGGGCCCACAGCCATTCGTACCCATCGAAAGGGGACGACGTGTCCCGCTCCGAAAAAGTCTCGTTTGCCGGTTCCACCGGCGAAATGCTCTCCGGCATCATCGACATTCCCGACGGCCCGGTCAAGGGCTGGGGCGTCTTCTCCCACGGGTTCACCCTTGGCAAGGACGCGCCCTCCGCGTCGAGGATGTGCAAGGCTCTGGCGGACAGCGGCGTGGGAATGCTGCGGTTCGACAACCTGGGCCTCGGCGGATCCGCCGGCGAGTGGTCCGCGGGCTCCTTCAGCCACAAGGTGGCCGATACCGTTAAGGCGGCCGAGTTCATGCGCAGCGAAGGCAAAGAGATTTCCCTTCTGGTGGGCCACTCCTTCGGCGGCGCAGCCGTGCTCGCTGCAGCGCGTGAGATCCCCGAGCTCGACGCCGTAGCGACTGTTGGGGCGCCGTTCTCACCCAAGCACGTGGCCCACGTGTTCGACGCCGCCCTGGACAAAATCCTCAGCGAAGGCAGCGCCGAGGTGGACCTTGGCGGGAAGCGCGTGGAGATCCGCAAGCACTTTGTGGAGGACCTGGAAAACGCGGACCTGACCGACTGCATCAAGCAGCTGCACAAGCCGCTGATGGTGCTGCACTCCCCCACCGACAACACTGTGGGGATCGAAAATGCCAGCACCATTTTCCAGACCGCACGGCATCCGCGGAACTTCGTGTCGCTTGAGGGCAGCGACCACCTGCTGACCGGGAAGGGTCAGGCGGCACGGGCTGCGCGGATTATCGCTGCCTGGGCGGACCAGTACCTCGACGCCGGGCAGTAGCCGGCCGGGCGGCCCAGGCTGCCGGGCCGCAGAGGTGGCTATTTGCCGATGGCGGCCTTGCTTTCGCTGATCCATTGTTCGGCTGCCTTCTCAGGAGTGAGCCGCCTGAACAGGACTTCGGTGTTGATGCGGGCGGTGATCTCGGAGACGGCCGTTGATCCGGTGGGACCAATGAAGGTGGGGGCGAAGTCCATCTTGCCGATCTGGTCGATATACGCCGCCTCCACCTTGCCCTGGGGCGTCAGGAGGTCCTTAATGGCGTCGCGCATTTCGGAATTGCTGGGGACCCCGCGGTCGCTCTGGATGATCTTTGCGGCCGCCTCGTTGTTCACCAGGAAGCTGATCAGCTTCGCGGCGGCATCTGCTTGCTTGCTCCGCGCCGAGATGGTGTAGAACTGCGATGACTGCAGCCAGATCCCGGGAGTGGGTGTTTCGCCGGGGAGCTTGAGCAGCCGCAGGTCGGCGCCCGAGGCCTTGCTCAGCGCGGACAGTGAGTTGCTCCAGGTGAGCATCATGGCAGCCTTGCCCATGCCCATCAGCGTTTGCTCGGTACTCACGTCGAGCTTTTCCACAGTCTCGGACGCACTCGGCGCCGCTCCCGTTTCGCTGAGCTTCGACGAGTAGTCGAAGTAGTCCCGGACCGTATCCTGGTTCAGCCCGAGCTGCCCGTCCTGTGTGTACAACGATTCGCCGTGCTGGCGTGCAAAGGCGTCCAGGGAATCATGGGTGAGCACTGTGGCCGTTCCATAGGTACCTTTGGGACTCTTTGACGTGATCTCTGCGGCGGTCCTCGCGAAATCCTCCCAACTCCAGGTGCTGTCATCCGGAACGGCAACACCGGCTGCCTGGAAAACCGCAGGATTCACGACAATTGAGAGTGCATTCGCACCGGTAGAGACGCCATATTGCTTGCCCTGGACCTGCCCGTTTTCCAGCGCACCCTGGTCCATCTTTGACAGATCCAGGGAACCGCTCACCGTGGACAGGTCCAGCAGCGCGCCGCGGTTGGCGTATTCGGCCGGGTACGCCCCGCCCATGGTGATCACGTCAGGAGCATCGTTGGCCGCTACCTGCGTGGCGAGCTTGTCGAAGTATCCGCCAATGTCGCCGTATTCGGGCTTGACCTTGATGTTGGGATTGGCAGCCTCGAATTCGGCAATGGCCTTGTTGGTCAGCTCCGCCCGCCCGGCGTTCCCCCACCAGGAAAATCGGATCTCCACAGGGCCGTCCGCGGGCTGGTTGGAGGGCGCGCCGGAGCATCCCGCAGTGACGCCCAAAAGGCCCAGTGCGGTGAGCATTGTGACTGATTTACGGATTCTTTCAAGCACTTTACGCGTCATCGGGCAAACTTCTTCCGGGTCAGAAAGCGGTTTCGTGAAACGTATCAAGGAGCACTGCGAAGGGTCAAGGGGTTGGCAGGAAGGCTTTCGGCCGCCGGGGTTGACAGCGTCCGGGGCAGGCCATAAGGATGGAACGCGTCCAGAAACCGCTTTCTGGCCTGTTTCCTTTTACAGCCCAGCACCAGCACCGGGAGGGCGTGCAGCGTGCACAGCCAGAGCATCACCAGACCAGGAGTTCCTTCAGCCGGATCTGCCGGCACCGCCATCAACAGGGAGGCACTCGTCCGGCGCCACAACGTGTGCCAGGAGAAACTCGATCCCCGAAGCCCCGTCTCTGTGGGCAACGGCGAGTTCGCCTTCACCATGGACCTCACGGGGCTGCAGTCCCTCCCCGGCACCTACCCGGTGGGTGCACGGGACGAACTCCCGCCCGGAACGCTCCTTGGGACCCAGGCACAGTGGGGCTGGCACGCCATACCCCCCGCCCAGCCATATGAGCTGGCAGGTTCCACCGTCCTCTACGACTCGCCGCGCGGTCCCGTGCCGTACGTCGATATGGTGGGCGACATCGTCAATGACCGCGAGACGGACGCCTCGCGGGCCGAAACGTGGCTCCGGGCCAATCCCCACCGCCTGGACCTGGGACGCATCGGTTTCCGGCTCGTTGAGAACGGTGCGGAACGTTCGCTCACTGCTGCCGACATCTCCGGGCCCCAGCAGACGCTGGACCTGTGGACGGGAGTGGTGACCAGCACCTTCACTCTGGCTGGCCACCCGGTCACCGTCACTACGGCGTGCCACCCGGACCGTGATGAAATCGGCCTGCGCGTGGAGTCACCCGCGCTGCGTGCGGGCCTGGTCATTGCCGTCGATTTTCCCTACGGCTCCGAGGCCTGGCACGATGCCGCAGACTGGGACAGTCCCGATGCCCACAGCACCACGCTGAAGGAGCCTGCCCCTTCAGCGGTCCATACCGGCTCCACCAGCTGGATTGCGGAGCGCAGGCTGGACAACTCCCGCTACCAGGTGGTGGTCACGGGCACAACCCTTGCGGTGGAGCAGACCGGGCAGCACCGTCTTCGGATTACTTCCACCGGCGCTGCCCAGGGCCAGGACAGCGTTGATGTCCTGGACCTTGCCATTGCTTTTGCCCCAGCCGGATCCGGTGACTGCATCCCCCGAGGTGGCAACAGGCAGTCCCGCATGGCAGCAAAGCCCAGCAGGGGCACCGGGGCAGGAACCGCCGTCGTGCTTTCAGAAGACCTTTCTGCGGGCAGTGCCGTTGCCGCGGCCTCGGCCGCCTCGTGGCCCCGGTTCTGGTCCTCGGGTGGCGCCATCGAGCTGGAGGCGAGGGATGATCCGCGGGCGAAAGAGCTGGAGCGCCGGATTGTCCTCTCGCAGTACTTGACCGCCATCAATTGCTCAGGTTCCTTGCCGCCGCAGGAAACAGGGCTGGTCTGCAATTCCTGGCGGGGCCGCTTCCACCTTGAAATGCACTGGTGGCATGCCGCCCACTTTGCCCACTGGAACCGCCCCGAGCTCCTGCTGCCCTCACTGCGGTGGTACGCCACAGTGCTGGAAACGTCGCGGGAAACAGCCAGGGCGCAGGGTTTCGACGGCGTCCGCTGGCCAAAGCAGGTTGGCCCGGACGGCAGGGAGAGCCCCAGCCCCATCGGGACGTTCCTTATCTGGCAGCAGCCGCACCCCATCCACCTGGCCGAACTGGTGTACCGTGCCAGCCCCGGCCGCGAGGTGCTGGAGGAGTTCGCGGAGATCGTGTTCGAAACCGCCGCGTTTATGGCCAGCTTCGCCCATCCCACCGCGCGTGGCTTTGAGCTGGGGCCGCCCCTGATTCCGGCGCAGGAGAGCTACGGCAGCATCCGGGGGTCCGTTACCAACCCCACGTTCGAGCTCGCGTATTGGCAGTGGGGCCTTCGGACCGCGGCCGCCTGGCGGGAACGGCTGGGACTCGAGCCCGTTCCGGCCTGGCGGGAGGTGGCCGACGGGCTGGTGAAGCCGGGGGTCATCAATGGCGTGTACGCCGCCATCGATTCGGAACCCTTCACCATACGGACGGACCACCCCTCGATGCTTTGCGCGCTCGGTGTGCTGCCGGAGACTGACCTGATCGACGCGGAGATCATGAGGGCAACACTGGCGGACGTGCTCGCCGGCTGGGACTGGGGCAGCACCTGGGGCTGGGACTATCCCGTGATGGCCATGACCGCGGCGCGCCTCGGCGACCCGGAGGCTGCTGTGAACGCACTCCTGATGGACGCGGGGAAGAACACCGTCCTGCCCAACGGGCACAACCGCCAGACGGATTCACTGCCGCTGTACCTGCCGGGCAACGGCGGGCTGCTCGCCGCCGTCGCCCTGATGGCCGCAGGCTGGGACAACGGACCGGACCGGAACGCCCCCGGCTTTCCTTCCGGCTGGACTGTGGAGTGGGAAGGACTGGTGCCGGCCCCCTAGGCCTGCTTCATCCCTGCCGGGGCCGGCCAGTACCTCGGCGCCGGGCAGTCACCGCAGGGCCGCCATCCGGATGGACGGGCACCTTTCCCGGCTGGACCTGGCGCGCTCCCCAGGTGCCCTTCTCATGCCCGCTGGATGGTGCCTTCAGGTCGGCTTCACGGACGGCGGCCCACGCGGCCGAGAGCAGGTAGACCTGGCTCACCAGGTTGAACCAGATCAGCAGGCCGATGATGATGGCGAACGGCGCCAGGATGGGATTGCGGCCGGCGCCCGCCAGCAGCTCGGTACTGAAAATCTGCAGCACCCCGGTACCCACGGCCGCCAGGATGGTCCCTTCGAGCAGCGCCCGCCGGGAGAGCTTCAGGCTGGCCGCGAACCTGTACATAATGAACGCGGTTGCCCAGCTGAGGACCAGCGGAACGGAGATTTTCACGGAGGTGGCCAGAGGTCCCGCCACAACGTCGTCGAGCCGGAGGAAGTCAGAGACCCATCCCGCCGCGGTTCCGAACACCAGGGACGCTCCGGCGCTGATCACCAGCGCCACACCCAGGAGCAGCAGCGTTCCGGCATCGCGCAGCTTCAGGAGGACGGGATTGACCAGCAGCGGCGGCAATTGCAGCACTCCGCGCAGCCCTTCCCGGATACCGGAAATCCACCGGAGGGAGGTGACCACCGTCACCAGTGAGCCGATGACTGCAGTCCAGCCCAGCCCGTCCGGATTCAGCAGGTCCTGCGGATCCACCAGGCCCGCAGTGCCGTTCAGCTTCAACAGCCCGGGCGCACTCGACGCCACGCTGCTGATGATGGTGTCCAGCAGGTCCGGCTGCCCCCGCAGCACAAGTCCGGCGACGGAGAAACCGGTAGTGAGAAGGCCGGTGATGGAGAAAAACATATTGAAGCCAATGCCGGCGCTCATCAGTGGACCGCGCTGCAGGTTGTAGTGCCGGAATGCCCGCATGGGGCGCAACGCGTTGAGCCGGGCCAGCAGCCATTGGGATGTGGCGGTCACGGTGGCGAAAAAGGTTCCCCCGGACCGGCGCGCCTTCCCCAGCTCCATCCGCTTCTGGATGACGGCAAGCTTCAGCTGCGCCTGCTCAGTGGGAAGGGGCTGTTGGTCAGCCTGTTTCGGTTGCTGTGTCCGCGGCGGCGTCCGTGAATCCGGCGCCGGCGTCGCTGTCAGTTTCGGTCCCAAAGTCCAGCTCTTCCCGTAGCTGCCAGATGCCGTCCGCATCGTGCTCGTAGAGTCCCATGCTAACCACGGGGAAGGTGGCTCTGTAGTTTTTCAGGACCGTTTCGGCTTCATCGAGGCTTTCCGGCGCGACGTCGTGGGCGATGGTGACGTGCGGGTGGTAGGCGAAGGGCAGTTCCCGCTGGAGTGGGCCCTGCTGGAGCTTTTCGTGCAGGTCCACGCAGGCCTCGAAGCCCTCCTCCACGTTGATGAAGACCACGGGGGAAACCGGGCGGAACGTTCCGGTACCGGCGATGGTGACCATAAAGGGGCTTTGGCTGCGGGCCACGTCCCGCACGTGCTCGCGGGTGGCCTCCCAGTCCTGGGTAGGCGTGGTGGTCACCAAGGTGATGTGGGCCGGTACCACGCCTGCGAGGGGATCCCCAAAGGAAGCCCGCCAGCGCTGCAGTTCCTCAGCCACCTCCGGCGGAAAGCCCAGGATGACTCCTACGCTGATGTCTTCTGTCCGGGACGGCCCATTCCCGGCCGCGCCGGTGTCCTCCGCTGGGTCGCCTTGGGGGTTACCGGGCCTTCCCGCTGCCTGAGAGGAGCGGGAGCCTTCCCTTGCGGTGACTTTGCTGGATGGCATGGCGCTAGCGGACTCCAGCGAGGGAGAAGGACGGGAGGAAGCCCATGCGCTCATACACCTGGCCGAGGGTAACGGAGGCGATTTCCCGGGCGCGCTCGGCGCCGTGGGCCAGCAGCCGGTCCAGCTCAGCCGGGTCCTCCATGAGCTCGTTGGTGCGGTCGCGCAGCGGCGTGACGAACTCCACCACCACCTCGGCCAGGTCGACCTTGAGATGGCCGTACATCTTGCCCTGGTACTCGGCTTCGAGTTCGGCGACGGACTTGCCGGTGAGGGAGGAGTAGATGGTGAGCAGGTTCGAGATGCCCGGCTTCTCCTCCTGGTCGAAACGGATCTCCGTGCCGGCATCCGTGACGGCGGACTTGATGCGCTTGGCGGCGATCTTGGGGTCCTCGAGCAGCTGGATGGCCCCGTTGGGTGACTCCCCCGTTTTGGACATCTTGGCGCTTGGATTCTGGAGGTCGTAGATCTTGGCGCGTTCCTTCACGATGGTGGCTTCCGGGACCGTGAAGGTGGCCCCGAACTTCGTGTTGAACCGCTGCGCCAGGTTCCGGGTCAGCTCCAGGTGCTGGCGCTGGTCCTCCCCCACCGGCACGAGGTCGGTCTGGTACAGCAGGATGTCCGCCGCCATCAGGGTGGGGTACGCGAACAGTCCCAGGGTGGCAGCGTCCGCGCCGGATTTCTGGGTCTTGTCCTTGAACTGGGTCATCCGGGACGCTTCACCGAAGCCGGTGATGCAGTTCAGCGCCCAGGCCAGCTGCGCGTGCTCCGGCACATGGGACTGGACGAAGAAGATGCTCTTGTCCGGGTCGATGCCGGCCGCGATGTACTGGGCTGCCACGATGCGGGTGCGCTTGGCCAGTTCCGCAGGATCGAAGTCCACGGTGATGGCGTGCAGATCCGGAATAAAGAACACAGCATCGTACTCGGCCTGCATGTCCACCCAGTTGCGGACGGCACCGATGTAGTTGCCCAGGTGCAGCGAATCGGCCGTGGGCTTGGCGCCGGAGAGGATGCGCTTTTTGGTGGCAGGGGAAGTCTGGGTAGTCATGGGGAGGAAACCTTCGGGGCTTAGAGCTGGTAGTCCACTACGAGCGGGGCATGGTCGGAGAAGCGGGTGTCCCACGAGGCCGCCCGGTCAACAACGGCCGAGATGGCGGAGGAAGCGAGCTCCGGGGTGGCCAGGTGGTAGTCGATGCGCCAGCCGGTGTCGTTGTCGAACGCCTTTCCGCGCTGGGACCACCAGGTGTAGGGCCCGTCAATATCACCGGCAAGGTTGCGGTGGACGTCCTGCCAGCCGATCTCCTCGCCGAAGAAGCGGTCGAAGTACACCCGTTCTTCCGGCAGGTGGCCCGCCTTCTTGAGGTTGGCCTTTGAGTTCCGGATGTCCCGGGGCGTGTGGGCCACGTTGAGGTCGCCCACCACCAGGGCATGGTCACTGTGCTTGGTCAGCTCCGGCAGGCGGGTACTCATCGCGTCCAGGAAGCGGAACTTGTCGTCCTGCTTGGGCGTGCCCACCTCGCCCGAGTGGACGTAGGCGCTGGCCACGGTGAGCTGGACCGGGCGTCCGGCGGCGTCGGCGAAGCGGAAATCGGCCTCGACCCAGCGGCCCGCCGTTGCGAAGTAGTCATCGCCGATGCCGTTCCGGGTTTCCAGCGGCTCCTCGCGTGAGGCGATGGCGACGCCGGCACGGCCTTTGGCTTCTGCCTCTGCATGCAGGATGTGCCAGCCTTCGCCCAGCAGCTGCCGGACGATCGCGTCAGGGGCGCGGACCTCCTGGAGGCAAAGGATGTCCACTTCGCGCGGCTCCAGCCACGCCGCCATACCGTTCTTGAAGGCAGCCCGAAGGCCATTGACGTTGACGGATGCGATGCGAAGGTGGTCCTTCTTCAATGCCGAGCTCACCCGCTCCACTCTAGTCGATGATGGTTCCGGTGACCGGCTCTCCGCTGCCGGAGGACTTGATCATGTCCCGGGCGTTCGTGGCGGTGATCTCGATGGTTTCCAGGGCCCGGTTGATGGTGTCCTGGTTGGCGGCAGCGCCCTTGGCCCGCTCTTCTTCCACCACCCGGATCTGCACCTGGACGATCTTGAAGGAGTGGTCCAGCTTGAGGTCGCGGACCTCGTCCGCCTGGCCGCGCTCGGCAACAACCCGGGTTCCGCCCTGGTCCGCACCGGCGTACGGGCCGCGCCCGGCGGCCGTGGTGAAGGCGTTCTGGGCTTCGGTCAGCTTCGCGCCGGCCTTCTTGGCCGCCTTCTGGATACTGAAGACCACGAAGGACGCAAGGGCGAGCCAGAAGAAGGCAATGACGGCAACGACCCAGCCCACGACGTCGTTCTGGTTGGCGGCGAAGATCACAGCCACAATAAAGGCGGTGACGAGGACCATCAGTCCCGGCCCGCTGATGCGGAACATCGAGAATCCGCCCCTGGCGGGTTTGGAGGATGACTTGGAGCTGCCCAGAGATTGCATGCACCCATTCTCTCAAACGCCCGGGCATGCTCCCGCCGCCTTCCACCCCCGGCGAACGGGCTATTTGAGGAACAGCTGGCGCAGCCGCATGGTGGTGAGCAGCATGCCGGCGGCGGTCATCGCCAGGTAGTAGCCGATGTGGATGGGCGTGGCCGCCGTAAACGCACCCACGCTGATCTGCCGCAGCAGTTCCACGCCGTGCCACAGCGGCATGGCCTGGATCAGCCACTGGATGGGCTGCGGGTACACGGCCAGCGGGTAGAAGGTGGCGCTGAACAGGAACATGGGCAGCATGATGAAGTTGATCCAGTCCATCTGCTGGAAGGTCTTCAGGAAACTCGTGATCCCCATCCCGATGCTCGCGAACCCGAACGCGATCAACACTGAGGCCGGGATCATCAGCAGGGCCCACGGTGTGGTGATCAAGCCCATCACGCCGATGACTGCCGTGAAGCCCAGGGCGTAGAGGAGCCCGCGCAGCAGGGCAAGGAAGATCTCACCCAGCGCAACATCCAGCGGCCCCAACGAGGTGTACAGCATGCCCTGGTAGAGCTTGGCGAAATTCATTTTGAAGAACACGTTCCAGGTGGAGTCGTACACGGCTCCGTTCATGGCCGAAACGGCCAGCAGGGCCGGGGCGATGTACGCGGCGTAGCTGGTGTCCCCGCCGCCCGGGCCCTCCACCGGGCCCACGATCGCGCCGAGACCCACTCCCATGGAGATCAGAAACAGGACCGGCTCGAAGAAACCTGAGAGCATCACCAGCCAGTTGGTGCTCTTTGTCGCCAGCAGCCCGCGCGCAATCACCGCTTTCGCATTGCGCGAATACAACGCGCCGAAGGTCCTGCTGCGGGCCGCGTCCGCAGCGCTCTTCACCGGCAGTCCGGTGCTCATCGGCCCATCCTCAGGGCATACTGCCGCCGTGTGAGGAACCAGCCCGCCACGGCAAGGCCCACCAGCACCACCACATGCAGAACAGTCAGCAGCGGCGGCTCCTGATAGCCGTAACTGAAGACCCGTCCCAGCTCCGTACCGTGCCAGATCGGGGAAATCCAACCAATCCACCGCACCGCCGGCGGCAGCGAGTCCAGCGGAAAGAACGTCCCGGAAAACAGGAACAGCGGCATCACAATAAAGCGCATCACCAGCGCGAACTGGCCCTTGTCCTCAGTAATAGACGCTGAATAGGCCATCAGCGGCAAGCCGAAGGAAAGCGCCGCCAGTGTGGCCACCAGGATGGTCACCCACCCCCACCCGCCCGGAGCCGCGCCGAAAAGGGCCACCGCAGCAAAATACACGGCCGACTGCAGCAGGAACCGCAGGGTCACCGCCATGATGTGCCCGGCAGCAATCTGCCCGGGCGTCAGCGGCGAAGCGTGCGGCCCGTAGTACGTCCGCCGCCACTTGAAGCCGGCCATCACCGGGAACGTGAATTCGTTGGCGGCCGTCATCACGGCAGCGGAGATCAGCAGGGCGGGTGCCACGTACGTCACATACCCCACTCCCCCGAAGGCTCCGGCCCCTTGCGCATCCACGAGGGTGGCCAGGCCCACGCCCATCGCGAACAGGTAGGCAACCGGGTGGCCCACGCTGTACATCAGCAGGGACCAGCTGTACCCCTTCATGACCCGGAGCACATGTTCCATGTAGTAGACGGAGCCCCAGCGGCGTGCCTTCGCAGCTGCTGCGGCCGGACCGTGCGCGACCGGGCCATGGGCGGCGGGACCCTCCGCCCGGAGGGGCGCGCCGCTGTTCTCAGTCAACCAGGCTCCTGCCTGTCAGCCGAAGGAACACGTCTTCCAGCGAGGACCTGCGGACCAGCGATGTCAGCGGCCTCAAACCGCGGGACGCCACCTGCTCCAGCGCCGACTCGCCGTCATGCGTGTAGATCAGCACCCGGTCCGGCAGGACTTCCAGCCGCTCCCCGATGCCGTCCAGTTCGGCGGCGATGGTGGTGTTCCGCTCCGATCCGAAGCGCAGCTCCACCACTTCCCGGGTGGAATGCCCGCGGATCAGCTGCGCCGGTGACCCTTCGGCCATGATCCTGCCCTTGTCCACCACGATGAGCCGGTCGCAGAGCTGTTCGGCCTCGTCCATGTAGTGGGTGGTCAGGATCAGCGTGACGCCTTGTTCCTTGAGCCGGAACAGGCGGTCCCAGAGGATGTGCCGGGCCTGCGGGTCAAGGCCGGTGGTGGGTTCGTCCAGCAGCAGGATCCGCGGTTCGTTGATCAGCGAGCGGGCGATCGTCAGTCGCCGCTTCATGCCGCCGGACAGTGCGTCCACCTTGGACTTCGCTTTGTCGGTCAGCTGCGCGAACTCAAGCAGTTCGTCAGCCTTGGGCTTCAAATAGCTCATGGGCAGGCCGAAGTACCGGCCGTACACCAGGAGGTTGTCACGGACCCGGAGCTCCTCGTCCAGGTTGTCCTGCTGCGGCACCACACCAAGATGGGCCCGCACTTCCGGCCCGTGCAAGTCCGGGTCCAGGCCCATGATGTGCAGGCTGCCGGAGGTGCGGCCGGTGACACCGCCGATCATCTTCATGGTGGTGGATTTGCCGGCTCCGTTGGGCCCCAGCAGGCCAAAGGACTCCCCTGCCGGGACGCTGAAGGAAATACCGTCCACGGCGGCCACATCACCGTACTTTTTGGTCAGGTTTTCGGCGCTGACGACAGTGCGGGGCGCGTCCCGGCCGCCCGCCCGGGCAGCGGAGGGAAGGATGGCTTCGTTGTGCACCTCCGCAGACTAGCGGGGCTTTTGGCTCTGCGGAAGAGTCCGCGGTAACACACCTGTGTTAACTACGACGGCGGCACGCACCTGGATGGGTACGTGCCGCCGTCGGGCTGTTTGCCCTGCGCACTTAGGCGATGCCCGCCTTGCGCTCCGCGGCTTCCACCACGTTGGTCATCAGCAGTGCCACGGTCATCGGGCCCACGCCGCCGGGGTTCGGCGAGATCCAGCCGGCCACGTCGGCAGCGGCGGGATCGATGTCACCGTGGACCCTGCTCTTGCCCGTTTCGGGGTCGGTTTCCCGGGTGACACCGACGTCCAGGACGGCAGCGCCGGGCTTCACGTCCGAGGCCTTGACGATGTGCTTGGCACCCGCCGCACCCACGATCACGTCCGCCTGGCGCAGCAGCTCGGACATGTTGGTGGTGCCGGTGTGGGTCAGCGTCACCGTAGCGTTGATTTCGCGCCGGGTCAGCAGCAGGCCGATGGACCGGCCGATGGTAACACCGCGGCCAACCACCACCACGTGCTTGCCCTTGAGGTCGTAGCCGTTGCGCAGTAGCAACTCGATGACACCGCGGGGTGTGCACGGCAGCGGCGAGGTGATCTTGCCGTTGACGTTGAGCACCAGCCGGCCGAGGTTGGTGGGGTGCAGGCCGTCGGCGTCCTTGTCGGGATCGATCCGTTCAAGGATGGCGTCGGTGTCCAGGTGCTTGGGGAGCGGCAGCTGGACGATGTAGCCGTGGCAGGTGGGGTCCGCATTGAGTTCGTCAATGAGGGCCTCAACCTGCTCCTGGGTGGCATCGCCGGGAAGCTCGCGCTGGATGGAGTTCATCCCGATCTCCACCGACTGCTTGTGCTTCATGGACACATACAGCTGGGAGGCGGGGTCCGCGCCCACCAGCACCGTGGCGATGCCGGGGGTGATGCCGCTGGCCTTCAGGGCAGCCACACGCTCGGTCAGTTCGGCCTTGATGGCGGCGGCTGCTGCGCGGCCGTCAAGGATCCGGGCAGTCTTGGTTGCTTCAGTCATGGGTCACCACTGCTCGTGCTGCGGGTACAGCGGGAAGTCGGCGGCGAGCTTGTCGACGCGTGCCTGCAGGGACTCGACGTCGGCGCCGGTGCCGGCCTTCAGCGCGGTGGCGATGATCTCGGCCACCTCGGTGAACTCGGCGGCACCGAAGCCGCGGGTGGCCAGGGCCGGGGTGCCGATGCGCAGGCCGGAGGTGACCATCGGGGGCGGGGGTCGAACGGAACGGCGTTCCGGTTGACGGTGATGCCCACAGAGTGCAGGAGGTCTTCCGCCTGCTGGCCGTCCAGCTGCGAGTTGCGCAGGTCAACCAGGACCAGGTGCACATCGGTGCCGCCGGTCAGGACGGACACGCCGGCTTCGGCGACGTCGGCCTGGTTGAGGCGGTCAGCGATGATCCTGGCGCCTTCCAGGACGCGCTCCTGGCGCTCCTTGAATTCCTCGGTGCCGGCGATCTTGAAGGCCACGGCCTTGGCAGCGATGACGTGCATGAGCGGGCCGCCCTGCTGGCCCGGGAACACGTTGGAGTTCAGCTTCTTGGCCCACTCCTGCTTGGCCAGGATCACACCGGAGCGCGGACCGGCGAGGGTCTTGTGCACGGTGGAGGTGACGACGTCGGAGTGCGGCACCGGGCTCGGGTGCAGGCCGGCGGCCACCAGGCCGGCGAAGTGCGCCATGTCGGTCCAGAGCAGTGCGCCCACCTCATCGGCGATGGAGCGGAAGGCGCCGAAGTCCAGGTGGCGCGGGTAGGCGGACCAGCCGGCGATGATGACCTGCGGCTTTTCGGCGATGGCCTGCTCACGCAGCTTGTCCATGTCGATGCGGAAGTTGTCTTCCTCCACCTGGTAGGCAGCCACGTTGTAGAGCTTGCCGGAGAAGTTCAGCTTCATGCCGTGCGTCAGGTGGCCGCCGTGGGCCAGGGACAGCCCCAGGATCTTGTCGCCCGGGGTGATCATGGCGGACAGCGCGGCGGCGTTGGCCTGCGCACCGGAATGCGGCTGGACGTTGGCGTACTCGGCGCCGAAGAGTGCCTTGACCCTGTCGATGGCCAGCTGCTCGGCAACGTCAACGTATTCGCAGCCGCCGTAGTAGCGGCGGCCCGGGTAACCCTCAGCGTACTTGTTGGTGAGGACTGAGCCCTGGGCCTCCATCACGGCGCGGGGGGCGAAGTTTTCGGACGCAATCATTTCCAGGGTGCCGCGCTGGCGGCCGAGCTCCTGGTCCAGGACTGCGGCGATTTCAGGGTCAAGCTCAGCCAGCGGCTGGTTGCTGACGGCGGTGGTTGAGGTGGCTGTAGTAGTCACGAAGAACTCCTGGTTAGGGATACGGGCACTGCTTAGGTCAGGCTACCGGCTGGCACGCTGCCACACCGCTTATGACGGTGCGATCAAGCGCGGGCATGGCGCTGCAGTACTGACGCAGTGCAGCCCCAATTTCCGGCAAGACATGACCCTCGGCCCAGGCGTACGATCCGTGGTCTTCGTGATTGCCGCTCCCTGGTGGTTAGCCACCCAACGCCAGTTGCGACCTTCCCAGCGTACCAAATCCCGGCCCTGCTGCGCGGGTAGGCTTGTACGCGTGAGTGAAGAGCAGCTGAACCAAGCGTACGTAGTAACCCTGTCCTGCCCGGACCGCCCGGGAATTGTCCATGCGGTCACCGGAGCCCTGCTGGTGGCAGGGTGCAATATTACGGATTCACAGCAGTACGGCAGCCCCGCCACGGGCAACTTCTTTATGCGCGTGGAGGTCACGACGGCGGCCCCCGCCTCCGAGCTTCGGGCCGCCCTGGAGCCGGTGGCCGGGGCGTTCGGCATGCAGTGGAGCCTCAACGCCGTGGGCCAGAAGGTCCGCACGCTGGTGATGGCCAGCACCTCCGCCCACTGCCTCAACGACCTGCTGTTCCAGCAGCGCTCCGGCACCCTGCCCGTTGAAATCCCCGCCATCGTGTCCAACCACCAGGACCTCGCCGGGCTGGCCGAGTTCTACGGCATTCCCTTCCACCACATTCCGGTCACCAGGGACACCAAGGTCCAGGCGGAGGACAAGCTCCGGGCCATCATCGCCGAGCACGACATCGAACTGACGGTCCTGGCCCGGTACATGCAGATCCTCTCGGACGAGCTCTGCACCGATCTCACCGGCAAGGCCATCAACATCCACCACTCGTTCCTGCCGTCCTTTAAGGGTGCGAAGCCTTACCACCAGGCCCACGCCCGCGGCGTGAAGCTGATCGGGGCCACGGCCCACTACGTGACGGCCGCCCTGGACGAAGGTCCCATCATCGAACAGGAAGTCATCCGCGTGGACCACGCCCGTACCCCGGAGCAGTTCGTCCAGATGGGCCGGGATGTGGAAGGCCGCACGCTGGTCCAGGCGGTGCAGTGGCACGCGGAACACCGGGTGCTGCTCGATGGCAACCGGACTGTCGTCTTTAACTAGCGCTTCGTCCGCAGCAGGGGGCACGAAAGCATGCAGGGCATTCCGGAGCAAGCGGACCACGAAGCCGACCTTGCCGGGTTCTACGACCGGGAGGCAGCCGCCGGCAGCACCCGCGCCATGACCCCGGCCCGGGTGCAGTGCCGGGAGTGGTTCATCCGCCTGCTCAAGGACGAACACCGCCACTCGCTGTTCGAGCTCGGATGCGGCACGGGCGTCGAGGGCGTCGAGTTCGTACGCGCGGGCCTGCATTACTGCGGGGTTGACCTGTCCGGCCAGAGCGTCCGGCTGGCGCGGGCCAAAGGCCTTGAAGCAAGCGTGGCCAGCGGCCGGAGCCTGCCCTTCCGGGACGATTCTTTTTCGGCTGCCTGGACCATGAGCACCCTGCTGCACGTTCCCAACAGCCGGATTCATGACGTCGTTGGGGAGCTGGTGCGGGTTTGTGCGCCCGGCTCGCCAATCGCCGTCGGGCTCTGGTCCGGGAACGACGAGGAAGTCCTGAACCCGGAGGACCACGACGTGCCCCGGCGCTTTTTCAGCAGGCGCAGCGATGCTGCCCTCCACCGGATTTTCGGCAGGCACGGCCACATCGAGCACTTCCAGACGTGGCCGGAGGGAACGGGGGCCGAGTCAGGCCCCGGAGCCGGGCACTGGATCCAGCACTACCAGTTCCTGGTCCTGCGCACCCCTGGCCCCAAGTAGGGGGCGCCAAGTGTCCTGAGCCTGCAAAACGACACTTTGGCCCTGGTTGGTTGGGCGCAGGGAGGGATGTCCTAGGCTTGGGCCATGGCTCCTCTCTACCCCTTCGCCGGGAACACCCCGGCCGTCCATGACTCAGCTTTCGTCGCCCCCACGGCGTCGATCATCGGCAACGCCACCCTGGCCGCGGACTCGAGCGCCTTCTACGGCGTCTCCGTCCGCGCTGATACTGCGGCCATCTCGGTGGGCGCCGGCAGCAACCTGCAGGACAACGTGGTCCTGCACGCGGACCCCGGCTTCCCCTGCACCGTGGGCGCACGCGTCAGCGTGGGGCACGCCGCCGTCGTCCACGGCTGCACTGTGGAGGATGACTGCCTGATCGGCATGGGCGCGACAGTACTTAACGGCGCGGTGATCGGCGCCGGCTCGCTTGTGGCGGCCGGCGCCGTAGTGCTCGAAGGCACGGTGGTCCCGCCCCGCTCGCTCGTGGCGGGCGTCCCGGGCAAGGTGCGCCGCGAACTCACCGATGAGGAGTACGACGGCGTCCGGGCCAACGCGGCGCGCTACGTGGAGTTGGCCGCCGCGCACCGGGAGCTTCACGCCTGAGTCCCCACCCGCCCCCTAACCTCCCGGGGCAAGGCTCAGTCCAACGAAATAGGGCCAATCTCGTCGAGCAGTTCGCCGGGTCCCGGGTTGGAAGGAGCCGAGGCGCCGCCCAGGTGGTTCAGCACTCCCCACACGGCGTTCAGGCCCGTGGTGACGGCGCCTTCGGCCCAGCCGGCCGTGAAGGAAACGTCGTCCCCGGCAAGGAAGATGCCGCGCTGGGATTCGGGCAGTTTGTCCTGCTTGAAGTGGGTGAACAGCCGCTGCTGGTAGCGGTAGTGCCCGGGCAGGTTGGCTTTGAAGGCGCCCATGAAGTTGGGGTCGGCCTCCCAGGAGACGGTGATGGGCTGGCCCACGATGTGGCCGGCGATGTCCACTCCCGGGTAGATCTGCTCAAGCGAATGCAACATCAGTTCCACCCGCTCGTCCGCGTCCAGGGCCAGCCACTTCAGCGCGTCGTCGTTCCACGTGTAGGAGAGCAGGATGACGGCGGGCTGGTCCGGGCCGTTGTCCAGAAGGTATGTGGCGCGGTTGAGTCGGTCTGTGAGGGTCATCGAGAGCACCTCGTTGCCGGTGTCCGGGTCGATGTCCTTCCAGAAGGGCCGGTCCACCATCACAAACGTCTTGGAGGACTGCATGTAGTGCGAGCGCTCGATGGCCGTCCAAAGTTCCGGCGGGAACAGCGCCTCTTCGGTATGGATCCGGGTGGACAGGAGCCAGGACTGGCAGGTGGTCACCACTGCCGGGTAGCTGGCCTCGCGGCCCCAGCGTTCACGGATCCGCAGGTTTCCGTCCGGGTCCCGGCTGATCCTGCCCACGGCGCCGCGGGGCGAACCGGAGTGCAGCGACGACAGGGAGGTCCCTTCCGGCCAGTGGGCCATGCCCGACGGCGCGTGCTGCCAGAGTGCCTCGGGCAGGCGCTGCGCTCCCCCGCTGATGAGCCGGTGCTGGTCGTCAGCGTCCGTGTACACCACGCGCAGGATTTCCAGGATGGAGTTGGGGAAATCGGTGTCCCAGCCGCCGGTGCCGAAGCCCACCTGGCCGAAGGCCTCCCGGTGCGCGAACCCTGCCTTCTTAAAGGAGTCGCTGGCTGCGATGAAGCCGTAGAAGGTCTGCTCGTCCATCAGCGGCAGCAGTTCGTTCCACAGTTCCTTGATCCGGCCGGTATCCCTGGCCCGGATGGCCTGCTGCATCTCGGCGAACTTGGCCCCGTCGTTGACCGCCGCTTTCCAGGCGTCCGCCACTTCACGGAAGAACGGGGGCAAGTCGCTGGGTTTTTCCGCATAATGTTTCTGGCCGGCCAACTCAATCACGGTACTTGATGTTGCCGGGGATAGCGGATTGGGAAACTCCTCGGTCTCCAGGCCCAGCAGGTCCACGTAGTGGTAAAACGCCTTGCCGGATTCCGGGAACCGCATGCCGCCTAGATCGGCCACCACGCCGGGTGCCGCAGGAAACGAGGCAGTGCGCAGGCGCCCGCCGATCCGGTCCGCCTCGTACACCACCGGCCGCAGCCCCAGCTTCATCAGCTCATAGGCGGTGACCAGGCCTGAAAGACCCGCACCGATCACCGCTACCTCAGTGCCCAGCAGTTCGGGCGGCACGGACCCCAGCCCGTCCGGGTGGGCCAGGTAGTGGTCGTAGCTGAACGGGAAGTCCGGGTTCAGCATGGTGATGGGACCGGCGGCGGCCCCGCCGGCACCCGGAGCAGCGGCCGGGGCGGCTGAGGTACTGGACGGGTCGGAGGCCGGCAGTTCGGTGGCGATGGTCATGGAAGTTCTGCCTTCGTCGGTTGGGGGGTTTGCTCGGGTGGAAGTTTCGGTCCGGACAGCTCGCGGTATTCGTCGTTGCTCAGTGCCGCCACCTTGGAGTTGCGGCGCCCGTAGCCAAAGTACGCTGCAACACCCACCAGCATCCAGAGGGCGAAGACCAGCCAGGTATCAGCGCCGAGGTTGGCCATCAGGTAGGCGCACATTGCGGCGCCCAGGATGGGCGTCAGCGGGAAGAACGGCACGCGGAAGGTGCGCTCCAGTTCCGGCCGGGTGCGGCGGAGGTAGATCACGGCAAGGTTCACCAGGGCGAAGGCAAAGAGTGTGCCGATGCTGGTGGCATCCGCGAGGGCGCCCAGCGGGACCAGCCCGGCGGTGAGTGCGACGGCGGTTCCCACCAGGAGCGTGCCGGCCACGGGGGTGCCGGTGCGGCGGGAGACGCGGCCAAAGACCTGGGGAATGAGTCCGTCGCGGGCCATGGAGAGCAGGATGCGGGTCTGCCCGTAGAGGACCGTGAGGACGATGCTGGCGATGGCCAGCACGGCACCCACCGCGAAGACCAGGGCGATCCACGGCTGGCCGGTGGTCTCCTCGAGGATCTTCACCAGGGCGGCCTCTGTACCGTCGAACCAGCCCCAGGGCCGGGCACCAATGGCAGCGACGGCAACCAGGACGTAGATGGTGGTGACGATCAGCATGGACAGCATGATGGCCCGGGGCAGGTCACGTTTCGGGTTGCGGGCTTCTTCACCTGCCGTGGAGGCGGCGTCGAAGCCGATGTAGGAGAAGAACACCCGGGAGGCGGCAGCCGAGACGCCGGCGGCGCCCATGGGCAGCAGCGGTTCGAAGTTGCCGGCGTTGAAGGCGGTGAAGGCCACCGCGCAGAAGAACAGCAGGATACCCACCTTCACCACCACAATGGCGGTGTTGATCCAGGCACTTTCCTTCGCGCCGCGGACCAGGAGGATGGTGGCGAGCACCACGATGACCATGGCGGGAATGTTCACCACGCCGCCATCGCCCGGCGGCTGGGACACGGCGTCGGGAAGGACGGTACCAAACACCGCGAGGGCCTCATTGACATACTGCCCGGCGCCCACGGCAACTGCAGCCACGGACACCGCGTACTCCAGCACCAGGCACCAGCCGCAGATCCAGGCCATTCCCTCGCCCATGGTGGCGTACGTGTAGGAGTAGCTGGAACCGGCCACGGGCACCAGCCCGGCCATCTCCGCGTAGGACACCGCGGACAGGAGGGCGGCGAGGCCGGCAATGGCGAAGGAAATCCAGATGGCCGGCCCGGCCAGCGGTACGGATTCACCCAGGATAACCAGGATGCCCGTGCCCAGGGTGGCGCCCACGGAGATCATGGTCAGCTGGAGGACGCCGAAGCTGCGGACCAGGCGGGGGCCGCCGCTGGCGTTTTCCGCCTCGCTGACCATCTGCCCGATGGGCTTGCGGCGCAGGAGTTGTGCGCCCAGAGCGGGACGGGCGGCCGGCCCGGCCGGTGGCCGGCCGGAGAGTGTAGGCACAGTCATCGTTGACGTCCGTTCTTTTCGTTGGCTGCTGGAACTGGTTTCCCCTCATTCACAGTAGGGCTGTGAGCCGCATCTCAGGCAGTGCAAAGTGACCTATAGTGATCATCCATGAGACGTAATGCACCAACGGTGGACGGCGGGCCGGATCAGCTGGACGCTGTCACACTGGGACAGTTCCTGGACGCGTTGCCGGCAGCGGTGTCAGTGGTGCACGACGCCGGCAACCGCCATGTGCCGCTGCGCTGGGTGGAGCCGAGCGAGTTGGAGGATCCCACTCCCTACCTGCTCGACGGCGAGTTTGTGCTCACCGCGGGCCTGCCGTTCCGCGGCGGCGGGACCGGTGAGGGCACGGAGGGCGCGGACACCAGCGGTGCCGGCTTCCGTGCCGGTGAGTATGTCCGCCGGCTTGTGGACGCAGGAGTCGCCGCGCTGGGCTTCGGCCTGCAGCCGTATTACGACGCCGTGCCGCACCACGTGCTGGCCGCGTGCCGGCAGCAGGGACTCACCTTGGTAGAGGTTTCCGCCAGTGTCCCCTTCGCAGCGCTGGGACTGGAGTTCTCCAAATTGCTGGAGTCCGGAAATGCGCAGGTCTTCCGGCAGCTCGCGGAGACCAACCGCCATCTCATGCGCGCCGTCCTCTCCGCACGGCCCGAGCATGAACTGCTGGCGGCGCTGACACAGCGCGTGCCGGTGTGGGCGGTCCTGTTTGGTGCGGACGGGCGCGTGCGCGCCCGGGCGGGTGCCGCCGTCGAACCTTCCCAACTTCAGCCCCTCCTCAAGAAGCTCCTCACCGGCAGCGGACCCCGGGTGGAAACAGAAACGTCCGATGCCCCCGGCTCGGCGCTGGTGTTCGGCCATCCCCTGCGGAGCAGCAAGGACGCCACCCTGGGCAGCCTGGTGCTCGGCGCGGAGAAGCCGCTGACCCCAGCCCAGAACAGTGTGGTCTCATCCGTGGTGGGACTCCTGGAACTGCTGGTCCGCCAACGCACCAGCGGCTCCCTTGCCCCCAGCCAGCTCGCCACCGCCCTGCTGCTCCATCCCGAAACGCTGGCCGGGGGCAACACCCGGCAGCTGAACGGGCTCAAGGACCTGCTGGCGCAAAGCGTGGCGGGAACCCGTTCCGGCCAGGTCCGCGTGGTGCAGGGGATACGGGCGGCGGAAGCCCCGGCTGCCGACGACGGGCCTGTCCGGGAACTGCTGCAGTGGCGGCGGCTGTTCGACAGCAAGATGGTGGAACTGACGGACTATGGCTTTACTGCCGTGACCCGGTTGAAAGTGGATGACCAGCTGGTGGCCGAAGTGGAACAACTGGGGTGGCGCCTGGTGGTGGGTGAACCGGCCGAACTGTCAGGCCTGGAAGCGGCCTACCGACGCGCGTCGTCACTGCGGCCCCGGGTCATCGCCACCGGCAAAAGCGCCCGCGTGGAAGAGGTGACGTGGTCCGTGACCGGCCTGCTCGGCAGGGAAGCGGGCGGCCTGCTGGCCGCCCGGCTCCTGGCGCCGGTGCTTGAGCTGGAGCCCGAACGCCGCGACGCCCAGCTACGGATCCTGCGGCAATGGCTGGCCGCGAACGGAAGCTGGGACGCCACGGCCAAGGAGCTGGGTATGCACCGGAACAGCGTGCGCCGCCAGATCAATGCCATCGCAGAACTGCTGGACATGGACCTTGGCCAGGCCCAATCCCGTGCCGAACTGTGGATTGCCCTGCAGTACGAGGACGTCCTGCCCGGCCTGAACGGTCAGGAGTCCCAGGAGCGGTAGAGGTCCGGCCGGCGTTCGGCGAGGTAGGGCACTTCACTGCGGGCCCGGGCGGCAGACCCTTCGTCCACCTCCGCATAAATGAGTTGAGGTTCTTCCCCCGCTGCTGTCAGCAGCGTACCGTCCGGGCCGGCAATCACGCTGCCGCCGAGGAACCGGCACCCCTCTTCGGTGCCGGAGTGGTTGGCGTAGGCCACGGTCAGCTGGCTTTCCAGCGCCCGGGCCCGCAGCAGCACCTGCGGAACGTCGTCGAACCCGTGGGCCAGCGCGGTGGGAACCAGGAGCAGTTCGGCGCCGGCCACCGCAGCGGCCCGGACCGCCTCAGGGAATTCGACGTCGTAGCAGATCACCATGGAGGTGAGGATCCCGTTGAAACGTACGACGGCGGGAGGCTGGGCCGCGGGGCTGAAGGCCGCCCGCTCCTCGGGGCCGAATAGATGCACCTTGTCGTAGGTGAGCAGGCTGGCCCCCTCTGCATCGAGCAAGGTTGCGCTGATGTGCCACTCCCCCTGCGGGGTGACCCGGGGAACGCTGTACACCAGGCCGATCCTGTGGCGCCGGGCGATCCCTGCCAGCCTGCTGCGAAGCTCCGGCAGGCCGGCAGGGTCCAGTTCCGCCCGGACCCGGCCGGGCGCGTAGCCGGTGGGAAAAAGTTCCGGCGTCACCAGGACTGCGGCCCCGGCCGCGGCTGCGGTACCCGCCGCTTCGTCGATGGTGGCGCAATTGGCCTCGAGATCCATCACAACAGCATTCGCCTGCAGGAGCGCCAGCAACACCGCGGCCACCTTCCGTCGTCGGAACGGCCAGCATAAGGAAGGCCTGACATCAGAGTAGCCATGCCGCGCAGCCCGCAGCGGGGGCCATTTGCACCTCTGCGCGCATCGCAGCGGGCAGATCATCCTGTTCGGTTTGTTCTTGCCGCCGAGCCACCTTGCGTTAACTTCTTGACTACAAGAGTGCGGATGGGGCAATCTTCTAAGCATGCCCGCAACTTCGCGCTCAACGAGGAGCAAGCCTAAGAATCCCGGCTCGCAGTCGGCCCTGAGGCAACTTAACCAGCAACGGATCATCGAGACATTGATGGGCGGCCCGTCCACGCAGGCGGAGCTGGCCCGGCAGACCGGGCTGTCCACCGCAACGGTTTCCAACATCGTCAAAATCATGCTGGATTCGGGCCTGGCGTCCACCGAACCTATCACCAGCTCGGGCCGGCGGGCGCTTAATGTCAGGCTCAACAGCAATGGGGCGGTGGCGGTGGGAATCGACTTCGGCCGCAGGCATCTGCGCGTGGTCCTGGCGTCGTTGAGCTACCACGTCATCGCCGAGGAATCGGTTGCGCTGCCGCTCGGCCACCAGGCCGAGGAGGGCATCCAGGCGGCAGTGGTCCTGCTCGAGAAACTCCTGCAGGAAAGCGGTATCGCGCGCAGCGCGGTGGTGGGTGCCGGCGTCGGAATCCCCGGCCCGATTGACCGGCGCACCGGCACCGTGGCACAAGGGGCCATCCTGCCCGAGTGGGTGGGAATCAATATCCTCCAGCACCTGGAGGACAGGCTGAAAATCCCCGTCTTTATCGACAACGACGCGAATCTCGGGGCCTGGTCAGAGGTGACCTGGGGCCAGCACACCGGGGTCAGCAACCTGCTGTTTTTGAAGATTGGATCCGGCATCGGAGCCGGCCTCATCCTCAACGGCGCACCCTATTACGGCAATGTGGGAATCACCGGCGAGATCGGCCATGCCACCATCCACGAACAGGGCCTTGTATGCCGCTGCGGGAACCGCGGCTGCCTTGAAACCATCGCCTCCACCACCACCATGATCGAGCTCCTGAGCCGGGGCGAAGACCGGCCCATGACCCCTGCGGACATCGTCCGGAAGGCGCTGGCACGGGACTCGGCAACGCTCCGGGTCCTCGACGACGCGGGGCTCGCCGTCGGCCGCGCACTGGGCAACGTTGCCAACCTCATCAATCCCGAAGTCATCGTGGTGGGCGGGCCCCTCGCCGGCCTCGGACACCTCCTCCTGGACCCCATCAAGAGGGGGCTGGTGCGGCATGCCGTCCCCGTCATCGGGGAGACCACCACCATCACCATGTCCTCCCTGGGAGACCGCGCCGAAGCTCTGGGAGCGGCCGCCCTGGTGTTCCAGCACGCCGGGATCCGCAAAACCTAGACCGTTTCGTTATCCGGGATATGCGTTAAAGACTTGACGACAACCGGAGTGATCCAGTTTACTTTTTCATCAGACGGCCCTGCGCTTTGCCGGCCGGACAAAGAAGTCATTGCATTGGAGGGTTAGGGCAATATGGCGTCCCAGACCACGCAGACGGACCCGATCATCCTCGAGATGCGGTCCATTACCAAGGAATTCCCGGGCGTTAAAGCGTTGGATAACGTCAGCCTGCGGGTGAAGGCCGGCGAGATCCACGCGATCTGCGGCGAGAACGGCGCCGGCAAGTCCACCCTGATGAAGGTTCTCTCGGGCGTCTACCCGTACGGAAGCTACGACGGGGACATTGTCTACCAGGGCCAGGTCCAGCAGTTCAGGGACATCCGGGCCAGTGAACACGCAGGCATTGTGATCATCCACCAGGAACTGGCGCTGATCCCGGAGCTCTCCATCATGGAGAACATCTTCCTGGGCAACGAGCCCACCAAGCGCGGCATCATCGACTGGGCTGAAGCCCGGCTCCGGTCCTTGGATCTCCTGGCCCGGGTGGGCCTGCGCGATGACCCGGACACCCCCATCAAGGAAATCGGCGTCGGCAAGCAGCAGCTGGTGGAGATTGCCAAGGCACTGAACAAGTCCGTAAAGATCCTGATCCTGGACGAACCCACTGCCGCGCTGAACGAATCCGATTCCCAGCACCTGCTGGATCTGATGCTCGGCCTGAAAGCCAAGGGCATCACGTCCATCATCATTTCGCACAAGCTCAACGAGATCGAACAGATCGCGGACTCCATCACCATCATCCGCGACGGCAAGTCCATTGAGACCCTGGACGTCAAGGCCGACGGCGTGGACGAGGACCGCATCATCAAGGGCATGGTGGGACGGACCCTGGAATCCCGGTTCCCGGACCATACGCCGAAGATCGGCGAAGTCTTGTTCGAGGTCAAGAACTGGACCGTGGGCCACCCACAGATCCAGGACCGTCTCGTATGCAAAAACTCCAGCTTCTTCGTCCGCCGCGGAGAGATCGTAGGCTTCGCCGGGCTGATGGGCGCCGGCCGCACCGAGCTTGCCAGGTCCGTGTTCGGCCGCTCCTACGGGCGGTTCATCAGCGGCCACATCTACAAGAACGGCAAGGAAGTGGTCCTTAAGAACGTCCGGCAGGCCATCGACGCCGGGCTGGGCTACGTGACCGAGGACCGCAAGTCGCTGGGCCTGAACCTGCTGGACGACATCAAAACCACCACTGTGGCGGCGAACCTGCGGAAGATCAGCCGCAACTCGGTGGTGGACCCGAACCAGGAATTCACGGTGGCGGAGCAGTACCGCAAGTCGCTCCGGACCAAGACCCCGTCCGTGGAGGAAGGCGTGGCCAAGCTCTCCGGCGGCAACCAGCAGAAGGTGGTCCTCGCCAAGTGGATGTTCACCGATCCGGACCTGCTGATCCTGGACGAACCCACCCGCGGCATTGACGTCGGCGCCAAGTACGAGATCTACGGCATCATCCAGCAGCTGGCCAACCAGGGCAAGGGAGTGATCGTCATTTCCTCGGAGCTCCCCGAACTCCTGGGCCTGTCCGACCGTATCTACACGATCTTCGAAGGCGCCATCACCGGTGTCCTGAACAAAGACGAGGCCAGCCAGGAAAGCCTGATGAAACTGATGACCTCCGCCCGCAAAGCCGCCTGACCCTCTGGATCACCCAGAACCTTCCGGACACAAGGACTGAAACAATGAACGCCCTCAAGAAGCTATTTGGCGGCAATACCCGCCAATTCGGCATGATCTTCGCCCTGGTGGCCCTGATCGTCTTCTTCCAGATCGCCACCAGCGGCCGGACCCTCACTCCCGGCAACGTCATCAACCTCTTCAACGGCAACTCCTACATCCTGATCCTGGCCATCGGCATGGTGCTGGTGATCATCGCCGGCCACATCGACCTTTCGGTCGGTTCCGTGGCCGCGTTCGTCGGGGTCACCGTGGCACTGGCCATCCGCGACTGGGGTATCCCCTGGTACGCCGGAGTGCTCCTGGGCCTGGTGCTCGGCGCGGTGATCGGGGCATGGCAGGGCTGGTGGACAGCGTACGTGGGAATACCCGCGTTCATCGTCACCCTGGCAGGTATGCTGTTGTTCCGCGGCTTCAACCAGTTCGTGGGCAAGTCCAACACCATCCCGGTCCCCAACGACTTCCAGTACCTCGGATCCGGGTACCTCCCCGAAGTGGGCCCCAACACCGGCTTCAACAACCTCACCCTGCTGCTGGGCATCGCGGCCGCCGCGTTCGTGGTGTGGGGTGAGCTGCGCTCCCGTGCCCGCGCCAAGGCCCTCGGCGCCGAGGTACCGGAAATGTGGGTTACAGCGCTGAAGCTGGTCCTGATCTGCGGCGCCATTCTTTACGCAACCTACCTCTTCGCCACCGGCCGTCCGGGCACCTCCTTCCCCATCCCCGGCCTGATCCTGGCCGTCCTGGTCCTGATCTACGGCTTCGTCGCCTCCCGGACCATCCTGGGCCGCCACGTCTACGCCGTCGGCGGCAACCGCCACGCAGCCGAACTCTCCGGTGTCCAGTCCAAGAAGGTCAACTTCCTGGTCATGATGAACATGTCCATCCTTGCCGGCCTGGCCGGCATGATCTTCGTTGGCCGTTCCACCGCATCGGGCCCGTTCGACGGCGTGGGCTGGGAACTGGACGCCATCGCGGCAGTCTTCATCGGCGGCGCAGCGGTTACCGGCGGTGTGGGCACAGTTGTCGGATCCATCATCGGTGGCCTGGTGATGGCAGTTCTGAACAACGGCCTGCAGCTCCTCGGCGTCGGCGCCGATCTGACCCAGATCATCAAGGGCCTCGTGCTGCTGATCGCCGTCGCCTTCGACGTCTACAACAAGAGCCAGGGCAAGAGGTCCATCATCGGCCTGCTGACCCAGAACTTCAACCGCCCCGCCGGAGGCGGCCCCAGCAACCCGCTCCAGCCGGACGAGACCACCTCCACCAAGGAAGCGATCGCCAGGGAAGCCTGAGCTTTGCGGCCTGAATAGCGTTACACCACTAAAAAGAAAGAGAACCAACAATGCGAATGATTGGTAAAGCAGGGAAGGCCGCAGCGGTAGCTGCTATCGCAGCACTGGCGCTGACGGGCTGTGGCCGCTCGGAAACCCCATCGGGCGGAGCGAGCGGGGGCGCAGGAGGATTCGAACAGAGCTCTTCCATCGGCGTCGCACTTCCGCAGAAGACCAGTGAAAACTGGGTCCTGGCAGAGAAGCTGTTCAACGACGGACTCAACGGCGCCGGCTTCAAAGCTGACGTGCAGTTCGCCAACGGCGGCGTGTCCGAGCAGCAGAACCAGATCAGCGCCATGGTCACCAAGGGTGCCAAGGTCATCATCGTCGGCGCCATTGACGGCTCGCAGCTTGGCACCCAGCTCAAGCAGGCAAAGGATTCCGGCGCCACCATCATCGCCTACGACCGCCTGTTGCTGAACACCGAGAACGTGGACTACTACGTGGCCTACGACAACTTCAAGGTGGGCGAACTCCAGGGCCAGGCCCTGCTGGAAGGCCTCAAGGCCAAGAAGCCCAGCGGCCCGTACAACATCGAACTGTTCGCCGGCTCCCCGGACGACGCCAATGCCAAGGTGTTCTTCGACGGCGCGATGAGCGTCCTGAAGCCGAAGATCGACGACGGCACGCTCAAGGTACTGTCAGGCCAGACCAGCTTTGAACAGGCTGTAACCCAGGGCTGGAAGGCTGAAAACGCCCAGCGCCGCGCAGACACCCTGCTCACCGGCAGCTACACCAGCGAGTCCCTGGACGGCGTCCTCTCGCCGAACGACACCCTGGCCCGCGCAGTCCTGACCTCCGTCAAGGCCGCCGGCAAGCCACTCCCCGTGGTCACCGGGCAGGACTCCGAGGTTGAGTCGGTCAAGTCCATCATGGCCGGCGAGCAGTACTCCACCATCAACAAGGACACCCGCAAGCTCGTAGAGCACGCCATCACCATGGTCAAGGACCTCCAGGCCGGCAAGACGCCTGAGGTCAACGACGACAAGTCCTACAACAACGGGGTCAAGACGGTTCCGGCCTACCTGCTGGAGCCGGTCATCGTCACCGCCGCGAACGTGAAGACCGCTTACACCGACGATCCGGTACTCGGCCCGATCACCAAGTAACACCCCGCACCATCAAGCACTAAACCCAGAATGCCCCGGCTCCAAACAGGAACCGGGGCATTTCTATTCCCAACGCTCTCTCAGTTAATGCTCGCTTTTTCCCAACGCTCTCTCACTCCGCCCGTTTTCACAGCTCAAACACAGCTTGGGCCGGTTGCCCACACAGGATGCCGCACGAGAGTGGACCCGAAGCCGGCCTGCTGGGCCGGCACCGGAACCTAGGAGTAACGTGAGCGTCCTTGCCCGCAGTGTAGGCAATGCCTTCAGAAACAAGGTCCGCACGGCAGCGGTTGTTGCCGTGCTGGCCGTTGCGATCGGCCTGGCTTTGGCCATGCTGGTGGCCAACCAGGCCGTCGCAGCCAAAGTCCAGGAGCTCAACGCCTCCGTCGGCACCGTCCTGACCGTCAACCCCGCCGGCGGGCAGGGCTTTGAAGGCGGCGGCGAGCCCCTCACGGCCGAGCAGGCCGCAACTGCCGCCGCCGTTCCCAACGTCAGTGCCGTCGTCGGAACCCAGTCCCTCCGCCTCCGCAACGCAACCGAGGCTGCCTCACAGGCAACCGGGGCAAGCCCCGGCGGCTGGCAGGGCGGTCCCGGCGGACAGGCCTCGGCCACCCTCACCACCAGCCTCACCGCCGCCGTCGACGCCGGAACACTGGGCGGACGAAATCAAGCCGCCAACGGCACCACCGCCACCCAGCCGGTCCGGTCATTGCCGATTACCGCGACCGGGATCGGCGCGGAGGTGGACACCACCGGCAAGGCACTGACCATCACCCACGGCACGGGCCTCGGTGACTACACCGCCGAGTCCAGCAGCGCCCTGCTCGGAACCACGCTGGCCGAGAAGAACAGCCTCACCGTCGGGTCCACCTTCACCATCAACGACCATACCTACACGGTGGCCGGCCTGTTCGACGCCGGAACTGCCTTCGGCAACAACGCCGTCTATGTCACGCTTCCAACAGCCCAGACCCTCGCCGGACTTCCGGGCGAGCTCGCCAGCATGATCGTGACAGTGGACTCGCTGGAGAACGTTGACTCCGCCAAGGCCGCCCTCGAAACGGCACTCGGCACGGACAAGGCCGACGTCACCCAGGGCCAGAACCTCGAGACCGCACTGAGCTCGCTGGGCAGCGTCAAGAACATTTCCTTGATCGCCTTCATCGCAGCCCTCGGCACGGCCGGCCTGATCATCCTGCTGATCATGGTGATGCTGGTGCGCGAACGCCGCCGGGAAATCGGCGTCCTGAAAGCCATCGGCGCCCCCAACCGCACCATCGGCCTGCAGTTCGTCCTCGAAGCACTGGTCCTGGCCGCGCTGGGCAGTGCCGTGGGCGCGGCCATCGCCTCCTTCGCCAGCGGCGGGATCGCTTCGGCGCTGATCAGCACCAACAGCACCAGCACGACGGCGGCTCCCACCACCGGGCGCGGGGCCGCCATGGCCGGGGCTGCCGGAGGCGCCGGTATACCGGGCGGCGGCGCATTCCCCGGGGGCCAGGGAGGACCGTTCGGCGGGGCAGCCCAGCTCGTCACCTCCGTCACGGCCAGCGCATCGCCCGGTGTGATCGCGGCGGGCATTGGCGCCGTCTTCAGCGTCGCCATCATCGGCGCGCTGGTCCCGGCGCTGCTCACTGCACGCATCCGTCCCATCGAAGTCCTGCGAGGAGAATAGCCATGATTGAAGTCAAAAACCTGGTCCGCACTTTCAACTCCGGTGACCGGACCATCAAACCGGTCAACGATGTCAGCTTCGAACTGGAGCAGGGCACCCTCGCCTCCATCGTCGGAAAGAGCGGCAGCGGCAAAAGCACCCTGTTGTCCCTCCTCGGCGCCCTCGACAAGCCCACCAGCGGGGACGTCGTCGTGAATGGAGTCAGCCTCGCCAGCATGCCTGACGCGAAGCTCACCGAGTACCGCCGGCGGGATATCGGATTTGTTTTCCAGCAGTTCAACCTGATCCCCAACCTCTCGGCAGTGGACAACGTGATGCTGCCGATGGAGTTCGCGGGCATGCGGAAAGCCACCCGGCTGCAGCGCGCCAAGGACCTGCTGGTGCAGGTCCAGCTGGATCCGGAGAAGCATGACCGGCGCATCAACCGGCTTTCCGGCGGCGAGCAGCAGCGGGTGGCCATCGCCCGGGCCCTGGCCAACGAGCCCAAGCTCATCCTGGCCGACGAACCCACGGGAAACCTCGACGAGCAGACCGGTGACCACATCATCGAGCTCCTCAGCTCCCTCAGCCGGGACCACAACACCACCATCCTCGTGGTCACGCACGATCGCGCCCTGGCCAATAAAACAGACAGACGCTTCCGCCTCCAGCAAGGCAAGCTGACCGAGGAACCGGTGCGCAGGCCGGTGGTGTCCGCCTCCGCCTGACGGTGGGCGTGCTCACGCCTGTGACAGGATTGCTCCATGAGCGCGCCTATCGCCAAGCCCTGGCTGTCCAGCCAATCCGACCCGGACCCCCGGTCCGCAACAGGAAATCCCCTCCGCTGGGGGATCATCGCAACCGGCGGGATAGCGCGTTCGGTCTCGCAGGACCTTGCCCTGCTGAATGACGCGGAGCTCTATGCCATCAGTTCCCGGGGCCAGGAAACTGCGGATGCCTTTGCGGTTGCCTATGACTTCGCGAAAGCTTACGGGGCCGACGGCGGTGTGCCCGGCTACCAGCGGCTGCTCGCCGATGACGCGGTGGATGTTGTGTACGTGGCGACACCCCACGCCCAGCACCATGAGATCGTGCTCGCCGCCCTCAACGCGGGCAAGCATGTCCTGTGTGAAAAGGCCTTTACGATCAATGCCCGCGAAGCGGCCGAGCTGATCGACGTCGCCCGGAGCCGGAAACTGTTCCTGATGGAAGCAGTGTGGAGCCGTTTCCTCCCCGGCATGCAACGGGCCTTCGAGATTGCCGCGTCCGGCGAGATCGGCGACGTCCACTGGGTTACTGCCGATCTCGGGTTTCCTGCCCCGTATTCGCCCACCGCAAGGCTTTGGGCCAGGCAGGACGGTGGCGGCGCATTGCTGGACCTTTCGGTGTACCCGTTGCTGTGGGCGCTGGGGACCCTTGGATTCCCGCAAACGGTCAGCGCCACGGGCTTTCTTAATGACGACGGCGTCGACGCCCAAAATGCCATAACGCTTGGATACAACCATGGTGCCCAGGCACAACTGACATCTTCATTGCTCGCCCACGGTCCGCGTACGGCCAGCGTTGCCGGCAGTCTAGGCTTCCTTCAGAGCATCGGCTCGATCAACAATCCGCGTGAACTGGTTATTGGCTCCGGGTGGGAAGAGCGGCGTGTGGAATCCTTTGACATCGTGGGCCGCGGGTACACCTACGAGCTCCGCGAGGTAACGAGGTGCATCCAACAGGGCCTTACGGAAAGCCCGGTCATGCCGCTGGAGGACTCCTTGAACACCATGCGGCTTTTCGACGGCGTGCGGGCCCAGCTGGGCGTCACCTATCCGAACGACAGCCGCTAGGTCGGTGCCGGAACGGCAGTTATTCCGCAGCCGGTGGCCCTGGCGTCTTGTGCGGTCCGGGATAAGCCTTGCTGCGGGCGGGCACTTAGGTCAATGTAACGCCGTCTCTTGGTCACGCATGGCCCAACCGGGGGCCCACCTTAGCCAGGTGCCCGCTCTACTGCGTTGGTCGCCACGGCACCTGTCCTCAGGTCATAACTAAAAGTCAATCGCCTTTGGCCGCTCGATACAGGTAATGGTTAGGCCGACCTATCACTGATATCGAGCGGCGCAGGAGTTAGCTGTAGATGGTTCGGTTCAGTTGGACGAGGTAGTCATCGCTCATGTCGGTGTGGCTGGTGAAACGCTCCATGACTGCTGATATCACAATATCCCGGCGGCGCGGGAGCCTGGCCTTGTCGGCTGCGGCAAGGGCCTTCGGCATCTCTTGGCGCGTGAGGTTGGTGCAGTAGCTGGGCGCTCCGGGTTGTTGCCGCCACGAGTCCGCGAGGGAACCGGCGTCAAAGGCGTCGAACCCGGTTTCCTCGACGAGAGCCATGGCTAGCTGCTTATCGGCAGCGCGGTCCGCGGCGACGGGAATGGCGATGCGGCCAGAGTCGCCTGCGTCTTTCCCCGAGTTCTGGAAGGATTCTGAAGGGATCGCATTCCAGGCTTTAGCAACTGGGCGTCCGAGTTGCTCGGTGACCCAGATGCTTTCGACCTGCCCCTCCTCGAGCGCCTGGATCTGTCCATCGCGGTGTGGATAGTAATTCGACGTGTCAACGATGACTGCATCGCCCGGGAGCCTCGCGACGAGGGGTTGTATTTCGGGTATCCGGCTGAGCGGTATGGAGATGACGAGGACGTCGACATCGGCGACGACGTCGTCAGCCTCTACCGCCATGGCACCCGCGGCCACGATGTCGGGGTCGATGGATTCGGGACCACGGGAATTGGCGACTTTTACTTTATGTCCAGCTTCGCTCAGTTTGCGCGCGACTGTCCCGCCAATGGCTCCTGCTCCGAGAATGCCGATTTTCATGTAAACCCCTTCGTTCATACACTACGTAGTTAAAGTCTACGCTTACGCCCTAACTAACCGATCAATATTACTTCTCGTTCCTAGAACGACTGATCCTCATGCAGCCCCTCCAAGGGTCGCGGCTTTAGTTCGCACCTCTTTCTTGTGCAACAACAGCTCACCACCGAAAACCGGAGCAACGGATAGCTCAATCACACGTACCGGATCACCGAGATCGCTGGGCACAAGGACGCCAGGAACACACAAAGGACACCGTGAGCGCCCGGGGGAGTGTTGTCTGCGGAAGCGGGATAGTCTGGATTATCGGATGGTGTAGCCGCCGTCGATGGTCAAAGTGTGTCCCGTGATTAGTGAAGCGGCGTCGCTGAGGAGGAATGTCACCGCCCGGGCAATGTCTTCCGGCTCGCCAAGCGGCCGATGGGGATCCTGAACAGCAGCTCGGCTTCCCATTCGAGGCGGCTGAGCGTTGACGCGGTCAGCTCCGTGCGGACAAAGCGGGTGCCACTGCGTTGACCCGGATTCCGGCATGTGGCCATTCGAGGGCCAGAATCTTGGTGAGGTGGATCAGGTGGCTTTTGTCTAACTGTTGCGACGACGGTTGGAACCCGCGCAACATAAGCGACTACCGAATGGTTTAAAAGGTTCGGTGTACGGCCTAGAAAAGGTCAGACCTGCCTATCGATTAGTCGCTCGAGGCCCAGGAGCGCGGACTTGGCCGCGCCAGTCCCGTGGCGGACAGTAAACCAGGACGTCCCGAGTGTGAGCACGTCCAGGAGCACAGGCAAAGGCTCCTGGACCGGCGCTCCCTCTCCCGAACCGGAGGAGGGCTCACCGCCTCCCGTGACCGAGCGGTAGTGCTGCTCAAGGGCGTCCGCCCACTCGTCCCGCATCTCAACCAACGCGGGATAAAGTTCCGCATCGACCTGAACCCGCAACCCCATCCAGTGGTTGTCGACGAGGTCCTCCACTGTGGCGGCTATTGATTGGAAGTGCGCCTTTACGCGCTCGCGCTGGCTGCCTTTACCACGTATGTCGGCCAAGGCGATTGAATATGCAGATCGGTCAACCATTCGTTGGATCCCGAGGGCGCCCGCCATACGATAGAGGCCTGCTTTGGAGCCGAAGTAATGGAAAATTGCGCCGGTGGTCACCCCGGCCAACGTCGCGATCTCCTTCAAGGAGGTCTTCCCGTAGCCGCTCGATGCAAATCGATGTAGTGCGATTGATGCAAGACGTTCCTCGAGTGCGGCATCACCATCGAGTAATTCGGAAGAGGTCCGCGCCTCCTGGCGCGTTTCCGCGCCGCCCTGTGGCTCGTCCTCAACGCCAGCCTCGAAGAGGGTCCCGGCAAGAAGGTCCATGAATGCTTGGACGACGATCGGGAGGCGCTCTACGCCATGCCTGCGCATCCCAAACAACCAGATCCCGAGGACCAAGAGTTCGATAGTGGCGACGAGCTGGCGCTCCCTGTCATTTTCCGGGCCGTGCTCATTCAGGCCAGCGACCGCCCAATACAGACGCTGGATGTCTTCACCGATGGTTTCCCGGACCGCGAACACTTCGGGGATATCCGCCTCGAGATCCCCGGCGAGGATGAGCCTGTGAAGTCCGATGTCGTCCCTTCCGCGGTGAGCGAGGACGCTCACGAGCGTGGTCAGGCGCGCCTCTAAGGACCCTTGGTGGGCGACCACGGCGAGGATGGGCGCGATTACCCGCTCTTTGAGTCGCATCCGCGCAGTCTCGACGACAGATTGGAACAATCCACTCTTGGAGCCAAAGTAATAGTAGATGAGCGCAGAGGCGACACCAGCGTCGCTCGCCAGAGCACTCACCGCGGTATCCCCAAACCCTCCGGTAGAAAACCGTCCCAGGGACGTTTCGAGGATTCGACTGCGAGTCTCCTCCCAAACTGCCCCCTGTGGGCGGCCAGGCCGGCGTTTTCGCGCTGCAGTACGAGGGCGGCTGGTCACAACTCGCCCGCCATGTCTCCTAGGAGGAGGTGGGGAATACAGGAAGTCCGGCAGCAAGGCTGAAGGTGGGGGCATTTCTCAGCAGTGCGGTCCATCTCTTCTCCAACATACGAAGCGTTCTGGACGCAGCGGTCAGGTCCGCACGTCGCTGGCCCAATCCAGGCAAAAGCCATCGTATCGCATGGCCTTCACCAAGGATTCAGGCCAAGAATCAGATAGTCGTCGGCGTAGATCACCACCGACGAAGAACTTCAGGTCAGTGCTCGGGCCACATTCACTTGAGAGTGAAGTATTGGTGATCTGCCGGCTTTGCAGATCTGATGTGATGAGGGCTGCTACTCGCTTTTGATAGCTGGAGTGGTTGATAACGGTCAAAGCTAGGCGCTAGAGGCGCTCGAGCCCTTATGGTCAATCAGATGACTCGCACAAGACGCTTTGTCATGGGCTTGCTACAAAAGTTTCCACTTTTGTCGAATTGTTTTAGGAGACCCTAGACTTCCCGCAACATCCAGTCTTAGGCTGTAGGCATCGTCGAATGCAACGGTACTGGGGGTGGTACGCATGGCTAACGCTGTCTCTCCATGGCGTGCCCTGCGGCCTGTGCTCCTCGCCGGGGCTGCAACCCTTACTTGGTTGACTTTCTCATCTCCAGCCGCTTCTGCCGATGCACTCTCGGACACAACGTCCCTGCTTGGCGGCGTTACAAACTCGGTGTCCTCAGTAACCGACAAGCTGACTGGCACTGCACCCACCACTCCTGCCCCGGCTGCTCCTGCGCCCTCTTCTGCTGCTGCGCCGCCTGCAGGCTTGCTGCAGCCGGTCGTCGGCCAGGTTTCGGGCCTCGCGGACAACATCGTTTCGGTGGTTCCCGTGGTGAACCAGGTGGTTCCCGCCGGTACCGTCACGGCGGTCGCCGCTCCAATCGCTCAAGTAGCGGACGGGGCAACCACAGCAGTTGTGGAAGTAGTTGTTCCACCCGTAACCGAGACTCTTCCGGTACTCGAGCCCGTCCTGCAACCCGTTTCGGATTTCGTGACTGGAACGGAACCGCTGCCAGTTGAGCTCCCCGAACTGCCTCTCGAGGCCGCTTACGAGGACGGACCTCCTGCGGCTGCCCCGGCTGTCCCCACGGAAGCCTCCCGTGCCGTGCAACAGGCCCCGGCAGAGAACCTCGCAGCTGTTGAATCATCCATTAGTAATGCTCCGGATAGCGCCACCTCCCCTCAGGGTGCCGTCGCGCTCGCGGGAACTTCTTCGCCTCATTCGGCGGCCATCAGCGCATCCGACTCCAGCCACAATCAGCCCGGGACGGCGGACCCTTCCCCCGCACCAGCACAGGCACCTGCTGCCCCCGGCTCCGGTACGGGCAGCGGAGCTGCGCCCGCGGGCTCCCCTGGTTCGGCTGCATTCCTGAGCCCCTTCAACTTTGACCTTCCCCTGTCCGGCGCTGTCTGCGCCGGTGAAACCCCCGAGAACGCCCCTGCGCCGGTGTCATTCGACCCCGGTTCTTCTCCTGACTAGTTGAGACCCGCCTGCCCCTTTGCGGCAGCACGCGGCCATTCGGGTTGCTGACAAGCGCCCCTTACTCAACTTCCTCAGGAGAGATCACCATGAGTTCCAACCTTCGCAGAGGGCTGCTTGGCACCCTCTTCGCCGGCGGGCTTCTAGCCCTCGGCTGCACCGCGGCAAACGCCGCGGACACCACCAGCGGATCGGACCTTTCCGCATCTGCCCTCATCTCGGCGGCGGCGTCCGCTGACTCGGCGTCGTTGGGCCTGCTGGGTGACCCAACGCCGTCCGATTCAACGGCCGTCGCCGCCGTAGTGGATGCCGCGGTCAACCTCGGCACTGCCACCGGGACCGGCGAAACCACCAGCCCCGACCTCGCCGCGGCAGCCATCGTCGACCTTGGCCTCGGCAACACCGCCACCGGCGGCACCACCGACGCAGCAGCGGCCGACCTGACCGCCGCAGCAGACGTAGCCGTAAACCTCGGCACCGCCACCGGGACCGGCGAAACCACCAGCCCCGACCTCGCCGCGGCAGCCATCGTCGACCTTGGCCTCGGCAACACCGCCACCGGCGGCACCACCGACGCAGCAGCGGCCGACCTGACCGCCGCAGCAGACGTAGCCGTCGACCTGGGCACCTCCACCGGGACCGGTGAAACCACCAGCCCCGACCTCGCCGCGGCAGCCATCGTTGACCTTGGCC
>NZ_CAQI01000047.1 GCF_001046895.1 Pseudarthrobacter siccitolerans
GCAGCAGCGGCCGACCTGACCGCCGCAGCAGACGTAGCCGTCGACCTGGGCACCTCCACCGGGACCGGTGAAACCACCAGCCCCGACCTCGCCGCGGCAGCCATCGTTGACCTTGGCCTCGGCAACACCGACGCAGCAGCGGCCGACCTGACCGCCGCAGCAGACGTAGCCGTAAACCTCGGCACCGCCACCGGGACCGGCGAAACCACCAGCCCCGACCTCGCCGCGGCAGCCATCGTTGACCTTGGCCTCGGCAACACCGCCACCGGCGGCACCACCGACGCAGCAGCGGCTGACCTGACCGCCGCAGCAGACGTAGCCGTCGACCTGGGGAGCGCTGGCACGTCTGACGGCCTAAACACCGCTGTGGACGCAGTGGTTGACCTCGACCTCGGCAGCACCGGAACCGGCACCACCGACGGGCTCACCTCCGGCGGTCTCGACGCCGTCGTAGACGCAGTCGTCGACCTCAACCTCGGCAACACCGGAACCGGTACCGACGGCACCACCGGCGGCCTCAACACCGCTGTGGAGGCAGTGGTTGACCTCGACCTCGGCAGCACCGGAACCGGCACCACCGACGGGCTCACCTCCGGCGGGCTCGACGCCGTCGTAGACGCAGTCGTCGACCTCAACCTCGGCAACACCGGAACCGGCACCACCGACGGGCTCACCTCCGGCGGTCTCGACGCCGTCGTAGACGCAGTCGTCGGCCTCAACCTCGGCAACACCGGAACCAACGGAGCCGGCACTGTAGTTGACGCAGTGGTTGATCTCGGCACAGGCAACACCGGCGGTACGGGTGGACTCGACGCCGGGATCGACCTGGGCATTGACCTCGGCATAGGTCTGGGCGGCGACGGCAACGGCACCGAAACCCCAGGCACCGGCACTCCGGGAACGGACAACCCCGGAACTGAGAACCCGGGCGACGGCAACACCGGAGGCACCGGCACTGTTGACCCCGGGACAACCACTCCGGGCGGAAACACCCCCGGCACCGGCACCGACGGCAACACAGGCAACACTGGCACTGGCGGTAACACCGGTACTGACACCGGTACAGCCGGTACAGCCGGTACCGGCGGCTTCTCCGCAGCACCGGCAGGCTCCACCGCAGTGAGCGGCGCTATCGGCGTCGACAACAGCGCGGGCAGCACCGCTGCCCAGGGCGGGACTGCTCAAGGCAGCACCGCCCTGGCCAACACGGGCATGGACGCTTCGCTCGTCCCGCTCGCCCTGCTGCTTCTGGTGGCGGGACTCCTGGTCCTCCTCCGCAAGCGCAAGGTCTCCTAGGCGCCTCACGCTTTGTTGACCGTGCCTGCGCCATGCGCCTGAAGCGGCAGCAGCAAGCAGGCTGAGGGAAAGGAGGACCCCGCAAAACATACGAAGAAAAACACTCAAATTCACGCAAACATGTCATCAGCACACATGTCCTTGTGGCCGGTGGTCCGGCGGCGGAAGCTAGAGGTTCGCCGGCGGGCCGCCGGCGTTTGGCAGAACAGAAGCGCAGGCCAATCCCCCTGATTACTCCCCCGCCCGTATAATTTGAGGTACGACAGTGCCGCGGCGCACCGGGAGGAACGGTATGGTGGCGGAATCGCCTAGCTCCATCAAGAATGAAGTGGTCGGCGGACGTTATCGGTTGGGTGAGGTCATTGGCCGCGGCGGGATGTCATCGGTTTATTGCGCCCGGGACGAGAAACTGGGCCGCGATGTTGCCCTCAAACTCTTCGCGCCCCAGGCGCCGGACGCCGATGAGTTAAAGCGCCAGGAAGCGGAGATCCAACTCCTGGCAACGCTGAACCATCCCGGCCTGGTGACACTCTTTGACGCCGGCATCGACACCCGGGTTCACGATGAACCCAGGCCCTTCCTCACCATGGAACTGGTGGACGGCCAAGACCTGCGGACCCGGATCCGGCACAGCCGCGTCCCGCTGGATGAGCTCTCGGTGATTGGAGCCGGCGTCGCCGACGCCCTGGCCTACGTTCACGGCCTCGGGATCATCCACCGGGACATCAAGCCGGCCAACATCCTGCTGGTGCAGATCCGTCCCGGCGAACCCCTGCGTCCCAAGCTCACGGACTTCGGTATCGCCAGGATCGCGGACGCAACCCGCCTCACCGCTACGGGAACCATGGTGGGCACGGCCGCCTACCTCAGCCCGGAGCAGGCCCTGGGCCAGCCCCTCTCCCCCGCCTCGGACATCTATTCCCTGGGACTCGTGCTGCTCGAATGCATCAAGGGCACCATTGAATACCCGGGCGGCGCGGTGGAGTCCGCGGTGGCCCGCCTGCACCGCGCACCGGAAATACCTGAGGATCTGCCCGACGAATGGGCCGATCTGATCCGGTCCATGACAGTCATCGAGCCGCTGGAACGACCCGCCGCGGCGGACATCGAAAGTGCTTTACGGCAGGCGCTGGTTTCCCCCGCATCCACACCGGGAGAACTCGTTCCGGAAACCACGCGGGTCCTGCCGGCCATGCCATTCCACCCTCCTTCCATCACTGCTGAGGAATCGGTGGATGAACTCCGGGAGGCAGCGGGGCCCCTGGACGAAGCCCCTTCGCCGGCCCCGGGAACCAAAGTACAACAGCCCGGAAAGAAGCTGGCAGGTACGTCCCGCCGCAGGCGGATCTGGCTGGCGGTGCTTTTGGGGGTTGTGGTGTTGGCAGCCGCTGTAGCCGCCGTGCTGATGAGCCTGTCCACCCAGTCACCGCCCGACGTCGTGCCTTACCCAACGGTCACCGGCGTCCTGGGCGACCATCTGGAGGAGCTCCAGAAGAGCGTGGAGCCGTGAGGCGGACGCACATCCGCGGTTCGTTGCCGCCGCGGGCTACCGCATGGACGGCAGCCGTGCTGGCCGCCGGGCTGCTGACCGGCTGCGGCACCAGGGACGCAAGCCTGCAGCCGGGCGCGGCGCGGCAACTCCAAGCACGTGTCCTGGAAGTGAGCGAGGCTTCCTCGCGGAATGATCACGCTGCGGCACTGCAAGCCCTTCAAAACCTTGAGGCTGACCTTGCGGCTGCGCAAAGCAAGGGGCAGGTTTCCGAGGAACGGCAGCAGACCATCGCCACCATTGCCGCCGCCGTGCGCGCCGACCTCAACGAGGCCGCTACGGCGAAGGCAGCGGAAGAGGCGCGCATTGCTCAGGAGGCGGCCGCTGCCCAGGCCTCACAGGCAGCCACCCAAACGCCGGCTCCTGCCCCGGAGCCCGCCCCAACCAACGGCAACGGGGACGGGGACGGGGACGGGGACGGGGACGACAAGAAGGGCAACGAGGACAAAGGCAAAGGCAAGGACTAACGCCGTCGGGCGCCGGAAGAAGGTCGTACGACGGCGGTGCGCCTGGAAAGTGCGCACGCGGACGTCCCAGCCAAACGGCGAAGAGGCGGTGCCCCGGGTATCCGGGACACCGCCTCTTGGCGTTGCCTGTTCAGAAGGACAAGAAGCCCCGCGCTAGCTCAGGGTGGAGAGCACCTTGTTCAACGTGGCGGACGGGCGCATCACGGCGGAAGCCTTCGCGTCGTCGGGGTGGTAGTAGCCTCCAATGTCCACCGGGGAGCCCTGGACCTCGGCCAGCTCGCCCACGATCGTCTCCTCCTTGGAGGAAAGCTCGTTGGCGATGGAGCTGAAGGCGGCGGCCAGGTCGGCGTCGGCCGTCTGCTTGGCCAGCTCTTCGGCCCAGTAGCGGGCCAGGTAGTAGTGGCTGCCGCGGTTGTCCAGCTCTCCGGCACGGCGGCTCGGGGACTTGTTCTCCAGGAGGAAGGTGCCGGTGGCGCGGTCCAGGGTGTCAGCCAGGACCTGGGCGCGGGCGTTGCCCGTGGTAGTGGCCAGGTGTTCGAAGCTGACGGCCAGTGCCAGGAATTCACCCAGGCTGTCCCAGCGGAGGTGGTTTTCCTTGAGCAGCTGCTGGACGTGCTTCGGGGCGGATCCGCCGGCGCCGGTTTCGAAGAGCCCGCCGCCATTCATCAGCGGAACCACGGACAACATCTTGGCGCTGGTGCCCAGCTCGAGGATGGGGAACAGGTCGGTGAGGTAGTCGCGCAGGACGTTGCCGGACACCGAGATGGTGTCCTCGCCCTTGCGGATGCGCTCGAGTGTGAACTCGATGGCCTTGACCGGGGACATGATGCGGATGTCCAGGCCCTCGGTGTCGTGGTCCTTGAGGTACTCGTTGACCTTGGCGATGAGGTTGGCGTCGTGGGCACGCTCCTCGTCCAGCCAGAACACGGCCGGGGTCTGCGAAGCGCGGGCGCGGGTGACGGCCAGCTTGACCCAGTCGCGGATGGGCAGGTCCTTGGTCTGGCATGCGCGCCAGATGTCCCCGACGGAAACCTCATGCTCGATCAGCACGTTCCCGGAGCCGTCCACGATCTGCACCGTGCCCGCTTCCTGGATCTCGAAGGTCTTGTCGTGGCTGCCGTATTCTTCGGCGGCCTGGGCCATAAGGCCCACGTTCGGGACAGTACCCATGGTGGTGGGGTCGTAGGCGCCGTTGGCGCGGCAGTCGTCGAGGACAACCTGGTAGATGCCGGCGTAGGAGCTGTCCGGCAGGACCGCCAGGGTGTCGGCTTCCTTGCCGTCCGGGCCCCACATGTGGCCGGAGCTGCGGATCATGGCCGGCATGGACGCGTCCACGATGACGTCGGAGGGGACGTTCAGGGTGGTGATGCCCTTGTCCGAGTCCACCATGGCCAGGGCGGGACCTTCTTCGAGGCCCTTTTTGATCAGGGACTGCACGCCTTCGCGGACGTCCTCGGGAAGGTCCTCGAGGCTGCTCAGGATGGCGGCCAGGCCGTTGTTGGGGCTGATGCCGGCGGCGGCCAGCTGCTTGCCGTAGGTCTCGAACAGTTCTGAGAAGTAGGCCTTGACCACGTGGCCGAAGATGATGGGGTCCGAAACCTTCATCATGGTGGCCTTCAGGTGGGCGGAGAACAGCACGCCCTCTTCCTTGGCGCGGGCAACCTGTGCCTGCAGGAACTCGTCCAGGGCGGCGGCGCGCATCACGGTGCCGTCGATGACCTCACCGGCCAGGACCGGGAAGGCCTTCTTCAGGACCTTCACCGAGCCGTCTTCGCGGACCAGCTGGATCGCGATGGTGCCCTCGGACTCGATGATCACCGACTTCTCGTTGGAGCGGAAGTCGTCCTTGCCCATAGTGGCCACGTTGGTCTTGGAGTCAGCAGTCCAGGCGCCCATGGAGTGCGGGTTCTGGCGTGCGTAGTTCTTGACCGACAGGGGTGCGCGGCGGTCGGAGTTGCCCTCACGCAGGACAGGGTTCACGGCGGAGCCCTTGATCTTGTCATAGCGCGAGCGGATGGCCGTCTCCTCGTCGGAGGAGGGGTTGTCCGGGTAGTCGGGCAGTGCGTAGCCCTGGGCCTGCAGCTCTGCGATGGCCGCCTTCAGCTGCGGGATGGAAGCGCTGATGTTGGGCAGCTTGATGATGTTGGCTTCCGGCGCCTTCGCCAGCTCGCCGAGTTCAGCAAGGGCGTCACCGATCTGCTGCTCGGGGGTCAGGTAGTCACCGAAGACGGCGATGATGCGGCCGGCGAGCGAAATGTCGCGGGTTTCCACCTCCACACCTGCTGTCGAAGCGAAGGCCTCGATAATGGGCAGGAACGAATAGGTAGCCAGCATCGGCGCTTCGTCGGTGTGGGTGTAGATAATCTTGGACATGCGCGGGCGTCTCCCTGTGGGTCGGCTTGGTTATCATCTACAACTTACCCGAGTACGGGCCTTAGAACCCTACTGGCGCCGCATGGTTACTACGGCGGTGAGCAGGATTACAGCGATGCAGAACCGACGACGACGCCACCCGCCCGGGTGCCTGCGCCCGCCGTCGGGCTGTCCGGCCCGATACGTCTCCAGCCCGCTTACGGCCGCTACATGATACGTCACTACTATTTACAAATCTGTCATATCCCGATAAATTCGGGACGTCACTTCCGGCCCTTCCCACGGCCATCCCCGTTAAGACAGGACAACCATGACACGCACCAGGTCTCTGGCTACCGGCCTTTTGGGCCTTTCGGCCGCAGCCGTTCTGGCACTCACTGCAGCCGGCGGCGCCACTGCTGCCCCGGCCGCTTCCGATGACGCGAAGAACCCCTCCGTCACGAGTGCGGCCGTTGAAAATGCGGGTGCAGCCGATTACTGGACGGCAGACCGGATGCTGACCGCCATCCCCGGCGACGTCCTGGCGGGCAAGGCGCTGGAACGGGGCAACCGGTCCAGCCCGCTGATTGTGGAAAAGGGCAAGAGCACCGAGGTTAAGGCCACCAAGGGCAAACCGACCCTCGCGCAGAGCGAAGCACCCGTGAAGACGGTGGGCAAGGTCTTCTTTACGCTTGCCGGCGCCAACTACGTGTGCTCGGGCAACTCGGTGTCCGCCAAGAACAAGAGCACCGTGTCAACCGCCGGGCACTGCCTGAATGAGGGCCCCGGGACGTTCGCCACCAACTTCGTTTTTGTTCCTGCCTACGAGAACGGCACGGCCCCTTACGGCAAGTGGACCGCCACCTCCCTGCATGCACCCACCCAGTGGAGCAGCGGCGGGGACATGGCCTATGACACCGGGTTCGCCGTGGTGGGTCCGAACAGCAGCGGGCAGAACCTGGCCGACGTCGTCGGCGCCTCGGGAGTGGCGTTCAACCAGGCACGGGGCCTGACCTACAAGTCGTTTGGTTACCCGGCGGCCTCACCTTTCAACGGCGAAACCCTCAAGAGCTGCACCGGTCCCGCGTCGAATGACCCCTACAACCCGCAGTTCAACACCCAGGGCATCCCCTGCGACATGACCGGCGGTTCCTCCGGCGGCCCGTGGTTCATCGGCACCAGTTCCTCCGGCGTCCAGAACTCCATCAACAGCTACGGCTACGACCGTTCGGCCGTTATGTACGGCCCGTACTGGGGTTCGGTCATCCAGCAGGCTTACAACAGTGCAGCAGCAGCACGGTAAGGAAACGGGGTCCGGCGAGGATGCCGTCAGCCGCAGCGACCTGAACCAGACGCGCGAGAAGATCCTCGAGTACTGGACTGAGGAGCGGATGGCGGAAGCCAAGCCCCGGGAGCTTCGGCTCCCCCGGCCCGGCCCGCCGCCAGGCGAGCAGGACTAAGCCAGCAAACAACGACGGCGCCCGTCCCCTTGAAGGGGACGGGCGCCGTCGTTCGTTTTAATTGGGCCCACGCCGGCAGGGTTCCCTGGCCGAGCTTAGGAAGCCGGTGGTTGGGCCCACGCCGGCAGGGTTCCCTGGCCGAGCGGGTTAGTGGATCAGTGGAAGAAGTGGCGGGCACCCGTGAAGTACATGGTGATGCCGGCCGCATTGGCTGCCGCGATGACTTCATCATCGCGGACCGAACCGCCGGGCTGGACCACTGCCCGCACGCCGGCGTCGATCAGGATCTGCAGGCCGTCCGCGAACGGGAAGAAGGCATCGGACGCCGCGACAGCGCCGCGGGCCCGCTGAGGTGCACCGCTCGCGTCGGCATTCGAGGCACCGCCGGGGGCATCGCCCCCACCAGCATCTCCGGACTCCACCTGCACGCCAAGGGTGTTGGCCCGTTCGACGGCAAGGCGGCAGGAATCCAGGCGGTTGACCTGTCCCATTCCGATGCCCACAGCAGCGCCGTCCTGGGCCAGCAGGATGGCGTTGGACTTGGCGGCGCGGCATGCCCTCCAGGCAAAGGCGAGGTCTGCGAGCGTCTTGTCGTCCGCGGCCTCACCGGCGGCAAGGGTCCAGTTGGCGGGGTTGTCGCCGTCGGCATCAACCTTGTCGCTGACCTGGACCAGGACACCGCCGGAAACCTGGCGGAGCTCCGTGGGGTAGCGGCCGTAGCCTTCCGGGAGGGCGAGCAGTCGGATGTTCTTCTTCTTGGACAGGATCTCCACGGCCTCCGGGTCGAAGCCAGGTGCGATGACAACCTCCGTGAAGATGTCCTTCACCGTGTTGGCCATGCCGGCGGTGACGGTGCGGTTCGCGGCAATCACACCGCCGAATGCGGAGACGGGATCGCAGGCGTGCGCCTTGGCGTGGGCGTCGGCAATAGGGTCCACGGCATCGGCAGCGCCCACGGCAACGCCGCAGGGGTTGGCGTGCTTGATGATGGCGACGGCGGGCTCGATGAAGTCGTAGGCGGCGCGGAGGGCAGCGTCGGCGTCAACGAAGTTGTTGTAGCTCATGGCCTTGCCGTGCAGCTGATCAGCCTGCGCGATGCCGGCCGGGGCCGCCTTGTCAACGTAGAGGGCTGCCTGCTGGTGCGGGTTCTCGCCGTAGCGGAGCACCTCGGAGCGCTCTAGCGAAAGGCCGGCGTAGGCGGGCCAGTCGATGACGCCGTCGCCGTCCTCGTCCAGGAACTGGCTCGCGGTCCAGGTGGCCACGGCGTTGTCGTAGGAGGCGGTGTGGGCGAACGCCTTAGCGGCCAGCCGGCGTCGGGTCTTCAGGTCGAAGCCGCCCTCGGCGGCAGCGGAAACCACCTGGCCGTAGAAGGACGGGTCCACCACAATGGTGACGGCGGCGTGGTTCTTCGCGGCCGAACGCACCATGGCGGGGCCCCCGATGTCGATCTGCTCCACAACGTCGTCCTGGGCAGCGCCGGACTTCACCGTCTCGACGAACGGGTACAGGTTCACCACCACCAGGTCGAATGGTTCGATCTCCATGCTGGTGAGCGTTTCCATGTGCGCCGGGACGCGGCGGTCGGCGAGGATACCGCCGTGCACGCGCGGGTGCAGCGTCTTCACGCGGCCGTCCAGCATCTCGGGCGAGCCGGTGACTTCCTCGACTTCCTGGACGGGGATACCGGCGGCGGCGATCTTTTTGGCCGTGGATCCGGTGGACACAAGCTTCACGCCCGCTGCATGCAGGCCCGAGGCGAGCTCCTCCAGACCGGTCTTGTCGTAAACCGAGATCAGGGCCCGGCGGATGGGAACACGGTCAATGGATACGCGCTCATGCTGCGTGAAGCTCACAAATGTCTCCGTCTTATCTCGCGGACCAGTGCCGCGGTTGGTGGGGATACGGCCAGTTTATCGCGAAGTGCAGTTTGCCCCCTGTGCAGGCGGAAGTGTGAACGCCGGCGGGCCGGGCTAAAGTTCTTGCAGGAGGCTGCGATGAATACTTACACCACTGTGCCAAGCGGCGAGCAGGTGGTCCAGGAACTGCCATGGCGATGGAAAGTCCAGGGCAGGATTTTCGTGATCGGCGGCCTCGGTTTTATGTTCGACGCCTGGGATGTGACCCTCAACGGCATCCTCATCCCGCTGCTCTCCACGCACTGGGCCCTGACCCCCGGCGAGGTTGCCTGGGTGGGAACGGCCAACCTGATCGGCATGGCCCTGGGTGCTTTCGTGTGGGGCACCATCGCAGACACGATCGGGCGCAAGAAGGCCTTCACGGCCACCCTGCTGATTTTCTCCCTGTTCACGGTGCTGGGCGCCTTCTCCCCCGACTTCATCATGTTCTGCGTGTTCCGGTTCATGGCCGGGTTCGGGCTGGGCGGCTGCATTCCGGTGGACTATGCCCTGGTGGGTGAGTTCACGCCCCGCAAGCAGCGCGGCAAGGTCCTCACGGCCATGGACGGCTGGTGGCCGGTGGGTGCTGCGTTGGCCGGCTTTGTCTCCGCCGCGCTCGTGGGCCTGTTCGGCGACTGGCGGCTGACCATGCTGGTGATGGTGCTGCCCGCGCTGCTGGTGTTCTGGGTCCGCCGGAGCGTGCCCGAGTCTCCGCTGTTCCTGATCCGCAAGGGCCGGCGCGAGGAAGCAGCCAAGGTCATCGACGGACTGGTGGCTGCCACCGGGGCGGAGCCGCGCGCCTACAGCCTGCCCGACGCCAAGGAAGTACCCCGGCTCTCGGCGGGCAGCGCCTGGCACCAGCTGCGCCTTGTGTGGCAGTTCAACTGGAAGATCACGGCTGCGGCCTGGTCCCTGTTCTTCACCATCCTGCTGGTCTACTACCTGTCCCTGACGTGGATGCCCCGGATCCTGATCGGCGCCGGCTTCGCGGAGTACAAGGCGTTTGTCACCACGGCTTCCATGGCTGCCGTCGGGCTCCTGGGCGTTATTGTGGCGGCCCTGCTGGTGGAGCGGGTGGGCCGCAAGTGGATCCTGGCCATCACCGGTCCTCTGTCCGCGCTCACCCTGGTGATCGTGGCGATTGTGGTGGACATCCCCACGGCGGCGGTGTTCTGGCTGCTGGTGTTCGGGTTCGTGGTGCAGGTGGCCATCCCGGTCCTGTACGCCTACGTGTCCGAGCTCTACCCCACCGAGCTGCGCGGCACTGGTTTCGGCTGGGCATCCACGTTCTCCCGGCTCGGCGCCGGCTTCGGCCCGCTCATCTTCGCGAACTACTTTTGGCCTGAACTCGGCCTGGCCACGTCCTTTGCGCTGGCCGGCGGGCTGGTCCTCCTCGCCGTCCTGTGGATGGCGTTCTTCTCCCCCGAGACCAAGCAGCGCCGCCTCGACTAGAAGGCCAGCGACCCGCTTGTTCAAATTCGACGCGCACGTTCCGTGGCGCACAGCAAATTTCGGGTGCGCCACAGCGCATGCGCCTCGAAAAGGAATATGCGCGTCGACGGCGCCGGGGCGGCGGGACCAGGCCTGGGTCAGGCGTGCGAGGGGTGGGCGGCGGCGAGGGATGCCAGCGTGGACACCAGCAGCCGGCGCTCCACCACCTTGATGCGCTCGTGCAGGGTTTCCTCGGTGTCGGACTCCTCGATGGCCACCGCTTCCTGCGCGATGATGGGCCCGGTGTCCACGCCCGCGTCGGCCCAGTGGACAGTGCAGCCGGTAACCTTCACGCCGTACGCCATCGCGTCCCGCACACCGTGGGCGCCGGGGAAAGCCGGGAGCAGGGCGGGGTGGGTGTTGAGGTACTTGCCGTTGAAGGCATCGATGAACTCCGGGCTGACAATGCGCATGAACCCGGAGGAGACCACCACATCCGGCTCGAAAGCGGCTACGGCTTTGGTCAGGGCGGCGTTCCATTCGGCCCGGTCCGCGTAGTCCTTGAAGTCCACAACAAACGTGGGGATCCCGGCAGCGGCGGAGCGTTCCACCCCGTAAGTGCCCGGCCGGTCGGCACCCACCGCCGCGATTTCCACGTCCAGGTCCCCTGCCTTGACCGCGTCTATAACTGCCTGGAGGTTGGACCCGGTACCGGAAACGAGGACTACGATGCGCATGGCTCTAGCTTATGGGCAGCCTCGCGTAGGCTGGAAAACATGAACTCCACACCTCAACCGGCTGGGCAGCAGCGCACAAAACCGCCGCTCAGCGAGGCAGCCAAGGCCTCGCTCGCCAAAACCCACACCCTGTTCCGGATCTTTGTGGTTTCCGTGCTCGGCGCCTTCTTTGTGTACCAGCTGGACGTCAATTACCTCTGGCTGACGGCCCTGCTGACGGTGGCCAGCCTCGCCCTGGGCGTGGTGCTGCTGGTCCGCGCCGCGCGGCTGAAGGAGTCACGGCTTGTCCTCATCGGCACCATCTCGGGCCTGGTGGTGTCCGCGATCATGGTGCTGCTGATCCTGGTCACGGCGCTGTTCTTCGACGAAGTGCGTGAGTACCAGGCGTGCGCCGGCCGGGCGTTGACGGACCAGGCCCAATCGGCGTGCCGGGTGCAGCTGCAGGGCTCGTTGCCTGCCGGACTTCCCTAACGCCCAGGTCCTACCGGACCAGCTCCGCGTCCTCTTCCTTCGGCGCCTGCTCACGTTCCAGCCACGGTCCGGCCGCGTACCCAATCACGACGCCGGCAGCCACTTCCGCAGCCACCCACACTCCCGTCCACAAAGGGTCCGGCCCAATCGCCGTGAGGCGTCCGATCCCGGCCGAGCCGCGCCCCAGCCAGGCAAGCCCGGCGGTCAGCAGCCCGGCAGCCAGCCCGCACAGCACCCCGAGCACCAGCGTGGAAACCGTGGCAGTGAACCACCGGGCACGGACCTTGATGGAGAGCCATTCGTCGAAGTGGTTTTCGCCTTCGCGCAGGAACCACCAGCCAGCCAGGACACCGGCGAGGACCGGGACGATCAACGCGGCGACGGCGTACTCCAGGGACCCGGCCGGGATGGCGGCCAGCACCGGGATGGAAGGGAGCGGACCTACGGCGGTGCCCAGCGGGCCAACCTGGGAACCCACGCCCATGGCAAAACCTGAGCCTGACGTCCAGGCGAGGGCAAACACCACAAGGTTGGGCAGGAACCCCAGCTGCGCGATGGTGAGGGCGGCACCTCCCACCGCGCCGGCGTCGAGCGCCTCATAAACCGCGACCACAAGGTTCCAGTGGATGAACAGGTCAACCGCCAGCAGCAGTGCGGCGAGCGCCAGCGCGGATACTACCGCCACAAAACCGGCCTTCGCCGCCGAACCCAGGTAGGACCCTGCCCAGCGCGAATGCTGGCTGGTTCGGGAAATCCAGTCCACCGCGTCGACGCCGATCAGCCGGCTCCAGGAGCCTGCCTCGCGGCGGGCGCCGATCACCATGCCCAGGGCGTAGGGAATGAGGGGGATCAACATGGCGTGCCAGGCATTGATGCCGACGTCCGGCGTGCGGCAAATGAACCCCGTTGCCGCACCGAACGCCGCGTACACCACCCAGGAACCGAGGAGTGCCTGCCACAGCTGGTCCGTATAAGAGGCCCGGGCCAGCCGGCGGCCTGCCCGCCAGGCCAGCAGGAAGGGGATCAGCGTGAGGCCGAGCGGAATCAGCGTGAGCAATCCGGAACCGGGGCCGGCAGCGGCGGTGGAACCGGCAGCTTTGAGCTCCAGCGGCACCCCGTGGACCAGCAGCCAGGACTGGCCGGCCAGGCGTGCCAGGAAGTCCACAGCGCCGTCATGGAACCCGGCCGTTGCCCAGACCGCCAGGACCGGAGCGATCACCACCAGTGCCGAGATGATGGCTGCCTGGGCCGTCTCGAGGGCACCCTGCAGCCACAAGGGCATGGGAAGGCCACGGTCTCCGGTCTGATCAGCGCGCAGTTTCATCGTTTTCCATGGTGTCACGGCGGCCCCGCCCGGTCCGTGACCGACAGGCATAACCCCCTGTGGGCACCGACTCAATGCCCCTGGCGCCGGCGCTTTTCGGCAGGGTCAGCCGTAAAATTGAACTGTCCACATGAGTGGCAGGAGGCAAAGAATGACTACCGCATCCCCACATGCACACGGCGTTCACTTTGGCCGGGCAGACGTCCAAAACGTTGGCATGGGAGTGGGAATTGTTTTGATGCTGGTGGGTGTCCTGGGCTTTATCCCGGGAGTTACCACCCAATACAGCGAACTAATGTTCCTCGGACCGGCGTCGCACGCCATGTTCCTTGGCGTGTTCCAGGTATCCATGCTGCTTAACATTGTGCAGCTGGCTATCGGCGCCACGGGACTGGCAATGTCCCGCACCGAGCACGGCGCGCGCAATTTCCTTCTCGGAGCAGGCGCGCTGTACATCGTCCTGGCCATCTTCGGGCTCATTGTCGGCGTTGATTCGGCGGCGAATTTCCTGTCGCTGAATATGATGGACAACTGGACCCACCTGGCACTGGGCATCGTGATGATTGTTGCCGGCTGGCTGTTCTCCAGGAATAGGGCGGCCGACAGGACATAGCCCGGTATCCGTAACCCGGGAAACAGGAGCCGCGAATGGAAGAAGAACACTAAGTTCTGAAGATATTCGTCCTACTGGCTGGTGCAGTTGCGCTTCCGGGTGCGGCTGCGCCAGCATCCGCGGCTACCGCCCAGCGGGCGCCGCGGCAAGAGAACAAAAGTTCCGCATGCACGGCAACGCCGGGAGTCCCCAAGGACTCCCGGCGTCGTTCACTGCGTAATCTCTTCCGTGGAGGTTGCCTTCGCGCCGGTCCGTTCAGCAGCGCGAAGGTGTCACCTCAGCCGCGGGAAGGATCAGCGGCGGAAGTCGCGGTCCACGCCGTCACCGTCGGCCTCGATGTGCTCCTTGCGGACTTCCTCGTTGACTGTGACGTCGTCCTGGACCACGTCCTTGTCGAGGCGCACCCGCTCCACGGGGACGGTCTCCTTCTCCACCACGGGGCGTTCCTCGTGCAAGATCACCTCATGCTCTTCTTCGCTGATGTCCGGGCCCCTGAGTGCCTGGCCGCGGTTCGCGTCGGTGATGGGCTCCCGCTCCAGGCGGACCTCTTCACGCTGCACCGGAACCGTCTTGGTGACGTTTTCCGTGGTCACGTACTTCCGGAGCCGTGCCCGGCCGGCGGTCTCGCGCTCGGTCCCGACATGGAGTCGTTCCTCGGAGCGGGTCATGGCGTCGTCGGTGGTGGGGCCGGAGGTGTCGCGGCCAACCGTTTCACGGTCGGAGGCGTAACCGGCTGTACCCGCATGCGGCGTGCCGGCGTTGAGGTCGGCGTCGCCTTGCAGATCGACGTCCCTGCGGGTGTCATCGCCGCGGCTGTCGGAGTAGGTCCGGGCCCCGCCGCGCTCGTAGTACGTGTAGAGGCGGTCCTCTTCCTCAGGGGTGAGGTGCCCGTCCACGTCCACCCGCGGGGCGTCCTTGATGTACTCCTTGGTGTACGGAACCACCAGGTCGTCGCCCTGGGTGTGCGCTCCTTCTACGGGAACGAAAGACTGGGACGTGCCGAAGAGACCGGTCTTGACTGTGACCCAAGTGGGCTCACCGGTGTCATCGTCTGCGTAGAGCTGCCCGATTGAGCCGATCTTCTCGCCGTCTGAACCGAGTACGTTGCCGTTCTTGTTGAGCAGGCTTTCAAGGTTTTCCCTGTTGAGCATGACGTCTCCTTGGATTTGTCGTTGCGCTGGGTCAAGCCAGCATGGATGTCCCGGCCCCGGGGTCTCCCCCAGTGCACGGCCTCCGCCCCCTTTGCTAGAGGCATCGCGCTGACTGCCCAACTACAGTAAGCATGCTTAGCATCAAAAGGAAAGTCTACTTAGTAATTTTTTCGTGCCGGAAGTGCCGACCCCCACCTGACGAGCCGTTTTAGCCTGAAAAAAACTTCGGCCCACGGCGCCAGTGAAACGTGCCGGCGCTCGAAACAGGAAAGCCGGCGCGGAGCTGATGTTTCCCAAACCTTTGCCCCGGCGTCACATCGGATCCCCCGCCCGGCAAGGCCCGGCGTCCACCGTGGAGGGGTGAGGATCGCAATCGTTGCTGAATCATTCCTGCCCCTGATGAACGGCGTTACGCACTCCATCCTGCGGGTGCTGGACCATCTCCAGGACCGGGGCGACGACGTCCTGGTCATTGCTCCCTCCGCGCTGGACGGCGAAGCGCCGGACCACGTCAAGGGCGCGGAGATCCACCGGCTCCCGGCGGTTCCGTTGGCCGGATACGCGAACGTTCGGGTGGCAATGGGCGGTGTGTACCGGGTCAAGCGAATCCTTGCCGACTACGCACCGGACGTGGTCCACCTCGCCTCGCCGTTCGTCCTTGGCTGGCGGGCCGCCCAGGCGGCCCACCAGCTCGGCATCCCCACCGTGGCCATCTACCAGACCGAAGTTCCCGGCTACGCGGCACGGTATGGTGTCCCGTTCCTGGAGAACTGGGCCTGGAACCGGGTGGAGAACATCCACCTGCTCGCAACCCGCACCCTGGTGCCATCCACGTTCGCGCTGAACCAGTTGCGCGGCCGCGGCATCCCCCGGGTCCGGATGTGGCGGCGCGGCGTGGACACGGCGCGCTTTTCACCGGCAAAGCGCGACGACGGGTGGCGGGCTTCGGTGGCTCCCCGCGGTGAGAGGATCATCGGCTACGTGGGCCGGCTGGCTGTGGAGAAGCAGGTGGAAGACCTGGCCGCCCTGGCCGGGATACCCGGCACCAGGCTCGTGATTGTGGGCGACGGTCCACAGCGGGCAGCCCTGGAAGAGGCCCTCCCCCAGGCGGCTTTTACCGGGTTCCTAGGCGGCGAAGACCTGGCCCGCGCCATTGCGTCCTTCGACTTGTTTGTCCATCCCGGCGAGTTCGAAACATTCTGCCAGACCATCCAGGAGGCCATGGCGTCGGGTGTGCCCGTGGTAGCTACGGGGCGTGGCGGCCCCCTTGACCTGGTGGAGAACTCCCGGACCGGTTGGCTGTACGAGCCCGGAGACCTGTCCGCCATGCGCGCCCGCGTCCTGGACCTGATGGGCGACGACGCCAAGCGCCGCGCCTTCGCCGCAGCAGCACACTCGTCGGTGCAGCACAGGACCTGGCCTGCGCTCTGCCGGGAGCTGGTCCGGCACTACGAAGAGGTCATCGACGGTACACCGGTTCCCCGCGCTGCGAGCGCAAGGCCCCACTCAACCAACCCCGAAGAGGCAATACCGTGAGGATCTCCGTGATTGGCTGCGGTTACCTCGGCGCAGTCCACGCCGCCACCCTGGCTTCCATGGGGCACACAGTGGTGGGCATTGACGTCGATCCCGGCAAGGTGGGCCAGCTGTCCCGCGGCCAAGCACCCTTCCACGAACCCGGCCTGGACGAGCTGCTGCAGGACGGCCTCGCTACCGGCCGGCTGAGCTTCTCCACGACGGCGGCCGCGGCGAAGGGCGCGCAGGTGCATTTCCTGTGTGTGGGAACGCCGCAGCACAAGGCATCCGACGCCGCCGACCTCACCTACCTTGTCTCCGCCGCTGAGGCGCTGCTGCCGCACCTGGCCGCGGGCGCCGTCGTCGTCGGAAAATCAACGGTGCCCGTGGGCTCCGTGGAGATGCTCCGGGGGGTGCTGGGGAGCCGGCCGGATGTGCTGCTGGGCTGGAACCCGGAGTTCCTCCGGCAGGGCACGGCGGTGAAGGACTCGCTGGTGCCGGACCGGCTGGTCTACGGGGTGGACGGCGGCCGGGCGGCAGCGTTCAACGCGGACACCGGCGCACCCATGGGTGTGACTGCGGCCCTGGACGCTGTTTACGAGCCGCTGCTCGACGCCGGAATTCCGCGCCTGGTCTGCAATTTTGCCACTGCCGAACTCATCAAGTCGGCAGCAAACGCGTACCTGGCCACCAAAGTCAGCTTCATCAATGCCGTGGCCGAACTTTGCGACGCCGCCGGCGCGGACGTGGCGGAGCTCAGCGAGGCGATGGGCATGGACCCGCGGATCGGCGGCCGGTACCTGCACGCCGGCCTGGGTTTCGGCGGCGGCTGCCTGCCCAAGGACATCCGCAGCCTCCGCTCCCAGGCCGCCGGACTCGGCGTCACCGCCCTGGAGGACTGGATGCAGCTGGTGGATTCGGTCAATCTCGGCCAGCGCGCCCGGACCATCAACCTCGCCGCCGGGCTCTGTGGCGGGAGCCTCGCCGGGCGCTCCATCACAGTGCTCGGCGCGTCCTTCAAACCGGACACCGACGACATCCGCGACTCCCCCGCCCTGGACGTCGCCGACCGGCTCGCGGCTGCGGGGGCGCACGTGACCGTCACTGATCCCAAGGCGGTGAACCATGCCTGGCGGCGCTATCCGCGGCTCCGGTTCGAGGCGTCCATCCTGCAGGCGCTGCAGGATGCCGATCTGGTGCTGCTCCTTACCGAGTGGGATGAGTACCGCAGCCTTTCGCCCGGGGTTGCGGGGGCGCTGGTACGACGGCGGGTGGTGCTGGATGCACGCAACGTGCTGGATGCGGCGGCCTGGCAGTCCGAAGGCTGGGTAGTGCGCGGCCTCGGAACCTCTGCCGGCGCCATGACTTCCACCCAGCTCTCTGGACCATCCGGCCGGGTGAAGGGTTAGCCAAGAAGTCCCAGGCCGGCAAAGGCGAGCGCCACGCCATTGCCGGCCGGGCCTGGCGTAACCCTGTCGGCCACGGCCAGTACCTTGGGGTGGCCGTCCTCCACGGCGATGCCAATGGCTGCATACTCGAGCATTTCGATGTCATTCGCGCTGTCGCCGATGGCCACAATGTCCTCGCGCCTCAGGCCCAGATGCTTCTCCACCACCTGGATGCCCACCGCCTTGTGGGTTCCAGCCATAAAAATTTCCCCAGCGGTATCGCCGAGTGCGGACAGCGAACTGGGGATGAGTCCAACGTTTGGGCCCAGCCCCGCCATCAGGCCGGTCAGCGGAACCGGGGAGTCAAAACAGGAGATCTTGGCGTAGGACACGGACCGGAGGTCATCGCTGTACTGCACCGGGCCCAGGATGTCCTCCACCGGATCAACGTCGGTGCTCAGGACGCCGTCGTGCCCGGACCTGCCGGCGAACACGGGCGTCAAAACGCGCCGCAGGCGCTCATCCACGCCGGTCCTTCCATGCAGCGCTTCCGGCGCCTCGAGGATGTAGGCCACGTTATTGGCGTCAAGCGTGTCCACGATCCGCGCCGCCAGGTCGGCGCTGAACCGCGTGTCCTTCAGTACCTCGCCGTTCAGGTCCACCCGGGCACCGGCTCCGGTGATCACGCCGTCGAACCCGGCATCCAGAATGTGGCCGGGCACCATGGACAACGGCCGGCCCGTGCACACGAAGACGAGGTGGCCCTGCCTCCTGGCTGTCTGCACAGCTTCCACATGGGCATCCGGAACCACACCGTGGTCCGCATAGGTGCCGTCGATATCGAGGAAAATGGCACGTGGCCGGATGGTCTGCGGGCTGGACATGCCGGATCTCCTTGGTTTTTCGGCCGGAAACAGCCAACTCTATCGAAGCGGCCGCCGGAAGCCCGAAAACCGCGGATCCTCCTGCCAACGCCGGCGCCGGCCGCAGCAGAAGGCACGTCGACCGGCCAAACTGACAGTCATCCCGTGATAAACAAACTCTTGAAGTGTAGTAAGCACGCTGATTGAATTAGGGAACCGGATATGGGGGCACGGCACAACTTACTGATTAAGGAGTGACAACATGGGTATTCTCGGATTTCTCATTTTGGGCCTGATCGCGGGTGCTATTGCCAAGGCCATCCTGCCGGGACGTCAAGGCGGAGGCTGGGTAGTCACCATGGTCCTCGGCGTCGTCGGCGCCATCCTGGGCGGCTGGATCGGCTCGCTGATCTTCGGCGGCGGACTGGCTGAATTCTTCGATATCCGCACGTGGCTGCTGGCCATCCTCGGATCGATTGTCGTACTGCTGATCTACGGGGCAGTCACCAACCGGAGCAGCCGCCGCGTATAGCCGCAGCTCATATTTCCAAAGGCAAAGCGCCGTCCCCCGCATCCGGGGGACGGCGCTTTTGCATTGCCCAGGACCGGCATTCCGGGAGTTGCAGTCTGCGGCCGGGCAAAACACCGTTTCCCCGGACCGGCCAATTTTCGCGTCCGGCACTTTATGATGTGCGAGGGGGGTGCAGTAATGGCTGATTCTCAAAGCCACAGCAACGGTTTAACGGCGCCGGTATTCGGTGCGTTCCTGGACGCCAGTCCCGACGCCCTCCTGGCAGTGGCCGCAGACGGCAGTGTCACCATGGTCAACGCCGCCACGGAAAGGCTTTTTGGCTTCAGCAGGCACGAGCTGATTGGCCGCAATCACCGCTCGCTGTTCGCAGCTGGTTTCCGGGCTGAAGTTGACCGGCTTTTCCAGCAGCTGGTCGCGGCGCCCACGGAACAGCCGCCGCCCCGCGAGGTGTTCGGCGTGGCCAGCAACGGGATTGAGTTTTCGGCGGAAGTGGCTGCCGCACTGCTGCCAGGCCCGGAACTGGACGGCCAACCCGCAGGCGCGGCCGCACCGCAGGTCCTGCTTTCGGTCCGCGGCACATCTCACCGGGCCGCGGCGGAGGAGGACCTGCGGGAGGCGATGTCCCTGCTCACCGCCACCCTTGAATCCACTGCGGACGGAATCCTGGTGATGAGCAGCCAGGGCCATGTCGCCGGTTTTAATGACCAGTTCCTGACCATGTGGGGCATCCCGCCGGAGCTCCTCGAAGGCGACACCGAAGAGCCCATCATGCGGCTCGTCCTCTCACAGGTGGCGGACCCCGTGGCATTTGTGGGCCGGATCGAGGAGCTGGAGGACAATCCGGCAGCGGAAAGCCACGATGTCCTGGATTTCAAGGACGGCCGCACCTTTGAGCGGTATTCCCGCCCGCAGCGGGTGGGAGAGCAGATCGTGGGCAGGGTGTGGAGCTTCCGGGATGTCACCCCACGGCGCAAGGCCCAGGAGCAGGCGCACCAGGCCATGCTGGACCTTGCGGCGCAGGCGGAAAAACTGCGGGCTATGGCCTTCCAGGATCCGCTGACAGGGCTGGCCAACCGGGCTGTGTTCAACGACGGACTGGCGGATGCCCTGAAGGAGCCGCGGCTGAAGGCGGTGGATGTCCTCCTGCTGGACCTGGACGATTTCAAGGAAGTCAACGACATCCTGGGGCACCAGGCCGGCGATGACATGCTGATCGAAGTGGCGCGCCGGCTCCGCGGCTGCGTCCCCACCGCCGACGTGGTGGCCAGGCTCGGCGGCGATGAATTCGTGGTGCTGCTGACCGCCTGCCCTGATGCTGATGAGATTGCCCGCTGCATCGTCCGCTGCCTGCACGTCCCGGTCACCATCAACGGCACCGTGCTGCGGCCCAGCCTCAGCCTGGGGCTCGCCTCCGTAGGGCAGGACAACGTGGGCGCTTCGGAGCTGCTGCGGCAGGCGGACATTGCCATGTATGCAGCCAAGGCCGCCGGAAAGAACCGTTTCCTCCGGTTCCACCCGGACATGATGACGGCCCTGGTGCAGCGGACCGACATGGAGAGCGGCCTGCAGCTGGCGGTGTCCCGCGGCGAAATCTCGGTGGACTTCCAGCCCATCGTGTCGCACCGGATGGGCCAAGTGGTGCAGTTCGAGGCGCTGGCACGGTGGGACAGGAGCGGCGAGCGCGTGCCGCCGTCGGTGTTTATCCTGCTGGCCGAGCGCACCGGACTGATCAACGAAATCGGCGCCGAAGTAATGGCCATCGGCATGGTGCAGCTGGCCTCGTGGCTGAGCGAGGACCCGTCCCGGTCCCTGTCCATCAACGTCTCCGGCGTCCAGTTGCAGGACCCGGATTTCGCCGAGCAGGTCCTGCGGCTGGCCGACGCCAGCGGCGTGGCACCGTACCAGCTGGTGCTGGAGGTGACCGAGTCCGTATTTTTCGACGCCGACTGCAGCCTGATCAAGCAGCTCAGCACGCTGCGGGACGCCGGCGCCCGTGTTGCCCTGGACGATTTTGGCACCGGCTACTCGTCCCTCGGGAGGCTCCAGGACCTGCCGGTGGACACCGTGAAAATCGATAAGACCTTTGTGTCCATGGTGCGCCTCGGCACGGAGCGGCTGCCCATCCTCAGTTCCATGATCAACATGGCCCACAGCCTTGGCCTGACGGTCACGGCCGAGGGGGTGGAGACGGTGGCCCAGGCGGATTACCTCACCGCCCTGGACTGCGACTCACTGCAGGGATACCTTTTCTCGCTGCCCGAGCCGGGCGCGCGGCTGCAGTACGCCCTGCGCCACGCGGAAGAAGCGCTCAACGCGCTCAAGGGGCGGTAAAGGAAGCCTGAATCCCGGCCATCCGGGGCTCAGTGAGGCATATCATAGGAAAGCGTCTCCACCCAGGTCTCGGGTGGGCTCCGGGCCGGTGTTCCCACAGGGTTTCCGGGGTTTCCGGGCGCACCTAGGGGGAGGTACCGCGTGTCTCAGACTGGTCTCCAGCAGCACCGGCCCGCCGGCAGCAGCACTACATTGCCCGTGAAGTGGCTTGCCGTGCTGACGGCCATTGTGCTGGCCGCGCTCGGCCTCTTTTTCGCAGCCAATAGCGGCACTCCAACTGCCCTGGTCACGGGTGATTTCACCATCCTGGCGGCTTCCCTGCTCGCGGGTGCAAGCTGCACCCGGGCCGCCCGGCGCGGCGGTGCCAATGCCCGGGCCTGGACGTTTATGGCGGCCGCCGCATTCATTTGGGCCGCGGGAATGGCCGTCTACGCGTTTTATGGCCTGGCCAACAACCACGTGTACCCCTTCCCTTCCCTCGCAGATGCCCTGTTCATCGGCTACTCGGTGCCCGCCGTCGCCGCGCTGTTTGCGTTCAAAAGGCGCGGCGGCAACCATGTGGCGCTGTACCGGGCGGTGATGGATGCGGCAGTGGTTGCCGGCTCCGTGCTGGTGGTCAGCTGGTACGTGGTGCTGGGCGCCGCCTTCGATGCGGAGGGTGATCCCCTGGCCCGGCTCACCGGGATGGGCTACCCCGTGGCGGACTTTGTGATCACCTCCTTGGTGCTGGTCCTGGCGATGCGCCGGCAGCCGGGCGAGCGGCTGCCGTGGCTGTGCTTCGGCGGCGGGCTGCTGGTGCTGGCGGTGACGGACAGTATCTACGTGCGGTTGACGTTCGACGGCGTCAGCGGCACCACGGGTTCACCGCTCGCCCTGGGCTGGATCATTGCCTTCCTCCTGATTGCCCTCGCGCCGCTGGCGCCGTACCAGGAAAGTGCCGGACCGGACCGGACGGGCTACACCCTCGCACTGGAGCTGCTCCCGTACGTCCCGCTGCTCCTGGCAGTGGTGCTCTTCGCAGGTCCCCATCTGAGCGAACTTAACCCCTTCCTGCTGGCGGCGGGCGCCGCCGTCCTGGTGTTCGTGACGGTGCGGCAGGTGCTGATCATCCTGGAAAACATCAACCTCACCAGCGGGCTCGAGGAGGAGGTGGCGGTCCGCACCAGGGAACTGGAGGCAGCCCGCGAGGCGGCCTTGGAGTCCAGCCGGTTGAAGTCGGAGTTCCTGGCCACCATGAGCCATGAGATCCGGACGCCGATGAACGGTGTGGTGGGCCTGACTGCTCTGTTGCTGGAGACCCCGCTGGACCCCACCCAGAAGCAGTACGCGGACGGGGTGAAGGGCGCAGGCGAGGCACTGCTGGCCCTGATCAACGACATCCTGGACTTCTCCAAGCTGGAGGCCGGCAAGGTTGACCTGGACGTGCGCCCCTTTGATCCGCGCGTCCTCGTGGAGGAAGTGGCCGGGCTCCTGGCCGAACCGGCGCAGGCGAAGAACCTGGAACTGATCGCCTACTGCGAACCCGGGGTCCCTGCACGGCTTGTGGGCGACTCCGGCCGGATCCGGCAGATCCTCCTGAACCTGGCGTCCAACGCGGTGAAGTTCACAGCATCCGGGGAGGTGTCCATCAGGGTCAAGACCGAAAGCCCTGGAGCTGCTGCCGGAAGTACAGCAACGGTGTATTTCGAAATCCGCGATACCGGAATCGGCATCGACCCGTCCCAGCACGGCAGGCTCTTCCAATCGTTCTCGCAGGCCGACGCCTCCACCACCCGCCGGTACGGCGGCACCGGGCTGGGCCTGGCCATCTGCAGCCGGCTGACGGCCGCAATGGACGGCGGGATCGGCCTGGACAGCACCCCCGGCCAGGGCAGCACCTTCTGGTTCCGGCTGCCCCTGCCGGTGGCGCCGCCGTCCACGGACCCGGTTCCGGCGGCCGGCTTCCTCAACGGCCTGCGGGTCCTGGTGGTGGATGACAACGCCACCAACAGGCTGGTCCTGGAGTCCCAGCTGCGGGGCTGGCGGCTCCTGCCCGAAGCCGTCCCCGATGCCGCCTCGGCGCTGGTACGCGCCCGCGAAGCAGACGCCGCCGGGGAACCCTTCCACCTGGCGGTGCTGGACTTCTGCATGCCGGACACGGACGGCCTGGAGTTGGCGCGCCGCATCAAGTCCGAGGCCGGGCTCGCGGACATGGAACTGATCATGCTGACCTCCACCATGCAGGTCAATGCGGCGGAAATCAGCCAGGCCGGGGTGCGCGAATGGCTGATGAAACCGGTTCGGAGCTCCGAGTTCTACAACCGCCTGGTCCGGCTCATGTCCACCCACGAGCCTTCCGTTCCGGCCGCCGCTCCGTCCCAGGCATCCGCTGTCCGGGATGAGCCGTCACGGGGCCGGATCCTGGTAGTGGAGGACAACGAGGTCAACCAGCTTGTGGCCCGCGCCACGGTCAGCAGGCTGGGCTATGCGGTGGACGTAGTGTCCAACGGAGTCGAGGCCCTTGCCGCCACGGCCGGTTCGCGGTACGCCGCTGTGCTGATGGACTGCCACATGCCGGTGATGGACGGGTTCGAGGCCACGCGGCATATCCGGCGCCGGGACGGCAGGCACCCGCGCCTGCCCATCATCGCCATGACCGCCGGCGCGCTGGATGGTGACCGGGAACGGTGCCTTGCCGCCGGCATGGACGATTACCTCGCCAAGCCGGTGGACGCCGCCGCCCTGGAAGCCACGCTGCTCCACTGGGTTCCGGAGCCTGAGAGCCGGCTTGTTCCCGGGCTTGTCCCCCAGCCGCTGGCAGTGACCGGAGGAGCGCCCGCGGCCGCGCCTGCACTGGACCAGGACCGGATTGCCATCCTGCGGGAGCTCGGCCCGGAGGACGGGCGGGGCCTGCTGCCTGAAGCGGTGGCCGCTTTCCGGCGCGAACTTCCCGCCCGTCGTTCGGCCCTGCAGGCGGCCGTGGCCGACGGCGACGGGCCGGCTTTGGTGCAGGCGGCGCACGCGCTGAAGGGGTCGGCCGCCAATATCGGGGCCGCCGCCGTCGCGGGCCTCTGCGCTGAGCTTGAACGGCTGGGCCGGGACGGCACGCCCGGCGGCGCCGACGCCGCGCTCCGCCGCCTTGAAACGGAACTGCCCCGACTGGACGCGGAACTGGACGCAGCTCTGGAGGTGACTCCGTGAAAGTTCTGGTGGCCGACGATGACCCGGGCTCCCTGATGGTGGCGAGGGCCGCCGTCGAACGTTCCGGCCATGACTGCCTCACTGCCGCGGACGGTGACGAGGCGTGGGCGCTGTACCTGGCGCACCAGCCGGACGTAGTGGTCACCGACTGGATGATGCCGGGAATGGACGGACTGGCGTTGTGCCGGGCTATCCGCGCACGGGAGCAGGAGTTGTACACGTATGTTGTGCTGCTGACCTCGCAGGGGTCCCGGGACGATGTGCTGGCAGGGCTCGAGGCCGGCGCGGACGATTACGTCACCAAGCCGCTGGACCCGTTTGTGCTGCATGCCCGGCTGCTGGTGGCGCAGCGGATCACCACCCTGCACGCGGACCTCGCCCACTACCGCCGGGTCCTCTCCCGGCAGGCACGGACCGACCCGCTGACCGGGCTGCACAACCGGCTCAAGCTCTCGGAGGATCTGGAGCAGCTGCACCTGCGAAGCGAGCGGTACGCAGAGCAGTACAGCCTGGCCATGTGCGACGTGGACAATTTCAAAAGCTACAACGACATCTACGGCCACCAGGCGGGAGACCTCGCGCTGCGGGCGGTGGCTGCGGCGCTGCTGGGCATTGTCCGGAAGAGCGACGGTGTGTACCGCTACGGCGGCGAGGAGTTCCTGCTGGTGCTGCCCCAGCAATCGGGTCCGGGCGCGAAGGCGCTGCTGGAACGGGCGCTGGACGCTGTGCGGAGCCTGGCGATCGAGCATGCCGGTGATCCATCAGGGCAGCTGCGGCTCAGTGCCGGAATCTCGTCGTACTGCCACGGGCACCGGATGGACGCCGCCGCGCTGGTGGGCGCGGCCGACGCCGCGTTATACGCAGCCAAGGCCGCCGGGCGGAACAGGGTGGAAGTGGCCCGGTAGGTCCGATCAGGCGGCTTTCTTGGAGCCGGACTTCTTCTGGATCGGCTTCGGCTTCTGCTGCTTCGGCTTCTGTTGTGCCGGTTTGTGCTGGACGGACTGCTGGTGGCGTGCCGGCTGCTGCTGCGGTGCAGGCTGTTCCGGCTTCTGTTGAACGGGCTGCTCCGCGACGGGCTGCTGCTGAACCGGCTCAGTCACACTTTCCGCGGAGACGTTGAAGCCGGCTCCAGCTGCCTCCGCATTCATAACCCCCGCTGCTTCATAAGCGCCTGCGGCATCGGCAGCGCGGTTGCGCTTCCAGCGGCGGAGCAGGTCCACGGCGGCCAGGACGCCGGCAAGCGGCGTGAGGACGGCTGCCAGGTACACAAAAAGCATCCAGGTCAGGGTGGTGAGCGGAGGCTGGTTGTTGTTCAGCAGGGAGAGCCCGCCCAAAAGACCAACGGCCCAAAAGAGGACCACTGCGGTGAGCACCGCCGCGGCCGGGAAATACTGGTTGGACACGATCTTTTTCAGGGTTTCCACGCACTTCCTCCTGCCTGGCCGGGGCACGGCTACAGCCGCTCAAGACCAGTATGGGGCTGCAGGGGCGGGAATCACGGCAACACGCAGGCGGTGGTGACGAACCTAACGTCCGGCCCACCTGTGCCTGCTTATTTCCACCCTCTTCCCTGCCACAGAACCAGCGAATACCGTGGACCTGACCGGCCGATGCCGGCTTGCCCGAACCGTTGGCGCCACTGTGGAGGTCCCTATGCGAAAAGTCACTGCCGGTCTGTTCCATTCCGTGGATGGTGTGGTGTCCGAACCGTTCAAGTTCCAGTTCGACAGCTTTGACGACGAACTCGGTGCGGGCCTCACCAAGATGATGGAAACGGTGGACACCGTAGTGCTGGGCCGGGTCAGCTACCAGGAATGGGCGGGATATTGGCCTACCGCCACAGCGGACCAGGACTTTGGCGCCTTTATCAATTCCGTGGAGAAGTTCGTGGCCTCCCGATCGTTGAAGGAACCGCTGGAATGGCAGAACTCGCGCCTCATGGATGCCCCGCTGGAAGAGTTTGTGGGCAAGTTGAAAGAGCGCGACGGCGGAGAGATCGCGGTGTGCGGCAGCATCTCCGTGACCCGGCAGCTGCTGTTCGCCGGGCTGCTGGATTCGCTGACCCTGATGACCCACCCGGTCATCGCCGGCACAGGCCGCCGCCTGTTCGAAGACGGCGACCCCACCACCAGGCTCGAGCTGCAGGACCAGTACCGGACCAGCAAGGGCAACGTGGTCAGTGTGTACACGCGGCGCGGGGAATAGCGGCCGAAAGTCACTCCGGGAGCGGCCGGGAGGCGGGCGCCCACGCACAGCGGGTAAAATCTTTCGGTCATGCATTGTTTCTACTTCGATGCCGGCCGTTGCCGCTCCTGCACCCACATGGGTACCCCGTACGATCAACAGCTGGCTAGCAAGCAGATGCACTGCCAAACGCTCCTCGCCGGCCACGCGTCGCTGGAATGGCTTCCGCCCCTTGCGGGCCAGGAGTACGGTTTCCGGAACAAGGCCAAGATGGTGATTGGCGGAACGTCCCAGAGACCCACCATCGGGATCCTCGACGCGGAAGGTTTCGGGGTGGACCTGCGCAAATGCGGCGTCTGCTCGCCCGGCCTGCGGGCATGTTTCCCGGTGCTGGCCGACTTCATCCGCCACACCCGCCTGACGCCGTACGACGTTCCGCGGCGCACTGGCGAACTGAAGCACCTGATCATCACCGAATCCCCCGACGGCGACATCATGCTGCGCCTGGTGCTGCGCTCGGAACAGCTGGTCCCCCGGATCCGGAAGAACCTCCCTGGCCTGTTGGCTGCCCTGCCGCAGGTAAAGGTGGTCTCGGTGAACCTGCACCCGGAACACAAGGCGGTGCTGGAGGGCGAGCGCGAGATCCTGCTGACCGATCAGTCGACGCTGAAGATGCGGGTCAACGACGTTAACCTGCATCTGCGGCCGCAAAGCTTTTTCCAGACCAACAGCGAGATGGCCGCCGCACTGTACCGTCAGGGGCGCGAGTGGGTCAACGAGCTGGCGCCGGCCTCGGTCTGGGACCTCTATTGCGGCGTAGGCGGCTTCGCCTTGCACTGCGCGGACCCCTCCCGGGACGTGACCGGCATCGAAACGAGCAGTGAAGCCATTGTCTCGGCCAAAATCAGCAGTGCGGAATCAGGGCTGCAGCGCATGGATTTCCGTGCCGGCGATGCCACGGCCTTCGCCCTCGCGGCGGACAAGTCGCCCGAGCTGGTGATCGTCAACCCGCCCCGGCGCGGGATCGGCAAGGAGCTGTGCGGCTGGCTCGAATCATCGGACGTGGAGCACGTTGTCTACTCGAGCTGCAACGCCCAGTCGCTGGCCCGTGACCTGGCAGTACTCCCCTCGTTCACGGCGCGGCGGGCCCGGGTCCTGGACATGTTCCCGCAAACGAAGCACTACGAGGCAATGGTCCTGCTCAGCCGGGCCAGCTGATCCCTCACCACGGCGCCGGGTTTACAGCCTCGTCGGTTTCAGGCCATGTGGAGTCGGCGTGCTTAACGTCTGCTCCAGGATGGCGTGCGCTTCGGCGGAGGACCTCACCGGCAGCCTGGGTGGGCGAAAGCGCCTTGCCGGCGGACCAGGCAAGCGCAAAGCGGACCGACCCAGCTTCGGCTCTGGCTTTGGCTACGATTTCGTCAACCCGTCTCCGTTCCGCTCCGTCCAGCAATTGCCCACGGTCCGCGCGGTACGAATCGGCAGAAGCCAGAAGCCGGATGGCCAACTCGGTGCGGTGCCGTGCCAGGTAAACCCCAGCCAGCGAATCGAGGAATCCTGTCAGATGGCCCTGCGCCCGTAGCTCAAGGGCCGTGGTTATCGCTTCACACATCAGGCTTTCCGCACCGTCGTAATCGCCCGCTTGTTCCAGGGCTTCGGCCAGGTTCACAAGCCCGATACCCACCAGCCACCGATCCCCGATAGACCGGGCCATTTCGGCACACCGGCGCGACAGCTCAAGGGTAACGGCGACGTCCCCGGCATAGAATGCAAGCCGGGAGAGAACAACCAACGAGGCCACGCGAGTGCGGGGGCTCGCGGCTGGTGACCGCACAGCTTCCGCAGCCAGCCTCTCAGCTGTGGCCAAATTATCCGTCTGGGCAGCCTGGACGGCCAGGCACATTGTGGTCCAGGCTGCACCAGCAGCGTTGCGTGCGCAGTCGAAAGCCGCAAGGGCTGCTTGATGGAAACGTGCCGCATCGCTATATCTTCCTGCTGTCCAGCACAGAGTGGCCGCGCCGCTTAGGGCTGGAGCCAGAACCTCAGGCGCGGCATCCGTGGCCTTTTCGACTATTCCGACGGCGAGGTGCTGTTCCTCGGCTACGTCGCCGGTGAGCTCCCAGTAGTGCCAAAGTTGGCCCACCATGCGGAGCCCTATCTCTGGTGCCGCGTCCGGCCCGGCCGCCCACAGTAGTGCCGCCCGCAAGTCCAGAGCGTCGGACTGCAGTGTCCGGAATGCTTCAATCTGGCCGGGTCCCCACAGCCTCGGACTAACAGCCTCCGCAAGGCTGAGGTAATGCCGGGCATGTTGGAGTCGAATGGTTGTTGCCCCGCTGAGGAGCGCCAACCGGTCACGGGCGAACTCGCGGATCGACTGGAGCATGGACACCCGTTGGTGTCCGGTGGCGTCGGTGTGCGGTCTAAGCAGGCTCTGGTCCGCGAGGGATGCCAGCAGCTCGCCAATCCGGGGCTGCACCTCAGTCGTTCCGTTGCATATCGCAGCGATAGCCTCGACGGTCGGATCGCCGGCAAAAACCCCAAGATGGACCAACAGTTGCTGCTCGTTTCTGCCCAGAAGCTGGTAGCTCCAGGTGATTGCCGCAGTCAGCGTCCGCTGCCGTTCAGGAAGGTCCCGGAACGCAGCGGGGAGGTCGTTCAAACTGCGTTCCAGATCCGCCAGGAGGGCCTGCTCGGTGCGGTACCGCAGCTGGGCGGCGGCCAGCTCAATGGCCAGCGGTAAGCCGTCCAGACGATGGCACAGCCGGGTCAGGACGGCAGCATTCCCCGGGTCGACGTCGAAATGGGGCCTGACTGCCCTCCCCCGGTTAAGGAGCAGCTTCATGGCCGGCACTTCCCGGAGCCTGCTGGGAGGCAGTGCCGGTTCGAGAGGCGGAAGGGCAAGCGGTCCGAGCTCATACTCGTATTCGGCGCGTAGCCCGAGACGCCTCCGGCTGGTAGTCAGGATGCGGAGGTCGGGAGCAGCGGTTAGCAGATCCACCACCATCGGCCAGGCGTCCTCCAGATGTTCAAAGTTGTCCAGCACCAAGAGCAGCCGGCGTGTGCGAAGGAACCGGGAGGCGGCTTTCAACGGATCTTCGCCGGACCAGTCGTCCAGACCCAGTGTGGTGGCGATGGCACCCGGCACTTGGTGGACGTCGGAAAGCGGCGCCAAATTAACCCAGCCCACGCCGTCGTTCATTTGTTGGCCCAACCGGGCCGCAGCGGCCAGTACCAGCCGCGTTTTACCGGCACCGCCCGGGCCGGTAACAGTCACCAGCCGGCACTCCTTTGAGCGGTACAAGGAGCACACCTCTTTCAGTTCCGCTTCCCGGCCTACCAAGGGGGTGACCGGGGCGGGCAGGTTCTCCAGCCGCTGACTGGGGCGATCCGCATTCACTGCTGGAACATCGAGCGAGGTATCCTGCCGCAGCACCAGCGCTTCCAGCTCCCGCAGCCGCATCCCGGGATCAATACCAAGTTCGGTCATGAATACTTTGCGGGCGTGCCGCGCGGCTGCGAGCGCGTCCGCCTGCCGGCCGGAGCGGTATAAGGCAACAACCAGTGACGCCCGGAGCCGTTCATGGAATGGATGCTTCGACACCAGCCGTTGCAACTCGCGGGCCAAAGTGTTGTGCCTGCCCAATGCGAGTTCGACCTCGGCGAGGTCCTGGTAAGCGTCCAGCCACGCTTCCTCCAGCATTTCGAGGTCCGGCGCGAGCAGTTCGAGATCAGCCAATTCCGGAAAGATCCGTCCCCTGAACAAGCCCACGCCCTGGCGCAGCTGACGGGCTCCCGCCACCAGGTCCCCAGCCTGGACTGCTTGCTCACCGGCGGCGATATACGCTCGGAACTGCAGGAGATCGACTTCGTCGTCCGCCACCGTCAGTAAGTAACCTCCAGGCCGGCTGGCGAGCCGCTGCGAAGGAACGCCTTTGGGCCGGCCTGGTTCCAGCAGGCGCCTCAGGTTGGCGATGTAGACCTGAAGTTGTGCGCCTGGATGTGCGGGCAAGCTGCCCTCCCAGACGGCAGCGGCAAGAAAATCAGCGGTGACAACGGTATTGGGCATGAGCACCAGGCATTCGAGGACAATCCGCAGCTTTTCGCTCCCCAGCAAAACGGTCCGGCCGTCGGCAACAACCTCCAGAGGACCGAGGGCCCTGATCCGCAATGCGCCCATCGCCAAGTACCCCTCACTGGCCGGCCGCTGAACTGGCGCGACTGGCCAGCCCACCGGAACTCCAAGACGAGCGAACCCCACAGCGCCCCGCCCCGACCCTTGATGCGACCCCATGGAGTTGCATCAACCCAATCTTGCTCCCGGGCAGACGACCGGTCCAGTGTTTTTGGCCCGATTAAGGATGGGTTAAGGGCGGGGAGCCAATCTAGAGGCATCCATTGGAATACCCCCGAAAGGAAAATCCCATGAAAACGACAATTACGCGCATGCTGGCCCCTGCTGCCTTGGCCACAGTCGCCCTGGTTGCCCCTGCTGCACCGGCGCTTGCTGAAGACGTGTCCTTCATCCTGCCTGCCGGCACGGGATGTGACTTCAGGCTTGGTGTCTCCTGGACGGGAGGAAACCTTCAGACCAAAGAGTTTGTGGACGAGGACGGGGATACCGTTCGATTGCTCGTCTCGGGCAAGGGAACTGTGATCACCTACACAAACTATGGTTACAAGCCGGGACGCCATCCTGAAGCTGTTGACTCCATCACTATTCGCACCGACGGTTCAGTGACTGAAACCGTGACCAATCCTGACGGTACCCAAACCGTCACCGCCACTGGCCACAACGGCCTGATTTTGTTTCCCTCCGATGAACCAGCAGGACCGACAACCACCCACTACATCGGAAAGGTTGTCTACAACGTCGACCCCGCGACCGGTATCTTCACCTTGGTGAGCTCTTCGGGTCAAGCAATCGACGTCTGCACTGAGCTCTCCAGCTGACCCCTCAGCCCCCGTTCCGGGCCAGCATCTCCCCGATGATCCGGGCGCCTTCGGGAAAGGCGCCCGGATTCGTCCCCGAGTAGTTGAGCCGGATGAAGGGGCCCGCGGGCTCGGCCGGGAACCACTCATTACCGGGCGCAATAATCACTCCGGCAGACTCGCAGTCCCTGGCAAGCCGCTCCAGGTCGGTGCCGTCCGGAAGCCGCACCCACACGTGCAGCCCGCCTTTGGGCACCTGCTCAATGTGCCCCTGCGGCATGTGCTGGCGCAGGCTGGTGACCAGCAGGTCGCGCCGGGATTCCAGCTGGTGGCGGAGGCTCCGCAGGTGGGTCTGCCACCCGGGCTGCGTGACGACGTCGAGCGCGGCCGCCTGCAGCAGCCCGCTGACGTACATCGACTCCGCCGCGCGGTCGGCAAGGATGCGCTCCCGTGCAGGCCCGCGGGCGATCACCGCGGCCACCCGGATGGACGTCGACACACTCTTGGTGAGCGAACGCAGGTACACCACATGGCCTGAATCGTCGCGGGAAGCCACCGGAACGGGACTGGTGGTGATGCCGAAGTCGTGCGCCCAGTCGTCCTCCACTAAGAACGCGCCCTGCGCCCGCACCACGTCCAGCACCTGGTCCCGCCGCTCCGCCGTCCACTGGGCACCGGTGGGGTTGGCGTAGTTGGGCTGCGCATAAAACACCCGGGCCCCGGACTCCTCAAAAGCACGGGTCAGTTCCAGCGGGTCGGGCCCCTCCGGGCCGGCGGGAACCGGCACCACACGGACTCCCGCCTGCGCGGCGGCCAGGATGGCGCCCCAGTACGTGGGCGATTCCAGCAGCAGGGGCTGTCCCCTGCCCACCAGCGCGCTGAAAATGGAGCTCAGCCCGCTCTGGCTGCCGGGAAGTACGACGACGTCGCTTGGGTTCGGCGGGGTGGTCCCGGCCGGCGTCGACGCACCCAGCTCATGCGCGAACCACGACTGCAGTTCCGGCAGGCCGGCCGCGGGCGGGCGGGACAGGGCTGCGTCCCCGCGGGCAGCCCGGGTCAGGGCAGCCCGGACCAGCCGCTCCGGCAGCAGTTCCCGGGCCGGGTAGCCGGAGTGGAAGGAAATAACATCGAGCGGCAGGTCGCGCATGGTGGATGACGCCGCGGGCAGTGCCGTCCGCGGTGAGCGCAGGGCCGCCGTCTGCCAGCCGTAGTCCGACGGCTTCGCGGTCCTGGCCGCGCGGACAAACGTCCCCACGCCTGGCCTGCTCTCAATCAAGCCCTGCGCTGTCAGTGTTTGCAGCGCCTTCTGCACCGTCACCGGACTGGCCTGGTACTCGGCCACCAAGGAACGCGTGGACGGCAGCTTCGCTCCCGGCGCGGCGGCGGCCATCCAGGTTTTCAGGTGCGCCACGATCCGCGAACTGCTATCGTTGTTCATGAGAGACAATAGTAGCGCTACTCTTCCTCAGCGCACAGTGATACTGCCTTCTGGCGGCTCCGGAATCTGGCTGGGGCTCATCGGTGTGGCGGCATTCTCGTTCACCGTCCCGTTCACCAAAGTGGCTGTGGCCAGCCTGTCCCCGCTGTTCATCGGCTCCGGCCGGGCCGTGGTGGCAGCAGTCCTCGCAGGGTCAGCCCTGGCACTCACCCGGCAGCGGCTCCCCCGCGGAGTGCAGTGGGCGCGGCTCGCAGTGGTGGCAGCCGGCGTCGTCGTGGGCTTCCCGCTACTGACCTCCTTTGCCTTGACCGCCACACCCGCCAGCCACGGGGCTGTGGTGATTGCTTTACTGCCGGCTGCGACGGCAACGGCCGCAGTGCTTCGCGGCCGGGAACGGCCCCGGTTGGCGTTCTGGCTCGTCACCGGCGCGGGAGCCATTGCGGCAATCATCTTCGCTTCCCTGCATTCCGGCGGCTTCGGGCAGATGCACTGGGCGGACCTGCTGCTGCTCGGTTCGGTGGTTGCCGCAGCCATCGGCTACGCCGAAGGTGGCCTGCTGGCCCGAGAACTTGGCGCATGGCAGACGGTGTCCTGGGCGCTGGTGCTCGCGTCGCCGCTGATGGTGCTTCTGACCGCCGTTTCCATGGCCCAGCAACCGCCATCCGCCGGACCCATGCAATGGCTGGCATTCGCCTATCTCGGGGTAGTGAGCATGTTCCTCGGGTTCTTCGCCTGGTACCGCGGCCTGGCCATCGGCCCCATCGCTTCCGTCAGCCAGATCCAGCTCATCCAGCCTGTCCTGACCATCTGTTGGGCAGCACTCCTGCTGGGCGAACGCCTGGCCTGGCCCACCGCCCTCGGCGCCCTGGCCGTGATCCTCTGCGCCGGAGCGGCCGTCCGGGTGCGGCTCAGGCCGGAACCCCTGCAGCCGGCGCCCGCCGTCCACCCCGTCCCATCCCTTCAATCAGTAAAGGACTAGCCCATGTACACGCCAGCCCATTTTGCCGCCGGCCCCGAAACCGTCCAGGATGTCCTTACCCGCCCCGGCGCGGCGAACCTGGTCACCATGACGTCACGGGGCCTGCTCGCTACGCTGGTGCCGCTGGTTTTTGATCCCGACGTCGGCGGGCACGGCGCGCTGCAGGGGCACCTTGCGCGGAACAACACGCAGTGGTCCGAGCCCGCCGTCGGGGAGGCACTGGCCATCATCCAGCGGGCGGACGCTTACGTCTCGCCGTCCTGGTATGCCGCCAAAGCGGAACACGGGCGGGTTGTCCCCACTTGGAACTACACCACCGCACACGTCTACGGGCAGCTGGTGGTTCACGATGATCCGGCCTGGATTTCGCGCCAGGTCCGGCGGCTCACCGGGGTCCACGAGGCGGAGTTCGAGCACCCGTGGAGCGTGGACGACGCTCCGGAACCCTTTATTGCCGGCCAACTGCGGGCCATTGTGGGCGTGGAACTGGTGATCACCCGCATCGAGGCCAAGGCCAAGCTGAGCCAGAACCGGCCGGAGGCAGACATTGAAGGAGTGGTGGCAGGGCTTAACGCCAGAGGGCAGACGGGGATGGCGGCCGACGTCGAGCGGGCGCGCTGACCGGCAGAAGCCTACGAAGCAGCCTTAACCAGCTCTTGGCTTTTCTCCCACAACCCCCGGGCCAGTTCGGCATCGTAGGCCTGGGGGTTGGCCTTGGCCAGGGCGCGCTTCGCGTAGTAGGCGCCGGAGATCCATTCCTTGCCGGCCGTGCCGTTGATGAGCCACAGCATGGTGTCCGCGCCCTGGTCCGGGGTGAGCATGAACCGGTTGAGCAGGGTCTTGTAGGCGTGCCGGAAGGGGCTGGTGGACTCCGCCGCGAAGTTGGTGCGGACCACGCCCGGGTGGAATGCCGCCGTCGTGATGCCCTGGCTGGCGTAGCGCCGGTCCAGCTCAGAGGTGAACAGAATGTTGGCCAGCTTGCCGGTGCCGTAAGCGCGGTTGGTGGAGTAGCTGTGCTCGGAGTTGAGGTCGAACAAGTCCAGCTTGCCCATGCCGTTGGCGGCGCTGGAAGTGTTGATGACCTTCGCGTTGCTGGCCGTGAGGGTGTCCATCAGCAGCGTGGTGAGCAGGAACGGCGCCAGGTGGTTGATCTGGAATGTGGATTCGTTGCCGTCCACGGTGAGTGTGTGCTTGCCCATGATGCCGCCGGCATTGTTGGCCAGGACGTCAATTCGGGGGTAGTCGGATTTCAGCTGGGCGGAGAGGGTGCGCACCTGCGAAAGATCGGCAAAGTCGCTGACGAAGTAGTCTGCGTTCAGCTCCTTGGCAATGGCGCGGGTCTTCTCTTCGGACCGGCCGACGACCACCACCTGCTCCCCTGCCTTCGCCAGGGTCCGCGCGGCGGCCGCCCCGATTCCGTCGCTGGCGCCGGTGATCACGATGGTGCGAGGAGTCAAGGGAAAGTCCTTTGGTCGGGTGCAGGCGTGGCTCCCGGTGGGAGCGCCTTGCTGTTGGCACAACGACGGCGGGCGGCCGGGTGTTCCCCGATCTCGACCAGGCACAGATCCAGGGCATATCCTGCACACACAGCCGAGCCCCGGGGAGGGAACCATCATGGAGATGCCAAAAGCGTCCGACGAGGACAAAGAGCGGTTCAGGTCGCTGGTCCCGGGTCACCCGGAGGTGGTGGTCAAGCCCATGTTCGGCAACCTGGGCGCCTTTGTGAATGGCAACATGTTCGCCGGGCTGTTCGGACCCACCATCGGCATTAAGCTCTCCCCGGAGGACCGGGAGGAACTCGAAGGCTCGGAACGGACGGTCCCCTTCGGGCCGGCCGAGCGGCCGATGGGCGGCTACACCGGACTGCCGGAGATGTGGAACGAGGAAGGCGACGGCGACGACGCCCGGGCGAAGGCCTGGATCCACAAAGCCTTTGAGTACATCTCCACGCTCCCGCCCAAGGAGCCGAAAGCGTCCAAAGCCCGGTCCGCCGGCAAGTAGTCAGTGGGCGGGTTCGAGTGCGAGCTTGAGCCCAAAAGCTACCAGGACCGTGCCGGTGATGCTGTCGATGATGCGGATGCTGCGGGCACCCTTGAGCCAGCGGGAGGCGTAGCCCGTGCCGAAGATCAGCAGCGTGAACCAGGCCATCGTCAAAACGCAGTGCACCCCGGCCAGCAGGACGCCCACCAGCAAAGGCGATTCACCCGCCGGAATAAACTGCGGGATGGTGGCGATGTAGAAGACGCCCACTTTCGGGTTCAGCAGGTTGGTTCCGGTCCCGGTCAGCCAGCCGGTGAAGAGTTCATTCCGGCCGCCCGCAGGCGTGTTGGCTTCAGAGACTGCAGCAGCGTTGCCGTGCTTCAGGCCCTTCCGCAGCAGGGATAGCCCGAGCCAGATCATGTACGCTGCACCGGCGATGGTGAGCAGGCGGTAGGCCAGCTCGGACGCTGCCAGCAGTGCCGAGACGCCAACCGCCGCGGCCACGCCCCAGATCATCGCTCCCGTACTGATGCCGATGGCCGTCGCGAAGGCGAAGCGGCGGGACCTGGTGATGGACGAGCGCAGCACCAGGGCGGTGTCCATGCCGGGCACCAGCGTCAGCAGTCCGGCAACCAGGGCAAAGGCGAGAACAGCCTGAGGGAGAGTCACCGTTCAAGGATATGGGGCCGGTGGCTGGGCCTGTCGAAACCCGTGACCCTCAGTTCACTTTTGATTCACTCAGGCAACAACCGCCGTCCAACCGGCCTCCCTACCGTCGGAGTCATGGACAACATCTCACGCAGATCCCTGATTTCCGCCGGCCTCGGTGCCGGCCTTGTCGCCGCCCTGCCGGGTGCCGCAGTCGCCACTTCCATCGCGGACGACGCCGGTCTCCGCACCGATCCGTTTATGCTCGGCATTGCGTCGGGTGAACCGTGGGCGGACGGCTTCGTGATCTGGACGCGACTGGCGCTGGATCCCCTCGCCGAGGACGGCCTGGGCGGCATGCCCTCACGGCAGGTCCCCGTCGCTTGGGAGGTCGCTGAGGATGCCGCCATGCGATCGGTAGTAGCCCGCGGCATCGAACACGCCCGGATCGAAACCGCCCACTCCGTACACGTGGAGCTCAAGGGCCTGAAGCCCGGCCGCGAATACTTCTACCGCTTCCGCAGCGGCCGCCACATCAGCGAAACCGGCCGCACCCTCACTGCCCCGGCCCTGCATGAAACCCCGGCCGCACTGGCGATGGCCTTCGCCAGCTGCTCGCAGTACGAACACGGCTACTTCACCGCGTACCAGCGGCTCGCCCAGGACCACCCGGACCTGGTGCTGCACCTGGGCGACTACCTCTACGAGTACAAAAAGGGCAGCTACGTGATCGGCGGCGGCAACCCGCGCGACCACCAGGGCCCCGAGACCAGCACCCTGCAGGGCTACCGTCAACGGCACGCGCAGTACAAGGCCGACGCCGACCTGCAGGCCGCGCACGCCATCGCACCCTGGCTGGTGGTCTGGGATGACCACGAGGTGGACAACAACTGGGCGGACGAGGTCCCGGAGAACACTGACGGCGGGCAGCTGAACGACACCACCGAGCGGTTCCGGCAGCGCCGTGCCGCCGCCTTCCAGGCGTATTACGAGAACATGCCGCTACGGGCCTCGTCCGTCCCGGCCGGGTTCGACATGAAGATCTACCGCACCATCCAGTGGGGCCAGCTCGCCAACTTCCACATGATGGACACGAGGCAGTACCGCGACGACCAGCTCGCCGGAGACGGCTGGCGCAAGAACGTGGCTGAACGCCTGGCCGAGGACCGGACCATCACCGGCGCCGAGCAGGAGAAGTGGCTGCTGGACGGGTTCAGGAACTCCACGCAGCGCTGGGACATCCTGGGCCAGCAGGTGTTCTTCGCCGAGCGGGACCGCGCCCAGGCGTTGGAGGTCGACGACGTGTCCATGGACGGCTGGGACGGCTACGCCGCTTCACGCCGCCGCATCACCCAGGGCTGGCTAGACGCGAAGGTGCGCAACGCCGTCGTGCTCACGGGCGACGTGCACCGCAACTGGGCCAACGACCTGAAGGTGGACTTCAAGGATCCTGCCTCGCCCGTGGTGGGCTCGGAGCTGGTGTGCACGTCCATCACCTCCACCGGCAACGGCACTGGCTCCACCACGGAACCCACCATGGCGTGGAACCCGCACCTGAAGTTCTACAACGACAACCGCGGCTACGTGAACACGAAGATCACCAAGGACGCCATGACCGCCGACTTCCGGGTACTGGACTACGTCACGACGCCGGGTTCCCCGGTCAGCACAAAGGCCTCCTTCCGGATCCAGGACGGGGTCCCCGGTCTCCAGGCGTAACCAGCCCGCCCTTTAAAGTAAGTAGCGCCAGGTGCCGTTTTGGAGGTTCAAAACGACACCTGGCGCTACCCGGTTGGGGAAGCTAGCCCGCCAGGCCGGCCACCAGGAAGATCACGGCCGCGATGGCAAAGCCCATCACGCCGATCAGGGTCTCCATCACGGTCCAGGTCTTCAGCGTGGTCTTGACGTCCATGCCGAAGAACCGGCCCACCAGCCAGAAGCCGGAGTCGTTGACGTGCGAGACCACCACGGAGCCGGCGGCCACCGCGATCACCAGGGCGGCCACCTGCATGCCGTTAAGTCCGGCCGATGCCACGGCCGGGGCGATGAGGCCGGCGGTAGTGGTCAGTGCCACCGTTGCCGAGCCCTGGGCGATGCGCAGGATCGCCGAGATCAGGAAGCCGGCCAGGATCAGCGGGATGCCCAGGTTGCCCAGGACATCGGCCAGTGCGGAACCGATGCCGGAGGTGCGCAGGACGCCGCCGAACATACCGCCGGCACCGGTGATCAGGATGACGGAGCAGACGGGACCCAGGGAGGATTCGAGCAGTTTCTCCAGCGCACCGGCATCCTTGCCGCGCTTGGCGCCCAGCACGAACATCGCCACGATCACGGCGATCAGCAGCGCCACCGGAGTTTCACCGATAGTGCGCAGGACCTGGAACCACTGCTCGTTCTTGACGTCAGCATTGAGCACGCCGGAGGACGCCAGGGTGTTCAGGCCGGTGTTCATAAAGATCAGGACCAGCGGCAGGAGCAGCAGCCCCACGATGGTGCGGAAGCGCGGCGGGTGGGACTCGGCCTCGGCGCTGGCGTGGCCCAGGAGTTCGGGCACGGGAAGGACCAGCTTTTTGCCGGTGTAGAGGCCGTAGAGGTAGGCGGTGACATACCAGGTGGGAATGGCGACGATGAGGCCGGCAATCATGACCAGGCCGATGTTGGCATCGAAGAAGGCTGAGGCGGAGACCGGGCCCGGGTGCGGCGGCAGGAAGATGTGCATCACGGAGAACGCGCCGGCGGCGGGCAGGCCGTAGCGGAGCACTCCCCCGCCCAGGCGGTGGGCCACGGCGAACACGACCGGCAGCATAACCACCAGGCCGGCGTCGAAGAAGATGGGGAAGCCGAAGATCAGGGAGGCCAGGCCCAGCGCGAAGGGGGCGCGCTTCTCACCAAAGACGCCGATCAGGTAGTCGGCCAGCACCTTGGCGCCGCCGCTGGTTTCCACGATCCGTCCGAGCATGGCGCCCAGGCCCACGAGCAGGGCTACGGTGCCGAGGGTGGTCCCGAAGCCGTTGATCAGGACCGGCACCACCTGGTTGGCGGGGATGCCGGTGGCGAAGGCAGTGGCAAGGCTGATGATGATCAGGGCCAGCAGCGCGTGCATCCGCAGCTTGATGATCAGGAACAGCAGGGCGACGATCGCCGCCGCGGCAATGAGCAGCAGGGGGCCTGCACCCATCGTTTGAGTCCATCCTTCGATGGTCATGGTTCTCCTTTGAAACAGGATTGTTGGGGATTCGGGGAAGGCTTAGGAGGCCTGGTCTGCGGGGAGGCGCAGTGCGGCGATGATGGTTTTGACGAGCTCTTCGGGGGCCTTGGAGATGTCCAGCCGGAGGCTTCCGGCCGCGAGCTCCGCATCGCTCAAGGGCTCAAGGGTGGCCAGTTGGCTGGGCAGGAGCGTGGGCGGCATGAAGTGGCCTTCGCGGCCCTGCATACGCTGGCCGATAAGGTCCGCTTCACCGTGGAGGTGGAGGAAAAGAACGCGACCCTCGGCCTGGGACAGCAGCTGGCGGTAGCTCTGCTTGAGGGCGGAGCAGGTGAGCACTGTGCTCTTGCCCTCATGGGCCTGCGCGGTCATCCAGTTCTGGATTTCCTGCAGCCAGGGCCAGCGGTCCTCGTCCTGCAGCGGGGTCCCCTGGCTCATCTTCTGGATGTTGGCCTGCGGGTGGAACTCGTCCGCTTCGGCGCAGGCCCAGCCGAGCTGGCGGGAGAGAGCTGCCGCGATGGTGGATTTGCCGGAACCGGCAACACCCATGACCACCAGGTGGGTGGCGGGATACTGCATGTTTTACCTCCGAAGAAGACGCCATTGGCTTAGGGAAGAACGCTTGTGTGCACATCCCAGAGGGACATGCACTGGAGATAAGGTATCACCTTTTTACTTGATAGATACTATCTTTCCGTGTCACAAGTCATATCTTTGAGTAATTTTCGGTAGGCTAATAGTCGCACGCAGGGCGTGCGGAGGAAGGCAGGAAGATGTCGACGGCGACACCACAGGACCAGGACAACACGGACGACGGCGGGCCCGCCCCCGCCCTGCAAGGACGCGTTGTTGAGGCGCTCGGCGTAGCTATCGCCTCCGGCGATCTTCCCCCCGGAAGCCGGCTCACACTGGAAGGCCTGCAGCAGGAGTACGGGATTTCGCGGACCGTGGCACGGGACACCATGAAGGTCCTCGAATCGATGAACCTGGTGTACTCGCGTCGCCGGGTGGGCATCGTGGTGCAGGAGCGCCGGTTCTGGAATGTCTTCGATCCGAAGCTGGTGCGCTGGCGGCTCGCCTCGGACCGGCGGGAGATCCAGTACAGCAGCCTCACGGAGCTGCGCATCGCCGTCGAACCCATTGCCGCCGCCGGGGCAGCACGCAGGGCAAGTGCCGCCGAACGGGCCAGGCTGACATCCCTTGCCGCCGACCTGCGCCGGCTGGGCGAGGCCGGCGAACTTGAGGCATTCCTGGCAGCGGACATCGAGTTCCACTGCCTGCTGCTGGAAAGCTGCGGCAACGAAATGTTCCTGGCCCTCGAAGGCATGGTGGCCGAGGTGCTGACCAGCCGGACCAAGCAGGGGCTGATGCCGTTCAAGCCCCGGAACGAAGCGCTCCAGGCGCACGAGGATGTGGCTGCGGCGGTGGCCGGCGGAGACGCTGGTGCCGCCGAGGCCGCGATGCACCACATTCTCGATGAGGTCCGCAACGCCATGGGGCTGCGCTAGGCACACGTGATGACCCCTGCCTTTTAGTCCGGATTGCGGCCGGCCAGGATCTTGAGCTAATTTTTCGATGAATTCCCGGGCCAGCAAGACTATCGTTGAGTCACCTGGTTGATGAAGCGGACCACAAGCAATAACGGCTGCGCTGGCAATGGCGTGCCGAGGGGTGGGGCCGATGCAACAACAACTCACAGCAGGCCGGGTATGGCTCCGGACGGCTCTAATCTCAGGTGCACTGATGGTGATGGTGTTTGTCACCCAGTTTGCCACAGCTTCGAGCAAGGACCTCGACGACGTCTGCCAGGCCGCCGGCCACGCGCTGGACCGCAACTTCCGCCTGCTGCATCCACGCGACGGGAGCCCGTACTTCCCGCTGCACAACAGGTGCGATGCGGCCTATGACCTTGTCCCCGCCTGGGTGAATCCCTCCCTCTCGGCGCTGGCAGCAGTGCTGGCTCTTTCGCTGGCGGGTGCGCTGGTCAGCCGGAGTGCACGCCGCTAAGGCTTACGGGACAGGAGCTCGGCCTCCTGGACGGCGAGGAAGAACTTCACCCCGCCGTCGGTAAGCAGAGGACGGTCAGCGAAGGTGGCCTTGGGGGTCATCACGCGCAGGCACATAAGGTTCCACGAGACTGTCCGGTAAATATCCGTGATCCATTCGTCGGGGATTGGATCGCCGGACCGGGTAACGAATCCCGTCTCCTCCAGCGCCAGGCGGATGACATCGCGTTCCTGGTTCCAGGGCGGCGCAATACATGTGAGGTACCAGTTCGCGTAAAGGCCCGTGACGAGTCGGACGGCGTCGTGCCCAGGACTTGCGATGATGTCCACCACGAGGTCCCATAAGTAGCCGGGATATTCCAGCGCACGCCTGCCCCGCGGCGCGAGCACCAGCCTGCCCTTGAGTTTACGGACCAACTTCCAGGCAATGGCGTGCTGGCGAAGTTCGCGGACGGGCAGAACATTGGCTTCACGGTTCCCCTTGCCGTAAACGATGCCTTCCCAGCCGATCTCCTCCACTGCCCGCTTCACCAGTGCGGGTTTCAGGTAGCCGTCCTTGGTCAGTTCCAGGCCATCACCAGCGGCATTTTGCAGGAGCCAGAGCACCGGCCCGAGCACGGCGTCCCGTTCCTCATCCAAGAGCGGCTGGGGCCACCACTGAAGGGCAAGAATCCGGAGTTTGCGGTTCGCTGCCTGCACACCGAAGCGGGTGGCGTCGAAACGCCGGCCGAATTCGCCGGCCGTCTCGAAAACCCATCTCGCCGCATCCTCGTGTTCAGGGTGCTGCTGGTCGGCGAGGATCTGCACCAGGCGCGTGTACCCGAGCGGGCCGCCGGAGTCCTCCACAGGCCCCCGGTTGGCGCCGTCCAGGCACAGAAGTTCACCATGCTCCAGTTCGGCGGGGCCGAGCAGTTCCACCCGGTGCATCCAGCCGTCACCGAAGTCATACTCGTATTCGAACCCTGTGTTTGGCTTGTGCGGATCCAGAAGTTCTGACAGCACGACGACGCCGGGCAGCTCTGCGCGCGGGTCTTCCGTTGCGCCCTCGGGACCCATGACTACCCGGGGCCTCCCTGCGGGATCCAGGGCACGGACGCCGTAGAGGTGGCGGTCCTCCCAGCCGAAGGCTGCCTGCACGGCCAAGTGGAACTGCTGGACTGTCAGCCCGGTGGGAAGCCTGAGCTGGCGCCAGACCGGCGGCTCAATGTCCTCGATGCTGATTCGCAGGTCAAACGCAGGGACGGTGCCGGCTGGAAGCATAGTGGCCATCTTGCCAGAGAGCCTGCGTGAAG
>NZ_CAQI01000048.1 GCF_001046895.1 Pseudarthrobacter siccitolerans
CGTGAAGAGTGCTTTGGTGTCTTTGTAGCACTACCGGGTTAAGCAAAAGCAGGGCCGGTCAGTGACCGGCCCTGCTCAAAAATTGAAACCCTGAGGCCCCAGTTTCCCTAAGAAATTAGAGAGCCTGGATGTTGGTGGCCTGGGGACCCTTGGGGCCCTGCTCGGTTTCGAAGGAAACCTTCTGGTTCTCTTCGAGTGAACGGAAGCCGTTGGAGTTGATCGCAGAGTAGTGTGCGAAAACATCCTGTGAGGAGTCATCGGGGGAAATGAAGCCGAAGCCCTTTTCAGCGTTAAACCATTTGACGGTACCAGTAGCCATTATTTTTGTCCTTCGTGAAGGTGGAGGAAAAGTCCCGACTTTCGGGTCCTCCGGTGTGGGGTGTTCAAAACCGCTACTTCAGAAGAACGCGGACTTTCGACCGCGCGTACTGCCTGAACTACCAACTGCATAAACACAACAACAGGATCAACCCTACAGGAGTTTTTGCGGACGGATTACCACAGCGGCCGTGGTACCGAAGTTCCGAGACTTCACGCGCGGCAGCCCCACGGCGAAATGGCGGCGGGGTTGGCTACATGATGCCGGTGGGTACCAGCAGGGCCCAGGCCAGGGCCGGAGCAACCAGCACCACGCCGCCGGCGTACATCATGAGCTGCTTGTAGACGCGCTGCCGGTCGTTGTCGCGGGCGTTGGCAACCACCAGGGCCCCGTCGGTGGAGAAGGGCGAAACATCCACCACGGTGGCGGCGATGGCCAGTGCGGCGACGGTGCCGGAGGCGCTCAGGCTGCTGGTGGCCAGCAGCGGACCGGCGAGCGGGATGAACGCGGTCAGCAGGGCGGTGGAGGACGCAAAAGCCGAGCCGACGCCGATCACGTAGCAGAGGACCAGTGCCACGAGCAGGGGCGCACCGAGTGCCAGGGCCTGTTCGGCGAGGGTGTCGATGACGCCCACGTGCTGCAGGAGTGAGACGTAGGTGATCATGCCCGCCACCAGCAGGACGGTGGACCAGGAGACGCCGCCGATGAACGTCTGGTGTTCCTTGATGTTGATGAAGGCGAGCAGGAGCCCGGCGGACAGTGCCACGAAACCGATGGGCATGCGGAAGCCCAGGGTGCAGACAAGCATCGCGGCGATCAGGACGAGGGTGAGGATCTGCTGTCCGTGCGGGCGGCCGGCGCTGGTGGTGTCCACGTCGGCAAGCTGGCCTCCTTCGCCGTCGCGCAGTTTGCCCAGGAGGCCGAACAGCACGATGGTCAGGACGGAAAGGATGAGGTTCAGCGTGAAGCTGGCAATGAAGAGTGAGCCCTGCGAGATGGGGAACCCGTTGTCAACGGCGATGTTGTGCACCAGCACGCCGGCCACGGACAGCGGGGAAAAGCCGCCGGCGTGGGCGCCGTTGATGATGAATGCGCCCATAACAACCGGGTGGATGCGGGATTCGTAGGCGAAACCAAGGGCGGCCGGTGCCAGCAGGGCGACGGCGGCGGGCGAGAAAGTGCCCAGCGAGGTGAGCGCGGCGGCCATCAGGAAGAAGACCCAGGGCAGCAGCATCGTCTTGCCCCTGACCAGGCGGACGCAGCTTTGGACGATGATGTTGATGGTGCCGTTCCGCTGGGCCATGCTGAAGAAGTAGGTGACGCCGATGATGGTCAGGACGATGCTGGCCGGGAATTCTTCCAGGATCTGCTTGTCCGTCATTCCCAGCATGAAGTAGCCGACGCCGAAGGAGGCTACCAGCCCCATCACGCCGATGTTCAGCGGCCACTTGGTGGCGACGACGAACATCACCACGAGGATAACGAGCGGGATGATTTGTACGGCTGTCATGGTGTGCTCCGGGTCCGCGGCGGCCCCCGGGTTGAGGATGCCACCCCCCAGCACGAGGGCGGCCAGGCCCAGGATGGTCAGGCCGGCTACCGCCATCAGTAGGATACGGCGGCGGCGGTTGGGACGCGGTGGCTGTTCGTCCCGGCCCTCCTCAAGAATGTCAGTGGGTCGTTGGGCTGTTTTGGTCATGGCTTACTCCTCATTGAGTGGCTCCCGCGAGGACGGCAGGTGCAGCGCTGCCGGCTACCTCGGGGAGGTGGATGATGGTGGTGGCGATGGTGCGGGCAGTGCGGTCGACGCCGACGAGCAGGCTTCCGCCGTGCTCCTCGCTCCAGGTTTCAATCACGCCGGCGGGGGTTCGCAGCCGCAGGGTGGCTCCGGGAGCGCCGCCCGTGATGGTGTGCAGCACGGTGCCCGGGGTGCGGGCGGCCAGGGTCAGGGCGATGCTGCCGGTGATGGCCAGCGCCGGGTGCGGCCTGCCCATGGAGAGCATCATGACGTTGACGTCCGCGCCTGCTTCAGCGTCGGCGGGCGCGGCCACGATGGCGAGCTTGGGGATGGCCCTGGCAGCTTCGGCAGTGGTGGGAGCCAGGCCCATCCGCACGGCTGCCTGGCGCCGGATGTGCTCCAGGGTGTCCAGCTGCAGTTCCACGCCTGGGCGCCACGTCTCGTAGCGGGCGGGGTCCAGGCCCAGCTCCTCGGCGCGGACCATCACAACCGGCGCACCGGCGTCGACCATTGAAACGGTCCAGCCGGTCCCGCCGGCGGTGATGCTGTCCGTTGCCGCGCCGGTGGGAAGCAGGGCACCGGTGGTCTTGCCGGCCGGGTCCTGGAAGCCGAGGCCCACCGGGTAGCCGGGGAAGGGGACGCCGGGCATCTGTCCTTCCGGGATGACCGGCAGGGCGCCATCAGGGGTGGGGACGCGCTGGACGATGACCTGGTTGGTGTTGGTGTTGCGGGTGACGATCCGGGTGACGTCCCCGGTAGGCACAACCCAGCCCTTCTCGATCGCGTACAGGCCCACTACCGCGGAGCCGTTGCCGCAGTTGCTGCCCCAGTCCACGCCGGCCTCTTCGATCCCTACCTGGGCGAAGGTGTATTCGACGTCGATGTCCCCGCCGGCGGGCCGGTGCAGGATGATCGCTTTGCTGGTAGTGGAAGTGGCCCCACCCACGCCGTCAATCTGGCGCGCGTCCGGACTTCCGAACAGCCGCGGCAGCAGCACATCAAGGCTGGCACCGCCCTCCTGGAGATGCTCCGCTTCGAACACCCAGCACTTGCTGGTGCCTCCGCGCATCCATTCCGCTTCGATCTTCATCGACTCTCCACCTCTCCTTCGCCTCAAAACTGTTGAGGGCCTACGAAAAGGTTGAGCCGGATCACACTTTAGGACAATGTTGGATAATTGAAAGGGGATGTAGAGTTTCTTCAATCATTGGCTGCAAAGGGAAGTAGTCCACGCTTTCGGTCTCAGCTTTCCCGTCCCGGTAGCGGAAAGGGCCCGTCTTTACGGGCATCGTGCAGTGAATGAACGAAAAGAACAGAGAGGCGCACGGATGCTTAACGAAGAGGACCAGCCCTTGTTCGATATCCGCCGGCTTGCCCTGCTCCTGGAGGTGGTGGAGCAGGGGTCGATTACTGCGGCGGCCGAACTGATGATGTACACGCCTTCGGCCGTTTCCCAGCAGCTGCGAAAGCTCGAGCAGGAAGTGGGGCAGCCCCTGCTCAACCGCCGCTCCCGCGGGGTGGTGCCCACCGAGGCCGGGCAGGTACTCGCCGGGCACGCCCGCAAGATCGTCCGCCAGATGAAGGCAGCCCAGTCGGATCTCGGGGAGATCGCCGGGCTGAAGCGCGGATCCCTGACCGTGGGCACGTTCCCCACATTGGCCGGATCCTTCATTCCGATCGTCATCCGGACCTTCAAGAAGCGCTACCCCGCCATCGGCCTTTCCCTTCGCAGCGCCCGCTTCGATGAGCTCGTGGCGGACCTGGAATCCGGTGCCACAGGCTTGTGCCTGCTCTGGGACTATCCCTGGAACCGTTTTGAGGACGAGTCCATCCGGGTCACTGAGGTTTTCCAGGAGAGCACGGTGATCCTGGTGGCCCGTGGACACCAACTGGCAGGCCGGGAGGAGGTCAGCATGGAGGATCTGCGCAACGAGTCGTGGATCGTCCGGGCGGAGGCCCACCCCGTGGTGGAAGTCCTGCAGCGATCCGCCCACGACGCCGGCTTTGAGCCGACCATCGGGTTCCTGGCCAACGACTACCAGGAGGCGCAGGCGATGGTGAGCGTCGGGATGGGCGTGGCCATGGTGCCCAAAACCGCGGTCTCCCTCCAGCATCCCGATGTCAGGGTGCTCAGCCTGGGCGCCGCGGCACCCTTGCGGCGGATCCTGCTGGCGCAGCGCCAGGACAAGGTCTACGCCCCGGCCGAGGTCGCCTTCCACTCCACGCTGCTGGAAATCGCGCGGGAACGCTCCGGGGATTATCTATAGCTTTACGTGCTGACGCGCGTAGGCCACAACTTGCGACACTTGTGTCGACACCTCAGCCGTCCTGAAGCTGGTGATGGCGGAAGAAGAATCCGCAAGTGTTGCCGACTACCTCATGAGCCCGCGGCCAGACGCCTACGGCCCCGCGGTCTACGGTTAACCTCAGCAACGGAGCGCCTGTCAATTGTGAGATTAGCGGCAAAAGGGTGATGGACGCCGACTCCGCAAACAGGTCGTCCTGGACGATGAGCGCAGGACGTGGCTTTTGGGCGTAGGTGCCTCCGGAGACCGTCCATAGCTCGCCACGTTTCACTCCGGCCAGTCTTCCGAAATCTGCTCGATGAAGTCTTGGTCATCGGTAGCCCGGTCTGACGCGGCAACGGCCAATGCTTGCCGGCGCGCCTCACGCTTGAATTCTTCCGTCCGTGCGTCCGGCACCCACATCTGAATTTGCCGGAAGCCCCGCTCCCGCATCGCCAGACGGTGCCGGGCAGCCCAACCCCTTGCGCTCATAGAATCATGCTAGATGTAACGCTGGGCAGGAAGACGCCTGCACCTCCCGGAACACGCGCACATGCTTCCGTCGCGGATGCAGCGATTTACCCAAGTGGCATCCAGCTTCCCGCCGCTGACGCCGAGCCTGATCACCGGGGCCCGCACCACCGCGTCCTTCGAGGGAATACGGATCCGCGCGGACCACTGCGGCCTGGCGCCAATGGTTGCGCTCCCGGCAGGAATTTTCGGCCATCACCCATCCTCCACGCGACGTCCTGCGAATAGCTGGCATACCCCCTTGGGTCAGCCAAACCGGCAGCCCAACAACACAAACCGCATTCAGGAGGTCACCATGGCAACACACACCAGCACCGGCATGGCAGCACGCACCAATGTCCAGAAGGCATCGATGGTTGTGGGGGCGGTGTTCCTGCTGGTCGGCATCCTGGGCTTCGTGCCGGGCATCACAGGGAACTACGACCAGTTGGGCTTCGCCGGCCACCACTCCGAGGCCCTGCTGCTGGGCCTCTTCCAGGTCTCAGTCCTGCACAACATCGTCCACCTGCTCTTTGGCGCAGCGGGTATCGCCCTGGCAAGGTCTGCCGCGGGCGCCCGTTCATTCCTGCTCTACGGCGGGGTCATCTACCTGGTCCTCTTCGTCTACGGCCTGGTGATCCCCCAGGATTCCGTGGGCAACTTCGTGCCACTCAACGGCTTCGACAACATCCTGCACCTGCTGCTTGGCGTGGGGATGATCGCCCTGGCCGTAATCCTCACGAAGGGCCACAGCAAGGCACGCGCTTAAACGTCTTTCCCGGCGGACACCCCCCGGTTGCACAGAGAAGGGTATGGCCCCGGCCGCAGCTACAGCTGTTGCCGGGGCCATACCCGTTCAGGGGCTTGTGCCTGATCGGGTTACCGGGCCGCACGCACCTGTACCGCCTCCGCACCGACGGCGGGGGTGAACCGCAAGGCGTTAACAGCCCGGTCCGCGCTCACCTGGGCATCGCTGCCGGAATCGAGGATGGTATTCCGGGTCGATTCGGAATCCACCATCACGGCCGTGACGGCGAGGCCTGCCGACGTCCCGGTGGTCAACAGGGCATCCACCTGGGCTTCGAAGCAGGAGTCGCTTGATGCGGAGTCAACGTCCAAAGCCACCACGTGGTTGTTGGAGACGAAGTTGCCTGCCCCTGCCATCAGCCGGATGATCACCGGCCTTGCACCTGCCGGCCGGATGCCCTGGGAGTCGATGACCTCGGAGAAGTGGTTGCCGATGACCGAGTTGTTGCTGCCGCTGACGCAGAGAAGGCCGGTGAGATCGTCCAGTCCGTTGTCCACTCCGAAAAAGGGCGTCCACGGCTCATGGTCACGCAGGAAGTGGTTCGTGGCCACCAGGTTTTCCGAACTGTTCGCTGCGAGCATCACCATGCCCGGGTAGAACGAATGCAAACGGTTGTTGGTAACGCTGGACCGCGTAACGCCCTCGAGATGGACGCTGCTCGCACCCCGGGGGAAGACGTTGTTCGCGGTAATCAGCAGGCCGCCATGGTTCTGGGCGTAGATCGAGTGGCCCTTGAAGCCGGCCCCCACCAGATTGTCGGTGATCTTTGACGCCTGGCCCCACCCGCGCAGTTCGATGCAGCTTCCGCACTCCGCGATGAAGTTGCCGTGGATGGAGAGCGCGTCCGCGTGGTAGATAGTGACGGCGTTTTCCAGGTAGACGAACCCCATGCCGGTCACGCGGAAGGAGTCATTGGCGCTCGCCACATAGATGCCGGTCTTGCCGTTGACGTACGTGTTCTCCGCAGGCAGCGCCGAGCCGTCCGGCCTGAAGTGCAGTCCATCGATGCAGAAGTTGGAGAACTCGAGCGAGCTGATCCGCGGGCTCCCGCTCCGCTCAACGTAGAAGGCGGCTCCCTTCGATTCCTCTGCGTCTTCGGCCCGGGGGATGTCCACCAGAATGCGGCTCCCGCCGGGCCACAGCTCGTGCAGGTCGGGCCACTCGTCTTCGGGCACGTTGAACCGGATGCTCGATGACGTAAAGCCGTGCCCCGATCCCTCGATCCGAAGGAAGCTGATGTCGATCACCACCTGCGTACGGAGACGGTAGTCCCCCGGCGGAATGTAGATCACGGCGCCGGGCTTTCCGCCCTGGTTCACATCGGCGTCGGCCTGCCGGTCCTTGATGTCAGCGATGATGCTGTTGATGACTTCCCCGACGTCCTCATACGGGTTGCCGACCGGCCACGTCGTCACGTCGTAGCAGTTGTTGCTTGGCATGGGTTCTTCCCTTTCATTGTCGGAAGTCGTTGCACCAGGTTTCGCTCCGCCAAGATTCACTGTGCCACCGGCTGATGCTCGGGGAGGTCCGCCTGCAGTTCCTCCAATGTGGGAGGGTTGGCGCCCGGGCGGCGCACCGTGATGGCGGCTGCTTTGGCTGCCATGCGGCCCAGTGATTCCAGCACGGACGGTGCCAGCCCGTCTGCTCCGCGCATCAGGAGTCCGTAGATCAGGGCAGACATATACGAGTCGCCGGCCCCGATGGTGTCCACCACGGCAGACCTGACCGAAGGAACGGCTACCTGCGCGGCGCGGGTGGTAAGCCGGGACCCCTCCGCTCCCCTGGTGACGGCGACCAGCCCCGCACCCAACCCGAGGATGCGCTGGGAGATATCTTCCAGGGACACCCGCGGATAGAGCCACTCCGCGTCCTCGTCGCTGAGTTTCACTACTTCCGTGAACGGGACGAGTTCCTCGAAGATGGTTTTTGCCTCGAACTGGCTGCCAAGCAGTGCTGGGCGGATGTTGGGATCGTAGGTGACCACGCAGCGCCGGTGCGACTGCTCAAGAAGCTCCCTCACCGCTGCAGCCCCCGGGGCCAGGAACGTGGCGATCGAGCCGGTGTGCAGGATTTTGGGAAGGGCAGCCGGAGCGGTCCGCGCGAGGTCCCACCGGATGTCGAAGTCGTAGTGGGCGGACCCGTCGGACGCCAGCGTGGCAGTGGCCGTCGCGGTTGCGCCGCTGCCCTTGGACCCTCGCAGGAGATTAACACCAGCGCGGTGCAGGTGCTCCTCGATGGCGGCGGCATGGTGGTCGTCGCCGATCGACGTCAGCAATGCCGTGTCGGCACCCAGCCGTCCGAGCCCATAGGCAACGTTTGCGGGTGATCCGCCGGGGTGCTCCACAGTGCCGTGGGAGGAGATCACGATGTCCACGAGTGCTTCACCCACAACAAGGACATCAAGGCCCGCTCTGGGGTCACCGCCGGGGAGCTGGACTGGTGGCATTTTCTGGACCTTTCATGGAGTCAAGCATGTTGGTTGGAACCGCGCGATCAGGTAAGTGTTGAGACGGATAGCTTCAGTATCGTTGCCGGGCCGCCCTCGGCCGAGAGCCAGTTCTCCCCATGTTCGGCGTCAGGGAAGATGAGGTCCGTCAGGACCACCTTGCCGTCCTGCGCGAATACCTCAACTGAGCAATGGTCGACGACGATCTGCAGCTTGAGCACGCCGTCCTCGAGTACCAGCGGGGCTGATTCCATGGATGGGAACTTCTCGTGGAAGCCTGTGTTGCCCGATTGACGGCGGTCCAGGACCAGCCGGGCGCTGGCAGTGTTGTAGCTAAGAACAGTGCCCTCGCTCCCGTCGTGGCCCCCGAAGAGGCGGAGACCAACACGTTCGGAGGCGCCGGGCACGATCTCGGCGTCAATGATCTGTGCGCTGCCGGGCACCGCATCCGGCAACCGGCGGGCTGAGTTCCGCAGCTCAAAAGTGCCGGCGTTCAGCTGCTCCTCGGAAGCGAGTAACGCTCCCCCAGGCTGGGCCAGGACCGGTTGCTGGACCAGCCGGGCGGAGCCGTTGACTTCTGTCAGCCGCACCTCGCGGGCAAGGGTCATCGAGGACCGCCAAGGAGCGGTGGGCAGGTGGTTGGCGTAGTCCCAGTTGTTCATCCAGCCAATGACGATCCGCCGGCCATCCGGTGCATTGCTGAAGGACACCGAGGCGTAGCAGTCGCGTCCCCAGTCCAGCCACAAGCACTGCTGCAAGGCTGCCGAGCGCGCCTCCGGGTCGGGGAGGGAACTGAGCCCGCCAGGCGCCACGAGTGACCCGGGCTCGGGAACGAACCGGACGCCGTCGAAATGCCCCACGAAGTACTGGCCGCCGGACCCTCCCGCCACGGCACCCGGATTAACGTTGACGATCAGTACCCATTTGATGTTGTCCGGGTCTCCGTCCACCGCCAGGGGAAAGAGGTCCGGGCACTCCCATTCGCCGGCGTCGGCGTTAGCCGGGCCGAAGTCGCTGAGGAACTCCCAGGTCTTAAGGTCTTCGGAACGGTAGAGCACCACCGTCTGGTGCTGCGCTTCGACGGCGACCATCACCCAATAGTCTCCGGCCTCCCCCTGGTAGCGGAAGACTTTGGGATCGCGGAAGTGCGCCGAGTTTCGGGTGAGGACGGGGTTGCCTTCATACTTCCGCCACGTCATTCCTGCGTCCGTGCTGTAGGCCAGGGACTGGGCCTGCGTACCGTTGTATTCTGACGCGGCCTTGTAGGCGCTGGTGTAGATGGCGACGAGGGCAGGTGCTTCCGCGGTGCCGAAACCGGACGTGTTGCCGTGGTCCACCACCACGCTGCCGGAGAAGATGTCCTCGTTCCCGTCGCAAGCAATGGCTACAGGGTGTTCCGTCCAATGCAGCAGATCGCGGGAGGTGGCGTGGCCCCAGGACATGTTGCCCCAGACATTGCCGTACGGGTTGTTCTGGAAGAAGAGGTGGTAGAGGCCGTCGTGGAAAACCAGGCCGTTGGGATCGTTCAGCCAGGTGTCCCTTGCCGTGAAGTGGATGGCAGGCCGGAAGCCGGAGGTCTCGGCCGGGGCTGTTTCCAGGCGTGCGGCATCTAGGTAACTGGACATGTGGTGCGTTCCTCTTGGGACGTTGAAAGGGGGAAAGTGGAAGGGCAGGCTGCTACTGTAGCGGCGCCGCGATGGAATCGCGGGTCACGAGGGGGCAGCCCAGAATGGTCGGGTGGAGTGCCATGAGAGACAGGTCGGTCTTCCCCTCGACGGCGTCAATCAGGTGCTCGGTGGCCCATGCCCCCATCTCGTAATGGGGCAGGGCCACGGTGGTGAGGCCCGGGTGGAGGTTGGCGGCGATCAGTTCCTGGTCATCGAAGCCCACTACTGAAAGGTCGGCAGGAATGCTGAGGCCCAACTCGCCAGCGGCGCGGTAGGCACCCATCGCCATCCGGTCGTTGTAGCAGAACAGTGCCGTAGGCCGGTCATCCCGGGACAGGATCCGGCGGGCCGCCTCATAGCCGCCGTGCACCTCGGAGACCTCGGACTCGACGGGTGCCGCACCGCCGTCGAGTCCTGCTTCGGCCAGCGTGGTCCGGAAGGCATGGAGCCGCTGGCGGGTCGCGGGGACGTCGTCGGTGTTGTTAAGGAAGCCGATCCGCCGGTGCCCGGCCGCGAGCAAAGCCTGCACAGCGGTGCGGGCACCGCCTTCCTCGTCCGGGATGACGGCGGTGATGTTTCCGCCGGCGGCCACCGAGTCCACCAGGACCGAGGGAACGCTGCCGAGATTGGCCGGCAGCTCCACGATGCGGTGGTACATGGTGGCATAGAGGATGCCGTCCACCCGGCGTTCCAGGAGGGCCTCGACGTCGTCCCGCCGGGATTCGAGGCTGGCTGAGCCGGAGGTGTTGATGATCATGAGGTTGTACCCCCGGGCTTTGGCAGCCTCCTCCGCACCGAGGATGATCCGGCCGGCGTGGGGCGTGGTGGCGATGTCCTCGCTCACCAGGCCCAGCATGCCCGTCCTCTGGGTGCGAAGGGCTTGGGCCAGGCGGTTTGGCCCGTACCCCAGTTGTTCCGCCGCGGACCGGACCTTGTCCCTGGTTTCGGGGCTGATCCGGGCATAGGCCACTTCATTGAGGACGTGGGAGACGGTCGTCACGGACACGCCGGCGGCGGTGGCCACGTCCTTGATCCCGATGTTCTTGTTGCTCATCTGTCTCCCACGTCCTTATGGTCGGTGATGCCCCTGGGCGTCATCAGTAGGCTACTGGTTATTGGTGGTCTAGCCCTTGACCGCGCCGAGCGTCATGCCTGCGACGATCTTGCGCTGCAAAAGCAGGGTCAGGAGGATGACCGGGATGGAGTACACGGCGGCCAGGGCCGTCATGGATCCCCAGTCCAGGCCGAACTGGGTCTGGAAGTTCGCGATCACCACTGGCGTTGTCTGGGAGCGGATGGCCGTCATCAGGAGTGCGAACAGGAACTCGTTCCAGGAGGCCAGGAAGGCGAAGATCGCGGTGACCGCGATGCCGCCGGACACTACCGGGATTACCACCCGCCACAGGGCTCCGAGGCGGCTGCAACCGTCCACGGTTGCCGCTTCCTCCAGGTCCTTGGGCACCGCTTCGAAGAAGCTGGACATCAGCCAGATCGAGAGCGGCAGCGAGATGGTGGTATGCGCGATGGACAGTGCGATCGGTGTATCGGACAGGCCCATGGAGGCCATCATCGAGGCCAGCGGAATGCCGATGGCCACCGGCGGCACCATGCGGGTGACCAGCGCAGCCATGATGAAGATCCGGCCGCTCAGGGTCTTGTACCTGGTGATGCCGTAGGCCGCGGGTACCGCCAGCACCAGTGACAACAGGGTGCTGATGATGGCCGTCTGGATGCTGTTGATGAAGGACGCCACCACACCGCTGCGGCCCAACGCGTTGGTGTAGTTCTCCAGCGTCCACTCCCGCGGGAGGATGGTGGGCGGCACCGCGATGGTATCGATGGGCGTCTTGAAGGAGGTGAAAAGCAGGTACAGGAACGGGAACCCGTAGAGCACCATCGCCACGGCGAGGAGGACCCACAGCAGGGTCCTGGTGCTGCGGCGGCCCGCTTCCAGGCCTTCGCGGTTGACGCCGCGGCGCTTCCGGCCGCTGCTGCCTCCGGAGGTTGGCACGGAAGGTCCTGCAACCGCCGCAGGTGACTTCCCGCCGTCGTGCGTTGTTTTTTCAGCGACGCGCATCAGTTGTCCTTTCCTGGCCGCCAGATGGTGGACACCGCGACGAACGCGACGGCGAGCATGGCCAGCAGGTAGAGGGTGCCCATGGCGCTGGCCAGTCCGGGGTCGCCGAACCGGATCATGGTCCGGTAGATCAGCAGGCTCATGGTTTCCGAGGCGGACTGCGGGCCGCCGTTGGTTTGGATGAGGATGGTGTCGAAGGCCCGGGCCGCGTCGATTCCGCGGACCACGAGGGCCACGGCGATCACCGGCCGCAGCAGGGGCAGGATGATGCGGAACAGCATGGCCGGGGCGCGTGCGCCGTCGAGGCGGGCGGCTTCAATCAGGTCACCCGGGATGTTCTGCAGCCCGGCGAAGAGCACCAGGCACATAAAGGACGTGGTCAGCCAAATGTCCGGAATGGCCACGGAGTAGAGCACGATGTTCGGATCCGAGAGCCAGCCGATCTGGTTGGGGTTGGACAGGATGCCGGCCTGGTGCAGGAGGGTTCCGATGAGGCCGAAGTTGTCGATCATCAGGAACTTCCAGAGAAGGCCTGCCACGATGGGGGCGATCATCAGCGGGTACATAAAGACGGTCCGCCAGATTTGCGAGCTTTTGCCCAGCGTGGTGAACAGCAGTGCCATGCCCAGGCCGAGGGCGAATTCGAGCGTGACCACCACCAGGGTGTAGGCCAGGGTCCGCCAGCCGGCGCCGACAAAGGCTTCGGAGGCGAAGGCCCGGACGTAGTTGTCCAGGCCCACGAAGTCCCGGGGACCGCCGGCGATCGGTGAGATCTTGAAGAAGCTGTCCGCCACGAGGCGGAACAGCGGGAATGCGACAAACACTGCCAGGAACAGCGCCGCTGGTGTCATCAGGAACAATGCGAAGCGGCGATCGGAGATGCGCACGGTTTTCTCTTCCGCTGGTTGGGGCCGCGGCCGGCACCGGACTTGCTGTGCCTGTTCGGCAGGTGCCGGCCGCGGGGGTCTTACTTGACGAGGTCCTCGATCTGCTTCTTGGCATCAGCGAGGAGGGTGGCGGAGTCACCGCCGGCTACGGCTTTCTGCAGCATGGGAACCAGGACGGTGTCCACGATCTGCTGCCACTTCTCGGTGGCCGGGCGTGTGGCCGTCGCCGTCCCGTTCAGGGTTTCGATCAGCGGGCCGAAGCTTTCATAACCTTCCTTGTCCTGGTACTTCTCAAAGGCGGAGATGCGGGAAGCCAGGCCGAGGCTGGATTCGATGCCCATGCTGTTGTTGTCGTAAGCGCACTTGATGAACTTCTTGGCAGCATCGGCATTCTTGGTTGCCTTCGGGACGGTGAGGTACCAGGGCCCCGGGACGCCGCCGATGCCGGCAGATCCGGCGATCATCGGAGCGGTACCCACCTTGCCGGCCACCGGTGAATCCTTGGGGATTTGCCGGTAGGCGTGGGCCCAGAAGCGGGTCATGGCGGTCTTGCCCTGGTTGAACAGGTTCTGGGCGGCGGCCCAGTCAACCTGCGCGGCACCGGACGGAGCGGACTTGACCAGGCTGACGTAGAAGTCCAGGGCTTCCTTGTGCGCGGCGTTGTCGATGACCACCTTGTCGCCGTCCAGGACCATGGGCGAGCCGGCCTGCAGGACGTGGGCGAGCCATTCTGTTTCCACGCCGCCCTTCACGTCCGTGCCGTACATGCCGTCCTTGGTGAAGAATTCGGCGATGTCCTGGTACTGCTTCCAGGTGGTGGGGGCGGCCAGCTCGTAGCCGTACTTGGCCTGGAAGTCGGCCTTGTTCTTGGCGTCCTCGAAGAGGTCCTTGCGGTAGAGGATGATCTCGGCGTTGGTCCACGCCGGGAGGCCGATGAAGTGGCCGTCCACGTTCGCTTCCTTGACGAGGGCGGGGAAGATGTCCTTCTTAGCCTCGTCAGTGAAGATTTCATCGATGGGCTGGACAGCGTCCTTGAAGCTGGGCAGCCAGACGGAGTCCAGGGCCGCGACGTCGAAGGAGACGTTGCCGGAGGAGAATTCGCTGGAGAGGCGGTTGAACATGCCGTCGTAGGGCAGTTCGACGAAGTTGACACTGACTCCGGCGTCCTTTTTGCACTGTTCGGCGACACCGGTCAGTTCGGCTTTGCCGCCTGCTTCGACGAGGACGTTGACGGTGCTGGCGCCGGCGCTACCCGTGGTGGACGGGCCCCCTGCGCCGCACCCGGTGGCTGCCAGTGCCACGGCGGTGCAGATGCCGCCGATGGTGACGAACCTGTTGATGGTCTTTCGAGTGGACATCGCTGTCGACTCACTTTCTCTCGAACGGAAAGGGCGAGACAATGCTTGGGGTGAAAAATCGTTTTGCTAAAACGACTTGGCACCAAGATACGGCCACCTTTTGGGAGGTGTCAAGCGTCACTTTCCATCTGAAGAAACGTTTTGGCATTTTGGCAGCTAAAACTGGCGCTTCCGGGGCGCGCCAGGCCGAAGATCGGAACACCCCGAATCCCTACTACAAAAGTAGTGACACCCCGTGGAGAAAGTAGTACCTTGTGCTTACGATCGCTGGGGAGCTTCAAAGGAGAACCCCGTGCCAGCAACAGAAGAAAGCGTGGTCATCAGCCGGCCGATCCAGGAGGTCTTCGATTTCTTGGCGGATTTTGAGAACCTTTCGGCCTTCGATGCCTTCGTCACTGCGTCCGGACAGGTTGGGGACGGACCACCGGGGTTGGGAACGCGAGGTCGGGGAACCAGCCGCTACATGGGCCACCAGTTTGACTGGATGGTGGAGTTCACCGAATTCGAGCCGCCCCGGCGGATGGTGTCCCGCTCGGTCGAAGGAAAGCGCGACGTAACTGCGACCTTCACCTTGGAACCGGCCGGTGACGGCACCCGTGTCACGGAACGGATTGAAACCGCAGCGATGGGTGGCCTCCTGGGCAGGCTGCCTGATCCACTGGTGAACCGGCTGCTGGGCCGGTCTCTCCGTGGCAACCTCAAAACCCTGGGCCGGGTGCTGGCAGAAAACGCCTGAATCCTGAACCACCCGGGACACTTGTCCGACGAACACGTCACACCGGTAGGCTGGAGTTTCCACATCCAGTAAGCGAGGCATAACGTGCACCAGGACGCCGCCCGGTTCCTGTCCCAGCCGGTGGCCGCCCAGCCCGGCTCACCCCTCCGCGTCGCGGTGTACTCCCGGATCGCCGAGGCCATCCGCAACGGCCTCCTCACGCCCGGCTCCATGATCCCCACCGAAACCGAACTCGGGGCCGACATGAAAGTCAGCCGCACGGTGGTCCGCGAGGCCCTCATGCTGCTTGAGGAGGACGGCCTGATCAGGGCGAGGCGCGGCGTCGGACGCTTCGTCTCGGACACACTCCCCCGCATCGGTATCGAACGCATCCGCCCGTTCGAGGAAGTCCTTGCCGGCCCGGGGCAGCAACTCGAGGTCAAGCGCATCCAGGTGGTCCGCCAGCCGGCGTCCGAATTCGCCGCGCCCGGCGTCGGAATCGAGCCGGGCAGCGACACCTGGCTCTGGGAATCCGTCCTGATCCGCGACGGCGAGGCCATCGCCCATTTGCAGGAAAACATCTCGGCCCAGCCCGTCAGCCTCGGCAGCAGTCCTGCCGCACCCCTGGAGATAGAGGACGACGGCGGCACCACCCTGCTTGCCTCGCTCAACAAACAGCTGGGCCGGCTGCCCGGGCCCGGCGAGTGCCAGATCAGCCTCAGCCAGGTGGGCCCCAGCCGCGCCAAGCTGCTGGACCTGCGCCCGTCCGATCCCGTGCTGGTCCTCACCCAGTACGTCAGGTACGGCAACCAGCCGTTCTACCTGGCCAAGTGCCTGATCGCCGCCCGGGCCGGCCACCTTTCGGTGATGCAGTCGCTGCAGTCCTGATCCGGTCCGCGCCCAGCGCTATGGGCAGCCACCCACCGCTTTACAGGCGTTGACCCTGCCGTATGCCCAGTAGGTTTCCTGGCCGGACTTCTTCTCCGAGGTAAGTTCGACCTTTTCACGCACTAGCTTCGGGCCGGCACCAGGATTCTTACTCCAGACAAGCGCGGCGGTAGCAGCCACAATCGGTGAGGACATGGACGTGCCGTTCCCGATGTCGTAGCTCAAGGCCCTTTTATTGGGCGCCCGGAGCGCGAAGTCGTGGTTCGGGAAGGTTGAGTAGACAGCGACTCCAGGCGCCGCAACATCCACCCAACTGGCGCCGAACGTCGAGAAGGTCGCTTTGGCGTCATTGTTGTCCGTGGCGCCCACCGCGATGACGTTGGGGTACGCGGCGGGGTAGATCTTGGTCTGGTTAGCGCCGTTGCCTGCCGCGGCAACCAGTACCGACCCCTTGTTCCAGGCGTTGTTCACGGCAGTCTCCAGCGTGCGCGACGACCGCACCCCGATGCTCATGTTGATCACCTTGGCACCATTGCTGACTGCCCAGTTGATCCCGCTGGCAAGGCCTGAGCTGGATCCAACGCCGCTGTCGTTCAGGACTTTGCCTGCCAGGATGGTGCAATCCGGGCAAACCCCGGCTACGCCCTCCTTGTTGTTCTGTGCAGCGGCGACGATGCCGGCCACATGGGTGCCGTGGCCGTACTTGTCTTCGTTCGTGGTTGCACCGCTGAAATTGGCCCGTGCAACCACTTTGGGGTTGATGTCGGGATGGTCAAGGTCCACACCGGAATCCAGAACGGCAACCTTGATGTCAGTGCCCTTTGCGAGGCTCCACGCTTCGACGGCATCGACATCGGCGTCCGCTTTTCCAGCAGCCACAGGTATCGGGTACTCCGGATTGTTGTTGCTGAACGGTTGACCCACGTTCTGCAGCGCGTATTGATAACCGAAAAGCGGATCATCGGTAGCAGGGGTTACTGTTTGGTCGGGTTCGGCGTACTCCACCGCCGGGTTCCGGCCCAGCGCGTCCACAAGCTGGAGTTCCTTGCCGGCCGGAACCTTGATGAGGTGCGCACCCGTGTCCCCGATCCCGGGCCCGTCAGTCAGCCCGTGCTGGCGCAAAACGCCGGCCGCCACAGCGTTGTCCCGGAACTTCACCATGATCTGCCCGGGAACGTGCGACGGATCAGGCGCCGCGTTACCCACCACTGCCGGGTTGATTGCGCCAAACGCCAACACTGCCGCTGCGAAACCAGCAATCACAAGTCTTTTCATGGGGGAAATCTTGCTCCCACCCTGCACCCGTTGGATAGAGAAACCCACAACATTTCCCTACCTAATCCCCCGCCGGACCGACCGACCATTGTGGGGCATTAGAGGCAAACGTTACGATGCTCGCGGGGAGAGGTGCTGGTCTCGCATTGACGAGCGCAAAGGGGCCCATCCAATGACCGACTTCTTCACCATGCAGCCCGGCGAGACCGCAGCTCCAGTTCCCGCAGGACCCGTCTTGTGCGCAGGGACAGCCGGCATGCGTCGCATCCACCGCTTCTTCCTCTGGGCCTACGAGGAGGCTCCCGGCCTGGTGCGTTCCGCCGCGGCCGGAGACACCGCCCGCGCCGCGTACGTGGGCGAAGTGCTGGGGAACTTCGACAAGGTCCTCCACATCCACCACGAGGGCGAGGACATGCTGATGTACCCGCAACTGAAGGAACGGGCACCGGCATGTGCTTTGCATGTGGGGCTGATGCTCGAGCAGCACCGCCAAGTCACCGAACGGCTCGAAAGCATCGAACCGCTCCGGCTGCGCTGGATGCAAACGGCGGACGCGGAAACGGGCCAGGAACTCGCGGAACGCTACGAAGACCTGAAGGCTGTCCTCAACATCCATCTGCGCCGCGAAGTCACCGAGGTGATGCCCGCGGTGGACAGGGTGCTGACCGACAAGGAAATGCAGACAGCCGCACAGCACGGGATCAACCAGCTCGACAAGAAATTCCTGGTGGGCTACCTCGGCATGGTGCTTTCCACGAATCCGCCGGCGGACCAGAGGGAGATGCTCAAAGAAATTCCCCCGCCGGTCCGCCTCGGGTACCGCCTCGTCGGACGGAGGTTGTACCGCAAGCAGTACGCCACGCTCTTCCCGGGCCGCCCGATTCCCGAAACGCTGTAGGGCCCGTCATGGCCCAGGGAAGTTTCGACAACACCTTCTGGACAGGACGGTTCCCGAGGTGGGCCGGTGCAGCAGCGATACTCGGCGGATTGCTTTGCGCCCTCGCAGCCTTCCTGCACAACCTGCAACCCATCGGCTGTATCGGCATGGACTGCGAGACGACGGCGATGCGTTCAGCCACCGGGTTTGTTTCCGTCGCAGGCGCTGCCGCATCCCTCCTCACCTTGCTGGGCATCGCGGGGATGACCCTGCTTGCCCGGCGATCCGGCCACCACCGGAAACTCGCGAACGCCGGCCTGCTGACAGCCGCCGTCGGCTTCATCCTGCTGTTTGCCGGCTCGCTCATACAAACGGCATTCTTCGCCGGCGACTTCCCCGGTATGCCGTTCTTTGTCATCCCCGGACTGCTGGCCGTGATCGCAGGTTTCCTGATGATCGGAGTTTTTATTCTTCGCGCTGGAGTTTTTCCCCGCTGGCTGGGGATTTTCTTCGTGGTCAGCAGTATCGCTTTGCTGGCAGCCAATGAGCAGACGCCGGCGGTCCTGCTGGCCATACCTTTTGGGCTCGCCATGGTGCTGGCGGGCTACTTCATGCTGGGCGGCGTCCGCAGGCCTGACGCTGCTCCCGCGGGGAGGTAGGGCGCAGGCTCAGCCGATCGGCACGGGCTCAACCGCCGGCCGCAGCGTCAGTAGCGTCTCCACCAGGTGCGGGGCGAAGTCCTCCTCGAGCGAGAGCACCACGCGGCACCGCGCGCCCTTCACTGGCGGATAGCCGGCATACAGGCCACGCATATCGCAGACGGTCTGCCCGCGGCCCGGCCCGTCGGAGGTGTCGACGGCGGCACGCACCACGGGCGCTGAGGCGGCCTTAACAGCACCCACCGCGAGCGCTGCCGCCAGCGGATCGTGCATGGCGGAGCAGGGCCGGCCGTAGATGCCCTCGTAGAACCGGAAGTAATAGCCCAGCATCTCCCCCAGCGCCTGTGCCACCGGCGAACAAGACGCCAGTAGCTCCTGCCGGTGCGTCTCTTCCAGCACCGAAGCCATGGTCACGTCCAGCGGCACCAGGGTGATGTCCCAACCGGCGGCCAGTACCAGGGCGGCGGCCTCAGGGTCGTTGTGGATGTTGGCCTCCGCCACCGGCGTGATGTTGCCGGGAGCCAGGGCAGCTCCGCCCATCACGGTGATCGACTCCACCAGGGACGGAAGGGCAGGCTCCAGCTGAAGGGCCTCGGCGATGTTGGTCAGCGGCCCGATCGCCAGGACCTTCAGGGTGCCAGGGTACAGATGGGCCAACCGGACCAGCATCTCAGCCGCGGATTCCTCCACAACCGGAGCCGCCGCCGTCGTGAGCGCCACCTCACCGATTCCGTTCCCGCCATGCACCCACGGCGCCCCGCCGCCGAAGGAACCGGCGAGGGGGTCGTGCGCGCCGAGCGCCACGGGGATGTGGGCGTGCCCGGCGAGCTGGAGCAGGTCCAGGGTGTTGCGGGCGCCGACGGCGGCACTGACGTTGCCGCTGACGGTCCCGATGCCCACCACCTCGGCGGCGGGGGCGGCCAGCAGGTAGGCCAGGGCGAGGGCGTCGTCGATGCCGGTGTCGCAGTCCAGGTAGAACGGGGAGGTGGCGGTCATGGCGGTAATTCTCTTTCGGTTGAAGCGGGTTAGACGGTCTCGCCCTTGGGGGCGGCGACGAAGAGGCTGACGATGAACGCGGCGGCCGTGATGGCCACCGAGATCCAGAGGGCGGTGGCGTACCCGGCGGCCGTGGCCTGGGCAGCGAACGGTGCCACGAGGACGACGCCGAGGCTCGCCCCGATGCCGAAGGAGGCGCCGTTGATACCGGGCAGCGCGGCCGGGGCTTCCTTGGGCGAGAGCAGCACCGAGAGCCCGTTGATGGCCGTGAGGAACAGGCCGTTGTAGAAGATGCCCAGGGCCGCGACGGCGATCAGCACCGCCGTGTGGTTGGTGGAGAACGTGGCGGCAGCGATGGCGCAGGCCAGGCTGAGCCCGGTTCCAGCGCGGAGGGTCTTGATCCAGCCGCGGCGGTCGGCCAGCCAGCCTGCCAAAGGTGCGGCGAAGACGCCGATGAGCGCGGCCGGGGTGAGGAACAGCAGAGCCGAGAGGGAGGCACTGAGTCCGAAGCCGCCGTCGGGATCCTGGCTCAGCAGCACCACGGTGAAGTTGATGATGGCGAAGATGCCGGCGAGGGTGAGGACGGTGGTGGCGATGACCGGCCATACCTGGCGTGAGCGCAGGTGGTGGACGGCGATCAGCGGGTTGCTGCGGCGCTTTTCGATCATCCAGAAGGCGGTGAAGGACGCAATAGTGCCGGCCAGCAGGGCCAGGGTGGAGGGCGCGGTCCAGCCTGCTGCCGAGCCGTCGGAGACGAAGTAGGTGATGAACACCAGGAACAGTGAGAGGGAGCCGGCGCCCCACCAATCCATGGCGCCGCGGATGCCGGCGGGACGGCCCTTCGGCACCATTTTGATGATGCAGGCGGCGGCGATGGCGGTGAGGACCAGGACCACGACGAAGATGGACCGGAAGCCGAGTGTCTCGGCCATGAGCCCGCCGACGTAGCCGTCCACGCCGCCGATTCCGCCGTTGATGGCGGCGATGATGCCCACGGACGTGCCGAAGACCTTGGCCTGCAGGTTCTCGCTGAGCACGATGTAGGCGAGCGCGAAGACGGCGCTGGAGACGCCCTGCAGGAACCGGCCGGTGACCAGCAGCGGCAGCGTGGGCGCGGTGATGCAGAGGATGGTGCCGGCACCCATGATCCCGAGGACCAGGAGCAGCGCGGCGCGGCGGCCGATGAAGTCGCTCCACCGGCCGATCACGGGCCCGGCGATGGCACCGGCGAGGAAGAACATGGACTGCACGGGGGCGGCGCTGTCCGCGCCCTGGCCGAACTCGGCGGCGATCTGCGGCAGTGCGGGAGTGACCATGCTGGCGTTGAGCTGGAAGGACAGGACGCCGAGCAGCAGCGTGGAGATCAGCAGGGCGGCGCGGCGGCCCTGGAAGGCGGCTGGGTTCGTCTCGGGAACGACGACGGCGGGCGCGGCCTGGGCGGGAGGCGCGGCGGCCGCTGGGGTTGGGGTGTTCACATCAAACTCCTTTGTTTCAGCAGGCGGGTCCTGCGGTTGGGATGTGAGTTGTTATACAACCATGTATGACGGACAAGTACAACAGTGGCGTACACTATTTCCTAATCCGGCCGCTTCCGGCTCCTCCCGCGTAAGGAATCTCATGAGCAACCACCTTCCTGCCCTCACTGTTGTGGGCAGCATCAACCTGGACCTGATCGCCACCGCCCAGCGGCTCCCCACCGCGGGCGAAACCATCGGCGACGCCGTCCTGTCCGAACAGCCCGGCGGCAAGGGCGCCAACCAGGCCGCCGCTGCAGCCCGGCTGGGCGGCAGCGCACGCATGATCGGCGCCGTGGGCAGCGATTCGCACGGCAGGCGGATGCTCGACGCGCTGGCGAGTGCCGGCGTCGACACCGATGACGTGGCGGTCCTCCCCCAGCCGACGGGGACCGCGCTGATTGTTGTGGACCGCGACGGTGAGAACCAGATTGTGGTGTGCCCGGGCGCCAACTCCCACCTGTCGCTGAAGGGAGTGGAGTTCGCTCCGGACGAGGCGGTGCTGTGCCAGTTGGAGGTGGGCCTGCCGGTGGTGCTGGAAGCCGCGCGCCGCTCCTCTGGATTCTTTGTACTGAACGCCGCGCCTGCCATGAACCTGCCGGCGGAACTGCTGGAGCGCTGCGACCTGGTGATCGTGAACGAGAGCGAGTACGCCCTGATCCCCGCCCTTGCGTCGGCGAAGCTGGTGGCGGTGACGTACGGGGGTGACGGCTCGGCGATGTTTGAGCATGGCCGTAAGGTGGCGGAGGCTCCGTCAGCGTCAGTGCAGGTGGCCAACACCATCGGCGCCGGGGATGCCTTTTGCGCCGCACTGGTCCTGGCGCTGCAGCAGGGACTGGATTATGCCCGGGCGCTGGCCGTGGCCAACGCGGTGGGCGGAGACGCGGTGGGCGACCCCTCATCCCAGCCGGAGTTGGCACGACTGGGAAACTATATCGAGCGGACTGCCGCGACCACAGGCGTGCAGTGAGTGTCGCGTTCAGGCGGGCGGCGCCGTCGGACTTTCCGGACGTCCGGCGCATCACCCGCGATGCCTACCTGGCGGCCGGCCACTTCGAGGCCGACCATCCGTACATCGGCGTGCTCGAGGATGTGGAGCACCGGGCCGAGCATGCGCAGGTGTGGGTGGCGGAAGCTGCCGGTCGGGTGGTCGCGGCGGTGACATTGACGTTCTCCGGCGGGCCCTACAGCGAGATCGCCGTAGAGGGTGAGCTGGAGTTCCGCATGCTGGCCGTGGACCCGTCCTTCCAGGGCCACGGCATGGGCCGCGCAGTGGTGGGCAAGGTGGTGGAGCACGCCCGGCAGCTGCCCGGCATCGAGGCCATCAGCATCACCAGCGCCACGTTTATGGAACGGGCCCACGCGCTGTACGAGTCATTTGGGTTCCGGCGGGCGCCGGAGCGGGACTGGTACGTGCCGGGCGAGGACGTGCTGCTATGGGTATTCACGCTCAAGCTGTAATCCGGTGGTTGAGCCCGCCGAAACCGGGCCCGTCCAACCCGGCTCTCGAAGCTCCAATCCCTGCCCAAAATGACGGTGAGCTAGGTAAAATGGGCCATGGTGTTCATCGGGCTCCTGCTATGGATTTCTTTCCTTTTCGTTGCCCTGATCTTTTGCGGCATTATCTGGGCAGGATGCAAAGTGGCGCTCTGGCTGATGGACGTGGTGCCGCGGCTCACCGCGCCAAACTCCGGGCTGAAACCACCGCAGAACCCGGCCATCCGTCTGACGCCGAACGTGCCCCCGGCGCCATCCCCACGGAGCGTTCCCCGGGCTCCGGACCGGCCCGTTGCCGAGGCCCACACCGCATCCGATATCTGGCCGAAATGGACCGCCTCCTACCGGCGGTACGTGGACCAGGAAAAGTCCCTGTGGCAGGAGCAGTTCGACGCCTTGACCAGCCACAAGACCCTGCCGGACAGCCCCTGATAGCGAGCAATCGCTTATCCCTTGACGGAACAGAACCGGCACTGTAACAGTTAGTCGTGGACGGATCGATGGAGAACCACGGCGGGACTGGCGCGGATGCCATCCCTGGTGGGCTCCGCCAGGATTCCGCGGCCCCTCCCCCGCTCCTGGAAGTCCGTGGACTGACCAAAAGCTTCTTCGGCATTCCCGTTCTGGAGGACGCCCACCTGACCCTTCACCGCGGCGAGGTCCACGGGCTCGTCGGCGAAAACGGCGCCGGGAAGTCCACCCTGATGAAGGTGCTTGCGGGGGTCTACCAGCCGGACGCGGGAACGGTGCTCCTGGACGGCCGCGAGGTCAGTTTCAGCCACCCCACCCAGGCCCACGAAGCCGGCCTGTCGTCCGTCTTCCAGGAGTTCAATCTCCTCCCGGACCGGACGGTGGCCGAGAACATCTACCTGGGCCGTGAGCCCCGCCGCGGGGTCCTGGTGAACAAGGCGCTGATGAACGCCAAGACGGCGGAGCTGCTGGAGTCGCTGGGGATTACAGCCATCCGGCCCACGGCCCAGGTGCGGAGCCTGACCGTCGCTGAGCAGCAGGTGGTGGAGATTGCGAAGGCGGTCAGCTACGACGCCCGGATCGTGTCCATGGACGAGCCCACCGCCGCGCTGGCCGGCGCCGAAGTTGAGCTGCTCTACCAGATCGTGTCCCGTCTGCGGGAACGTGGAACGGGGATCCTCTACGTCTCCCACCGGCTCCGGGAGCTCTTTGATCTCTGCGACACCATCACGGTCCTGAAGGACGGCCGCGTGGTGAGCACCGGCCCCGCCTCCGAACTCGACGACACCAGGCTGGTCCGGCTGATGGTGGGCCGGCCTATTTCGGCCTTCTTCCCGGACAAGCTTCCCCGGACCGACGGCGACGCCGGAACCAGCCCTGCCCAGCCGATCCTCGAGCTGGAGGACGCCGGAAACGGACAACTGGACGGGATCAGCTTCAGTGTCCAGCCGGGTGAAATTGTGGGCGTGGCCGGCCTCCAGGGCTCCGGCCGGACGGAACTGCTGCACGCCATCTTCGGCGCCGCCCCCTTTACCCGCGGCACCATGAAAGTGGAGGGCAAAGAACTTCTGCCCAAGACACCGCAGGAAGGCGTCCGGGCGCGGATGGCCCTCATCACGGAAGACCGCAAGGCGGAGGGCCTGAGCCTCAACCAGTCCATCCTGAACAACGCGCTGACCGTCATCAGGTCGGTTTTCCCGCGCCGCACAGGTGCCGTCAGGACCGAGATCCCAGGAGTTTTTTCCTCCCTCGAGGTGGTGGCGCGGGACCTGGACCAGGAGGTGCAATACCTCTCCGGCGGGAACCAGCAGAAAGTGGTCCTTGCCAAGTGGCTGGCCATCCGCCCCCGCCTGGTCCTGCTGGATGAACCGACGCGCGGCATCGACGTCGGCGCCAAGGTGGCGGTGTACCGGCTGATGCGGCAGCTGGCAGCCGAGGGCAAAGCTATCCTGATGGTCTCCAGCGAGCTGCCAGAGGTCATCGGCATGTCCGACCGGATCCTGGTGATGCGCGACGGGCGCCTGGCCGGCGAGCTTCCGGCCGGCACGTCCGAGGAAGCCGTCCTGCAGCTGGGAACGGGAGCCAGAACTGCTTCCGGAGGAGGAGCATGAAACCACGTGGCAGCTTCTTTGACCGCCTGTCCTCCACCCAGATCGTCTACCTGGTGGCGCTGCTGACGCTGATCGTTGGTGCCGTCCTGGTGGGCACGGTGGGACGGAATTTCTTCAGCCAGGGCAACATCTCCAGCATCCTGACCGGAACAAGCGTCCTGGGTTTCATCGCCATCGGGCAGACGCTGGTAATCCTGGCCGGCAGCCTGGATCTCTCGGTTCCCTACGTCGCCAGCCTGGCCAGCCTGATTGCCGCCGGCGTGTTGGCGAACAATCCCGGCAATGTCCTGCCCGGCGTCCTGCTCACGCTGGGTGCCGCGGCGGTCATCGGCCTGGCGAACGGACTGATCGTGGCGCGCCTCAATGTGCACGGTTTCATCGCCACGCTGGGCATGGGCCTGATCATCAGCGGTTACCTCGGGACCAATTTCAAGGGCAGCTTCGGCCAGACCCCGCTCTCCTTCCGGCTGATCGGGGCCACCGGCCTGGGTCCCATTCCCATCTCCACCATCATCATGCTGGCCTGCGCGGGCCTGGCGATGCTGCTGCTCCACCGCACCCGGATGGGCCACCACCTCTACGCCGTCGGCGGTGACATTTCCGTGGCCCGGACCTCCGGGATCCGCGTCGATGCACCCGTTATCACCGCCCATGTGATTTGTTCGCTGCTCGCGGGAATGGCGGGGCTGCTCCTCGCCAGCCGGCTGGGCGTAGGCAGCCCGACGGTGGGTTCCCAGGGCGGCTACGACCTTCTCTCCATCGCCGCCGTCGTCCTCGGCGGCACCCTGCTGGCCGGCGGCAAAGGGACCATCACCGGCACCCTGGGCGGCGTCCTCATCTTCGCCATGCTGGACAACATCATGTCCGTCATGCAGATCAACCCCTTCCTCAAGGACGTGGTCAGGGGCGTGGTGATCGTGGTCGCCGTCGCCGTGTACGCCCGCCGCAGGATCGTCAACAGACCGGAACGGTTCGGCCCGAAGGGCTCCGCGGAAACGCCTGCCGCACAGGCCGTCCCCTCGGAGCGGCCATGAGCACGGCCTTGCCCTCGGAGCGCAGCGCCATTCTGCGGCAGAACCGCGCCAGCCGTTCCCAGCGGCTTTTACGGGCCATGCGCACTCCGGGCGGCGCCGTCTTCGTCCTGTTGATCGCCCTCCTGGCGGCCATCATCGCGCTGAACCCCTCCTTCGGCGAGCCGGGCTCCTTCATCCGGTTCATCGGCCGGACAGCCCCGATCGCCATCGCCGCCATCGGCCAGTACTTCGTTATTGTCGGCGGCGAATTCGACCTGTCGATGGGATCGGTGGTGACCATGCAGGTCATCGTTGCCGGCAACCTCATCCGGCAGGACGATTCCAGGGTGATCCCGGTCCTGGTCCTCATGTTTGTGCTCGGCGCTTTCATCGGGCTGGTGAACGGACTGATCACCACGCTGCTGAAGGTACCCAGCTTCATCGTGACGCTGGGCATGATGCTGGCCCTGCTCGGACTGGTGCTCTACTGGACCGGTGGCGCGGCCCAGGGAAACCCGGCGGACAGCTTCCGCCAGATCGGGCGCGGCGGGATCCAGGACGTGCCGGTCCTGGACATCATCCCCTACCCCGTCATCATCCTGGCGGCCGTGGCCGTCCTGGCATTCGTCCTGATGCGCCGCCCGTTCGGCCGCACACTCATCGCAGTCGGCGACAATCCACGGGCCGCCGAGCTGGCTGGCTCCCGCGTCTGGTGGGTGCGCACGCGGGCGTTCATCCTGTCGTCGCTGTCGGCCACCGTGGCCGGCATCCTGCTCGTGGGATACGCGGGAGTACACCCCTCGGTGGGGCGGGGTTACGAGTTCACGGCGATCACCGCCGTCGTGCTCGGTGGCGTGGTGCTGGGAGGCGGGCGCGGCTGGGTCCTGTCCGCGGCGGCCGGCGCGTTCGCGCTCGAGTCGCTGTTCACCCTCCTGAACTTCATGGGCGTCCAGGCCACGTGGCGGGACACGGTGCAGGGGGTCATCATCATCATCGCTGTGGCAGCAGCGTCCAAGTCATGGCAGCGCAAGCGCAAGGGAGCTACTTCCGCTGCCCATGACGAACGGCACCGGCTAAGCGCAGCACCCATGCCCCACAAGGGCACCCAACAAGGAGGAGATGGAGTCTGATGCGCAAACACTCAATCCGCGCGATCGCACTTGGCGCAGCAGTGCCGCTGGTAGTGCTGACTGCCTGTACAACGGATCCGTCGGTGACTGAAACGACGACGGCGGCGCCTGCCCCCTCAGCCGCCGAAAGCAGTCCGGCGAGCCAGGACTGGTTTGACCAGGCGCTGTACGACGAGCAGTTTGAGCAACGCTCGGCCACCTTTGAAGGGAACGCGGAACAGCCCTACCTGCAGTACATTGCCGGCAACATGACGGACACCGCCAAGTTCGCCTCACCCGGCGCGAAGAAGGCCTGCTTCGCCAATGCCTCCATCTCCAACCCATGGCGCCAGACCGGCTGGATCACCATGAACCAGCAGCTCCAGGTCCTGAAGGACTCGGGGGTCATTTCCGAGATGGAAACCCGGGATGCCAAGGACAACGACAACACGCAGATCGCGGACATCGACTACTTCATTGACGAAGCAAACTGCGACGCGTTCGTCATCTCGCCCAACTCCACGGCGGCCTTGACCCAGGCGGTGGAACGTGCCTGCGAGACCGGCAAGCCCGTGGTGGTGTTTGACCGCGGCGTGGAAACCAAATGCGCCACCACGTTCATCCACCCGATCGGCGGCTTCGCCTGGGGTATCGACACCGCCACATTCCTTACCGACAAGCTGCAGTCCGGTGACAAGGTGGTGGCCCTGCGCATCCTTCCGGGCGTGGACGTGCTGGAGCACCGCTGGGCGGCGGCCAAGAAGATCTTTGAGGAAAAGGGAATCCAGGCCAAGGACTACTTCACCGGCGCCGACCCCACCGAGATCAAGAAAATCATCTCCGATGAACTGGCCACCGGCGACGTCAAGGGTGTGTGGATGGACGCCGGCGACGGTGCCGTCGCTGCCCTTGAAGCTTTCGAGGATGCCGGCAAGGACCTGCCGGTGATGACGGGCGAGGATGAGATGAGCTTCCTGACCAAGTGGAAGGAAACCGGAATCGATGCCATGGCCCCGGTCTACTCCAACTTCCAGTGGCGGACCCCGCTGCTGGCTTTGGAAAAGATCTTCAAGGGTGAGCAGATCCCGGCCGAATGGGTCCTGCCGCAGAAGCCCATCCTCGCGGACGAACTGGACACCTGGCTGCAGCGCAACGAGGGGATGCCGAGCGGGCACTACGCCAAGTTCGGCGGGGAAGACCTCCCCGGCTACCCGGACGTCTGGCAGAAGCGGCAGATCCCCTGACACCGGACAGCCTTGGACGGAGCAGCGTGGAGCGTCCTATCGGGATCAGCACCTGGGTCTGGGATTCGCCCCTGACCGATGCCAACCTGGGCGGACACTTGGCGAGGATCGCCGCGCTGGGGTTTGACGCCGTCGAACTGCCGCTGGAAAACGACGGCGACTTCACAGCCGCCGCGGTGCGTGAAGCCCTGCAGTCCACGGGGCTGACGCCGTACCTTGTGGGTGCCATGGCGCCGGGGCGGGACCTCGTGTCCGCCGCCCCGGCGTCCGTGGAAGCGACGCAGGCCTACCTTCTGGCCTGCGTCGCCATGGCGGCTAGCATCGGTTCACCTACATTGTGTGGTCCTTTCTATGCCCAGACCGGCCGGACCTGGCGGATGTCGCCTGAGCAGCGGCGGGAGGCCTACGCCGAGCTGCGCCGCAACCTGAAGCCGGTGGCGGACCGGGCTTTGGAAGCGGGGGTGGTCCTGGGAATTGAGCCGCTGAACCGGTACGAGACGTCACTGATCAACACGGTGGAGCAGGCACTCGAGGCGCTGGGGCCGTTGCTTGGCAACGGCGTCGGCATTGCCCTAGACAGCTACCACCTGCACATCGAGGAGCGTTCGCTGGCCGCCGCGGTCCGGGCGGCCGGAGAACACGTGGTGCACGTGCAGGTTTGCGGGAACGACCGCGGCGCGCCCGGCGGGGACCAGACCGACTGGGACGGCTTCCTGCAGGCCCTGGACGAGGTGGGCTACACGGGGCCGTTGAACATTGAGAGTTTCACGGCGGACAATGCCGCGATTGCCATTGCGGCCTCCATCTGGCGGCCGCTGGCCCCAAGCCAGGACGAGCTGGCGGCCAAGGGGCTGGCGTTCCTGCGGGATTTGTGACCCCTATTACGACGGCGGGTGGCCGCCGGCCGCTGCCTCTAGACGGATTGCCGGTCCAGCCACTGCCGTACAGTCAAGGCCTCCGGCAGAATCCCGTGGGTGGTCTGCGTGCTCATGTCGAACTGCCCGGTCCGCAGCCACCGCCACATGGTGGTGAGGTCCTTCCCCACGAACCGTTCAAAAAGCTTCTCCGGCATCGGTAACCCACGCGGCTTCCGCCCGGTCCGTTCCTGCCACATGGCGCGGCATTGCTCGATCGACTGGACGTCGGACGCCAGACCCAGCACTGCACCGCTCCATCGAACGGGATCGGCGAACATCCGGGCGGCGATGGCACCCAGATCGTCGACGCACAGCCAGCCCACCGGCCGGGACGGACCCATCAGCTTGGGCATCAGATGCCAGGTGGAAAACTGCGGGTAGTAGCCCTTGTCCGTCATCAACTCCATAAACGCCATCGGGCGGAGCACAGTGAGCGGCAGTCCCAGGTCACGGAAACGCTGGGCAATGACCAGTTTCGAGTCCCACGAGTCCACACCGGTCCGGTTATCACCCACCCCTGCCGCGCCGTACACCACGTGCCGGATGCCGGTCCCGGCGGCAGCCTCGGCCACGTTGCCACCCTGCCTGACCTCGGCGTCGAACCCGATGGCCTGCGGATTCTGGACGTTGAAAAGTCCATACGCGCCCGCGAACGCCCTGTCGAGTGAAGCGGGATCCTCGGTGTCCGCGTGCTGAACCTCCGCGCCGAAATTGAGCAGCGCCTGGGCAGCTTCACTGGCGGGGTTCCGGGTGAGCGCCCGCACCTGCCAGCCGTCCTTTAGCAGGTGCTTGACCACAGCCGAGCCCTGCCGCCCGGTCGCCCCGACCACTGCTACAACGCCGGGACGGCTACCGTCAGAGGAAGAATCCATGGCTCAGTATGGCACTCGTGCACGCGAAAGTTGAGTCAGACAAGCCTGCCTCTTGGAGGTGATGGGGCGTTGGCCGGAAGGCCGCGTTAAGTGAGCGAGCGTCCCGGGATCGGCCGCGTTAAGTGAGAGAGCGTCCCGGGATCGGCCGCGTTAAGTGAGAGAGCGTTTGGGGTTAGAGGGAGCCCTCGAGCCATTCCGCAAAGTCCAACGCCAGCGCATCCGCGCCCGGGCGTGCAACAACCTGGACGGACAGGGGCAGGCCCTCGGATGACAACGCGACGGGCAGCGAAACAACAGGTGCGCCAACCATGGTCACGGCCCTGCATTGGCCCATGATGTCCCAGCCGAAAATGGATTGCCCGTCGATGTCCAGCTTTCCGGACACGTCGCACGCAGGACCGCCGGCCACCGGCAGGAGGACGATGTCCGCGGTATCGAAGACCGCCAAGTCCCGCCTTCTTGCCTGTTCGGATTCGGCAAAGGCCGCGTCGAGTTCGCGTGCGTCAGTTTCCATTGAACGCCGGATGACGTCGAGATTCGCGGGGAGAACCAGGCGCTCCCGGCCGGCGACAGCCGCGGCATGATCAATCATCGGATCAATCGGGCGGAGCCGGTTATAGGCCGCCAGTGATCCCGCAAAGAGATCCGGTACGTGCGTCAACGCCCGGACCTCCGGCCCGATCTGCTGCGCCAAGGAAGCCATCATCGCTGACACTTCACGCCGTACCGGCCCCAATGCGGATCCATCACTCCAAGCCACCGCAACGTTGCCGGGGAGAGCCCCGCCACCCAACGTCCCAACGCCGGGGCGTAGACCCGTAAGAACTGCGAGCGCCGTCCGCAGGTCCCGCACTGACCGCGCCAGCGGCCCCATGACTTGAGTGGCCGCTTGCAGGCGGGCACCGGGCGGGGACGGGTTGCCAACCCCGTACCAGCCGCCCGCTCCGGGAACGATTCCCAGGTCGGGAACCGTCCGCGGGGTGGGCCGCAGGGCGGTGATACCCACGCATTGCGCCGGCCACCGCAGTGATCCGCCGTAGTCGGTGCCCAAGCCGAGCGCCGAGATGCCGGCAGCGACGGCGGCAGCTTCTCCCCCGCTCGAGCCACCCGCCGTCGCGCCGGGAAACCGGGGGTTGAGCGTCCGGCCCCCGACAGCGCTCTCGGTGATGGCACCGAACGCAAACTCGGGGCAGTTGGTCTTCCCGATCATCACGGCCCCCGCCTCCTGCAGGCGCCGCACAGCAATGGCAGTGAATGAGGCGACGTTTCCGGCGTACGCGGCACTGCCGCCGGTCAGCCGCAGGCCTGCCACGGCGATGACGTCCTTGACGCTGAGGGGAACTCCGGCCAGCGGCCCCGGATCCTCCCCGCGGGCACGGCGGCGGTCCACCTCCTTCGCGGCGATGGCGGCACCGTCCCAGTCCTCCTGGATAAAGGCACAAAGAGAAGGAGCTGAATCGGCCCGTGACCGCGACTCCGCCAGAACGTCCTCGGCGGAGGCATCACCGGTGCGGACCGCGGAGGCGATCGCGGTGGCGTCACGGAGCGCTGTCTCCAGTGGGCCAGTGCCCTGCAGGCTATCGTCTTGCACGCCTGCACCGGGCTGGTGTCGGGCCTGGGAGCCTCAGTGTCATGGTCACGTGCAGCGCTCCTTGTGGGTCATTGGTCCCGCACTTCATAGCTCTCGCAGGGCACGTACGGGTGGTTGAACCGAATGTATCAGGACGATGTCTGCCGGAAGACACTCCCCCGCCAGGGCGGTTGAGCCGGCTGAGCTCAGGGCAGCTGATCTTCACCGGCGAGAACCCACTTGAGGCCGCGAGAGCTTTCGCGGCCGCCGATCCCTATGTCACCAACGGCGTCGTGACGTCCTGGACCGCCCGTAAATGGACCACGGTGATCGGACAAGAGGCGGCCACACCCGCCCGGCCCACATAGCCAACAACAGCGGTCCACATTCCCCTTGTTTACGTCCGGTTCGAGCGTAGGGTTCTGTCCATGGAACCGTTTCGGGCCATCCTGCTTCCTGGCGCCGTGCTCCCCGCGCACCTGGCCTACAAAGCGTTGATTGAAGCCCTTGGGCCGGACGTGCAGGCCGTCGCCAAGGAACTTGAGCTCTACAAGAAGGACGAGCCGCCCGCGGGCTGGACGCTGGACACCGAAGTAGAGGGCGTCCTGCGCGAAGCCGATGAACAGGGCTGGCAGACGTTCCACCTCGTGGGCTATTCGGGCGGCGGGGCGGCTGCACTCGCGTTTGCTGCCAAACATCCGGAACGGCTGGAGAGCCTCGCCGTGCTGGAGCCGGCCTGGGCGGGGAACTGGGACTGGAGCCCTGCCTATGCCGAGCATCGGCTGCACTACGAGACGCTGGAGGCGCTGCCTTCGGAGCAGCTCATGCCCGCCTTCATGAGGCTGGGAGTCAGGCCCGATGTCGTCCTTCCGCAACCGGAACCGGGTCCCCCGCCGCCATGGATGGCGCTGCGGCCGGCGGGTATCCTGGCGTTCCTGAGGACCTTCAGGGACTATGACCTGGACAGGTCGCGGCTGGCCGCTTTCACCCAGCCCGTGTTCTTTGCCCTCGGCGGACTGAGCCATCCCGACGACTACGGGGAGGTAGCCGCCCGGCTTTCCAGGGTTTTCTTCCCGGATTTCCATCTCGAGGTGTTTCCTCACCGCCACCACTTCGACCCGCCCCACCGGGCGGAGCCTGAACGGCTGGCCGAAGGGCTCCTGCGCCATTGGGCATCGGCGGAGGGCGGCCCTTCCAGCCGCAGCACCACCACACGGACTGAAACCGGAAAATCCACCGCCCGCCCGGGCATGCACGGCAGACCATGAATGGAGGACAACCTGGCACGGTTCCGCCGGCTCGGCTTCATCCTCTGACCGCCTGCAGAACGCTTCCGCCGCCCCTGGCCCAAGCAACCCAGCAGGACAGAGGCTACTCAGCGATGTCCTCTGCCCACAGCTCCGGGTGGGCGTCCTGAAACCTGCCCATCATGTCCACGCAACGCTGATCATCCAGAACCACCACGTCAACGCCGCGTGACCGCAGAAGCTCCAGCTCGCCGTCGAACGTGCGTGCCTCCCCCACCACCACACGGGGGATTTTGAACTGGATGATGGTTCCGGCGCACATGGCACACGGGGCGAGGGTGGTGTACAGGGTGGCGTCGCGGTAGCTCTTCTGCCGGCCGGCTGCGCGCAGCGCGGACATCTCCCCGTGCGCGATGGGATCAGCGTTCTGGACGCGTTCGTTGTGGCCGCCTGCAATCACCACGCCATCCCGTGCGAGCGCCGCGCCGATGGGGATGCCGCCCTCGGCCAGGCTCTTCTGCGCGGCCTGATAGGCGGCTTCGAAGGCGGAGAGGTCGGTGCTGTCCAGTTCCAGCATGGTGGATTGCGGCTGCTCGTGCGTCATGGCGCCATTGTTGCACAGCTGTTCCCACTCCCCTGGGCCGCCACAGCGCCTGTCGCGGCCACCAATGCGGCAGGAATACTCGGCAAAAACTGGGCTAAACCTGGGACACCGGCCTCCGCCCGGCCTATACGATTTCCGAGACATCCGGGACCCGGGGGCTTCCGGGAAACCAAAAAAATGGGGGAACTAATGCAGGAACTGGGCCGCATCTATTGGACACGGCAGGGCCTTCGCCTGGCCTACTCAGCCTTGATGGTGTGGCTTGCCGTCGCCGTGATGACGGCGCTTCTGCCGAAGGGAACATCTGTGGCCGGAACGGCGCCGTCCTCGGCCGCCGAGGTTCTGCGCGGCTTGGTGGACAGCGTTGTCGCCGCGGCCGCTCTCCCCGGCGTGGCCGTCGTCGTACTGGGCATTGTGGGCGCCGTCATCAGCGCCCGGGACGTCCGGCGCCGGGACCCGGTACGCCGCTTCACCCGCCAGCAGCGCCGCGAGGGGATGGCCCGGGCCGGTGGCCAGTGTGAGATGGAAAGCGGATTCGGCCGCCGCTGCGGCCGCCCGGCCGAGCACGGCGACCACTTCTATCCCTGGTCCAAGGGCGGCTCCACCAGCCTGCAGAACTTCGTCGCTGCGTGCGCCCGGTGCAACCGCGCGAAGCGTGCAAGGATTCCGTCGCCGGCCCAGCAGCAACGGATGGAACGACGACGGCGGGACTACGTTCCGCCGTCGTCCTCCGTCAGTGTCGGTGAACGCCAACCGCTTCCGTAGGTCCTTCCGCCTGGAACTTCCTGTTTCATAGACAGACCGTTCCCCCGGCTGTAACGCCCCAGTAACGCCTCCGGCGGTGTAATGCCCGCAGGGTCTGGGCTCGGTCGCAGAAGGTCGTGGGCAATGACTAGTTCTCTCCCGAACGCTACGGGCCGGATCTTCATCAGTTACCGGCGGGAAGAGACCGCCTACCCGGCCGGCTGGTTGTACGACCGGCTGGCGGACCGCTACGGCGGCGGCCAGGTCTTCAAGGACGTCGACTCGATCCAGCTGGGCGACGACTTTGTCGAGTCAATCACCAGGGCCGTGGGCTCCTGCGACGTGGTGCTCGTGCTGATCGGCGATGAGTGGCTGACCATCACTGACGAGGATGGCCGGCGACGGCTTGATGACCCTGACGACTTTGTACGCCTTGAGGTTCAGGCTGCCCTGACCCGGAACGTCCGGGTCATCCCGATCCTGGTGGACACGGCCAGGATGCCGCGCGCCGACGAATTGCCCGAGAGCCTGGCCCGGCTGGTGCGCCGGCAGGCCCTGGAATTCAGCCCGGCCCGGTTCGAGTTCGACACCAGCCGGCTTTTCAAGGTCCTGGACACCACTCTTGCCGAGGTGCGGAGAACCCAGGACGACGGCGAGACCGCGGCAGCGGCAGCACCTCCTCCAGTCCCTGCACCCCACCGCATGCCCCTCCCGCCGGAACACAACGGCGGAAACGAACCACCGCACCGCCGGCCCCTCTCCAGGCGGGCGCTCCTGCTGGCTGGGGCGGCCGCCGCCGTCGTAATCCTGCTGGTGGTCCTGGTGGTCGCCAATCTCCAGTCGAGGACGTCGCCGAACACCAACCCTGTTGATCGGCAGGTGCCAGTCCAGGGAAGCGGCGGGATCGACGTTGACTCTTCCCCCGTCACGAGCGAAGACGGACTTCAGCTGACGGATCTGCAGGCGGCCAGCCGGCGGGACCCCGATCCTCCCCGCGTCGGTGACACCATCACGGTGAGTTACGCCTTGACCAACACCACGGACCAGCCCCTGCAACTGGAATACACGTTTGTTGGAGCCCGGGATGCGGCAGGGGAACACCACGATGCCGAGGACATGAACGAAGGAAAAGCCCTCGAACCCGGAGAAACCATCAACGCCCAGGGCAGGGTCCTGATCACCAGCGCCGGCGGCTGGGAAATGTGGCCCTGCTACGTGCTGACCGGGGAACGCTTCTGCCCGGATAAGTGGCAGGTGTTTTTTGTCCTTGCTGAGTAGCTGACTTCAAGGGAAGGGAAAGCCCATGGCGCGCCGCGAGGATGGCCAGGAACCGGCACGGCCCATCACGGCCGTGCCCGCTCCCGCCGCTGAGGATCCCACGTGGGACCGGCTGGAGGACCAGATCAGCTGGTATGACGGCAAGAGCGCGGACAACCAGCGCCAGTACAAGTGGCTCAAGCTGCTGGAACTCGCGGTCGCCGCGGTGCTGCCCGTGGTGGCAGGCATCGGCAGCCCTGTCCTGGTGACCGGCGCACTGGCCGCCGCTATCGTGGTCCTGGAGGGCGCCCAGCACCTCTACCAGTTCCAGGAGCGCTGGATTACTTACCGTTCCACCGCTGAAGCCCTCAAGCACGAACGCTACCTGTACCTCGCCAAGGCGGGGCCGTATCTGCGTGCGGACCGGCACCAGCAGCTGGCAGAGCGGATCGAGGGCCTGATCTCCCAGGAACACGCGAAGTGGACCAGCAGCCAGCAACAGACCCCGAGCCACTCGGAGGAAGGCAGGTAGCCAGGATCCCCTCCCCGGCCCAGCAGCAACGGTTGGAACGACGACGGCGGGACTACGTTCCGCCGTCGTCCTCCGTCAGTGCCGGCGAACGGCAGCCGTTTCCCTGGGCAGGTACTCTGCTACCGCGTCTGCCGGGTCATTTTTGTAGCCCTGTTGTGCCGCCGCGACGGCTTCGACGGCGGACCGGGGGCTGGTGAGGACAGGTGTTTCGAGGCCGGCCAGCAGGGCGGCAGCAGGTTCCATGCTCGCCTGGGCGAGGACTACGACGTCGCAGCGGCTGGCGAGCACACGTGCCGCCTGGGCGATGCTCGAGTGGTAAGCCTCCGCGTCTCCGGCCAGGAAAGCGTCCCACGCACCCTCCACGAGGCTGACCTCAACGGTGATGTCAGTTTTCGCGTCCGCGGCCTCCTCGGCGAGGACGCAGGTGGTTGGCTCGATGGTGCTGGTCAGAGCCACGAGGACTCCGATTCGTGGGCCGAGGGTCACGGCCCGGCGAAGCATCGGCCGGTCGATTCTGATGACGGCCAGTCCGTCACCCGAGAGGTCCTCCGCTATCTCGCCCAGTGTGGAGCAGGTGCACAAGACGATTCCGCATCCAGCATTGCGAAGTTCCGCCAGATGGGCGGCCACGACGGCACGTACCCTCTCCGCGGCCCCGTCCTGCCGGGCAAGCTCCAGGGCTTCGGGATCCACGCGGTGGACCGTGGAGGCGGACGGCAGATGCTTACGGGAGAGTGCGTCGAATGTCGCCACATGGACCTCCGCCGTGTGGAGGAAGCCGACCTTACTGGCGGCATCGGTGCGATGATCGGTCATGGTGCCCGACTTTAACAGAGCGTGGGGCTGGGGCGCCCACACCAACCGGCACCCCAGACTAGGGAAGCGGCTTGACGGCGTTGTACGCGTTCACCCGGCCATGCGCCCAGTCGACCCCAATGACGCCAACTGGGTCGGTGGTCGCTTCGACCTTGGCGCGAACGTCCGAGTTCGTCCAGCCAGGGTTGGTACTCCAGGCGAGCGCGGCAACTGCAGCGACAATCGGTGAAGACATGGACGTGCCGCTGCCAATGTCATAACCCTGGGAACGGTTGTACTCCCGAGCAAGGACAAATCTGTGGTTGGGGAAGGTGGAGTAGACGCTGACCCCTGGCGCTGCGACATCCACCCACGTGCCATACGTGGAAAATGATGCCTTCTCGTCCCTGTTGTTGGTTGCCCCCACGGCAATGACGTTGGTGTAGGCCCCCGGGTACATCATGGTGGTGCTGTTTCCGTTGCCGGCTGCGGCAACGAGCAGCACGTTGGCGTTCCAGGCGTTATTGACCGCAGTCTGCAATGTGGTGGATGCCCCTACTGCGAGGCTCATATTGATGATCTTCGCGCCACTCTTGACGGCCCAGTTGATGCCGTTCGCAAGGCCTGAGCTGGACCCCATCCCCGTATCGCTGAGGACCTTGCCCGCCAGGATGGTGCATCCGGGGCAAACGCCGGCGACGCCAATGCTGTTGTCGGCGAAGGCAGCCACGATGCCGGCGACGTGCGTGCCGTGGCCGTAGTTGTCCTCGTTGTTCCTCGATGTGGTGAAGTTGGCCCGTGCCACCACCTGCGGGTTGATGTCGGCGTTGTCAGTTGCGACGCCGGAATCGAGGACAGCAACCCTGATCCCACCGCCCGTCGTGACGTTCCAGGCTTCGACGGCGTCCACATCGGCGTCCACCGCGCCAGCCGATATCGGGATCTTGCCGTCAGTGTTCGTGAAGGGTTGGCCGGTGTTTTCCAGGGCGTACTGGCTCGGGAAGTAGGTGTCGTTTGTGGCCGGAGTGACCACGTAGTCCGGTTCCGCATATTCAACCGATGGGTTCCGGCTGAGTGCTTCAACGAGCTGCAGCTCCTTTCCGGCCGGCACCTTGATGAGGTGCGCGCCTGTGCTGCCGACGCCGGGCCCGTCACTGAGACCGTGCGGGCGGAGGACTGCCGGGGCCGCGGCGTTGTCGCGGAACTTTACGAGGATCTGCCCCGCCGTGATCGAGGGGCCGGGAGCGGCATTGCCCGGGACGACTGCGCCCAGCAGGGCGCCAACAACCATAACAAGAGCGGTGAGACCGGCCAGCACGAGTTTTTTCATAGCGTCATCTTCCGCGCACGGGCACCTGCTGGATAGGGGGAAAGACCCTAATGTCCCGCAGCGGCCATCCGGGGCGAGCGCCGCCGCCCCCTCCGGATAGCCCGCCTCCAGCGCCCGGAGATCGTAATTGGTCTGCCGCGGCCCGGCCCGTCACGGGGCGAGAGCCGTCAACGCATGAGCACACTGAGTGCAACGAAGGCTTGGCGAATGGACTCCTCCGTCAGCCGCGCCAGTGGGACGTTCGGCCTCCGGCTGGCAAATTGCGTCGTGCGTAACGAGTCAGCCACTTCCACTAGCCCCGCAGCCCGTCCTAATTGCTCAAGGAACTCAGTCAGGACTGACATGTCCGGTTTCTCCTCAGGCGACAACTTAGGGATTCTGGTGAAGTCAAACTCCAAGGATGTGCGTTGGCCGGTGTAAAAATACAGCGAAATCCTCCCCAGCTGCTGACCGCTTGCGTTAGAGATCTCAAGACGAGCGGCCGGAGTGGAACTCCTCGAACCGATGAAGGGTAGCCCAGCTCGAGAGGCTTCACTGATGAACAGGTCAAAGTTTCCGATGCTCGTGCTGTCATTCGACTCGAGCCACGAGCGATAGGTTTGGGCATCCCACACCACCAGGTCGCCAGCGGCAGTTTTGCTCGCTCCTGCCCGGACTTCAGCCAGTTCCTGCCCGTAGACGCGCGGCGCCAGTATTTCGATGCTGCCCTGCGTGAGGCGTGAGTATTCGACGGCGACAACTGAAGTGTTTGGACCAGACATGAAGTTGAGGTACTCGACCATTCTCTTCAGGGGCGAGTTGATCGCATCCACGGCCAATACGATCCTGAACCGTCCCTCTGCGAGATTCCGTGCAAGCGCCTCTCGAAGGGGGACCCCGGTCTCGGAGTCTTCGCCGAAGATGGATTCTTGGGTGCGGCTCTGCCAGCGTGCCGCAAAATCATCAACATCCATTTTCCACAAGCGCGACGCATAGTCGAACATCTGCCCGATAATCTCGCGTCTGACCTGCGGGTTGGCCGCCAGCTTGCACTCAACCAGCGTCACGTCCCCTTCGGCACCGACAACCACTATGTCCGCTGGCCCCGCCTCGGATTGAAACTCACGGCATGTCCGCGCACCCTCGCCAACCCCTGGTATCAGGTCCGGGTGCCGAGCAAGTATCGCCTGCAGATCCGATTCCAAGGCGTATCCCGCATATGCAGCCTCGCGCCAATTTCCGTCACCCTGCCGAATCAATATGCCACTCATACGGGCGCCTCCGCTGGAATGATCCGGAGATGCCCATGGCAGAGAAGAACCGGTGGGCGCCCTCCGACAGGATCGCATTAGGCCTCATCGACCCGGTATTCGTCAGTTTGCGGCAGGAGACGAGAATTCTCAATGCATTCAGGCCCGTGGTCCATGCCCTGAATTAGGTGACGCGGGTGGAGCGAAGGTTAGGACCAGTGACACCTGGACACGAAAGAGGCCTCTCGGATCGCTGGTCTGAGAGCATTACGACAATCGGAAATTGAAGTTGATTGACGCTCAACTCGAATGCCTCAGGTTAGCGTCGCGTTCATTTAAAGCCCGCTGTACCGCCGCGAATACTTTGGCCGCAGAGCGAGGGCCCGTGAGGACACCCAGGCAGCTTCCGCCGGACTTCCAACACGCCGCCCACCATCGCATGACATCGGCGGCTGACCGGCTTGAGAGACTGATCCAGTACGTGAACCAGGAAAGAGGGGGCCCAATGGAGGCAGCAGCAGTAACCACGTGGATGTTCGTTGAAGAATGTCCCATCCCACAAGACGTCATGGAGTTGATGCTTGCCGGCGAGCAGCCGGTGGCCGCATACAGAACCTTCCGGGACAGCGCCATTTTCACCACGAAGCGCATGATCGTCCGGGACGCGCAAGGCATTACCGGCAAGAAGGTGGAGGTGTACTCGCTGCCCTACTCCACGATTAACATGTGGTCGTCCGAGAACGCGGGAAAATTCGATCTCGACGCCGAGCTGGAGCTTTGGACCCGGGCGGGACACATCAAGATCAAAGTCGGCAAAAAGGTGGACATCCGTCGTCTCGACATGCTGATCGCGCATTCGGTCATCGGCTCACAGCAGTAACCCGTAGAACCGGGTGGAAAGACGAATGGCTATTCCGAAGCCTCCGAGTTGCGTTGAGACAAGTGTCCCGGTGGATGAAGACCACCGGGGCACTTGTGCTCCTTTAGCCGCCCCTTAGGACGTCTTCTGCCGGCTATGTCAGTCGTCCCCATCGATCGATACGATGAGTCATGACCAGCCAGGACCCATTGGATTTCCTCCGTCAGACACATCAACGCCGCAGCCAAGAGCAATTTGAGCTAGCCGCAGGAGTGCTGGACACATTCAAAGCAATGCATCAGGCAGAGCAGGCCCTCTATCAAGCCAGGAGACGCTATATCGAGTCCTTCAAGAAGGCCACAGGCGGCGAATGGAAGGCGCAGGAACTACGGGATGCAGGATTTCCCACGCCAAAGGTTTCGGTCCTTAAACGGAGGATGGATTATCGCCACCTCATGACGTCGCCAGCTGATCCCATCCCTGAATCAAGCAACGAGGCGCCCAAGAACTGACCTGCCCATTGGGCCTCTACGGGTGCACCAGCACCTTCACCGCCGTGTCCTTGTGGTTGATCAGGATGTCGAAGCCCTGCTCCACCAGGTCCTCCAGCGCGATCCGGCCGGTGATGAACGGTTTGAGGTCCACCTTGCCCTCCTGCACCATCCTGATCACCGCGGGGTGGTCGCGGACGTAGGCGATGGTGCCGCGCAGGTCGATCTCCTTGAGCACCAGCTTCTGCATGTCCACCGTGGCGGGCGCGCCCCAGATGGACACGTTGACCACCACGGCGCCGGGCCGGACCGCGTCGAGCATGGTGTCCAGCACCGCGTTCACGCCCGCGCATTCGAACGCGACGTCGGCCCCGGATCCGCCTGTCAGTTCCCGCACCCGCGCCGGGACGTCCTCCTTGCTCGGGTCCAGCACATGGTCGGCCACGCCGCTGGAGGTGGCCTTCTCTTTGCGGGCCTGGCTCAGCTCGCTGATGATCGTGGTGACACCCATGCCCTTGAGGACGGCGGCGGTGAGCAGCCCGATGGGTCCGGCCCCGCCCACCAGCGCCGGGTCCCCCGCCTTCACGCCGCTGCGGGCCACCGCGTGGTGCGCCACGGACAGCGGCTCGATCAGCGCCGCCTCGTCCAGCGGGATGTCCCCGATGGGGTGCACCCACCGCGCGTCCACCACGATCTTCTCGCTCAGCCCTCCCCCGCCGCCGGACAGCCCGATGAAGCCCATCTGCCGGCACAGGTGGTAGCTGCCCGCCTGGCACATGTCGCAGTCGCCGTCCACAAAATAGGGTTCGACGACGACGTTGTCACCAACTCCCAGCCCCTCCACGCCTTCGCCTACTTCGGAGACAGTCCCGGAGAATTCGTGCCCCAGGGTCACCGGGGATTCCTCGTGGGAGAGCGGGTGCGGATGGCCGGGAGGCGGGCAGAAGATGGGCCCTTCCAAGTACTCGTGCAGGTCCGTGCCGCAGATGCCGCACCACGCGACGTCGATCTTCACCGCCCCGGCGCGGAGTTCCGGCTCCGGGACGTCCTCGATCCGGATGTCCTTGCGGGCGTGGAATCGTGCTGCCTTCATGATGGGTTCTTCCTTCTAGCGGGTGTGGTGGCTGGGCTGCAGTTCGTACACCGGCGTCTCCAGCCCTTCCATCCGGGCCTTGAGCTGCAGGGCCAGGTAGGAGGAATAGTGCCGGCTCTGGTGCAGATTGCCGCCGTGGATCCAGAGGTTGGGGACGTTGGTTGGTTTCCACATATTGCGCAGCTCCCCCTCCCATGGGCCAGGGTCTTTTGGCGTGTCTGAGCCGTATCCCCAGCACTTGCCCACGCGGTCCGCGATTTCCGGAGAGACCAGGTCCGCGAGCCAGCCGTTCATGGACCCGTATCCGGTGGCGTAGACAATCAGGTCGGCCTCCAACTCGGTCCCGTCCGCCATCACCACGGCGTTGCCGGTGATCTTGGAGACCTGCCCGGACTTCAGCTTCACCCGGCCGTCAATGATCAGCTGGGAGGCACCGACGTCAATGTAGTAGCCGGAGCCGCGCCGCAGGTACTTCAGGAACAGGCCGGACCCGTCCACGCCGAAGTCCAGCTCGAACCCGGCGGCCTCCAGCTGCGAATAGAAGTCCGCGTCCCGCTTCGCCATCTCCTGGTACACGGGCACCTGCGCCTCGGGCAGGACGCGCATGGGCAGGGACGCGAACAGCAGGTCGGCCTTCTCTGTGGTCACCCCGTTGGCCAGTGCCTTCTCCGAGTACAGGTCCCCCAGCGCAAGGTCCATCAACGATTCGCTGCGGGCGATATGGGTGGAGGAGCGCTGCACCATGGTGACGTCGGCGCCGTGCTCCCACAGGTCCGCGCAGATATCGTGCGCGGAGTTGTTGGAGCCGATCACCACGGCCTTCTTCCCGGTCCAGTCCCCACCGCCGGGATGCTGCGAGGAGTGCCGCTGCTCGCCCAGGAACGACTGCGCGCCGTCGAACGCGGGGATGTTCGGGTAGCCGGAGACGCCCAGGGCGAAGACCAGCTGCTTGGGCCGGAGGGTCACCGGTTCGCCGTTGCGGAGGACGCTGACCGCCCATTCCTGCGTGCCGTCGTCGTACTCGGCGCCCACGCACTCGGTGCCGGACCAGTAGTTCAGCTCCATGATGCGGGTGTAGTGCTCCAGCCAGTCGCCGATCTTGTCCTTGGCGGCGAAGACGGGCCAGTCGTCCGGGAACTTCAGGTAGGGCAGGTGGTCGTACCAGACGGGGTCGTGCAGGTGCAGGGACTTGTAGCGGTTCCGCCAGGAGTCGCCCGGGTTCTGGTTCTTCTCGATCACGATTGTGGGCACGCCCAGCCGCCGCAGCCGGGCTGCGAGGCCGATGCCGCCCTGCCCGCCGCCGATGATCACGCAGTAGGGCTGCTCCTCGTAGCCGAGCTGCGCTTCCTGTTCCTCCTTGAGTTCCTTCCACGAGCGGCGGCCGCGGATGATCTCGTGCGCCACGCCCTGCTCGCGGCGCGGACCTTTCTTCTCTTCGAAGCCCTTCAGCTCCTGCATGGTGGTGAGCAGCGTCCAGCATTTGCCGTTCCGCAGCCGGAGGTGGCCGTACCCGCGGGCGGCGCCGGTCTCAAACGTGATCCAGGCTTCCACGGTTCCGTCCGGGCTGGCGCTGCCGGTGGCATCCTCGGCGAGCGCCCAGTTGGCAGGCTGCACGTGGTCCAGCCTGGCCTCGAGCATGCGGCGGATGTCCGCCTTGCCTTCGAGGGTTTTCAGGTTCCAGGTGAACGCCACGAAGTCGCGCCAGTAGCTTTCGTCCTCGAAGAGGTCCAGCGCGGCGTCCATGTCGCGCCGCTGCAGCGCTTGGTCCAGGCTGGCAAGCCAGTCCTGCGCGGCGGCGGTGGGTGTTTCGGTCATCTCCACTCCTTTGTGTCGGTCCCTCAGGTGGTCCGGGCGGCTCCGTCCCGCCGGGGTCCCTGCGGTATGCTGGGGCGGTCGTGAGCTGCATCACTATTGGAACGCGGCGGGGGTAACAAGTGCGTTACATGGGCACTGCCGGCAAGGGCGCCGGGGGTGAGGAGGAGACGGTGGACTACGGCCTGAGGTTTTCGGACCCGGCGAAGTACGCGCGTGCCCTGCGCCGCGCCCACGAGCTGGTCATCTCCGGTGTCACTCGCCCGGAGATCCCCACACCCCTGGCCGAGTCGTGGCGCCGGTCCATGGCGTTGGGCATCAGCCCGGACCAGCACAGCCCGCGGCACCTTCACGATCCGTCCGAGGTGCTGCAGCTGCGGCGGGAGCACCGGCTGCAGCGGGTGATGCCGGCCCTGCAGGACCTGCTGGCCGACGATTCCAGTTCCGGCCGGCACCTTCTGGTGCTCACCAATGCCGGCGGCGAGATTCTGTGGCGGGTGGGCAGCCGGGAGGCGCTGCGGCGGGCGGACCGGCTGGAGTTCTCGGAAGGTGCGGACTGGTCCGAGGCGGGGATCGGCACCAACGCCATCAGCGAGGCGCTTGTCACCGGCGTGCCCGTGCAGCTGTTCTCCGCCGAGCACCTCGTCCGCACCCACCACGACTGGGCCTGCACCGCGGCGCCCATCATGGACCCTTTGACAGGCGCGTTGCTTGGTGTGCTCGATGTTTCCGGGCCGCTGGACACCATCAGCGCGGATACGCTCCGGATGGTGCGGTGCGCGGTATGGGTGGCGGAGTCACTTTTGGGAACGTCCGACGGCGGCGCCTCCTTGGGTGCTTCGTCTTCCGCGCGTGCGTCGCGGCAGGATGTCCGGCGGCCTGCTGTTGGGGTCTCGTCGCTGGAGCTGCTCGGGGACAGGCCCGCCGCGGAGTTTGCTGACGGAAGCCGGGTGCCGCTGACGCTGCGGCGGGCGGAGATCCTGGCGCTGCTGGACTCGCGGTCGCAGGGGTGGAGCGCCGAGGAACTGGCGTATGAGCTGCACGGGGATGCCGGCACATCGCAGGCCATACGGACAGAGATGTTCCGGGTGCGGTCGGTGCTGGGCGACGCCGTGGAGTCGAATCCGTACCGGCTGGCTGCCGGGCTGGCCGGGTGCTCGGACTCGGGCCGGGTGCTGCGGCTGCTGCGCGAGGGGCTGGTAGTGGAAGCGCTGGACGCTTACACCGCTCCGCTGCTCAGCCGGTCCGGCGTCCTGGCGGTGCAGCTGCTGCGGGACCAGCTGGACCTGGCGGTTGGTTCGGCTGTGCGGTCCAGTGGTGATGCCGGGCTGCTTGTGCGGTGGCTGTCCACGGACATGGGGGCTGCAGATGCGCAGGGTGTGAACGCGCTGGGACAGCTGGTGGGACATGCTGATCCCCGGTATTCGATGTTCCGCGCTTCCTCTGCGTTCTGTGGGTGAGCGTGCGGCCCGCGCGGGGCACGTCTCGGTGATGCAGCAGTCCCAGTCCTGACACCACGCCTCAGCGCGCCTGAACGCCGATGACTCGGAGTTTAGGAGACTGGGCGGGTTCGTGAAGCCAAGAAAAGGGGGCTCTTATGGAGGCAGCAGCAGTAACCACGTGGATGTTCGTCGAAGAATGTCCTTCCGGGTGACGCGATGGAGCTGATGCTCCCGGGCGAGCAGCCGGTTGCGGCTTACAGGACGTTCCGGGACAGCGCCATCTTCACCACCAAGTGCATGATTGTCCGCGATGCCCAAGACCCCGCTTGCCAAGGCGGCGGCGTGACCCGGGCCGTGGTGCGCGAGATCGTGGAGCACGCGCGGCAACTGCCCGGTATCGACGCGATCAGCATCACCAGCGCAACGTTCATGGAACGCGCCCACGCCCTGTACCGGTCGCTGGGCTTCCGCCGGGCGCCGACCGGGACTGGCACTTGCCGGGCGAGGACGTGCTGCTGTGGGCGTTCACACTCAAACTGGTGGAGGCTAAGCCTGCCGACACGGCAGCTGAGGTGTCATCCGTTAGTACCTAACCGGGCGCGTTCGGCCTGTTCAACTTCGCTGTCCCCCTCCGACCGGAATGGGTTCAGCAATGCATGCCGCCAGTGCGTCCACCTCTGCCATCAGGGCATCGGGTTGCTGATCTAGGTTGAGGGCATGGCAGTAAATGGTGATGACTGGCCGGTATTGAATCCCTGCGGATTACCTGTAGGCGTATTCATGTGCAGTCTTGCCGTAATGATTTGCCGAACGGCCAGTTTCCTACCGAACCCTGAGCACGCGGTGGGTGGTCTGGAAGAAAGGTGTAACAACCTGCCACTTCGGGCGACCGTTTTCCCGGTATTCGCCAGGCGCCACGTTGACTCCTTGACCTTCCCCTTGCAGCCGGTCGAGCCGCTCCACGGGGCGTTTGAGTTGGCGTTCCATCCATCTGGCAGCGAAACTGGCCGTAGCCATCTGGCGGTTTTTCTAAGCCAATAATTGTGAGGCCACCTCCGTCGTAGGCATGGTTGTCTAAGAGGTGGCTATAGCCCCATCCACCCTGCATCTAAGAGATGGATATGAACGCTGATCGCAGGATGTGCCTGACCAACCATCCACATACCCCCAATAAGGATAAGAATCCAAGGATGTCCAGATCGCGGCTTTTCAAGTACAACGTGTCCTCATCATCTAGCTTCCACCCTTTGCCGTGAGACCAGCGAATATCCACTGAGCGGGGCGTGAAGGCGGCGCAAGCTGACGGGATCAACGTGGTGGGCGCTCCTCGCGTAGCCTAGGGGCAAGAACGATTGGGGGGGTAGTAATTAGTTTGAGTCCAGCCTTCGGCATCATTGGCGTCCTATACGCGGTCTTCATGATCGCTGTAGCCTTCCTAGCAGTGTACGCCGTAGTCCTGGCCATCATCTTCCTGCGGCCGCGCATTGCGGAGCTGACGCGGGCTGCACGGCCCAAGGTGACGAAGCAGAACAGTCAATGACCCCAGCCAGGCGGCGACCTGCCCCGGCTGTCGAGTGGGTGCTGATGTACCGCAAAGGTATCCCGACCCCGAAGATCGCGGCGCTCGCCGGCGCTGCCGAGACGACGGTCAGATACCACATCGCGATCGCTGCCAAGCAGGATCCGAGCCTGCGGGACACCCATAAAGCAGCCCTTCCGGCATTCGATCCCAGAACCACCGAGGCCGGCCAGCGGAACGTCGAAGACCTCCTGGCGTTCTATGAAGTGGAAGGCCGCCTTCCGGTCCACGGCCGATCCGCTCGCGAGTCAGCGCTGGCGGGGTGGCTGACACGTCGCCGCGAACAGGCAGCCGCCGATACCCTCTCCCCCGCCTATAGCGAGGCCTTGGACGACATCCCTGGCTGGCGGGACTACCCTGGCAAACGCGGCGCGGACGCAGCCCGCTGGAAGCGGCGCCTAAACGAAGTGGCCTGCTACCTGGCCGCCGGCAACGACTGGCCACGACACAACAAGACCGAGGACAGCGAAGAACGCGTTCTGGGGATCTGGCTGCACACCCAGCGCATCGACTACCGCGCCGGGAAACTAGCGGCAGCTAAAGAAGCGGAACTCAACACAGTCATCCCGGGCTGGCGGCAGGGCCGACCGCACAGGGGCGGGCACGGTCGAGCAAAAAATCAGCAATCACCAGTAACGGGAGATCAGTGAGCATCGAGCAGATTTCTTCACCGTCTCAAGCCCCGCTCTAGGCGAACCCAGCGCGCGATCCTGAACGTTCGGCGTCGCAATATGCCCGATTGGCTATTCCTGGTCGCCGATCTCCGTGCCATCTTCGAGCTCACCAACAGCAATCCGCTCGGCGGTGCGCCGGTACGCCTGCTCAATGTAGTCCTCGACGTCCTGGCGGCCGATGCGCCAAAGGCCCCTGCCACCGACCTGAAAAGCCCGCAACTCCCCTGTCTTGATGAGGCCCTGAACAAGATTTTGCTTCACGTTCAACTCATCTGCGACTTGCGCCATAGTCAGGAAACGGGGCTGGTCTGGTTCAGCAGTCACCGGCCTATCCTACGCGGGTTTGGTTGCCGGTGTTCGAACAAACCGCACCAGCCCCCCCGGTGAACGGCAAGATATGCGCGGCCGCCTGTTTGGAAGGGGAAGCCGTAATTAGGGCCACTGAGAGGCTGAATTTTGACGCCCTGCAGCCGCGCTTAGTGGCTTCAAGAGCACAACTGCCGGCCCTTGTCCGGGAACAGCTGGCGTCGTTCGTTACCTCAGGGCCACGGGTTCTTTGTCCCGGTTAAACCTGTCCAGGGCTGTGCCTTTCACCGCTAGAGGAACCTATGGTTGTGGAGGTATCCTCCGACACGGCATGGCCAGGAAGATCCTTGCGGCACCCCTTACTGATACTTAGGGCCGCCTAGCTATCGTCTGAAGACGTCTCGCTGCCGGAACAGTTTCGCACGGGTTAGCGATCTGTACGAGGGATGAGAGCGCTAGTAATACTCCCTGATATAGCCCAGCGCCGTTTCGAAGACGTCGTTGTCTCGGATCTTGAACTGTATGTAAAGAGTCTTGCGGAGTGCCTGGCGTACCTCTTGATCCCCACGGATGGTTGACTGCCAGCCCACAAAGCGAACGGCTCGGACGACTTCATCGATGCGGCTAACAATGTTTTCGACGATAATCGGCGTTTCATCGGTCTTGACCGCTTCGAACAGCTCAGTGAGTGCTGCCTTGCCTTGTTCCTCGCGGGGAACCTCGTTGACGGCTTTCTCGGCCGCTACTGTGTCACGGGCGAGCTCCAGCAACTCCCGAAGGAACTCGAGACTCGACTGCTGGATGTCCGCGTACTTCGCTCGTAGAGCATTGAGACGCTGGCCGAGCGCGATAAAGACTGGGTTGTTCAGGTGACGGGCGATGCGAGCGGTAATTTGAGTCTCAATCTCTTCCGGGGAGATGTCCTCACGCTTACCGAGCATCAAGTCCTCGACAGTTTGGGCATCAAGCACAATGCTTTCATTACCCTGCGGGAGCTCGACCCGGATGTGCTGGTTGATCAGATCGACCGTCTTGGCACCGAGTGCGTGCCAAACCAGACGTCCCGTGATATCGGACGGACGCACCGACTCATAGACGTCAGTTAGCCAGCGGTAGTCGTCACGGTAAGACGCGAGCATCGGATCGGGACTGAGCGCCTCCCACAGCTGGGAGACGACGCTGTATCCCAAGCCGAAGGCATCCTTAGTAGCATCATCGGCAATCGCGGATTGCGCTTGAACCAAGCCCTCATACCCGCCCACCGTCCGGTCGACCCCAGGGAAGAAAGACAGGGCCGCATTTATCATCGGAGACAACTGCTTCTTGAGGTCCTCGATGTTTGAGATGACCTGCCGCACGGACTTCTCGTCGAAGGCCAGCGACTTGGCTACGTCGTCAAAGATGCCGAGGTAGTCCACGATCAGCCCGTGAGTCTTGTTGGGTGGGTACACCCGGTTGGTGCGGGTGATCGCTTGCAGGAGGGTGTGCTCCTTTAGGGGCTTATCGAGATACTGGCAGTATAGAATCGGTGCATCGAACCCGGTGAGGAGCTTTGCCGTGACGATGATGATCTTGAGCGGGTCCGCAGGGTCATTGAACCTCGCGAGGACCTGCTCCAGCTCCTCTGCACCGGGCGTCCATTTCGCCCAATCAGATGCATCGCCTCGCGTCTTTGACATGACGACCGTTGATGTCTCTGGGCCTAGGTGCTTGTCGAGTTCGCTTTTGTATGCGACACACGATGCCTTGTCGTAGGCGACGACCTGCGCCTTGAAGCCTTCGGGCTGGACCTTTTGCTGAAAGTGGCTAGCGATGTCGGCGGCAATCTTCGCTACCCTTGAAGGCGATTTGATCAGAACCTCGATCGAAGCGGCCTTCTTCGACAGGGTGATCTTGTCGCTATCGGACAGGTGGCGGTCGTCAGCGAGTTCTTCGAATGCGGCGTCGATTGCCTCCTGGTCCACATGAATTTCCGAAAGGCGCGGCTCAAAGTGCAACGGTAGCGTTGCCCCGTCACGGATCGAGTCTTTGAATGAGTAGCGGGACAAGTACCCACCGTCATCCTGCGGGGACCCGAACCACATGAACGTGTTGCGGTCACGCCTGTTGATCGGGGTGCCGGTGAGACCGAACAAGAACGCGTTGGGCAACGCCTGGCGCATCTTCTGGCCGTAGTCGCCCTCTTGAGAGCGGTGGGCTTCGTCGACCATCGCAATGATATTGCCGCGCGGATCCAGAATGCCGGGGGCCTCACCAAACTTGTGGATCGTCGTAATGATGATCTTCCGAGCACCTTGGCTAAGGAGCGTCTGCAACTGTTCTCTTGAGTCCGTCGACACCAGGCCGGGGACATCAGAGGCATTGAATGTGCCGGTGATCTGCGTGTCCAGGTCAATGCGGTCGACGACGACCAAGATCGTCGGGTTGGTCAGCTCCGCCATGGCTCTGAGCTTGAGTGCAGTGAATACCATGAGCAGTGACTTTCCCGAGCCCTGGAAGTGCCAGATAAGGCCCTGCTTGATCTTGCCGAGCAGCACCCGCTCTACAACCAGGTTGGTTGCCTGGAATTGTTGGAACCGCGCGATGATCTTGATTTTCCGGTGTTTATTGTCCGTCGCATAAAGGGTGAAGAACCGTAGGAAGTCCAGCACCGCGCAAGGGGTCAGGACACCCTCTACCGCCTCCTTCAGAGCCGCGAGCCCAATCTTGGCCGGCGTATCTTCGTCAGTGCTCTCTTCACGCCACGGACCCCACAGCTCAATGGGCATCCCAACCGTGCCATAGCGGAAGTCCTTGCCCTCGGTGGCGAACGAGAACACATTCGGCACGAAGAACTGCGGTACGCTCTGCTCGTAGTCGTCGTGGATCTGCGCGGCAGCGTCAATCCACGTATACGCCGGCCGAATCGGTGTCTTGGCTTCCCCGATTACAAGCGGTAAGCCGTTACACCACAGCACCAGGTCGAGACGTTTCTCCAGGCGACCTTGCTTGAATGTAACCTCGGTCGAGATGGTCCAGCGATTAGCTGCATCATCGTCCAGGCGATCAAAGTCGATAAGCCGGACAGTGGTGTGCTCACCATTCGGACCGAACGGCATCGACTTTTGCCCCGTCAGCCATGCCATAAATTCCTCGTTCGCCACCACTGGATGTGGGCTCGTGCGAGCAGACAGCAGGATAGCTCGGAGGTTGTAGATAACCTCATCTGCTTTTGCCGGGTTAGCGGCGATCTCGGGATTCAAGTCCATCAGTGCCCCCTTGAGCACGCCCTCCAGCATCACCTCGTCCGTGCGACGCGGGAGATTGGTACCTGGCACAAATGGCACGTCGGGCGCTTTCACCAGATCGCGCACGAAGTCGCGCACGGAGTTGGCTTCATTGAACTGAACCATCAGCTGCCCCCAAAAATATCCGCGAGAAGAGAAGAACGTAGATAGGCAATCATTACCGCCTCATCCTCGACCGCAGAACGACACGCGTCGAGTTGCATGAGCATGTTGAGGAGACGGTCCTGCTGTTCTAGTTCTACTTCTGGGACGGGCATGGCCTTCAGCACCGTGCTGTTGATGGTATTCAACCCGCTAGTGCTCTTGGCCACTGTCCGGATGTAGGCCCGACCACGCTCGCTGTTGATCCACTCCAATAAGAAAGCAGGGCGGAAACCGGCAGCAGCACGAACCCGGAACAAATGATTTTGGAATAGCGGTGACTCATCCTTATCCCAGATGGCAGCTCGTCCGATTTCATAAACCGATGCGTGCCCCTCCACCACGAGCACATCGCCGCGCTGCAGCCCCTTCGTCTCTATTTCGGCGGCTGTTGCTCCAACTTCCTTAATTTCGTCTAGGTCCAACGATCCTCGCTGTACGTTTGCCACGCGAAGATAGGGAGCCGTGTGGCGTATCGTCCGGCGAGCCGGCCCCAAGGTCACACCTGACACGACCGAGGAGACCGCACCCAGAGAAGTCTGACTGACTTCGCGGGGAAGTCCAGCCTCGATCCATCGATCTCGCACTTGACTCAGTACGGTCGCCTGGTCGGTCACTGACGCCCGGTGGCGCTCCAGAGCCCAGAGAAGATCAGCGATACGTTGCTGCTCGTCAAGGGGTGGGAGTTCAAACTCCTGGATCTTCAGGTCCCGCCAGTTGATTGTGGGCGAAAGCGAACCCACGGAGATAGCGATAGCACGTTCAAGGAAGTAATCGCTTGACAGGAAGACTGGCAAGAAATCTGGGCGAATGTACTCTGGCCGGGCTCTCAGTACTAGCGCGTGTGCTGAGCAGATGCCTTCGAATTCGGCCAGGCCCACCTTCTTCTGGTACGCGCGTCGTCGGCCAAAGATGACATCTTTCGGTTTAAAGCGCAGTTTCTGCGCTGCCACTTTGTCAGGAGTATCCCAGCGTTGGACCGTCATTACGCCGGGATCCAAGTGTTCGAGGCCAACGTAGCGATCGACTCCGGCCTCAGATGGGTCATTAACGCGTTCAGTAACGCTATCAATGACGTCGCCGAAGCTAACCCGCTTCCATGTGGATTTGTCGAGGCTGAGGCTCATGATGAAACCTCCTCGAGCAGAAACCTAACGACATGGCTGACGGCGGAATCCGAGGCCGTCGCAGCAGCGCGCCATTCAGTGGCTGCTTCTAGAACAGCCAAATGCCCACCGTCGGTTGCTGACCCTGCCCCCTGAACATAGAGCGGGATGGCGAGACTGAAGTTCTTGTCCGCAATTTGGTCGATCGTGGCAACCGCTGCGAACTGGTCGATGTCATTGAACTCGCCGTACGTGTTCAGGATCTTTGCTTGGTGTGTGTCACGGAGGAAAGACTGCGCCTGTTCACGGGCAACTTCGTTGACGGCGTTGATGAAGAGGACTTTGCCTTTGCGCTCCTCCGGCTTAGTCGTGCGCAGAATTATGACGACCGCCTCCATCGGGCTGTTGTAGAAAAGACCAGCCCCCAGACCGAGAACGCATTCAATGAGATCGGACTTCACCAGCGCTTCGCGGAGGGCGGCTTCTTCGCGGCGAAAGAGGACGCCATGCGGGAAAAGGATTGCAGCGCGGCCTGTCCTCGGGTCGAGACTCGTGGCTATGTGCTGAAAGAAAGCATAATCCGCTCGCCCCTGGGGTGGCACGCCCCACGTATTTCGGTTGTAGCGGTCTTTCGCGAAGGCGTCGCGGTTCCACGTCTTGATCGAGTACGGCGGGTTTGCGAGCACGACGTCAAACGTCTGGAGGCGGCCTTGGGCATCATGGAAGGCTGGCCGCGCGAGGGTGTCGCCGTGTGCGATGTGCCCGTCAGAGATGCCATGAAGGAATAAGTTCATTCGCGCGATCGCGGAGGTCCCGTAATTAAGCTCCTGACCGTAGAGCCGGAGGTTGCGCCATTCCTTGCTCCGGTGCCTCAAGTCAGCGACGGCGGAGATCAGCATTCCCCCGGTGCCGCAGGTGGGGTCGTAAACCGACTCTCCAGGCTCGGGATCCAGCATGAGTGTCATCAAATGAACCAGGGTGCGGTTTGTATAGAACTCTTGGGCAGTATGACCAGAATCATCGGCGAACTTCTTAATCAGGTACTCGTAGCCATTGCCGAGTTCGTCCTCGGGCAGGTTTGCAATGGAGAGGGTCTCTGTTGAGAAGTGCTCGATGAGGTCAGACAGCGTTGAGTCCGGTAGGAGGTTTTTGTTGCCCCAGTCTCCATCGCCGAACACACCGGTCAGAGTGTCAGGGTTGGCAGACTCGATCGCCCGCATCGCATTCAAGATCGTCGCGCCGATGTTCTCGGTAACGCCGCGGATATCGTCCCAGTGGCAACCTGTCGGGACGGCGAAGCGGTGGTTCTCCGGCAGGTCGGCGAGTTCGGGATCGTCGTAAATCGCCATCGCCGCTAGATGTTCTTCGTCGTACACGTCAGAGATACGTTTCAGAAATACAAGCGGGAAGATGTACTGCTTGTAGTCGCCGGCGTCGATGAGGCCACGCAGCACGACGGCAGCACCCCACAGGTAGTTCTCTAGTTCACGCTGTGTGATACGGGTAGTCACGCCAAAATCTCCTGTCCGACGCCCCACTTCGCGAGTTCGGCTTCGAGTGCTCTGCGGGTCTCGGCTGTCTTAGTATGGGCGGCTTCGAGATTCGCCAGCGCATCGGCCAGCGTCAGTTCCTCCCCTTCGTCCTCAGGTGCGACGTAGAGCGGGATGTTGAGGCTGTAGCCGTGACCAGCAATCTCCGCGAGGTTCACAACACGACTGAGTCCGTCCTGGTCCTGGTACAGCTCGTATGCGTCGAGCAACCGTTCTGCGTGCTCGGTTTCGAGAGTGTTCTGATTGCGTCCGCGCTTGAAGAGCTTGTTGCCGTTGATGAAGAGCACTTTGCCCTTCTTCTCGGGCCGCTTCTCGTGCCGGAGAATGAGAACGCAGGCGGCGAGTCCCGTACCGTAGAACAGGTTTGGGGCGAGCCCGATTACCGATTCGACGAGATCAGCTTTGAGAATATGTGTCCGAATTCTGGCTTCGGCGCCCTGCCGGAAGAGAGCACCCTGGGGCAGGACCACGGCAACCCGCCCGTTCTGGGTGCGTGCGGACGTGAGCATGTGCTGGACCCAGGCCCAGTCGGCGTATCCCTTCGGCGGAACGCCCCCAAGGTTATTCCGCCCCCATTTATCGGATACCCACTCACTCTCGCCCCAGTTCTTGAGTGAGAACGGCGGATTGGCCACGACGCAGTCGAACTGAGCGAGGTGGTTGCCGCTATAGAAGGCGGGTTCGCGGAGCGTGTCCTCACGAACGATTTTAAAGTCCTCGACGCCATGAAGCAGCAGGTTCATTCGGGCGATCCCTGATGTAGCGAGGACCTTCTCCTGACCATAGAGTTTGCCCCACAGAGATTTGGGGCTACCTCCTGCGGCCTTCACGTGCTCGATGACCTCGATCAGCATTCCGCCAGTTCCACAAGCCGGGTCATAGACACTCTCTTGGTCTACCGGGTTAAGGATGTTGATGAGCAGGCGGACAACCGAGCGGGGAGTGTAGTACTCGCCGGCCTTCTTGTTCGACTGGTCGGCGAAGCGCTTTATCAGGTACTCGTACGCGTTACCGAAGACATCTGGGGCAACCGCCGCGTTGGAAAGCGTCTTCGTTGAGAAATGTTCAACGAGGTCCGCGAGCTTGCGGTCAGGCAGCTTATCCCTGTTCGTCCAGCTTGCATTACCGAAGATCCCGTACAGAGTCTCAGGGTTCGCCTTCTCGATCTCACGGAACGCCGTCTGCAAGGCGGTGCCAATGTTCTCAGTCCGGTTGCGGATGTCGCCCCAAAGATGACCTCCGGGGATTGAAAACCGATGGTTTTCCGCGAACAGCGCGTACTCATGGTCGCCGCCGGAGTCCTCCAACGCCTGGGCAAACTCTTCCATATAGACGTCACTGATGCGCTTGAAGAACATCAACGGGAAGATGTAGGCCTTGAAGTCAGCTTGGTCGATGCTGCCCCGCAGGAGATCAGCTGCCCTGGCCAGATAGCTCTCCAATTCGGAAAGCGATAGCGGCTGAACTGCTAAGTGGAAGCCGCCCGCGTACTCCCTTGCCTCGTCCTCAGTCACGTTCTCCCTTACAAGATTCCAGTTCATCCCGCAATGGCGGGGGTAGGTCATCTATTCTGCCGGAATTATTTGGTCTATCAATTCAAGACCATGTGAGACGCGAATAGGCGCAGCACACTTTTACGCGGCACGGACAGGTGTTCCACGCTAGAGCGGTGGCCCGACGCTAGAGCGGTGGCCCGACGCTAGAGCGGTGGCCCGACGCTAGAGCTTGTCGATCCAGGTATCTTCTTCGCGGTTATCCCATGCCGATCCCGTGCTTACTGGCTTGCGACTATGCAAGCCCTCGATGCGCTGAAGAATCCGCTGTGCTTCGACGGCCTTTAGCTCGCGAAGGCTTGCGACCTCACGGACGAGGACTGATTCGATCAAAGCCTTGCGTTCGTCCTGACTGACCATCCCAGCCTCTTCAAAGGCATCACGAATCGTTTGTATTTGCTCGGGTTTGATCGGAAGCGGAGCAAGGACGTTGGGCGACGGGACAGGCCCGTCTATTTCAAACAGCGAGGAAGCTTCGTCGTACACAGGCATCGATCATACTGCCGTCCTGGAGGCTTGGAGGTCTCCTCTTTCCGACATAGCGGCGCCAGCTAATAAGGCTTAGCGCTTCGCCCACTCCAACGGGTGTCTCACTTCCGTTGAAAAAGTGGAAGCGAAGCAGCTGGCAGACATCGATGCCCTCGCAGGCCAGGGCGGCGAAGTCAACGTGTGGTGCGGCGGATCTTCCATCGACCAGATTCTGCCGCCGACACCATTGCGTCACCCACAGCGGACCGCGTCTAACATTTTGAGGATGAACTCGATTAATCTCACATCTGATGAGGTAACCGTCCTCACCGCGCTGATGGGTGACATCCAGGTGGCCGCATCGGCGTTCTACGCGAAAACCGCAACGTCGGCGGATGTGGAGTCACTGGGCACCGAGGTCCGAACATTCCTCTCCGCAGCTCAAACCTTGAATGAGCGCCTGGGCGGCAGCATCACTGAAAAAGAGGCGTACCAATCGGCGCTCTATGGGACAGCCATTGGAGAGCTCATAAACGCCATCAAGTATGTGCGAAACGTCAGCCAACACGTGCTCCATGTCGTCCGCCCTTCGGAGGACTCCGGCGCTCTGGTTGGAGGACTCCATGGCCTCCGAATCTATGTGGCCTGGGACGAAGTGCCCCCAGCAGCGCATGATTCCCTGCGTCCGCGCACTCAGTCGCTACGGCCGGCGTTTGAGGCACGGCTCCGGGGGCAGGAGGTCACTGGCACGATGCTTTCGGTGCTGCGCGCATTCGCAACGCTTGCGCCCCAGATCGTTCATCGTGACCAGCGTGGGGAGTGGACGGGGTTCCCTCTCAAAACTCAGCCGTCCATGCCGGGGCGTCTCCATCCCGATGAGCCTGAGGATCTGGAAGAGTCGTTCGCGTGGCTGAACTCACGCCCACCCAACGGAGATGCACGACTGGTGGTCGGTCAGGTGACCGTTGGGGGCCGTCGGCACCTTCTGGGTTACACCGTCGATGGCCGGCTGCTTCCTGGCAGGTTCGTCGAATCCAGTCGCCAAGTTACGGACGACATCGCTTCGGGTTTCAGATACCTCTCCGGTGATCCGGCGGGGCACGTAAAACTGGAACACGACTGCGTTGCCCGCCGTCACGTGCTCCGCATCCTGGACCCTATAAGCGAATGGGCGGCTCCACTAGGCGCGGAGCGGAGTGACGACTGGGGCGTTGATCTAACGGACCCAGAATGGGCACGCATGGTCAGATTTGCGCAAAACGACTACCTGCCTGACGTTGGCAGGTATGAAGTGCGACGCTCGCAGCGACTCAACGCGTAGCGAAATCATTGCCGAAGGGCAAGGAACTCGGAATGTTGTGCTGCACCTGCAACTACGAATTCCATTTCGAAAACGCCGCCGACTTGCAGCTTGTTTTCGTTCTCCTGCGTGTTCATCTCTTCCTCTTCCTTTGTTGATAATGAAAACGGAGAGGCTCTGTCCCCCGTAGCGAACAGAGCCTCTCCAGGTTCTTGGGATTCGGGAAAATCAGCCGATTCCTCCGCTAACAACAGCGCCCGGGAATCTAGTGGACCTCCTGCCGCGCCTGCACGGTTACAGTCTCCCGCGCGTTGCGTTACACATTCCAACCAGGCAATGACTACGCCACAGCCAATGGAGCACGAAACTGTATTCCGACTGGCACACCTCCTCGGGTCAGCCAATGCCCTGGGCAGTTACAGGGACGTCTCGGCAAAGGATCGTTTGCTGAATATGAGAATAACAGGCATCCGTTACCTGTTGGCCCTCAGAATCACAAGGTGATTGTTTTCTCATAACTCGTCGCATAATCGACGTCCCATAATCTCAAAAAATCCTTGAGTACCTGAGAATTTGGAGTCCACATGGCATTGGTCGGTTACAGGGGAGTCAGCACGGCGGATCAGAACACAGACGTCCAGCGGGACGCCCTGCTTGCGGCAGGTGTCAAGGATGACTCCCGGCATCTGTTCCGAGATCACGGCGTGAGCGGGCCAAGGCAAATCGCCCTGGCTTCGATAAGTGCCTTGACTCGCTGCGAGAAGGGGACACGCTGGTAGTAGCTAAGCTGGACCGCTTAGGGCGCTCCCTGGGGAATCTGGTGCACCTGTTCCAGGAACTAGCTGAGCGGGGCCTGGGCGTGCGGGTGCTGGACAACCCATGCTGGACAACCCATGCTGAGCACCGGCGGGAACAAGGCACAGGCAAAGCTCATGCTGGGCATCTTTGAGGCGCGTCTGAGTATGAACGGACTTGATTCTTGAACGCACTCACACTGGTCTTGCAGCGGCACGGGCCCGAGGCCGTGTAGGTGGGCGGCCCCGGTTGCTGAGCCCCAAGGTGGCGAGAGCAAAGGAACTCCATGCCGCTGGTGTCATGTCCCTAAGGAGATCGCAGACGCAGTAGGAGTCTCTGTCGCCACGCTCTATCGTTACCTGTCAAAGTAAAGCAACTCACAACGTTAACCGTCGCTGGCATCGCTCAGCCGCCCGTGACACCTACAGGGGGAACTGTCGCCCCCATTTGAGGGAAGCCAGCAGGAGCGTCGAGCGAAGTACCCGGCGTTCCTCCTTGTCGAGGGCTGAAAAGGGCCGGAGGTCCAGGTAGACGTGCCCGGGAGGAATCGGGGCAGGGGGCGCCTCGGAAGATTCGGCGTCATCTACCACACGACTTCCAACACTCCTTGCCTCGTCCACAGAGATGCACCACGTTCCCGCAGTGGAACCCTTCTTTTGACCGTTACGGAATTCATAAGCTGCTTTGGCCGTAGCTCTGCGGGATCGAGAGCCAGAAAGCTTTTCCCCATCGGATGAAGATGGTTTGAACATTAGATCGGATGGCTGGCCGGCCCTAAAAAACATTGGGTTGCACTGTCGAAAATACAACTCAGCTCCGTCCTCTACTTCGACCTCGCCGTCGATGAGGGGAACGAAGGGCAGCGGGCCGCCCACGGTGCTAGACATTCAGATGCCTCCTTACAAAGTCTCTCACTGCGGCGATTCCCACAGGATTTGCCAGCTCTCGGCTATCCGTCGAAGCATCCAGGAAAAACGCTTCAATCGTCAGATCAGGCTCCACAGTGATAGCTATATGCCGCTGTTGCGACAGCCACTCCAACTGAACACCGCCGGCCTCCGTTGGAAACACAGCCGGCTGCGCCAGTCGTTCCTCCTGGAGCGTCCCCAACAGGTCGCGAGCGAATTCTATTGACGGTAGCTCAATGATCTCCCCATCACCGTCGAGCCAACCCGGGTTCAGTGAAGCCAGTTCTGCCAACTCGACCGACAGCGGGCCTTTCTGCACGTCAAAAGACTCGAAGTTCTCAACATCGTGGATTCGTACAACGCGATCTTTCCTCTTTCCGTGCTTTATCGAAAATTCACACCGTAGCCGGACCCATGCCGCATCTGTTGGAAGATTCATCGCCTCGTGTAGCTCCTCGAACCTTGCTACATCGGAGTACTCGCCCGGGATCTCACCCCCGGCAGCAGTGCGAAGAACGAACGTTTGATCAAAAGGATCGAGCGACTTTATGTTTCCAACCAGGACACCACTGGATTTGGGAGGGGCGTCATCGAGCTGCCCGAGAAGGCGGCGCCTGAGGCGAGTGTTGTAAACCACTGCCTCTTCAGTGCCTTGCCTGAACTGATACGACTCTTTCGAATCAAGATCGCGGGCGATGGCCTTGAAGGCGCTGATGGTGTCTGGCGAAAGACCCGCAGGCAATTCAAAGTCCTGCACAATTTTCTCAAACGCGGCGTTGATGAACTCCTTGCTTTCCGCAAGGAGGTCGGGCTGCCCCTGCAGTTCCAGTTCCCTTGGTCGAACCGCTACCGGCACTGCACTGCCGTTTCGCACGACTTTCAAGCCGAGCCGCAACTGATCCTCAAAATGGCGTGGCAGCGTTTTCTTGTTTGGGTTTTTACTGCGCCACAGGTCTTTCGCAACTTCAAACAGGAGTCGCTGATAATTTGCCAGCTCGCCCATCGCATCGAGTGGAAATCCATCCACTTCAAATCGGCCACCGGAGAGCTTGAAGTCGAGAAAGTTCTCGACTCCTTCAGCGGGAACACTCTCACTGGTCATTTCTGCATCCTAATCAAACATGTGGTCAAAAGGCGTGAAGCACAGCATCGAGCGCCCCTGCCTTAGTCATAGCGGTTATCTGCTGCCACCGACTATCTTGGAAGCAAGCGTGCCTGTGTCAGAAGGCACGGCTGGTGGGCGGCTCAAAAAGCCTGTACGAGTCCCCCTGCTGAAATCGAATACGAGTCGCCGTCCCCCTCTCGCCAAACAGTGTCAATTTGGTACTCGCTCAATAGCTTCAATAGGTCGGCGTCCGGTCTTGCAGGTAGAAGCAAGCGGCAAGACTTTCCCGTGACATAGCGCCGGTAATCAAGGAGCTGGCCCAGCCCCAACCGCACACTGTGTCGGGTAGCGTCAGCTTTCGCCTCGTACAGGACTCCATTGGTCTTGTCGTGAATATCCGTGAAAAGGGGCTTGCTACTTCCCACGGGGTACACCTTGTGACGGTTCACCACGCTGCCCCGTCCTTCAAGTACCGCGCGGAAAGAGGCCACGAGCGCCAGCTCGCGCTTCTCAGCGATCCCAGCCTTCGTGGCCGCCTGCTCGAACGCGTCAACCTCGTGTTTTTCCATCGGCACTTCAGTCACTGAACCAGCAGCAGTGGGAGCCACACTTTGGTGGGTGACATCCTCAGCACGCCTAAGCACGTCGCCCACTGGCCGGAGGTGGAAGACGAAGACAGTGCGCATTACGCCATCAACTCCCGGGGCGTCCTCTACCGAGTAGGGCTGCTTGTCGTCTATGGCAAACTCTCCGAGATACACGCGAGGCAACCCACCCTTGCCGGATGGCTTATTAGCCACTCCAAAGAGCCTGAGCGCCTTTCCGAGCTTCTTGTGGTCCCGGGTCTGCAGATTGCCCTTCTGCATCTTCTGGGGCCCAACCCGGCCCATTCCTGTGTACGAGAAGACCTCGCCGTCGATAGACCACCCATCGAACTCATATCCGTTTTCACGACCCACCTCGGGATCCGTGAAAAGCAGAATATTCGGCGACGAGCTCGGCGTCTCCATGCCCGCATAGCGCGTTCCGCCGTACATGGCGGCTATCTCTTCCCTCATGCCCGTCCAACCGACAGGCGTCCCCCAACCAATCGTCATGCGTAAACCATAACCGGCACTTCTGGGCTGCCCTGCCACCTAAGGGCATCTGCCGGAGAATGACGGCAAATCACCGGGACGCAAGGCCGCGTCGGGCGGCCTCAGCCCGTCAAACTATAGCCATTTTGTAGCCACCAGCAGGAGAAATGGATAGTTTTCCAGGGAAGACGAGGACTACTCTCCACAGGCCCTTTGTGTCTAAACGCAAAAACCTCGGAATCTCGGGGATTCCGGGGGTTTAGCCTGTAGCGGTGGCGAGGCTCGATCTCCCGGCCTTACGATTACGAGTCATAAAGTCCAGACACCTCAACAACAGCCGCCGCTGTCGCAAACACATCTGCCGGCGTAAAAGCCGGACGGAGATCTGTAGCTCTCAGAAGATTGCTGAGGGAATCCGTGTCAAGGAGCTCGTAGAGACCCACTTGAAGGCGCTCTACCACCCCCTCCCGCAACACTTTCCAGTCATGTGCCACCTTGAGATACTGATAACAGTTCACCAGTAAAATACCGCGCAATGAGCCCTCAATCACCATCGGTCGTGAAAATAATGCAGCTTCATTTGTCGGTGAGGAGAAGGGCTTGCCTCACGCCGGAAGTGCTTGCGACGGCAATCTATTAACCTAATCGCTGATGGATCCTCTGGATCACGGGCATATCATTGAATACAGCCCTATCAACAGCCAACTCAAAAAGTCCGTCCATTTTGTGACTGACTGCTGCATCACCAAACTTCGAACAGACGGCATGGAAGGCTGCCAACAGGTCATGACTGTTCACCAAATAATTGCTCTCCACACTGCGCTGCAATTCATCAGCAATCGCATAAACTTCAGTTTCTTCACCGCTCGTACTCTTCGTTCTCTTCAGAGCTAGCCGCACAACCCGAACTAGGTCAACATGCCCCAATGCATCACCCATTATTAAGTGCATCGGAAAGTTCTCCAGGTAAAGATTGAAAGAGTGCAACCTTGAAACGTATCGAATGAGGCCGACTCTAGCTGCCGCTACGATGGCGGAATTGATACCCTCTTCGGGTGAGACCTTATGGGAACGTTTGAGAAAGCGACGTGCAACGCGCACAAGAGCATCGGGCTCACTAAAGTAAGCGTCCATATAAAGATCGTAAAAGTCCGTAGCCACAATATTATCGAGATAACTACTTGCAGCGCCAGTAAGCCTATCGAAGTCCGCGTCAATCAAGAAAACAACGTCAGGCAAGAGATCGAGGGAAAACTGACTTGCCTCTAGCAGACTCGTTTTCCCATAACCCACGATCACTTCCAACGCTTCATTTTGAAGAAAATCCGCCAAAAGGTTGTAATCGCTTTCGCCTTCGACAACTACAACTCGGGAGGTCCGCTGTCCGCGCTCCAACATAAGGCTGTTGAAGAGATCATTTCCATCAAGATCTTCAAGCATTTTCGCCCGGGCCTAGCTCTACAGTTCTTGACCACCATTTACCTATAATCTGTGGAGAATGGGTGGCCACTATGAAAGAAAAACCTCGCAAGTCTGCAACGCGCGCTACATCCGCAAGGAAACTCTTCTGCCAAGTCACATGTAGAGAGATTTCGGGCTCATCAATAAGAACTAAGGTACCAGGCTCTACTCGAAATAAAAGATTATACATGAGAACTAATTCATGTTGCTCACCGGTAGAAAGGCCACTGGCAGGAATCGGATGTCCGGATGTCAGAGATCGGACCGTCAGACCATTACGTGCATCTATGACAATTTCCTTGCGAAGAAAACGAGCGTTCACAAGCTCCTCGAGCAGACTGATTCGGAGCAAAAGGTCATCAAACGTAGATAGCTTTTGGGCGTTGTCTTGCAGATAGGTTGTTAAAACGGCGCGCTGCCAATCCTTGAGCTCTTTTGCGGGTAGAGGGACATCCATTTCTGCCGATGTCAACCCAATATCTACCAAGCGACGGCGATGCAAGTCCTGCTGCTGATATTGTTCACGAATGTCCTCTTCAGTCATCGCATCCTCAACTTGCTGGTCAATAATACGACGAGGAAAAGACCGATCTAGCCGTTGTGAGGCTAAAGAGTTGTCTGCCAGTGAACGTTCGATCCGCTGCTGGAGATCTCCCGCGTAGGCTTCCACATTCCACTTGGGCGACGACTGACTATCAACTCTGGAACGGTTATTTGGTGGCGGAACGCTTGCTAGTCGTTGAGTCTCAATCAGGTAAGTCTTATTTCTAGCCAAAAACGCTTTTAACGCATCAGGGGGGCTTGTTCGCACGGATCTGCGAGAAGAAGGAAAATGAGGGCTATACCGCTCGCGGAGCTCTGAATACTCTATTATCTCACCGTCGTGCGGATCACGCCAAAGAGTCGGTGAGCCTGGCACCGGTACATAAGGCGTATTCCTTTGAATGCGTCGCCGGAGCGAAAGGTCCTCTTCGAGCGGAGCGATCCATTCGACCAACTCTTCCTGTTCCTCCGCAATGAGCTGATATGTCACCCTCTCCACTGGCTCATCGTCGGTTTCAGCCGCAATCGAAACTTTGCTGACCGTTAGCCTGTCTCCGTTATCGGCCAGCAGATCAAGTCGTGTAAACCATGCGAGTGCGAGGCCACCTAAGTCGAGGTTTATAGAGGCATTGATCAACTCCAGAAATTTTGTCTTGCCCACGCCGTTCAACCCGTAAGCGATGGCGAACTGCCAATCAGGTTCTAGAGCTATCGTGTGGTTAAATTCTCCGACGAGTCCCCGAACGGCGGCCGTTGTCAGCATGTTTCTCCTTAATCTTCCTTGCAGCATCGTAGGTGATGGGTACAGAGTTGCTTGCCCGCACGGCCGATGAGCCGAACCAATAGAAAGGTAGGCTGGCTCACTAAAAGGCTGGCATATCGAAGCTTCCAAGGAACAGGTTCGCCGGTTATCGGCAGGACTGGCGGTAGCGCTATGCATTGCATGCTTCCCCCTCTGTCCGGTCCAGAACCAACGAACCAGGGCATCCGATCAGTCATGACACTTCGGGTGTCAACAAGATCCACCTCTGATTTGTTATTTGCTGGAAAACAGAGCTAGTAGGCGAAGGCGCCGGCCGCCATCCAGCCAGCCGCACCTGCCTCCGAGATAAAGCGAAATGTCTCGGTGATCCTCAGGCATGTACAGATAACTCGAAGTTCTCCCGTCCGTCCAGCATGTCTGTAATCGTCTTCCGTAGGTGCTTTGCCATTGGCCCCGGCTTACTGTGCACTACGACCTGATATCCCTCATCCACCAGTTGCTTGACGTACCGTGCGGTAACCCAGTTGTCACTGCTGTGATCATGCAAATGTCCATGAACGTGGACTTGGGTGCAGCCAACACAGTCCGATTTGAATATCTCCAACTCCACGTCCGTCATGTCGTGCAGATTTATCGCACATGGGTCATCTGCGTAACCGAGCCTGGCAACTGAGCAAATCCACTGGCTGTGACCGCTGGAAGCCCGATAATTCAGGTTGACCCGCCCTTGCGTCTCCGTCTCGAGCATCTCGAGTGAATCGAACCCGCCTCTTCCTCGAGCTTCTGCCATGAGCTCTTCTAACCCATAGTACGTATTAGACTCGTAATGAAGAGCAATATTGTTCGACTGGCTAAAGATCCGGAATGCTCGAGTGCCTTCATGCCTATGGGCGTTCAAAGCAACTTCGAAAACAACGTTCTCAGCTACAGATCTATCGGCCTCGCCGAGAAGCTGTTTGATTCCTACATCACCAAAAAAGTCAGTGATCCAGGAAGAGAGCTGTGCCCTGGCCGTCTTCTCATCCTCGTCGGTAAGAAGCGCTCGTTCATGAGAAAATAGCGATGTGGTATCCATGGCTCCAACGCTCCCCTGCCGCAACCGCGTCAATTCTTCTGCTCGGCTCTTCCAACTCTTGAGCAGTTCGACGGAGTACCGGGAGTACTCGGAGTCAACTAAAGAGGCGTGTTTTTTGCAGAGCCAGATGCCATTATCGGCGTGCCTACGCTCAGCTGGAGTTAGCCGTGAATCGTAGCGGGGCCCCAAAGGAGAAGCCGCAGTTATGTGCGCGGCATCTCCAGTATGGGCAATGCCAGAAACGGCGTCATCTGAAGGCCCGATAGTCTGGGTGTCACAATCAGGATCTGAACATACATAACCGACTCTTGAAGCGAGCTTTCGTTTTGTTGCCATCGTAAAATCGTCTCGCCCGTTCGCGGTACGTGCTGCAGTTGAACTCATGCCGGTCATTCAACCAGAAGCCACAGGGAGTGGCATCAATCTTAGATAGCCGGGGACGCATCATTATGAAATCGAGACGCCGAGGAGGAGCGGCGAGACCCCGGCAACGCGTTACAAGGGACGGGCCGGCCATACGAGGCACGCCCCAGATCAAACGGACGTGCGCTTCGCGGACAGGAACCTCCCGCAATTGCAACAAGCGCGTGCTTCAGTCGATGAGCACCGGCTGCTTGTCACCGTTTGAAGATTCAGCAGGCGGCCGAGCGTCCCGTTTACGGCGATTCATCCAGCACCCCACCGCCAGAACCGCCACGAGCGCGAATGTGCTCAGGAGTTGGGGTCGGGAATCCTCGCCGATGAAGCCCACCGTGAAGATTGCTGCGAGGATGACCAGACCAAGGGAAGTGAGCCACGGGAAGCCGGGCATCCGCAGGGGCAGTTCCGTTTCCTCTCGGTCGGAGCGCAGCCGCAGCGCGAGCTGAGCGAGGAGCGCTGACGTCCATACCAGCAGGCAGGTGGAGCCCACGAGATTGAGCAGGACGGGAAGGACCATCTCAGGGAAAGCCAGCTCCAGCACCACCGTAACAACGCCGAACGCGACGCTGGCCAGGACTGCAACCACCGGAACCCGCGCCTTGGAGACCGCAGCAAGCAGCCGCGGTGCTTCACCGCGCTCCGCGAGAGAGAAAGCCATTCGCGAGGCCCCGTAAAGGTTGGCGTTCAGGGCGGAGAGCAGTGCTGCGACGGCAACCAGGGTGATGGCGGTGGCGGCGCCAGGCATGCCAGCGGCGTCCAGCACGGCAGCGAACGGGCTCTTCAGCCCGGCCGAACCGACGGGAACCACGGCTGCGATCACGAAGATGGCACCGATGTAGAACACCAGGATGCGCCACAGCACGGTCCGGACGGCCTTCTTCACGCTGCGGGCCGGCTCCGCGGTCTCACCTGCGGCCACGGACACGATTTCCGTGCCGCCGAACGCGAACGCCACCACAAAGAGTGCCGTGGCAATCCCGGCAAAACCGCTCGGCGCGAAGCCGTCTCCCGTGAAGTTGGCCAGGCCCGGCGATTGCGCGCCCGGCAGCCAGCCAAACAGCAGGGCAGCGCCTACCAGGAGGAACCCGACGATCGCCGCCACCTTGAGCAGGGCGAACCAGAACTCGAACTCGCCGAAGTTCTTCACGCTCGTGAGGTTCACGGCAGTGAGCACCACGATGAACACAAAGGCCATCAGTCACACCGGCAGCGCCGGGAAGATCGTCGTGAGCAGGCCAGCCGCCCCAAGCGCTTCCGCGGCAATGACCACCACGAGCTGCAGCCACCAGAGCCAGCCCACCGTGGCACCGGCCACCGGCCCGTAAGCCTTGGCGGCGTAGACGGAGAAGACCCCACTACCCGGATTGGCGGCAGCCATCCCGCCGAGAGCGCCACCCTACAACCGCCGCTGCCGGAACATCGGGAACGAGTCCCGAACCCGGTCCACGGTCTCCAGCGAAATTTCCACCGCCCGTACCGCGGGCTCCAGGCCGAGGTCGGCTTCCGCAACGCCCATCGGATCCACCAGCACGCTCCGCCCCACCGACACCGGCGGCGCCTGGCACACCCCCGCCACATACACGCTGTTCTCGATCGCCCGGGCCGCGTTCAGCGCCAGCCACTGCTCCGTCTTATGCTCGCCCGGCACCCAGGACGAGCAGACCAGCAGGACCTGCGCGCCGGCGTCGGCCAGCGACCTGGCCAGCTCCGGGAACCGCAGGTCGTAACAGGTCATCAGCCCGAACCGCACTCCCCCGTGTTCGAACACCACCGGGGCAGTGGACGGGCCCGGCTTGATGAACGTTGATTCCCCGAAGCCCTGCGCGTCGAAAAGGTGGATCTTACGGTAGAAAGCCAGCCGGCCGCCGTCGGGCCCGAACGCCACCAGCGTGTTGTACGCCCTGCCCGGCTCCTCCGACGTTTCCACCACCCCTGCCACCAGCGCGATTCGGTGGCGGCGAGCAATGCCGGCAAGCTCCTGGCAGACGGGCCCGTCCAGCGGCTGCGCCACCCGAGGGAAGGTCGCGTCCACCTTCTTTTTCTCGTAGGTGGCGTACTCCGGGAAGGCGGCCAGCGCGGCGCCGTCGCGCGCTGCCTCGGCGGCGAACCGGTCCATCGCGGCGAGGTTGGCACGTATGTCGGCGCCCGACTCCAGCTGCCCCAACGCAATCCTCACAAGAGTTCCTTCCATCGGCCCACCGGCCGCACTACAAACTGACAGGCTCAGGCAGCCGCCTCGACCGTCGCCTTCTCCGTGGCCGTCATCTCCGGCGGCGCGGCCTTGAACCCGCGCGTGATCAGGGCCAGGACCAGCACGCCCAGCACCAGCCAGGACACCCCCAGCGTAATGGCGTTGCTGTCCAGCCGGGAGAGCAGGTAGGCGCAGATGATCGCGCCGATCACCGGGACCACCACGTAGGACACCGGGTTCAGCTGCTGCCCGGCACGGCGCTGGCGCACATAGTGGAACACCACCGAGGCGTTCACCAGCGTGAAGGCGGTGAAGGCACCGAAGTTGATGAACGACGTCGACGTGGCCACGTCCAGGAAGATCGCGATCAGGCCCACGATGCCCGTGATCACCAGGTTCGCCACGGGGGTGTGGAACTTCTCGCTGAGCTTGCCGAAGACGGCCTTGGGCAGGACGGAGTCGCGCCCCATCGCGTACAGCAGGCGGGAGGCGCTGGCCTGGGCGGCGAGGCCGGAGGCGAACTGCGCCACCACCAGCCCGGCCAGGAACACAGCGCCGAACAGCTGCCCGCCGATCTGCAGGGCGATCGAGCTGGCCGCGGAAGCCGAGTCCTCGAACACACCGCCGGGGTGGACCAGCTGGGTCACGTAGGACACCGCCACGAAGATGCCGCCGCCGATCAGGGCCACCAGCATGATGGCGCGCGGCACGGTCCGGCGCGGGTTGATGGTTTCCTCGGTGAGGGTGGTGACGGCGTCGAACCCCAGGAACGAGTATGCGGCGATGGCCGCGCCCGCGGAGATGGTGGTGAAGCTGGCGGTGTCGTTGAAGAACGGCTGGCCGCTGGCCAGTCCCCCGGCGCCGTTGGCGGACACTACGTTGCCGATGGCCAGCGCCACGAAGAACACGAGGACCAGCAGCTGGAACGCCATCAGCACGTAGTTGGCCTTGTCCGCCACCTTGATACCCAGGATGTTCAGCAGCGTGGTGATCACGATGAAGCCCACGATCCAGACGCCGATGGGGAGGCCAGGGAACTGGGCGGTCAAGTAGGAGCCGCCGATGAGCCAGATGACCATGGGCAGGAAGAGGTAGTCCAGCAGCACGGCCCAGCCCACCAGGAACCCGACGCGGGGGTCGATGGAGCGGCGGACGTAGGTGTAGGCGGAGCCGGCCACGGGGTGGGCGACGGCCATGCGGCCGTAGCTGTGCGCGGTGAACAGCATGGCCACGAGCGCCACGAGATAAGCGGCGGGCGCGGCGCCGCCGGTGGTTTCGGCGATGATGCCGAAGATCCCCAGGACGATGATCGGGGTCAGGTACGCCAGCCCGAACAGGACCAGCGAGGGCAGCTTCAGCGTGCGGGTGAGGGTGGTTGTCACGGTGTTTCCTTAGGGCTTGTAGGACGGCGGTGTCCAGGTGGCCGGGTTGATCCGGCCTTGGTAGACGGAAAGTTCGACGGCGGGCTCCCCCTCGCGGAACTGCGACCAGGGGCGGTTGAGGTTCTCCGTGCCGTGTGTGCGGACGCGGTCGACGGCGGCCAGGTCCAGTTCCGCGGTGAGCAGCTGCGGCTGGTCGTCCGTTGCTTCTGTGAGGGTGTTGCCCTCCGGGTCCACGATGATGCTCCTGCCCTGGCCGGTGGGGCCGGCGCAGTTGACGCTGACCATAAAGACCTGGTTCACGATGGCGTTGGCCTTGGCCAGGATCAGTTCCTGTTTGCGGTCCGGGGTGGTGGTTTTGACGACGTTGAGGATCACCTCGGCGCCCATCCAGGCGAGCTGGCGGGAGACTTCGGGGTACCAGGCGTCGTAGCAGATGTTCAGGCCCACCCTGCCGATGGCTGGCAGGTCCACGGTGGTGAACCGGTCACCGGGGTCGTAGGGCTCGAACGGGCGCCACGGGAAGATCTTCCGGTAATAGCCGACCAGCTCCCCTTCCGGGGACAGGACCAGCTGGGTGTTGAACAGCTGACCTTCCGGTCCGCGTTCGCAGACGCTGCCGGGGACCAGCCAGATGTTCAGGTCTTTGGCGAGCTGTTTGAGTTCTTTGACCCGTGGGCCGTCCAGCGGTTCGGCGCTTGCCTGCAGGATCTCGGTTCTTTGTAGGTCCGGGTTTTCGTCGCCGAAGAGGTGCAGCTCGGGGAAGACCACCAGCTTGCTGTGCGGCTGGGCGTCGAGGGCTTCTTTGACCTCGTCGGCGAAGGCCGAGACTGGTTCGCCGATGAGCCGCGGCCGTGCTTGGGCGGCGATGAGGGGAAGGATGCGTTGCATGGTTTTTCTCCACGGTGGGGGTGTGATCCGGGTTATATTAGATCAGAATGATCCAATAAAGGGAAGGGGCTGGTGTGGGCCGTAAAGTAGCGGATATGAGCCGTCAGCTGGAGGACACCGCCGAGCCCGCGCGCCTTGGTGCCGGCAGGATGTCCGGCATGGAGCGCCGCAGCGCCATGGACGCGGTGCGGATGCGGATCGGGATGGCGATTTCTTTAGGCCTCCTGAAACCGGGCGAGCGGCTGCCGGACCAAGAGGACGTCGCGCTGGGACTTTCGGTTAGCCCCATCACCGCCCGCCGTGCTTTGGCGAGCTTGGCGGAGCAGGGTGTTGTGGTGCGCCGGCGCGGCCGGGCCGGCGGAACGTTTGTGGCGGATTCACCGCCTACGGATGTTTTGGCAGGGCTTTCCGCGTCCCCTGCTGAGTCCCAGGCCGTGAACCGGCTAGTGGACCGGCGGCTGCTGTTCGAGTGCGCCGTTACGCATTATGCGGCGGTCAATGCCACGCCTGAGCAGCTGGATGAGCTGGAGCGGCTGACGCGTGAAATGGCGGAGTCGAACGACTGGTCCTATTACCACCGGATGGACGAGCAGTTCCATCAACTGGTGGGCACGGCGTCATGCCTGGACTCCGCCGTCGAGGTTTACCACGAGACCCTCGCCGAGCTCTACGACTACTTCATCCCCTACCCAATCGAGAAGCTGCACAAGTCCAACCAGGACCACATCGCCCTGGTGGCAGCCCTGCGGGCAGGGGATGTCCAGAACGCCGTCGAGGTGGCCCGGAGGCACGTGGACATCCTGCACCGGACGATGTTCATGGGGCTGGCGCAGGACGCACCCTCAGCGGCCATGCCGGACTGACGGCACTCTGACTACCATCACCTTTCGGCAAAATAGGCAACGCGAATTTCAGCAGAAGCTCGAGTGAGCCCAGAAAACATCAACAAAGAATCAAGATTAGCGATTGCTAATCAGGATTCGCGCAGTTTTCTCCCAGTAACCAAAATGCCGATGTTTTCTCGGATGTAATGAAATGACTTTGACGCTATTGGGGGAAGCGAAGATGCTATGTCTGTCGGCTGGATTGGTGTACCGTTCTGCGGTCGGCGCTCCACGCTGGATTTCCTCTATGTGCGTCCATCACTGCACCCACCCCGCACGCTTCGTAATCGCACGTCGGTCAGGTGTCCTATGGAAGGACTCTCATGAGCCAGCAACCCTACACTGCCCCCTTTCCCCCGAACTACGGCTATGGTCAACCGGCGGTAAGCCACAAGTCGTTCCTGGCCACGTGGCTGCTCTCACTTCTGCTTGGCGTTTTAGGTGTTGACCGCTTCTACCTTGGCAAGGTGGGAACTGGAATCCTGAAGTTGGTCACGCTCGGCGGCTTCGGTATCTGGGCACTGATTGACCTGATTCTGATTCTCACAAACAAGATGCGGGACAAGCAGGGCCTTCCGCTGGAAGGTTACGACAAGCACAAAAAAGTGGCCCTGATTGTCACAGGCGTTGTTATTCTCCTCAGCATTGTCGTCAACTCGGCCCGCGCGGGTTCAGCCCCTTCTGCTGCCCCCGCCGCTTCGACCGACAAGGTCACGACTGCAGCTCAGACCGCTTCGGCCGCCCCGAAGGCCACAAAGGATCCTGCCGTTGCAGCTGCGGAAGCTGAAGCCTCTGCCAAAGCCAAAGCTGACGCAGATGCGGCAGCTAAGGCAAAGGCGGAAGCTGACGCGGCTGCTAAGGCTGAGGCCGATGCGGCAGCCAAAGCAAAAGCCGAAGCTGACGCCGCTTCCAAAGCCAAGGCTGAGGCTGATGCCGCAGCAGCTAAGGCAGCTGCAGAAGCTGAGGCCGCAGCCAAACGGGGTACGGTCAGCCAGCAGAACGCATTGCGCAAGGCTGGGAGTTACCTCGATTTCACTGCTTTCTCCCGTACCGGCCTGATTCATCAATTGGAATTCGAGAAGTTTTCGACCGGAGATGCGACGTGGGCTGCTGACCGCGTCACAGTCGACTGGAATGAGCAGGCAGCCAAGAAAGCCAAGAGCTATCTTGAGTTCACTTCCTTCTCGCGTTCCGGCCTGGTCGAGCAGTTGCTCTTCGAGGGCTTCACCCCAGAGCAGGCCGAGTACGGAGCGAGCACGACAGGTCTATAGCGGCTCGTTCTATCGAGCGCTAAAGGCAACCATACCGATGCCGGCCGCAGAGGTGGGCAATCAAAACTGGACCTAATTCATCCATTAAGGGTGATGCACGAAAGCTCCAAAAAGTGCCTGAACTGGAAAGGGCACGAACAAAGCAAATAATTGTCGAACATTTTCAAGGAGAATTAGTTTGAAACTCATCAAAACTTTCGCGGGCAGCGCGCTTCTTTGTTTAGCCCTTTCAAGCTGCGCGGGATCACCGCAAGCCGTACCCACGGTCACGCATACAGTGACTGAGACGGCCACGGCAACAGTCACCGTGACGGCAACCGCCACTGTCACAGCTGAACCGGTTGCTCCTGCCGTTGCAGCGGCTCCAGTACCGGCTCCTGTTGCTCCAGTGGCTGCTTTAATCCCGGCCAACGCAGCCGGAATGAACGCGGAGGCACTTGATGACGAGCTATCGGCTTTGGGCTTCAAAAAGATCGTTTACAACTCAAACACTGGCAAAACGGTGCTTTTGCTCAGCAACTGGACAGTTACTGGAATCGACAATGCTGGAGCGGAACAATCCGTCGACAAAGCAGTGGTCGTTCACGTAACAAAGTAATTCTGCCGCCTCAAGCCAGCCGCCCCCGGGTACGCGCCACATACGGGCATCGAGGCTCAGGGACGGAAGCGAGTCCCGCGGGCAGGCTGCCTGAGGGGGAACGAGAGGAACAGTTCGGATGACACAAGCAACCGTCACTCATTACGAGGTGCTTGGAGTACCAACGACGGCAGACACAGCCGAAATCAAAAAGGCCTACCAACGCAGGCTCAGGACATCACACCCGGACACGGGCGGAAGCACCGGGTTGTTCCGCCTCGTGCAGGAAGCCTACGAGGTCCTCTCGGACCCGGACCGCAGGGCCGCCTACGACCGCGCTCCAAAGAATAAGAATTCTGGGAACACCGCAGGTAGCACCGGCCAGCGGCCCCAACAGGAACGGTCGGAGCCCCAACCGGATTCCTCCCAGCAGAAGCCGAAACCAGGCTTCGCTGATATGGAGCAGCCACCCGCCCCGCCGCCGTGGACTGGACCGCCCGTGGAGTACCGACCACCACTTGTCCGTCCGTCCGGCGAACCACAGACCGTCCGACGACCCGCACCTGCCTGGACACGCACTTGGCGTACCGTCTTCTTCGTCCTTGGCAGCGTCTGTACCGTCCCGCCCTTGTTCAGTACCATCTGGTACTTCAGCACTACACAGTCAAACCCCAACTGGTTGATCATGGGGCTGACCTGTTTTCTGATCGCCGTTCTGACTGTCGGATTCTGGTTCGTGGTCGCCATGCTCCCAAAGTGGTGGACAACCAGGAAGCGCCCAGCACCTCCCACTGATCTTGCCACTGCCTATTTAGCTGAGGAGATCGTCAGCCGCACCGTCCATGGCGTACCGGGGCGTGGTTTATCCGTGGGGCGGTTCGGCGAGAGGGCAGAAATCGGCGCAGAAGGCGAACGTCGCACCGCAAGACTCATCACTGGCTCGGTACTCCCTGCGATACCGTCCGCGCGGCTCATCAACGGCCTCCGATGGCCCGGCTCCGAACACGCCGACCTCGATCATGCCGTGATCGCTGGAAACAGAATTGCGCTGATCGACTCCAAGCTGTGGGCGGACGGCACCTATTGGTGGGACAACAAGCAGCTTTTCCGCAACGGCCGGGAGCTTAAAGCCTTCGGGCTGGGCGCAGGCGTCGAAGCAATTCGGGCAGCCTATCCCGGATACGTGGTTGACGGGTGGGTTGTGCTGCATTCGCCGTCGGGAAGCCTTACCCTGCCGTCGATCGAGCGTGCCGGCATGTTTCCACTTCCCGGCAGGGCGCCGGTCCGGCTGGTCACGCCACTTGAACTCGTCAAAGAGGTCCATGCCTTCTTAGTACAGGGCGATGCTCCGCATACGGTCCAGGTCCCCGCTCTGGCCGCACTTCTCCGCTCAATGGTGTAGAGCAAGAGCCGGTCGCCTTCGTGTTCCCTGAACCGGCGACGTTGTCCTGGCAAGCGGGCTTTCCCGAACGGCGCCGATAGGTCCCGCGGCCGCGGGAGGATTCCCCGGGGTGGGACCGCTCAAGGCAAGAACGCACCGGTACTGGCCATTTGTCTTTCCTTTCACTGCCTCGCCGAACCGGGCTGGGCCGAGCTCTCCCGCTTTGGGGGATACGTCTCCTCGCTCCGGGTCACCGTCCCAGCGGTGTCACCACCGTCGATGACGAATTCGGCTCCGGTAACGAACGAGGATTCGTTGGACGCAAGGTACAGCACAAGGTCTGCGACTTCCCCCGGATGCCCTATGCGCCCGAGCGCCACATGGCTCATATCCAAGGACATATCAGCCGTCATGGGCGTGGAGATGACTCCAGGGTGCACCGAGTTGACCCTGATGCCCTGGGGGCCCAGGTCCAGGGCAACGCTCTTGCTGAGCCCACGCACCCCGAACTTCGAGGCCGTGTATCCGGGGATCTGCTCATAGCCGCGGATGCCGGCGATCGAGGAAACGTTGATGATCGACCCGCCTTTGGACTGCTTCAGCGCCGGGATGGCAGCCTTGATCCCAAGGAACGTGCCGGTGAGGTTCACGGCGATAACAGTGTTCCACTGTTCCAGGGTGTAGTCCTCGATGGAGGCGAAGTTCACGAGGCCGGCATTGTTCACCAGGATGTTCAGGCCCCCGAAAGTGTCGACGGCGGCGCGCACCGCCGCCTCCCAGTCCTGCGGACTGGTCACATCGAGGTGGACGTACAGAGCGCCGGAGCCCATACGCTCCGCGGTTTCCTTTCCCTCATCGTCCAGGATGTCACCAATGACCACCCGCGCCCCTTCGCCATGCAGCCGCGATGCCACAGCAGCTCCAATCCCGCGTGAACTCCCGCTGACCAGCGCTACTTTGTCGATGACCCGTTCCACGTGATGCTCCTTCGGTGATGCTGGCGGACAGTGACGGAGGGGCCGGCACGTCTGGGCTCGGTTCCAGCTGTCAATGGTTCTATCGGACGCTCGTGCCGGCTTCGAGGGTAGAGTCCAAGGTCCCCGGCGTCGCAGGCCCGGGCATAACCAAGCAGCGCGCCAGCGGCCAGAGTCGCCAAAGTAGGGTATTTCTCCCCTGTCCACCGCCCGACGACGGGACTAACCTGAGCCGCGTCAGTGTCCACCCGCCGTCGAGGAGCCGTCATGGCCGGGTTTGTGCAGATCATCGAATTCAGGACCTCCCGCATCAAGGAGATTGAAGAGCTGGGCCGTCCCTCAAGAACCGAGGGAAGCACTGCGCCCACATTCCGCCGCATTGTTGCCACCGCGGACAGGGACCGCCCGGGGACCTACTTCACCATCGTCGATTTCGATTCCTTCGACTCGGCAATGGAGAACTCCGGCCGGCCCGAAACGTCGGAGTTCGCGGCCAGGATGGCGGCACTGTGTGACGGCCCGGTGATCTTCCACAACCTGGATGTCATGTGGGAGGACACCGGGGACGGTGCGGACAACAGGTAGGAGCAGGACGTGGCTTCTTTAGGACTGGTGCGGGACGACGCCGGAACGGGCCTGGTGGTTGACCTCCTCGAGCTGTCCTCGGCGTCGCTGGAATCAGTGGGCGGCAAGGCCCTTAACCTCGGCCGCCTTGCCGCTGCGGACTTTCCGGTTCCGCCCGGATTCTGCCTGACCACCGCCGGCTACCGGAAGGCGGCACCTGCGGAACTGGACATCATCACTGCCCGTCTGGACGCGGCGGAAAGGTCCGACGGCGGCCGTGGACTTACGGACGAACGGAACGGTCTCGCCCGGCAGGCCCGGGAAGCGATGACCGCGGCGCCGGTGCCGCCCGACGTCGAATCCGCTATCCGCGAGGCCTATGCCGCACTGGGCAGCGGGCCTGTGGCGGTGCGCTCTTCCGCCACCGCCGAGGACCTGCCCTTTGCCAGCTTCGCCGGGCAGCAGGACTCGTTCATGGACGTGGTGGGAGCCGATGCCGTCGTCGAAGCCGTCCGCCGCTGCTGGGCCTCGCTCTGGACCGACCGGGCCGTTGCCTACCGTACGACGAACGGGATCAGCCACCGCGACGTGGGACTCGCCGTCGTCATTCAAAAAATGGTGGGCGCCGGTACCGCGGGTGTCCTGTTCACCGCCAATCCAGTGACCGGCACCCGGACCGAGACGGTCATAGATGCCAGTCCCGGGCCGGGACAGGCGGTGGTATCCGGCTCCGTGAACCCGGACCATTTCGTGGTGGAGACGGCGTCGGGCCGGATCCTGCAGCAGCCGCAGGGCCGCGCGCCGAGCCTGACCGGGCCGCAGCTTCGCGAACTGACCGCCCTCGGGGACGCCGCCCAGCGCCTTTTCAACACGCCCCAGGATGTGGAATGGGTGATCGACGGCGGCGGCACGGCGTGGCTGACCCAGTCGCGGCCCATCACCACGCTGTACCCGCTGCCGGAGGAGGACCCGTTCCACGGGCCAACCGGCGGGGACGGGATGGCCCCTGCAGCCGGCGCAGCCTCCGGCACCGATACCCGTGTATATCTGTGCGGGACGCTGCTCCAAGGCCTCACGCGCCCCATCACGCCGATGGGCCTCCACGTCCTGGCCCTAATGCGCGGAAACAACAAAGGCCCATGGAAAACCGTGAACCCCGGATTGCGGATGTACGTGGACCTGACACCCATCCTCCGCAACAAATCCGGCCGCGAGATGATGGCTAAGGTGCTGCCCCTTGCGGACGGACGGTCAGCTGCCATCCTCCCAGCCCTCCTGGACGATCTGCGGTTCAGCGTGGCCCGGCCAGCTCGCAGGAAATCCGGCCACAAGGACAGCACCGCCTCTGCCCGGACTCACACCAAGGGCGCCGAAGGCACCCAGGGCCTGGGCGTCTTCCTGGGGCTCATTCCCGGCATGGTCCGCGCCCTGCTGTGGCCTGACCGGGAACTGCGGAGGGCACGGCGGTATCAAGACCGGCTTGCAGCCGGGCTGGCCCTCCCCTTGCCTGCCACTGCCGCCAGGCGGCTCCAGCACACCGAGGACATCCTGGCCACGTCGGTCAACAGCTTAATTCAGGCCTCGCTGCCGGCACCGGCCGCGGGCTACCTGACGCTGGCCGCGGCCCGCAGGCTCCTGCGCGGAATTGCCGAGCCGCGGGAACTTGAGGCTGTACTGCGCGGGCTTCCCCACAACGTGACCACCATCATGGACCTGGAGCTCTGGCACCTGGCAGTATCCATCGGGAGTGATCCGGAGGCACGCCGGACATTCACAGAACTGCAGCCCGGAGAGCTGGCTGCCCGCTACAAGGCAGGCGCGCTGCCCGCCGCAGCCCAGTCCGGGCTGCACGCGTTCCTGTCCCAGTACGGCCACCGGGCGGTCGCGGAAATCGACCTGGGGATGCCCAGGTGGTTCGAGGAACCGGACCACATCCTCGGCATGATCTCCAACTACCTCCGGGTGGACGATCCCGCACAGGCCCCCGACCGCCGGTTCGCCAGAGCCGCCGAGCACGCGGAGGCCAGGATCAGCGAACTGGTGGAGCGTGCCGGGACAAAGAGCCGGTTGCGGGGGCGCCTGGTGGCGTGGTGCCTGCGGCGGACACGGCAGCTCGCAGGCCTGCGGGAGCTGCCGAAGTTCTGCATCGTGCTGGTGCTGGCGGAGATGCACCGGCAGCTCACGGAGGTCGGCGCCACACTGGTCAAGGACGGAAGCATCACCGCCTCCCATGACGTGTTCTTCCTGGACTTCGACGAACTGCGCGTGGGCCTTCGCGGTGCGGACCTGAAGGGGATCGTTGCCGGCCGCCGCAGGCTGTACGACGTCGAACTGCGGCGCCGGCGCATTCCGCGCCTTCTGCTCTCGGACGGCACGGACGTGGAGGCAGCCATGATGGCGGTGGCTGCCGCGCTTCCCCAGCCGGTTGCCGCGGACCGGCTGACGGGCACGCCGGCGTCGGCAGGCTCCGCTACCGGGAAGGTCAGGGTCGTCATGGATCCGGTGGGCGCACACCTGGAGCCCGGGGAAATCCTGGTGGCCCCTTCCACTGATCCCGGGTGGACCCCGCTTTTCATGACGGCAGGAGCCTTGGTGATGGAGATGGGCGGTGTCGTCTCGCACGGAGCGGTGGTGGCCCGGGAGTACGGCATTCCCGCGGTAGTGGGTGTTGCGGATGCCACCACGCGGCTGCACGACGGCCAGAGCATCACCGTGGACGGGGCCGCCGGAACGGTGACGTGGTGACGTTGGTTCGCAATGCCCAGAGTGCCCGCGGTCTGCCGACCTGGCCGGGCGAGGGAATCTCATGCGGGGCATGAGTTGATAGGCACCGGCCAAAAGCCTGTTTAACGGAGCACTGAACCTCCCCCCGTCGTCACCTGCAGCCCCTAAGATGAGGCATGGATTTCGCGGACATGCTCTTGACGGTATTGGGGGCGGGGCTGATTCTGCTGATGCTCGCCGACGTTTTCCATACGCTTCTTTATCCGCACGGTTCCGGCCCTACAGGACGGGCCATTATGCATGGCGTCTGGGTCCTGACGAAGAAGGTACGGGGCCGGGCCTCCTCCGCTGCTGCGCCGCTGGCAATGGCGGCTGTCATCGCCGCCTGGGCAAGCCTGGCCGCGGTGGGCTGGGCCCTGCTGTATCTGCCCCATCTGCCGGAGGGTTTTGTGTACGGGGCCGGCGTTCCCCAGCGCGGGGACTTTGCCGAAGCGCTCTACATCTCGATGGTCACTCTTTCCACTGCCGGGTTCGGCGAGATCGTGGCCGCCGATCCGCTGCTGAGGCTGGTGTCCGCCTTGCAGGCCATCACCGGCTTCGGGCTGCTGACCGCCACGGTCACCTGGATCCTGCAGACATACCCTGCCCTGAACCGCCGCCGGGCCCTCGCCCACCAGCTGAACCTCTTCCGGGAGGCGGCAGGACCGAAGGGCCTGTCCGCTTTGGATCCCGGCCATGCCGCCGGGCTACTGGAGTCGATGGCCGCAGACGTTGCCACCGCGAGCATAGATCTGGTGGCGTTCCACGAAACCTACTACTTCCGCGAAGTCGATCAGCGCGGTTCCCTGCCCGCCAATGTCTCCTACGCCCAGCAACTGGCATCGCAGGCCGAGCAGAGCCCAAACCCGGAACTCAGCTTTGCCGGACGGATGCTGCACGCGGCGCTGGATGGCCTCGCGGAAGTCCTTCGCGGCAGGTTCGGCCATTCCGGAACAACATCCTCCGACGTCTTCGACAGCTACGCGTTGCACCACCGGCACCGGCGGGCGGACGAACCGGAAGACTGACGGCATCCCGCCCTGCCACTCTGGTGGTGGGGAAAGCAGAGGCGACGCCCCCGCAAAAGCCGGGGCGTCGCCGTCGTGCATGTCATTCTTTAGTCGATAAGCACCGATGGCTTGGCACGCTCGGAAGGTTCTACAACGGGCGCAGCCTTCCGGTTCCGGTGGTTCAGCCAGTTCGCCACCGCCAGAAGCGCCACGAGCCCGAACGTGCTCAGGAGCTGCGGGCGGGAGTCCTCGCCGATGAAGCCCACCGTGAAGATCGCCGCCAGGATCAGCAGGCCAAGGGAGGTGAGCCACGGGAAGCCGGGCATCCGCAGGGGAAGCTCGGTTCCCTCGCGGTCGGCACGAAGCCGCAGGGCGAGCTGGGCCAGGAGGGCGGACGTCCACACCAGCAGGCAGGTTGAACCCACGATGTTGAGCAGGATGGGAAGGACCATCTCGGGGAAAGCCAGCTCCAGCACCACCGTAACAACGCCGAACGCGACGCTGGCCAGGACCGCGACCACGGGAACCCGGGCCTTGGACACCGAAGCGAGCAGCCGCGGTGCTTCACCGCGCTCGGCAAGCGAGTAAGCCATCCGGGAGGCGCCATAGAGGTTGGCATTGAGCGCGGAGAGCAGCGCTGCGACGGCTACCAGGGTGATGGCGGTGGCTGCGCCGGGCATGCCGGCGGCGTCCAGCACTGCGGCGAACGGGCTCTTCAGCCCTGCCGAACCCACGGGAACTACGGCCGCGATCACAAAGATGGCACCGATGTAGAACACCAGGATGCGCCACAGCACGGTCCGGACGGCTTTCTTCACGCTGCGGGCCGGCTCGGCGGTCTCAGCTGCGGCCACGGACACGATTTCGGTGCCGCCGAACGCGAACGCCACCACAAAGAGTGCCGTGGCAATCCCGGCAAAACCGCTGGGCGCGAAGCCGTCTCCGGTGAAGTTGGCCAGGCCCGGCGATTGCGCGCCCGGCAGCCAGCCAAACAGCAGGGCAGCGCCTACCAGGAGGAACCCGACGATCGCCGCCACCTTGAGCAGGGCGAACCAGAACTCGAACTCGCCGAAGTTTTTCACGCTGGTCAGGTTCACGGCGGTGAGCACCACGATGAAAACGAAGGCCATCAGCCACACCGGCAGGGCCGGGAAGATCGTGGCCAGCAGGCCTGCAGCACCGAGCGCTTCGGCCGCGATGACCACCACGAGCTGCAGCCACCAGAGCCAGCCCACCGTGGCACCGGCCACCGGCCCGTAGGCCTTGGCGGTGTAAACGGAGAAGGCACCGCTGTCCGGGTTGGCCGCAGCCATCTCGCCGAGGGCCCACATCACCAGGATGATGAGGGTGCCGGCCACGAGGTAGGAGATCAGCACCGCCGGGCCGGCTGCCTGGATGCCGGCGCCGGAGCCGATGAAGAGGCCAGCGCCGATGGCGCTTCCAAGCCCCATCATGGTGAGCTGGCGGGGTTTGAGGGCCGCGCCAAGCGCGCGGGCAGACGTCTTTGTCTGTTGTTCCATGGGATTCCTCTAGTCAGTAGGTGGAACGGATTTGGGGGTGAAAGTTCAGGCTCCGTGGGCTGCCAGGATCCGGAGCACGCGGTCGTTGGCGGCGGCGTCGGCAACGGTGATCCGCACGCCGTCGCCCTGGTACGCCCGGACCATGATGCCGGCGCCGTCGAACGCCTCCATCAGCCGCGTCCGGAGCCCGTCGTCGGCGCGGATCCACAGGAAATTGCCCTGGCTCGGCTCCAGCTTCCAGCCCCGGGCTGCCAGCTCCCGAGACATCCGCGCACGCTCCTGCTTGACGACGGCGACCCGCGCCTCCATCTCCTCCCCCGCGTCCAGCGACGCGATGGCCGCCTTCTGGGCCAGCGCGCTCACCGCGAACGGAAGCGCGGTCCGGCGCAGCCCCTCGGCAATCTCCGGCGCCGCCACGGCATATCCCACGCGCAGGCCGGCGAGTCCGTAGGCCTTGGAGAAGGTGCGCAGGACGCAGACGTTCGGGTACTCGCGGTAGAGCGCCAGGGAATCGGGGCCGCTGCCCGCCTCGGCATACTCCACGTAGGCCTCGTCGATCACCACGAGGATGTCGGGGCGGACGGAGCGCAGGAAGGCTTCGATGCGGTCGTGGCTGATCGGGACGCCGGTGGGGTTGTTGGGGGTGCACAGCAGGATGACCTTGGTGCGGTCCGTGACGGCCGCGGCCATGGCGTCGAGGTCGTGGCCCTCCAGGTGGTCCAGCGGGATGCGGACCGGCCGGGCGCCTGCCAGCTCCACCAGGATGGGGTAGGCCTCGAAGGAGCGCCACGCGAAGATGACCTCATCTCCGGCGTCGCACAGTCCGGTGATGATCTGCTGGAGGACACCCACGCTGCCGGGTCCCACCGCGATCTCCCCGGCCGTGACGCCGAGGTGCCGGGCAAGCCGTTCGCGGAGTTCGACGGCGGCCATGTCCGGGTAGCGGTTCATGGCACCGGCCGCTCCGGCCACCGCAGCGATTGCCGCGGGCAGCGGCTCGTAGTGGCTTTCGTTGCTGGCGAGGGCTGCGATGTCCATACCGGCGCTGCGCCGGCCCGGGACGTAGGACGGGAGGCCGGTCACCGCGTCACGAAGGGTGGGGCGCGCGGCGGCCGGTGCCGATTGAAGCTGAGTGAGGGTCATGAGGACCGATCATGATTGTGACCCCGCGCACATTGCAAGATACGCTCAAGGCATTGGGACTTCTGCTCAACTTCTACTGCATGTGGTGAAAATATGACCATCGCTAACTCCCGCGCCCTGGATTCCCTCGACGGCAGGATCATCCTTGCCCTGGACAAGGATCCCGAAGCCAGCGCCCTGGCACTCTCCCGGACACTCGGCGTCGCCCGGAACACTGTCCATGCCCGGCTGTCACGGCTCGAGCGCAGCGGCGCGCTCCGTTCGTTCAGCCGCAGGCTGGACCCCGCCGCGCTCGGCTACGACCTGATGGCCTTCCTCTCACTGGCCATCAGCCAGACCCGGGCGGGCGCGGTGGAGAACGGGCTCGCGGCCATCCCGGAGGTGATCGAGGTCCACGCCACTACCGGGGACGCAGACCTGATGGCCAAGGTGGTTGCGCGGAGCACGGCCGACCTCTACCGCATCACCAACCAGATCCTGGCCATCGACGGCATCCAGCGGACCAGCACCGCCATCTCCGTCGTCGAACTAATGCCGCCCCGGTACGACGGCCTCCTGAACCGGCTCTCGAAGCAGGAATCCCACCCATCGGATGAAACTACGGGTGACGCAGGCCACAAGTAGGCATATTTTCAATTGCTCCTACTCCTGACTGCCAATAATCCCAGCCAGATCCAGCTCTATTGCTTATCCGCAAGCTGGCCCACAGGATTCCTGCATGACTACTCTCACCGTCTCGGGCCGCGTGGCACAGGTTCTCAGCAGCTACCTCAGCGACGTCTTCGGCGTTATGGGCAACGGCAACGTCTACTTCCTGGACGCCGCCGAAAAGATGGGCCTGCGCTTCTCCGCCGTCCGGCATGAGGGCGCCGCCATCGCCGCCGCCGACGCCTATTACCGGACGTCCGGACGGCTCGCGGCGGGCACCACCACCTACGGCCCCGGCTACACCAATGCACTTACCGCACTGGCCGAGGCGGTCCAGGCGCAAATCCCCGTCGTACTGGTCACCGGGGACGCGCCAAGCAGCGGCGCCCGGCCGCAGGACGTGGACCAGGCCGCCATCGCCGCCGGCCTCGGCGCGGCCACCTTCACCGTCACCCGCGATGCCGCCGGCTCCATCACCCAGCAGGCGGTGGAGTACGCACTCACCAAGCGCACCGCCGTCGTGATTGCCATTCCCTACGACCTCGCGTCACTCGAGGCTGCGGACGAGGAACTTCCGGCACCGCTCGCCGCTCAGGTGACGGACGACGTCGACCGCGGCCTTTCGCAGGCAGCCCGTCTGCTCGCCGGGGCCAAGCGCCCGCTGATCCTCGCCGGCCGCGGTGCGCACCTGGCCGGAGCCGGCACCGAGCTGCGGGAACTCGCCGACCGCCTGGGCGCCCTAACCGCCGGAACCGCGCTGGCGTTCAACCTCCTCAACGGCGAGGGGTACCTCGGCGTCGCGGGCGGCTTCGGCACGGATACCGCGGCCGGGCTCATGGGCGAGGCCGACGTGGTGCTAGTGGCCGGGGCGAGCCTGAGCCCGTTCACCATGCGGTTCGGGCACCTGCTTGGTCCGGACAGCACGGTCATCCAGATCGATACCGCCCTGCAGCCCACGAACCCCCGGGTGGACCTGTTCGTCAGCGCGGACGCGAAGTCCTCCGCGCGACGCCTTCTTCAGCTGCTGGATGACGCGGCTTCGGCTCAAGGTTGGCGCGCGGAAGCTTGTAAGCGTCTGGCTGCGGGACCGGGGCACCACCCGGGCTCCGACGAAACGCCGGACGGACGGCTGGACCCGCGCTCCCTTGCCACGGCACTCGACGCCGTGCTGCCGGAACGCCGTACGGTGGTCCAGGACGGCGGGCACTTCGTGGGCTGGGCACCGATGTACTGGAACATCCCGCGGCCGCAGGACCTGGTGATGGTGGGGACCGCGTTCCAGGCCATCGGGCTGGGCCTGGCCAGCGCCGTCGGGGCGGCCCGCGCAGTTGAGGACGGCCGTACCCTGGTGCTGGCCTCCGGCGACGGCGGTTTCCTGATGGGCCTCCCCGACCTCGAATCACTGATCGGTGCGGCGAAGAGCGCCATTGTGGTGATCTACAACGATGCCGCCTACGGAGCCGAGATCCACCAGTACGGCTCCCAGGGCCTGACCGAAAAGCCCATGCTGATCCCCGAGGTGGATTTCAGCGGGATTGCGCGTGCTTTGGGTGCGGAGTCGGCGATCATCCGGTCGCTGGCGGACCTTTCAGCGCTCACGGACTGGATCGACGCCGGCGCCCGGGGAACCTTCGTGGCCGACTGCCGGATCACGTCCAGCGTCCGCGCGCCGTGGCTGAACGAGTGGATGAACGCCAAGCAGGCGGCGAAGGCCACGGTGGCGGGCTAGGTGCGTCAGGGATGGGCCTCGCCGTCGGGGTCCATTCCGAGACGCTTGCCGAGCTCTCCGGCTACTCGTCCTACCCTAGTTTTGTCCTGAAGTTCACAACGCGTTGACACGACTATGCCGGCGGCCCACACTGGCGCTACACCTGCCAGGCAAGCCGCCCCGGCGGGCCTGTTCAGGGAGGGCTCTCATGCCTGTCATCGAAGAAAGTGTCTACATCGACCGACCGCCCGAAGAGGTTTTCGCATTCCTCACCAGGACTGAGAACATCCCCGTTTGGGACTCGTCGGTCACCCAGGCTGAACAGGTGGGTGACGGTCCGGTCGGTCCCGGCACACGCTCAAAGGGAACCAGCAAAATACTGGGCAGGCAGTTCGACTGGGTCACTGAGAACGTCCACTTCGACCCGCCAAGGCTTTCCGTCATCCGCTCCGTCGAGGGCAAATTTGGCTTCACCATCAGCAACATGCTGGAACCGGAAGCCAGCGGAACGCGGCTGACCTACCGCGTGGAAGTCGACACCGGCATGGGCGGATTCTTTGGCAAGCTTGCCGACCCGCTTGTGCAAAAAACACACACCCGGACCGTCCGCGCGAACCTGGAGACCCTCGCGGATCTGTTGGCTGAACATCCCGCCGGCATATGAGCCCGTTGCCGCTGGGGCGGACGGGAGCGGCTGCAATTATTTTAGGCTCGCCGAGGCCGGCGGTCCGGGCGCCCCGTGCACTATCGTTTCTGGGCAGATTCAACAGCTAGCGGCGCTACCTGGCTTTGTGGGTTGCATTCGCGGGGCACGGGAAAGATCAGCACAAGATTGCCGCAGAACGAGCCCTTTCAATCTCGTCCGGAAATAGCATCGAAGCATTAGCCGTATCAATTGTTGGGGGAAAAACGATGATGGGACCCAGTCCTGCAGGCGCACCGATGGAGAATTACCCTTTGGCAACCGATCCCGACAATGCCGGCTCGTTGCCGGTCTTCGATATCTCATTCGACTTCACAACCGACAAGCCTGCGAGGACCAGGCCCGACGCAGACAGGGACAGTCCGAAGCTCCGGTCGCTCCACGAGTTGCTGTGGACCAAAAGGCTCAACTCCGGGGTCCTTTTCGCCCCGAAAGCGCCACCTCGTCGTCGGGACGGCTACCTCATCTTCACCGACACTTCCGGGGCGAGGCATTGGTACGGCAGCGACGCCATCACGAACTCCTACTCGAGGTGGTCACGTCCGAAGTCCCTGGCCGAGGCAACCGCCTCGTTAAGCGAGGCGCAACGGTCCCGCTATCTCAACCCGCCATACACCATCGGCAGTTCCATGATTTGGCCGGTCAGGTCGAAGGACCGGCCCACCATAAATGCGGCACGAGGCTTCGGTCCCTCAGGTCGGCTGATCAGTGACCGCATGGATCTCACACTCGAATGCATTCGGCGCCACTACGCAGGAGAACTCGAGAGCCCCCTTGCCAGCGTCCTCACCGCCTACGCGGACTTCTTCGCGCTCTTCGACGGGTTCACGGAGTTCGTGGACTTCTTCCACTTCCAAGACCTCGTGACGCCCGGCTACAACGAAGTTCAGTTCTTTCTGCCGTTCGACGACTTCAACCGTCCCGGGACACCCACCACAACCGAGGAGTACGTAACGTACCGGGAGGCAACGCTGGATTTTATCGACAAGCGGAGCCGTCGGATGGCCAAGTGGCTTGGCGACAACGGTCCCGACGCCGGTGTTGCCGCGCTGGTCTGAAACCACGGCGGCTGTGGCCGGCTAACGTTCGCGGGGATAGCCTTGCAGGCCCGGAACGGCATCCTCGGTCCGGACGTTGTTGGGGTATGAGGAAGCGCGTTGTCATCCCGGCCCTGCTGCTCGTGGCTGTCATCGCGGTTAGTGTGGGGCTGTACCTTTTCCAGCCCTGGCGCATCTTCACGAGCTCAACGGTGATCGAGGACCTTCCGGCTGCTGCCACGCCAGCCGTCGAGCCAACGACCGAGCCGACAGAGCCCGCAGCACCCTCGGCAGCGCCCTCCGCCGTGGCACCCGTTGCCGCTCCGCGTGAGCGCGCAATAGGCCAACTCATCAGCCATGAACACGCAAGTTCGGGAACGGCGAGGATCCTGGAGCTTCCGGATGGGAGCCGGATCCTCAGGCTCGAAGGCCTTGATACGTCCGACGGGCCCGACCTCCAGGTATGGCTCACCGACGCACCGGTGATCGAGGGGACCGCCGGCTGGTACGTCTTCGATGACGGCGCCTACCTCGACCTCGGCGCGCTCAAAGCCAACAAAGGCGACCAGAACTATGAGATCCCGGCCGCCGCGGAGCTTGGCGACTACAGCTCCGTCAGCATCTGGTGCGCGCGTTTCGCGGTGTCCTTCGCCGCAGCCGAACTGAACACGTAGGCCAAGGCCCGCCGGGCATACCCTGAAACCGGTCAACATTCCCGACAAACCCCGGAAAGGCATGCACCCATGCGGATACTCGTCGTCGGAGCCGGAGCCACAGGCGGGGCGTTCGGTACGCTCCTGCAGGAAGCGGGACGGGACGTCACCTACCTGGTGCGTCCGCGCAAGCAGGAGGTCCTCAGCCGCGACGGACTGCGCTTCATCTCCCCCACCGCTGACCGGACGAACCGGGTGAAAACCATCACCGCACCGGACGCTTCAGGGGCCTTCGATCTGATCCTCGTCACGGTCAAAGCCACGGCGTTCGAGGGCGTACTCAGCGAGATCGGCGCCTTCGTGGGGCCGGGAACCAGCATCGTTCCCATCCTGAACGGCATGGCCCATGTGGACCGGCTGGAGCAGCAGTACCCCGGGCAGGTGCTGGGCGGGCTGGCCCGGATCGTGGCCACCCTCGACGGCGACGTGGTCCGCCAGCAGGTGCCCCTCACTTCCCTCATGGTGGGCGGGCTGAACGGAACTCCTGTCCCTGCGGAGGTTTCTGAAGCTCTGGACGTGCCCGGCGTCGACTTCTCGGTAGTGGACGACGTAGCAGGCGCACTGTGGGATAAATGGGCCTTCATCGCGGCCGCGGGAATCGTCAACTGCCTGTTCCGGGCCCCGGTAGGACGGATCCTCGAGGCCGGCGGACAGTCCAGGATCCTGGAGGCCATCAGCGAAACCGAAGCAGTGGCAGCAGCGGCTGGACATCCCGTTTCCGACGCCGCTCACGCACAGGCGGTCGGGATACTCAAGGAGCCGGGGTCGGCCTTCACGTCCTCCCTGTACCGGGACCTCACCGCGGGGCTGCCCTCCGAAGCGGAGCACATCCTCGGCGACCTCGCGCGCCGGGCCCGCGACCTTACCGTCCCCACCCCGCTGCTGGACCTCACCCTCATCCAGATCAGGGCCGGCCTCCCCCGCTGAGTGCGGGAGCGGGACCAAAGCCAAGCGCCGCCGTCGTACCTTCCAAAGGGTACGACGGCGGCGCTGGGCGTTCCGCTCTTTGCCTCCTGCCGCCTTATGCGGCGGGTGCAGTACGCACTAGATCCGCACGGATTCCTTCTCGCGGTCGGCCTTCTTGTAGGACTCCCAGAAGGTGGCACCGGTGATGCCGAGGGGGCCCGGGTCGAAGACGGGGTCGAGGCCAAGCTTCTGCTGCCGTTCGAAGTCCTTCAGCGCCTGGAACGCGGGCTTCTGCAGGACCAGGATGCCGACGATGTTCAGCCAGGCCATCAGCCCGACGCCGATGTCGCCCATCACCCACGCGTCCGCGGCCGTGTTCACGCATCCGTAAGCAGCGGCGACGAGGATGGCCACCTGCAGTGCGATGGTGGTGGCGCGGCCGAGGCTGGTCCGGAGGCCGGGAATCATCGTGGCTGACGAGTTGCCCAGGAGGAAACGCAGGTTGGTCTCCGCCATGTAGTAGTACGCGATGACCGTGGTCAGGCAGAAGAAGACCAGCGTGACAGCAATGAAGGCGGCGCCGACGCCGGGGAAGACGGAGTCGAATCCAGCCTGCACATACTGTGGCCCGACGACGGCGCTCGCCGACAGCAGGCCGCCTTCGGCGAGAATGTCGCCGTCTTCGCTGCCGCCGGAGAAGACGCGGTAGGCACCGGTGGAGAGGATCAGGAAGCCGGTGGCCGAGCACACGAACAGCGTGTCGATGTACACCGCGAAGGCCTGGACGAGGCCCTGCTTGGCCGGGTGCGAGACTTCGGCGGCGGCAGCCGCGTGCGGGCCCGTTCCCTGGCCGGCCTCGTTCGAGTAGACACCGCGCTTGACGCCCCACATCACGGCCAGGCCGATGATCGCGCCGAGGGCCGAATCCATGCCAAAGGCGCTGCGGAACACCAGCGAGAGGATCTCCGGCAGCTGGGCGGCGTTGATGACGACGACGATCAGGGCGAGGATGATGTAGCCGGCGGCCATGAACGGCACGACGAACGCCGCAACGCTGGCGATGCGCTTCACGCCGCCCATGACCACGAGGGCCAGGAGGATGACCGAGCCGACGGCCACAACCCACGGCTCGAGGGTCCACGCGCCGCTGATGGCGGTGGCCATGGAGTTGGTCTGGACACCCGGCATCAGAACGCCGCAGGCAAGGACGGTTACGGCCGCAAAGACGTAGCCGTAGACCTTGAAGAAGCCGGCGCCCTTGGTGTGGGCGAAGGCCCTGGAGAAGTAGTAGGCAGGACCGCCGCGGTACTCGCCGGTCAGCGGATCGCGGGTTTTGTAGATCTGGCCGAGGGTTGACTCGACGAACGACGTGGACGCGCCCAGGAAGGCGACGGCCCACATCCAGAACAGGGCGCCCGGTCCCCCGAAGGCGATCGCGGTGGCGACGCCGGCGACGTTGCCGGTGCCCACGCGGCCGGACAGGGACATGGCCAGGGCCTGGAACGAGGAGACGCCGGAGGCGGACTTCTCGCCGTGAAGCAGCTGCTGGAACATCCCCTTGACGTGCCGGACCTGCAGGAAGCGTGTCCGGATGGAGAAGTAGACACCGGTGGCGAGGCAGAGATAGACGAGCCAGTCGCTCCAGATCACGTTGTTGATGGCCGATAAGACGTCGCTCATAAGTGTGGGTTCCCTCCATGAAGAGCGTGGGTGATGCGGTTGGTGCTGCGCGGCGCCGGTCGACGCGTTGTGGCGCAGCACACCAAAACCTGTGAAGCCTCTCACAAAGCACGGCGCCCGTCCATTTGGGCATCCGTACGGCACTGCGGCGCCGCCGGACGTTGCCTTCCGTCCGTCCTGGCAATACCGTGAGGGGACCCGGCCGAGGCAGGTGCAGGCATGCGAAGGATTCCGTGGTCCCCGCCGTGTTTCCTGTTGTGCCTCCTGGCTGTTGCCTTGCCCTGCGGACTGAGCGTGCCGGCGCCTGCCGCCGTTGTTTCTAAGGCCGCGCCCGCCGTCGTTCCGGACCAGCACACCTACCAGGCGGTGGACGCTTTCCTGCAGGACCAGCTCGAAAGCATCGGGCTCCCGGGCGCCGCCGTCGTCGTTGTTCAGGACGGGGTCCCGGTGCATTCCGCCGCCTACGGCAGCGCCGACAACTCGGGCCGTCCGATGACCGCCGACACCCCGGTACTGCTGGCATCCACCAGCAAGTCCCTAACAGCCATCGCGGTGATGCAGCAGGTGGAGGCCGGCCGGCTTCGCCTGGACGAACCCGTCCGGACCTACCTGCCGTGGTTCACGCTCCGGGACAGCCTCGCATCCGCCATCACCGTCCGCCACCTGCTGCACCAGGCCAGCGGCATGGCGTCCAAGGACACCGCCTTCGAAGGCTCCTTCGCGCAGGACCCGGAGGCCCTCGAAGAAGGCGTCCGGGACCTTGCCGAGTCCCCGCTGGCGGGAGTCCCGGGTGCCGCCTTCGGCTACGCCAACGCCAACTTCAACGTCCTGGGCCTCCTGGTGCAGACGGTCTCCGGGCAGCCGTTCGCGGACTACATGCGGCAGCACGTTTTTGACCCCTTGGAAATGGGCCACAGCCATGCGACCCGCGCTGCTGCCCGTGCGGATGGTGCCGCCGCCGGCCACTCCCTGTGGTTCGGAACTTTCTGGCAGCAGACGGAGGTGCCCGCGCCCACCGTCGGGATGCCGTCGAGCACCATGTACGCCTCCGTGAATGACCTGGGCCGGGAGCTCAGCATGCTGCTGGGCGAGGGGCAATTCCGGGACAGCCGCATCCTTCAGCCCGGCAGCGTCCGGGCCATGCTCGAGCCCGGGGTCCGGGTTGACGGGTCAAAGATGTACGCGATGGGGTGGTTCACCCGACCGCTCGTCGAATCCGTCCCGGCCGCTGAAGCCCACGACGGCGCGTCCTTGCCGCTGCTCGCCGAGCACCAGGGCGAGTGGGGCAACAGCCACACCTATGTGGCGATGGTTCCGGACTCGGGCCTGGGCGTCGCCCTGGTCATCAATGCGAACGACACCTCGGCCCCATCCCGGCTCAAGGCCATCGACACCAACATCCTGCGGATCCTGCACGGGCACTCCCCCGTCCCCGCGCTGGTCCAGGAGGACTGGCTGCAGCGCTACAGCTGGGCGGTGGCGCTGGGGCTGCTGGTGGCGGAGCTACTGAGCCTGTGGCTGGCACTTCGGGTGCTGCTGCGGAGCAGTGGAACGTACGACGGCGGCGGGCGTCTTCCGCGGTTGGCGTCCGGTTTGGCGGCGCTGGCCCTGGACGTTTTCGCCCTGTGGCTGTGCTTCATCTACGCACCCGCCCGGTTCGACACCAACCTGCTGGTGATCATCCGCCAGTTCCCGGACGTCGGCGTCTCGCTGGTGCCGGTCCTCGGGCTGGCCATCGGGTGGGCTGTTCCGCGGACCATGTGGCTGCTCATCCAGGGACTGCGCCTTGGCCCGCGCGGCGTACCCTGAAAGCATGGCGGCGGACATCAGTGCTGCGCACACACTGGCGGCGCGGCTGAAGGCTGTGTACGAAAATCTTCCGCTGCCGGCGCCCGTCGTTGCCGGGATGGCCCTCGATCTCCTCCTTGCCAGGCTCCGTCCCCTGCCGCTTCCCGGACCCCGTTCCGTCCATAGGCTGGCAGGGGCAGGACTGGTGGTGGCAGGTATGGGCCTCAACGCCTGGGCCCTGGCGGAACGTCGACGGCGTTCAACCGGCCCCTTTGAGTTGGAGCGGCCCGAGGAACTGGTGGCCACCGGACCCTATGCCGTCACGCGCCACCCGATGTACGTGGGGTGGTGGCTCATTCAACTCGGCGCGGGAACCCTGGCCGGTTCGTCCTGGGTCCTCGTGCTGCTGCCGGCCGAGGTGCTGGTGGAGCACCGGTCTGTCCTCGACGAAGAGGCCACGCTCACCGAGCTGTTTCCACAGTCCTACCCGGACTATGCACAGAGGATTCCGCGCTACCTTGGGCTCCCCCGCACATAGGTTCCTTCGGCTGGGACTCAGGTGCCGCCGTCGTACGACCCCGCGTTACATCACCTTCGGCTTCCCTGGCCGCCCCTTGTGCGACTCCCGCGCGACCTCAAAGCTGCTCTCGAACGGCAGGGAGTCCAGGTCCAGCAAGGGGTTGTTGTCCTGCGTCTCCACCAGTTTCCGGGCCGCTTCCTCCGAGTCCACGCTGGGCATGGAGCCGGGCAGGTGCCGGCCGGCCGATTCGGGCAGGAACCGGATGGCCACGGCGGCAATCACGGCAACGGCCATGAGGTAGTAGGCGGGCATCATGTCATTGCCGGTCAACTCGATCAGGGACGCGATGATGAACGGGGCCGTCCCGCCGAAGATGGCCACCGCGAAGTTGTAGGCGATGCCCATGGCGGAATAGCGGTGCTCGGTGGGAAACAGCGCCGGCAGCGCCGAGGCGAGGTTCGGCACCGAGAACGCCACCGGGAAAGCCATGAGGGCCAGGCCCAGGAGCGTCGCAGGGACGGTGCCCACCGATATGGCCAGGAACGCCGGAACCGCGAACACCACGGTGCTGAACGCCCCGATCCACAGCACACGGCGGCGGCCGATCCGGTCCGAGAGGAGCCCGGTAAAGGGAATGCACAACGCCATGGCCACCAGGACCGGGAGGGTCAGCAGCGTCCCCTGCACCTCGTTGTACCCCTTGTTGCTGGTCAGGTAGGTGGGCATGTAGGACGTCAGCGCGTAGGCCACCGTATTGGCGGCCGCTGCCAGGATCATGGCCAGCATAAGCGGCCGCCAGTGCGCCTTCACGATGCCCACCGGGCCCACTGGACGGATCTCCTCGGCGCCGGGACGCTTTGCCGCCACGGCTTCGGCTTCCAGCGTGGCCTTGAAGGCGGACGACTCCTCGATCTTCATCCGGAAGTAGACGGCGATGATACCCAGCGGACCGGCCACCAGGAACGGGATCCGCCAGCCCCACTCCCCCATTGCTTCCTGGCCCAGGGTCAGCTGCAGGGCGGACACCACCGCCCCGCCCGCCGCGAAACCGAGGTAGCTGCCCATGTCCAGGAAGCTGACGTAGAAGCCGCGGCGCCGGTCCGGCGAGTGCTCGCACACAAAGGTGGTGGCTCCCGAGTACTCGCCGCCAGTGGAGAACCCCTGCACCAGCTTGGTAACCACCAGCAGCACCGCCGCCCAAAGGCCCAGCACCTCGTACCCCGGCAGCAGGCCGACGGCGAACGTTGCCGCGGCCATCAGCATCAGCGTCATGGCCAGAACCCTTTGGCGGCCGATCTTGTCGCCCAGCCAGCCGAAGAAAATCCCGCCCAGCGGCCGGGCGATGAACGTGGCGGCGAACGTTCCCAGCAGGAACAGGTTCTGCACCGCCTTGTCCGCCTCGGGCAGGAACACCGGCCCCATGGTGGTGATGAGGTAGCCGAACACACCGACGTCGTACCACTCCATCGTGTTGCCCACGATGGTCCCGCCCAGCGCCTTCCGCAGCGTCCGGTGGTTCACCACGTTGACGTCGGATACCTTCAACCGCCGCTGCCCGTTGCGTTCTGTCATGGCCCGCTCACCGCCGCCTCGCTCATCACGCTGGGCATACGTCGTCGTTCTTCCGGCCCGCCTGGCCGGCAGGAGCCCAACACCTTCGATCATCCTGCCACCGGAGCGCAGTGGCAATGGAAAAGCAGTAGGTGTCCGTAGGTGGAAGGACATCCAAGAGAAGGCCCAGGCCGGATGCGTAAATCAATTTCCTCAAGGTACGCCGAGCTTTCGCCAAGGATCGGGCATCGCGCATCCAGCTGCCCGCAGACTATTAGGAAAGGAGCAAACAGCGCCGTTTCGCTGATGCACCACAGTTATGACCAGAGTTCTTTGGGGGAACCATGAGCAATGAATACCAACTGGCCGACGGCTCGCCACGCTACGGGCACCGGACCGCGCCAACGACAGGCGAGCAGACAACGCCAGCCACTATTGCACCCATCGAAGAGGCAGCAGGTGGCGCCGCAAAACTAAGCCTGGATGCTTTGGCAGCCGCCATGGATCGCCGCCTGCGGAGCGCCTGGGCTGACAAACCGGACCCGGTTGTGGAGGCTCTGCGGGACAAAAATCCGGAGGAACTGGCCGCCGCGCGGGCCCTCGTGCGGATCCACCTCGGTTCGCAGCGGGAATGGCGTATCAAAGCACAGACTGTCCGGGACAAAGCGTTGGCCGGAACGATGACCAGGCGCAGGGCTGCAGGCCGTGCCCAGGAGATCATGGCACTTCGGTTCGTTCTTATGGCTGCGTTGATTGCCCTGCCCACGTTCGTTGTGGTCACAAGCCCGGACGACATCCTGAAGCTCCTTATGGTTGGTGCAGTTTGCATCGCCGCCGCTTTCGCGTGCGGCTACTTCCTTGCCTCCCGTGCCCGGGTGCCGGTCATGCCGAACATCCGCGGTCCCTGGCTAAACGAGCTCCGCGAAGACGTCGTTAACGCGACCCTCGTGGCCATCCTGCAGAACAAGGGGACGCCGGTGGATCCTTCCACTGCAGCGGCTGCCCGCCGAGGCTGGGAAAGCATTCAGGCTGCGTCCAGAGCGGTCGACGCGCTGCATTCCTGATCGCGTCGGGGCTTCTTCCTTGGCGAATCTCGTGTAGGTTCCTTCCGCTGATACCCGACTGCCGCCGTCGCAAGCCAACGGACGACGGCGGCACTTACCCCGCCATGTCCACCCGCACCCCGAGCCCCTGCTCAACGGCGGCGTTGTACAGGAGCCGCCCGATCGCGACGTCCTGCATGCCGATGCCAACGGAGTTGAACAGGGTGATGTCGCTTTCGTCCCTGCGGCCGGGGACCTGGCCGGCCACCACCTGCCCCAGCTCGCCGCGGATGTCGCCCACCGAAAGAGCGCCTTCGGAGACAGCCATCAGCAGGTCGCCGGATTTCTCGGTTACGGTCGCAACGCTGTCCACAAACAGGCTGGACCGGGCCATACCCTCGGAGTCGATCTCCCGGTGCGTGGGCCGCGGCCGGGCGCCCACCGCGTTCACGTGCAGCCCCGGCAGGAACCACTCCCCCCGCGCCAGCGGCTCCACCGACGGCGTCAGTGTGCACAGCACATCGGCGGCCTCCACCGCCTCCCGGACCCCGCCGGCAGCCACCACCTTCACCGGCAGATGGCTGATCTTTGCACGGAAGGCCTCCACCGTGGCCGCGCTGCGCGACCACACCATCACGGTGTCGATCGGCAGCACCGCAAGCATCGCTTCGACATGCGCCACCGCGAGCGCCCCTGCACCAATCAGCCCAAGCGTGGAGCTGTTGGGCCGGGCGAGGTGTTTGCTGGCCACCGCACTGGCGGCGGCGGTGCGCACGCGCGTGGGCACCCGGCCGTCCAGCAGGGCCAGGCACTCCCCCGTCTGCTGGTCCGAGAGCACAATGCTGGACCGCTGGGTGGGCAGCCCGGCGTCACGGTTCCCCGGGATGTCGGCCAGCAGCTTCACCCCGGCCAGCCCCTGCGCGTCGCCCAGGCCGGACATCAGGATGAAGCGGCCATCTGAAGACGGCAGGTGCAGGGACGTAGGTGCCGGCTGGCAGGCGTCTCCCGTGGCGATCGCGGCAAAGGCATCCTCGACGGCGGCGATGGTGGCCGGCATGTCGGCCAGGGTTTCAAGAACGGAAGCAGTGAGCACAAGCGTCATGGATTACCTCGGGTCGGGTGGTTGGAAAAAGGGGCCGTTGGAAGAGACGGACCAAACAGCAGCAGCTAGGCAGGGCTGCGGGTTTTGCGTCCGCGCCGGGGCACGGGCTCGCTGGGCAGGCGTTCACTCAGGTGCGGCAGGGAGGCATGCCGCCCCCGCTCCACATGGGCGCTGGCCAGGGCCTCGGCCAGCGCGGGCCGGCCTTCCGCGATGGCATGGACCAGTTCGGCGTGCTCCTCCCACATCCCCGGGGTATCGCGTTCCGGCGTGAGGCGGAACAGCCAGCGGACCCGGCCGTTGAGCAAACTGGACAGCCGGCGGAGCAGATCGTGGTCGGCCAGCCGGACGATGTCCTCGTGCAGGTCGGAGTTCCGGCCGGACGCCTGCTCCCCCGGAATTCCGGTCCGCGCGTACTCGAGCGACGCCAGCAGGTCCTCCGGACTGGCACCACCGGCCACCCGCAGCGCCGCGCACTGGGCAGCGAACGGCTCCAGCCGCAGGCGCAGGTCAAAGACCTCCACCGCGTCCCGCAGCGTGAAGGTGTGCACAAAGCTTCCGCGCCGGGCTTCCGAGTGGATAAAACCTTCGGCCTCGAGCAGCGGCAGCGCCTCCCGCAGGGGGATCCGGGAAACCTGCAGCTCCGCGGACAGCTCCCGCTCATTGAGCTTGCTGCCGCCCGGAAGGCGCCCGGAGATGATGCGTTCCCGCAGCGCCTCGGCCACCTGTTCGGACAGGCCGGTTCCCACCTCTGAAGCCTCCGGGTTTGCCATGGCTCCTCCTCGTCTTTCAGCATAAAAAATGCGTTTTGGTATGCCAAGCATGCACTTTTGGCTCTCTTAGCGCCAATATTGCTGCTTTTGGTATTCAAAAGTTTCCGGCATGTTTAACCTCGATGACGTTCCGGTCAACTCGGCCGAAAGCCCAAAAACCGCCCTTACGCTGTCATCGGAACCCCTGCCCGGGGGGAAAGCAACAACAACTTCCTGAGAGGGGGCACAGTGCCCCAGTACCTGATCAAACGCATCGGCCAGGCCGTCTTCACCCTTTTCTGCGTGCTGACCTTCGCCTTCGTCCTGGGCCGGGCCACCGGCAAGCCGGCCGGCCTGCTCCTGCCGGACAGTGCCACCCCGGCCGAGGTGGACGCCCTCAACGGCGCGCTCGGCTTCAACGAGCCCCTGCACGTGCAGTACCTGACTTTCCTGGCCAACGTGCTCCGCGGCGACTTCGGCATCTCCTACCGGCAGCGCGAATCCGCCCTGGCACTGATCGCCGAACGGCTCCCCGCCACTTTCGAACTCGCCTTCTGGTCCTTCCTTCTCGGCCTCATCCTCGCGGTCCTGGCCGCCACCGCCATCCAGCTGACCGGCAGCCGCACCCTCCGCTCCCTCTTCATCTGGGGCGGCTCGCTCCGCCACTCGGTCCCGGACTTCTTCTTCGCCCTGCTCGCCGTGCTCCTGTTCTCCGTGGCGCTGGGCATGCTGCCCTCCCTCGGCCGGACCAGCCCGGCAAGCCTGGTGTTGCCCGTCCTCACCATCGCCACGGGGCAGTTCGTCCTCTACGTCCGGCTCATCGACGCCGCCCTCAGCGACCAGGCCAACCAGGACTACGTCCGCACCGCCTTTGCCAAAGGCCAGAGCCGCGCCAGCGTGCTGTTCTCGCACATGCTGCCCAACTCCGTGCTGCCGGTGCTCACCATGGCCGGCCTGAACCTGGGCTCCCTGCTCGGCGGGACCGTCGTCGTCGAAGCAGTCTTCGCCTGGCCCGGACTGGGCCAGGTGCTCACCGAGGCCGTCAGCCAGCGCGACTTCCCCATCGTCCAGGCAGGCCTGCTGGTGGTGGCCCTGATCTTCGTAACCGTGAACCTGGCGGTGGACCTCCTCGCCGCCAAGGTCGATCCGAGAGTGAGCCTGGCATGACCCAGCAACTGCTGCCGACCGACCCCGCGTCGTCTCCCGCCCCTGCCGCCACCGGCGCACCGACTGCTGAAGGCCCGCAAGGCAAGGTACGACGCCGTCCTGCCGCCGGCCGCCGCAAGCGCGCCGCTGCTTCGCCCGCCTTTCTGGCCGGCTGCGTAATGCTGGGCCTGGTCCTCCTGCTCGCCGCCGGCGGGGCACTGCTGCCGGGCTACGATCCGTTCGGCCAGGACCTCTCGGCCGCCATGCGTAAACCCTTCACCGACCCGGACCACCTGCTGGGAACCGACTCACTGGGCCGCGACATGCTCAGCCGCCTGTCCCTGGCCAGCTTCGTCACCCTCGGTATCGCGCTCGCCGTCGTGATCCTCAACGCCGTGATCGGCACCGGGCTGGGCATGGCGGCCGGCTACTTCGGCGGCCGGCTCGACTCCGCCATCACCACCCTGGCCGACGTCAACCTGGCCATGCCCGTGGTGCTGCTCCTGATCGCCGTCGCCGCCGTCACCGGACCCAGCGCCACGGTGACCATCGCCACCCTGGGCCTGACCTACTGGGTGGGGTACGCACGGGTCAGCCGGAACCTGGCAAGGTCGCTGCGGAACCGCGACTTCGTCCTGGCCCCGCTCACCCAGGGCGGCGGGCATGGCTGGGTGATCCGGAAGCACATCCTGCCCAACGTCTTTTCCCAGACCCTGATCATCGCCGCCACGGACATCGCCACCATCATCCTGATCGAATCCTCGCTCGAATACCTGGGCCTGGGTGTCCAGCCGCCCGTTCCCAGCTGGGGCTCCATGATCTTCGAGGGCCAGAAGTACCTGGGCTCCAACCCATGGCTGGCGATTCTGCCGGGCATCGTGATGTTCCTGACCGTGGCCGGCGCCCAGTTCACCAGCCAGCGCTTCACCGCCGAGGGCAGCACCGGCGCACTCCTGCGGAAAGGACGCACAGCATGAGCACCACCAACTCCGGCCCGCTGCTGTCAGTGCAGGACCTCACCATCGAAGTAACGGGCGACGACGGCCCTGTGCGGCTGGTGGACGGCGTCACCTTCGAGGTTCGCCAGGACGAGGTGTTCGCCCTGGTGGGCGAGTCCGGTTCCGGCAAAAGCCTCACGGTCCTGGCCATCATGGACCTGCTGCCGCCGGGCGTGCGGATCGCCTCCGGGCGGATCCTGTTCCGCGGCCGGGATCTCGCCCGGCTGCCCGAGGCTGAGATGCGCGGGCTTCGCGGCAAGGACCTGGCCATGGTGTTCCAGGACCCCATGTCCGCCCTCAACCCGCTGCAGTGCGTGGGCCGCCAGCTCGCCGAAGCCGTGAGACTGCACGCCTCCGGGCTGAACCGCAAGCAGACCGCGGACAAGGTGCACAGCCTGCTGGCCGCCGTCGGGGTTCCCGATCCGGAAGGACGGGCCGCGTCCTACCCGCACCAGTGGTCCGGCGGCATGCGGCAGCGGGCCATGATCGCCATGGCCATGGCGCACGATCCCGGCCTGCTCATCGCCGACGAACCCACCACCGCCCTGGACGTCACGGTCCAGGCCCAGGTGATGGACGTGCTGGCACAAGCCCGGCGCCGGGCCGGCTCGGCCATGATCCTGATTACGCACGACCTTGGCCTGGTGGCCGAAGCCGCGGACCGGGTGGCCGTGATGTACAGCGGCCGCGTGGTGGAAACCGCCCACGTGCACCAGCTCTTCAGCTCCCCGGCCCACCCCTACACTGCCGGGCTGCTGGCCAGCATCCTGGGCGAAGGGACCGCAGGCGGACGAGCCTTCGCCATTCCGGGTTCGCCTCCTGCTGCTGCCGAACGGCCTGCTGGCTGCGCCTTCCAGCCCCGCTGCCACCTCGGTAGTGGCCGGGAGGAATGCAGCACGGCCAGGCCGGTACTCACGCTGCTGCCCACACCCCCGGCCGGCGCCGACGGCCCGGCCCACCCTGGAAACGCCGCACCCGGGAGCGCCGCCGCCTGCCACTTTGCCGGCGAAAGCACCCTGCACCTGCTGAAAGGACAACCGGCATGAGAACCGACACCCCGGCCCCGCCGTTCCTGGACGTCCTCACCGTCCAGGACCTGATGGTCGAATTCCCGGCCCGCGGCCCGCTGTTTTCCCGCCGCACCCTCAAAGCCGTCAACGGCGTCTCCCTGCACGTGGCCCCCGGCGAAACCCTGGGACTGGTGGGCGAATCCGGCTGCGGAAAGTCCACCCTGGTGCGCACCATCCTGGGCATCAACAAACCCAGCGCCGGCACCGTGGCGGTGGGCGGCCGGAACCTCGCCGGGCTGCTGAACGGCCGCCGCCGGCAGGAACGGGCCCGCATGCAGATGGTGTTCCAGGACCCGTACTCCTCCCTGGACCCGCGGATGACCGTGCACGAGATCGTCGCCGAGCCGCTGCGGATCAACGGCCAGTACACCGCCGCCGCCGTGAACCAGCTGCTCGAGCAGGTGGGGCTCACCCCGGCCATGGGCAGCCGCCGGCCCTCCGAGTTCTCCGGGGGCCAACGCCAGCGGGTGGGCATTGCCCGGGCCCTGGCGCTCAAGCCCGAGCTGCTCATCCTGGACGAACCGGTGTCCGCCCTGGACGTGTCCGTGCAGGCCCAGGTAATCAACCTGCTCCAGGACCTGCAGGCCGAACTGGGCCTGTCCTACCTGTTCATCGCCCACGACCTCTCGGTGGTGCGGCAGATCAGCCACCGCGTGGCCGTGATGTACATGGGCCGGATCGTGGAGGCCGGGCCGGTGGCCGAGGTCTTCAGCAACCCGCAGCATCCCTACACCCAGGCGCTGCTGTCCGCCGCGCCCGTTGCCGACCCGGCAGCAGCCGCCACCCGGCAGCACATTGTGCTCCGCGGCGACCTGCCCGACGCCGCCAACCTGCCGTCCGGCTGCTCCTTCCGCACCCGCTGCCCGATCGCCACGGAAGCCTGCGCCGCCGTCGTACCCCAGCTCCTTCCCCCGGTTCCCACGCAGGCGGACTTCCCCGTCCGCCCGGCCCACCAGTCCGCCTGCCTGCTGGTCCATTCCTAGGCACCCGCAGCTCCCGCCCACCCCCCGGCCGCACGGCCAACCACACCTTCAGGAGAACCCATGCCGATGACCCCTGCCCGCTCCCCGTTCCGCCGCGCCCTGCCGGCCCTCTCCGTGGGGCTCGCCTCCGCCCTGATGCTCACCGGCTGCGCCGGCGGCTTCGAGTCCAGCGCCGATTCCTCGGCCACGGCCGGAACCGGCGGCAAGATCGTGGCTGCGCTGCCCACGGATCCCACGTCCATGGACCCGGTCAAGACCGGCAGCCTGGTGGTCCTCTCCGTCTTCTTCAACACGTTCGACCAGCTCACCAAGATCACCGCGGACGGCTCGCTGGAACCCAAGCTCGCCACCAAATGGACGCCCAACGCGGACCTGACCACCTGGGACTTCACCCTCCGCGAGGGCGTCGCCTTCACCAACGGCGAGCCGCTCACGGCCGATGACGTGGTGTTCTCCTTCACCCGGATCCTCGAGGACCCCACCTCGGAAAACTTCGGCTACCTCAGCTCGCTGGCCTCGGTGGAGAAGGTGGATGACCTTACCGTCCGCTTCACCATGAAGGCGCCGTTCTCCGCGTTCCCCCGCAACACGTCCCTGATCTCCATCGTCCCGGACCAGGCGTACGCGGCGATGGGCCCGGAAGCGTTCGCGGCGGCTCCCGTGGGATCCGGCCCGTTCAAGTTCGAGAAGATCCAGCGCGGCGTCGCCTATGATCTGGTCCGCAACGAGACGTACTGGGGCGAACCCGCCAAGCTGGATGCACTCAGCCTGGTGCCGGTGGCCTCGGACGAATCCCGGGTCAACGGAGTTCTCTCCGGCTCGCTTGACGTGGCCCAGATCAGCCCGGCCCAGGTGGAACCGGTGAAGGGTTCGGGCGCGGCGAACGTGCAGTCCGAACTGTCCAACGGCGTGGTGTTCCTCGGGGTCAACTCCACCGCCGGTGTCCTGGCAGACGCGAAGATCCGGCGGGCCATTGGCCTGGCCATCGACAAGAAGGCCATCGTGGACACGGTACTGTCCGGCCTCGGCGAACCGGCCACCCAGATGCTCGCCCCGGCCGTTGAGGGCTTCGTCAGCGGACTGTCCGACGGCGGCTACAAGCCGGACGAGGCGAAGAAGCTGCTGGCCGAGGCCGGGTACAACGGCGAAAGCATTGATTTCGAGTACGCCCTGGACGGCCGGATCCCGCTGAGCGGCGAGGTGGCCCAGGCCATCCAGGGCTACCTCACCACCGCCGGGATCAAGGTGAACCTGGTGGGCGCGGACCAGGCCAGCCATACACTGAAAGTCCGTAACCGGACCATGAAGGGCATCTACTTGAACACCTGGGCACCGTCCACCGTGGACGGCGATCTGCCGCTGACCGACTTCTACGAGAAGGCCGGGAACAACAACTACGCCCAGGATCCCAAGACCGCCGAGCTCGCCGTCAAGCAGCGCGGTGTTGAGGGCGGGGACCGGCTGTCCGTCTTCAAGGAACTCCTGGGACTCAGCAACGGGCAGGGCTACTACATCCCGCTCTACGTGCCCGCCAACAACTTCGCCGTGGACACCAAGCTGGACTGGACCCAGCGCGCCGACGGCCTCTACGACTTCGCCACGACAGGACTGAAGAAATGACCCTGGTTCTCCGCAACGTCCGCCCCTGGGGCGGGGACGCCGCTGACGTAACGCTCGACGGCGGAGTGATCGCCGCCGTCGGGCCCGTCACCCCGGCCGGGGCTGCTGCGGCGGACGCTTCTCCGGCCGGCGTCGCTGCTGGCTCGTATTCAGGGGCACCCGCCGTGGTGGAGGGGCGCGGCCGGATCCTGCTGCCGTCCTTCTCCGACGTGCACGTGCACCTCGATTCCACCCGGCTGGGGCTGCCGTTCCGCCCGCACACCGGGGCGCCGGGGGTGTGGAACATGATGCTCAACGACCGGCACAACTGGCGTGACGCGGAAGCGTCCGTGGCCGAGCGGGCCACCCTCACGCTGGGGGCGATGATCGAGCGCGGCACCACCCGGGTGCGGAGCTACGCGCAGGTGGATGTTGACGCCGGGCTGAAGCGGTTTGAGGGCGTCCTCGCGGCCCGCGAAGCGCACCAGGACCGGGCCGACGTCTCAGTGATCGCGTTTCCGCAGGCCGGGCTGCTGCGGGAGGCCGGCAGTTCCGAGGTGCTCGAGGAGGCCCTCCGGCTGGGTGCCGATGTGGTGGGCGGGATCGATCCCTGTGCCCTGGACCGGGACCCGGTACGGCACCTGGACATCGTGTTTGGCCTCGCCGAAAAGTACAGCCTGCCGGTGGACATCCACCTGCACGAGCCGGGCCAGCTCGGGCTGTTCAGCGCCCAGCTCATCCTGGAGCGCACCAAGGCGCTGGGCATGCAGGGGCTGGTGACCATCTCGCACGGGTACGGGCTCGCGGACCTGCCCGCCGGCCAGTTGCAGGAGCTGATCGACGAGATGGGGGCGCTGGACGTTTCGATGGCCACCATCGCTCCGGCCGGCGCCCCGCTGCCGCTGCAGCAGCTGGCGTCCGCCGGCGTCCGGGTAGGCCTGGGCCAGGACGGCCAGCGCGATTACTGGTCGCCGTACGGGAACGCGGACATGCTGGACCGTACCTGGCAGCTGGCGTTCACCAGCAAGTTCCGGGCTGATGAGCTGATTGAGCATTGCGTTGCCGTTGCCACTGTTGGCGGTTCCAGCGTGATCGACCCGGCGGCGGCGCGGCTCACTTCTGTGGCCGACCGCCCCGGGCTGGCCGCGGGAGACCCGGCCGAGCTGGTGCTGGTGGAAGGTGACACGGTGACGGCGGCGGTAATGGACAGGCTCCCCGGCCGCACCGTCATTCACCGTGGCAAGGTTGTGGCGGACGGGCTCCAGCTGGCCTGAGCCGTGCGGGCCTGCTTGTACCCGTCGGGCGGTGACCGTTTTAGGCCGTTAACCGCTCGGTTGCGTACTTGTTCAGGGGCACCCCGTGATTGGCAGCCTCAATTGCCAACCTGCGGTGAAGTTCCGGAGGTACCCGGAGGTTGAGCCTGCCGCTAAACTTCTGGGTTGCAATTGGCTGGGGCACCTGCTCACCGGACTGGGTAAGTTCATCGATGACATCCGCCACTAACCGCTCAATGCCCCGGAGCGCCTCAAACTGGTCCTCATCCAACCAGGAGAGGGAAGGGAATTCCAGAACAGTGGCCACAAACTCCTGATCCTCCGGCGACCACTGGACAGAGTAGCGATACTGCGCCACCGTAGACGGCCCGGCAGCTGCTTTTTGAGTGGACATCTACTTCTCCTTGCTCCGATCGATGGCGGCCAGTGCTTGCTTCACCTGGTACGGCTTGGCCTTGCCGTTCTTGTTTTGCAGATTGATCCTGGGGTCTCCTGCCCAGGGCATTCTGAAGATTGCGTTATGGCTCCCGGAACCTGACCTGGGTTCGCCGAAATAATGGGTACAAAGCTTGATCATGTCGGTGTACGAGACGTTCTCGGGAGAGTTTCTAGCTTGCTTCTCGATCTTATCGATGCCCGCCACATCATTAATGGTGCCATTTTTGGCACCATACCTCAAGCTTTAGATGAATTGTAAGTGCCACATCTGAGAGCTCGAGGCTGTGCCGACATCGCAAAGCACTCGCGCTTTACCCTTGCGCACAAAGCCAGCGGCCGCCGTCGTAGATCACGACGGCGGCCGTTGGCTTGGGCGCGTAACTCCCCTGCTGCCCGGATTCCCCTACTGCCCCGGGGCCCGGTAGGACGGCGTCTTCTTGGCCGCTGCGTCGAGGTCCTCCACGGTGAGGAGCGGCTTCAGGCGGACGTTGACGTTTCCCGTCGAATTGATCAGCAGCGACAGTGCTGCCGCGCTGGCATCATCGGGCGCCTCGAAAACGCCCAGGACGTCGTAGTAACCAAAGGCGTAGTAGAAGCTTTCCAGCGATCCTCCCACCGAGCTGAGGGCCTCCGCCAGGGCGTCGCGCCGCTTGCTGCCTCCCTCCTGCATCAGCCCCTTGACGCCGGCGCCCACGTACGTTCCTTCAAACAGATACTTCGGCATGCTCTTTCCTTCCTATTTTTCATTCCACCCGCACTGTGGCGGACGTCTGCCGGCCCGTCCCCTGGCCGGGAGCACACGGCTAGGAGTCCCGGGTGTGGGACTACAGATCAGCGAAAGTCGAATTCCGGGTGACGAAGTCATCGTTGAGCGCGAAGCTGCTGTTGTACTTGATGACGGGGCCGGTCCACTTGTGCGTCGGTTCGGGAGAACGGGGGCATTGTCCATAACGAATCCTTGACCCTCAGGCGGTGAGCACTTTATGAGGCCCCAGCCTTCCCGAGCCTTAATAGTGGACCCGGCGCCCGCACCGGTGCAATGGGCTCCTGGGAGCACGTGCCCCGAAACAGCGCCCGGTTCTTCGACGCATTTCCCCAACCGGTCCGGACCGCAAAGGAACACATCGGTTGGGGAAAGTGATCGGATCAGTCGCAGGATGCTACTGACATGGCGCCGGCTGGAAGAAGTGACCGCTGAGCCACGACGCCACCTCGTTGCCCATCTCGGTTCCCTGTACGGCGGCGGTGCGGAAGTGGATGCCGCCCCAGACACGGGAATCAACGACCTCCTGTAACGCCGAGGAGAACCGGTCGAAGTGGCGTGGCACGCCCGGGAAGCGACCGGAGTTCACGTCGAAGGCGACCTTGTCCGTGCCGAAGAACTCCTGCGCCGCGTAGAGCGTGGCGGCGCTGACGCAGCCGTGGCCGGACGGGTGGTCCGGGAACGGCGGTGTGGCGAGCGGCGGGACGGTCACTGTCGATGGATCGAAGAGCGGCTTCCATGCCGGATCGGCTTTCGTCTCCGGATTGCCGTCGGTGTCGGCTTCGCGGATCGCCGCCATCGGCCGCCAGAAGTTCCAGTGGTACCTGTCGTTCCAGCAAGCGACCGCGCCATCGGCGGCGGCGAGGTTGGTCATCGCGAAGAGTCGGGCCGCGTCTGCCAGGTCGAGTCCGTGCTCCACGGCGAGGCCGCGGAACACGCCGTTCCAGAGCGCCACCGGCGGGGCTTGCCAGAAGATCGCGGCGGTGGTCTGGTCATCGGTTCGAGTGGTGCTTACGAGCGCACCGATCTCCTTGACCTCGTTGAAGTCTGCTGCGTACCCGGCACTCCTCAGCGGGTTGGGACCCTCCGAGCGGAACTGGTGGGGACTCTTGATGATGAACGGTTGGAGATTGGCCACCCAGGCGTCCGGATCGAGCGCAGTGGGTGTGACGGGCCGCCAGTCGCCGGGATCGGTTCCGATGTCGAACTCGAACGGGGCCATAAACCCGTCATCGGTGCGGGCGAGGATCATCGCCGCCGCTGCGGCCTCACCGGCGGCAACGCCTTCGTCCTTGTTCGGGCCGTCGGCGACGCCCGCGAGCGTTGCGTGGTACGCAGCGTCGAGGCCAGCTACTTTGCCCGCCGGGACAAGAGTGACGAGCACATGGTGTGCGGCGGTCGAGATCGCTGCATCGAGCGAGGCCTCCGGCCCGACGCCGGCCGAGTCGCCGTCGAGCAGATACGGCTGGTACCCGCGGTCAATGACGTTCACGGCGTCGTACACCGCGCCCTGAACCATCGCCATGCCGCGGAGCTGGCCGTGGGCCGTGGGGCGCAGTGGGATCACGTGGTCTTGGGCGATGGAGCTCCACTCGAGGAGGACTTTCGTGTTCGACGGCGCCGTGTTCCGCGCTTCCGAGGCGCCGGCGCTCGACACTGCCGATAAAACGAGTGCGGCGGTCAGTGCCGGAATCAAGCAGAGCGCCCACCGTCGGCGCGCCCCGTTCCTTGAAATCCGCCATGGTCGCCGGTGATGATCGTAAGCGTTGCTGTTCGTCATGTCGTCGGGTCCTTCAGTCGTGGAGACATGTTCAAGCGAACTCGACGGAGTCGACATCCCAGCCGTGCCCGACAGCGCCGGCACGCGACCGCCCGAGGTCAGCGCGATGCGCGGTGGGGGCGGTTACTCCAAGGGTGAGCCTCTGCCAGCGCGTTGTCCAGTGGAACTATATTCGGCAGCCGGGAGGCAGCGGGCCAGGCCCGGGTACAGCTGATCCAGCCCTCAATCCCCGCCCTGCGGCCGGGAGCCATAGTGCTCTGCCAGCCTCGCCAGCCCCTCATCAATCGAGACGGCGGGGGCCCAGTCGAGGAGCTCCCGGGTCTCGCGCTGGTCGAACCAGTGCGCCGTGGAGAGCTGCTCGGCGAGGAACCTGGTCATCGGCGGCTCTTCATCCCGCCCAGCCAAGGTCCAGAGTTTTTCCACCACGGCTCCCGCCGCCCGCGCCACTGCCCCGGGCACCGACCACGACGGCGGGCGGACGCCACCCGCGGCGCAGATGCCTGCCAGCAGCTCACCCACCGGGCGGGGCTCTCCGTTGCTCACCACCAACGCCCTGCCATGAATGTGGTCCATCCGGTGCAGCGCCGCGACGATGGCCGCGGCGGCGTTGTCCACGTACGTGGTGTCGATCAGGGCCGCACCGGAGTCGAGCAGCGGCAGGCGGCCCTGTCCGGCGCGTGCCAGGACCCGTTCCACCAGCTGGGTGTCCCCGGGACCCCAGACGACGTGCGGGCGCACCGCCGCCACTCGGAAGTCCGAGGCGTCCGCTGCGAGCGCCAGCAATTCGGCCTCGCCCTTGGTGCGTGAGTAGTCGCCGTGCGCGTGCTCCGGGTCCGCCGGTTCCGCGCCCAGCCCGGCGATGGCTGCGCCGGAATTGGCCACCGACGGGGAGGACACAAACACCACGTCCCGCACCCCGGCCTCCCGGGCGCAGCGGAGCAGGCGGCGGGTCCCCTCGACGTTCACCTCATCGAACTCCGCGGCCCGCCCGGTGAAGGAGACCTTTGCGGCCAGGTGGATGACGCCTTCGACGTCGGCCACTGCTCCCTGGACCGCCGCATCATCCGTGACGGCGCCGCGAAAGTCCGTGGCGCCGTCGACCCCTGACGGACGGCGCTGGAACGTCGCCACCTCATGGCCCTGGCGCACCAGCAGCCGGGCCACTTCTCCCCCAAGCAGTCCGCTGGCACCGGTAACGAGGACCCTCATGGCTTGCCAGGCCGTCCGCCGGCCAGCACCCGTGAAGCCCAGCGGGACAGGCGGGTCCTGTCAATCTTGGCGTTGTGCCGGATGTCAGTGGGCTGGGCAGGGACCGCGAGCACCGCGGAGACCTGGACGCCGGCTTGGAGGGCTGCCTTGCGTACCCTCCCGGCCAGCTCGGCCCCGGCAGGGCCGGCTTTCCGTACCGGCGGGACGGTCTCGACGACGGCGACCACGGCCTGGGTGCCCGCCGGTCCGACGCCGGTGATAGCCGCCAGCCGGACATCGTCCAGGCGTTCGATGGCCTGCTCGGCACCCACCGGCGTCACCACGCCGTCGGGCGCCGTGACCACATGGGCGAGGCGGCCTTCCACCCAGAGCCTGCCGGCGGCGTCGAAGTGGCCCACATCGCCCGTGCGGTGCCAGCCGGCCAGGCTGGCACTCTCCCGCTGGATCAGCCACAGCCTGTCGTAGGCTTCCTTGACATGCGGGGCGCTGACCAGGATCTCGCCGGTCACGCCGGGCCCGGTCACAGCTTCGGACCCGCGGGCGGTTCCGTCCGCCGCAAGCGGGACCACGGCCACCCGGGCGCCGTGCACCGGCCACCCCACACACACGCCGTTGCCTGCTCCCGCCACGGCGCCTGCTCCCGCAGAGGAGGCGGCGGCAGCATCGGCGTCGGCGGCAGCATCGGCGTCGGCGGCCCGGATCTGTTCGAGGCTGATGTCGGTGACCGGCAGCGCTTCGGTCATTCCGTAGGGGGTGTGCAGCGAAGCATTCGGTAGCAGCCGCTGGACCTCGGCCAACAGCGGTTCGGGGACGGGCGCCCCGGCGGAGAGCAGCAGCTCAACACGTTCCAGCGCCTTTTGCCCTGCAGCACTCAAACCATCACGGGTGGCAAGGACGTTGCGCAGCGCAGCCGGCGAGGCGAAAACCACAGTGGCGTCAATGGCCGCGGCGGCGTCGGCGAGCGCGCTGGCAGTCAAGGTGCGGGGCGCGGTGACATCCATGGCCGGCGTCACAGACACCGCTCCGAGCGCCGGTCCCAGCAGGGCGAACGGCGCGAAGCCGGCCACCAGCCGGGCGCCGGGCCGGATCCCGAAGGTTGCGGCCACGGTGTCCCGCATCGCGGCCAGTTGCCGGTGAGTGTAGAGCACCCCTTTGGCAGGCCCCGTGGAGCCGGAGGTGAACAGCACGGCGGCCGCGGCATCCGGATCCACCATGTCTGTTGACTGCCCCGTGCCGCGGCCGGCTCCGGAACGGGCCAGAAAGTCGAGGGACGTTTCCGCTCCCAGCAGCCGACGGCGGGCGGCCGGGAGGTCGTGCACGCTGATCCTCCGCCCCGGCCAGCCAAGCACCGAGGCAGCCGCGAGCGCTTTGTCGATGCCGATGATGAAATCAGGGGTGGCGCCTTTGACCGCGCGGCTCAGGCCCTTGGGTCCCAGTCCTGCGTCGGCCACCACCACTACGGCGCCCAGCCGCAGGCAGGCGTAGAGGGCCACGGTCAGGTCCACCCCGGGCGGAACCATCAGGCTCACCCGGCTGCCCCTCTCCACGCCGGCCTCCCGCAGCCCTGCCGCGACATCAAGGATCTTCCGGTCAAGCTGCCGCCAGTTGAGCGAGCGGGAGGCGGTGCCATCCGGAGCCATTTCGACCACGGCGGTGTCCCCTCCGGCCTGCCCTGCTGCCTGCTGCCCGAGCAAATCCCACAGGGGACGGAATTCAGATGGGGCGGGCGGGGCTGAGTCCTGATCCTGCTCCTGGTCCGCTGGGGCTTCAGCATCACCGGTCGCGCTTTCGCTGGCGTCAACGTTACCGGCGAGCCACTGGAAGACCGGGGCGGCAATGTTCCGGTCTTCCGCCACAAGATGGCCGGCGCCTTCGAAGCGGTGCACCTCGGCATGCGGCAGACGGTTGACGAGGTCCTTCAGGTACCGGTCCGAGAAAATGGGATCCCGGGGGCCCCAGAGCATCAGCGCCGGGACCTTCAAGCCGTGCAGCCCCTCGGCCACGCCGGTGAGCGCCGGGAAGCTCGGGTGGGAGGCGTCCACCGGAATGTCGGCCACGAAGTTCCCCACCCCGGCCCGGCGGTCGGCCCCGCGGTAAGGGGCCATGTAGGCGCTGCGGATATCGGCGGGCAGTGGCGGGTGCGCCAGCGAGTGCGTCACGCGCAGGAAAGCGTCCGACGTCGTGGTTCCCCACTTGTGCACGGCGGGGTGCAGGGCGAGCCGCAGGGCGGGCGGGATTTCCGACCCGGCGGGCTGGTGGACGGCTGTGTTCGTCAGGACCACCCCGGCCAGCTGCTGCGGATGCGCGAGGGCCCAGCCCAGGCTGATCACACCGCCCCAGTCGTGGCCCACGGTCACCACGGGCCCGTCCAGGGCCAGGGCGTCGGTGAGGTCACCCAGGTCGTTGATCCTGTCGGCCAGCCGCCGGAACCTGCCGGTCCGCTCCGAGTAGCCCATGTCCAGCTGGTCCACGGCGAGCACGCGCCACGGGTGCGCCGGATCGGATCCGGCAGCCAGCAGCGTCCGCCACAGGTATGACCAGGTGGGATTGCCATGCACGCACAGCAGTGTGCCGGCGGGAACGAGCCCGAGGCGGGAGAGTTGCGGCAGGTTGTCCAGGAGGTGCCAGCGGCGCGTTGTGCCCGGAGCATCGGCGGCGGAGCTGGACGCCACAGAGACCTCGCGGGACCATTCCGGGTCCACGCCGGGCCAGGCGGCGGCTACCAAACGATTTCCATCATGGCGGTGTTCAGGCCGGAGCCGACGCCCATGCAGAGGACCCGGTCCCCCGCCTCCAGCGACTGCGCCTCGGCCGCGAGAGTCATGGGGAGGGATGCCGGTCCCACGTTGCCCCAGTGCGGGAACGTGATGGGCACCTTGGCGGGGTCGAGGTCGATGGCGTCGATGATGGCCTGCGTGTAGGCGTTGCTCACCTGGTGCGTGACGTACCGGTCCATGGTGCCCCAGTCCCACTCAGGCCGGGCCTCATGCCAGGCATCGACGACGAGCTGCAGGCCGCCGTCGAGCAGGCCCTTGGTGTCGGTGTTCATGCCGTCAATGCCCCCCACGCACAGCTCGTGGTGTTCAGTGCCGGCGCGCATCACACCGCCGACGATCCGGTGCGCGCTCGGGTTCTCGTCCGCGGGGCCCAGGACGGCGGCAGCGGCTCCGGAACCCAGGGTCAGCGTGGCGAATTCGCGGTTGAAGTCCTCGCGCGTGGTCTCCGGCCGCTGCAGACGGGCCAGCGTGGCCTCCTGCGTGGCCTGGGCATCCTCGGCGTTGACGATCACCGCGTACTTGATCTGGCCGGAGTCGATCATGCTGGCCGCCAGGGTCAGTCCGTTCACGAACCCCAGGCAGGCGTTGGCCAGGTCGAAGTTCATGGCCGACGACGGCAGGCCCAGTCCGTGGTGGATCTTCACCGCGACGGACGGCTCCAGGTTGCGCCGCGTGACGGAGGTGTTGATCAGCAGGCCCACCTGGGACGCCTCGACGCCGGCCTCCGCCAGGGCCTTTGCACCTGCTTCGGCGGCAGCATCATCAAAGGACGTTCCGGCCGCCCACCAGCGGCGGTGCGTGACGCCGGCAACCCGCTCCAGCAGCCGGGGCGGGAACTTCAGCCGCTGCAGGGTGGAAGCCAACCGGCGGTCAAAATCCGTAGAGCTCACGATCCTCGGAGCCTCGACGCTGCTCACCGAGAGCAGCGCGGTGTTGCTGTGCCGGAAGGTTGCATTCCCTGCCAATTCAAGCCCCTGTTCGTCTGTCCTGCATCACGCGGCGATGTACCCATCAGGGCAAACGCAGAGCTTAATAATGCCGGTCCGTGCCCGGCATCCGCGAAATGCCGATGGTAAGCATGCTTAGGAAAGGATACAGCGGGATCCAGGGACTGCCCCTACGAAACAGGCTTAGGTAGTACTCCTCAGGGCTGGCCGGTGGGAACAAGCCGGTAGGCGAAGCGGCCCTCCAGCCCACCGTCCGGGATCATTGTGAGGTCCGCTCCCTCGGTGGGCAGCAGCACGGGCGCTTTGAACATCGTCCCGGTGCACGGCACCTGGACGGGAGCCAGGACTTCAACGCCGGCCGCTGTGGACACGGTCAGCTTGGCCCCGGGCAGCCAGTCGCAGACGAACTGGAGCTCGTACTGGCCCGGTGCTGCCATCAAAGTGGCGGTGCTGGTGGTCTTTCCGCTGCTGGCGCCACGAAGCTCGCCGGGCAGCCTCGGCTGCAGCTGCTCCGCCGACCACTCGGACAGATCTTCCAGCTCCGATGCCCTGCGGTCCGGGTTGGTCTGGACCTTGACCCCGGTTGCGGCAGGCTTGCCCGACGGCGGGACCGCGCTGATGGTGATCGGCCCGCCGTCGTGCCTGACAAAGCGGTCCAGCGTGGAACCGCACTCAAAGCCGGACGCCTCCGGCTGCCCGTCACCCTTCACGATGGTCAGTTTGGCCCCGTACGTCCCGGCGCAGGCGCCGGACACCAGATAGTCGCCGGGCGCCAGAACCAGGGACAGCTTCCCGGCGGGCTCTGCCTCTGACGGCATGCCCGGGTCTGTTGGGGACGCCTCGAGCCGACGGGCCACCTCATCCGCATTCTCCTCAAAGGACCGGGGCTGCGGTGTTGCTGCCGGCGGGGAGGCGGGAGCCGCTTGTTCATCCGGGCCGCTGTACTCACACCCCGCAAGGGCCATGGCCAGAACGGCCACCCCGAACAACATTCCACCGTGCCGTGCCGGCACTCCCCCAGAAGCTGACATGGCTCCGAGTCTAGGGCCTCCTGCCGGACGCCGTTGCCTGCGAAGACCCGCGGCTGCCCGGCGTAGGAATGCGTGGCGTAGGAAGGAATGGCCAAAGGGCGCATAGTTGAACCATGACCAGTCCTTACACCCGCGGCGACTCCTTGAGCAGCGGTTCTTCCCGGGAACACATCAGGCAGGCGCTCGTGGAATACGGCGCCACGGACGTTGTTTTCAGCCAGCGCGGAAATCAGAGCGCCATCGCCTTCAGGGGCGGCGGAAGGCAATTCCGGATAGTCGTTTCCTTGCCCGACTCTGAAGGGAGCGTGATCATCCCGGGGGACACAGCGCGGGGCCCCATCGGCGAAGCGAAGGAAAAGGCGCTTGAACGCGCCAACCGCAGGTTTTGGCACGCCCTGGCCCTGTCAATAGACGCCAAACTGGCCGCGGTGGCGGCAGGCCTTGCCACCCTTGAATCCGAATTCCTGGCCCATGTGGTTCTCCCGGGGAATCACACCGTATTGGACGAGCTGGAACCCGTCATCGAGTCTGCTTACCGCTCCGGCCGGCGGCCCTCCTTCGGCAATTCGGCCCCGTCGATGAAGCTGGACCCGGCGGTCCCATAGCTTGGCGTAGATTGCCCCGGCTTGACCCGCTGAATGTGCGGTGTTCAAGCGTAGACTCGCTGTACGTCGGGGACGCCGTGACTGGACATCCGGTCCCTGATTAACGAGGACGGCCATGAAGCACAGGCAGGAACGGGCATCAACCGTCGCGCCTCCTTGCAGTGACCCGGCCCCGGGCCGCTGACCCCCCAGCCACAGCCGTTCCACGTTTCCTGCGGACGGACAGTGCATCCACAAGATCGTTGGCACGCAATGACCGACACCTTCATCCAAGACCAGTGGCACCGGCTTCCCTCAACCGTTACGCAGTGGCTGATCGACAACCCCGGCTGCATGATCCTTCCGCGGACCTTGTCTGCGGAAATCAGTGCCGCCACCGGCCACCCCCTCAACCAGGACCCGCACGGCGAAACCGCGCTGGGCCAGGAAGACGTGGATTTCATCCGCAGGAAGTCGCATGAAGCCGAGACCGCGAAGCCTGATGCCGGGTACACGTTCTTCGACTCCGTGCAACCGTAGGTGCCTCCGGCAGACCGCACCAGGACTGACGCTGCGAAGATCCGTCAGATGGTGGCGAGGGCGCCTTTGGCACTCTCCACGAGGACATGCGTGCCCGCCTGGAGATGCACAACTTCGCCGTCGATCTGGCATGGAACGGCGTTGCGTGTGGTGAAGGCATAACTGCTGACGGCGGGTTGATGACCGAGTCCCAGTGTGACGGCCCGCAGTGTCATTAAGGCCATCTTCCACCGACCGGCGTGGGGCAGGGTTACCACTTCGAACCGGCCGTCGTCGGGGCGGTGCGCCTCGCTGACTGTTCCATACTTCGCCATCCGGGAGATGTTGGCCAGGATCAGGCTGTCGAACTGCGCCGTGGCTCCGTCGTCCCGCACCAGCTCGAACGGCCGCAGGTTGGAGAGGGTCCGGGCAACTGAGATGAGTTCGAGGACCTTTCCTTTGCCGCCCTTTTCGATACCGATCGCCATCAACGGCGTAAGCCCGAACCCCACGTAGGAGTGGGCGTACTGGACCTGTTCCCCGCCTGCCCGGCCGAACGTGATCCGCAGCAGGTCGATGTGCCGGACCCGGCGCTCACGGATAGCATCCGTGAGCGGCCTTGCCGGCAGACTTCGATGATGGTCATTGGCGTTACCCGCGGGCAGCACCGTGCATACGGCCATGCTGCCGGGGACGTCCATCACCCCGTTGACCACCTCGTTGTATCCGCCATCGCCACTGACTGACACGATGAGCGGGGCCCCGCGCCCTGCTTCGGACCTCGCCAGATCGCGGGCGTGCCCCGCAAAGTCTGTCGGCAAAAGCTCCACCGGCAAATCCTGCAGATCGAGTGCCAGATCCCGCTGCAGCGTTTCTATCCGCCCGGCCATTCCCGGCCTGCCCGGATTGAAGATCAGGACTAAGCGGTCGAAGGGGGCGGCAGGTGCCAGGTCATCAGCCATGGTGTTCATCCTTCAGGCGCTGCTGCGGTTAAGTCCAGCCGGGGCCCTGTGACCGCCGTTCCGCCGTGCTGAAAGACCCGCCGTGCCGTGGGACCCCAGAACGGGCCGGGCCCCGAAGAACCCGGGCACGCCCCAAGGTTATGGCCACCCGCCCGCGGCAGTGCCAGTATGTGGAGAACCAGATCGCTCCGGGCGCCCCATCCGGGCAGCAAGGACGCGTTCATGAGCTTCATCACCGATTTAGCCAAGGTGGGTCGCGGCGACGTCGCCGTGGCTGGCGGCAAAGCCGTGGGCCTGGGCGGCCTCATCCAGGCCGGCCTGCCGGTCCCGCCGGGGCTCGTCCTCACCACCGCCGCCTACTCGCACTTCGTCCAGGAGAACCAGCTCGAGGCTGCTGTCCAGGAACTGGCCGCGCTGCCCCAGGATGCGTCGCCCCGGGACTATGAGGACGCCTCGCAGCGAATCACTGCGCTGTTCAGGAGCGGTACCCTGCCGGTTTCGATCGAAGCCGAACTCGCCCAAGCATACGAGCGCCTCGGCGGCGGGGACGCTTCAGTGGCGGTCCGTTCCTCCGCCACCGCCGAGGACCTGGCGTCGGCCAGTTTCGCCGGGCAGCAGGAAACCTACCTGAACATCCGCGGCCTGAATGCGCTGACGCGTGCCGTCATCGATTGCTGGGCCTCCCTCTGGACCGCGCGCGCTATGGCCTACCGCACCCGCGAAGGCGTGGCACCGGACGAGGTGAGGCTCGCCGTCGTCATCCAGCTCATGGTGGAGGCAGACGCGGCCGGGGTGATGTTCACCGCCAACCCCACCAACGGGCGGCGGGACCAGACGGTGATCAGTGCCGCGTGGGGCCTGGGCGAATCAGTAGTCGGCGGGACGGTGGGCACGGATGACCTCGTGGTTGACACCGGAACCGGCACGGTGCTGTCGCGGCAGACAGCCGACAAGGACGTCATGACCGTCTACGCGGAGAACAGAACGCAGGAGCAGCCGGTGGCGGAAGCCCGCCGTCGTACACCCGTGCTTGATGACCGCGCAGCCGCCAATCTCGCGAACTACGGCCAGCAGATCGCCGACCATTTCGGTGCGCCGCAGGACATCGAATGGGCACGGGCCGGTGGCAGGTTCCACCTGCTGCAGTCCCGGCCCATCACGGCGCTGCCGGAACCGGCGGCCGACACCCCGGACACCTGGCCGCTGCCCTATCCGAACAGCCTCTACTTCCGCGCGAGCATCGTGGAACAGCTCCCGGACCCGCTCTCGCCGCTGTTCGCCGACATGATTGACGGCTCCGTGGCGCGGTCGCTGAAGTCCCTGATGGCCGAGGCCCTGGGCAGGAACGTCATCCGCGACGGCGACGTGGGATTGCCCACCATCAACGGCTACGCCTACTACCATTACCGCAACGCAGGCATGTGGCGGATGATGCGCAAGCTGCCACAGGCCCTGGGTGCCCTGGCCCGGGGCAAGGCGCACATGGGGGTGGCCGGCTGGCGCGAGGTTTCGCACCCGCGGTACGAACGGGTGATCAAGGAGTGGCAGGCGAAACCCCCGGCGGAGCTTCCGGGCGAGGACCTGCTGGCGGGAGTGCAGGCCCTCCTGGACGCGGGCACCGTCTACTACACCGCCGTGCAGTCCATCATTCCGCTCGCCGCCACCAGCGAAATGTCGTTCCGGGCGTTCTATGACAAGCTGGTCCGGCGCGACGGCGATCCCCCGGCCCAGACGTTCCTCCTGGGCTACGACAGCGAACCCATCCGCGCGGAAAAGTCCCTGTACGACCTCGCCGGCTGGGCCCGCAGCGATCCCGGCCTGACCTCTGCGCTGCTGGATGAGCCGACGGCGGCGCTCGCCAAGTCCCAGCGCACCGGCACCCCGCCCGCCGGCGTGAACGATGCCCTGTGGCAGGAATGGCGCTTCGCTTTCAGGGAGCATCTGGCCCTCTACGGGCACGCCGTCTACAACCTGGATTTCGCCAGCCCGGTGCCCGCCGACGATCCCTCCGCCCTGCTGGACACGGTGAAGTTCTACCTGCGCGGGCAGGGCACCGACCCGCATGAGCGGCAGCGGCTCTCAACGGAGCGCTGGGAAGAGCTGACCGAGCAGATGGCTGCCCGCCTGGGGCCGCGCCGCCGGGCTGCGTTCCTCCGGCTGCTCCGGTGGGCGCAGGACACCGCACCGATCCGCGAGGACGCACTGGCCGACGTCGGACTGGCCTGGCCGCTGTTGAGGCAGATGCTGCTCGAACTCGGGCAAAGGCTGGTTGATTCCGGCGTCATCGCTGCGCCGGACGACGTGTTCTGGCTCCGGTACCAGGAACTGCGGAGCGCGGTGGAGTTCGGCCTCGCCGCGCCCGGGGCACAGGGCGCCGTCGTTATTGCCGGAGCCCGGCGTTCCTCCGCGCCGCCGCCGTGGAGGAACGCAGGATGCTGTGGCGGGGCCAGGCGAAGGCCGCCGCCCCGCAGATGCTTCCCGAGAGCCGCTGGATGGACAAGGCCTTCGGGTCGATGATGCCGGCAGGTTTGCAGCACCAGGTTGGCGATGTGATCAAAGGCGTGGGAGCAAGCGCCGGCCGCGTCACTGCTCCCGCCCGCGTCCTCACCGGCCCACAGGACTTCGGCACCATGCAGCCAGGGGATGTCCTCGTGGCCCGGATCACCACCCCGGCCTGGACGTCGCTGTTCGCGATGGCCTCCGCCGTGGTCACCGACGTGGGCGGTCCGCTGAGCCACAGCTCCATCGTGGCCCGGGAGTATGGGATCCCCGCCGTGCTCGGTACAGGAGTGGCCACGCAGCGGCTTTCCACCGGCCGGCAGGTCACCGTGGATGGCGACGCGGGAACTGTGACACTGGAGCAGGACGTGCACAGAAGCGGTTAGTTCACCCGCTAAACTTGTTGGAGGAACTGTTAGGCCAGAAGCGCCCGGTTCCACACTCCCTCCCCCTTGAATGGAACACCCCTTAATGTCCTCCGCGATTTCCGCGCCGGCGCCCCAGCGTTTCCCGCTGGCCGCCATGATGGTCCTGGCCACCATCGCCTTCACTGCCATCACCACCGAGCTGCTCCCGTCCGGCCTGCTCCCCCAGATCAGCACCGGCCTGAGTGTGTCCGAACCGGTGGCCGGCTACCTCGCCGCCGCCTACGCCGCCGTCATTGTGGTCACCGTGGTGCCCGCCGCCCGGCTGCTCGCCAACATACCGAAGCGGCCTTTGCTGGTGGCGCTGGTCCTGACCTTCGCGCTCAGCAACGCCCTGGTGGGGCTGGCGCCGGACTTCACGTTCGCCATGGTGGCACGGCTGGTGGGCGGCCTGGCACACGGACTGCTCTGGACCACCATGGCACCGTACGTCGCCCGCGTGGTCCCGGCGGACAAGGTGGGCAAGGCACTCGCGATCGTCTTCAGCGGCAACAGCGTGGGACTGGCCATCGGCGCGCCGGTGGGCACAGCGCTGGGTACGGTCCTCGGCTGGCGCTCGGCGTTCCTGGCCCTCGCCGGGTTCGGCGTGCTCCTGGCCGTCCTGGGCTTCTTCTTCCTCCCGGCTGTCCGGCGCGGCGCCGGCGAGGCACGCCCCTCCATGCGAGCGGCCATCGCCCAGCCCGGCGTTAAGTCCGTGGCCATCGCCTGGCCGCTGCTGGTCCTGGCGCACTTCGCGCTCTTCACCTACATCGCCCCGTACATCCGTGAGGCCGGCCTGCCCGACTACGCCATCAGCCTCTCCCTCACCGTGCTGGGCGTCTCCGGCCTGCTCGGCATCTGGATCGCCGGCATGACCGTTGATTCCCACCCCCGCCGTTCGCTGCTGATCACGACGGCGGCAATTGCGGTTTCGATGCTCGCGTTGCCTTTTGTGGGCGGCAACCTGGTCTTCGCGCTGGCTTTGATGACGGTGTGGGGCGCCGGGCTGGGCGCCATCGGCATCTACAACCAGTCCGCCATCCTCCGCGCCGGCCGCGAAAACAAGGACGCCGCCAACGGGCTCACCGTCCTCACCATCCAGTTGGGCATCACCATCGGCGCCCTCTACGGCTCCGCCGCCCTGGTGGTGGCCGGACCCCTGCTGGTTCCGGCAGCGGCTGCCATTCCGGTGATCGCCGCCCTGGTCATCGCCTGGGCCGGAAAGACTGCGGCCTACCCGCCGGGCCCGCGCGAGTCCACCTGGAAGAGCCCGCGGCCTGTCACAGAATCCGAAGGTACGCACTAAGTCCACCGGGACCGGCTGGCTTCGGCTCGGGACCGGCTGGCGGAATTCACAGGTCAACCGCCTAACATGGCCTCCATGAAGCTTGCCCGGGAGGCCCGCTCCGCAGCCGTTGTGATCAATGCCGGATCACGCCGGGGAGCCGCACACGAACTGGCAGTGGACACCATGCGAAAAGCAGGCGTCCCCGTTTCGGCTGTGCACTGCGTACTGTCCGGGGCAGACCTTGCAGTAACGCTTGATCGGGTGATTGCCGACGGACACGACCTTGTGGTCATTGGCGGTGGCGACGGGACGGTGACCTTCGCCGCCGGCCGCCTGGCCGGCTCGAACGTGATGCTCGCCGTCCTCCCAATGGGGACCGCCAACGATTTTGCCCGCACGCTGGAGATCCCGCACGAACTTGGTGCGGCGTGCGCTGCCGTCGCCGACGGCAAGGTGGTGGACATCGACCTCGGCCGGGCCAACGGCGAGCCGTTCCTCAACGTGGCGTCGGTGGGCCTGTCGGTAGCGGTGACAAAGGCCCTCAGCCCCCGCCTGAAGCGCTACATCGGACCCCTGGCCTACAGCGTCGCCACACTCCGGGCTTATGCCCGGCACAAGTCGTTCCGGGCACGCCTCGAGTTCCCGGACGGAGACCACGAAGCCCTGGGGCTCGATGAGCTGCTGCAGGTGGCCGTGGGCAACGGCCGGCACTACGGCGGCGGCAACACGGTCTCCCCCACCGCGGGGATCGATGACCACATCCTTGACATCTACGCCATACCGGCGGGGCCGCTGCGGGAGCACGTGAACATCGCCCGGTTACTGAAGGACGGCAGCTTCGTCGAACACGAGCGGGTGCGCCACCTGACCAGCCGGAGTGTCCGGCTGGTCACCGAGCCGCCGCTGCCGGTGAACCTCGACGGCGAGATCGCCACGCACACGCCCACCGACTTCACCGTCCAGCGCAACGCCATCCACGTTGTAGTGCCCCAAAGCAGCACCGCTGCAGTGTTCGACGCACCCGGCCCCGCGGCGGGCCCCCTCATTTGAGACCCGCCTGGGCCTCACCGCAAGCCGGGGCTAGGAGGCGGGACCGCCGTCGTGCTTTGCCTCATGGTGGCCGGCCAGTGCGGCGCGGACGTCGCCCTCCTCGTGGCCGCCCTTCCCTTTGCCGAACGGCAGCGCCTTCAGCAGCGGGTGCAGCACGGCCATGACCGCGAGGCCCCAGATGATGCCGATCACGGCCGAGCACAGGGTGTTCACGAGCCAGGCCAGGAAACCGCCCACCACGGGGATCCCGGCGAAGGGGTGCTCGAGGGCATGGACCAGGTCATAGGGCGCGTGCCAGCCGAGGTCGTGTGCGCCCTGGAGCATGATGTGGCCGCCCACCCACAGCATGGCGATGGTGCCGATCAGGGTGATCGCCGCGAGTACGGCGGGCATCCCCTTGACGAGGAGCTCGCCAAAGCGCTTGGAACCGGCGGAGTCCTTCGTTGTGAGGTGCAGGCCGACGTCGTCCATCTTGACGATGAGTCCCACGGCACCGTAGACGGCCACAGTGATCACGATGGCCACGGCCACCAGGATGAGCGCCCGGATCCACAAGGACTCGGCGGCCACCTCGTTCATCGAGATGACCATGATTTCGCAGGACAGGATGAAGTCGGTGGTGATGGCGCCCTTGACCACCTTGTCCTCCGCGTCCGGACCACGTTCCACCGCCGGCGCCTTCTCGTCCGCGTGGTCTTTGCGGAGCTTGTGCCAGACCTTCTCGGCACCTTCAAAACAAAGGTAGGTGCCACCCAGCATGAGGATGAAAGGGATGATCCACGGGACGAAAGTGCTCACCAGCAGCAGCGCCGGCAGGATGATCAGCAGCTTGTTGCGGAGCGAGCCCCAGAAGATTTTCTTAATCATCGGCAGCTCGCGGGACGGGTCCGCGCCGGACACGTACTGCGGGGTAACGGCCGCGTCGTCAATCACCACGCCGGCCGCCTTGGCACTCGCCTTGGCCGCTCCGGCAGCGACGTCGTCCACGGAGGCCGCCGCTAGACGGGCCAGCGCTGCAATGTCGTCCAGCAGGGCGACGAGGCCGCCGCTCATCGCGCGCCCTCGGGCTGCTTAAGGGCGGGCGGCTGGGCGTGGAGTGCTTGGTCGAGACGCGTAATCAGCATGCTGGGAGTATACGGTGACTGGCTGAATGGCTGAATTCACTTCCCCTGGGCGTTACGGAAGGTTGGCCGCCTGCTCCCTCAGAAAGTCCGTGGCCTTCCTGGGGTTGATGCCCCGCTGCCGCAGGGGCTCATCGTCCCAAGTTGCCTGGAAAAGGTCCTGGTGCAGCCCGGCCCCGAAAACGGAGGCCAGGGCGTCGTTGCGGCGCCTGAACAGGCGCACCAAAAGACGGGCGACGGGACGGGGCATCCGCTGTATCTTCATCCTGCGGTGGCTGAGGTCCTGGGCTATCGCCACCACCTCGTTCTTCGTCAGCGGCTCCGGACCGCCGAACTCAACCAGTGCCGGCGGGGCAGCCTCGAGCGCCACCGCGCACAGCAGGGCGGCGACGTCCTCCGTGGCCACCCAGCGCCTTTTGGTATTGCCCTTGCCCACGATGGCCGCCTTCCCGCCAGCCATGTCGAAGCGTGCCATGGGGGTCAGGTGGACTTCCTGGAAGGCGTCAGCGCGGGCGATCACCGCCTCCATAGAGGAGTTCCGCAGGCGTTTCTCGACGGCGAGCTTGGCGTGTTCCAGCGGTGAACCGGTGGGAGCGTCAACGCCGGTGAAGGAAAGATAGACAAACCGGTGCACGCCGGCGGCCTCGGCGGCATCGACCAGCGCGAGCATCCCCTTCCCATCCACTTCCCCGATGGATGAGGAGCTGGCCCCGCTCAGGCGCCGGGTGATCGCCGTTGCGGTGGCGATCACGGTATCGACGCCCTCACAGGCAGCCTCGAGGCTGGCCGGTGCGGTGAGGTCGCCACGTACCACCTCGGCACCAAGCCCGCGCAGCGCGGTGTCGTCGGTTCCGGCCCGCACCAGGCAGCGGACCGGCTGCCCGTCGGCGCGCAGCCGGCGGGTAACCCGGCTGCCAAGGTCACCGGTGGCACCTACAACGAGAATCATGACCGCTCCATTTCTATAATTTCAGTCCGCGGCCAGGACGGTTCGCATCTTGACCAGTTCGTTCAACGGCGGGCGTGGCTCGCGGCGCAGCCTGATGTTTTCCGGCAGGCCCCGGACATCGACCGATTCACCCTCGATGTGGATCGAAAGCCGGTTGTCGTCCCCGGAGAAGGGGACATTGTCGAAGTGGAAGTAGGTGTTGTGTGCCGGCAGCGTAGGGGCAAGCCACACCTCGTCCCAGGGCAGCCCTGGGTCGAAGCGCAGCAGCGTCCGCATGAGCTGGACTGGGGCGGCCGACGCCCAGGCCTGCGGGGAACAGGAGGCAGGGTACGGGACGGGCTCGGGGTAGGCTACCCGGTCCAGTCCGCAGAAGAGTTCGGGCAGCCGCCCGCCGAAACGGTCCGCCGCCTCCAGCAGGGAGTACGCCACCTTCCGGGCTTCCCTAACGAAGCCGTGCCGCATGAGCCCGGCAGCGGCGATGGCATTGTCGTGCGGCCATAGGGACCCGTTGTGGTAGCTGGCAGGGTTGTAGGCTCCCATGTTCGATGCCAGGGTCCGGATCCCCCACCCGGTAAACATTTCGGGGGACATCAGGTGTTCCACCACTTTCGGCGCCTTGGAGTCATCAACAATCCCGGTCCACAGGCAATGCGCCATATTCGAGGCGAGTGCGTCAACGGGTTTCTTGTCCCGGTCCAGGGCGATCGCGTAGTACCCGCGGTCCGGCAGCCAGAACTGGTCGTTGAACTTTTGTTTGAGCACGGACGCTTTGGCCAGGCAGGTATCAGCCATCGCTTCGTCCCCCGAGGCGATCGCCATCAGCGCCCGGCCGAGGTAGGCGGCATAGGCGTACCCTTGGACTTCGCAGAGGGCGATGGGTGGCTCCGCGAGGGACCCGTCCGCGAAATTCACTCCGTCGGCGGAATCCTTCCAGCCCTGGTTGCGAAGGCCCTTCTCCGTTTTTCGCTGGTATTCAATGAAGCCGTCGCCATCGCTGTCACCGTAGTCCTCCATCCACCGGATGGCCCTGTCTGCCGCCGGAAGGAGCCGGCGGGTGGCTTCATCGTCAAGCCCCCACCTGCTGAGCTCGGCCAGGACAACGACGAACAGAGGAGTCGCATCGACGCTCCCGTAGTACACACCGCTGCCGCCCAGTGCCAGCCCCGACGTGGCGCCGAGGCGTACTTCATGCAGGATTTTCCCGGGCTCTTCCTCCGAGGCGTCATCCATTTTTGTGCCCTGGTAGTCGGCCAGGGTCAGGAGCGTCCCCTTGGCCAGGGAAGGATCCAGGAGCAGGGACATAAAGGAAGCCAGGAGGCTGTCCCTGCCAAACAGCGCCATGAACCACGGCGCGCCGGCGGCAACCACAGCGCGGTCAGGATGCCCGGGGTTGAAGATGCGCAGGGATCCCAGGTCTTCCTGGCTGCGCCTGATGATCTTCTCCACTGACCGGTTACGCAGGTTGGCGGTGGGCATGGACTTGCGCCATTCCATAACGCGGCGGACAGCATCCGCCGCGGGAGCGCCGGTGCCGGCGCCCGGGTCCCCGGCTGCCCCTTCCAGCAGGGGTGTGGCCGAGAGGGTGAATGACCACTGCCCGTGGGCTGCGATGGTGGTGGCCAGCACCAGCTTGTCCCCCTCGACTGCGGCACCGGGGCAGGCGACCGCGATGCGCCGGGTGTGGCCGTCCCGCACCGACTCCAGCGTCACTCCGTCCTGGATAACCCGGCGCGAGCGGCGCCGGGGAACCCGCTTACCTTCCTTCACCTCGAACAGGCTCGCAAAGTCGGCGTCAACAGACAGCTCCATGTGGCATTGCTGCGGAGTCCGGGAATAGTTATGCACGGTGACTACCTCGGTCAGGCCTGTCCCCAACTTTCGTTCCCGGTCAATGAGGAGGGAAGTGTCGGCACGATCGGGCCTGCGCGCTCTACCTACGAAGACTGCGTGGAATGGATCCGGAGTACTGGCCGACAACGCTTCAACCGGCAGGCCCTGGACTTTCAGGGCCCAATCACTGATGAAGCGGGTGTCCTGGAAAAACACTCCCTGCGGGAGGCCCGCTGCCATATCCCCGTTGGAGGACGATATGCAGAAGGAAGTTCCCTGGATCAGGGTCACTGCTCCGGGACCAGCGGAGCCGGTACTATTCTCGACATCCCCGATGGCCATCCCGGCTTCTTCCACGCACGTCAAGGTCGAAACATCTCCCCTAACTATCGGAGATCCTGCTGCCTCCGGCAAGGGGTCCCTGCCGGCCCTCTGTTCCATGGCAGGACAACCGTCGGCACCAGCCCTGTCGAACCTGAAAAGTCCGCGTCAAAATGAGCGCGGGTTTACCGGTCCAGCTTCACGGCTGTGAACAGCACGGCCGAGTCCTCTTCCGCCTCCAGGCTGTGCATCCCGTCCGGGACGATCAGGAGATCTCCTGCCTTGCCCTGCCATGCCTCGCCGCCGGACTTCAGCCAGACGGATCCCTTGATCACAAAGACCGTGGCTTCGCCGGGGTTCAGGTGTTCGCTGAGCTGGGTGCCCGCCCGGAAGGCCATGACGGTCTGCCGCAGCCGCTTCTCGTGGCCGCCGAACACTGTGTCTGAAGCGCGGCCGCTGGATCCGGATACGGCTGCTTCGAGTTGCTGACGGGCCAGGGCATCAATCGATATCTTCTGCATGAGGACACCGTACCCGCGGGGCACACTCGAATCCCGGCAAAGCTGCCCATTTTCCCCGGCCCACAACAGAACAGCGACGGCGGCACCCGGCCGGGTGCCGCCGTCGTACACCCTGGTCCCGGCCCGCTACGTGAGCTTCGGGACCAGCACCGGGGTGTCCTTTTTGTAGGCCTCATAGTCGGGCTGGCCGCCCCACTTCCTGTCCGCCTTCTCCTCCAGGGGCGGCACGCCGCTGCCCCGGATCAGCAGCAGGGCCACAAACACCGGCGACACCAGGGCAGCCCACTGCCAGCCCTGCAGCACCGGAAGGGCGATGATGGCCACCCCCACCCAGAGCGTGATCTCGCCGAAGTAGTTGGGGTGCCGGGACCTGGACCACAGGCCGGTGCTAATGAAGCGGCCCTTGTTGGCGGGGTCGGCCTTGAACCGGGTCTTCTGGACATCCGCCACCGTCTCCACCGTGATACCCAGCGCCCACACCAGCAGGCCCACCCAGAAGAACCCGTCCAGGCCCACTTGCTTATCCGAGGTGATGGCCACCCACGCCAGGGCGGCGGTGAGCACCACCCACAGCCCTTGCAGGGTCCAGGTGTTCAGGAAGCGGGCGAAGTCCGTTTTGAGCTCATCGAAGCGGTCGTCCTTGCCGTGCTTCATCACCCGCCGGAACAGGTAGCTGCCAAGCCGGACTGCCCACAGCACCACCATGGCCGCCAGCAGCAGTCCGCGTGCATCCACCCCGGGACTCGCCAGCACCAGGAACACTGTAATGGCGATGTAGGTCAGGGCGCCGGCGAGGTCGTAGAACTTTTCCGTCTGCGCCTTGTAGGACGGGACGAACACCAGCCACTGGATGACAAACGCGGCAGCCACCCCCAGCGCAAACACCGGCACCCCGCCAATCGCGGAGCCGCCCTGGCTTCCGGCAAGGGCAATAAGCAACCCCGCCACCACGGCGATGGGGATGCTGATGAGTGCCTTCCGGCTCTTCTCGTTCATTCGGTTGGGTCCTTTCCGGGCGATTGGCCTCGCTCGCTTAGTCTTCGGAGCCGGGACGGTGTTGTATGGGTATCGTCCACCCCCGTCCGACCAAAGGACCAGGCATGAACACCCGCACCAAGAATTGGCTGCTCTCCTATGCCGTCACCGCCGTGATTTTCGCGGTCCTGGACCTGGTCTGGATCACCTTCGTGGCAAGCACCCTGTACCAGAGCCAGATCGGACATTTGATTGCGCCCCGCCCCAACGCGGCCGGCGCCGTGGCCTTCTACCTGGTCTTCGTGGCAGGGATGGTGCACTACGGCGTACGGCCCCTGGACGCCGACGCGTCGGTGCGGCAGCGGGTCACCGGGGCAGGCCTGTTCGGCTTCTTCGCCTACGCCACCTGGGCCCTGACGGCGTTCGCCGTACTCAAGGACTTCACTCTGCTGGTGGCCGTGACGGACATCCTCTGGGGAGCCGGGGCCTGCACCTTGGTCACCTGGCTGACCGTCACCATCCTGCGGCGTGTCCTCGCTCAGTAGGGACGTTCCGCCCGCAAGCCACACCCGCAGAGCCATTCGGTAGTGTCTGATCATGGACAGCGACACCCTGCTCAACTTCCTGTTGGTCCTCTTCTTTGTGCTGCTGGGCGGCGTCTTCGCCGGCACGGAAATGGCGCTGGTCTCCCTCCGCGAGAGCCAGGTGCGCCGGATGGAGAAATCAGGAAAACGCGGCGCCCGGATCGCAGCACTGGCCGGCAACCCCAACCGGTTCCTTTCAACGGTGCAGATCGGCGTAACCCTCTCCGGCTTCTTCTCGGCGGCCTATGGCGCCTCCACCATCGCGCCCGACGTCGAACCCCTCCTGCGGGGCATCGGGTTCGGTGCCGCGGCCGAGTCCGTCTCCTTCATCGGCATGACGCTGCTTGTGGCCTACCTCTCCCTTGTGCTCGGCGAGCTGGTGCCCAAGCGGCTTGCCATGCAAAGCGCCGTGGGCTTCAGCAAAATCCTTGGCCCGCCCCTGCATGTCCTCTCCGAGATCATGCGGCCCGCCGTCTGGCTGCTGTCCGTGTCCACCGACGCCGTCGTGAGGATCTTCGGCGGTGACCCGAACGCCAAGCAGGAAAGCGTCACTTCGGAGGAACTGTGGGACATGGTGGCCGAGAGTGAGTCGCTCGAAGAGCACAGCCGGAGCATCCTGAACGACGTGTTCGGAGCCGGAGACCGCTTATTGCAGGAGGTGATGCGGCCACGCACGGAGGTGACCTTCATCAAGGGCGACCTCACCATCGCAGCAGCGCGCAGCATGCTCCGGGACGGCCCGTACTCGCGCTATCCCGTGATGGACAGGACGCCCGACGACGTCCTCGGCTTCATCCACATTCGTGACCTCATGCCCCGCGACGGAGAGTACGACGCTAGCCTGGTGCGGGACATCGTCCGCGAGATCCTCCCGCTGCCGGGAACCAACAAGGTGGTCCCGTCGCTGTCCCGGATGCGGAGGCAGGGCCAGCAGATCGCACTGGTGGTGGATGAATACGGCGGCACGGACGGCATCGTCACGCTGGAGGACCTCGTGGAGGAGTTGGTGGGCGAGATCTACGACGAGTACGACGCCGGCGCGGATCCCGAGGACCGGGTCACCAGGGCCGGCGGTTCAGTGGACGTCGACGGCGGGCTGATCCTGCAGGAATTCGCTTCGGCGTCCGGCTTCGAGTTGCCCGAGGGCCACTACGAGACGGTGGCCGGCTACGTCATCGACCGGCTGGGCCGGCTCCCCCGGACAGGTGACCAGGTGGAGGTGGAAGGCCACGTGCTGACCGTGACGGCGATGGACCGGCTGCGCATCGCCCGCATCCGGGTCACCCCCGTTGACGGCCAAGCGTAGACTGAGCCCACCCACCCACGGCGGAGGCAGGCAGCCATGAACAGCATCCGGAAACAGGTCCTCGAAGCCGAACAGCACGCCGAGCTGGGGCCCGGGGACGATGAGCGGTTTTCCGGGTACGGCGTGATGGGACTGACCTTCAGTTCCGGCCATGTGCTGGCGATGCGCCGCTTCCCTGTCACCAGCGTTGGCCCCGGCTACACCTCCATCTGGCTGCGCCGGCCCTCCGGTTCCTGGAGCATCTACGCCGACGCCCCGCCCGAGGTTTCCTGCGCCCGCTACTTCGGTGCAGCCCTGGAGCGGACAGTGCAATGCCCCGTCGCCGTCGACTGGAACGCCGACAACGGCTTCCGGGTGGAAGTCCGCGGGGAAGTGGACCTGGTGTGGGACATCGAACTGGAGGCAACGCCCATAACGCGGGCCATGACGGCGGCCCTCAGCGCGATGCCCGGCTCCCTCCTGGCGAGCAAGTCATTCCTCAAAGCCATGGGCGCCGCGGCAAGGCCGGCGCTGCGGGCCGGCCGGCTGGGGCTGACAGGCACTGTGCCCAACCGGCAGGGCTTCCGCGCCAACCCCCGGCGCATGTGGTTCATCTCCCGGACCACCGCCACCCTCGACGGCGAGGACCTGGGGAGCAGGCAACCCCTGCGCGTCCAGACCCGGCTGGGCGATTTCTGGATCCCACAGCGTGGCATCTTCCTGATCGGCTCATCGTCCTTCGACCGGTTCGATCCCGCCCGCCATCTTGCAGCCAGCACACGGTCAACGTGAAAGGGCCCGTCCTAGGAGCTTGAACGGTGATGCATGATCCGCATCTGGTCCCAGGTCCGTTCAGAAGCGGCGATGTTCTTATTGGACCGCTCACGGTCCAGTGAAGCGAGTTCGACGGCGATGGCCTGCACCGCCGCGACGGCGCCGGTCAGCGACGGGAAAAAGCCTGCGCCTTCGGTGGGGACAACGATGCGCTGCTCGGCGTGCTTCGCCACGGGAGACCCCGCGCTGTCCGTGATCGACGCGATGGCGGCGCCCGCATTGTGGGCGATGTCCATGGCCCGCACAGTGCTGTCGTAAACCCGCCACAGGCTGATCGCGATCACCAGATCCTCCGAGGTCACCCGGGCGAGGGTGTTCGTGAGTGCCGCGACGTCGGCGTCGAGCAAACGGACGTTGTAGCCGGCAATGACCGCATTGTGCTCCAGGGCCTTGCCCGGGATGGCGTAACTGCCCGCCGCGACGATCAGGGTCTGCCGCGCTCCCGCGATCGCTTCCGCAATGGAACGGACGGTAGCTGGATCGAGCGTGCGCTCCAGATGGGCGAGGTTTGCCCGGTCCGTGGAGACGGCGGCCTGGGCAGGGCTGCTGACGTGGCCGTTGTGCTCGGCCGCGACTTCGAGGGCGCTCAGGGACGCAAGGAACCGTGAGCGGAGTTCGAACTGGAAGTCGGCCCAGCCTTTGAATTCCAGCGCCTGCGCCGTCCTGGTCACCGTGGAAGCGTTCGACGACGCCGCTGCCGCAATGTCGCTGACTGACCCGTAGGAGGCAAGCCGGGGCTGCGAGCGCAGGACGCCGATGACCTGCATCTGCCGGGCAGCCAGTTTCCTCCCCTGCACCCGGCTGTCCAGCCACTCGGTGACCGACGAAGAGTCGTTTTCCTGTTGCACCACCTATTGACCTACCTCACACTCTGGCGTAATTTCGAATACGTCACATCTGCACAGATCCGTGCATATTCCTCAAAATGTACAACTTGGCCCACTTTGGCAGGAACCCCCAATGTCACTTACAGCACGCTTGGATCGCCTGGCTCTCAGTCGCCCACACTACAAGCTTCTCCTCATCGGAGGCCTCGGTTACTCGTTCGACGGAATGGACGGGGCAGTGGTCGCCTTCCTGCTCCCGCGCATCCAGGAACTCTGGGGCCTCAGCAACGCCAGCCTGGGCCTGGTGGGGTCCGCCGCCCCGCTCGGCTTCTTCTTCGGTGCCATCCTCTCCGGATGGATGGGCGACCGCTTCGGCCGCAAGAAGGTCATGCTGTGGGCGCTGGCCTTCTACTGCGTCATGTCCGTGGTAGCGGCCATGGCTCCCAACTTCGAAGTGTTCCTGATTGCACGGATCTTTGCAGGATTGGGTGCGGGCGCGGAGAGCGTGATCATTGCGCCGTTCCTGTCTGAGTTCATCCCGCCCAAGCGCCGCGGCTGGTTCATTGGAACGCTCGCCGGCTTCTTCTCCTTCGGCTTCGTGGGTGCAGCACTGATCGGCCGCTTCATCGTCCCGCTGGGCGAGGACGGCTGGCGCTGGGCCCAGGTGATCACCGCCGTCCCCATCCTCCTCCTGCTGTGGTGGCGCCGCAGCCTGCCGGAATCCCCGCGCTTCCTCATCAGCCGCGGCCGCATCGCCGAAGCAACCGAAGTGGTGGAGCGCTTTGAGCAGAGTGTGGTGAAGGCAACCGGCAAGGACCTCGCCACGCTCCCGCCGGCCACCGAAGAGATCACCAAGCACGAGCAGAAGATCAGCATCTGGAACGCCCTGAAGTTCATGTGGTCCAGGGCCATGCGCCGGCGGACCGCCGTGATCTGGCTGATCTGGTTCGTGATCACGTTCTCCTACTACGGCTTCTTCTCCTGGATCCCCACCCTGCTGGTGGGCCGCGGCATCACCGTCACCAAGAGCTTCGAGTACTCGATCATCATTTACCTCGCCCAGATCCCCGGCTACTTCTCCGCCGCCTGGCTTAACGACCGGATCGACAGGAAGAACACCATCGCCCTGTACCTGACCGGATCGGCGCTCAGCGCCTTCTGGCTGAGCCAGTCCAACGATTCGGGCATGATCCTGGTGGCAGCGGCAACCCTGTCCTTCTTCCTGAACGGCACCTATGCCGGCGTCTACGCCTACACGCCCGAGCTGTTCCCCACGTGGATGCGGGCCACCGGCGTGGGCCTGGCCAGTGCCGTGGGACGCATCGGCAGCATCCTGGCCCCGTCCATCATCGGCATCTTCTCCGTGGCCCTCGGCTTCGGCGGGGTGTTCGTGATGACAACCGTGGTCCTGACCATCGGCGTCCTGGGCGTGGTCATCTTCGGCGCCTCCACCGCCGGCAAATCCCTCGAGGACATCAACGCCCGCGCCGAGCATGACCCGGCGCCGGCGGGAACGGGACAGAAATGACAGGAACATCAATGAAACCGGACGTCGTCTTCCAGCAGGTCTTCGACGCCATGCGGCAGGACCCCGGCGTCATCCTCTTCACCGTCCTGCAATGGATCCCGGAGCGGTCCAGCCTGCGGCGGCTCTTCACCAGCCATCCGGCTGAATACCCGGTGGGCGGTGAGAAGACAGTGGAAATCTCTCCCGGCTGGCTGGGAACGGTCATCGAAGACAAAAAGCCGTTCCTTGCCCCGGACCTGGACGCGCTCCGCAAGGTCTTCGCCGATTCCGAACTCATCCAGCGGCTCGGCTGCGGCGCCGTCATCAACGTTCCCGTCCTCGACGACGGCGGCAACGTGGCCGGAGTCCTCGCCCTCCTTGACGCGGAAGGCAGCTACACGCAGCACAGCGTGGAAGCCGCCGTCGCCGTCGTCAAAGCGAACCTGACCGACCTCATCGACGCCTTTGCAGCCCATCCCCACGAAGTCCCAGGGAAGGACACCCCCTAAATGAGCACCACCCCGAATACCCAGTCCCCGGCAGAAGAAGCGGGCGGCAGCGCCGCCCTGGTGATCCGCAACGCCAGCGTGCTGGACGTGGACGCAGGCACCTACTCCATTGCCGACGTCGTGAGCATCGACGGGAAAGTAAGCCACGTAGGTCCGGACGCCGAAGCACCCTCCGGCGCCCGGGTCATCGACGGCACCGGAAAATTCGTCCTTCCGGGGCTGATCGACTGCCACGTCCACGTGGTCGCCTCCAGCGCCGACTTCCGCTCACTGACCTACACGCCGGCGTCGTACGTCTATGCACAGACCGCCCGGATTATGGGCGGGATGCTGCGCCGCGGCTTCACCACCGTCCGCGACCTCTCCGGCGCGGACTTCGGACTGGCCATGGCCCAGCAGGAAGGCCTGCTGGAAGGCCCGAAGCTCCACTTCTGCGGGCACGCGCTAAGCCAGACCGGCGGCCACGGCGACATGCGCCTGCCCGGTGAAGACCACGATCCGAACGGGCGGGGATGCTGCGGAATTGGCCGCGTGGCCGACGGTGTTGACGCTGTCCGGGCCGCCGCCCGCGATGAGATCCGCAAGGGCGCCCACCACATCAAGATCATGGCCTCCGGCGGCGTTTCATCCCCCACGGACCGGATCGACTCCACGCAGTACTCCATGGAGGAGATGCGGGCAGCGGTGGAGGAGGCCGAGGCAGCGAACCGCTACGTCGCCGCGCACGCTTACACGGCCCGTGCCATCAACCGGGCGCTGGAGGCGGGCGTCCGTTCCATCGAGCACGGCAACCTGCTCGACGACGAAAGCCTCCGCCTGTTCCTCGAGAAGGATGCCTTCCTGGTGCCAACCCTGGTAACGTACTGGGCGCTCAAGGAGGAAGGCCGGAACTTCGGCCTCACAGAAGAGATGTGGGCCAAGGTGGACTCCGTTCTCAACAGTGGCCTCGAAGCGATCGGCCGCGCCCATGAAGCCGGGGTCAAAATGGCGTTCGGAAGCGACCTGCTCGGCGGCATGCACCGCCACCAGAACGAACAGTTCCGGCTGCTGGGCAAGGTCCAGCCGGCCATCGATGCCATCCGTTCGGCCACCACGACGGCGGCCCGGCTGCTGGAGCGCGAAGGCCAGCTCGGCGTGGTGGCTCCGGGGGCGGACGCCGACATGCTGGTGCTGTCCGCGGACCCGCTCGAGGACATCTCGGTGCTGGCTGACATTGCCGACTACCTGGACGTACTGGTCCAGAACGGGAAGGTGGTCAGTCCCTGACGTGAAGGCCGCAAGCTGTTGGCTTTGCCGGGACGCGCGGCCTGAACCGTAGCACGGCTCGTTGACAGCCATCAGGGGCGGGCGTGGAATGTAATTGGCTCCGGCAAGCAGCCGAAGCCAAACCCTCGAAGCGGCCTCCGCTTCCGTGAGGCCGCCCAAAATTGGAGGTCCGCAATGGGACAAGCACGCGAAGTCATGGATCGCTTAAACCGGGCCATGGAATCAAAAGACAAAGACACACTCGCCAGCAGCTACGCCGCCGACGCCGTGGCCTACACCCCCGACCAGGGGGAGATCCGCGGGCGGGACGCGATCACCAGCTATCTCTTCGACCTTTGGGACGCAATGCCGGACGTCCGGTACAACCAGACGGGACGGCACGAGTCCGGGAACGTGGCGATCGACGAGGGCATCATCATCGGAACCAACACCGGGCCGCTGCGGATGCCCAACGGCGAAACCATGCAGCCCACCGGCAAGGAACTCAGGATCCGCAGTTGCGACGTGGCCACAGTGGAGAACGGCGAGATCAAATCTCACCACTTCTACTTCGACCAGGTGGAGTTCCTGTCGCAGCTCGGACTGATGCGCGAAATGACCTCGCACTGAGGGGTTTGAGTCATAAACAAACGACGATGCCGTGGACACCCGTCAGGGCGTCCACGGCATCTTGTCTAGTAGGCACTCATGCGACCATGAGCCAGTTCGTCAGTGCTTCCTACTTTTCGCACCCGATGCCGTCGCCATCCCTGTCGAGGTGCGTGCCGTAGCCCGGCATTCCGGCACGCACCGGTGCGGCACCTGCCGCCTTGGCGGCGGCACAGTTGGCGTAGTAGACCGACGCCGGTGCCGGCGCAGCGGGAGCAGGAACAGCGGGAGCAGGAACAGCAGGAGCGGGTGCTGCGGGAGCCGGTGCAGGCTTCGCTGCCTGCTGGGCAGCTGCTTGCTGTGCGGCGGCCGCGTCAGCTGCAGCCTTGTCGGCGGCAGCCTTTTCCGCGGCAGCCTGCTCTGCTGCAGCTTTCTCCGCAGCTGCCTGCTCTGCCGCAGCCTTCTCCGCGGCTGCTTTTTCTGCCGCTGCCTTCTCCGCAGCAGCCTTCGCAGCGAGGACGCGCTTTGAATCGGATTCGGTCATCCAGACCAAGCGCTCATCGCTTCCCGTGGTGCAGACATAGGTCTGGCTGTTGTACTTCTGCGTTGCAGCAGCGGTGGTGCACTTCGAGTTCGCGGGGTTCGTGGCGGTGGGTGTGGGTGTTGGTGTAGCAGTGGCCGACTTCTGCACCGGGCTGACGAGGGTTGCCTTGTCGGTGTCTTCGCGCGGAGCCGCCGTCGCGCCAACTATGCCCGAGCCGAGGGCAAACACCACGAAGCCTGCCACAGCTACCAGTCCTCCTGATTTCCGGTGGGGCAGCCCAACCCAGGACCGGCGCTTGAACAGCAGCGCATAAAGTCCGGTCAGCAAGGCAACCAGGCCAAGGAGGAACAGCACAATCCCCAGGCCACCCACTATGGCGAAGGGGATCAGTACCAGCAGCAGGACTGCGGCCACGATCCAGAAGAGCACGGTCGGCTTCCAGCGGCCCTGTTGGCGGCCTGGAATATATGGATTGTTTGTCACTGTTTCCCCCTAGGAATGTTTGTGATGGTGATACAGATGGGGTTTGGACGCCCCAAGACTTTGGGTCAGCTTTCGCAGGCGACGCCGTCCAGGTCGCGGTCCAGCCCCGCCCGGTAACCGGCCTGGCCTTCAAGAATCGGTGCGACGCCAGCGGCTTTGGCCGCCGCGCAGTTTGCGTAGAAGACGGCGGCAGGTGCGGGCGCAGCCGGGGCAGGGACAACCGGCGCGGGCGCCACAGCAGCCGGAGCAGGTGCGGCAGGTGCAGCAATGGCCGGCGCAGGTACAGAGGAGGCTGCAGGTGCCGGCGCACCAGCGGCGGCACCCTGGTTCCTCGGTGCCGGCTGGCCCGTGCAGCCGGCAAGGATGTTTGCCATCGCGTCGTGCTCGGCCTGGGTAACCCACAGGCTGTACGCCGCCTTCACGGAAATCTGCCGTGCGACGTACTCGCACCGGAAACCCTTGTTGGGCGGCAGCCAGGTGGCGGCGTCGCCGTCGCCCTTTTTCTGGTTGGTGGGGCCATCCGTCGCCTGCAGGTTCAGCGGGTCGTTGGCGAAGGCCGTCAGCTGCTCGGCGGTCAGCTGCTGTGCGCCCTTCTGCCAGGCATCGCTGAGGGCAACCACGTGGTCGATCTGGACGGCGGTGCTGGTCCCGCTCCCCCGCTGGAAGCTGATGCTGGTGCCCGTGTACGGGTCCGCCAGCGTTCCGGTCTGCACTTTGCAGGGAACACTGTTGGTGAAGGTGATGCCCGTCAGGTCGCGCTGGAGGATGTCGTTCCGGGTGTCGCAGCCGTTGCGGTCAACGTCCGCCCACGCCTGCCCGAACAGGCCCCGGTCGTAATCCGTTTTGGGTGCCCGGCCCTTGATGGGCAGCGTGGCCAGCAGGTCGACCGCCTTGCTGGCGAAGTCCGGCTGCGGGTTCGGCGCGAGGGCCGCCTGCGCCACCGCGTCGGCAGTTTCGCGGTCAGGCGGTTCCGCAGTTTCCGGGACGGCGGGAGCGGACGACGGCGCGGCGGCAGCTTCTGCAACTGCGCTCGCCTGGGCCGGGGCGGCCGTAGCCGTGCTCGCCGAAGCGGCAACTTCCAGGTCCGCAGACAGGACACGCGGCAGGGCGACAGCACCGGCGATAAAGAGTGCGAAAGAAACGCCCAGGGCGATTGTCCCTGACTTCCGTGCCCGTCCGGGTCTCCGTGCTGCCCCCTGCGCCTTCCCAAACTTTGACAATGTTTTCCCCCATAAAAAAGGCCCGGCAATGAGCCGGGCCTTTTGCCTAAGCCGCGTTGGTTACAGCTGGGAGCCTATGTGCCGGGAAGCGGGTAAAAGCCGAAATTCATCCAAACCTGAGGCAACTTTGACGTTCTCTTGATCCAACCTTGATGATGCTTGTCGCACAGCAATATTCGCGCTTCACAATTGCGGGCCCACAAGATAAAGCCCGCGCGGGCAGGCTGCCCGCGCGGGCTTTATCAAGCGCTAGGCGCGCTGGGTGATGTTGAGGATGTTGCCCTCGCTGTCCAGGAACCAGGCCGACTTTCCCCAGTCGCTGCTCGCAACGCCGTTTTCCGTCTTCAGGCCGGGAAAATCGTAGTCTTCGAACGTGACGCCGCGGCCTCGCAGTTCTTCCATTTCGCGGTCGAGGTTGTCCACTTCCCAACCCATCTGGGTGTTCTTGGCCGAGCCCGCATTGTCTGTCTGGTAAACGAGGAAACTCGTCCCCTTGCCACAGGTGTACATCAGGCTGTCCTCTTCCATGGAACCGCCGGGTTCAATGCCCAACTTGTCCCGGTAAAAGTCCCTTGCCCTGTTGATGTCCTTGGCCGGAAGGACAGCCATGATTGCTGAATCCTTGAGCATAATGAATTCCTTTTGTGCATTCTTATCGCGATGATGGCGATGCTCTCCCCCGGATGCAGTCCTGGAACGTCTATGTCCACGACCGCGTGGCCGTCCACTCCGCCTGCTGTGGGCGGCTACCTGGGACTCTGCAACGCCCCGCCAGCCATACCCGGCGCGAGGGTCCCCGAAGCCTATGTGGCCATTATGGGACTGAATTGCCGCTTCGGAAATAGGGAGCCCTAATCTCCCCGCTTCTGTTGCAGGCCCTTCGCATACGCGGCCTGCCCTGCATGCTGGAGGCAGTCCGCGATTGTGCTGACCAGCCGCACGCCCAAGGTGACCGGCGGGTCCCACCGCGTATCAACCACACGGTCCAGGTCCTCGTCGCTGAGTGTCCGCACATATTCAACCGTCTGCCGGTGAACCGCGCCGTAATACTCCTGCAGCAGCTCCGCCGGGGCCCGGACGGCATCCACCTGGTCACTGGTGTGCCCGTAGCCGGTATCCCGGGGCCGGAGCGGGAGGCCGAAGCGGCCCACGAAGTCCTGACTGAACCAAACCTGTTCCAGCCCTGCCGCATCTGCGACCTGGACATCCTCCACCCGCGCCAGGTGCCAAACCAGCCACGCGATGGAGTTGCCGGTGGCGGCCGGCCGCATGGCGAGGGAGCCGCCGTCGAGCCCTTCCAGCGTTGCTTCCACCGTTTCCCGGATCCTGCCGAACGCATCCAGCAGCAGTTCGTTGGATTTCATTTCGGCTCTTCGTTTTCCGGTTCCGGCTTGTCGCGGGCCTCCCGCAGGCGCTGCTCCAGTTTGGCCTCGGCATCCCTCCGCCGGTACCCGATGGATCGGGCTTGTTCAGCCGTGGGATGGCGGTGTTCCCGCTCCCATGCATGGTCATTCACCCCGGTGGAGGGCGCTGCACCGTCCACCGGTTCGCTGTTTTCACCCATACCGGATGGTCTCACAGGCGGTGAGGGGGTTCCAGAAGGAACAGCCCGGGCGAGCCGCCAGGTCATGCTCGTCAGAGGTACTGGCCGGGAGGTTCGACGTCGTGGGCTGGTTTGGCTTCGCCATGTCCCAGGGGGCCCGCATCCATCCCGGCTGCCGGAATAACGCCTGGCGGAAACGGACCAGGCTGCAGCGGCCCCAGCATTTGGCGTGTTGCCACCTGCTTGGCAGCTATGGCGGTCTGGATGTCCTGCACCAGCCCGCCGATCCATCCGGACAGCTGCGCCTGGCCAATCCGCAGTTCCTCCTCCGAGCCCGGCGATCCGCTGGTCAACGGCTGCCACAGCCGCTCGAGTTCCTCGGCCGGACCGGGCGCGAGGCTGTCCTGGAGTTCTTCGACGGACCGCTGGTGGATTTCCGCCAAACGTGCCCTCGCCTGCTCATCGAGCGGGCCTTTGTGTACTTCGTCCAGCAGGCGGAGGAGGCTGGTTCCGATGCGCATCACCTTGACCGGGTCTTCCACCAGCCGGGCGAGCGGGCCGCTGCCGGCCGCTTCACCGCTGGAATCGGTGGGCTGGCTTTCAGGTCCAATGGTCATGGCTATTCCTCCCAGCTGCTGCAATGCGGGTCGCCGATCAGGGACAAACTAAGGTAAGTATACTTACCATTTCCCGCAATGAGCAGCCGGCGAGGAAAACCCAGGATCAGGTCAGTCCCTGGCTTACTTCCGGATCTCCGCCATCCGCAGCCGGACCATCTCCTCCACCACGTCATCGGGAACGGGCTGGTCCGGGGTGAACCGGACAGTGCCTTTGGAGAGCGAATAGCCGACGAGTTTGGGGGCCACGGCGTCCACCACAGCGGGCGAGAACGGGAAGATGGAGAGGTGCTTGGCCGCCGCCACCACTCCGATCAACGGTTTGCCATCCAGCTTCAACGCGGGCATGCCGTAGCTCATTCCTTCGACGGCCTCAGGCGCGAGGCCGCGCGCAAGCCCAACGATGTGCTCCAGGCACTCGCGGTCAGGCTCGGACATTGCGGCGAGGGATTCGTCAACGGCACCCATGCGGTCATCTTAGCCCTGCAGAGTCGCACGACGGCGGGACACAGCTTCCAGCGCCGGCCACCCCTTCCCCTTGCAGTAAGAACGGTGAACCATGGGCCGTGAGGCCGCCGACGTTTGAAGGACTGCATCAATGAGCTATGAGAAGGACCCCCGCGTTGACCAATACATCGATCCCCTTCCGCCATGGCAGCAGGCCATTTGCCGGCAGGTGCGGGACCTGGTCCACGCGGCCGATCCCGCCGTCGAGGAAACCATCAAACGCACTGTCCAGCCCTACTTCGTCCTGCAGGGCAACATCTGTGCCCTGCTGGCGGCAAAGGACCACGTCAACATCTTCCTTTACGACGGCGGACTCACCCCGGACCCGAACCACATCATCACCGGCGGCCACGGGAACAAAACGGGCCGGATGATTTCCTACTATGAGGGCGACCCCATCCAGGAAGAAGCCCTGCTCGAGATGTTCCGGGCGATCATCAAGGTCAACCGAGCCGGAGGCTGGCGGAAGGCCAAGGCGGGTTCCGGCGATTGAGCCCGGCGCTCCGTCCGCCGGTGGTTGAGCTCGTCGAAACCCGATCGTTGAGCACATTGGAACCCAGTGGTTGAGCCCGCCGTAGTCAGGCGCGGGTTGGTCCAGCCGCCAGCGCCAAGGCAGCCGCGGGTTGAGCATGTCTGACCGCGGGAGGTTAGGGGGCGGCTGGGGGCGCGAAACCCGGCGACGAGTCAGGCGGGTGGGGCGTGCAGGAACCACTCGAGTGCTTGTTCTCCTGGGGAGAGCCCAAGGTAGATAAAGTCCGGCGGATCACCCGAGGCTTCGTGTAGTTGTTGGGGCCAGTGTGGTGGTTCCCAGTCGTGGTGTTCGGCTTTGTAGTGCCGGCCGGTGGGTGAGGTCCAGCCGGGTGGTTCGTTCCGTGTTGCCGGTGTTGGTGTCCAACTGGTGGCATGTTTGAGGCGGTGGTGTTTTGGGCAGAGTTGGGCCAGGTTGCTGATCCCGGTGTTGCCGCCGTGCTGCCAGGCTTGAAGGTGGTCTGCTTCGTTGTCAAGGGAGGGGTTGTTGCAGCCGGGGAAGGTGCATTTTCCGTCCCGGAGTTGCAGTGCTTTTTTCATTGCTTTGGTGAGCCGGTAGCTGGTGCGGCCGATTTCCAGCGGCGCGCCGTCCCTGGGGTCCACCAGTACCCGGTAGAACGAAGTGGCGCCGCCTTCGACGAGTTTGCGGGCCATGGACGCGGGGATCGGGCCGTAGCCATCCAGTATTGCTGGCTCATCGGTCGTGCCCATCAGGGAGAGGGCCGGCACGGTGACGAGGACATCCGCTCTGGGTGCCGGGACGTTGCCTAAGGCGGCACCCGCGTAGGTTTCACCCGGCTTGCCTGCAGCCGCGCCGCTTTGTCCCAGGCTGCTTTGTCCTGTGCCGGCCTGTCCCGCGCTGCTTTGTCCTGTGCTGCTTTGTTCTGTGCTGGTTTCAGGGCTGGCGTGAAGTGCCGTTCCGGCGCCGAGCAGGAGGCTGGCGGCGATGTCGGGGCGGAGTTGTGTCATGGTTCGGGGTTCGTCCGGGCCTTGGAGGCCGCGGGCGAGGGCGGTGGTGCGGTTCCAGATCGCTGAGGCCTGGTCCGCGGGAACGTAGAGGGAAACCCGGGCCATGCCGTCGCGGTCCGGGGTGTATTCCATCCGCCGGTCCGCGGCGCATTTGGCGTGGCGCTTCTCCAGGCTCTCCGGGTGGTGGCGTTCCCGCCAGGTCCTGGCCTTGGCACGGAACCTGTACGCGGGTATCTCCCCGATCGGGGCGGCCGTAGGCGGCCTGGGCACCTCCGGGTCCAGGAACTGCGCCTCCAGTGCCGCCGCACCGGCGGGGTCAAGGCCGGCGGTTTCCTCCACCATGACCAGGGCGTGCGGCCAGCTGATCGTCCCGGCCTGCAACGCCGAGAACGTCAGCGGCAACTCGTTGGCCACGGTGTGGGACGCGGCCAGGAACGCACCCGCTGCCCGGGGACCGAGGGCCAGGAGGGCGCCGATTTCCGCCGCGACAGCCATCTCCAGCGCCTGCACCGGCATGTCCGGCCCGGCGATGGCCTGGGCAGTGTCCGCGTACGTCACAGCAGCCCGGGCCTTCACAGCGGCGAACCCGGCCTCAGCGGTGCGCGCCCCGGCAAGGATGTCCAGGCACCCATCACCCAGGCCGGCCAACGGATCAGCAGCCGAGAACGGCTCCAACCCACAGCCCTCCGCCTCGGCATTGAGCACGGCAAGGGCAGCATTGATGTCCTCAAACGCCTTCATCACCGCCGCTTTCCCCATAACCCCATCATCACAGGGGGTCTGACAATTCCCTCGGCACCGTGAAGCCAGAGGGAGCCAAAGCGAAAAGCCAGGTCGCGCAAGGCTACATTGGTCCCTGCCCCGTGACCCTACTCCCGCACCCAGCCGACCTTCCCCAACCACGCGCGCAGGATCGGCAGGACCACCGAACTGTGCATCGCGCTGAGGTGGTCCAACCCGGGCAGGACCTGCACATCCCAGCCGGCGGCGGCCAGCGAGTCGCGGTGCCTGGCAAGTGGCTCACCGATACTGACGCGGACGCCGCCCCACTGCCCGCTGTAGTCGATCTGGTCGTTGGCCCCGGCAAACGCGAGGCGGGACAGGCCTGCCGGGACTGGAGCACCGACGTCGTCGAAATCCTGCAGCGCCTCATAGAGGGTGACGAACTGGCGGGTCTGGGCCTCAGTGGTCTGCACTGTCACTGAGTCCCAGTCCCCTGGCTCCGCGTCGGCAAGCGGAACGGCAGACGGATCAGGTGCCTGGGTGGACGCGGCATGCGCGGCCCGCGTCACCGCCAGCATGCTCCGGTAGGGACCATCCCACGGCGGGAAGCCACCCATGGCGAGCGCCCCCAGGCGGTCCGTGCGGAGGGCCAGCTGAAGCCCGGCGAGCGCGAGCCAGGAGTAACCGTAGTAGCCAAAATCGTGAGCACCGCCGGCATCAGCGATCGCGAGCAGGTCCACGGCAAGGTTGTCCGGCGTGAGGGTCTCCGCTGCGGGGTGGGCCATCCGATGCCCCTCGTAGTCCGCCACAATCAGCCGGTTCGATCCGGAAAGCCCGTCAACCAGGGCCGGCCCCAGGTCCGGGTCCCCGCCCCACTTCCGCATGGTCTCCGCCTGCTCCGGCGGATACGGTTCAAGCCGGACAGGCAGCAGCAGGGCGGGGCCAGCACCGTGGACGGCGACCCGGATGACAGACCCGTCATGGAGGACAGCGTCAGCAGTTGCAGCCATAACCAACCCCTTTCCCTGGACTTTGCAAACAGTTTCAGAATGGCATCGAAAACCGGCCATGTCCTGGCCGGGATCCCAGAAGGGCCATTCAGTTCGGGCGGGTACGCGCGTAGCATCGTCGGAGCCCGCGTCCGGATCGGGCGATCCCACAGCAAGGAGACAATGATGTGCCTTCATGACCACACCTCCGCCCCCACACCCCACACCAAGCTTCCCCGGCGCGGAATCCTCGCCGGCGCCGCAGCCCTCGCCGGAATCTCCGTTGCCTCCGTCGCCGCACAGCTCGGCGGCGCCCCCGCCGCACACGCCACGGGCAAACCCTCCGGCCCCAGCTACCCCGGCAACCCCATCGCCCATCCCCCGCTGATCATCGAAGGCGGCACCATCGTCGACCCCGAGACCGGAGACGCAGTCGAAGACGGTGTGCTGGTGCTCGACGGCGGCAAAGTCACCGCTGTGGGCACGCGCGACGAGACGCGAAAGGCGGTGGCCGCCGTCGCCGGCCGTGCGCAGGTCCTGAACGCCGCAGGCCGCTGGGTGCTGCCCGGCCTGGTGGACGTGCACGTGCATGCGAACGCACTTGCCGACGCCCGCGCCATCCTGCAGGGCGGGGCCACCAGCGTCCGCAGCGGCTCGAGCAGTTTCTACCAGGACGTGGCACTCGCAGCCCTCCCGGAGTGGGCGCCCGGGGTCTCACCGCGGATGACGCCGGCCGGCCTGTTTATCTCCCCGGACCTGGGCGACTCGCTCCTGGCGGATCCCGATCTTGCACCGCTCGCCACTCTCCCGGGCGGCGTCAAGGAACCCTCGGACCTGGCCTACCTCACGCGCGTGAACCTGCAGCGTGGAGCCAAGGTCATCAAGACCCGCGCCAACCCCCGCGCCGGGCTGCCCGAGCAGGATCCGCGCGAGCTGGTCTACAACCAGGAGCAGCTGTCCGCCGTGGTCAAAGCCGCCAAGGGGGCCGGCGTCCTGTGCCACGCCTACAGCGCGGAAGGGATCGACGGCGCAGTCCGGGCCGGGGTGCAGAGCATCGAACACGGCGTTTTTGTCACGGAAAGCACCATCACGGAGATGGCACGGCGCGGAACCTACTTCACGCCCACCATGGACGCCATCACCAGCATGGCAACATCGACGAACCCCATCCTGGCCGCGCGCGGCAAGGAGTACACACCCATCCTGCAGGCCGCGGTGCGGGCCGCGAAGGAGGCGGGCGTGACCATCGTGGCAGGCACCGACTCGTTCGGCACGGACGTCACACCCATCGGCACGGAAGCGCGCCTGCTCGCCGAAGCCGGCCTGTCGCCGCTCGAGGCGCTGCAGTCCGCCACCGTGCATGCCGCCCGCCTGCTCGGGCAGGACGACGTCGGGCGGCTGGTCCGCGGGTCCCTCGCCGACGTGGTGGTGGTCGACGCCGATCCGCTGGCAGATGCATCCGCCCTCGAGAAGGTGCGCGTTGTAGTGGCGCAGGGCGCCCTGGTGCGGAACGGGCTCTAGCTCACGTTGGGCGGCCGGGCGGGCGGGCAGCCGGCCAGCGCCCGCGACAACCAGGGATCAGTTACTGCGCAACTGGTCCACCAGCCGCCCGCCCCGGACCATCCGCATTTCCGGCAGGGCTTCCCACTCGGGCGGGAGCAGGCCGCGCTTGCCGTCCGGCTGGAAGCCATGCCTGCGGTAGAAAGCCTGTGCCCTGAGGTTGTCCTCCAGCACCCACAGGTACGCCGGCGACTCCCCGATCGCGGCACCCACCAGGGCCGAGCCCAGGCCGATGCCCTGTGCCCGTGCCCGGATGTAGATGGAATATAACTCCAGCGGAACGGGACCGTCCTCGTCCCGTCCGGGGCCGGCGTCGGCAAATCCCACCACGTCATTGTTGGCGTCCACGGCGATCACGCGCGGGTCCTCCACGTCCAGGTGATTCCGACGGCGGGCCACCCGTTCCGGAATCGCCTTCCGGCGGGCGGCGAAAAAGGCCGGGGACAGCAGGTGTGGATAGCACTCCTCGTGCGCCAGCGTATGCATCAGCACGATTGCTTCGGCATCGTCAGGAGTGGCCTGGCGAAGTACGTAGTCCATGCCCCAGCGTAACCAGTGACGCACATCAACCCCTTCAACCCTTGCCCCCGGCGAAGTGCAGCAGCATACTTATTAGCAGGACTAATTAGCATTGCTAAGCATTTTCGGGAGGCGCAAAGCCACAGTGACCAGCACCGCGAACGTCAAAACCAAAGAACCGATCACCGCCGATAACCTCGCCATCGAGCTCCGCACCGCCGTGATGCGCACATCCCGCAGGCTCCGCGTTGAAGCGACCGGTGATGTCATCACGCCGGGCCAGTACACAGTGCTGGCCCAACTCCACGGAAGCGGCGCCGCCACGCTGCGCGAACTCGCGGAGCGGGAGCACGTGCAGGCCCCGTCGATGACCCGCATCGTCAATGCCCTCGCCGACCAGGGCTTTGTGTCCAGGGCGGCCAATCCCGACGACGGCCGCCAGGTCCGCGTGGACATCACCGACGCGGGCCGCGCCGTCCTGGCCGAAGCCCGGAACCAGCGCACCGCCTGGCTGGCACAGCGAGTCGCGGGACTCAGCGAGGAGGACAGGCTGGTCCTGAGCCGCGCAGCCCACATCATGCAGGAGATGAGCGGCAAATGAGCGCCATGTTCCGGGCTTTGGAAAACCGCAACTACCGCATTTGGGCCGGCGGGGCCATCGTGTCCAACATCGGCACATGGATGCAGCGGGTGGCGCAGGACTGGCTGGTGCTGACCGTCCTCACCAACCATTCCGGCGCCGCCCTGGGCATCACCACCGGCCTGCAGTTCCTGCCCATGCTGCTGCTGGGCCCGTACGGCGGAGTGCTGGCGGACCGTTACCGCAAGCGCGTCATCCTGCTGTGGACGCAGGTGGCCATGGGCATCACGGGGCTGGTGCTGGGACTCCTGGTGGTCACAGGCACGGCCCAGCTCTGGCACGCCTACCTGGCCGCGCTCTGCCTTGGAATCGCCGGTGCCATCGACGCGCCGGCGCGCCAGGCATTCGTCTCCGAGCTCGTGGGACAGGACAACATCTCCAACGCGGTGGCACTGAACTCCGCGTCCTTCAACACCGCACGGCTCACCGGCCCGGCCATCGCCGGCGTGCTGATCGCCTGGGTAGGCACCGGACCGGTGTTCCTTCTCAACGCTGCCAGCTTTGCCGCCGTGATCATTTCGCTGTTCCGGATCCGGACTTCGGAACTGGTCCCTGCCGTCCGGCCGTCCCGCAGCAAACACCAGGTGGCCGAAGGCGTACGCTACGTCCGCCAGAGGCCGGATTTGGTGCTGATCCTCTTTATGGTGGGCATCCTGGGCGCCTTCGGCATGAACTTCCCCATCACCAACGCCCTGATGACAACCACCGAGTTTGGGGTGGGGCCGGGCGAATTCGGGCTCCTCGGCTCCATCATGGCGGTGGGCACACTGGCCGGAGCACTGCTCGCGGCCCGCAGGGCCGGCCCGCGGCTGCGGTATCTCCTGGGCGGGGCCCTGGGCCTGGGTGCCTTCACGCTCCTGGGCAGCGTATCGCCGTCGTTCTGGCTCTATGCGGCCGTCCTGATCCCCGTGGGCCTGGCGTCCATCACGTTCCTGAACAGCTGCAACACCACTATCCAGCTTTCGGTGGAACCGCAGTTCCGCGGACGGGTGCTGGCCCTTTACCTGGCAATCCTGCAAGGCGGAACTGCCGTAGGCGCACCCTTGATGGGATGGATCGGTTCCGAGTTCGGTGCGCGCTGGTCTGTTGCCGCCGGCGGTGCCGTGGTCCTGGCCACCGCGCTGTTCGCCATCATCGTGGTGAGCCGCCGGAACAGCCTGAGCCTCCGGGACAACCTGCGGATAGTGTTCCGCAGGAGGCGCGAGCCGGCCCTGTAACGGGCCGGCCGCCGAAAGTCAGCCCTTCCTGGCCGCGACTGCCTCGGACAATGATTTCAGGCCGCGTTCGAAGTCCGACCCCACCAGCTTGTCCATGTTCATAAAGAGCGCGAACAGCTTGGCCGCGCCCTTGTTTTCCCCGGTCATCACCCAGCTGACCTCGGTGCCGCCCGGTGCGGGGGTGAACGTGAAGGCGGTGGGGTTCAGGGCCTTGAACGGCTTGGTGAACTGCAGCCGGACCTTGATTTCACGGGACGGCACGGATTCGACGATCTCCATGGTTCCGCTGCCCGCTTTGCGGTTGCCGCTCCACTCATAGCCCGCGCCCACACCTGATTCGCTGCCGAAGTAGCGCCGGCTCATACCCGGATCCACGGCCTCCCACGGGGACCATTTCGTCCACTCGTGGAAGCTGTTGACCAGCGGAAAGATGTCTTCGGCAGGGGCAGGAATGACCGCGCTGCGGCGGACTTCATAGGTGGACATGGCCCTAAGCATAGGAGCCGCGCCAGGTTCTGAGTAGACCGCCTAGTCCGGCGCGCCGCCCAGCACCACGTTCACCGGCTCCTTGCCCGCCAGCATCAGTCCGATCTGCTGCTTGACCAGGCGGACCATGCGCGGGAACATCGCCGAACTCGCCCCGCCCACATGCGGTGTAATCAGCACGCCGGGCGTGGTCCACAGCGGATGATCAGCCGGCAACGGCTCCGGGTCTGTCACATCCAGGGCTGCCCTTAGCCGGCCGGACGACGTCTCCGCCAGGAGCGCATTGGTGTCCGCCACCGGTCCGCGTGCCACGTTCACCAGCAGAGCGCCGTCCGGCATTGCCGCCAGGAACTTCGCGTCCACCAGCTGCCGGGTCTGCTCACTCAAGGGCACGCTCACCACCACAATCTCGTGCAGCGGCAGCTGTTCATACAGCGAGTCAATCCCAAAAATCTTTCCGCCGGTGTCCTCGCGTTCGCGGCTGGCCATCCGGGTCACTTCGGTTTCGAACGGCAGCAGCCGGGCCTCGATGGCCTTTCCCACTCCCCCGTAACCCACCAGCAGCACCCGCCGGTCGGCAAGGCTGGGCCGTTGGCTGTTGTCCCAGGTCCCGGTGGCCTGGTTCCGGGCAAAATCGGCCATGCCTCGCTGGTTGGCGATCATCATGCCCAAGGCGAGTTCCGCCGTCGACGTCTCATGCACCCCCGCCGCGTTGGCGAAAACGCACCCTTCGGGCAGCACGTCCGCTACGCCGTCGTACCCGATCGACTGGCTTTGGACCAGCCCAACGTCCACGCCCTCCAAAGCCGCCAGCGCACCGGGCTTGCCCATGTAGGGCGGCACCAGCAGGTCAATCCGGCCTTCCGGAGCAGGGCCCGTGAGGTCCCACCGGAGAAGTTCGACGCCGGCACTCCCCTGGAGCGCATCCAGAAGTTTCTGATCGGGCAGGGCCACCCGCAGCGGCGCGCTCACGCGGCAACCACGAGTTTCACGTTGGCTGCGCCGAGTGCGTCCTCGATCTCCGGCGGCGGTGGTGCGTCGGTCACCAGCACGTCCGCGGCGTCGAATGCGGCCAGCCGGGCCAGTGCGTACCGGAGCATCTTCTGGTGCGTGGCCACTACGACCACCTGTTCCGCAGAGTTCATGAGGGCGATCTTAGTGGCGCGCTCCACGTCCCGCTCAATGTAAAACGCCTCGTCGTGGATCCCGCTGACGCCGATAAAGGCCGTTTTGGCACGAAGGCCGGCGGCGGCGCTGACCGTCATGGGGCCGTTGAACGCCTGGCTGTCCAGGAGCAGTTCACCGCCCAGGCAGATGGTTCGCGCCGCCGTCAGCTGCAGGCACCGCTGGATGGCGGGCGCCGAGTGCGTGATGATGGTGCCCGTGAAGGAAGCGGGGAGCTCCTGCGCGATCTGGTACGTGGTGGTGCCGGCATCCAGGATGATGGCGTCCCGCTCCCCGATCATTGCAACGCAGGCCAGTGCCACCCGCTGCTTGGCGTCCGCATCCTCCCGGACCCGGGCCGCGAAGTCGGCGTTCTGGCCGCCGGTGTGGAGGGCGCTGACGCCGCCGTGGACCACCCGGACCAGGCCAAGCTTGGACAGCACCCGGGTGTCCCGGCGCACCGTCATGTCAGAAACAGCAAACGTCTCGGCCAGGTCGGTAGTGGAAATGAAGCCCCGCCGGCCCAGCTCGTCCAAAATAGTGCGCTGGCGGGGCGTCAGCGGGCCCTCTTCACGTGCGGTGCTCATTTCCCCTTCTTCCTGCTCCACGTGCCGGAAATCGGCCCGGCGCAATGTTGCTATTCCAACACCAATCTACTTACTGACCTACTCGGGCACCGGCATTCGCAAGCTCCACGGGGCGCCCCTCCACAATTGAACGCTCTGCGGCCAGGCCCATCCGGACCGACTGGAGGCCGTCGGCAACCGTAACGTCCACCGGTCCTTCACCCAGGATGGCCTTCCGGTAACCAAGGTGCTCATAGTAGGTGGAACCATGGTGCGCGCCCGCTGCCAGGACCGCCTCATCCACCGGAACCTCGTGCTTTTCCGGGCCCAGCGGCGAGCGCGGGCTGAACTCCACCGTGGCTTCGGCTTCATCTCCGGGAATCCAGTGGTTTGCCGCCACCGGGATGAGGGTCTCGATCTTGGCTGCATCACCCACGATGGAGATCCGCTCCTGGAACTTGGATCCCTCGGCGAACATGGACAGCTCCAGCATGGCCCGCCGGCCGCCCTTGAAGTCCACAATCACGTAGGCGTTGTCGATCATGTCCGGGACCCGGCCCTCGTAGACCTCATCCATGTGGTTCACGTCGTGGGCCCCGCTGGCATAGACGCGCACGGGCTCGTCCTGCAGGATCAGCCGCATCAGGTCGAAGAAGTGGCAGCACTTCTCAACGAGGGTGCCGCCGGTCCGCTTCGCGAACCGGTTCCAGGAGTCCACCTTATGAAGGAACGGAAACCGGTGCTCCACGATGGAGAGCATGTAGATATTGCCGAGCTTACCGCTGTGCGCGGCCTGGATGACTTCCTGCACCGGCGGCATGTAGCGGTATTCCATTGCCACCCACACCGGGGCCGGGTAGCCGGCGGCCAGCACCTCGAGTTCATCTGCCTGCTCGGCGGTGGTGCATACGGGTTTCTCCACCAACACCGGGAGGTTGGTGCCGCTGGCGAAGATGTCCTTCAGGATGCCCAGGTGGGTGTCGTTGGGGCTGGCGATGACCAGCGCGTCCACCAGGCCGGAGGCGAGCAAGTCCTGGTGGGAGGAAAAAGCCTGCACCTCGTAGCCGATCTCCGCAGCGGTTTCCGCCAGGGAGGACGGCTGCGGATCGGAGACTGCAGTGATCCGGCTTCCGGGGATCAGGGCAAGGTTCCGGACGTGTTCGCGGGCCATGTGGCCGGCCCCGATAAGGCCGTAACGAATTGTCCGGACCGGTTCCGCAGAAGGCAATGACATGAGCTGCTCCGTTTCTCTACGTTGAGGGGGACCGCGGCGTTGCATCCCAAACACAACTATACAGAAAGTGTTGTTTTTCCAACATAGCGTGTGTATATTTCTTCAATACCAGCCGAAACTACAACGAGGTGGAACGTGCCCCAACCGTCAACCGGAACCCTGCTCTTCGTAGGCTGCGCCACCCTTGACTCCATCGCCCTGGTCCAGGATTACCCCGCCGAGGACAGCCGTACCGTGGCGTCAGACTTCGCGACGGCGGGCGGCGGCCCGGCTGCCACCGCAGCCGTTGCGGCAGCGAGGGCCGGTGCCAGCACAGCCTTCGCCGGTGTCCTCGGAACGGACGAGGAAGGCGAACGCATTATCCTGGGCCTGCAGGCGGAAGGCGTGGACACCTCCGCCGTGATCCGTGATTCGTCCGTCAAGACCGGCGCCAGCGTCATCGTGGTCAGCCAGGCCACCGAAAGCCGCGCCATCGTCACCCGCCCCGTGCCGCCGGTCAGTTTCCCCGCCGGCAGCCGCTTCCACGAATTGCTCGCATCCGCAGCCTGGGTCCACGTGGACCACCTGGGCTGGAACGCTGTCGCTTCCGCGCCTGGATTCACCCCGGGCCGGCTGAACATCAGCGTGGACGCCGGCAACCCCATCCCGTCCTTCAGTCCGCAGGACGTGGCCCTCTACGTCCCCACCATCGAGCGGCTCCGTGCAGACTACGGCGGGGACCACTCCGCCGGGGACCTGCTCCGGAAAGCTATCGACGACGGCGCCTCCGCCGTCGTCGCCACCGCCGGCTCTGACGGTGCGTGGGTCCTTGAACGGGACCGCGAACTTGTCCACGTTCCGGCCACGCCGGCCACTATCGTGTCCACCCTGGGCGCCGGCGATGTGTACCACGGCGCTCTGCTCGCCGCCGTCGCCGCCGGCCTCCCGTTGGTCGAAGCCGCCGCTTTCGCGGGCCGCACCGCCTCCGCATCCTGCGCAGGCCTCGACGGCCGGTCCGCCATCCCCCGCCAAACCATCAAACCCGTCCTAGCCTCCAACCTGCCTAGCTGAAAGAAGCAGCACATGACCGCCACAGACCTTTCCCCATTGCAACGCCCGTCCGGCGCCTTCGCAATGCTCGCCGTGGACCAGCGCGAGGCGATGCGCAACATGATCGCCGAACACCAGGAAGCCCCCGTCACGGACCAGGACCTGCAGGACTTCAAGCTGCAGGCCGCCAGAATCCTCACGCCCTACGCCTCAGGCGTCCTGATCGACCGCCAGTTCGCGCTGGATCAGGCCATCGCAGACAACGTGGTGGACCCCGGCTGCGGACTCATCGCCTCCGCTGACCACTTCGAACCGGCGCACGGCGAACTGGTGGGCGAGGTAACCATCGACCGCCTGGTGGACCCGCACAAATACAAGGCCCTCGGAGTGAAGGCCCTCAAGCTCCTGGTGCTGTACCGCCCGGACGAGCCCGCAGACGGCCGCGTGGCCATGGTCCGCGAATTTGTGGACAGCTGCCGGTCCGCCGGACTCATCAGCATCATCGAACCGGTCTCGCGTAAACCCCTGGCCGGCGGTGACTTCGACTGGAACGCCGGCATCCTCGCCGCTGCCAAGGAACTCGGAAGCCTGGGCGCCGACCTCTACAAGGCCGAGGTCCCCTTCCACGGCAAGGCACCCGAAACCGATGTCAGGGCAGCCTGCGCCGAACTGACCAACGCCATTGACGGCCCCTGGGTGGTCCTGTCCTCAGGCGTCCCCGAGGACGTCTTCCCTGACGCCGTCCGGTGGGCCTGCCTGGAAGGCGCCAGCGGCTTCCTCTCCGGACGCGCCGTCTGGGCGTCCTGCATCGGTGCGCCCGACGTCGTCGAATCCCTGTCCACTGACGCCGTCCGCCGGCTGCAGCGCCTCTGCGCCGTGGTTGACGACGTCGTCTCGTCGCAGAGGTCCAACGCCTAGCGCTTCGGGACCACCACAGCGTCCCGGCAGTGCCCACCCGCTTTTCCGCAGTCATGTAACAAGGCATAGCAAACTCAACGAGGAGATTATTGTGAGTCAGATTTCACGCAGGCAGGCCATGGCCATTCTCGGGGCGCTGGGCTTCGGCGCCACCGCGGCAGCATGCGCCGGACCCGGAGGATCCACTGCGCCCGGTGGCGCCACCGGACCGGCCGCGCCCGCTACCGGCAACGTCACCGGCAGGGTGTCCTTCGCGCACTGGCGCGGCGAGGACAAAGCGGTATTTGACGAACTCATCAAGCGCTTCGCGGCAATGCACGACGGCGTGGAGGTGGCCCAGGACATCTCCACCTCCAACGACTACAACGCCCAGGGCCTGCAGAAGGTGCGGGGAGCAGCCATCGGCGACGCCTTTGCCACTTTCCGCGGTGCCCAGTTCACGAACTTCACCGAAGCCGGGATCTACACCGAACTCAAGAACAGCAAGGCTGTTTCCAACTACCAGGACGGCCTGCTGTCCGCCGGGAAGTCCGGTGAGAGCCAGCTGGGACTGCCGTACCAGGTGGTGTTCCCCATGCCGATGGCCAACGTGGACCTGTTCGACAAGGCCGGTGCCGACATCGCGCCCAAGGACTGGGACGCGTTCCTGGGCATGTGCGAAAAGCTCGCTTCCTCCGGCGTGGTTCCCATCTCCTGGCCGGGCGGTGATGTGGGAAACGGCGGCCAGCTGTTCAACTGCATGATCGCCAACAACGCACCGGTCGATGACATGTGCGCCCAGATCGAGCAGGGCAAGCTCAAGTGCACCGACGACTGGTTCATCAAGATGCTGAACCAGTACAAGCAGCTGGTCCCGTACCTGCAGCCCAACGCCACCGGCACGGCGGTGGAACCGGCGCAGAACCTGTTCTCGCAGGGCAAGGCCGCCATGCTGGCCACCGGTTCGTACCATATCGCCGCAGTCCGCGGGTTGGGCGCCACCTTCCCCATCGAACTGGTGTTCCCCAACACTTCGGACGGCAACGGCAAGTATGAGGGCGCCTATAACGCCACGTTCATCCTGGGCGTCAACGCCGCCAGCAAGAACCAGGCGGCCGCCGCGGCGTGGATCGACTTCCTGTCCGAGCCGGAAAACGCCGGCTACTACGCCAACCAGACGGCCCAGCACGTGTCCGTCAAGGACGTCGAATACACCAACCCGGACCTCAAGCGCCTGAGCCCGTGGCTGGACAAGAAGACGGCCCTGGCCGCCCGGTTCCAATTCCAGAACCTGGACGTCCGCAACGCCGTGGAGGCCAGCGCGACGGCGGTCATCTCCGGCACCAGCCCGGAGCAGGCAGCCGAAGCCGCCCAGAAGATTGTTGATGAGCGGCTATGAGCATCCATCCCGGCACGGCGTCGGAGCGAAGGGCGCCGGACACACACACCGAAACCGGCGCGAAGAAGCGCCGCCGCTCCCCCACCAGGGTGAATCCGGCGCTGTACCTCTTCCCGCTTCCCGCCGTCGCCATCATCGCGTTCTTCCTGGTGATGCCCACCCTGCAGGCCTTCCAGTACGCCATCACGGACTGGAACGGCTTCTCGGCGGCCTTCAACTACGTGGGGCTGGACAACTTCATCCGGGCCTTCACCAAGGACTCGCTGTTCACGAACGCGCTGACCAACAACCTGAAGTTCGTGCTGCTGGTGGTGATCGCTCAGACGCTGTTCTCACTCATCCTGGCGCTGCTGCTGACCAAGAACTCCCGGGGCAGCATCCTGCTCCGTGCCCTGTTCTTCTTCCCCACCATCCTGTCTTCCGTGTCCGTGGCCTTCATCTGGAAGTTCATCTACGACCCCAACTTCGGCCTGGCCAACGCGGTCCTTGGCACTGTTGGCCTGGACGCACTGCAGGGCTCCTACCTCGGCAACAACGCCCAGGCCCTTTATTGGGTGGCCGTCACCCAGGTGTGGTTCCACGCCGGCCAGATGATGGTGGTGTACATCGCCGGGCTGCAGTCCATTCCCCGCGAACTCTATGAGGCAGCGGAGATGGACGGCGCCGGCAGATGGCAGCAGTTCAAATCCATCACCTGGCCGTTCGTCGCCCCCGCAACCTCCATCGTGGTTGCCTACACCACCGTCCAGTCGTTCAAGGCCTTCGACCTGATCCTTGGCATCGCCGGCAACCCGCCCAAGCAGTCCCTGGACATCCTTTCCACCCGCATCTACAGCACCTTCGCCAACTCCGAGTTCGGCTACGCCGCCGCCCAGTCGATCATCTTCATGGCGATGATCGCTCTGGTCACCTGGCTGCAGCGCCGGCTCCTCCGCCTCACCCCGAAGGGGGAATGACAGCATGCTCGCGTCAATAACCCGCCGCGGAATCCTCGCAATCTACGCGGTCATCATCATCGTTCCGCTCACCGTGGTGGGGTTCGGCAGCTTCAAGTCCACACAGGAACTCTTCGCCGGGCCGTTCAGCCTGCCGCAGTCCCTTTCCCCCGGCAACTACGCGGAAGTGATCGGCGGCCAGGACCTGGGCTCGTCCTTTATGAACAGCGTGATTGTCACCGCCGTCTCCGTGCCGGCCACCCTGTTCCTCGCAAGCCTGGCCGGCTACGCCATCTCCCGGCTCAAGGGGTTCATGTCCTGGGCCATCTTCGGTTTCCTGGTCCTGGGCATGGCCATCCCGGCGCAGGCCAACATGGTGCCGCTGTACGTCCTGTTCGGCCGGTTGGGGCTGCTGGACAACCTCACTGGCCTGATCCTGGCCAACGTGGTGTCCACCCTGCCCATCGCCGTCTTTATCCTGGGCGGGTTCATGCGGACCCTGCCCCGCGAACTGTACGAAGCATCCTCCATTGACGGAACCGGCCCGTGGCGGACCTACGTCTCGATCGCGCTGCCGCTGTCCGCTCCGTCCATCGCCGCCGCTGCAATATTCCTGTTCGTCATCCACTGGAACGAACTGCTGTATCCGCTGCTGTTCATCCAGTCCCCCGGCAACCGCACACTGCCGCTGGCACTGCTCAGCTTCCAGGGCGAGTTCCAGACCGACTACCCGCTCCTGTTCGCCGGTGTCATCCTGGCCTCCCTGCCCGTAGTGGTGGCGTACATCTTCCTGCAGCGGTACTTCGTGGCCGGCATCACGGCCGGCGCAAGCAAAGGATGAGGCGCCGGCAAGAGTTGACCGGACCCCGCCTGGCCCAACGAAAGGCACATCAGTGAACCTCAAATCAGCCCGTCACCTGGTGAACGGCACCTGGCATACGGCCGGAACGTCGAAGGACGTCACGGATCCCGGAAACGGCAGCACCGTGGGTGAGGTCGCCTGGGGCACAGCCCAGGACGCCACCCTGGCTGCCGATGCGGCCGCCGAGGCCTTCGCCTCCTGGTCCCGCACCACGGTCCGCAACCGTGCGGACCTGCTCCGCAACGCCGCCGACCTCCTGGCCGAACGCCGGGACGAACTGGCCCACACCCTGGCGCTGGAAGCCGGCAAACGGCTCCCGGAGGCGCAGGGCGAAGTGGACTTCTCCGTGGAATACTTCCGCTGGTTCGCCGAGCAGGTCCGCCGCTCCACCGGCACTGTCAGCCCGCCTGAGCTGCACGGCCGCCGCCACCTCAGCCTCCGCAAGCCGATCGGCGTCGCCCTCAGCCTCACGCCCTGGAACTTTCCCGTGTCCATCCAGGCCCGGAAACTGGCAGCCATGCTCGCCGCCGGCTGCACGGTGGTAGGCCGGGTTTCGGAGAAAGCACCGCTCGCGGCCACCGGGTTGTTCGAGGTACTGCACGACGCCGGCTTCCCCGCAGGGGTGGTCAACCTGGTCCACGGCCCGTCCAGGGACGTTACCGCCGCGCTGCTCCAGCACCGGGCCGTGCGGGCCGTCAGCTTCACGGGCTCCACCGGCGTGGGCCGCCAGATCATGGCCTCAGCGTCCGAGCGGGTGGTCCGGCCGCTGCTGGAACTCGGCGGCAACGCGCCCTTCATTGTGTTCGAGGATGCGGACCTGGACGCCGCCGTCGAGGGTGCTGTGCTGGGCCGGCTCCGCAACACCGGCCAGTCCTGCGTGGCGGCCAACCGCTTCCTGGTACAGGACAGCATCGCCGAAGAGTTCGCCCGGAAGCTGGGCGCCCGCTTCGATGCAATGAGCATCGGGCACGGCGTTCCCGACGGCGGAACACCCGTCCCGGACCTTGGCCCGATGATCGACGCCGACCGGGTCTCGGCCGTCCAGGCCCTCGTTGACGATGCCTTGGAGCGTGGCGCCCGCCGCCTCACGCAACGGACATCGGTCCCTGGGCAAGGCGCGTTTATGGCGCCCACTCTGTTGATGGACGTCCCCGGGGACGCACCCCTGGTGGGTGAAGAAGTCTTCGGCCCGGCGGCCGGCGTCGTCACCTTCTCCTCGGAGGAGGACGCGATCCGCAAGGCAAACGCCACCGAAATGGGACTCGCCGCCTACGTGTGGAGCGGTAATGCCAGGCGCGCCTGGGATGTTCCGGAGCGGCTGGAAGCGGGCATTGTGGGGGTCAACGATCCCCTGCCGTCCGTGGCGTTTGCCCCGATGGGCGGCGTCAAACAGTCCGGCCTGGGCCGCGAAGGATCGGACCTCGGCCTGGAAGAGTTCGAGGAGGTCCAGTACGTGGCCTGGCGGCCGTAAGTGCTGACCACAGGACTGGTGCTGGCCGCCGTTGTGATGGGCGCGGGGATGCAGCGCATCACGGGGATGGGCTTCGCGCTGGTCGCGGCTCCCTTCCTGGTCCTGCTGCTGGGACCGGTGGAGGGAGTGGTCCTGGTCAACCTCTGCGGAGCCGTAACGGCGGGAGCCATCATCTTCCGGGTGGTGCGGGACATCGACTGGAAGCGGTACGCGGCGCTGGCGGCGTCGGCACTGCTGGGGATTGTCCCCGCCGCTTTCCTGATCCGGCTGATCCCGGCGGCGGTCCTGGAAATCTCCATCGGCGTGATCCTGGCCGTGGGGCTGACGGTGCTGCTGGTCCTGAAATCCGCGGTGCTGCCGCCCCGCCGGCGCTACCTGTTGACCGCCGGTGGGCTGAGCGGTTTTATGAACACGGCGGCAGGGGTAGGCGGGCCGGCGGTCAGCATGTACTCCATCGCAACCCGCTGGCAGCACAAGTCCTTCGCCGCCACCATGCAGCCCTACTTCTTCACCATCGGCACCTTCTCCCTGGTGTCCAAAGCCCTGACGGCACCTGCCTCGTTTCCGGCCCTCCCGTTTGCCATGTGGGCAGCTGTTGCTGCGGCCTGCCTCGCCGGCCTGGTACTGGGAGATGTCGCCTCGAAGTTCGTTCCCGCCCGCGCCGCTCAGCTCCTGCTGATCGTTCTGGCCTACCTGGGAGCGGCCGCCACCATCATCCGGGGCGTACTGGACGCCGCCGGCTGACCTGATTTTCACTTGCACCAGCAACTTTGCACCAGCACCAGCACCAGAGAGGAAATAACATGACGTGGCTGAACAGTGCCGCTCACGCACGATGGCTCGAGGCAGAAACCGATCGGCTGATCAATTTCGCCGCGGCTTCAAAGGTCCCCACGGGATTTGGCTGGCTCGACAACAACGGCGTGGTATTTCCAGACAAGCCCACCCATCTCTGGATCACCGCCCGGATGGTACACAGTTTCGCTGTCGCCGCTTTGATGGGACGGCCGGGTGCCGCGAAATTCGTCGACCACGGCATTGCCGCCCTCAACGGAGCCCTCCACGATGACGAGTTCGGCGGTTGGTATGCCGAGGTGGACCAAAACGGTCCTGTGAACGACACCAAGTCCGGCTACCAGCACTCTTTTGTGCTCCTCGCCGCTGCCAGCGCCGTTGCGGCGGGACGCCCGGGAGCCCGGGAACTGCTCGACGAGGCGCTGCGGATAGCCGACAAAAAGTTCTGGGACCATGAGGCCAACATGTGCTTCGACTCGTGGAACCGGGACTTCACCGAAACCGAGGCATATCGTGGCGGGAACGCGAGCATGCACTCAGTCGAGGCCTACCTGATCGTCGCTGATGTGACCGGGGAAGACCGGTGGCTGGAACGGGCCCTCCACATCGCCGAGGTGCTCATCCACAAATTCGCGCGCAACAACAACTACCGGGTCTTTGAGCACTTCGACCCGGAGTGGAACCCCATGCCGGAATACAACACCGATGACAGGGCCAGCCAGTTCCGAGCGTACGGTGGAACCCCCGGCCACTGGGTTGAGTGGGCGCGCCTGCTCCTCCACCTGCGCGCCGGGCTTGAAGCCCGCAGCCTGGAGGTCCCCGCCTGGCTCTTGGAAGACGCGCGGGGCCTGTTCGACGCCGCCATCCGCGACGCCTGGGAGCCGGACGGCAATCCGGGATTCGTTTACACCGTCGACTGGGAGGGCAAGCCGGTTGTCACCACCCGGATTCGCTGGGTTCCGGCGGAGGCCATCGGCGGTGCTGCTGCCCTCTACATCGCCACCGGCGAGAAGGAGTACGCGGACTGGTACGAGCGTATCTGGGACCACGCCCGCGACTGGTTCATCGACTACGAGCACGGCTCCTGGAAGCAGGAACTCGACGAGAACGGCAACGTCACCTCAACCGTGTGGTCCGGCAAGGCGGACATCTACCACCTCTGGCACTGCCTCGTGGTCCCGCGCCTTCCGCTGGCGCCCGGACTTGCTCCGGCTGTCGCGGCAGGCCTGCTGGACGCACGGCTTGGCGCACCAGGGCAAGGCCAGTAAGCAGTTTCAACCAGGCATCAATCGTAAATCCCCTTATGAAAGGACAGCCATGTCTGCCACTTCCTCCGAAGAAACCGTGGTCCGCGTCTCCACCGTCAACCACGAGCCCATCAATCTGAGCCTTGAAGCCGGGCGGCCGGTGATGGTGCGGATTGAAGTCGAAAGCAATTGCAGCTGCCACAGCGGATACCGCAGCCGGCCCGGCTCCTACACTGACATCGATTTGGGCACCGGCAGATAGCGGGCCGCAAGCCCGAGGCACAGGCTGTCACGGGTTCCGGGTGAGTACTTGCGCCGTTGCCAGGATGATGTTGCGTTCCTCGGCGTAGTGGCCGGCCAAGGAGCTGTTCAGCTCCGTGAGCCAGCCACCCTCGGATTCGGGGACAGTAGCGTCCAGATCCAGGACTGCGGAGGCCTCGAGGATTTGCCGTGCTGCGAGCGCCGCCCGGCGAAGGTGCAGGTCCTCAAGGCTCACGGCCAGCCCGGCCCTCCGCTCGTAGCCCGACAGGAACGCTTCCAGGAGTTCAGGGTGTTCCGGCGCGCCGGGACTTTTGCCGAGGAGGTCCCGGACCGCCGACGCCACATCGGCGGCGGCGGGCATCACGCCGCTTTCGTCGAGGTCGAAGCAGGTTGCATGTCCTTGTGACCACCGGAGGTTGTCGAGCTCAAAGTCACCGTGCCCGATCAGGCGCGGCCCCGGTTCCCGGCTTTCGAGCAGCACGCTCAGGGCGTGGGCAGCGTGCGCAAGGTCCTGGTCTGGATGTGAAACCAGGCCGGCAAACACATCCGCCGGCTCGTTACCATCTGCGGATTCCACCCGCCCGGCGGCGAGATGGAAGCGCGCCAAGGCTGTTCCCCAGGCGGCGGCAGCATCGGCGTCCAGCTCTTCCACGTCCAGCTCGTCGCCGTCGACCCTTCGCACTACGCACGCGGCCATCTCCCCGAGCAACGTCGGAATCAGTTCCACCGCCCGGCCCGCGCTGGACCGCACGAGTTCCGCCACCGGCGCTCCCGAGTCGCTGAGCCGCGCATGCAAGCGGGCTCCTCGATGAAGGCGGGCTCCCGCCGTCGAACTGGCCGGGGCGAAGCGCGCGTACAGAACCCCGCGCCCGTCACCACCCGGCGGGATGACGAAGACATGCGCCGCCGAGGATCGCCAGTAGCGGAGGACTCCGGCCGGGATATCCCAGTGCCGGCCAACAGCGTCTGCCACCGGAGAGCGCCAGTCGCCGTCGACGGTGGAACGCATTTCTGCGATCTGGCTCAAAGGCAGCATAAGGACCATCCTGACATGCAGGTATCCCCACTCGCACATGGCGGGGAGCCCCAACCCTTGATATGTGACCAATTAGTCACCTATCATGATTCCTATGGATGCCGTATTCAAGGCACTTGCAGACGCCACCCGCAGGGACCTCCTAGACGAGCTCTTCCGCGAGGACGGCCAGACCCTTGGCGCCCTCGAAGGCCGGTTCGACATGACCCGTTTCGGGATCGCCAAGCACCTCAGGATCCTGGAAGAAGCAGGGCTGGTGGTGACCCGCCGTCGGGGGCGTGAAAAGCTGCATTTCCTGAACCCGGTGCCCATCCGGCTCGTCCACGACCGCTGGGTGAGCAAGTACGCCGAACCATGGGCCGCTGGCCTCAGCGACCTCAAATCAAGATTGGAAAGTCCCATGGAAAAAATCTTCGAGATCTACATCAAGACCACGCCCGAGCGGCTCTGGGAAGCCATCACGGACAGCGGCATCCGCAGCAAGTACCAGTTCGGGAACACCATCGAAACGGACTGGACCCCGGGCAGCAGCTTCACCATGAACAACGTCAAAGCCGGCGCACCCCTGGGCGAAGGCGAGAACCTGGAGGTGGACCCGCCGCGCCGGCTCGTCCAGACGATGCGCGCGCTCTGGGGCGAGGACGTCAAGGCCGAGGGAACCTCGAAGGTCATCTGGGACATCGAGCCCGTGGGTGATTCCTGCCGCCTCACCGTCACCCACAACAACCTCCGCGAAGGCGCCAACGAACAGCTCTACGGCGGCTGGCCCATGATCCTCTCCGGTCTGAAGACCTGGCTGGAAACCGGCGAGAAGCTCACCACGCCGGGTTCGCTGATGTACACCTGAGTCCTGTTGAACAGCTAAGGAACGGACGACGGCGGGAGGCGGGCTGGGTGCCGCCTCCCGCCGCTGTTTCCGAAACAGGCACGCCTCCGGTGTCTCCCCCCTTAGTGTTGTTGAGGCACATCACGTAACCGTTTACGTAAACCGTTTGCGTACTGCCGGCCCAGCAGCAGTAAAGCCCCAAGGAGAACCAGTGGTCACCATCAGGGACGTCGCCATGCACGCCGGCGTATCTCCCGCCACCGTCTCCCGGGTGGTGAACGGGCTGGTGGGCTACTCGGAAGAGACCCGCGAGCGTGTGGAAGAAGCTGTCCGAAAGCTCAGCTATGAAACCGACTCGCTGGCCCGCGGCCTGAAAACCCGGCAGACCTCGGTGATCGGCCTGCTGGCGCCAATGGTGTCCGATGCCCTCGCCTCGCAGGTGATGCAGGGTGTAGAGGAGGAGGCGCAGGAACGCGGCTACGCCGTGATGCTGGGCCGCACCGGTGCGAAATCCGCCTACATCGCCAGCTACCTGCGGACCCTTCGCACGTACCGGGCGGCCGGCGTCATCCTGGTGTCCGCGGTGATCAAGCCCGAGATCCGCCAACTGCTGGGACCCACCATCCCGGTGATCTCGGTTGCCATCAGCGACAAGTCCGGCTCACCCAGCGTGGCCATCGACGACGAAAAAGCAGCCTACGACGCAACCCGCCACCTGCTGAAGCTGGGCCACCGACGCATCGGACTGCTCGCGGGCAACCCGGAGTCCGTTTTTGTGGCGCAACCCCGGCAGCGCGGCTACCTCCGCGCGATGGCCGAGGCCAAGTGTGAGCCGGTCACTGCTTCCGGAACGTTCTTTTATGAAAGCGGCGCCCCCGGCCTGGACCTCCTGCTTCAGCAGGACCCCGGACTCACCGCCATCTTTGCCGTCAGCGATGAGATGGCGGCCGCCGTGGTGAACGAACTGCAGAAGCGCGGCCGCCGCGTCCCCGAGGACGTGTCCGTCCTGGGCTTCGACAACACTTCCACGGCCCTCCATGTCCACCCGCCGCTGAGCACCATGGCCCAGCCGCTTGAGGAAATGGGCCGGATGGCCGTCAAGAAACTCCTCCGCTCCCGCGACCTCGGGCCGCGGATCATGCCGCACAAACTCATCGAGCGGGGCTCCACTGCTCCGCCCGGAGCACAGCCGCCTTACCCGCACACCTAACCCTCTCAACCCCGCCAAAGGCGACAGCCGGCACCTCCGCGTGCGGCCGTCGTCGTGATCCCCTGCGCCCCAAAACACCCCAAAACAGGCAAGAACCCCCACTGAAGGAGCAACACATGAGGCAGCGTCGCCACACCTGGCAGACACTCATCACCACCACCGCGCTGATAACGGCCGCAGCCGTCGGCCTGACAGCATGCGGAGGGTCCTCCGCGGAGCCGAAGGCCGCCCAGAGCGCACCCGCCTTCGAAGGCAAAGGCCCCATCAACTACGTGTCCTCCCGCGATGCCTCCGGCGCCGCCAACAAGAGCATCGAGGAGTGGAACGCCTCGCACCCGGACGAGAAGGTCACCTTCATCGAACTGCCGGATTCCGCCGACCAGCAGCGCCAGCAGCTCATCCAGAACGCACAGATCAAGTCGGACACGTTCAGCGTGCTGAACCTGGACGTGGTGTGGAACTCCGAGTTCGCCGCAAACAAGTGGATCCTGCCGCTGCCCGAGGACGCCGTCCCTACGGACAAGATGATCCCGGCAACCGTCAACGCCGCCACGTACCGCGACACACTCTTCGCGGCCCCGTACTACACCGACGGCGCACTCTTCTACTTCCGCCAGGACCTGCTGGCAGCGGCCGGGATCGCCGCCCCGCCCAAGACCTGGGACGAGATGAAGTCCGCCTGCGAAAAGATCCTGGCCCTTCCGGAAGCGGCCGGCATGTCCTGCTACACCGGCCAGTTCGACAAAAACGAAGCCCTCACCGTGAACTTCTCCGAGGCCGTGGCTTCCGCGGGCGGCTCGGTGGTGGACGCCGAAGGAAAGCCCACCGTTGACAGCCCCGAAGCCAAAGAAGGCTTGAACCTGCTGGTGGACGGCTTCAAGGAAGGGCTCTTCCCCTCGGACGCCATCACCTACCTCGAGGAGCAGGGCCGGCGCGCCTTCCAGGACGGCAAAGTGGTGTTCCTGCGCAACTGGCCGTTCCTCTACTCCTCGCTGAGCGCCACGGACGGCTCCAGCAAGGTGGCCGGCAAGTTCGGCATCACCTCCATCCCGGGAACCGACGGCACCGGCGTCTCCACCTTGGGCGGCCGCAACCTCGCCGTTTCGCCGTTCACGCCCAACAAGGCCACTGCCCTGGAATTCATCAAGTTCTTCACCGGCGAGGAGCAGTCCCGCAAGCGCCTGGAACTCAGCTCCCGCGCCCCGGCCTACGCCGGCCTCTACGAGGACCCGGCCGTGGTGGCCAAGCGCCCCTTCTTCCCCACCCTGCTTGAGTCCCTCGAAAACGCCCAGCCCCGCCCCAAGGTGGTCCAGTACGGCGCCACCACCAAGGCCATCCAGGAGGAGGCTTATGCCGCGCTGACCGGTGAAAAGGACACGGACATGGCATTGAAGGACATGCAGGCCAAGCTCGAGGAGCTCTCCGCCAAATGACCACTGCTTCCATCGACCGCCGGCGCTCCGGCCCACCCCGCACCCCGGATCCGGGACTGAATGCCGGCCGGACCACCGGACGCGCACCCGGCGAAGGCAGGATGGCAGCCCTGCTGCTCTCCCCCACCCTGCTGGTCCTGGCCCTGGTGATCGCCTACCCGCTCATCTCCGCCATCCACCAGTCCCTGTACCGGGCAGAATCGGGCCTGGACGCGGACGGCTTCGTGACGGAGGGCGAGGCGTTTGTGGGCCTGGCCAACTACCTGGACCTGTTCGCCGGTGAATCCGGACAGCGGTTCCTGAACGCGTTCGGCAACACCACGTTCTTCACTGTCACTACGGTGCTGCTGGAGACAGTGCTGGGCCTGGCCCTTGCGCTGGCCATGAACAGGGCGTTCAAGGGCCGGTCCTTCCTTCGCGCCAGCATCCTGGTCCCCTGGGCCGTCCCCACCGCGGTCTCCGGCCTGCTGTGGCGCTGGATCTTCCAGTCGGACGGCATTGCCAACACCCTGCTGGGCAGCGAAATCCTCTGGACTGCCGAAGGTACGGCATCCAAGCTGGCCGTCATTATTGCCGAGGTGTGGAAGACCGCTCCGTTCATTGGCCTGCTGGTCCTGGCCGGAATGCAGATCATCCCCGAGGAGGTCTACGAGGCAGCGAAAATCGACGGCGCGGGCTGGTGGCGGCAGCTCGGCTCCATCACCCTGCCGCTGGTGAAACCCACACTGCTGGTGGCCGTCCTGTTCCGCATGCTCGACGCCCTGCGGATGTTCGACCTCCCGTTCGTCCTCATCGGCCCGGGCAAGGAATCCGTGGAAACCCTGTCCATGCTCGCCTGGGACGAATCCAACCAGCTCCGGTACGGCTCGGCGTCGGCCTTTGCCGTGGTCCTGTTCCTCTACGTCGCCGCCGTCGCCATCGTGTTTGTGAAGGTGCTCGGCGCGGACGTGACCGGAGCCAGGCAGTTGGGCGCCAGACGCCGGGAACGCAAAGTACACCGCATCCAGAAGGCAGAGGCCACCCGATGACCATCTCCGACCTGCGCGGCCTCGCCGCCAACCCTGCCAGCGGCACCGGCAACCTGCCGTCGAACCCGCTGAATCCGAAGCAGAAGCGCACATGGCGCTCCTACTCCGTGTATGCGGGCCTGGCACTGATCTTCGTTTACTGCCTGGCGCCCTTCTACTGGATGATCGTCTCCAGCCTGCGCCGCACCGCCGACATTTTCGACAACACCCTGCTCCCGGCCCCGTTCTCCCTCGAGAACTACGCCAAGGTGTTCGACGGCTCCACCATGTTCGGCCAGGCACTGCTGAACAGCCTGATCGTGGCGGGCGTGACCACAGTGGCCGCCCTGGTCCTGGGCATCTTCGCTGCGTACGCCATCTCGCGGCTGAACTTCCGGTTCAAGTCCGTGATCCTCGGCGTTATTATTGCGACGTCGATGTTCCCGGGGATCTCCGTGGTGGTGCCCCTGCTGAGGTTCTTCACGGATCTTGGCTGGATCAACACCTATCAGGCCATGATCATCCCCAACCTGTCCTTCGCCATTCCGCTCGCCGTCTGGAACCTGACCACGTTTATGAAACAGCTGCCGTTCGACCTCGAAGAGGCCGCGATGATCGACGGCTGCACCAAGTGGCAGGCCTTCCGGAAAGTGCTGCTCCCGCTGGCGGCGCCGGGCGTGTTCACCACCGCGATCCTGACCTTCATCCACAGCTGGAATGAGTTCATCATCGCGCTGTCCATGATCAACGACCCCAAGATCCAGACCGCCACCGTGGCCATCTCCAAATTCACCGGCGCCACCGAGTTCCAGGCGCCGTTCGGTGAGCAGATGGCTGCCGGCGTGATCGTGACGGTCCCGCTGGTGATCATGGTGCTGGTCTTCCAGCGCCGGATCGTGGAAGGCCTCACCGCGGGGGCCGGCAAATGATGCACGACGGCGGCACCCGCCCGGCAGGTCCGGTCACCCATGCCTGGTGGGACTCCGCCGTGATTTACCAGGTATATCCCCGCTCCTTCGCGGACGGCGACGGGGACGGCGTGGGCGACCTCGCGGGGCTGACCGCCCGGCTGCCCTACATCGCATCACTGGGTGTGGACGGGATCTGGATGACCCCGTTCCAGCCCTCACCGCAGGTGGATCAGGGCTACGACGTCAGCGACTACTGCGGCGTTGACCCGTTGTTCGGCACCATGGCGGACTTCGACCAGTTCCTGGACCTGGCCCACTCGCTGGGGCTGCGCGTCCTGCTCGATGTGGTTCCCAACCACTGCTCGTCCGCGCACCCGCTGTTCCAGCAGGCCCTGGCCGCCGGGCCGGGCTCGAAGGAGCGGGAGCTGTTCCATTTCGTGGAGGGCCGCTCCTCGGCACCCGGACCGGACGGGACCGCCCTCAGTGACCTGCCGCCCAACAACTGGCAGAGCGTCTTCGGTGGCCGGGCCTGGTCCCGTGCCACCCCGGGTTCGGACACTGATACCGAGTGGTACCTGCACCTGTTTTCCGCCGGCCAGCCGGACTGGAACTGGCGGAACCCCGCGGTGGGCGGCTACTTCGAAAACGTCCTCCGCTTCTGGTTCGACAAGGGCGTGGACGGCCTCCGGATCGACGTCGCCCACGCGCTGTTCAAGGCTGACGGGCTGCCAGACGCCCCCTCCGCCAGCCCCGTCGTTGACGGCCTGCGCTCCAACCCGCTGGTCTCGGACCAGGAGGAAGTCCACGAGGTTTACCGCCGCTGGCGCCGGCTCGCAGAGAAGTACCAGCCGCACCGGCTGCTGGTGGGCGAGGTGAACCTGGAGCCCGCCCGCGCCGCGCGCTACACCCGCGGCGACGAGATGCACCAGGCCTTCGCGTTCGCCTTCGTCCGGCTGGGCTGGGACGCTGCTGCCTGGGCGGCCGTGGGATCGGAGTTGGAAACTGCCCGGAAACTGCACGGCGCGGCCCCCACCTGGGCGCTGGAGAACCACGACATTGTCCGCTCCACCACCCGCTTCGGCGGCGGTGAAACGGGCAGCCGGCGGGCCCGGGCGGCCCTGGTTGCACTCCTCGGCCTGCCCGGCTCCGCCTACATCTACCAGGGCCAGGAACTGGGGCTCCCCGAAGTTGACGTCCCCGTGGAGGCCCGCGTGGATCCCATGTGGGCTCGCGGCGGCGTCACCCGCGACGGTGCCCGGGTCCCCCTCCCCTGGACGGAGGACCCCGCACTGACTCACGGTTTTTCGCTGCAGGAGCCGTCCACCGGCCCGTGGCTGCCGGTGCCCGCGGGCTGGGGCAGCCACGCCATCGACCTGCAGCAGGCGGACCCGGACTCGGTGCTCCGGCTGGCAACCCAGGCGATCGGCCTGCGCCGCCGGCTGTGGGACGAGGGCGTGTTCACCGCGGACGACGGCGGCACCTGGCGTGTGGAGGAAGGGAACCTGCTGCTCTGCGAGCGCAGCGGCGGGTTCCTGGTGGCGGTCGCGATGGGGACCGAAGCGGTGAAGCTGCCCGCCGGCGTCGTACTTTTCAGCGCCTTCCCGCTGAAGGAGGACGGCTGGCTCCAGCCCGACAACGCGGTGTGGCTCCGCCGGGGCTGACCCCCACCAGGGACGGCACGTTGCTCAGTTGACGGGCATCATGTCCGGCTCGTGCCGTCCCACCTGCGCCTGCGGAGCTTACTCGTGGCCATCAGCGATCCGCCGATGAACAACACTCCGAGGACCACGGTGGCCACACCCACGTAGAACCATGCACCCCGGCCGAAGATCATCAACGCCGCGCCCAGGATGCAGAGGCCTTTTGCGGTGATATCGAGGTACAGCTGCGCCTTTGGAGAAGCCATACCTCCACGATAAACCCGGCTTCCAACAGGACGCTTAGTCCGTCCGCTGCCTCCACAGCAGGAACACACCGAACGTCACTACGCACAGGACCAGCATGGCCATGACCATCCGCGCCCAGTTTTCCTGGTGCACGCCATCCGCCGCGAACACACCGATCATCACCGTGGCGGTGATGGCGCCGACGTACCGGCAGGTCTGGTAAATGCCCGCCGCCACGCCACGCTCCTGCGGCCGGGTGGAAACGAACATGCCCTGGTTGGTGGCGATGCCCACCGTTCCGTACGGGACGCCCATCATTGCCGTCAGCACCACCACCAGCGGGATCACCAGGGTGCCGGTCAGCAGCCACATCAGCGCGGCCACCGCTGTCAGGAGGACGACGCCGGCAAGCAGCACGCGGCGCACGCCGAACCTTCCGATGGCCCTGACCGCCCACGGGGTTGCTACAACAGACATGGCAGCCAGCGGCAACATCAGCAGGCCGACGACGCCGGGATCGTAGCCGCCGGCCTCCTGCAGCAGCTGGGGCAGTCCGAAGAAAACGAAGTAGTACACGCTGCTGAACACCGCGAAGCCCAGATACACCAGCAGCAGCGGGCGGTTGCGGCCCAGCAGCCGAAGGTCCAGGAACGGCCTGTTGAAGCGCAGCTCGCGCCAGGCGAACAGCGCTGCGATCAGGGTGCCGGCCGCGAGCATCCACCAGCGGTATCCCGGCGCCACATTCAGCGCCGCCATCATCACCAGCAGCAGGGCGGAGACGAATGCCAGGATGCCCGGGATGTCCGAGTCCCTGACGAGCTCGGCCACGCTGCCGCGCTCCCGCGCTTCGTCCTTCGGGGCTGCCTGCCGCACCATCAGCAACGCGGCGAGCGCCAGCGGGACGTTGACCAGGAACAACGCTTCCCAGCCCACCAGGCTCACCAGCAGGCCGCCGACTACCGGGCCGACGGCCGCCGCGGAGGTGTTGGCCATCTGCAGCCGGCCCAGCGGCCGGGCGGAGTCGACATTGGCGCGGTGGGCTATCGCTCCCACCATCACCACCGCACTGGGATAGGCCGTTGCAGTGCCCAGCGCCATGACCGCCCGGGCCACGCAGAGGAGGGCGAAGTTCGGCGCGAGCGGTGCCAGCGCGCAGGTGACGGCGACCAATGCCATGCCCAGCATAAACATCCGCCGTGGCCCGAACCGGTCCGCCAGCCGGCCCATCACGGGTTGACCGGCGGCCGAGGCCAGGTAGAAGGAGGTGACCACCCACGTGACGGCCGCGACGTCCAGCCCGAAGTCGGCGCGAAGCACCACCAGGGCCACCGCGATCATCGACGAGTTGAGGGGGTTCAGTGCCGTGCCCAGGCTGAGGCCGGCCACGGCCAGGGCAGTCCGGCGATTGTTGCTCACGGAAACAGTCTTACCCACCCACCCGGACGTTAACGACTTTTGATGACCCTACGGTGCCTTGTTGCCCGCCTGGACCGGAGGAAAGAGCGTTTTTTCAACCACACCGGTGAGCTCCCTGATGACCTCCGCCTGCCCGGCGTCTTCGGTGCCATCCGCGTTCTCGGTGTAAATCACCAGCACAAAAGTGGAGCCGCGGTAGGCCAGCACGGCGGCGTCGTGGAGTTCGCCGCCGATTTCACCGAATTTGTGGAACACCTCCACTCCGTCCTGGGAGCCGGCGGGGATGAGTTCCTCGTTGTTGGTGTCCTGCATGTAGCCCAGCAGCTGCGCGGTGTTTTCCGGGTTCAGCAGGTCTCCGGCGTACAACTGCTTCAGGACCAGGGCCATCTCGGCCGGAGTCAGCAGGTTCTCCTCCGGGTCATAGGCGACGCCGATGGAGGCCGCGTATTCAGTCAGCTGCGGATAGCCCACGGCATCCATCAGCAGCAGCCAGGAATCGTTGTTGCTCTGGTTGACCATGGCTTCCAGCTGGAAGGCGGCGTCGTAGTCCCCCAGCGGGTCATCCAGGCTCGCCTCGCCGTTCTCCACGAGGTGGTAGAAGGCGGCGGCCGTGATGATCTTCGCGGTACTGGCGGCGGTGAAGGCCTCCTGGTCCCCGAAGGTGAGTGCGGCGTCGCCCGAAATGTCTGCCATGGCCAGCCCGATCCGGTAATCCGGATTTTTGTCCAGGACGGACTCGATGCTGTCTTGGAGGGAATCCGGGGCCACGGCCACAGGTGCCTCGGGAAGGGCTGCCGGAACGGAGTCCGTTGTGCCATTGAGCGGCCCCGACTTCATCACGGCGAACACAACAATGGCCACTATCACCAGCGCAACGGCGGTGAACAGCAGTGCCAGCCTCGTCCGGGCACGCCGGGTTTCCGGGACATTCCGCCCGGCCGCAGGCATCTCTTGGTCCGACATAGGGCTCCTGTTCCAACTCAACAATCTGATCCGCATCCAGCGGGCCCCAGCGCACGCGATGCGGTGTCGATTAGATCATCGAAGTTTGGGAACTGCCTGTTAGCGGGTGCGGGCAGCCAGTGCGGAGTCCAGGAACTCCAGGTGGGCCGGCGCTACGCGGACAGTGCTGCCTTCGTATTCGGGATGTTTGGTGAGGAACTTCTTGATGAACGGGCACACCGGAACGATGCCCGTCCCGGCGCTGACCGTCTCGTCCAGGGCCACCGTGGCGAGCTGGCCTGCCAGGCCCTGGCCGCCGTATTCCTCGTTGATCACCGTGTGGTAGAAAATCCGCTGCGGTGAGCCGCCGCCGTCGTACTCCTTGTACGCTGCCTTGCCGATCACGTTTCCTGCGTCCAGGATTTCGAAACGCTCGCGGCCGGCGTTGTGGCGGACGGTGATCTCACTCAAGGGGACTCCTTCGATGCGGTTGCGTTGCTGCCCTTGCCAAGCCTAACCCGGCGCGGGCCGCCCTTATTTCCGCTCCAGGGACCCGATGACTTCCATGCTGAAGCCTTGTAGTGTCAGCACCGGAAGCAGCCAGCCGCAGGGCAACGTTGATGAAGGAGCAGACCATGGCAGTCAGTGACGAGGAAGCACAGGTGCTGGAGCAGTGGAGCAACAGGCTTGCCCAGGCGCTCCAGATCCTCGACCTCAAAGTGGACAACGAACTGCTCCTTGATCTGGCCCGGCGGTCCGCCGATTCGATCATCCACCCCGCAGCGCCGGTCACCACGTTCCTGGTGGGCTACGCCGCGGGCCTGGAGGCCGGAACCGGCAGTGCAGGGTCCAGGGAAGCATCCAGCGCGGCGGTACAACGCGCGGCGAGCGTCGCATTCGGCCTGTGCGAGGACGGGCACGACGGCGGCCCCGCCAGCCAGGGCTGGGCGGACACGGCCCAGTAGGCCCCGGTGATTGAGCCCGTCGAAATCTGCAGGCCTGGTGATTGAGCCTGTCGAAATCTGGCTGATGACTGCAGCTTCGGCGAGCTCAACCGCCGGCTACCCCGCCGCCGTCGGCTCCTCTTCGAGGACCAGAACCGGCTCGAGCTTCACGATCACGGCCTTGGACACGGGCGTCTGGCTGCCCTCGGCCACGCTTTCCAGAGGCACCAGGACGTTGGCCTCCGGATAGTAGGCGGCGGCGCATCCCCGGGCCGTGGGGTAGGACACCACCCGGTAGTTCCGCAGGACCCGCTCGGCGTTGTCCGGGTAGACACCCCAGATGTCCACGTGCTGCCCGTCCTCGAACCCCAGTTCGGTGAGGTCTGCCGGGTTCACGAACACTACCTCGCGGCCCTTCTTGATGCCCCGGTACCGGTCGTTGTGGCCGTAGATGGTGGTGTTGAACTGGTCGTGCGAGCGCATGCTCTGCAGGATCAGGGTGCCCGGCGGGCGTTCCACGAGTTCGAGTTCGTTCACCGTGAGCACGGCCTTGCCCGTGGGGGTGTGGAAGGTGCGCGAGTCCCGGGGCCCGTTGGGCAGGATGAAGCCGCCCTCCTGCCGGATCTTCCGGTTGTAGTCCTCACAGCCCACCACCACGTGGGAAATGTGCTCCCGGATGAGGTCGTAGTTTTTTTCGAAGCCCGCCCAGTCCGCAGCGATCCGGTCCCCCAGCACACGCCGCGCCAACCGGCTGACGATCGCCACTTCAGAGAGCAGCCCCGGCGCCACCGGCTCAACCGTTCCGTGGGAGGCGTGGACAGCGCAGACGGTGTCCTCCACCGAAACGAACTGCGGCCCGGATTCCTGCCGGTCAATCTCGGTGCGCCCCAGCGTGGGCAGGATCAACGCCTCGGCGCCGGTCACGGCGTGGGAGTGGTTGAGCTTGGTGGAGATCTGGACCGACAGCTCGGTGCGCTCCATCGCGGCCTCGGCCGCGTGGGTGTCCGACATGGCGCCCACGAAATTTCCGCCCAGGCCCACAAAGACCTTGATGCCGCCGTCGCGCATCTGCCGGATGGTTTCCACCGCGTCCGCGCCGTGCTCCCGCGGCGGATCGAAGCTGAATTCCTTGCCCAGGGCGTCAAGGAAGGCCGGCGGCATCTGCTCCCAGATACCCATGGTGCGGTCGCCCTGGACATTGCTGTGTCCGCGGATAGGTGAGGCGCCGGCGCCGGGTTTGCCGATGTTGCCGCGCAGCAGCAACAGATTGATGATCTCCTTGATGGTGGCCACGGCCTTTTTGTGCTGGGTGATGCCCATGGCCCAGGTGATGATCACCTTGTCCGCCCGCAAGTACCGGTCCGCGAGTTCGTCGATCTCCTCGGAGCGCAGGCCCGTCGCCTCAAGGACACTGGCTTCGTCCAGGGTGGCAAGGTGTGCCTTCAGTTCCTCAAGGCCCTGGCAATGTTCCTCAAGGAATTGATGGTCAAGCACCGTCCCCGGCGCTGCGGCCTCGGCCTCCAGGACGCGCTTGGAAACTGCCTGCAGCAACGCCATGTCACCGCCGAGCCGGATCTGCAGGAACTGGTCGGCCAGCTCGGTGCCGTGCCCAACGATGCCTTTCACCCGCTGCGGATTCTTGTAGCGCATCAGGCCCGCCTCCGGCAGCGGGTTGACTGCAACGATCTGCGCGCCGGCGTCCTTGGCTTCCTCCAGCGCGGTGAGCATCCGCGGGTGGTTGGTGCCGGGGTTCTGGCCCAGGATGATGATCAGGTCCGCTTTTTCGAAGTCGTTGTAGGAGACCGTGGCCTTGCCCACGCCGATGGTCTGGCCCATCGCCCAGCCGGAGGACTCGTGGCACATGTTGGAGCAGTCCGGCAGGTTGTTGGTGCCGTATGCGCGGATGAACAGCTGGTACAGGAACGCTGCTTCGTTGGAGGTGCGGCCGCTGGTGTAGAAGGCTGCCTGGTCAGGGCTCGGCAACGAGTTGAGCTTGTCCGCGATGATCCCGAACGCCTCGTCCCAACCCACGGGCCGGTAATGGTCCGCACCGGCCCGCTTGTAGACCGGCTGTGTGAGGCGTCCCTGCATCCCCAGCCAGTATTCTGATCTCTCCCGGAGCCCGCTGACCGGATGCTCAGCCCAGAACTCCGGGCCAATCACCACCGGCGCGGCCTCCCAGGTGACTGCCTTGGCACCGTTCTCGCAGAATTCGAACGTCTTGCGGTGGCCCGGGTCCGGCCAGGCGCAACTCATGCAGTCGAACCCGTCCTTCTGGTTCAGCGCCAGCAGGGTTTTCCGCGACCGCTCCAGGCCCATGTGCTCCAGCGCGGGCTTCATGGAGTGGTAGACCCCGGGGACGCCGGCGGCCCAGGTTTTGGGGTGTCCGCTCACCTCAAGCTCGGATTCGTCCGCCTCTTCGACCTTCGGATTTTTGCGCACCACGCTGCATCCTCCTCGCTTTGCCGGCCCCGAAAATACAGTGCAAGTGCTCTGGGTCCAGTTGCTTCCACAGTTGTTCACAGATGGCCGGGAAGTCAAGGACAGCGGCGGGGTGTGCATAAGAAGACCGCCGGTTTGTCCACATAGCCCCGGACACCGACGACGGCGTGTCCCGGCCGCGCTAGGCTGTTTACCTCGGCTGAAGCAACCGGCCGCAGGATCCACTGTGCGGAGCCGCTGTTTATGTCCGACGATCATGCCCTCGCCGCCCTGGCGGCGTCTTCTTTCTCCCTTCCCCACCTCCGTGACGGCCAACTGGCTGGCATGGCTGCCCTTGCCGGCGGCCGCGACGTCCTGGCGGTGATGCCCACCGGCTATGGGAAATCCGCTATCTATCAGGTCGCTGCCCTGCACCTGAAGAACACCACGGGACGGCCCGCCGTCGTGGTTTCACCGCTGATTGCCCTGCAGGAGGACCAACTGGACGGGCTGTCCGCCGAACTGGGTGACGGGGCCGCCGTCGCCATCAACTCCTCCCACAGCGATTCGGAGCTGGAGGCCGCGTGGCATGCCGCGGAGACCGGCAAGGCGGCCTTCCTGTTCCTCGCCCCCGAACAGCTCGCCAAGCAGGAAACCGTGGACCGGATCGGCAAGCTGGACATGGCCGTTTTCGTGGTGGACGAGGCCCACTGCGTTTCCTCATGGGGCCACGATTTCCGCCCCGATTACCTCAACCTGGGCAACGTCCGCGAACACCTGGGCAATCCGCCGGTGGCGGCACTGACTGCCACCGCGTCGCCTCCCGTGCGCGATGAGATCGTGGAGCGGCTGGGCATGAGGGACCCGCTGGTCCTGGTCCGCGGCTTCGACCGGCCCAACATCACCCTCGATGTGGTCCGGCACCAGGAGGACAAAGGCAAACGCAAGGCCGTGCTGGAACAGGTCACGGCGCTGGCCCGTGAACAGGGGCAGGGCCTGCTCTACGCCGCTACCCGCAAGGACACCGAGAAGTACGCAGCCAAGCTGGCCAAGGAAGGACTCCGGACCGAGGCGTACCACGCCGGCCGGTCCGCCGCCGACCGGGAGCGCATCCACGAACTGTTCCTCGACGACCAGCTGGACGTGGTGGCCGCCACCACCGCTTTTGGAATGGGCATCGACAAACCGAATGTGCGTTTTGTGGTGCACGCGGACATTCCCGAGTCGTTGGACGCGTACTACCAGGAGATCGGCCGGGCGGGCCGCGACGGGGACCCCGCCTCCGCCGTGCTGCACTACCGCGCTGAGGACCTTGGCCTGCGGAAGTTCTTCGGTACCCACTCCCCCGATCCGGACCGGCTGCTGGCCGTCTTGAAGGTCCTCAAAGCCGCTGGTGCACCGGCTCCCAAAACGTCCCTTGCTGAATTGACGGGGTTCCCCGCGCGCCGGGTCACCGGAATTGTGAACCAGCTGGAGGAGGCGGGCGCGGTCACAACCGGCAAGCGCGGCATCCGGCTGGCCTCCAAAGCCAAACTGCCCGCACTGGTGCAGCGCGCCGTCGAGCTGGCCGAGGCCCGGCAGCGAGTGGACCAGTCCAGGCTCACCATGATGCGTGCCTACGCCGAGACTGACGGCTGCCGGCGGCAGTTCCTGCTGGGGTACTTCGGCGAGGAACTGCCGGAGCCGTGCGGCAACTGCGACGCCTGCGCCGAGGCCGCGAACCAAACAGCTGGGCTGCCTGCGGCAAAGGAAACGTCCGACGCCGGCGGGCCGGGATCGGTAGGGAAGGTTCCGGCCGGGAAGGTTGCCGCTGGGCAGTCCGCCTCCAGTGGCGGCGAACCATTCCCGCTGCAGTCCGCCGTGATCCACAAGGAGTGGGGTCCGGGGCTGGTGATGCGGCACGAGGACGACGTCATTACCGTCCTGTTTGAACAGGAAGGGTACAAGACGCTGTCCCGTACCGCCGTCGTCGAGCATGAACTCCTGCGGCCTGCTTAGGTAAGCATGCTTTCGGTAGGCTGGGAAGACATTGACGACGAAAGGCCCGGCGCGTGGAAGTACCTTCTTATGTCTGGACGTTGACCATTGCAGGGATTGTTGGCCTGCTGGCTTTCGATTTCTTTTTCCATGTGCGGAAGGCACACACGCCGTCACTGAAGGAATCCGCCACCTGGTCCGCCATCTACGTGGGCATCGCGTTGCTCTTCGGGCTGGGTGTGCTGGTGTTCGGCGGGCCGACGATGGGCACAGAATACTTCGCCGGCTACGTCACGGAGAAGGCGCTCTCCGTGGACAACCTCTTTGTGTTCCTCATCATCATGGCGAGTTTCCGCGTCCCCCGGGCGGACCAGCAGAAGGTGCTGCTGTTCGGGATCGTTTTCTCGCTCATCGCCCGCACGGCATTTATCTTCCTGGGCGCCGCGCTGATCAACAGCTTTGCCTGGGTGTTCTACATCTTCGGGCTGATCCTGCTTATCACCGCCGGCAACCTGCTGCGCCCCAACAGCCACGACGACGACTCCGAAGGATTGGTGGTCCGGCTCGCCAAAAAGTTCCTGCCGGCGTCGGAACACTACGACGGCGACAAGCTCTTCACCATGGAGAACGGCAAGCGCGTCCTCACTCCGATGCTGCTGGTGATGGTAGCCATCGGCGGTACGGACATCCTCTTTGCGCTGGATTCCATTCCGGCCATCTTCGGCCTGACGCAGAACGTCTTTATCGTCTTTACCGCCACCGCGTTCTCCCTGATGGGCCTGCGGCAGCTGTTCTTCCTGATCGACGGACTCCTGGACCGGCTCATCTTCCTTTCGTACGGCCTGGCCGTCATCCTGGGTTTCATCGGCGTGAAGCTCATCCTGCACGCACTGCACGAAAACACGCTGCCGTTCATCAACGACGGCGAACACGTGAACGTGGTGGAAGTCAGCACCGGGGTGTCCCTGAGCGTGATCCTCGGCGTCCTGGTGGTCACGGTGCTGGCATCTATTTTCAGCCCCAAGGGCAAGGCCAAGAACGCTGTCTCCGGTGCCAAGCGGCACGCCACCGAGTACCTGGACCTCAACTACGAGACGGACATGGTGGAGCGGGACAAGCTCTTCGCGAAGATGTGCCGCGAAGAGGACCAGATCCGCAAGCTGCCGGAGAAGTACAAGCGGCTCATCCGCAACGAGACCGAGTTCCTGGACCTGCTGCGGAAGGCTCACATCGAGCATGACAAAGCCCAAGTGCGCGCGGACGCGAAGGGCTGACCGGCCGATTGTCGGTGCCCCTTGCTAGGTTGGTTCTAAGGCCAAAGGAAGCGTCCTTTGGCTAAGGATCACAGCCCGGCTGTCGATGGGGAGGCCCTGTGTTTTTGCTCGAAGCTGCAGCTGCCGGCGCGCCGCCGGAGCTGGTGTTTTCTGCCAGCGATCTGGTGGCGGCCAGCGAGTGTGAATACCGCACGCTCCGGGTCCTGGACGAAAAACTGGGCCGGTCCCCCAAAGCCGACTTCGCAGCGGACGAGATGCAGGTCCGCGCCGGCGAACTGGGCGACAAGCACGAACAGACCGTCCTTGCCAGCCTGATCGCCAAGTACGGCGAGTGGGATGCCAGCCGCGGTGCGGGTGTGTACTCGCTTGAACGCGGGCAGAACCTGCGCGGGGAGCTCCAGGCCAAGCACGCGGAAACTGAGCTCGCGCTGCGCTCCGGTGCCGACGTCGTTTTCCAGGCCACCTTCTTCGACGGCGAATTCCTGGGTTACGCAGACTTCCTCGTCAATGAGGCCGCCGGTACCGGCAGCCCCGGGCGTTACGAAGTCTGGGATACGAAGCTGGCCAGGCATGCCAAAGTAGGTGCCCTGCTGCAACTCGCGGCATACGGGGACCAGCTCCTCGGGATGGGCCTGGAGCCCTCCCCCACCGTGACCCTCGTGCTGGGAACCCGGGTGGGTGATGACTGGTTGCGCAGCAGCCACTCCCTTCCGGACCTGTTGCCTGTTTTCCGCGAACGACGCCGGCGCTTCCGCCAGCTCACAGCGGAGCACCGCGCCGCTGATGCCACCGTGCAATGGCAGCAGGCCGGAATCGTCCACTGCGGCCGCTGCGACTATTGCGCCGAACAGGTACAGGAGCATCGGGACCTGCTGATGGTGGCCGGGATGTCGGTGGTGCAGCGCCGGAAGCTGCATGCCGCCGGAATCACCACCATCGACCAGCTCGCAGCCATGCCTGCTGAGGAGGCGCGGAACTCCATGGTCCGGCTCAGGGCGCAGGCGCGGATGCAGCTGGGCCTGGATGCACCCGCCGGATCCAGGACATTCACCAAAGACGGCCAGCCCCACACCGTTTCCTTCACGGTCCTGCCGGAGAACAGCATTGGGGCGCTCCCGGCGCCGAGCCCGGGCGACATCTTCTTCGACTTCGAAGGCGATCCGCTCTGGCAGGACCCGGCCACTGGCGTATGGGGTATCGAGTACCTCTTCGGGGTGATCGAAGCACCGGTTGCCGGGCATTCCGGTGATCCTGTTTTCCGTCCGTTCTGGGCGCACTCCCGGTCAGAAGAGCGCCGGGCCTTCCTCGACTTCCTGGGCTACGTGGAGAAGCGCCGGGCCCGCTATCCGGACATGCATGTGTACCACTATGCCGCCTACGAAAAGACTGCCCTGCGGAACCTTTCCCTGGCGCACCAGGCCGGTGAGGACACCGTGGACACCTGGCTTCGGGAAGGCCTTCTCGTGAACCTCTACGCCACTGTGCGGCAATCCCTGCGCATTTCCGAAGCATCGTACTCCATCAAGAAGCTCGAACCGCTGTACATGGGAGACAACCTCCGCTCCGGGGACGTCAAGGACGCCGGTGCCTCCGTGGTCGCCTACGCCGCATACTGCGCGGCCCGTGATGCGGGTAACGAGGCGGAAGCGGCGGCAATCCTGGCGTCCATCTCCGACTACAACCGGTACGACTGCCTGTCCACGCTTCGTTTGCGCGACTGGCTGCTGGAGATCGCCGGGCCAGCCGGGACGTCGCCCGCCGAAGCGGTTGTTCCGGGAGCACGGGCCGGTTCATCAGTGGCTGAACCGGGTGAACGCCCGGCAGCACCGGACCAGATTGCCGGGGCTGCTGAAACTCCCGAAGAGCGCCGGCTGCGCGAATACTTGGCCGGGCTGCCGGACACCCGCCCCTGGACCGATGATGAACGCGCCATCGCCATGGTTGCCGCGGCTACCGGCTACCACCGCCGCGAACGCAAGCAGTTCTGGTGGCAGCACTTCGACCGGGTGGAAGCACCTATCGAGAACTGGTCTGACCAGCGGAACGTTTTTGTGGTGTCTTCGGCGGAAGTTACCTCGGAATGGGCGGTGGCCAAGCCGCGGGAACGCATGCGGACAAGGGTCCTTCGGCTGCGCGGCACCATGACGGAGGGCTCGGACTTCAAAGCTGGCTCGAAGTGGTGCCGGCTCTACGATTCCCCTCCCCCTGAGGGGATGGCCGCTCCTGACGCCGCTCCCGGTTCGCGGGCGTATACCTTCGCGACCAAGATCAGTGAGGTCGCGCCTGCTCCGGACAATCCGGAGCACACTTTCATCACCATCACCGAGCGGGAGACCGGCAAGGTTGCCGCCTACCCGCATCTGCCGGTGGCGCTCACAGAAGACAAGCCGATCCCTACGGACAGCATCGAAGCTGCCATCGCCGAAATTGCCGCCAGCGTCGGAGCGTCAGTGCCTTCGCTGCCGGCCCATCCGGGACTCGACATCCTGCGCAAGCGATCCCCGCGCTTCCGGACACTGCAGCAACCCGTGGACGTCCCGCACGCCCCTGACGGTTCTGCCGATTACGCCGCGGCGATCACCGAATCCGTCCGCGACCTCGACCGCTCCTACCTCGCCGTCCAGGGCCCTCCGGGGACGGGAAAGACCTATGTCGGTGCCCACGTCATCGGCAGGCTGGTAAGTGAAGGCTGGAAAATCGGCGTTGTGGGCCAGTCGCACAATGTGATCGAAAACCTGCTCTGCTGTGCCATCGCCCAGGGCGGGGTGGATCCGTCCAATGTGGCCAAGAAGCTGATGTCCCCGCACGATGTTCCGTGGCAGGCCACCGCCGAAGGCGATGTTGCACGGCTCCTGTCCTCCCCCGGCGGCTGCCTGGTGGGCGGTACCAGCTGGATCATGACAGGCAAGGAGGTGCCGGCCGGCTCACTGGACCTGCTGGTTATCGACGAGGCCGGGCAGTTCTCACTGGCCAACACCCTGGCTGTTTCCCGCGCGGCGAAGCGGCTCCTGCTGCTGGGTGATCCCCAGCAGCTGCCGCAGGTCACGCAGGGGGCACACCCGGAACCCGTGGACGAATCGGCGCTGGGGTGGCTGGCTGCGGGGCACGCCACGCTGCCGGCCAGCCTTGGCTACTTCCTGGCGGACAGTTGGCGGATGCATCCTGAGCTGTGCCGCGCCGTCTCGCAGCTGAGCTATGAGGGAAAGCTCCAGGCTGCACCGGCGGCCTCGCTGCGCCAGCTCGAACAGCTGCCGCCCGGGGTGGAAACGGTCTTCGTCAACCACAGCGGCAACGCCACCGCGTCCAAGGAGGAAGCGGCTGAAGTGGTCCGCCAGGCGCGCCGGCACCTGGGGCTGAAGTGGACGCCCGGCCAGGACAGTGAGTCCCGTCCGCTAGGCCAGGAAGACCTGCTGGTAGTTGCCGCCTACAACGCCCAGGTCCACCTCATCCGGAAGGCCCTTGAGGAGGACGGCCTGGCGGACGTCCGGGTAGGGACCGTGGACAAGTTCCAGGGCCAGGAGGCGCCGGTAGTGCTTGTCTCGATGGCCTGCTCTGCCGTCAGCGAGGCACCCCGCGGCGCCGAGTTCCTGCTGAACAGGAACCGCATCAACGTGGCGGTCTCCCGTGGCCAGTGGCGGGCCGTGATCATCCGCTCCCCCGAGCTCACCAGCTACATGCCGCACCGGCCCGCAGCCCTGGAGGAGCTGGGCGCGTTCATCGGGCTGAGCCCAAGGGAATGAGGCCCGCCGGGACGAAGCTCATCCTGTGTGGCGGTGTCAGCGGGCATTAAAGCCGCGAAAAGTTCCCTCAGCTTCGGAGATGGAGTCCTCCACCCGTTCCACCCGCCCGGGGGTCCGGTTCGAGTTCAACCATTCCCGGAGTTCATGGACTTTCCACTGCGGCCCCTCAGCAACTACGGCGACCGAACCGTCGTCGAGGTTCTTCACCTCGCCGCTGAGGCCGAGCTCTTCTGCCTTGCCCATGGTCCAGTAGCGGAACCCGACACCCTGCACCACGCCAAAAACGCGGGCGGTCAGCCGCACAGCCCCGGCATCCGCGTCTGACGGATCAGGCTCTTCGGACGGTGAACCTGCGTGCCTCGCCATAGTGCCTGCCCCTCTTTCGCCCGCTTACTGCCCAGGAATTCTCGAGGGCACTGTCCAACAACCAAGCCTCCCAACTGAGCCGCAGTTAACGCTTCGAAAAACGGGTTTTCGCGACGTTAACTGTCAGCCAGTTGGGAGGGCGGAACGGTTAGTTGATGGTGATGTCGCGGGTGCTGTGGTTGTAGCGGATGGTGACCGTGCCGCCGTCGTGGTACAGCTCGTGGTTCGGGCCATCGAAGGTGCCGAAGGCGCCGTAGTTTTCGCTCCAGGACCGGTTCAGGGCGATCTTGAAGGTGTAGTGGCCGGCCGGCAGTTCAGCGGTCTTCTTCCAGAGCTGATCCAGGAAGTCGAACTCCATCTGCGCTTCGTCGTACTGCGGAGCCCAGTTTTCGGGCGCACCAAGGATGGTGTTGAAGTCGCCTGCAACAGCCACTGCCTCAGGCTGCGGAAGCGTCTCAACATCCGGGCCCTCAAACGGTTCGGCTGCAGCGGCAGCCTCATCAGCCTTGGCCGGAGCCTTGCCCTTACGAACTGCCTTCACCACGGGCTCAACGGCGTCTTCGATGACCTTGGCAGCCTTGCCCACAGCCGCGGCGGCCTTCTTGGCAGGAGTCTTCCGGGCGGTCTTCTTGGTTTCCGTCTTGGCGGCCGGCGCCGGAACTTCAGCAACAGCGGTGGTCTTACGGACGAACCCTGCGGGAGCCGCAGGAACCGGAATGTCGGCAGGAACAGGAGTGCCGGCGTCGAGCGCGGTAGCGAAGGACACAGCGTCCGGGTAGGCCACCGTGGCACGCATGCCGTCCTCGGTGATTGTCCAGCCGGAGCGGCCCTTGACCAGCCAGCCCGCCTTGACGAGCTTGGCGGTGGCGGAAGTCAGCGTCTTGTGCCCGCGGGGAATCCCGCCGCTGAGCAGTTCGGCTTCGTGCTCGTTGAACGGCACGCGTGCCGTAGCCTCCGCGAGGACCTGCCCCGCGTTCAGTGCATCACCGGACCACACACCTTCGGTCAGGACATCCAAAACGGTCTTGAGTCGAAGGAAGGTGTTTTCTGCGGTGGACTTGGCCATGATTCCCCTTTTATAAAAGCGATCGGTCTTAGGCATCTTGCCAACTGCCCGTTACATCGCGCGACTTGAATTGGTTAACTCTGCGTGTCGTGACCGACTATGAAGCGGAAATTCCGACAAGTGAGCCTGGAGTATCGGGTGTAGGGCTGGCTGCACAACCCCGGAGTGATTCCACAGGTTCCGCCCTGCACCCCTCCGGACACGCCTGCGGCACCAAGTTTAGCGGCAAGTCGGCGCGGTTGTTGTCTGGGACACAGCGGGCGTCACTGCGGCGCTTCAAGTCCGTTCAGCTCGGCCAGCAGTTCAGACTTCCGTTCCTCTGAGGCAAACGACGAGTGGATGGAATTTGCCGCGAGCCTGGCTTTGTCGAAATCGGAGAGTTCGAACACCGCGTCCAGCTGGCTGAAGTTGTCATCCACGTAGCCGCCGAAGTAGGCGGGGTCATCGGAATTGACGGAGACGTTCAGGCCCGCGGCGAGCATGGCGGGCAGCGGGTGGTCAGCCAGGGTGTCCACCGCACGGAGCCGCACGTTCGACAACGGGCAGACGGTTAGCGGGATCCGCGCGTCCACGAGCCGCTCCACCAGGTCGGGATCTTCCATGCAACGGATGCCATGGTCGATCCGCTCTACGCCCAGGATGTCCAGCGCCTCAACGATGTACGACGGCGGCCCCTCCTCGCCCGCGTGCGCGGTGAGCCGCAGGCCGGCTTCCCGGGCTTTGGCATAGAGCCGCTCGAATTTCGACGGCGGATTGCCCACCTCAGCTGAGTCCAGCCCCACAGCGGCGATGGGGGCGTTCATCGCCATCAGGCCGTCGAATACTTCAAGCGCAGACTCTTCGGAAAGATCGCGCAGGAAGGCTGCAATCAGCAGGGTGGAGATCCCGAACTCTTCCTGCGATGTGGCCAGGACGGAGGCGACGCCGTTGACGCAGGTCTCCAGCGGAATGCCCCGCGATGTGTGGGCCTGCGGGTCCATCATGATCTCGGCGTGCCGCACACCGGCAGCAGCTGCGCGCTCCAGGTAGGCGCGGGTCATGTCCGCGAAGTCCTGTTCGGTCTGGAGCACGGCCATGTTGGCGTAGTAAAGGTCGAGGAACGACTGCAGGTCGGTGAACTCATACCGCGCCCGCAGCTCGTCCAATCCTGAATAAGGAAGCGTGATGCCGTTCCGCTCCGCCAGCGCGAAGATCAGTTCCGGCTGGAGGGTCCCCTCGATATGAAGGTGCAATTCGGCCACCGGGAGGGGCTTGGAGGACACCTCCGGCTCAGCTGCATCGGGTTCGGTTTCAGGCACGGCAGTACCGCCTGCAAAGTTATCCATCCGGTCAGGATAATGCCCTGTCCGGTAAACGCCACTAGAGTCGAACCAATGCAGAACGCCAAGCACGCTGATGACCTGCAGTATCCAGTTCCTGCCCACGCAGCCGATGGCTTTGTCCGGGTGCGCGGAGCCCGCGAAAACAATCTCCGCAACGTGGACGTGGATGTTCCGAGGGACGCGATTGTGGCCTTCACGGGAGTTTCCGGCTCCGGGAAGTCATCCCTGGCCTTCGGCACGATTTACGCCGAGGCCCAGCGCCGTTACTTCGAATCGGTCGCCCCTTATGCACGCCGTCTCATCCAACAGGGGCACAATCCCAAGGTGGAGCTGATCAGCGGCCTGCCGCCCGCCGTCGCGCTTCAACAGCGGCGTGGCGCCCCCAGCAGCCGGTCCACGGTGGGAACGGTCACCACGCTCTCCAATTCCCTGCGCATGCTCTTTTCCCGGGCCGGCACCTACCCGGCAGGCAGCACCCAGCTGGACTCGGATGCCTTCTCCCCCAATACAGCCGCCGGGGCCTGCCCCGAATGCCACGGCCTGGGAACCGCGCATACCGTCACGGAGTCATCGCTCGTCCCCGACCCGTCCTTGAGCATCCGCGACGGTGCCGTCGCTGCCTGGCCCGGGGCATGGCAGGGAAAGAACCTGCGGGACATCCTCACCCACTTGGGATACGACGTCGACATCCCGTGGCGCAAACTGCCCAGGAAGCACCGGGAGTGGATACTCTTCACCGAGGAACAGCCCGTGGTTGAGGTGACCCCGCAGCGCGACCGGGTTGCCAAGCCCTATAAGGGGCGGTTCTGGAGCGCCAGGAGCTACGTGCTCCACACGCTGGCAGACTCGCAGAGTGCAGCGATGCGTGGACGGGTGCTTGCCTACATGGAGTCGGGGCCGTGCCCGCGCTGTTCGGGCACCGGGCTGACGCCGCAGGCCCTGGCCGTCACGTTCGCGGGCAGGACCATCGCGGAACTCAACCGCCTTCCCATGGCGGACCTTGCCGAGGTTGTCCGTCCCACCTCGGAGTTGCACGACGCCGGTACGGCCTCGCGCAGGCAGCTCACCGGTGAGTCGAATGAGGTTGCAGTGGCGATCACCCGGGACCTGCTCCAGCGCCTCACTGTCCTGCTGGATCTCGGGCTGGGCTACCTGGCCCTGGGCCGGGCCACTCCCACGTTGTCGCCGGGCGAGATGCAGCGGCTAAGGATCGCCACACAGCTGCGGTCCGGCCTCTTCGGCGTGATCTATGTGCTGGACGAACCTTCGGCTGGACTCCACCCGGCGGACGCCGAGCCTCTCCTGGACGTGCTGGAACAACTGAAGTCGTCAGGCAACTCGGTGTTCGTAGTGGAGCACAACATGGATGTGGTGCGCCGGGCCGATTGGCTTGTGGACGTGGGCCCCCGTGCCGGCGAAGGCGGCGGCGAGGTGCTCTACAGCGGACCCGTTCCGGGGCTCGCTGACATCGACGCTTCAGTCACCAGGCCCTTCCTGTTCGGCGACGCATTGCCGCAGGTCCCAGGCGCCGCCCCAACAAGGCAGGCCCGGGAGCCCGGCGGATGGCTGGAGCTGAAGGACGTCCGCCGGCACAACCTGCGCGGACTCGATGCGCGCTTTCCCCTTGGCGTCCTGACTGCAGTCACCGGTGTATCCGGCTCGGGGAAGTCCACTCTGGTGAGCCGGGTGCTCGGTGAGGTGGTGGGTTCAGGACTCAAGTCCCCCGTTGAGGCAGGGGAAGCCGACGACCCCTTGGCCTTAGCAACCGTTACCGGGAACCACTGCATCGACCGCCTGGTGACAGTGGACCAGAAACCCATCGGACGGACACCGCGTTCGAACCTGGCCACCTACACAGGACTCTTTGACGCGGTCCGCAAGGAGTTTGCCGCAACTCAACAAGCCAAGGACCGGGGCTTCGGTGCCGGCAGGTTCTCCTTCAACGTTGCCGGCGGCCGCTGCGAGGTCTGCCAGGGCGAGGGCTTTGTGGCGGTGGAACTGCTTTTCCTGCCCGGCAGCTACGGCCCGTGCCCGGAATGTGCCGGGTCCCGCTTCAATCAGGAAACGCTTGAGGTGGAGTACCGGGGCAAGACTGTGGCCGAAGTGCTGGCCCTGACGGTGGATGCTGCTGCGGAGTTCCTGGCCCGGGTCCCTGCCGCGGCGCGGAGCCTCAAAAGCCTCCAGGATGTGGGGCTCGGCTATCTCCGCCTCGGGCAGCCCGCCACGGAGCTCTCCGGCGGAGAAGCGCAACGCATCAAGCTGGCCACGGAACTTCAGCGGGCGCAACGGGGGCACACCCTGTACCTGTTGGATGAACCCACCACCGGGCTGCACCCGGCGGACGTGGAATTGTTGATGGCGCAGCTCCACGGTTTGGTGGATGCCGGAAACTCGGTGGTGGTTGTCGAGCACGAGATGGCGGTGGTGGCCGGCGCTGACTGGGTTATCGACCTTGGCCCGTCAGGCGGGGACAAAGGCGGGCAGATCATGGCCACCGGCACTCCCGCCGTTGTGGCGCAGTCCCGTGAAAGCCGCACAGCACCTTACCTGGCTGCCGCGCTTGGTCAGGGAACTACCAGAGAACGCCCAGAAAAATCTCGATTTGATAACGCCACTGCTATGTCCTAGCGTGAAATACATGCCCGGCCAGCGGGCGACATGAATGCCAGGTGCTGCCTCCACCAGAACTGCCCAGCAGGCAGCCACCGAAATTGACCTCTATTCGTCAGGGGCGGGCAGTGGCGCGATGATCTCCGGGGACGGAACCAGCGCAGGTGGCCTTCAGGAGCATAACCATCATGAACAACACCAAATTCCGTACTGCCGCGCGCCGTGGAGCCACCGTGGTGGCCATTTCAGCCGCAGGGCTTGCACTGTCGGCAACCGCGGCCAACGCCACCACCAGTGCTTCTACCTGGGACGCCCTGGCACAGTGCGAGAGCGGAGGCAACTGGGCCATCAACACGGGCAACGGCTATAGCGGCGGCCTCCAGTTCAGTCCCAGCACCTGGGCAGCGTACGGCGGCACGGGATCGGCATCGGACGCCAGCCGTGAACAGCAGATTGCCGTGGCTGAGCAGGTCCAGGCAGCACAGGGTTGGGGAGCATGGCCCTCCTGCGCAGCCCAGCTCGGATTGAGCGGCGGCGCTACCGGCGTGGCACCGCAGAGTGTGCCGGTGCAGAGTGCTCCCGTCCAGGCGGCGCCAGTCCAGGCTGCCCCGGCGCAGAGTGCTCCCGTGCAGAGCGCTCCCGTCGAAGCAGTCCCGGCCGCGGCTCCGGCCGCCAAGCACGTCACTAACGTTGCCCTGAGCGGCGACACCTACACGCTCCAGGCGGGCGACACCTTGAGCATCGTGGCTGAAAAACTGGGGATCGACGGCGGCTGGCAGCACCTTGCCGACGCCAACCTCGACACCATTTCCGACCCCGACCTCGTCTTCGAGGGACAGGTCATCCAGCTTCCCGCGTAATCACTGCCCGCAACATGGCGGCAGTGACCGAGGCCGGCACGGCCTCTCCAGACAGGTCGGCGATAGACAAATTCCGTTGACCAAAAACGACGCCGGCGTGCCCCCAGAAGGGGCGCGCCGGCGTCGTACTTTTTAAGCTGTTGAGAATCCCTAGCTGCTGGCAGGAATCTCGCGGACGATCCGCACCTTCCAGGCAGACTCGTCGCTGGTGTCCAGGAGGGCAACGGTGCCGTGGGCCAGGTTGAGGGCGACGCGCTTGACCGCCAGGAGCTCCAGGTACAGGTGCTCGTTCATGCGGCTGGGGGTGTCAATCATGTACTTCACGGCGTCGCGGACCTTGCGGTAGTTTGCGCTCTTCTCCCGGTGCATGTGCAACTCCAGCGCCGACTGCTGCTTGAGGCGCGGCTCATGCCGGTTCAGCAAAGTGACGGCGGTGTGCACCGCGACGACCAGGGCGAGCGAAACGCCGTAAATCCACCACCCGCTGGAGAGCAGGAACAGTGGAAGATTGCCGATGGCCACGATCGCGATGATCACACGCAGGGCTGCGATCCGGCGGACCGTCCGGGCGACGGCGGCGATGCCATCGCGGAAACGGTGCTGGTCTTTCCGCGCAATCTCGGGGTCCAGGGTAAATTCGTCAAGGACGAGGATGCCCTTTGCTTCCGGACTCAGCATCTGCCCGTAGCGGGGCGCGAAGGAGTGGGGAATTCCGGCGGTTTTTTCAGGTGTTGATGTCATGAGTGGGCTTCCAAAACGGTGGGGTGTTGCGGAGATCTTAGTGGTTTTAACTACCCGGCGTATGCATAGGTCCACTATGTGAACACTTCGGCGCTGCCTGTGTGGCGCCCGGCACTGTAATTGGCACATCCGCAAGCTGCCGTCAGACTGAAGGGATGCAAACCTTCCTCCCGTACCCCGATTTCCGGCAGAGCGCCGCTGCCCTGGATACCGCCCGTCTCGGCAAGCAGCGTGTCGAAGCGCTCCAGACGCTGCGCGCCCTGGTGATTCCCGGATATGGCTGGCAGACCCACCCGGCGATCCGGATGTGGATGGGCTATGTGCCGGCCCTGACGATGTACGGGCTGGCGATGGTGGACGAATGGACCAAGCGCGGACACCCGGATAAGACGCGTGAGAACATCACCGAATTCGCGCCGCAGGCAGCCCACCCGGACTACGCCGCGAAGATTCCGATGCCGCCGTGGCTCGGCGATCCCGATTTCCACCTCAGCCACCGCTCCAGGCTGGTGCGCAAGGAACCCAAGTTCTACACCTCCGTATTCGAGGATGCAGTACCGGACATGGACTACATCTGGCCGGAGCCGAAGCACGAGTTCCTGCCGCAGGAACCCGAGGGGGACATTTTGTGGATCCTCCGCTCCCCGCATCACGACGTCGATCCCCAGACCCTGGACACGGTGGCGCTTCCGCCGGTGCACGGTTTCCCCGCTGCCGCGGCCGCCGGCTCGGACGAGCCCGATGACGGGTACTCCCCTGTCTACATTGACGACGGGTCCCGCCGGCCGTCGAAGCAGCCGCGGAAGGCGCCGCCCAAGCCGCAGATGAAGAAGCCCACGCGCAAGCGCCTGGCGCAGGAGGAGGCGTTCGCCACGCTTCCCGGGAAAACGCCGGTCGCCGTCCCCTTCGAACACGGCCACAAGTTTGCCGTGGGGCAGGTGGTGGGCCGGCCGATCACGCTGGACGACGGCAGGTTCGGCAGGAACTTCACGGTTACCGAGATCATTGACCGCTCGGCCTTCACGTACCCGGCGCTGCTGCAGGATCCGCGCGTGTTCTTCCCGGTGGAGGCACCGTAGGCCATGACAATCCTCCTGGCCGGCTGCGGCGACCTCGGCACGGAAGCGGGCTTGCGGTTCGCGGCCCAGGGTCAGCGCGTGGTGGGGTGGCGCCGGTCCCCTGCGAAACTGCCAGCGGGCATCGAAGGTGTGGCGGCTGACCTTAGCGCTCTCGACCTGCCACCGGTTCCGGCGGACACCACCGCCGTCGTTATTGCCGTAGCTGCCGATTCCCCGTCAGAGGACGCTTACCGGGCCGCGTACGTGCGGGGCGTCAGCAACGTCCTGGACGCTTTGGAGCGCGACGGCGTGACGCCGGGCCGTGTGCTTTTTGTTTCCTCCACGGCCGTTTACGGCGACGCTCGCGGCGGCTGGGTTGATGAGGGCACGACGCCGGCTCCTGGCGGATTCTCCGGCCGGATCCTGGTGGAAGCCGAGGAACTCCTGCAGGCGCGGTTCCATGGGACGGGCACCACCAGCATCGCCCTCCGCCTGGGCGGCATCTACGGCCCGGGCCGGACCCGGCTGATAGACCAGGTCCGCAGCGGTTCGGCCGTGATTCCGGACGCACCCCGTTACACGAACCGCATCCACCGGGACGACGCTGCCGCTGCGATTGTCCATCTGGCCACCATGAGTACCGCTCCGGCGCCCGTCTATGTTGGTGTGGATGACGATCCAGCCGATCTCGCAGCTGTGCTGCGGTACCTCGCCGATGAACTCGGCCTGGCAGAGCCGCCCGCGGGCGACGCCGGACCTGCCCGCGGTGGAAACAAGCGCTGCAGCAACGGGCTTCTCCGAAGCACCGGTTTCAACTTCACGTTTCCGTCCTTCCGGGAGGGCTACCGGGACATTCTGGCCGGGAACGGCGTCCGCCACCCGTAGGCTGGCCTTTGAATGTCAGCTACCGTGACGCGGCGCAGATGAGGCAGGGTACGTGGATTTTCGGCACATCATTGAGACGGTCGGCCAGTTCGTGGACTTTGCGGGCGTGGCCGTTATGGTCATCGGGGCGCTGATTTCCATCCCGTTGGCCGTCCGGGGCCACCAGCCCCGCAGGCTTCCTGCCGGCGCCGAAAAACTGACCGTGTACCGTTCGTACCGGCAGTTACTGGGGCGGTCCATCCTGCTCGGACTCGAACTCCTGGTGGCGGCCGACATCATCCGCACCGTGGCCGTCACCCCCACCTTTGAAAGTGTGGGTGTCCTGGCCATCATCGTGTTGATCCGGACATTCCTCAGCTTTTCACTGGAGCTGGAAATTACCGGGCGTTGGCCATGGGAGAAGGAGCCCAAGCCCGCCGATTCTGCTGAAGCTGCCGCGCGCTAATCCCTCTGTTTGTCTGCCGTTGCCGTTGGCACTTCAGGGTTTTCCACATAGCTTCTGTTCCAGCCAGTTTTGTCAGTGCCCTCTGGCAGAGTTGACCTATGGAAGCCATCGGGGAACGGCCTGAGCAGTACGGCAGCAACGTCGTGGTGCTGGGGCGGGCCGGGGTTACTACCCCTGCTGTCCCTTCGGGCTTTGACGATCCGGTGTCAGGCAGTTCCGGTGCTTTTGCCGCTGCCGACCCTTCCGTGTTCAACGACTATGACGACGGCAGCCGGCTGAGTCCCGGCTGGCGCCTTCATGCTGTGCCCGCCGAGCCCACGCGGGCTGCCGGGACCGATTCCGAACCCGCGGGGTCCCTAACAGGCCCCGGGGCGGCAGATTCCCTCCGTGCCGCGGAGCCGCTGGGTCTGGCGGAGCTCGGCAGGCTGGTAGCCCAGGCTGCTGTCGCCGCGCCGTCGATACTTGCGGGGGCCAGCTATGTTGAAGCCGCTAAATACGCCGCTGGAGTGGAGGACCTCTCCCGGACTGTGGAGTACCTGCAGGTCCTGTCGGCCGGGACCGTGGACCGGACCCGGACCCAGGCCATCGCCGCCGCGGACGCGGCACGCGCCAACCGGTCCCGCACCGGCAAGGGCTGGGTCACCGGCTGGGACAACGGCGTCGAAACCCTCAACGAAACAGACACCAACTGGCCTGGCCAAGCAACAGCACGGGACGCCGGGAGCGATGCTGCAACAGGGACCGGCGGGCGGGGCCGGGACCGGGTGATTACTTCACCGGCTGATGACGGCTGCGCCAACACCGGCGAGTCCCTCCGGCTCCTGCTGCGGATCGGTAAAAGCGAAGCCAACCGCCGCCTGGCCCTGGCAAAAGACATCCTGCCCGCCAGCACCCTTACCGGCGACGTCATCCCCGCACCCCGCGAACACCTCGCCGCCGCCTTCACCCCCAGCACCAGCACCAGCACGGGCACTCCCAACACCGAAGACTCCATCGGGCCGGAAGACGGCACTGGCACCGGGGACAGCACCGGCAGCGAAGAGCCCTTGGGCGCCGACAACCGAGTGCAGGGCACAGCCGCTGCCTGCCCGGCGGTCTCGTCCCGGGCCGGGACCATCATCGCCCTGACCCTGAACCGGCTCCAGCACCTCACCACACCCGAAAAACTGGCCCTGATCGAAGAAAACCTCACCGCCACCGCGGCCACATCAGACCCCGACTTCCTCGCGCGCGTCGCCCGCCGCTGGGCCGACACCATCGACGCCGACGGCACCGAACCCAGCGAAGAAGCCCTCCGCCACACCCAAGGCGCGTTCATCCGCAAACCCCGCCACGGCCTGCACCACCTGGAAATCTTCGCCACCACCGACCAATACGAACACCTCCTCACCGTCATGAACACCGCCACCAACCCCCGCACCACCACCGGCCCGATCCCTGCACGCACCTCAGGGACCACCGACGGCGGCACCACCGGCGGTGTCACCGGCACAACCCGCGGCCAGGACGGAAACACCCAGCACGCAACCACCCAGGACGGGAACACTCAGGACCGGAACACTCAGGACCGGGTCTGGAACGAGACCAACACCGGCCCGGACCTGGACCGGCGCACCCGCCCGCAAAAACAACTCGACGGACTCGTCGGCGCCGCCAAGATTGCCCTGGCCACCAACACCCTGCCCGCCACCGGCGGCAACCGCCCCCAAATCATCGCCACCATCAACTACCAAGACCTCTTCCCCCACCACACCCCCACAAACACAAGCACTGCCACGAGCACAGGCACAGGCACCGGCAGTGGCAGTGGCAGTGGCAGTGGCACAGGAAGCGAGACCGGCACCAGGTCAGGCCCTAGGACCAGCACCGCCATTGGGACCAGCCACGGCACCGGCACAGGCGCGAACACAGACACGACCGCCACAGACACCAAGTCAGGCCCCGGCACCGGCACGGGGAACTTCGTGTTCACCGGCCCCGTCGCCGCCGCAACCCTGCGCAAACTCGCCTGCGACGCCGACATCATCCCCGCACTCCTGGGCACCCACGGCGAACTCCTGGACCTCGGCCGCAAAACCCGACTCTTCACCCCAGCCCAACGCACCGCCCTCACAGCCCGCGACCAAGGCTGCGCCTTCCCCAACTGCACCATCCCCGCACCATGGTGCGAAGCCCACCACATCACCTACTGGTCCCACCACGGCACCACCCACACCAACAACGGCGTCCTGCTCTGCAGCGGCCACCACCACCTCATCCACAAAGAACAATGGACCATCACCACCACCAACAACACCCCCTGGTTCACACCCCCAAAACACCTCGACCCCCACCAAAAACCCCAACAAAACACCTACTTCAAACCACCCCCACCACCAACACCCCGCGAATAAACCTGTGCCGGAGCGACAAAGGTGCAGCGGCGACGACCTGAAAGAACATAAGAACCCGGCGCGAAACACGGAAACTCAGCGCTGCCCCAGCTCTTGCGGCCACCGGAGAACATAGCTGGCCGACCGAAGTGGCTCAACGCGAGGTCCGGCTCTGGCTACATCAGGCAAGGGTCATTCCTGCCGGGAATCAACTCAGCCTCGGCGGACTCAGGCGGCAAAGACGAGCGGTCCAGGCGAAGCCGGGGCTGGCCGCATCTTGTTAGGGCAATTCCTGCCGCCAACCAACTGAAGCCTCAGCGATCCTCAGCCCGTGTTCAGCCCCATGTTCAGCCTCTGCAGAAGTCCCATTAAAGAGCTCCGTCCCGGCGAGAACCACAAGTTCCACCGGGACGGAGCCCACCCGCCACAGACCCCAAAACGGGCGGACGATGCGTAACTGAACTAAACGTCCTGCCAGCCCCGGCCCTCCGCAAAGGTGGCCACGAGGGTGCCGACGCCAGCGTTGAGCGAGTTGGACGGGTCGAAGTATAGAGAAGCCTCACTGGCACGGCTGTGGGTGATCAACTGCTCGGCCTCCAGCTTCGCCTCGGGAACGGTGGCTCCAATGATGCCCGTCCGCGCCGGCAACTCAGGGGTATGCACAACTTCAGCTTTCGTCTGGGTCAGCGGAACGGTCGTGCCGGAGTTGATTTCATCGTGAGGGAACTCGAACTCGGCGTCGTCGGCGGATGCAGGAATTGTGTACTCAAGGAAATAGGTCATGAACCCACCTTTTCAGAAACGCACGATCATCGAAAGTGTGCTTACCAGTTGGGGCGCACAACGTATTTCCACGTCAAACAGCTACTCCTATACTTGCGGCATGATGATGTCGCTGGTCTTTGGCGTCATAGCATCCAGCGCACTGGTCCTGGGTGCCTTCATCGGAGTCCGCTTTGAACTTCCAAAACGGCTTCTGGCCATGCTGCTGGCATTCGCCGCCGGGTCGCTGATCACGGCTTTGGCCTTCGAATTGTTTGAGGACGCCTACGAACGGGGCGGCATTATCCGTGCAGCCATCGGCCTGATCGCGGGTGCTGTGGTGTTTACAGTCCTCAGCGCGCTGCTGGACCGCTGGGCGCAGCCGGGAGAGGCGAAGCAGGCAAAAGCCGCGGACGAAGTCCAGGGAAGCGCCAAGCTCGATACAGACGCTGCTGCAGTGGAAAAAGCCCCGACCCCCGCCTCAACCCGCGGGGCGGCAGGCCTGGCACTCCTGGCCGCCGTGACCTTGGATGGGGTGCCGGAAAACGTGGCACTTGGCATCTCGCTGGGAGAAGGAACTGGAGGGCTGGCACTTCTCGCCGCAATCTTCGTGTCCAATTTTCCGGAAGCGCTCGTTGGTTCGGCATCCATGCGCAGCCAAGGCCGCTCAGCCGGCAGCATCATCGGACTGTGGGTCGCGTGCGCCGTCCTGCTGGTGATCGCCGTTGTCCTTGGCGCCGGGCCACTGTCCGGCACCGACCCGGAAACCATTTCGTTTCCGCTGGCATTCGCTGCCGGCGCTGTGATCGCCTCGCTGGCGGACACGCTGATGCCCGAAGCCTACGAACATGGCGGCCCCGCAGTCGCACTCAGCACCGCAGCCGGATTCGTCCTCGCTTTCACGCTGTCGCTAGCCTAAGCAGCACCACCGCCTTCCTTGACGCTGTCGCTAGCGCCTGAGCAGCCCTAACGCCTTCACGCTGTCCCTAGACGAAGCAGCACCACCCCTGTACTAGCCTAAGCAGCACCATCGCTGTCACCTGTCCCTAGCCGACGCAGCTTCAACAAGCCCCAACAAGCTCCAAGGGTGCCTTAGGCTCCGGCCGATCCCACCTACCGAGATCCCTACTTACCGAGACCGGCCTTCCGCAGCGCCTCGGCCATGGCCGTGTTGATGGGCGCCGGTTGGGGTAAAGGATTGCGCCCCGGCGACGGTACATTGCGGTTTGGCGTACTGCCCGACCGCCCCTGCTCCTGGCGCCCGCCCCGCTCGGATCCTTGACCACGGCCTCGGTCAGCACCGGAGCCGCCACGCCCGCCGCTCTGGTTCCTGCCTCGCTCCCTGTTCGGGGACTGGCCCTGCGATTGGTTCTGCGGCTGGTTCTGCGGCCGGCCAGAGGAGCGGCCGGAAGACGTCCCACCCGAGGACGGTTCGTCATCGAGCCGCAAGGTCAGGGAAATCCTCTTCCGCTCAGGGTCTGCTTCCAAAACCTTCACCCGGACTACCTGCCCGGATTTCACCACCTCGCGGGGATCGGACACGAAGCGGTTCGCGAGCGCAGAGACGTGGACGAGGCCATCCTGGTGGACGCCCACGTCAACGAAGGCACCGAAGGCCGCAACGTTAGTCACAGTCCCTTCCAGGATCATCCCGGGCTTGAGGTCGGAAATTTTCTCGATCCCTTCGGAGAAGGTCGCGGCCGCGAACGCCGGGCGCGGGTCCCTTCCCGGCTTGTCCAGCTCTGCCAGGATGTCCTTGACGGTGGGCAGGCCGAAGGTGTCGTCCGCAAATTCACGGGGATCCAGGGAAGAAGCGGGCGCCGAGCCCGCCGCAACCAGGATCTTGCGCGCAACAGAGTAGGACTCGGGGTGCACACTTGAAGCATCCAGGGGTTCCGCTCCCCCGGTGATCCGGAGGAAGCCGGCGCACTGTTCAAAGGCCTTCGCACCGAGCCGCGGCACTTTTTTCAGGTCGGCGCGCTTGGCGAACGGGCCGTGCTCATTGCGGTAAGCGACGATATTCTCGCTCAGCAACGGCCCCACGCCGGCCACCCGGCTCAGCAGTGCCGGCGAAGCGGTGTTCACGTCGACTCCCACGGCGTTGACGCAGTCCTCCACCACGGCGTCAAGGCTCCGGTCCAGCTTCGACGCGGTCACGTCATGCTGGTACTGGCCCACGCCAATGGATTTCGGATCAATCTTCACCAACTCTGCCAATGGGTCCTGCAGCCTGCGGGCAATGGATACAGCTCCGCGCAGCGAAACGTCCATCCCGGGGAGCTCGGCCGCGGCAAGCGCGGAAGCCGAGTAGACGGATGCCCCTGCTTCGGAAACCACAAGCTTCTGCGGTTTCCGGTCCACATCCGGCAACCGCTTGATCAGCTCGGCGGCGAGCTTATCGGTCTCCCTGGAGGCAGTTCCGTTGCCAATGGCGACGAGTTCGACGGCGTGCTGGCGCGCCAGCCGCTCCAGCTTCGCCAACGCCTCGTCCCATTTCCGGGCAGGCGCGTGGGGGTACACGGTGTCGGTAGCGACGACCTTGCCCGTGCCATCCACCACAGCTACCTTGACGCCGGTTCGTAGCCCCGGGTCCAGGCCGAGCGTTGCCCGGTTTCCGGCAGGCGCAGCGAGCAGGACATCCCGAAGGTTGGCAGCGAAAACGCGCACCGCCTCGTCTTCAGCTGCGGCGAACATCTTGCCGCGCAGGTCAGCGGTGAGCCGGGCGAGCACGCGGGACCGCCAGGCCACTTGGGCCGTCTCCATCAGCCAAGCATCGGAGGGACGTCCGCGGTCGGCGACCCCGAGGCACTTGGCCACCGCTGACTCGTACCGGGAACGCGCGGCGGCGAGGGCGGCGTCGTCCGTGGGATCCGCTTCGGCGAGGTCCAACTCAAGGACGCCGTCCTTCTCGCCACGCAGCAACGCGAGCACCCGGTGGGACGGCATGCCGGCGGGAGCCTGCGAAAACTCGAAGTAGTCCGCGAACTTCTGTCCGTCCGATTCCTTCCCCTTTTTCACTCGCGAAACCATCCGCCCCTGCGTCCACAGCCGCTCCCGGAGGGTGGCTGCGAGGTCGGGGTCCTGGGCAGCACGTTCCACCAGGATGGCACGGGCACCCGCGAGCGCAGCGGCGACGTCGTCCACAGCATGTTCAGCATTCAGGTACTTGGCGGCCTCGTGCTCGGGGCTGAGGTCGGGACGCTTGAGCAATGCCTCGGCCAGCGGTTCCAGGCCGGCTTCACGCGCGATCTGCGCCTTGGTCCGCCGCTTCGATTTGAACGGCAGGTAAATGTCCTCGAGACGGGACTTCGTGTCCGCGGCAAGGATGGCCTTTTGCAGCTCAGGGGTCAGCTGGCCTTGGGCAGCAACCGCGTCAAGCACCGTACGACGGCGGTCCTCCAGTTCGCGGAGGTAGCGCAGCCGCTCGTCGAGGTCACGGAGCTGCGTATCGTCCAGCGTCCCGGTGGCTTCCTTGCGGTAGCGGGCGATGAAGGGCACGGTGGATCCGCCGTCGAGCAGTTCCACTGCTGCCTTCACCTGCCAGGCTTTGACCCCCAGTTCTGTGGCAATCTGGGTGTAAATACCGTCCTCCCGTTTCTGGGGTGTGGACGGAACATTGGAAGGGGCCTGCGGCAGTTGAGTCACCAGAACATCTTGCCCTAAGCGCCTGCGCGGCTCCACTGCCTTGTGAGACGGGGCCTGCCGGTAAGGGTATTCCGCTACCGCCTCCAAAGTGCTGTAGTTGAAATGCCGTCTCAGGCAACCCAACGCTCGAGGAAGAGGGCATGATGCGGGAACTGCTTATTGTGTTTCAGGAGGGGTTCGAGGAGGCAAACATCACCGTGACGGTGAACGGCAAGCAGGCGCGGCGGGATTTGGACGTTTCCACGAATCCGATTCTCGGTATCGCGAACGAGGTGTCGGTAGAGCTTCCTGCAAAGGGTGCGCACGTGGGGGTTGAGGTGACGAACCGCGGCTTGAAGGCGATCACGAAGGTCAGCGGAAAACCCAAAAGCGTCCTCGTTAACATCCAGGACGGGAAGCTTGTGATGTCTGAAGGCACGGGCCGGGAGGCGGTCCTTTAGCCCTTCCTGGCAGGCGCAGACCGGACTCTAGCAAAACTCCATTTGTTGGAGTATCATCTGATCACCGCCGGCTTCCCCCGAGGAGCCCGGCGGGCCAACTTCACCAGCCAAAGGACGTCGGATGTCCTTTGGAGCCCGCTGCCCGGGACAGCACACCGAGCAGCAAGCGACGGCGGCACCCAAGCCGGGTGCCGCCGTCGTCTGTGTTTCTAAGGAACGTGCCTAGCCGGCGTACGCGGGGTAATCCGTGTAGCCCTCGGCACCCTCGGCGTAGAAGGTGGACGGGTCCGGCTCGTTCAGCGGCAGGCTCTCGTTCCAGCGGCGGGCCAAGTCCGGGTTGGCGATGGCGGGGCGTCCCACCACCACAGCATCCGCGTGACCATCAGCCACCAGTGCCACTGCTTCCTTGCGGGTGGTGACAACACCAAAACCGGTGTTGACCAGGAAGGTCCCGCCGAAACGTGCGCGGAGGTCCTGGACCAGTTCCCCGGCTGGTTCATGGTGCAGGATGCTCAGGTAGGCGAGGTTCAGCGGGGCGATGCTGTCAACCAACACCTCGTAGGTGGCGCGGACATCTGCTGCGTCAACTTCGGCAATGCCCTGCACGTTGTGCTCAGGGGAGATGCGGATGCCGACGCGGCTGGCTCCGATTGCTGCCACAACAGCGTTGACCGTCTCGATGACGAACCGTGCCCGGTTTTCCGGGGAACCGCCGTAGCTGTCCGTGCGTACGTTTGAGTTCGGCGCCAGGAACTCGTGGAGGAGGTAGCCGTTGGCGGAGTGCAGTTCCACGCCGTCGAAGCCCGCTTCGATGGCATTCAGCGAGGCGTCGACGATTTCCTGCATCACGAGCGGCAACTCGTCAGGGTTCAGCGCGTGCGGCACCGGGTAGGGCTGCTTACCTGACGGGGTGCGAACCTCACCGTCAATGGCAACTGCGCTGGGGGCAACGATGGGGTGACCGCCGGTGATATCGGGGTGCGAAACCCTGCCGCCGTGCATGATCTGCGCGAACATGCGTCCGCCTTCGGCGTGTACGGCGTCGGTGACGTTCTTCCAGCCGGCAATTTGCTCGTCCGTGACGATGCCGGGCTGGCCGGGGTACGAACGGCCTGCAGGGCTGGGGTAAGTTCCTTCGCTGACAATCAAGCCCAGGGAAGCCCGCTGGCGGTAGTGCTCGGCGAGGAGGGGCCCGGGAATACCTTCTTCGCCTGCGCGGAGACGGGTGAGGGGCGCCATGACAAGGCGGTTCGGGAGCTCAAGTTCGCCAAGGGCCAGGGGGGAAAACAGCATGCGCGGTTCCTTTCGGGATTTCCAGTGTTCTGTTAGGCCCAACTGGAACGCGCGTGCAACTATTCCGGGTGCGGTGCGAATCACAGGGCATCCGACGGCGGGTGTGGTGGGAGGGCCCGCACGTCCTAGGAGACCGCTGAAATATTCGCTGGTCGGGCGCGTCGGCTGGACTGCTGGGGCTGGTGATTAAGACTGGTCTTATGCAGGGACGCGAGGATGCGCAACGCGGGTATTTGGATGTGGAGGCGCTGGCCGGTGAGTTGTTGGCTCCGGGCAGTGTCTTCGCTTTTCTAGCCGGGCACAGGGGGCGGCTGTTCCCGGATTCGATGATGGAGGACCTGTTTCCGTCGCGGCGGGGCAGGCCTTCGGTTCCGGCGCCGGTGATCGGGTCGGTGCTGGTGGTGCAGGCGTTGCAGGGCCTCTCTGATCGGGAAACCGCGGAGGCTTTGACCTTCGATCTGCGGTGGAAGGCAGCGTGCGGGTACGGGCTGACTGATACCGCGTTCCATCCGAGCACGCTGACGTACTGGCGGAAGCGTCTGGCCGGCTCGAAGAATCCGCACCGGATTATGGAGGCCATCGCCGAAGTCGTCGCGGAAACGGGGTACTGAAGGGCAAGCGCCGGCGGGCGGTGGATTCGACGGTCCTGGACGACGCGGTCGCCAGGCAAGACACCATCACGCAGCTGATCGCCGCAGTCCGCCGCTTCGGACGGGACATCCCCGGCGGCCAAGAACTCGTGACCGCCCATGCGAGGGGGTATGACTACACCCGCACCGGCAAGCCGGACATCGCCTGGGATGACCAGGACGCCAAAGACGGGCTGATCTCGGCCCTGGTCACCGACGCGCTTGCCCTGCTCGCCGCGGTGGATCCAGAGACGCTCGAGGGTAAGGCTGCTGATGCGTACGCGCTGCTGGCCCTGGTCGCCGGACAGGACGTGGAACCAGCCGAGGACTCGGACGGGACCGACGGGCGGTGGCGGATCGCCCGCAAGGTCGCCCCGGACCGGATGATCTCCACCGTGGACCCGGACACCCGGCACGCGCACAAGACCCAGTCACGCCAGCAGGACGGATACAAGGCCCACATCGTGATCGAACCCGACACCGGGCTGATCACCGCCGCGGAACTGACCAAAGCCTCCGGACCGGAGAACAGCGACGGGACCGTCGGTGCCCGCCTGGTCGGCATGGATCCCACGATCGCCGGCACCAGAGTGGACGTCCTGGCCGACTCGGCCTACGGTTCCGGTGAAATGCTCGCCGCTATGGCCGGCACCGGCCATAGCCCGGTGATCAAACCATGGCCGCTGCGCCCGACCGTTGAGGGCGGGTTCACCCTCGATGACTTCACCGTCGATGAGGCAGCCGGCACTATGACCTGCCCGAATGGCCTCACCCGCAAGATCACCGCAAAACGACGGGTCACGTTCGGCGCCGCCTGCACCGGCTGCCCACTCCGGGACCGGTGCACCGCATCGCCACGGGGACGCAAGATCCAACTGCACGAACACGACGCGCTGCAGCGCGAACACCGTCAACGCGCCGCGGATCCGGCCTTCCAAGACGACTACCGCACGCACCGGCCCATGGTCGAGCGGTCCATCGCCTGGCTCACCCGTGGCAACCGCCGCGTTCCACACCGGGGCATCAGACGGAACAACGCCTGGCTACGCCTACGGATCGCGGGACTGAACCTACGACGCATGCTCGCTCTCGGACTGACCGTAAACGAGGGATCGTGGGCGCTGGAATAAGCCACCGTCAGAACCCTCGGCTCATCAACAAAATCACCTGGACGATGCACCAGATTCAGAGGCAGAATGAAGTCAAGCGGGCGGAACGACCCCGTTGTCGCACCCAAGGGTGCTGACCAGAACACGCCGCTAGACGGCCATTGGTGGCGTTCCGCCCGCCTACAACCCGCCTTAGTTCAGCAGCCTCCTAGGCTGGCGGGTCGCTTGGGATTGGCGGATAACTTCGATTCGCGGCGCCCTACCGGGTGGCTCCAACTCCTGGACAGCCCTGGCCCTGGGGGTTGGCGTGGCAGTCGTCGGCGTAGTTCCGGGTCAGGGACCGCCATACGCTGATGGTTTGCGGCGGCGCGTTGAACTGGCCTTGGCCCGGGATGGGCAGCGGAGGGCCGGCGTTGACTGCGTATGTTCCTTGGAAAGACGTGGTCAACACCACTTGGAAGTCGCCGGTGGATCCGTAGGCATGGCTTGTCCTGGTCTTTTCGCCCCAGCGGTCCTGTGGCAGCGAGCCTCCCATCGAGGGCTGCGGCCCGAAGACGGTGCCGTCGCCGTAGTTCCAGGTGTATTGGATCGGTGTGGCGACGATGTGCACCTGCTGCCCGAACATGGTGACATCGAACTGCTGTTCTACGGCTTCGGCATAGAAGTTGGTTTCGGCGCCTCGGAGTGTGTGCGGGCTGGGCTGCGCCACCACCGTTCCGGCGTTTACGGGGAGGCTTTGGAACTGCCGCTGAATGTCGGCGGCGATGCGTGGCAGCAGGTCCTCGGGCCGGGCGTCAAAGAGGCAGGTCGGGCCGGAGTGGATCGCCCAGACGGCACCAGGAACACCGCGCGGCTTCGAGTACCAGACAACAGGAATCCCGTCTTCGCCATCCGGCCCGTCTTTGCACTCCAACTGCCGGCCCAGGCAGGGAGTGTCGAAGTCACCCCCGCCGAGGTGGCACTGAAGTTCGTACTTATACTCGTTGGGGTCGGTGTTGACTGCTCCAGGAGAAAGTGGGGCAAAGTCACCTGTGACTGAGTCCCTGGCCCAGCCGGTAATGTCCGTTCCGGTCGCTGACCATACACCTTTAGGTGGAGGCGCTTTGGGAGGTTGGCTTTTATCGTCGCTAACGCGAACCAATGACTGCACGCTGGCAAATCCAGGGGTAATAAATCCCGTTCCGGCCGGGATGAGCGCGGCGGCTAGGACTCCAAGCAAGCAGCGAAGCAAGACGCCTTTCATTATCAGCCAGCGATCGGCTCGATGGTATTTACATACCAGGCACCATCTCTGTAAACCACAAACATGAGGCTTCCAGAATCTGCTGGTTTAGCGTCGGTGCTATCCAGAGTTCCATCCGCGTTGTAGTAGCTCAGAGCCTCTTGTGAGACCTGTACGGCTACTTGGTACTGACCATCAGACGATCTATTGAAAGAGGTATCGACGACGGGCGTTGTCACCTTTCCACCCGCTAGCCATCGGCCCTCTTCGTGCCACCCGGTCTGCACCTGTTTACTGCGTTCGCACATAACGCAGTTTGCGCTCGTGATTGCCGACACCGCTTTCGTATCGCCTGTTTCATATCCGTAGCTCAGAAGCGCAAACCAATACTTGGCGAATGCCTCGAGCCCTTCCTTCGTCTCCGTCTTTGCCACCTCAGGCAGCACGGGAACGGGGACATTTTGGGCTGGCCCCGAGGCGTCGGCGGGTTTGTAGACGGCGCTGGGGGTCGGCGTCGGGGTGGATGTTGGACTGGGCGACGTGGTCTCCGCAGCAGTGGGTGATGACGTGCCGGGATCTGCAGGTGCTCCGCCCGAGCAGCCGGCCAGCAGGAGGGAGCCAGCAACCGCAAAGGCCATGGCGCCAACGCGCATGCCATCACCGAACGTACGACTGTTGTGCGATGTCATGGGCCGCTATTCCCCCAGTAGTTTTAGACGGCTTACTCCGGACAGTGACTTAAGGGTAGCCCACATCACATTTCAGCGATAAGAGTTATCCACAGGCCTATCGTCCTTGGTTCTACCAGTGGCGGGACCCAAATAAAAAGTCAAGAGAGAAGGCCGGCGCATCAAATGCGCCGGCCTTCGTCAATAACAACCGAAGTCAATAAAGACCGAAGCCGATAGCAACCGAAGCCGATAGCAACCCGAGGAGCTAAGGCTTCGGCGGCAGTACCAACTCCCCCGTCTTGTCCGTCGAAAGGG
>NZ_CAQI01000049.1 GCF_001046895.1 Pseudarthrobacter siccitolerans
ATACCGACCCTTCGTCAGAAGAGCCAGCACCGGCGGAAGAACCAGGGCCAGGCCCACCGCGAAGATCGGCGAATACGGCTGGATCCCGGAACCAAAAGCCCCAAAGAACACGGCGATCGAGATCCCTGCGGAAACCAGCATTGACACGAAGCCCACCGGATTCACCGCATACAGCATTCCGCGGCGGAACTCGGGCACCTTGGGTGAGATCTTCAGGAGGTATTTGTTGATGGCGATATCGGACGCCACGGTGACAACCCACGCCATGGCGCAGTTGGCGTAAAAGCCAAGGATGGTGTTGAGGAAGTCGAACATGTTGGCTTCCATCAACACGAGCGCAATCAGCAGGTTCACCACCACAAAAACCATCCGGCCCGGGTACGTCTTGGTGATCCGGGTAAACGAGTTGGTCCAGGCCAAGGAACCCGAATAGGCGTTGGTGACGTTGATCTTGATCTGCGAAATGACCACCAGCACCACGGCCAGCGTCATGGCCAGCCACGCCGGCATCATCTCCCGATAAACGCCCAGGAACTGGTGCACCGGCTCATTCGCGGTGGCAGACGCGGCGGGGTCCAGGGACGCAATCAGGTAGATGGCAATGAACAACCCGACGATCTGCTTCAGTGCCCCAAAAATCACCCAGCCCGGCCCGGCCAGAATCACGGCCCGCCACCATGCGCCTCTATTGGCGTCGGTGCGCGGCGGCATGAACCGGAGGTAGTCGATCTGCTCGGCAATCTGCGCCATCAAAGACAGGCAGACGCCCGCGGCGAGCATCACGGAGGCAAGGTTCGGCCCGCCGTCGCCCGATTCGCCCGTGTACGCAAAGAAGCTGTTGATGCTCTCCGGGTGCGAAATTAACAGATAACCGACCGGCACCACCATCAGGAGCAGCCATAGCGGCGTGGTCCACACCTGCAGCTTGGCCAGGGTGTTCATTCCGTAAATCACCAGCGGAATGATGATGACCGTAGACGCCGCATACCCCAGCCACTGCGGAACGCCCAGTCCCACCTCGAGCCCCTGCGCCATGATGGAACCTTCCAGCGCGAAGAAGATGAAGGTGAAGGTCGCAAAAATAACGTTCGTAACCACTGACCCGTAGTAGCCAAAGCCGGAGCCTCGCGTGATCAGGTCCAGATCGATGTTGTACCGGGCCGCGTAATAGGCCAGCGGGAATCCCGTGGCGAAGATGATCACGGCGGCCACCAGGATGCCGAAGATGGCGTTCACGGTGCCGTAGGCGATGCCAATGTTCGCGCCGATGGAGAAGTCCGCCAGGTAGGCGATGCCACCCAAAGCACTCGTGGCCACAACTCCCGCGCTCCACTTCCGGTAGGAGCGCGGTGCGAACCGGAGCGTGTAGTCCTCCAGGCTTTCCTTCGTGGCATTCAGCGCAGCGGTATTACCCGCTGCAGAATGGCCGACGACGGCGGCAGGGGCCTGCGCCGCCGGCTCCAGTAGTTTCGTGGTTTCCGTGTCATTACTCATCTAGGTGCGTCGCTTTCGTTGCAGGATTTGCCTGCTGTGACGCTATCCAGCCCGCGCGACAGTTCCGTCACGACATTGTTTCCAGCCTGTTAATCCCCCACCGAACTTGTCAATAATGACCAGGGAGCCAATCACCCCTAGCGCATTTCTACGCAACGTAGAACAATAGTGCCATGATGTTTGAACACCCTGATGAAAACCCTGTCCTGGAACTCAATGACGAACAGTCCTGGCGCCTGCTGGAAGAGACAAGGCATGGGCGGCTCGTTGTCTCCGTGGCCGGCGAACCGGATATTTTCCCCGTCAACTACGTCAGCTCCAAGGACAAGCTGTACTTGAGGACAGCGCCCGGTAACAAACTCGCCCAGCTGGCCATCAACTCAGCAGTGCTCTTCGAAGCTGACGGGATCCTCTCCGATGAGGCATGGTCAGTGGTTCTTCGAGGTAAGGCCAGGATTCTGAACACCTCCGCCGAGCTGGCGGAGGTGGAAGAACTGGGGCTCACATCATGGGTGCCAACTCTGAAGGACTTCTACGTCGAGATCGAGCCGATGTCCATCAGCGGACGCCATTTCCAGCTCGGGGAGCAGCCGGAGCGCTGAACCCAGGATCCTAGACTGGAAGCATGGCGGACAAGCTCACCCCGGAGCGGCGCAGCTGGAACATGTCCCGGATCCGGGGAAAACACACCAAGCCTGAACTGCTGGTGCGCCGGCTCCTCCACGCCAAGGGATACCGGTACCGCCTGCACGGGCAGGCAGGCGGAACCCGGCTGCCGGGCAACCCGGACCTGGTGTTCGCCGGCAGGCGGAAGGTCATCTTTGTCAACGGATGCTTCTGGCACTTCCATGACTGCCGCGTGGGGCAACACGCGCCGAAGGCGAATGCCCAGTTTTGGGCCGCCAAGCGGGAACGCACTAAGGAGCGCGACGCCGGACAGCGCCGCCAGCTGGAGGATGCCGGCTGGGAAGTGCTCACTGTCTGGGAATGCGAGCTGAAGAATAATTCAGCCCTGGAATCCCAGCTGGTGCGGTTCCTGGAAACCACCAGCCAACCCCACGGCACCAGTCCGTAGAAACCGCGATCTTGAGGCAATCTTTGGGTTTTGTCCCAGCCGTTCTTGATGCGGTTCGAGAAGGATGGATGAGTTGTCCCGGTAAGGGCTAAAAACCTGTGCTTCCGGAACAATAACACCACCGCGCGAAGGGAAATTGGGCCTGCTGTCAGACAGAAATTTCCGGGCTCAAGTAGTAGGCACAGAAACCCGCAGACCCGTCAAGAAACCCACAATTCTCCCCGTAAACCATCAAACGCAAAAGGAACACGCCTAATCTGAAGCAGAAGAAATTCCCCCGATGACCGCACCGTTTCCGAGTTGGAAAACGCCAGCCGAAAGGACCGCAATGACGCCGTCTGATGATGCCGGCAGGCCGCTCGTGGACCAATCAGTCCTGAACCGTCTTCGTGAGGAACTTGAGGAGGATGAGGGCTACTGCGGGGTTTTCGTGGGGAACTTCATCGACTATCTCCCGGACCGGATCGGGCGGCTGTGGCGGGCTTTGACCACCGGGGACCTGGATGGGTCAGTGGACGCGGTCCTGAGTTTGAAGACCTCAAGCCAGATGGTCGGTGCCGAGCGGCTGGCAGGCCTGGCCATGGCGCTGGAAGGTGAAATCCGCACCGAGGCATACGACGCCGACGTCGCCGTCATTCTGCCCAGGCTCGCGGCGTCCTTCCTGCACCCCATAGACCAGTGCAGCCGCCAGACGATGCACCGGCTGCAGGCTCAGTGTTCCCCGGGAGCCAGCCGGTAGCCGACGCCGCGCACAGTCTGGAGCCACCGCGGCTTCTGCGGCGAGTCACCCAGCTTCTTGCGCAGGTTGCCCATATGGACCTCGACGGACCGTTCGTCCGCCTCGCTGATGTAGCCCCCGACGTCGTAATCCTCGTCGCGCAACCGCCGTACCAGGTCCGCTTTGGTCCGGACCGTCCGGCCGGCTTCCAGGAGCGCGTGGAGGAGTTCGAACTCCGTGCGCGTCAGGTTCATTTCCGTGCCGTCCACCGTCACCGTACGGGACGCGTAGCTCAGTTCCAGCCCATTGTGGCTGTAGTTTCCCCGCTCGGGATGTGCGGCGGCGTCGGCTGAGGCCTCCACCCCCGCCGCTTCCGCAGACTCAGGGACAGACCGGGGACGGCGCATCATCGCTGCAATGCGCGCGCGGAGCTCGCGGGGCCGGAAGGGCTTGGTGAGGTAATCGTCCGCGCCGGACTCGAGCCCGATCAGAGTATCCAGTTCCTCGGTGCGGGCCGTGAGCATAACGATGTACGCGTCAGAGAACTCCCGGATTTGCCGGGACACCTCGAAGCCATCGATGTCCGGCAGGCCAAGATCGAGGGTAATAACGTCAGGATTCAAGGTCTTCGCGGTCAGGACGCCTTCGGCGCCGCTGCTTGCTACCGTGACATCAAAGCCCGCCTGGGTCAGGACCGTACGGACCAGTTCCCGAATGTCGTGGTCATCCTCGATGACCAGTCCCACTCGTGCATCACTCATAGCGCCCCCTCAGCAGCCGACGTCAGAAGTATATAGCTGGCTGCGGATATCCTGCTGCTATGGCTCTGCACACCCTGCCCCATAACTTACCGCGTAATGACTGACCCCATCGCCTGGTCCACGGGGAAGCTTAGGTTCTTCCGGCGCCCCTTCCATGAGTACACCCTGACCGAGCGCGTGGCATTGAGCCAGATGCCGCTGTTCGTCACCACCTTGTTGACAGCTTTCCTCATCTGGGCGTTCTTCCCGGCGACCATGGGCAACCCGTTGTTCGTTGCCTTCCTGGTGTCCCAGATCGCCATTATGGCGCTGTGCTACCTGGTCCCCTGGGACCGGGTGCCGTACACGAGCTTCCTGGTTATTCCGCTGCTGGACTTCGTTTCCATTGCACTGGGCCGGGAGGGCGGGCAGGAAAGCCTGATCGGCATCAGCCTGCTGGCTGTCTTCCCGGTGATCTGGTTGTGCGCCTCCGGCTACTACCCCCGGGCCGCGTTGTGGTTGTCCTTCCTCGCGCCCCTGGCAATCATCTGGGTCCCCTTGCTGGTCAGGGGCCAGCTCACCGGACAGGACCTGGCCAGGTCCCTGCTCCTGCCAGTGATGATGCTCGGCATCGGCGTTTCCGTGAGTGTCCTCACGCTCAGCATGATGCGGCAGCAGCGTGAGCTGGAGGAAAAGGATGCCCAGCTGCAGGCCAACCTGCGCACCAGCCAGCGCCAGGAATCACTGCTTAATACCGTCCTTGACACGGTCCACCTGGGCGTCCTCGCCGTGGACGCCGACGGGCATGACGTACTGATGAACCGGAAGCAGCGGACCAACCACGAACTGGCCCGGCCCAAGGATATTGCGGACCCGAACGAGTCCCAGCTCCTGGTCTTCGGTCCGGACCGGAAGACCCTTGTTCCGGTGGAGGACCGCCCGGTCCGCCGGGCTGTGCTGGGCGAAACCTTTACCGACTACCTCGTCTGGCTGGGCTCCGGGAGCGAACAGCGCGCTTTTGTCACCACCGCCCGCGCCATGAAGGACGCGGACGGGAAATTCTCCGGTTCCGTGATCGCGTTCAGCGACGTGACCGACCTCGTCAACGCACTGACCGCCAAGGACGACTTCGTCTCCAGCGTCTCGCACGAATTCCGCACGCCGCTGACGTCGATCCTGGGGTACGTGGAGATCCTGCTGGGGGACGAGCCCGAGGAATCGCAGCGGTACATGCTGGAAATCGTCCGCAGGAACTCGGAGCGGCTGCTGACGTTGGTGTCTGATCTTTTGTCCAGCCGCAACGGCCAGCTGATCGTTACCCCGCACGCGGTGGACGTGGCGGAGCTTGTCCGCACCAGTGTTTCGTCGGCAATGCCGAAGGCTGACGCATCCGGTGTGGTGCTGTCTGCGGAGACTCCGGACCGGCTGGAAGCGCACGTGGATGGAGCACGCATCTCCCAGGTCCTGGACAACCTGGTGTCCAACGCCATCAAATACTCCCCCGACGGCGGGAACGTGCTGGTTTCGCTGGATCAGGAGGACGGCCACTTGGCCTGCCGGGTCAGCGATACCGGGATGGGTATGAGCGCGGAGGACGCGTCAGAGGTTTTCGCCAAGTTCTTCCGCACGAGCAACGTCCGCAGGACCGCCATCCCCGGAGTCGGCCTGGGCCTGCCCATCAGCAAGGCCATCGTCGAAGCCCATGGCGGCACCATCGAAGTGGAAAGCGCGCTCGGCGAAGGCACCACGTTTACGTTCCGGGTTCCCGTGTAGTCCCCACCCGCACCCTAACCTCGCAAGCTCGGTCAGGTAACCCTGCGGGCGTGGGCCCACCCAAGCTACAGGGTTGCCTGCCGGACTATTTCGCCCCAGGACTGCCGGGCGAGTTCCTGGATGGCGGCGAGGATTTCCGACGGCGGCCGGGACAGGTCGAGCGGGAACTCGACAATGTCGATATCCGTATTCAGGATGCGCCGCAGTTTGACCTCGCCCGCACCGGCGTAGACCAGCCAGGCCGTGGGCACCGCCAGCGCGGTGCAGTGCGCCAGCATCTGGTAATGGTCGGCGGTCAGGGAGGCTCCAAGGTCCGAGGCGGCCTTGTACTTGGTGTTGTACACCACCACGGGCCGTCCGCCCAGCAGGTGCACGGCGTCCGGCCGCACGGACAGCCGGTCCGCGTCCCGCACGGCCTCGCTCAGGAGCGCGTTGTACTGGAGCCGGAGCTCCCCCGTGTATGCCGCCATCGCTTCGCGAAGCGCCTTGCCCACGAAGTCCTCAAACACCTGCGCCATGTCCACCACGAAAGACGCGGTCTGCTGCTTGCCGTCACCGGCTTCTGCAGAGGCGTTCCGCAGGATGAGCTCCGCCAGGCGGAGGACTGCGTGGTAGCGGACATTCATCCGGGTGGCCGTCCACGGCGGCAGCGGGGCGCCGGCTGGAAGGCGGGTGACGGCGTCGAGCTTTCCCTTGAGCTGGCGCAGCCGGCTCAGCACGTCGGGGCGGACCCTTGGCACCTGGCCCATACGTTCCAGTGCCGCCCGCAGGATCCGGTTCTCGGCGATGTCCTCGCTGAACTCGTCGTAAGACACCTCGAGGGGCACCAGCATGCCGGGCCGGCGGGAGATCTGGTCCGAGATCCGGATGCGGCCCTTGACAGTGCGCAGTGACTCGTCCACCGTGCGGTAGCCCTGCAGCACACCGCGCCCCAGTGCCCGCTCAGCCAGCTGGACCAGGGATTCAGCCAGGGCGCTCCACAGTTCCCGTTCCTCCACGGCGGCCACAGAGTCAGGGCGGAAACCCTGCTCGCCCGCGTAGCTGAGCAGGAACAGGAGCCGGCTGAGCCCCAGCCGGTCCTTGGGCCTGACGTCCAGCTGCACTGTGGGGGTCCGCACCGAACCCACCTTGCCCACGGGCTCGATCCGGTAGAGGCCCATGCCCATGGGTGACGCTTTGGCCAAGCCGCTGGAGTTCAGGAAGGAAGCACTGGCCGGATCCAGCCGTTCCACGATGCCCCGGGACAGTTCGTCCAGCACCAGATGCCGGACGGAAGCGCGTGGGTCAGCGGCCCGCAAGGCGTTCCAGCAGCCGGTCCAGCCCGAACCGCTCCTCGAGCTGCGCCCGGGTCAGCTGGCCGTGGTAGTGCTCCTCAAGCAGGGGCATCAGCTCGTATTTCCAGATCCGCCGCAGCCCGGCGGGGGTCTGGGCGGCCGGTTTCATGAAATAGGACGGGCCGATCATCAAGTCCCGGTCCCACTCGTCGATCGCCCCGTTCAGGGCATCCAGCAGCAGCGCCGGGGTGGTATCCAGCTGGCGGGCTTCAAGGAACCGCAGCAGGGAGCCCTTCACCGGTTCGGTCTGCGGGTGCAGTTCAATGAACGCAAACCGGCGCCGGATGGCCGCATCCATCATGGCAATGGAGCGGTCTGCGGTGTTCATGGTGCCGATGATGTACAGGTTGTCCGGCAGCGTAAACGGCTCGTTGGGGCTGTACTGCAGGTAGATCCGGTCATCGCGGTACTCCAGCAGGAAGTACAGCTCGCCGAACACCTTGGCGAGGTTGGCGCGGTTCATCTCGTCGATGATCAGGAAGTACGGCTTTTTCTCGTTGCCGGGCTTGGCCGCCTCCTCCGCAAGCCGGCGCAGGGGCCCGGCGACGAGCTTGAAGGACACCTGGCCCTCGTCCGTTTTGTCCGGCCGGTAGCCCTCGAAAAAGTCCTCGTAGGCATACGACGGGTGGAACTGGACCAGTTTGACCCGCTCGTCCGTGGTGTCGTCCGCGAGCTCGGCCGCGAGGTGCTTGGCCAGGTACGTCTTGCCGGTGCCGGGCGGGCCGTACAGGACCAGCTGCCGGTTCTCCTCCAGCAGCTCCGCAATCTCCTGAAGCGGCTCGAGTTCCATGTGCAGCGAGTCGGCGAACTCGCGGGTCAGCGGGCGGAAGCCTTCCTGGACGGGAGGGACGACGGCGGTTGCTTCAGCGTCGCCGTCGGGCTCGTTTTCCGCTTCGGCGGGCAGCAGGCCCTGCAGGGCCTGGACCACGCGGGTCACGTCGACGACGATGCCCGGGGTGGCCAGCTGCCGCTGGACGTGCCGGGGCAGGCTGGTGGTGGTGTGGCCTTCGTCGAACCAGCGGACTTTGCGGCGCAGCCGCCGGTTGTCCTCGTTGTGTTCGGGCTCGCCGAGGACCCCGCCCAGGCGTACGGTCCCGGCGTGCTGGTAGAGCACCAGGTCCCCGGGTTTCATCACGGTCAGGAAGGCAAAAACAGCGGTTTTGGTGTCCTCGCGTTCCACGTAGCCCAGGTGCTTGTAGTCCTCGTCCACGGCGTGCTGGACCACCCCTGCGGTGACGCCGGGGCCCAGCAGGCGGAGATGTTCGACGTCGAGCGTCACCTTCTCCTCGCTCCGCCACGCCGTGAGCAGCTCGGTGTTGTCGCTGTGCGTGCGGAGCAGCCACGCGCGCCTGCCGGGGTCGCCCACCTTGCGCCACTGGCTGACCAGCTGCCGGGCGTACCAGTCGATGCGCTGGCCGGCCTGCTCATCCAGGTGGCGGCGGATGCGGTGGATGTCCGCGGTGATGTCTTCCTCGGTGTCACCCTTGGCTCCGCCCACCAGCGAGGCAAAGGCGTCGCGGATTTCCTGGCGCTCCACGTCCGCCACCACGGGTTCGAAGTAGCTGGGCCAGGTGAGGAACTCGATGCTGCGGCGGATGGCCGGCTGGTCCCCCCGTGTAGCCGCCGCGAGCCGGTGGAACTCCAGCGGGTCCTGCAGGGCGGCAGCGATGTCCGCGGTGGGCTGCTGGTCCACGTGCTGCACAAACCGGCACAGCCATTTCAGGTGGTCCCAGATGGTCCAGTTGAATTCGGCCGTGCGGTCCCGGATCACACCGTGGTCCGTCAGCCCCTCGTAGAGCTGCTCCGGCAGCTCCAGCGGAGGCTCCAGCCAGGAGGCGGCCTCGGCCACGCGCGCACGCTTGACCTTCAGGGACTTCACCTCATGTGCCAGGGGCAGCGACTGCAGGAACAGCAGTTCGACGGCGAGCTGCTTCGCTTGCCGGGATGCGCCGTCGAGGTTCTGCCGAAGGTTGGTCATCATGGGCGCCTTGGGGTCCGGCGTGCCCAGCTCCAGCCTGTCCAGCAGCTCCGCCGCGGCCTCCGACGTCCAGGTCATGGTGCGTCCGTCCAGGGCGGACGGCTTGCCGAGGAGTCCGGGGCCAAGGACGAACCACGCCGCATCCTCAATTTCCTTCGAGATACCGAGGGCACGGGTGATGGCAGTCGTGGAGGCGGGGGTCATGGATTCAAATTTACAGGGTGAAGCTGGACGGGCGCTCAGAGTGGACTGGCGCCCGTCCGGTTTCAGGTACTACATCCCTGGTGTTGGCCGCTTCCGGCCGAAGGTGAAGTAGCCCACCGGGCCAATGAAATTAATGAACGAGGCCGCGCGCCAGGCAGCCTTGGGTCCGTTGATCTGCGACGCCGGGCGCTTTGAGATGTCCCGCTGGGCGGCCACGAGCAGGGACACCTGCGCAATGGCGACCAGTATGGTGCCGGCCTTCGCGGACGGGGACATTTCCTTCCAGGTCTTCTTCTTAGCCATGATCTGCTCCTTGGTGGGGGTTATTAGTTTCTGATGGTGTGCTTTGCCGCGCAATCTTTTCTGCAGATGCCAGCCTCATGGGCCTCCCGGTCACGCCGTGAACGGTGCCATCCGTTCCTTCTGTTCGGGCGTGAGGCGCTGCACCCGCCCGGTGGCTTCATCCACAAACGCCAGGTGGCTGCTGGCTTTCACGCAGTCCTCCCCCGTGACGGGGTCTTGGAGAAGGTAGTGGATATCGAAACTGGCGCCCTTGACCGCGCCGATCCACACCTGCACCACAGCCGGAATGTTCCGGTACTCCAGCGTTCGGACATAGCGGATCTTGTGGTCCACCACCAGCGCCATGGTGCCCTCGGGGACGTCGTTGAACAGGGAGACGCGCGGTTCCACGCCGGGCAGGCCTGCTCCCCGGGGCGGTCCGAACGCCGCGATCCGGGCTTCCTCCAGCATCCGCACAATCTGGACGTTGTTGATGTGCCCGTAAGCGTCCATGTCGCCCCAGCGCATGGGTATCAGCACCTCGATACGGTTGGCTTCCTGCACCCTGTCCGCCTGCATAGTTTCCTCCTGCACGGGGGCCTCCTGCGCGCTCAGCTGTGCACCGCCGTCGAGTCATCCACCGTGGCTTCCCCGGCGTCCGCGCCGGCGAACTGGGACATGTAGAGCCGGTAGTAGGCGCCCTGGGCGGCAAGGAGGACCTTGTGGTTGCCCTGTTCCACGATCCTGCCGTTTTCCATCACCAGGATGGTGTCGGCGTCGCGGATGGTGGAGAGCCGGTGCGCGATGACAAAGCTGGTGCGGTCCGTGCGCAGCGCTGCCATGGCCTTTTGCACCAGCAGTTCGGTACGGGTGTCGACGGAGCTGGTGGCTTCGTCAAGGATCAGCAGCGACGGGTTGGCCACGAACGCGCGGGCGATGGTGATGAGCTGCTTTTCGCCGGCGCTGACGTTGTTGCCTTCCTCGTCGATGACGGTGTCGTAGCCCTCGGGCAGGGCACGGACGAAACGGTCCACGAACGTGGCCTTGGCTGCGGCCATGACCTGCTCTTCGGTGGCGTCAAGGTTGCCATACCGGATGTTGTCGTAGATGGAGCCGCCGAACAGCCAGGCGTCCTGCAGCACCATGCCCACCTTGGAGCGGAGTTCGGACCGGCTGAGGTGGGTGATGTCCACCCCGTCCAGGGTGATGGACCCGGAGTTGAGCTCGTAGAAGCGCATCACCAGATTCACCAGGGTGGTCTTGCCCGCGCCGGTGGGTCCGACGATGGCCACCGTGTTTCCCGGTTCGGCCGTGAAGGACAGGTTCTCGATCAGCTTCTTGTCCTCGGTGTAGCTGAACGTGACGTTCTTGAAGTCCACGTGCCCGTCGGTCTTGGGCGGAAGGTGCTCGGTAGCCGTCTCGGCGTCCTGTTCGTCGGCGTCGAGGAACTCGAACACGCGCTCGGAGGACGCAACACCTGACTGGAGCATGTTCGCCATGCCGGCCATCTGGCCCAGCGGCTGGGTGAACTCACGCGAGTACTGGATGAACGCCGTCGCGTCTCCCAGTGACATGGAGCCCGAAGCGACCCGGAGGCCGCCCACCACGGCGATCCCGACGTAGCTGAGGTAGGACACAAACTGCATCACCGGGAAGATGATGCCGGAGACGAACTGGGCCCCGAAGCTGGCCTTGTAGAGGGCTTCGTTACGTTCCTCGAACCGTTCCAGCATGTCGGCGTCCCGGCCGAAGACCCGCACGAGGTCGTGCCCGGAGAAGGATTCCTCGATCTGCCCGTTAAGTGAGCCGGTGTTCTTCCACTGGGCAGCGAACAGCTTCTGGCTGCGCACGCCGATCATGCCGGCCGCCACGCCCGAGAGGGGCAGGGCCACCAGCGCGATGAGGGCCAACTGCCAGGAAACGATGAACATCATGACCACGATGCCCAACACCGTCAGGACGGAGTTGATCAGCTGCGCGAAAGCCTGCTGGAGTGCCTGCTGGATGTTGTCGACGTCGTTGGTCACCCGGGACAGGACGTCGCCGCGCTGGCGGGTGTCGAAGTAATTCAGCGGCAGCCGGTTGAGCTTCTTCTCGGTATCGTCGCGAAGCCGGCGGATCACCTTCATCACGATGCGGTTCAGCACGTAGCCCTGCAGCCACAGGAAGATGTTGGCCACGAAATACATCAGCAGCACGACGGCGATGAGCGTGGTGAGCTTGTCGAAGTTGATGCCGGTGCCGGGCACCAGCTCCATCCGGGACACCATGTCCGCGAAGTTGTCCTGGCCCTGCTGGCGCAGCCCGTCCACGAACTGTTCCTTGCTGGCCCCGGCGGGGAGCTGTTTGCCCACCACTCCGGAGAAGATGACGTCCATGGCCTGGCCCAGGATCTTGGGGGCGATCACGTTCAGGACCACGGCGACCACCACCATGGCCACCACCACGTAGATGCCCAGTGCCTCGGGCTTCAGCAGCCCCATCAGCCGCTTGGCTGAGGGCCAGAAGTGCTCAGCCTTCTTGGCGGGCATGCCGCCGAACATGTCGCCGTCAGCTTCGGAGGGCTTGTACTCCTCCTCGACGAAGTCGTCGTCCTCCAACACTTCTGCCGTTGCTCCGGCATTGAGCTGCTCTTCGGCAGCGGTGCCTTTCACCCCGGTGGAGTCCTTTTTGCGGGCGCTCATGCCATTTCCTCCACGCTCAACTGGGATTCAACAATTTCCTGGTAGGTGGGTGAGGTTTCCAGGAGTTCCTCGTGTGTTCCACGGTCCACGATCCGGCCGTTGTCCAGGACCAGGATCTGGTCCGCTTCGGTAATCGTGGAAATCCGCTGGGCCACGATGATGACGGTGGCGTCCGCGGTGGTGCGTTTGAGCGCGGTACGGAGGCGCGCATCGGTGGCGACGTCCAGCGCTGAGAAGGAGTCGTCAAAGAGGTAGACCCGGGGCGTGGTGACCAGGGCCCGGGCAATGCAAAGGCGCTGCCGTTGCCCGCCGGAGACGTTGGTGCCGCCCTGGGAGATGCGGGAGTCCAGTCCGTTCTTCTTCTCCCGGACAAAGTCGGCGCCCTGCGCCACCTCGAGGGCGTCCCAGAGTTCCTGGTCCGCGGCCTCGGTCTTGCCGAAGCGCAGGTTGTGCTCGATAGTGCCGGAGAAGAGGTAGGGCCGCTGCGGGACCAGCGCCACCCGTTTGGTGATTTCGGCACGGTCGAGCCTGCTGACGGGAACGCCGTCCAGCAGCACCTCGCCCTCAACGGTGTCGTAAAGGCGCGGCAGGAGCGAGAGCAGGGACGTTTTTCCCGCACCGGTGGAGCCGATGATGGCGATGGTCTGCCCGGGGCGGGCGGTGAAGCTGACGTTGCTCAGTACCGGCGCTTCGGCGCCCGGGTAGGCAAACGTGACATTCCGGTATTCGACGACGCCGGTGAGGGACGCGGGCGCCTCCGGCCGCTCGGGATCATGGATGGAGGGTTCGACGTCGAGCACCTCGCCAATGCGGTCCGCACACACGGAGGCGCGCGGAATCATCATGGCCATAAAGGTGCCCATCATAACGGCCACCAGGATCTGGAGCAGGTACTGCAGGAACGCCGTCAGGGCGCCCACCTGCATCTCGCCGGAGTCCACGCGTTGGCCGCCGAACCACAGCACTGCGGCGGTGGACAGGTGCAGGATCATCCCGATGGCCGGGAACATCAGGACAAAGAGGGAGCCGATCTTCAGCGAGACGTCGGTCAGCTCCTTATTGGCCTCGCCGAACCGCCCGGTTTCGTAAGGTTCGCGGACGAACGCGCGCACCACCCGGATACCGATGATCTGTTCGCGCAGCACGGCGTTGATGCGGTCGATCTTTTTCTGCATGGACCGGAACAGCGGCATCAGCCGGACCACCAGGTAACCCACCACCACGACCAGGACGGGCACTGAGACCCAGACGAGCCAGGACAGGTTGATGTCCTCGCGCAATGCCATGATGATGCCGCCGATGCACATGATGGGGGTGGCCACCATGAAGTTCAGCGCCATGAGCATCAGCATCTGCACCTGCTGGACGTCGTTGGTGCCGCGGGTGATCAAGGTGGGCGCACCAAAGGCGTTGACGTCCTTGGCCGAGAAACTGGTGACCTTGCGGAATACGGCCCGCCTCAGGTCCCGGCCCAGCGCCATTGCCGTTTTGGAACCGAAGTAGACACCGGCGATGGCCGTACCCACCTGGACGAACGCCACCAGAAGCATCACGGCACCTGTGCGCCAGATGAAGTCGGTGTCGCCGCGGGACACCCCTTCGTCAATGATCTGGGCGTTCAGGCTGGGAAGGTAAAGGGCGGCAATGGTGGAGGCCAGCTGGAAGAAGATGACAGCCAAAATGTACGGCGCATACGGTTTTGAGTAGCGCCGGATGAGGGTGAGGAGCATGAACCCAACTCTAGTGTTGGCCACCGACAACGCGCCGCCGGGGAAGCAGATTTTCCGTGGAATTGATTAATTCTGATCCGGGCACCACAAAGCCGCCGCCGGATACCGGTAGATTCCGGTGCCCGGCGGCGGCTTGGTGAGGTGCTGACTTCTGCAGGTTCAGTCCGCGAGCGTCCAGTCCTGGACCGTTCAGTCCTGCGATGCAGCGGCGCTGTGCCTGCCGTGGCTGGCGATGTAGAGCGCGGCGGCAGCCTGCGACTTCCGTTCCTTGAGGAGCCTGCGTTTCAGCCGGCTCAGCTCAGCCGCGGTCACGGTCTGCTGGGCCGCCACCTCGCGCTGTGAGCGCAGTTGTTCCTGGATGTCCAGCACCAGCTTCCCCAGCTCCACCTGTTGCCGGGCCAGCAGGTGCTGGGTGTCCTGGAGCTTCTGGAACGTCTCCGCGGCCTGGCCTGCTTCGAAGTTGAGGGCAAAGGCTTCCTCAAACTCGTCTGCGGTGAGCACGGCGGAACCGGCACCCGGCACTGCGGAGGTGCCGCCGTCGTACGCCTTGCTGCCGGCGCTGCCCGTCCTCGCCGAGCCGCTGCCGGCTACCGGGCCGGCAGCCCTGCCGGACACGGCGGCCGATATCCGGGGCAACTGTCCGGTCATGGCGGTCATGCCGGCCTCACCTGCGGCATTGGCTTGCAGAGTGGGTTCAGGAGTGATGTCCACGGTCCGGCGCAACGGCTTTTCCTTGATGAACAGGACGGCAAGCAGGGCAACGATGCTGACCGCGGCGGAGATCATAAAGATTCCCGCAGTGGCGTCACCGTAGGCGGCGCGCAAGACGTCGGCTACCGGCGCCGGGAGGTCCTTCAGGTCCAGGGTGGCTCCGTTGTTGCCAGAGGCCTGGATGCCCAGCTTAGTGAGCCCGTCCGTGGCCAGGTCCTCGACGTGGTTGGCCATCATGGCGCCGAGGACGGAGACGCCGATGGCGCCGCCAACCGAGCGGAAGAAGGCAACAGAGGCGCTGGCGGAGCCAATGTCCGAAGCCTTCACGGTGTTCTGCACGGCCAGGACCAGGTTCTGCATCAGCATGCCCAGGCCGACGCCGAAGATTGCGGTGTAGAGGCCGGTGAGCCAAAGCTCGGTGGCGTGGTCCATGGTCCCGGCGAGGGCCAGGCCCGCGATCAGCAGGACGGTGCCGCCGATCAGGAAGCGCTTCCACTTGCCGTAGCGGCTGATGAGCTGGCCGGATACTACTGAACCGACCAGGTTGCCGGCGATCATGGGGAGCGTCAGCAGGCCGGCTTCTGTGGGCGTTGCGCCGCGGGCCACCTGGTAGTACTGGCCCAGGAAGGTGGAGGACCCGAACATGGCCACACCGACGGCCACGGACGCGACGATGGACAGGGCCGTGGTGCGCTCCGAAATGATCTTCAGCGGGATGATCGGCTGGGAAACCTTGGATTCAACCAGCACGAGAAGGGCGAGCAGGAGGACGCCGCCGCCCACCATCAGCGCGGACTGCCAGGACCACCAGTCGTAGTAGTCGGCCTTGCCTGCGAAGGAGACCCAGACCAGGAGCAGGCTCACGCCGCTGGTCAGCAGCATGGCGCCGAGCCAGTCGATCTTGGCCGGCCGCTTGATGTGCGGAACTTTCAGGGTCACCTGGAGCAGGATCAGGGCCACGACAGCGAGCGGGACGCAGACGAAGAAGGTCCAGCGCCAGCCCAGCGGGCTGTCCACGATGAAGCCGCCCAGCAGCGGGCCGCCGGCAGTGCCGACAGCCATGACCGCACCCATGTAGCCGGAGTACTTTCCGCGTTCGCGCGGCGGGATGATGGAACCGATGATCGCCTGGGCCAGGGCAGTCAGGCCACCCATGGCGATGCCCTGGATCACGCGGGCGGTGAGCAGGAACGGGATGTTCTCGGAGAAACCGGCCATGACGGAGCCTGCAACAAAGATCACGATGCTCAGCTGGACCAGGAGCTTTTTGTCGAAGAGGTCGGCAAGCTTGCCCCAGATGGGTGTGGTGGCCGCGTTGGCCAGCAGGGCCGCGGTGATCACCCAGGCGAAGTCCGTCTGCGTGCCCTTGAGCTCGGACATGATGGTGGGCAGCGCATTGGCCACGATGGTGCTGCTGAGGATCGCGGTAAAGAAGGCAGCCAACAGGCCGGTGAGAGCCTCCATGATCTGCCGGTGGTTCATGGGGGCACCGGGCTCGTGGCGCTTGGACTGCCGCGATTCCTGCTTCCCGGTCCGGGCGTGCTCGTGCTGGGCGGTGGCGGTGGCGTTAGCCATTAAGTGACTCCTCCAAGGTTTTCTGTTCGCTGGTGGTGCCGGCCGCCGTTGCCCGGACTGATTTCTTGAGTGATTCCGTGAGCCTGCGGAGGGATCTCGCCGTGTCCCCGGCGTCCTCCTCGCTCCAGTCGCGCAGGTAGTCCTGCAGGACCGTGGTGCGCTGTTCCTCGATGTGGCGGAGCTTCTCGGCTCCCAACGGTGTGAGGGCAACCAGCTGGGCCCGGCCGTCGTGGGGGTCCTGCCTGCGGACCACCAGGCCGTGCTCCTCAAGGTCCGCGATGTGGCGGCTGAGGACGGGAGCGCTGACGCCCAGCCGCTCGGCCAGGCGGGTGGCACGGGTTTCCCCCTCCCCCACGAACCGCAGGACCCCTTGAAGGGCTACACCCGTCTCCTGCCCGCGGACATTGGCGGTAGCGATCCACCGCACTGCGCGCTGGAGATCGAAGATCTGGTAGACCAGATCCGCTGCCGTATCCGGTGCTACTGCCATTGCTTCAGGCTCCTTACTTGTTTGCCTAAAGCAACTATATCTTAACTTGGTTGCTTTGGGAAACTAAAGGAGCCTTGAAGGGGGAATGCAGAAGGTCCCGGTTCCACATGGGAGCCGGGACCTTCTTGGGGTTATCCAGTAAGCGCAAGCGTTTGATCAGTCTGGGCGGGGCCTCAGTCTGGCAGGTGCGTCGGGGCGAACATCTTCAGCAGCGTTTCCACCACGACGACGTTGGGCCCGTCCGCGGCAAATCCCGCCTTGAGCGCCTCCCCCACATCCTCAGGCGCCACTTTCGTGGCCGGCACACCGAAGGCTTCGGCGAGCTTAACGAAATCCGGGCGTGCCAGTTCGGTGGCGGTGGCCTTGCCGAAGGCTCCCACCATGTATTCGCGCAGGATGCCGTAGCCGCCGTCGTCCACGATGAGCCAGGTGACCGGAACGTTGTGCTGCTTGGCAGTGGCAAGTTCGGAGATGGAGTACATCGACGAGCCATCGCCGGAGACCGCGAGGACCCGGCCAGGCTTGCCCACCGTCTCCAGGCCCACCGCTCCACCGATCGCTGCCGGAAAACCGTAGCCCAGGCCGCCGGCGCCTTGGGCCGAGTGGAACTGGCCCTCGCGGGCGTCCCAGCAGCTCCAGCCCCAGTACGCGGAGATGGTCATGTCCCAGAAGGTCTGCATGTCGGCCGGGACTGCTTCGCGGATGTCTGCCATGAACTTCAGTTCCTTGGCCAGGTCCTGTGATTCCAGCCGGGCCCGGACCTTGGCCAGTGATTCCTGCACCAGGTCCTCCGGGGATGTCCCGTGCCAACCGGGCCTGGCCCGGCCGGCCTCAAGCGCTTCGTCGAGGGCTGCCAGGGCCTGCCCGGCATCCGCGCGGATGCCCAAACCGGGGCGGTTGGATTCGAGGACCCGGGGTTCGGCGTCGATCTGGATGATCCGGCCGCGCGGCTCGAACGTAAAGTAGTTGGAGGTGACCTCGCCCAGGGACGAGCCGATAACCACCAGGACGTCCGCGTCCTCGAGCAGATCGGTCATGTGGCGGTCCTCGATCCAGGACTGCAGCGACAGCTCATGGTTCCAGGGGAACGCACCGTTGCCGCCCGGGGTGCAGATGACCGGGGCGCGGAGTTTCTCCGCGATGGAGAGCAGGGACTTCTCCGCCCGGCCGCGGCGGGTGCCGCCTCCGGCGATGATGGCCGGACGTTCCGCCGCCTGCAGCCATTTGACCGCCTCGCGGACCAGCTCCACGCGCGGCGGGTTGTCCGCCGCTTCCGCGAGCGCGTCCTCCACCGGTGGAACCATAATCGGATCGAGCAGGACGTTCTGCGGAATTTCGATCCACACCGGTCCCTGGGGCGAGGAGATCGCCTCGGTCCAGGCGTCCTGGATGGCCGATGGGATGCCGGACGCGTGCTGGATCAGCCGCTGGCTCTTGGTCACGTTCGCCGCGGACGCCTTCTGATCATCAAGCTGGTGCAGCATGCCCTTGCGCCGCGCGCCCAGCCCCTCGAGCGGGATCTGGCTGGCCACCACCACCATGGGCACGCCGGTGGCGTAGGCCTCCTGCAGGCCGGCCAGGGACGTCAGCGCGCCGGGACCGGTGGAGAGGAAGAGGACTCCCACCTCGCCGGTGGCCCGCGAATAGCCGTCCGCCGCGAACGCAGAGTTGTTCTCCACCCGGGAGGACACAAACTGCAGGTTACCGCGGCCCATCGCGTCAAACAGCCCCAGGGCGTGCTGCCCGGGAATGCCGAAGACGGTCTTCGCACCCAGTGCCTCGAGGGTTTCGACGACGAGATCCCCGCCGTTGCGTTGTCCCGTGCCTTTAGTCGGGGCCGCAGTCCCCGGATCGAAATCGATCATCGGCTACTCCTTGCCCGCGGCAGCGAAGCCTGCAGGGCGTCGCGCTTCCTGGCCGAGGGCTTGCGCCGCGTAGCCCGTTTCCGCTCCGAAGCGGTCGCCGGGTACTGCGTTGTCCGCCATGAGGGTCACCAGTTCGTAGGCGACGTGGCTTGCCGCGACGCCGGTGATTTCAGCGTGGTCGTAGGCGGGGGCCACCTCCACCACGTCGGCGCCCACCAGGTTCATGCCGCGGAAGCCCCGGATGATTTCCAGCAGTTCGCGGCTGGTGATGCCGCCGGCTTCCGGGGTGCCGGTGCCGGGAGCGTGGGCAGGATCCAGGACGTCGATGTCCACGGAGATGTAGAGGGGACGGTTGCCAATCCGGTCGCGGACCTTGGCCACCGTTTCCAGGACGCCCTGGTAGTAGACGTCCGCGGAGGTGACGATGCCGAACCCGAAGCGGTGGTCGTCGTCGAGATCCTTTTTGCCGTACAGCGGGCCGCGGGTGCCGATGTGGCTGATGGCTTCGGTGTCCAGGATGCCTTCCTCGACGGCGCGGCGGAACGGGGTGCCATGCGTGTACTCGGCGCCGAAGTAGGTATCCCAGGTGTCCAGGTGCGCATCGAAGTGGAGCATGGCGATGGGTCCACCCGCACGCTCCGCGGCGGCCCGGAGCAGGGGCAGGGCAATGGTGTGGTCACCGCCAAGGGTCACCAGTTTGCTGCCGGCGGCCGTGAGGTCCAGGGCATTCTGCTGGATGGTTTCGATGGCTTCGTTGATGTTAAACGGGTTGACGGCCATGTCCCCTGCGTCGGCCACCTGGACGTTCTCGAACGGGCTGACGTCCCAGGCAGGGTTGTAGGGGCGCAGCAGCCGGCTGGCTTCGCGGACGTGGTTGGCGCCGAAGCGGGCGCCCGGGCGGTAGGAGACGCCCGAATCGAAGGGCACGCCCACCACCGTGACGTCGGCTTTCGCCACCTGGTCGAGGCGCGGAAGGCGGGCATACGTGGCAGCACCGGCGTAACGGGGAATACGGGATGAATCGATGGGGCCAAGGTTGCCGTTGGCTTCGATGCGCAGCTCTTCCAATGGAGGCCTCTCCTTCGAGGAGTTGAGGGACTGATGTGACTGCCATCATACACCTTGGTTTTCTAATGCGCATCAATTGTTTACTCAACGTGCTGAGGCCCGATGCGCCTTCCTGCCCAGTTACCTCTGCAAGAGCACTCGGACCGTGCAGGAGCCCCGCCATCGCCAGCGTTCAACGCAGCGCGCCCGCCAAGCAACCGGGCGGGACCGCACACACTTCAACCCCTGGACTTACCCACATACATCTGCCCACCGGTTCCCCTGCCGCAGGCGCGAGCATCAGATAGGGGTATGGAAATTCTCGACTACCTGAAGCGGGCTGGCGGAGTGGCCCGCTCAGCACAACTTCTGGACGCCGGATTTTCACGCCGGGACCTGCTGCGGCTCAAAGAGTCCGGCGTCACCCAGCCCAGGCGCGGAGTTTTTGCCCTGCCGGACTGCGACCAGTCCCTCCGCGCCGCGATCCGGCATAACGGCCGGCTCAGCTGCGCCAGTGCAGCCGCGCACTACGGACTTTGGCTCCGACAACCGCCCGAACGGCTTCATTTGGCCTGCAACCACGGCCACGGCAACGGATTCGTCCGGCACCGCACCGTCAGATTCCAAGGGCATCCACTCATGCCGATCGCGGCGGTCGAAGATGTAGCCCTGCATGCGCTCGGCTGCCTCACACCCCCGGCATCCATCGCGATGGCGACATCCGCGATCCGCCTGCATGGTGTGCCCAGGGAACTACTGGCAGACCAGCTGCGGGCAGACCGTTCCGGAACAGCACTCCGGGCACTTCGGGAAATCGATATGCGGGCCGAATCCATTGTCGAAGTCGATGCCCAGCACCTCTTTCGAACGAACGGGATTGCCTACGAGGCACAGGTGTCTATCCCGGGCATCGGCAGGGTGGATTTCCTCCTGGACGGCTTCCTCATTGTCGAGATCGACGGCTTCGCCTTCCACTCACAAAGAGCTGACATGCTCCGGGACAGGGACCGGAACAATGCGTCAACAGTGAAAGGCTTTGCCGTCCTGCGCTACATGCCCGAACACATCTGGTTCAACCCAGACCGGGTGGCAGCAGAAATCAGGGCGGTTTTGGCGGACCGCAGGCAGCCGACCCGCTGAGGAGCGTGCGGTCCGGCCCAGTTACTCCACGTCAAGCAACCCCGGGTCCGGCGGATTGCGCTGGCGCGGGCGGCAGGATCAGCGCGCCCCCGGAAGTAACCGGGCAGGAACGCACATCCCCGAAGGGAAGCTACCGGCTTGCCGCGGGAACCAGTACCCAGAGAACCTCGACCGGCTTATCCGTCGGGTTGACCCAGGTATGCGGCTCGCGGCCGGGGAAGGTCACGGTGTCCCCGGTGTTCAGGTCATACTGCTCATTGGTGAGGATCAGCCGGATACTGCCCTTGATCACGTGCAGCACGTCAACGTCGCAGTCCACCGCGTAGAGCTCGGACTCGCCACGGCCGTGCGGCTCGATGCAGGCCTGGATGATCTGGATCCGCCGCTCCGAACGCGCCGTGAGGAGCCGCTCCACGATCCCCTGGCCACCAAGCGAGATCCGCGGCCCGTCATTGCGCTTGGTGAGGTGGGTCTCCGGCGCGGCAAACAGGTCGCCGATGGAAATCGACAGGACCTGGCAGAGCGTCACGAGGGAGGCTACGGAGGGGGACGTCAGATCCCGTTCCACCCGGCTGAGGAACCCTTTGGTGAGCCCGGTGGCGTCGGCAACCTGCTCGATAGTGAGCCGCTGGGACTGCCGCGCCGCCCGGATCCTGGACCCGATGGCAACGGGCACGTTGCTTGGCTCGACTGGCAGTGCCTTCATCTGCGTACCTTTCATGGCCGGCAGTCCGGCCCCGACTCTGGAGCAATACTAATGGCCAGCCGCTTCTGTGACGCCTCCATGGCGCGCGTGGCTCCGGGCACCAGTTTCCCCTTGACTGTTACCACGGTCACAGCCTACTCTTTGGAAAACATCTGTTGCCTATCGGGCAATAATCGAGAATCCACTCTCACCCCCCGCCCCAGTGCAGCGGCTTCCGTAATTCCCCCTTCCGGAGGCCACCCCGGCTGCCCACAGCTCCAAGGAGTCCAACGTGGACGCACGTGTCATCAACATCGCCATTGTGGTGGTGTACCTACTCGCAATGCTTGCCTTCGGCTGGTGGGGCAAGTCCCGCACCAGGAACAACAGCGACTTCCTGGTGGCCGGCCGCCGCCTCGGCCCCTTCCTCTACACAGGCACCATGGCCGCCGTCGTCCTCGGCGGAGCCTCCACCGTTGGCGGCGTCGGCCTCGGCTACAAGTTCGGCATCTCCGGCATGTGGCTGGTGGTGGCCATCGGCGCCGGTGTGCTGCTGCTGAGCCTGCTCTTCGCCGGAACCATCCAAAAGCTGAAGATCTACACCGTCTCGCAGATGCTCACCCTGCGGTACGGCAGCAGGGCCACGGAGGCCTCGGGGATCGTGATGCTCGCGTACACCCTGATGCTGTGCGCCACGTCCACCGGCGCCTACGCCACCATCTTTGTGGTGCTGTTCGGGTGGGACCGGGCCCTCGCCATCGCAGTGGGCGGCGCGATCGTGCTGGTGTACTCAACCATCGGCGGCATGTGGTCCATCACCCTGGCGGACCAGGTGCAGTTCGTCATCAAGACCGTGGGCATCTTCTTCCTGATGCTCCCCTTCACCCTGAGCGCTGCGGGCGGCATCGACGGCATCCGCAGCCGCGTGGATGAGAGCTTCTTCCAGATCGACGGCATCGGCCTGCAGACCATCATCACCTACTTCGTGGTGTACACCTTGGGCCTGCTCATCGGCCAGGACATCTGGCAGCGGGTCTTCACGGCCAAGACCCCGGGCGTGGCACGCTGGGGCGGCGCGACTGCAGGAATCTACTGCATCCTTTACGGTGTTGCCGGCGCCCTGATCGGCATGGCTGCCAGCGTTGCCCTGTCCGATATCGAGATTGCCGCCAAGGACGATGTGTACGCCGAAGTGGCCCAGAACCTGCTGCCCCTGGGCATCGGCGGACTGGTGCTCGCGGCAGCCGTGGCCGCGATGATGTCCACTGCATCCGGCGCCCTGATCGCCGCTGCAACCGTGGCACGCGCCGACGTCCTGCCGTTCGTGGCCAGCTGGTTCGGCAAGGACATCAACACCGAGGACAGCGACAACCCCGAGCACGACGTCAAAGCCAACCGCATCTGGGTCCTGGTCCTGGGCACCGTCGCAATCGTCATCGCCATCATCACCAAGGACGTGGTCGCCGCCCTGACCATCGCGTACGACATCCTGGTGGGCGGCCTCCTCGTCGCCATCCTTGGCGGCCTGGTGTGGAAGCGCGGGACAGGCGCGGCTGCCGCGGCTTCCATGGCCGTGGGCTCCGTGGTGACGCTGGGCACCATGATCATCCTGGAAATCAACGCCAAAGCACCCCTGGACGGCATCTACGCCAACGAGCCCATCTACTACGGCCTGCTGGCCTCGGCCGCGGTGTACGTAGCCGTGTCCCTGCTGACAAAGCCCACCGATCCCCATGTCATGCGGAATTGGCAGCGCCGCGTCGCGGGACAGGCTTCCGAAGAGGCACCGGAAGCAGTCCCCACGGCGCAGTAGCGCCAGCTTTAAGGACACGCACGACGGCGGCACCTCCTTTCGCTTTCCAGCGAAGGAAGGTGCCGCCGTCGTCTGTTCTATTCAGGTTCGCGGACCTCGTCATCATCGAGCGGGACCACCCGGTCCTCGGCGTCTATGACGACAGGAGGTGCCTGGACCACGGGTTCCTCCGCGTCCAGGAATTCATCCTCGGTGTCCCAGTCTTCGTCGGCGACCGGGGCATCCTCGGCGTAGTCGTAAGCAGGATCGGCCTCGACGGAATCCAGGTGGGGCATGTCCGGGTGCTGTCCGGTGGTGTTCATTGTGCAACCTCCGTTTGTTCGTACCTGACGTGCTCTTTTTGGCGGGTGCCGGCGGGCGCCACACTTTCATCACAGCACCGCCAGGTGCCACGGTCAAGGGTGCGTTGTCAGCCGCACGGGCAGCCAAAACAACCGCGATTTTGAGGCCTGCCGAAACTCCGGAGTGAGGGATGCCAGCCGAAAAACCGCGGAATTCCGCGGTAAGCTGGCGGAGCAATGGGGCCACATCGTGCCCCATCCAGCCCAGGAGTTTTCCGTGTCGCAGCACGCCCATCCCCATCAGCACGCTTCAGCCAAACGCGAGTCTCAGCCAACGGCGGCGGATATCCGCCGCTGGCGCCAGTACCTGGCGGACGAACGCGCAGAGGCCGCGGTCTACCGGGACCTTGCCCAAAACCGGCAGGGCGAAGAGCGGGAGATCCTGCTGGCGCTGGCCGAAGCTGAAGGCCGGCACGAGGACCACTGGCTCCGGCTCCTGGGTGAGCACGCAGGCAGGCCGCGTCCGGCATCCGCCCGCAGCCAGCTGCTGGGTTTCCTGGCCCGGCACTTCGGCTCGGTGTTCGTCCTGGCCCTGGCCCAGCGCGCGGAAGGCCGCTCCCCCTACGCCAAGGACCCCAACGCCACCGAGGCAATGGCCGCCGACGAGCAGATCCACGAGGAAGTGGTCCGCGGGCTCGCCACGCGCGGACGCAACCGGCTGGCAGGCACGTTCCGCGCCGCCGTCTTCGGCGCGAACGACGGCCTGGTCAGCAACCTCTCCCTGGTGATGGGCATGGCGGCGTCCGGGGTGGCCAGCAGCGTGGTGCTGCTCAGCGGCATCGCCGGCCTTCTTGCCGGGGCCATGTCCATGGGCGCCGGGGAGTTCATCTCCGTCCGCTCCCAGCGCGAGCTCCTCGCAGCCACCCGCCCCACCCAGATCACCCTGGCCGCTGCACCCAAATTGGATCTGGAGCACAACGAACTGCTGCTGGTCTACCTGGCCAGGGGAATGTCCCAGGAAGCCGCGCAGCACCGCGTTGCCGAACGTATGGGCCTGCTGTCCTGCGACTGTGATCCCAGCCTGTCCCTGCAGCCTGAAATTCCCGACACCGAAGACCAGCACGAGGCCGTGGGCACTGCGTGGGGTGCGGCCCTGTCCAGCTTCTGCTTTTTTGCCTCCGGCGCCATCGTGCCCATCCTGCCGTTCCTGTTTGGCCTGACCGGCGTCACTGCACTGGTGTTTGCCGGGGTGCTGGTGGGCCTTGCCCTGCTGGTCACGGGCGGCATCGTTGGCCTGCTTTCCGGTACCTCTCCCCTGACCCGGGGATTGCGCCAGCTCGGCATCGGGCTGGGCGCCGCCGCGGTCACCTACCTGCTGGGGCTCGTTTTCGGCACTGTTGTTGGCTAGCGGCACTGTTTTTGGCAGTAGGCTCCATAAACAGTAAGGGTCACTGAGCAGATGGGGGTGCACTAGTGGAGGACCAGCCGCCGCGCCATGCCGGAAGGCGGGCACACGCTGGAAGCAGCGGCGGCGCCCTTCGCTTTGTGCTCACGGGTGCATTGTTCTCCGCCGCACTCTTCGGCGCCGCCCTGGCCCTGGACGATCCGCGTGTCAAGGACTTCCTGGATGTCCGCCTGGGACCGGGCGCCCAGCAGGAAGAGCCGCAGGCATCCGCCGGCGAGGTCGGATCAAACGGGCCGGCAGAGGCACGGACGGAAGCTCCGCCCGCGGGGCTGGAGGAGGCCGACGCCCCCTTGGGGGTGCCCGCGCCTCCCGCGCTGGGTAGCGACTCCTACAAGTTCCTGGCGGTCAACGGCGACGGCAGTCCCGTGGGCTACTCCCCCTGCCGGCCCCTGCACTACGTGGTCAACGATGACCTGGCCCCGGCGGGCGCGCAGCAGCTGGTGTCCGATGCCATCACCGCAATTTCCGCAGCCACCGGCATCACTTTTGTCTACGACGGCACGTCCAGCGAGCAGCCGTCACCGCAGCGGCCGCCCTACCAGCCTGAAGCCTACGGCGAGCGCTGGGCGCCGCTGCTCATCGCGTGGACCACTCCCGAGGTTGCGCCGCAACTCAAGGGCAAGGTGATCGGCACCGGCGGCAGCACGCACTACAGCTACGACGACGGCCCCAAGACCTTTGTAACGGGCGGACTGGACCTGGACGCCCCGCAGATCGGTGCTGAGCTCCAGAACCCCGACGGGCACCTCTACGCTACCGCCGTGATCCTGCACGAACTCAGCCACGTCATGGGCCTGGACCACGTTGAGGATCCCACCCAGCTGATGTATCCGGAGATCGGCACTCCCCAGGGACTCTCCGCCGGGGACCTCAACGGCCTGTACGAGTTGAGCAAGGCGCAGTGCCGGAAGGACCTGTAACCCGCTCCGTGCCCGTCAGCCGTGCAGGACTGCCGCGGCGTCCTCCACTGAGTCAACCAGGAAGATCCGGTCTTGCATGGACCGTCCCGCCGCCAGGCTGCGGAGCATGGGCCAGGCCGGGTACTGGTGCTCCCAGTGATGTTTGCCCACCAGCACCATCGGAGTAATTTTCGCGTCCGCGGCGTAATAGTTCTCGCAGGCATCCTGGAAGATCTCCTGGACGGTTCCCGCGGCGCCGGGCAGGAACACGATGCCGCCGTGGCAGAGCTCCAGCAGGATGGCCTCGCGGACGGCGTTGGCGAAGTACTTGGCGATGTGCGTGGCGAAGTAGTTGGGCGGTTCGTGGCCGTAGAACCAGGTGGGGATGCCCAGCGATGCGGTACCGCCTGGATAACGCTCGACGACGGCAGCCGCCGCGCGTGCCCACGCGGACACCGAGGGACGGAAACCGGGGACGGAGGCAAGGGTCTGCAGCGCACCCGGCAACGCGCCGTCGTCGGCCTGGCTGAGGTAGGCGCCGAGGTTGGCGGCCTCCATGGCACCCGGCCCGCCGCCCGTAGCCACCACGTGGCCGTCCCGCGCCAACAACCGCCCCAGCAGTGCCGCCTGGGCGTAATCGGCGCTGCCCCGCTGGGCGGCGTGTCCGCCCATGACGCCCACCATTTTCCGGCCAGCCCATGCATTCGAGCGGTGCAGCTCGTCCAGGGCATCACCAATGGCGTGGTCGTGCAGGGCCGAGGCGAGGGTGGCATCGAGCCGGTGCCGCAGCCCGGGCTGGATGCTCCACTGGTAGATCCGGGCGTCGGGCAGTTCCTCGTACGGGGAATCGGCGAGGCCGGCGTACAGCTCCTGAGGCGAGTACAGGCCGGCCCGGTAGGGGTTGAAGGGTACGCCCTCCAGGCGGGGGAAGATCAGGGCGCCCCGGCGCCGGAGCGCGTCCTCCATGCCCTCGTCAAACAGGCAGCCCAGGAAGATGGCACCCTCAACGCGGATCCGGTTCAAGGCGTCCGAGCGTCCGCGGAGATCAAGGGACTGGGCGTGCCAGCCATCCATCTCCCCGGCTCCGGCGCTGACCAGCCGGTCGAAGCTGGCCAGGTCTTCCACGTCCAAGGTGCGGGGGCTGGGCCCGAGATTTCCGGAGAGATTCATGGCCGCCCCTTGATGGTGCTCATCCACCCAGCGTAGGGCACCGCTACACGCAACGGGCCGGCTCGGCGCTTCCACGGAAATGCGCCCTCGGGCTGTTCGAGCGAGCGGCCCTTGGTTTCCGGAATGCACTTGATAACAAAGGCGGGCCTGCTACGATCGATGAAGAAACTATGTCCTATCAAGCGAACATATAGTGGCAAAGCAGCAGCCTCCGCGGGCCCCGATCGGGCCGGGACTGAATCAAGGAGCAGGAACGTAACGTGGCGAACAACCTGGGTCTCAGCATCGATCGCTCCTCCCCCGTCCCCCTTTACCACCAAGTGGTGCAGGGCATCGAGGCCGCCATTTACAGCGGAGTCCTGGAACCTGGAAGCCGGCTGGACAACGAGATTGACCTCGCAGCCCAGCTGAACCTGTCCCGCCCCACCATGCGTAAGGCTATGGACGAGCTGGTTCGGTCCGGCCTGCTGGTGCGCAAACGCGGGGTGGGAACCCAGGTGGTGTCCAGCCAGGTGCGGCGTCCCCTGGAGCTTTCCAGCCTCTATGACGACCTCACCAACAACGGCAAGAAACCCACCACGGAAGTCCTGAGCTTCTCCCATATCGAAGCCGACGACGCCATCCTTGCCACGCTCCAGCTCCCCGCAGGCTCGAAGGTGTACCACTTCACCAGGCTTCGGAAAGTGGGGGGCAAACCGCTCGCCCTGATGGAGAACTGGGTGCGCGACGATATTGCGGAAATGGACGAGGCCACGCTCACCGCCGAAGGCCTCTACGCGATCCTCCGCCGGGGCGGCGTCAATTTCCGGCTCGCCAACCAGCGGATCGGCGCCATGACGGCCAATGAGTACCAGGCGTCCATGCTGGAGACCGGCGAAGGGTCGGCCCTGGTCACGATGGAGCGTACCGCCACGGATGACACCGGCCGCCGCGTGGAGACAGGCCACCACGTGTACCGCGCCGATTCCTACAGTTTTGAAATGACTCTCGTACAGCGATAATCCAAGGAGCCAACTCCATGACCAACTGGGTCTACCCCCTGGGCGCCGCCGCCGACGGCAAGTGGGACGTCTCGATCGGAACGTCGGACTCCACCCTTACGGTCGACGGCTGGGCGCATACCGGACTGAAGGTCGCCACCCTCACCGCCGGGGCCGCCGTCGAACTTCCCGCCGCGGATGAGGAACGCATCGTGGTGCCGCTCAACGGAGCCTTCACAGTCACGGTAGACGGTGAAAAATACTTCCTGGAGGGCAGGGCGTCCGTGTTTCACGGGCCCAGCGACGTTCTCTACTCCGGCACCGGGCGGGCGGTCACCATCAGCTCGGCTGACGGCGGCCGGGTGGCGGTTGCCACCGCCCCGGCCCACGCCTCCCACCCCACCCGGCTGGTGACGGCGGCCGAAACCCCGGTGGAGCTGCGCGGAGCGGGCAACTGCTCCCGGCAGGTTCATAACTTCGGCACGCCGGTCGCACTGGAGGCCGACCGGTTCATCGTCTGCGAAGTCCTGACCCCGGCCGGCAACTGGTCCTCCTATCCCCCGCACAAGCATGACGAGGAGAAGGACAGCGAAACCCATCTCGAGGAGATCTACTACTTCGAGACGCAGGTGGCGGCCGGTTCGGCCGCGCCCGCCGACGCCGACGCCATCGGCTACCAGCGCGTCTACGCCTCCGACGAGCGTCCCATCGATGTCTCGGCCGAGGTCCGCACGGGCGACGTTGTCCTTGTACCGTACGGCTGGCACGGCCCCGCCATGGCGGCGCCCGGCTACGATCTGTACTACCTGAACGTCATGGCCGGCCCGGGTCCGGTGCGCGAATGGCTCATCAGCGACGACCCCCACCACGGTTGGGTCCGCCAAAGCTGGGATGGCCAGGACATCGACCCCCGGCTGCCGTTCGGGGCCTAACGAGGAGTTTTTGTCCAGATATGCAGGCTTCCGCTGGTTACAGCCCTGCATATCTGGACAAAAACTCACACTTTCAGGGCGCCCTTGGGTTCCGGCGACGCCTCGGCCGCCGGGGTCAGCCGGACGTGATTGCGCCTGGCAGCAGCGGCGGCGAACGCCATCACGGCCAGGCCAAGCAGCGTGATACCGGCGCCGGCCCACATGGGTGACGTGTAGCCGAGGCCAGCGGTGATGGTGACGCCGCCGAGCCATGCGCCCAGGGCATTGCCCACGTTGAACGCACCGATGTTGGCGCCGGAGGCCAGGGTGGGGGCGCTGCTCGCGTAGGTCATCACCCGCATTTGCAGGCCGGGAACAGTGGCGAAGCCGAAGCCGCCCATCAGCACCAGGGATGCCACCGTGAGCACCTGGCTAGTGGCGGTGAGGGCAAAGAGCACGAGCACAGCGGACAGGACGGCAAGGACCACCAGCAGGGTGCGGTCGATGTTCCGGTCGGCGGCCTTTCCGCCAAGGGTGTTGCCCGCGAAGAGACCCACACCGAAGACGATCAGCAGCCATGGCACGGTGGTGGCGGCGAAGCCGGTGACCTCGGTCAGGGTGTAGGCGATGTAGGTGAAGGCGCCGAACATTCCACCGAATCCCAGGATGGTGACCGCAATGGAGAGCCATACCTGGCCCGAGCGGAAGGCCCGGAGTTCGCGGCGCAGTCCCCCGGCCTCGGCTTTCCCGCCGGCGGCCCTGGGGACGAGTGCCAGGATCCCGGCGAGCGCGGCCACGCCGATGACCGTAATGGCCCAGAAGGTGGCCCGCCAACCGGCGGCCTGGCCCAGAAGGGTGCCGAACGGAACGCCCAGGACGTTCGCTGCTGTGAGGCCGGTGAACATCAGTGCGATGGCTCCTGCTTTTTTGTTGGCCGGCACCATTCCGGCGGCGACGACGGAGCCGATGCCGAAGAACGCTCCGTGCGCGAGCGCGGCGATAACGCGGCCGGCCATCATGGGCCAGTAGCCGGCCGCCGTGGCGGAGAGCAGGTTACCGGCAATAAACAGGACAAGCAGCGCGGCCAGCACGGGCTTGCGGTCAAGCCGGGTGACAGCTGCCGTGAGCCCGAGGGCGCCGGCCACTACAGCCAGGGCGTAGCCGGAGATGAACCAGCCCGCCTGCGCCTCGGTGACCTGGAAGTCGGCAGCCACTTCGGGCAGGAGGCCCATAATCACGAATTCAGTGAGTCCGATGCCAAATCCGCCAAGGGCGAGGGCTATCAGTCCGACAGGCATGCCGGTGCTCCTTTGGGTTGTGTGGGGTGCGTTGGAGGCCTAAAATAGTTGCAGGCGCGGTATTTATTGTTGCACATGCAAATATCCCGCGCAAGCAACTATTTGTGTGCACTCTCGGGCAGGTGGCTGCCGTCCCCCGCGGCGGCCCGGCTGTCCCCTTTCAAGGAGCAATGTATGGGCATCAAGGACGACGCCGTCGAGGTCCGCGCGCAGGGTTGGCGCACCTTGGCCGCCCTCCACGGGCTGATCGAAACCGAGCTGGAGCGTGCGCTCCAGGCGGAATCAAAGCTGTCGGTCGTGGAGTACACCGTCCTGGACGCCCTCAGCCGCCAGGACGGGTGGCACATGCGGATGCAGCAACTCGCCCGCGCTTCCGCCCTGAGCCCCAGCGCCACCACGCGCCTGGTGAACCGGCTGGAGGACCGCGGCCTCCTGACCAGGATCCTGTGCGCAGATGACCGGCGCGGCATCTACACCGAGCTGACACCTGCCGGCCTCAGCCTCCTGGAGGAAGCCAGGCCGGTGCACAACGCCACCCTCGAACGTGCGTTGGGAGAGGCGCGCGACATTCCGGAACTGGCTCCCCTGGTGGACGCGCTCCCCAGGCTGCATGCAGTGTCCTGACCCGCTGTGGCCTAAGACACCGGGCTGGCCACAGCTCCTGCCACCCGAACCGGAAGGCCGCTGGCCAGGGACTCCTGGGCGGCGTCGGCCACCCGGGACGCGGCCACGGCGTCCTCGGGCGTGCACGGGTTATCCCGCTGGCCCAGGACAAGCTCAACAAAAGCGGCCATCTCGGAACGGTATGCCTGGTCGAAACGCTCGGCAAACGTCCTGTGCGCCTCACCCGGGGGAAAAACGACCGCCGGCTCCGCCGATGCCATGGCGGTCTTTTCGTCAAGGCCCACCATGAGCGACCGGCGGGAACCCTGGATTTCCAGCCGCACATCGTGGCCGGCCCCGTTGTACCGCGTCGCCGAGACTGTTCCGACTGTGCCGTCGTCGAACGTCACCAGCGCCAGCGCGGTGTCCACATCCCCCGCAGCGCCGATCGCCGGGTCCCCGTTGTTGGATCCCCTGGCATAGACTTCCACGATTTCACGGCCGGTCAGCCAGCGCAGGATGTCAAAGTCGTGGACCGAGCAATCGCGGAAGAGCCCGCCGGAGGTTGCCAGGAATTCCACGGGCGGCGGGGCCATGTCGCAGGTGACCGCACGCAGGGAGTGGATCCATCCCAACTCGCCGGCCTGGTAAGCCCTCCTGGCTTCCAGGTACCCGGCATCAAAGCGGCGCTGGTGGCCGATCTGGACCACGCCGTTCTTGTCCCTGATGTAGTCCAGGACGGGAAGGGCGTCTGCAACATTCAAGGCCACCGGCTTTTCGCAGAAGACCGGGATGCCCGCGTCCACCCCCACCCTGATCAGTTCCGGATGGGTGGCAGTCCCCGTGGCTACCACCAGGCCGTCGATTCCGGAGGCCAGGAGCGCGTCAACGGACGGCTGGTACCCGGAACCGAGGCCGGCGGCCACGTTCCGGGCATGCTCTTCGGCCACATCCGTGAGCTGGAGCCGGACGTTGATGTGCTTCGGGTTCAACACGCCATTGAGGGCCGCAATGTTATTGGCGTGCATCACGCCGATCCTGCCTACGCCCACCAGGCCAAGCGTCACATCTTTCATCGTTTTTCCCCTGCATAGACGGTAAATGCGGAACGGAAGGCCTCGAGTGCCGCATCGCTGTCGTCCTTGGCCCACGCCTCCAGGCCCACTGTGCCCTCATATCCGGCGTCAGCAAGAGCCAGGGCAACAGCCGCGTAATTGATTTCCCCCGTACCCGGCTCGCAGCGTCCGGGAACGTCTGCCACCTGGATTTCACCGATGTACGGCAGGGCCGCCCTCACAAGTTCAATAAGGTTCCCCTCCCCCAGCTGTGCATGGTAGAGATCCAGCATCAGTTTGGCGTTCGGATGGCCTGCCGCTTCCACGAGCATGAGCGTGTCCTTCGCGCGGGCCAAAGGGATGCCGGGGTGGTCGAGGACGGTGTTCAGGTTCTCCAGGCAGAACGTCACGCCATGCTTCCCGCCCAACCTCCCGAGCTTTTCCAGGGTCCGCGCGCCTGTCGCCCACATGCGGCCTGAGGAACGGTAAACGGGGCGTGCGGCATGGCCTTGGACCAGTTCCGCCGGATGCACCACCATCCGGCTCACGCCCAGCTCCAGTGCTGTGGGGATCAGCGCTTCAGCCGTCCGGACCACGTCATCGGCCGTATCCGCATCCACGAGGCTGCCGGACGAATAGCCGGTCATGGATGAGAAAACTGCTCCCGTTGCCTTCAGTGCCTGGATGTCTTTGTCCCGGGCATCCCACAGTTCCACGTCGAATCCCGCCTCGCTGATCCGGCGTACCCGTTCCACAAACGGAAGGTCCGTAAAGACCATCTCCGCGCAGACGGCCAGCCGCATCAGACGCCTGCCTTCTCTGTTACCGCTACAGGAGCGCCGCTTTTGACCGATTCGATGCAGGCCAGGGCCATGGCCAGGGCGCGTCGGGCGTGGGCGCCCACGGGCGTCAAGGTGAAAGCGGACGACGGCGGGAGGCCGCCGTCGCGCTTTGCCCGCACGGCCGCGGCGAAGTCGGCGAGTTCGTCCGTGTAGGCCTGGCTGAACAGCTCGACATTGAGCCGCGGGGTGTCCGCGGCGAGCCCCTCCGCCGTGTAGCGGCGGGCCGCAGTTTCCGTGGAACGGCCGGCCTGGACCATACCTTTGGAACCAAAGACTTCGCCGCGGACGTCGTACCCGTACAGGGCGCTGAAGTTCGCTTCCGCCACCGCGATGGCACCGTTGCTGTACCTGATGGTCACTACCGCTGTATCGAGGAATCCCTGTTCGCGCAGGGAGGGTTCCACCAGCGCATCCGCCACGGCGTACACCTCGACGGGCTCGGCCCCCTCATTGAACCAGTTGAGGGTGTCGAAGTCATGGATGAGGGTTTCCAGGAAGATGGTCCAGGCTGGCACCCTGGCGGCGTTGGGGATGCTTCCCGTCCCGGGATCGCGCGTCAGCGAGCGCAGGAGCTGCGGCGTTCCGGCAACACCGGCGGCCAGGTCCCTCTTGGCTGCCTGGAAGTCTTCGGCATACCGGCGGTTGAAGCCTATCTGGAAGTGCACGCCCGCTTGCTCTACGGCGGTGAGCGCGGCGCCGAGTTCCTCCAGCCCCTGCGCGGCCGGCTTCTCACAGAAGACGTGCTTGCCGGCGGCCGCGGCCTGCGCGATCAGCGACGCATGGAAGCGGGCCGGGCTGGCGATGATGACGGCGTCGATTTCCCGGTCTGCGAGGATATCCTCAGCGCTGGCCGTCACCTTCGCAGCACCCAGTTTCCCGGCCAGGGTTTGGGCGGATTCAACGTTGGGGTCTGCGATGGCCGCCAGGGATGCGCCGGGGACCCGCCGGGCGATGCTGTCAGCATGGAAGGCTCCCATCCAGCCGGAGCCGATGAGACCGATCCGCACCGGCGCGGGACCTGGTGTTGGATCTTGGGTGATGTAGGCCATGTGGCCGTCCTTTCAATAGTCGGAACAAAAGTGGATTCAGGCGGGCCGGCTGCCTTCGCCCGGAAACTCGATGGAAAGCTGGCGTCGGATTTCGTCGGCTACTTCCAGGGTCTGGATGGAGGAAGCGAGCAGACGCTGAGGGCTTTCTGTCTCGCCAGCCGCGATGGAGCGGGCAACAGCAGCTGCTTCATAATGCAGGCCTTCGAAATGGCCTCCCGGCGGTTCCTCATAGCGCAGCCGTTCTCCACGGGGGAACCGAAGCTCGAAGCCTCCCGGCATAGTGAAGGGACCGTCCACGGTAAGGGTCGCCTCGGCGCCGGCGATCACTGCGCAGGTGGGTGTGAAGTTGTGGACATGGGTGTTGACCACGGCCTGGGCACCGCCCTCGAACTGCATCACTGCGGAAAGCTGGGCGTTGACACCGGAGGGGTGGGGCTGGCCCATCGCGTGCAGCCGCTGGGGCCGGCCCAGGACCTCGGTGACCAGGGCAAGCGGGTAGGTGCCCAGGTCCAGTAACGGGCCACCAGCGAGGGCCGGATCGAAGATGCGGTGGCCGGGCGCAAAGTGTTCACCGTATTCCGCAACCACCGTGGTAATCGTGCCCAGGGTTCCGGCATCCAGGACCTGCCGGATCACATCGAACTTTGGCAGGAAGAAGCTCCACATGGCCTCGGCGGCGAAAACTCCCGCAGCTTGGGCGCGCCTGGCAATGTCACGCGCCTGTTCCGCGTTAAGCGCGAGGGGCTTCTCGATCAGCACATGCTTGCCGGCGTCGAGGGCCAGGACCGCCGCCGCATGGTGGGCGGTGTGCGGCGTACATACGTAGACGATATCGATGCCCGGATCGGCCACCAGTTCCTCATAGCTGCCGAACGCTGCGGGGATGCCAAAGGACTCGGCGAACGCCTTGGAACGATCGAATGAACGGGACCCGACGGCGGCGATTACCTGGCCGGTGTGGGCCTGGACTGATTCAGTGAAGCGTTGCGCGATCCAGCCTGGCCCCAGGATTCCCCAGCGCAGCACCGGGGCATCGCTCGAATCAGGGATCCTGGATGCCGGCAGTTTCAGGCTGCTCACGAGTAGTTGACCTTGGTGAAGGCACCATCGCTGTGCATGGCCTGGATCATCGCGTGTGCCGCCAGCGATGCGTGCAGACCGTCCATCGCACCGGCCAGGGGTGGCTGGTCGCCGTGGCGGAGTGCCGTGATCCAGGCCTGCAGCTGCAGCCTGTACGCATCAGCGAAGCGGGGGCGCCAGTCCGCGGGCACGGCGGTGCGCTGGGTGCCGTCTTGTTCCATGCCCAAAAGGGCAGGGTCCCTGAGCCCGGTGACCCCGCGTTCGGAAACAACTTCGCAGCGGGTCGTGTAGCCATACTGCGCGTTCAGGAAGAGTTCCAGCGTGGCCAGGGTTCCGTTGGCGGTGCGGAGCAGCATCAACGCGGGGTCCTGGAGTCCGCCTTCAGCGTGGCGCGTGGTCCTGCCTGCCTGCCAGGAGACTTCCGTAATGGGCGAACCGAGCAACCACGGAATGATGTCCAGTTCATGGATAGCGGAGTTGGTGACGGCGGATTCCGCGGTTGCCCCCGGGCCTGAGGTGGCATTACGGCTGGTGCAGTGGACCATCAGCGGCTCGCCCTGGACGCGGTCCTGGACTGCACCCCGGAGGGCGGCATAGCCAGGGTCAAAGCGCCGCATGAAGCCCAGCGACAGCAACGACGCCCCGGTTGCCGCGACGATGTCGGCGTCGGCTGCCACCACCTCACGGCTTTCAAGCAGGGTAGGCGCCAGCGGCTTTTCGCACAGCACCGGCGTCATTGCTTCGAAGCACTCCAGCACCAGGCCGGCGTGGGTGGAGTCGTGCGAGGCAACAACGACGGCGTCAACCTGACTGGAGTTGATCAGTTCCGAAGGGTCCGTGGTGGTGCGGGCCGATGGTGGCGCTGCCGCAGCGGCGCGGTCGCCATCGAGGTCTGCCACGAAGGTGACTTCAGCCCCGCTGATAGTGGTGGAGAGGTTCCTGATGTGGTCTGCGCCCATAACACCGGCGCCGATAACGCCAACCCGGATCGGCATGCTGTCTTCCCGTCTGCTGTTCGTCTGTTTCGCCGCGGCAGGCGGCCGGGCCGGCCCGTCTTTCGGGCGGGCCCGTCCCGGTCCTGCTGCACCGCACTGCTACACGTGCCGCGGGCTGCTGCTCCCTGGCGTTTCTGCGCTGTAGGCAACATCGGCCACCTCGGCCTGAACCTCCTTGACCACATCGCTGTGTCCGCCGAGCTGCTCCAGCTCGTGGGCCAGTTCAGCCAGCTCGGCACCGCCGGCCATCTGTGCCGTGAGCTCGTCCAGGGAAATGTCCTTTTTGTCGTAGTAGCCGATGGACTTGCCGCGCTTGAGGAGGAGGAATCTGTCCCCGACAGGGAACGCGTGGTGCGGGTTGTGGGTGATGAAGATGACTCCGAGCCCGCGGTCCCTGGCCTGCAGGATGTAGCGCAACACCACACCTGACTGCTTGACGCCGAGGGCCGCCGTCGGCTCGTCCAGAATGAGGACCTTGGCGCCGAAGTACACGGCCCTTGCGATGGCGACGCACTGGCGTTCGCCGCCCGAGAGCTGGCCGATGGGCTGCTCCACGTCCCGAAGGTCGATCCCCATTTCGGCCAGTTCTTTTTTGGTGATGTCCTTCATCTTCTGGACATCCATGCTCTTGAAGGGACCGAAGCCGCTGGTGAGCTCGGAACCGAGGAAGAAGTTCCGCCAGATGGGCATCAGCGGGACCACCGCCAGGTCCTGGAAAACGGTGGCGATTCCGGCGTCGAGGGCGTCGCGGGGGGAATTGAATTTCCGTTCCTCGCCCATGATGTTCAGCGTGCCTTCGTCGTGCTGGTGGAGGCCGGCGATGATCTTGATCAGGGTGGACTTGCCTGCCCCGTTGTCGCCGAGGACGCAGGTGACGCGTCCGTTGTCCACTGCCATGGTGACATCCCGCAGCGCCACGATGTTTCCATAGTGCTTGCCCACTCCTTCGAGGGAGAGCAGGTGCACAGGTGTGTGCGTCAGCGGGTCCTTTTCATTCTTGAGCAGGGTTTGTTGGTCGATCGCTTCGCTGTTCATTTCCCGCCCTTACTTCAGTTCCGCACGGCGCTTGACGATGAGGTTAACGATGGTGGCCAGCAGCAGCATGAGGCCAAGGAAGAACTTGAACCAGTCCGGGTTCCACTGTGCGTACACAATGCCCTTATTGGCCATGCCGAAAATGAACGCGCCAATTGCTCCGCCAACGGCCGATCCGTAGCCGCCGGTCAGGAGGCATCCTCCGATGACGGCGGCGATGATGTAGAGGAATTCATTGCCCACGCCTTCGCCGGACTGGACCGCGTCGAAAGCGAACAGGTTGTGCATGCCCAGCACCCAGCCGCAGAAGCCAACGGCCATAAAGAGTCCGATCTTGGTTGCCTTGACGGGAACGCCCACAGCGCGGGCCGCATTGGCGTCACCACCCACGGCGAAGATCCAGTTGCCCACTTTGGTCCGCAGCAGGACCCACGAGGCCACGGCCACCAGTGCGATCCAGATGAAGACGGTGTTGTTTACCGCCACGCCGCCGATGGTGACGGAGGAGGAAAAGACTGCCTGGGCCGACTTGTACCCGTCCATGTTCGAAATTGACGGCGAAGAGACACCGCCGCCGATCATGCGGGTCAGGCCCAGGTTCAGGCCTGTCAGCATCAGGAAGGTCGCCAGCGTCACGATGAAGCTGGGCAACTTGGTCTTCATCAGGATCCAGCCGTTGATGAATCCGATGCCGAGCGATACCAGCAGGGCAAGCACCACGCCTACCCACACGTTCATGCTGAAGTACCAGCTGAACATGGAGGCAGTCAGTGCCGAACTGATGACGGCAACACCGGTGGAGAGATCGAACTCGCCGCCGATCATCAGCAGCGACACCCCTACGGCCATGATTCCGATGGTCGAGCTGCCGTACAGAACGGTGGCGAAGGAGGCCGGCTGGATAAACGTCTGGGATACGGAGGCGAAGAAGATAAAGAGGACAATGGCGCCCACCAGGGCACCTACCTCCGGCCTGCCGAGAAGTTTCTGGAAAGGGTTCTGCCGGGCGATTCGTTCGTCCACCGGCTTGAGTTGTACCGCTACTTGAGTCATGTGAGATTCTCCTGCTTGGTGCAGGTTTACGGGGCCGGGGCCCCGTAAACCTGCAGCGGCGTCCTTAGCGGACGCCTTCCTGGGCGAACTTAAGGACATCGGGAGCGGCAGCCTTGTCGACGATCGAGGGGCCGGTCAGCACGGGCTGCCCGCCGCCGACGTGGATGCCTGCGCGTTTGGCCTGCCAGAGGGCGTCGATTGCGCCATAGCCCTGCAGCCACGGCTGCTGGTCCACGGTGAAGGCCACCTTGCCGTCGATGATCGCCTGGGCCAGTTCACCGTTCATGTCGAATGAGGCCACTTTGACCTTGTCCTGCAGGTTCAGGGACTGCACCGCTTTGTTGATGGTGAGGGTGAACGGTGCCCCCAGCCCGATGATGGCGTCGGCTTCGGGCGTGGCCTGCAGCTTGGCGGTGACAGTCGAGGAAACCTGCGTCATGTCCGTGCCCTGCACGAACAGGTTCTCCGTCGCGGGAATCTTGGACTTGACGCCTGCACAGCGGGAGTCAAGGGCAACGTTTCCCTGCTCCATGATGACGCAGATGGGGCGCTTTACGCCCATGGACGTCAGCTTCTCGCCGACGGCCGCACCCGCCAGGTTCTCGTCTGAACCGAAGTGGGTGAACGCACCCAGGCCCTGCCAGACGTCGGCGCCTGAGTTGAGGCTCACCACGGGGATTCCCGCTTCCGTCGCCTTCTTCAGCACGTCCTTGAGCGCGTCGGGCTTGGCGAGGGTCACCGCAATCCCGTCAACCTTCTGGTCAATGGCTTGCTGGATCAGCTGCGACTGGCGTCCGCCTTCCGGGTCCGAGGTGTAGAGCAGCTCCACATTGTCTTTTGCTGCTGCTTCCTCGGCACCCTTGCGCAGGATGTCCCAGAACGTATCGCCCGGAGCCGCGTGGGTGACAAGCGCGATCTTCATTCGTGCAGTGGTTGCGACCTGCCCCCCGCCGGAAGTACCGCCCTGCTCGGTCTTGCCGCCTGTGCTGGAGCAGGCGCTCAAGGCCATCATGGGGACAACGGCTGCTACGAGCGCCGCCTTCCGCCAGGAAAACTTCTTCACGATAAATCTCCTTTGATTTTCGGGCTGTTCCGCGCGCTTCGTTACGCGCTGCCGAATGCCTTCTCCTAGATCATGGTGACCCGACTCACAAAAGTCAATACTTTGTCCTGTCATTAGCATGTTCTTACGTAGCCGAGTATTGGTCCTGCGCTTCGCGGGCCGCACAAATCGGAGGAACGGCGGTGCTTCCACTGTGCCCCGGACATGGAAAATGCCCCGTTGAGACCAGCTCAACGGGGCATCATCCATGGATTAGTGCTGGCCGAAGCGGGGCCAACCGGCCGGCCCCACGGGCAGACTATGCTTTCCCGGCCGCCACGTTCTTAAAGTAGTGCTCCAGGTCTTCGAGGCTCTTGTCCCTGGTTTCCGGCACGTATTTCGCGGCAAACGCGATGGCGCCCACCCCCAGCACCGCAAACACGAAGAACGTATTGGAGATGCCGATGGCGGCCAGGAGCTGAGGGAAGCCGAACCCGATCAGGAAATTGACGATCCAGAGCAGGAAGGCGGAAGCGCCCATGCCCAGGCCTCGGATCTTCAAGGGAAAGATCTCGGAGAGCATCAGCCAGGTCACCGGCGAGATGGCCCCCTGCTGGAACGCCAGGAACGTGACGGTCAGCGACAGGATAACGAAACCCCGGACGGAGCCTTCCGGCAGGATCAGCGAGAAGAGCCCAATCAGCAGCAGGGCCGACGTCGTGCCTACCTGTCCGGTGATCAGCATCCTGCGGCGACCCACCTTGCCCAGCAGCCAGATACCCACAAACGTGGCGAGCACCGAGATCACTCCATTGGCAATGTTGGCGGTCAGGGCCGCCTCCCGGCCAAAGCCGGACTGGGACAGGATCTGGGTGCCGTAGTACATGATGGAGTTCACGCCGGTGATCTGTTGGATCACCGCCAGGCCCAGGCCCACCACGAAAATCCTGCGGAGCCACGGGATGCTCAGGTCCTTCCACGAGCCCATCTTGGACTTGTAGTCCTCCACAGCCATGGCCTTGACTTCTTCGAATTCGGCCCGGGCATCAGCCTGGGACCGGATGCGCTGGAGAACACTGAGTGTCTCGCCGAAACTGCCCATCGAGGCGAGCCACCGCGGGCTTTCGGGCATAAAGTTCATCCCGATCCATAGTGCGATGGCGGGGAGGGTGGCGATCACCAGCATCCACCGCCAGATGCCGCCGGCTTCGCCAAAGGTGTTGCCAAGGTAGGCATTGAAGATAAAGGCCAGCAATTGCCCTGTGACGATCATCAGTTCGTTTTGCGTGACGATCCGCCCGCGCCGCGCGCTGGGCGAGACTTCGGCCAGGTACACGGGGACGGTCACGGACGCGCCGCCCACGGCCAGGCCCAGCACGAACCGGGCCGCGATCATCACTTCGGTGCTTGACGCGAAAGTACAGGCCAGGGTGCCGACGAGGAAGATGACCGCCAAGACCATGATCATCTTCCGGCGCCCGTTCCGGTCCGCCAGGCGTCCCCCGAACAAGGCGCCGAAAGCGGCGCCGAACAGCAGGGAAGAAGTGACCAGGCCTTCGGTCAGCGGCGTGAGGCCCAGGTCTTCCTGCATATACGGCAGCGCACCGTTGATCACGCCGGTGTCGTAACCGAAGAGCAGCCCGCCGAACGTGGAGATGATGGTGACTGTCCGAAGCGCCTTCTTGTGGTCTCCAGGAGCTTCGACGTTGGTGGAAGCTGGAGCAGGGCTACTCATACGCTGACCTTCTGGACGTACTGTTTCATGGTCTCCAACTGGTACCGGGAGACCTCCTCGGCATTCTCATCCTCGGCGAAGACGCTGGAGACCATTACGGTGTTGTCCCGGTCCAGGAAGCCGATCTCCTTAAGACCGCCGAAGAACTCGTCCCAGTTCACGTCGCCGGCGCCGATTTTCAGGTGCTGGTGGACGCGGACCGGGTTGCCCGGCGGGTTGGTGATGTAGCGCAGTCCGTGCGAGGCGTGATGGTTCATGGTGTCCGCCACGTGGACCAGGCGCAGCTTGTCCCCCGCCGCCCGCATGATCTCCAGCGGCGAGTCCTTCATGTGGAAGCTGTGCGATGCCACGTAGACCAAGCCAACATTCTTCGAGTTGAGCCCGCGGATCACGCGGATGGCGGCGAGGCCTTCCTCGACAAAGTCGTCAGGGTGGGGGTCTATCAGGAGGTCGATGCCTTCCCGTTCAATGATCGGCAGCAGTTCCTCCATGGAACGGTAGAACGCGCGCTCGGACTCCTCCGCTTTTTCCGGCCGGCCGCTGAACTCGGTGTTCATGGTGCTGACGCCGAGGTCCACGGTGATCTGGATGGCACGCTTCCAGTAACGGACCGCTGCCTCGCGGGCGTCCTCGTCCGGGCCGGACCAGCGCAGCACCGGCAGGACGGATGCAATTTCGATGCCCGCATCCCGGCAAGCCTTGTTCAGGTGGCCTACCAGCTCATCATCCGCTTTGGGGTGGTTGTAGAAGGGGATGAGGTCTGCGTGCGGGGTCATCTGCATGTACTTGTAACCGAGGTCCGCAACCACCCTGGGGAACTCGAGCAGGCTGTGCGAGTGGTGGAACGGTGTGGGGTCAAGCGCGATTTTCACGTAAAACACTCCATTGTGGATCAGTCACGGATGGAAGTTTTTGTCCAGATATGCAGGGCTAATGGGCCTGAAAGTCTGCATATGTGGACAAAAACTCCTAGGGGCTAGTTGTAGAGGTCGGGCTTTGCCGCGAGCTTGACCGCCACCTTTTCGCCGTTCTTCTGGGCTTCGACGCCGGCTTCGCAGCAGGCTGCCGTGGCGTATCCGTCCCAGGCGGAGGGGCCGCCGATCTCGCCCTTCAGTGCCGCGTCCACCCAGGACTGGATCTCGACGTCGTAAGCGGCGCCGAAGCGCTCCTCGAAACCTGGAGTGACGTTGCCGCCCCAACGGCCGGCGCTGCGGGTGTAGGGTCCCTTGTCACCGCCGATGCTGATAATGCCCTCTTCGAAGGAGGCCTGGGTGGCCACCTCGTACCCGAATTTGGCGTTGACATAGATTTCGACGTCTGCCAGGACACCGGACTCGGTCTCCAGCAGGACGTGCTGGGGGTCGTGCTGGCCGGAGGGTGCGTTTTTCGTGGCCTTGCCCAGCCGGACCTGCACGGAAGTGATTTCCTCGCCGGTGAAGAAGCGGATGGCGTCGAACTCATGGACCACGGAATCGTTGATGAGCATCTCATTCGTGAAACCCTCAGGCGTGCTCGGGTTGCGGTGCTGGTGGTGGAGCATCAGCAGTTCGCCCAGTTCGTGGTCACGGATGATCTTGCCCAACGAGGCGTATTCGGCGTCGAAGCGGCGCATGAACCCGACCTGGATGCGCTTATGGCCCAGCTCAACCTCAGCCTGGACGATCTTCCAGGAGGATTCGGCATCGGGGGTGAGGGGCTTCTCGCAAAGGATCGGGATGTCTTTGGCGATGGCCTTGAACAGGATGTCCTCGTGCAGGAAACCGGGGGTGGCGATCAGGACGGCGTTGACGTCGCCGTTGTTCAGGGCCTCGTCAGCATCGGCCAGGGCAACGGCACCCGGGATGCCTTCGATGGCAGCTTGCGCACGGGCCAGGTCAACGTCGACGACGGCGGCAACTTCAGCTCCGTGAATGCGCTTGTGGAGGCGCTGGATGTGGTCGGCACCCATGCGGCCTGCGCCGATGACGGCGACTCGAAGGTTTTCACTCATTGTTTTCGTCCTTTTAGTCTCGAAGTCGCGGGGTTAGCTGACGGCGGTACGGGAGCCGCAGGACAGCAGGTAGTTGCGGGTGCGCTTAGCGATGGGCATCGGCACGTCGAAGGCGACGGGATACATGTCCTGCTCCACGATGCCAAAGATGGGCCGGTCGAGGGCTTCCACGGCTTGGATGACCGCGCGAAGGTCCGGCAGCCCGTTCGGGGGTTCGGTCATCACGCCGGCCAGGTTCGCGGCGGCCCAGGTCATGTTTTCCTCGTTGACCTTTTTCAGAATCTCCGGGTTGATCTGCTTCAGGTGCAGGTAGCCGATCCGGTCCGGGTAGTTCTTGATCAGTTCCAGGCTTGAGGCGCCGCAGTATTCAGCGTGGCCGGTGTCCAGGCACAGGTTCAGGTATTGCGGGTCCGTTGCGCCGAGCAGCGTTTCAATGTCCTCCTGCGCGCCCACGTGGGAGTCGGCGTGGGAGTGGAACTGCTGCTTCAGGCCGAAGTCCTCCAGCAGGGTCTTACCCAGGCGGTTGTGTCCGGTGAACAGGTCGCTCCAGGCATTCTCGCTCAGGGTGCCGCTTTCCACGGCTTCGCCCGTGACGTCGTCGCGCCACATGGCCGGAATCACCACAATGTGCTCGCCGCCCATCGCTGCCGTCAGTTCGGCCACCTTCCGGGCCGGTTCCCAGGCGGTTTCCCACTGGTCCAGGCCGCGGTGGAACGCCGTGAATACAGTACCGGCGGAGATCTGCAGATCGCGGGCCTTGAGCTCTTCCGCCAGGCGGGCAGGGTCCGTGGGCAAGTAGCCGTAGGGACCCAGTTCGATCCACTTGTAGCCGGACTCGGCCACTTCGTCCAGGAAGCGTTCCCAGGGGGTCTGCTTGGGGTCATCCGGGAACCATACGCCCCAGGAGTCCGGCGCCGTGCCAATAATCAGTTTGTTCTCAGTCATTTCTCAATCCTTGTGTCTGCCTCGAGGGTGGCGGTAGGGATCAGTTCGAGGGGAAGTTGTAGGAGGCGCCGGAGGCATGGTGCGTTTCGGGCCAGCGGGACGTGATGACCTTGCCGCGGGTGTAGAAGCTTACGCCTTCGGGACCGTAGATGTGCTTGTCGCCGAAGAGGGACGCCTTCCAGCCGCCGAAGGAGTGGTAGGCCACCGGAACGGGCAGGGGCACGTTAATGCCGATCATGCCCACAGTGACGGAGCGCTGGAACGTGCGGGCTGCTGCGCCCGAGGAGGTGAAGATGGCGGTGCCGTTGCCGTACGGGTTGGCGTTGATGAGCTTAATGCCGTCTTCGAGGGTGTCGACGCGGACCACCACGAGGACCGGACCGAAGATTTCCTCGGTGTAGGCGGTCATTTCCGTCTTCACGTGGTCGATGACGGTGGGACCCACCCAGAAGCCGTCCTCGTGGCCGGGGACTACCAGGTCGCGGCCGTCCACCACCATCGCTGCCCCGGCGGCTTCAGCTTCGGTGACGATCCTGACGATGCGATCCTTGGAGGCGGGGGTGATGACCGGGCCCATTTCGGCGTCGGGCTCGGTGCCGTTGTTGACCTTGACGGCGAGGGCCCGTTCTTCGACCTTCTTGACGATGAGGTCGGCGGCGTCCCCGACGGCGACGGCGACTGAGATGGCCATGCAGCGTTCGCCGGCGGAGCCGAAAGCGGCGGCGGCCAAGTGGTCGGCTGCGTTGTCCAGGTCGGCGTCGGGCATCACGATGGCGTGGTTCTTTGCCCCGCCCAGGGCCTGGACGCGCTTGCCGTGCTTGGTGGCAGTTTCGTGGACGTACTGGGCGATCGGCGTGGAACCAACGAAGGAGATGCCATCCACATCCGGGTGGGTCAGCAGGCCATCAACGGTTTCCTTGTCGCCGTGCAGGACCTGGAACACGCCGTCGGGCAGACCGGCCTGCTTCCAGAGCTTGGCCAGCAGCAGGGACGCGGAAGGGTCGCGTTCGGAGGGCTTGAGGATGAACGCGTTGCCGGTGGCGATGGCCATCGGGGCCATCCACAGCGGCACCATCACGGGGAAGTTGAACGGGGTGATGCCGGCGACCACGCCGAGGGGCTCACGGAAGGAGAAGACGTCGATGCCGGTGGAGACCTGGTCCGAGTAGTCGCCCTTGACCAGGCTGGGGATCCCGCAGGCATATTCGATGACCTCCAGGCCGCGGCCGATTTCGCCCTTTGCATCGGAAAGGACCTTGCCGTGCTCGGCGGTTATCAGGGCAGCAAGATCGTCCACGTGGGCGGCGACCAGTTCGCGGAACTTGAACAGGACCGCGGTGCGCTTGGCCAGGGAAATGTCGCCCCAGGTGTCGGCGGCTTTGCGGGCGGCGGCGACGGTGGCGTCCAGGTCGGCACGGTTGGCCAGGCGCAGGGTGGCGGACACGGCACCGGTGGCCGGATTGTAGACCGGCGTGGTGCGGTCACCCCCGCCGGCGGTTTCGGCGCCGTTGATGAAGTGGTTGATGACGGTGGTCTCAGTGGTCGTGGCAGTCATGAAGGACTCTTCCTTGAGTGGGTCAGGAGGGGGTGTCAGCCGAGCAGTTTGCGCTGGCGGTTCTTGTGGTCGGTGTACGTCTGGAAGGCCTGCCGGGTGGTTTCCAGTTCGGAGACCTGGGAGACGGGGACGTCCCACCAGGACTCGGAGGACGGTGCGTCCAGGAGCGGATCGGACTCGACGTGGATCAGGATGGGCCCTGTTCCTTCCGGAGCAGCCTTCGCATCGCGGATGGCCTGCTCGAGTTCAGCGACGACCTTCTCGCCCGGTTCGATCCGGATGACCCTTACACCCAGCGACTCGGCGTTCAGGGCCAGGTCCACCGGCAGGGTCTCGCCGTCGTCGAAGCTGTGCTGGTCCTTGTTCAGGGCCCGGTACTGCGTACCGAACCGCTGCGAACCGAGGGATTCGGAGAGCGAGCCGATGGACGCGTAGCCGTGGTTCTGGATCAGGACCACGATCAGCTTGATCCGCTCGGCGACGGCGGTGACCAGTTCGGTGTGCATCATCAGGTAGGAGCCGTCCCCTACCATCACGACGACGTCCCGCACCCCGGTGCTGCCAGTCCCGTCAGTGCCGCCGTCCGCCGTCGTACTGGCGGCTTCGGCCAGTGCCGCGCGCTTCACGCCGAGGCCACCGGGGATTTCGTAACCCATGCAGGAGTAGGCATATTCGACGTGGTAGCCGAACGGATTCCGGACCCGCCACATCTTGTGCAGGTCACCGGGCAGGGACCCGGCCGCGCAGATGACCACGTCGCGGGCGTCCATGGCCCGGGAGGTGGCGCCGATGATTTCGTTTTGCGCCGGCAGGGGCGTGTAGCGCGTATCGAAAGCGGCATCCACGGTGGCGTCCCAGCGCTCCTTCTCGGCAGCGATTTTCTGCTCCAGGTCGGCACCCACACGGTAGCCGCCCAGCGCTGCGTTGAGCTTCACCAGTGCCTTGCGGGCGTCGGCCACGATCGGGAGCGTGGTGCCGTGCTTGTACGCATCGATCGCAGCCACGTTGATATTGATGAACTTCACGTTCGGGTTCTGGAACGCGGTCCGCGACGCGGTGGTGAAGTCCTCGTACCGGGTGCCGATGCCGATGATCAGGTCCGCCTCGGCTGCGATGGCGTTAGCCGCCGTCGTGCCGGTGGAGCCGATGGCTCCGAGGGAGAACTGGTGGTCCCAGGGCAGGACGCCGACGCCGGCCTGTGTGTTCCCCACCGGGATGCCCGTCAGCTCGGCGAATTTGGCCAGTTCATCATTGGCGTAGGCGTACAGGACACCGCCGCCGGCAATAATCAGCGGCCGTTTGGCGGCACGGATGGCAGCGGCGGCGCGGGTGATGTCGTCGTCGTCCGCGTCCGGCCGGCGGATCCGCCAGTCCCGTTCAGCCAGGAATTCCTCGGGAACGTCGAATGCCTCTGCCTGGACGTCCTGCGGCAGCGAGATGGTGACGGCACCGGTTTCTGCCGGGTCGGTGAGGACGCGCAGCCCGTGGTGGAAGGCAGAGAACAGCTGCTCGGGCCGGTTGACCCGGTCGAAGAACTTGGAAAGCGGCCGGAACGCGTCGTTGACGGTGATGTCGTAGGCGTAGGGCTGTTCCAGTTGCTGGAGCACCGGGTCCGCAGCGCGGGTGGCGAACGTGTCGGAGGGCAGCAGCAGCACGGGAAGCCTGTTGGTGGTGGCGAGTGCGGCGCCGGTGAGCAGGTTCGAGGAGCCGGGGCCGATGGAGGTGCTGATCGCGTAGGTCTGGCGGCGGCGGGTGTGCCGGGCGTAGCCGACGGCCTGGTGGACCTGGGCCTGTTCGTTCCGGCCCTGGTAGTACGGCATGATGGCCGGATCCAGCTGCTGGTACTGCTTTAACGCTTGGCCAACGCCTGCGACGTTGCCGTGTCCAAAAATACCGAACGTGCCCGGAATGAGCCGCTCACGGTAGTCAACGCCGTTGACCGAGTCCACGGTGTACTGCTTGGAAAGGTATTCGACAACGGCCTGGGCCACCGTCATTCTGCGCGTTCCTTTTGTTATGCCCATGATTCTTACTCCGGGATTTCGGTGGTGTGGTGCAGGAGCGAGGCAGCGCTGGCGACAGCGCCTGCGACGTCCCCGTCGGCAGGGTAAAGCAGGGTCCGGCCCACGGTGAGGCCCTGGACGCCGGGAAGCGCCAGGGCGGACTGCCAGGTGGCGAAGATTTCGTCCTGGCTGCCGTCGGGGTCCCCGCCCAGCAGAACGGTGGGCATGGTGGTGGCGGCCATAACGCGTTCCATTTCGGCTACCACGGGAAGCTTCATCCAGGTGTAGGCGCTGGTTGATCCCAGGCCCTCCGCGATAGCGATGGACTTGATCACCGCGTTGGTGGACAAGTCGTTGCGGACTTTGCCGTTCTCGCGGATAGACAGGAACGGCTCCACCATGGCGATCAGCTTCCGCTCCGCGAGCGAATCAATAGCCTTCGCGGTGGCTTCCAAGGTAGCAACGGTGTCCCGGTCGGCCAGGCAGATCCGGGTGAGCATCTTGCCGCCATCAGCCCCGAGGGCTTCCAGCGCAGCGGCCGTGTGGCCGGTGAACCGGTCGTCGATCTCGTTGACCAGCCCGGACAGTCCGCCGCGGTTCATCGAACCAAACACGAGCTTGCCGTCAAGTGCGCCCAGCAGCAGAAGGTCGTCCATGATGTCCGGGGACGCCAGGACTCCGTCGACGGCGGGGTTGGCGAGCGCGATCTGCAACCGGTCCAGCAGCTGCCGCCGGTCGGCCATCGCCACCGGGTCGCTGCCGACGGCAAGGGCGCCGCGGGCGGGGTGGTCGGCGGCGACGATGAAGTTTTGCCGGCCCGCCTTGAGGCCGGGGTGGCGGCGCCGGGACTTGGCGGCGCGGGCCACGGCTTCCGGGTCTTCGAGCCGGATGGTGCTCAGGTGCTCGTAGCGGCGCGGATCGTCGTCCACGGAATTGTTCGGGGCAATCGGGGTGAGAGTCACAGCGTTGCTCCTTCAACGGCAAGCTGGGCATTGGCCTCGGAGCCGGCAGCCCCGGTGCCGGGAACCGGACGGCCGCGTTCGGCCAACAGCGAGGTAACTTCGTCCGGGGTCGGCATGGCATCGGCGCACGAGAGGCGGGAGGCGACGATGGCGCCTGCGGCGTTGGCGTAGTCCAGGACACGGGCAAGCGGCCAACCGGAGAGCAGCCCGTGGCAGAAGGCGCCGCCGAAGGAGTCACCGGCACCCAGGCCGTTGAGGGTCTCCACGGGAACAGGGGCGGAAACTACACGCTCTGTACGGGTCTTTGCCATGACACCTTCAGGGCCGAGTTTGACGACGGCGATTTCCACGCCGGCTGCCAGGAGCCGGTCTGCTTGCTCATCAGGGGTGCCTTCACCTACGGCCACGGCGCATTCCTTGTCATTGCCGATGGCAACGGTGACCTGGGGGAGGATCTTGGCGACCTCGGCGCGGGCCTGCTCCTCCGAAGCCCAGAACATGGGCCGGTAGTCCAGGTCCAGGATGGTGAACTGGCCCTCTTTCAGGCCGGTCCGGGGGCGGGCTTTATGGGCGGCGATGTGGGCGCTGCGGCTCGGCTCCTGGCACAGGCCGGTCACGGTGGACCAGAAGATCCCGGCTTCCCGGATGGCGTCCAGGTCAAGTTCCCCAGCCTCGATCTGCAGGTCCGGCGCGGTGGGGAACCGGCCGTAGAAGTACAGCGGAAACTCGTCTGTCGCCGGCTTGATCGCGCAGAACGTGACCGCCGTCGGATACTCCTTCACCGGGGACACGAAGGTGTCATCGACGTTGAACTTGCGCAGCTCGCGGTGCAGGTACTCGCCGAACGGGTCATCCCCCGTGCGGGTGATGACTCCGGTCCGTCGTCCGTATCGGGCGGCGGCAACGGCAACGTTCGACGGTGAACCGCCCAGGTATTTACCGAAGGAATTGACATCCTCCAGGCCAACCCCGATGTCGTTCGGGTAGATATCAACGCTGATGCGCCCGATCGTAAGAAGCTCGTGGGTCACGGTGATCGTGGACCTTTCTGGTGTGGAACTCGGGTCCTTTGAGCGGCAGGAGTTCCTGGACTGGCAGGCCGTGGTGCGGGCCACAGGCACTACTTTGCCCTAGAATGAATGTCCTGTCAAAGGTTTGTAATGACATACTTACAACGAAACTTTCGCCCTCCCGCAACTTCGGAGAAGGGCGGAGGAAACTACTTTTTGGGGACCGCCAACTCCCCCGTAATGTACTGCGCCCGGCCGAAGCCGAATGACCAGTCGCCCGCGCCGTTTTCGACATAGCCGATAAAAACGTCCTCCCCGGCAACCCCAGCCGCCGACAATTCATCGGCGACCGCAGCGAACAGGCGCTGCTTCGCCTCCTGGGTGCGTCCGCCCTGGGTAAAGATCTGGATCAGCACCACTCCCCCGGCCCGCTCGAAGCCCAGGCCCGCATCCTGCGCGACGATCTGCCCCCGCGGATGTTCGGTAAGGATATGGAAGTAGTCGCGTTCCGGGATGCCATATTCGGCGAGGATCGCGTCATGGATCCCGCGGCTAAGCCGCTGCAGGTCCTCCACGGACCGGCCTTCATTGAGGTCAATACGGACCAGTGGCATCGAGCTTCTCCTTTTGCAGTTTGTCCTGACATAATAACAAACTCTGGCATTGACAAACAAGGCTGAAACTATTGAAGCTGCCCACCAAGGGCATATCATTAAACAACCAACAGGTTGATAAACAAGAGAGTTGATTAGAAGAGGTCGATCATGAGCTTCGAAAGCGCGGCACTGGACTCGGCCTTTATGGCCCTGGCCGACCCCGTGCGGCGGAGCATTATCGCCCGGCTCAGCCGGGGCCCGGCCACGGTTAATGAGTTGGCAGAACCGTTCGCGATCTCCAAACAGGCGGTCTCGAAACATATCCAGGTACTCGAGCAGGCGGAACTGGTGACCCGGACCAGGGATGCGCAGCGCAGGCCCGTCCACCTGAACCCGGCACGGCTTGAGGCCCTCACCGCCTGGATCGACCAGTACAGGCTGGTCCGGGAAGGGCAGTTCCGCAGCCTCGACGCCGTACTTAGATCAAACGCTGCGGGCAGCAGCGACAAACCCAAGGAGTCATCATGAGCAATTCCCTGAAACTCAGCGTTCCTGAGGGCGTCCCCTTCATCGATTACGAGCGCGAGTTTGATTTCCCGCTCGCGGACGTGTTCCGCGCCCACAAGGAGCCGGACCTGATTGTCCAGTGGCTGGGGCCGCGCGGCTACAAGATGGACATCGACCACTACGATTTCCGCACAGGCGGCAGCTACAGCTACCTGCACACCGGTCCCGAGGGCGTGCCCTACGAGTTCAAGGGCATCTTCCACACCGTCCGCGAAAACGAGTTCGCCATCCAAACCTTTGAATTCGGCGGGTACCCGGATGTGGTCAGCCTGGAATTCATGACGTTCGAGGACCTCGGCAACGGCCGGACGCGGCTGCGCGGCCACTCCGTCTACCCCAGCCAGGAGGCGCGGGACGGCATGGCGCAGTCCGGAATGGAGGGCGGCATGAGCGAAGGCTACGAGCGCCTGGACGAGCTGCTCAGCGGCGCCAAGGTCTAGACAAAAAAGTACGACGACGGCAGGTCACCTTTCCCGGAAAGGTGACCTGCCGTCGTCGTACCTGAACAGCAACGCGCTTAAACAGCGACGCGGGGTCACCTCGCACCCATCCCACTGCGTGGAACGGGCGGGAAGTGACCCCGCGCTGGTTGCTCGTAAAGCCTAGAGCGCTGCGTAGACTTCGCGCAGCAGCTTGGCGGTCTCGGACGGCGTCTTGCCGACCTTCACGCCTGCAGCCTCGAGGGCTTCTTTCTTGGCCTGTGCGGTTCCGGCGGAACCGGAGACGATGGCGCCGGCGTGGCCCATGGTCTTGCCTTCGGGAGCCGTGAAGCCTGCCACGTAGCCGACGACCGGCTTGGTGACGTTGGCCTTGATGAAGTCGGCTGCGCGCTCTTCGGCGTCGCCGCCGATTTCGCCGATCATCACGATCGCCTTGGTCTCGGGGTCAGCCTCGAACGCGGCCAGGGCGTCGATGTGCGTGGTGCCGATGATGGGGTCGCCGCCGATGCCGATGGCGGTGGAGAAGCCGAGGTCGCGCAGTTCGTACATCATCTGGTAGGTCAGCGTGCCTGACTTGGAGACCAGGCCGATGGGGCCCTTGCCCGTGATGTTGGCCGGGGTGATGCCCACCAACGCCTCGCCCGGGGTGATGATGCCGGGGCAGTTCGGGCCGATGATGCGGGTCACCTGGTTGCCGTCGGCGTCCAGCTTGGACTGGGCCAGTGCCCAGAACTCGGCGGAGTCCTGGACCGGCACGCCTTCGGTGATGACCACAACGAGGCCGATGCCGGCTTCGATGGCTTCCACAACAGCGTTCTTGGTGAATGCCGGCGGCACGAAGACGATGGAAACGTCAGCGCCGGTTTCCGCGATGGCTTCCTTGACGGTGCCGTAGACGTTGATTTCGTCGTCGCCGTGGAGGACCGTGGTGCCGGCCTTGCGGGCGTTGACGCCGCCAACGATGTTGGTGCCGGCCTTGAGCATCAGGGCGGTGTGCTTGGTGCCTTCGCCGCCGGTGATGCCCTGGACGATGACCTTGGAGTCTTTGTTGAGGTAGATAGACATTGTCGCGTCCCTTTACTTCGCTGCGTTGGCGAGCTCGGCGGCCTTGTCGGCGCCCTCGTCCATGGTGGCGGCCAGGGTAACCAGCGGGTGGTTGGCCTCGTTCAGGATGCGGCGGCCTTCTTCGACGTTGTTGCCGTCGAGGCGGACCACCAGCGGCTTGTTGGCGGTGTGGCCGAGCTCGGCCAGCGCGCCGACGATGCCCTTGGCTACGGCGTCACAGGCGGTGATGCCACCGAAGACGTTGACGAAGACGGACTTGACCTGCTCGTCGCCGAGGATGACGTCCAGGCCGGCGGCCATGACCTCAGCAGAGGCTCCGCCGCCGATGTCCAGGAAGTTTGCGGGCTTGACGTTGCCGTGGTTTTCGCCGGCGTAGGCAACGACGTCCAGGGTGGACATGACCAGGCCTGCACCGTTTCCGATGATGCCCACTTCGCCGTCGAGCTTGACGTAGTTGAGGTCCTGCGCCTTTGCCTTGGCCTCAAGCGGGTCGGCTGCGTCCTTGTCCTCAAGGAGGGCGTGCTTGGCGTGGCGGAAGTCGGCGTTCTCGTCGAGCGAGACCTTGCCGTCCAGGGCCACGATCTCGCCGGCGCCGGTCTTGACGAGCGGGTTGACCTCTACGAGGGTGGCGTCTTCCTTCTTGAAGACGTCCCAGAGCTTGAGGATCACGTCGGCCACCTTGCCGCGGAGTTCCTCAGCGAAGCCGGCGGCTGCGACGATTTCGTCTGCCTTGGCCTGGTCAATGCCCACAGCGGGGTCGATGGCGATCTTGGCCAGCGCTTCGGGGCGTTCGACGGCGAGCTGTTCGATTTCCATGCCGCCCTCGACCGAGCACATGGCCAGGTAGTTGCGGTTGGCCCGGTCCAGGAGGACGGAGAAGTAGTATTCCTCGGCGATGTCAGCACCCTGGGCGATCATCACCTTGTTGACAGTGTGGCCCTTGATGTCCATGCCCAGGATGTTGGTGGCGTGCTCAAGTGCCTCGTCAGCGGACTTTGCGACCTTGACGCCGCCGGCCTTGCCGCGGCCGCCAACCTTGACCTGTGCTTTGACGACAGTTACGCCGCCGATCTTCTCGGCAGCTGCCTTTGCTTCTTCTGGGGTGTGCGCCACGATGCCGGCAAGCACGGGTACACCGTGCGCCTCGAACATATCGCGCGCCTGGTATTCAAACAGGTCCACGGTTTAGTGTCCTTCTACGTCGAAGTAGTTTCTGTACAGTCGGACACCATCGAAGACGATGACCGGGCTGCGGAATTGCACGCACCGGCGGCCTGTTGGAAACGAGCCACGCGGCGTGATGCTCCACTGGGAACTCTAGTCCTTTGAAGGGACCGGCCCGTCCAAGACTACCGCTTATGTGAGTAAGCACACTATTCTATGGAGCGTAGAAAAACCGCGGATTTACGAGGTTTTTGAGCCTTCTGCCGGGGCCGGGGAGGCACTTCCGGAAGACCCGGAAATAAGCTCGTAATGCTCCGGGGAAACAAAGAATCCGACGCCGGCGGAGACGTTTCCGCACGCCACCCCGCCGTTGTAGGCCGAACAGCGCAGTCCGTTCCCTTCGAGGTTCTGCCCCTCCCCCAGCACCTCAAGCTGGGCAATCTCCCCCGCCTTGCTTCCTTTGGGGCCGTAAGTTGCCTCCATTTGTGTGACGCCGGAGCGGCATTCGCCGTACCGGGCGCTGTCCGGGGTGAGCAGTACAACGCCGCCCAGGTAGCCGAGGTTGGTTCCTGCGCAGTCGTCCTTCGCGTCCCCCGCCTTAGGCTGCGGGTACGTGGCAAGTTCGCAGTGCGCCACCGGCACCGTTGCGAGTTTGTTGTTGGCCGAATCATCGAAGTTGTTCTGCTCGTACGGCAGGTTCACGTGCTCGCCCCTGGCTGACGTCAGGGAACAGGCAACGGTCCGGTCTTCAGTGATGAAAGAGATCACCCCATCGCCGTTGGCAAAGTTTTTGGCGTCCACCAAAGCGGCCTGTTCCAGCTGTTTGAGAGGCGGCAGCGGTGGCGGCGGGACGTAGCCGGGATCCTGGGTGGTGATGGTGCAGGCAGTGGCCGCCGCCAGGATGAGGGCGGCGAAGACCCCCAGAACAGTCCGTCGCATGCGCCCCATTATGCTTTACGGCGGTGCTTTACCTGTTGCCGAGTACGTCTTCAACCACATCGGCCGCCGCCTCCGCAGGGTTGTTTGAACCAAAATCCCGGCGCATCTGCTGCGCCCGGCGCTTCCATGCCGGGTCCGCCAGGATGCTGTTGACGGCCTTGCCGATGCTCTGCGCTGAGGGGTTGTCTGTCCGCAGGTTAATGCCCACTCCGGCGTACTCAACCCGTGCGTTGACATCGTTCTTTCCCTCGTTGAGCCCTGACGCCACCAGGGGGACTCCCTTGGAAAGTGCGAGCTGGACTCCGCCAAACCCGCCGTTGGTGACAAAAACGTCCGAGAATTCGAAGACGGCCGCAAAATCGATGTAGCCATGGATCCGGATGTTCGGCTGCGGATAGCGTTGGCGCAGTTCCGCCGTTCCGCGGCCTGCCGTCGCCACCAGCACCAGGATGTCCGCGCCCTTCAGGGCCTCGATCGTGGGAACGATGAGCTTGTTCGGGTCCAGGTTGTCGACCGTGCCCTGGGTGACCACAACTGTGTTGGCAAAATCTTCAGCGCGGGCGTCAGGAACAGCAGCCCGCGGAAGCCGGTAGGGCAGTAGCGCTCCGACGTACCGGACTTTGGGGTTGTCCCTGCGCCGCGGGAAGTCCAGTGACCTGGGGCCGGTTTGGATAACGGCGTCAGAGCACCGGTAGGGCTCGTCGGTGAGCCGGCCCCCTTTGGGCACCTCCTGCCCGTAGAACGCGTGCTGCCGCCGGTAGCTTTGGCTGGCGGGCCGGAGGATGACCTTGTCGGACAGCAGCCCGGCCGCGGCCTGCAGGGCCTTCTCTCCCAGGTTCCGGGCCGGGAGGAAGCCAAAGAAGAGCGGAGGCACCAGCGGGTCGCTTTCCATATTGGGAATCACCACAAAGCCCACCACCCGCTTCCCCATCAGGTGCGCGACGAGCCGGTGGATGAACATGGAAGTGTCGGCCACCAGGACATCGAACGGAAAGTCCCGGTCCAGTTCCCGGATGTCCTCGAAGAAGCTGCTGATGTTGCTGGCGAAGATTTTCTCCCCGTCGAAGCCAATGGCGCGCGGCCCTTTCAGCCTGGCGCGTTCCGGATACAGCTCGGTGAGGTTGTCGGCGCGGTGCTCGATGGCCCGCTTATAAGGAAACAGCGGAATCCCGAGCTCGTGGAGCTTGTCTGCCAGGACGGGACCGGTGTACCAGCGGACATCGTGCCCGCGTTTGGTGAGCTCCATTGCCACCCCGGTCATGGGGTTGAAATGGCCGTCGATGGCCTGGCTGGCAAACAGAATCTTCACGGCCCGCTCCGTTTTGTTGTTTACGGCTGCTGGGAAAAGGTTCCTGAACTGTAAACCCGCCGGGCGGGCCGGACAAGGGCGGACCTGGTCCGGCCTCCTTCTAGGCGTCGAGCTTGGTGAGCGGCGCGTACCGCAGCAGCAGCCGTTTTTCGCCGACGTCGAACTTCACCTTGGCGACAGTTTTGTCCCCGGCTCCCTCGAGTGCCAGGACGGTCCCGTTGCCAAAGCTTGTGTGGTTGACCTTGTCCCCCACACTGACGGCGACGATCTCTTTCTGCGGCTGCACCCGGTTCCGGGCGATGACGGCGGGGACGTCGGCGTTGAAGCCGGCTGACGGGTCGGCGGCAGCACCGCGGGAAGTTCCGGCGCCCCAGAAGGATCCGCTGTAGCGGCCCGAACTGATGGACCCGCCGCCCCAGTTGGACTGCCTGCTGGTTCCTTCACGCTTCCACTCAAGGAGTTCAGCGGGAATCTCCTCCAGGAACTGGCTGGCGGGGTTGTACTGGCTTTGCCCCCACATGCTGCGGACCTCGGAACGGGTGACATAGAGCCGCTTGCGGGCGCGGGTGAGGCCCACGTAGGCCAGCCGGCGTTCCTCCGCCAGCTCTTTCGGATCGGTAGCCGAGCGCTGGTGCGGGAACAGCCCGTGTTCCATGCCGGTCAGGAACACCACCGGGAATTCGAGGCCCTTGGCGGTGTGCAGCGTCATGAGGGTGACCACGCCAAGCCGCTTTGCCTCGGCGACGGCTGCATCAATGTCCGCTCCCGGGGCGTCGGGGATCTGGTCGGCGTCGGCCACCAGGGACACCTGTTCCAGGAAGGCCTCCAGTGATCCTTCCGGGTTCTCCTGCTCGTATTCACGGACCACGGCGACGAGTTCCGCCAGGTTTTCCACCCGCGACTCGTCCTGCGGATCGGTGCTGGAACGCAGCGCGGCCAGGTAACCGGTCTGCTCCAGGACGGCTTCCAGCGCCGCCGCCGCGCCCGAGCCTGCCGCCACCTCCGCCAGGTCATCCAGCAGCTTCACAAACCCGAGGACCGCGTTTACGGACCGGGTTGCCATGCCCGGAGCCTGTTCAGCACGGCGGGCTGCAGCCATGAATGAGATCCGTTCCCGCTGGGCCAGCGCGGCCACGGCGCCCTCGGCGCGGTCGCCAATCCCGCGCTTTGGCTCGTTGAGCACCCGGCGCAGGTTGACGTCGTCGTCCGGATTGACCAGGACGCGCAGATAGGCGAGGGCGTCTTTGATCTCCTTGCGCTCGTAGAAGCGCGTGCCGCCCACCACCTTGTACGGCAGGCCCACGCGGACCAGCACGTCCTCGATGGAGCGCGACTGGGCGTTGGTCCGGTAGAAAATTGCGACATCTCCCGGGCGGAGGTTGTCCTCGTCCTGGAGCCGGTCAATTTCCTTGGCAATGAATTGGGCTTCGTCGTGCTCGTTCTCGCCCACGTAACCGATGATCTTGTGGCCCTCACCCTCGGCGGTCCACAGCCGCTTCTCCGGACGGTTGGGGTTCCGTGAGATGACGGAGTTGGCCGCGCTGAGGATGTTCTGGGTAGACCGGTAGTTCTGCTCCAGCTTGATGGTCCGTGCCTCGGGGTAGTCCTTTTCGAACTCCACGATGTTGCGGATGTCCGCGCCGCGGAAGGCGTAGATGGACTGGTCCGAGTCACCCACCACGGTCAGCTCGGACGCCCCGGGACCCTCCCCCACGATTTCGCGGACCAGCGAGTATTGGGCGTGGTTGGTGTCCTGGTATTCGTCCACCAGCACGTGCCGGAACCGGCGACGGTAGGACTCAGCGAGGGCAGGGAAGGCGCGGAACATGTAAACGGTCTCGGCGATGAGGTCGTCGAAGTCCATGGCGTTCGCCTGCCGCAGGCGCTGCGTGTAGCCCTTGAAGACATCGGCAACGGCCTGCTCGAAAGGATCGTTGTAGTTGGCGGCGGAGGCGAACGAATCGGCATCGACAAGTTCGTTCTTCAGCGCGGAGATCTTGTGCTGGATCGCCTTCGGCGCAAACTTCTTGGGGTCCACATCAAGGGCTTTGGAGACCTGGGTGACCAGCCGCAGGGAGTCGGCGGAGTCGTAGATGGAGAAGTTCGATTTCAGCCCCACATTGGCCGCCTCCTGCCGGAGGATGCGGACGCAGGATGAGTGGAAGGTGGAGATCCACATGATCTTGGCCCGGCCGCCCACGAGCTTCTCGATGCGTTCCCGCATTTCCGCGGCGGCCTTGTTCGTGAAGGTGATGGCCAGGATTTCGCCGTGGTGCGCCCGGCCGGTAGCGATCAGGTAGGCGATCCTGTTGCTGAGCACCCGGGTTTTTCCCGAACCGGCGCCGGCGACGATCAGCAGCGCGGAACCGGCGTGCTTGACGGCTTCCTCCTGCTGGGGGTTGAGCCCCTCCAGGAGCTTGGCAGGATCCATGCGGTGGCCGCGATGTGCCTGCCCTTCCGGCGCCCGGTCCATCCGGACGCTGCCGCCCGTCCCCGGAGCCGCAGCTGCGCCCTCGGAAGGCGACTTAGTGCGGGCAGCGGCGGTGGGAGCGGCTTTGAAGGGTCCGTCAGAGTACGGGTCAAACAACATATCCATGGTGCCTACAAGTCTAGGCGGTGGGACCGACAGCCAGCTCCAGCCTGTGGATTACGGGACGTTATCCACAGGGGGACCGGGAAAAAGGCTATGCCACCGAGCCCGACTCCAGGGCGGCACGCAACTCCCGTACCGCCGTCGTTCCGCCGGCCAAGAACCACTCCAGGCCGTTCACGCGGACGGTGTCCACCGCACCGCCGGCGGCCCGGACGATCGCTTTGCCCGGGAGCCAGTCCCACTCCGGGCAGCTGTGCTGGAACCAGCATCCCAGCGCCCCGTCTGCCACACGGCCCAGGTCGCAGGAACCCGAACCGAGCATGCGCAGCGCGGCGGCGGACGTGGCGGCAGCGTGCCAGGGCATGGCACACAGCGGATCCATCAGCCAGCTCGGGTGGATGTATGTTGCGGCCCCCAGCTCCGCCACGGCGGTGCTGTTGCGCGCACCCCGGTCGTTGTGGAACACCCTGAGGGTTTCGCCGTTCAGCGTGGCCGGGCGTGCCCTGCCACCAAGCCAAAGCTTGTCCTCCTCCGGCTGGAAGATGGCTCCGAGCAGCACGTCCGAGGAATCCTTCAGGGCGATTGCCGAGCACCAATAGGTTGAGCCATGGAGGAAATTGTAGGTGCCGTCCACCGGATCAATCACCCAGGTCCGGCCGCTGGTCCCCTGGACCGACGCGCCTTCCTCGCCCAGAATGCCGTCGTCCGGCCGGCAACGCCGCAGCTGCTCCAGCACGTAGGCCTCGGCCGCGTGGTCGGCAGCTGTCACAACATCTGACACTGACGTCTTCTGTTCGGACTGCAGGCCCGCCATCCGCATCAGCAACGCCAGCTGCCCGGCTTCGCGGACCAGGGCCGCCGCCAGGTCGTAGTCGTCCAGGGAGGGGTCAAGTTCAACAGCACTGTGCCGGCCAATGGTCATGGCTTCAGTTTATGGGGCGGGATAATGGTGCCATGGCCAAAACCCCTGCCCAGCGGATCAAGAAGCACGGCGCCAAGGCGGCTGTACCGCAGCACCACCTTCCGCCCGTGGTGAATCCCACCACCAGCCGCACCCCGCAGAAGGCGGAGAACAACGGCACCCTGATCCTGATCGCCGGCGTGGTGGCCAGCCTGTTCCTGTTCTGGTACCTGCACCTGCTCACCCTGGACCAGCTGCGGCAGCTCACCGCGGGCAGCCTGGCTATGCCGGACTCGCTCATCGGCGGCTTCGATCCCGCGTACATCAGCCAGCTGCAGGCGGAGATGGATACGGATGCCCGCGGCCAGCTCAACTACGTCCACAAAACGGCCGGCACCCTGTTCCCGCTGATCTTCGGGTTCACCTGGCTGCTGTTGATCGGGACAAGCGTTGCCAGGAAGGCATTGCGCTGGGCGCTGTGGGCGCTTCCGCTGCTTTTTGTTGTGGTCCGGCTCTGGGCCAACGTGGCCATCGACGGCGTGCTGGCGTCAGGAAACCCCGACGCCGGCCAGGTGGCCCTCGCGTCCGGCCTCACCGTAGCCGGCTGGGTCCTGCTGGTCCTGAGCCTCCTCGCCGGCGCAGCCGCCGTGCTCCTCAGGACGCGGAAGCCCAAAGCAACCGAAGCCTAGAGCGGCCCCGACCCCAGCGCGGCTGCGGCGCGGACCTGTTTCCGGTGCCGGTGCACGCGCTGGGCGATGACCAGACCGGCCGCGGCCATGCCCACGGTGACCGGGTAGCCCATAAGCCGTTCCAGCGTGCCAGGTTCCGGCACAACCATCCGGGTCAGCCCGCCGGTTACCAAGGCTGCCAGCGAAACAGCACCGCAGGCCAGGATGAACCACGCCATGGCGGTTTTCCGCAGCCAGAGGAACCCCAGGACCAGCAGTGCCGCCGCCCCGGCGATGAAGTACATCAGGGCACCGGTGTAGTGCCAGCCGGACCCGGCGTCCTCCGGTACGAGCCCCACGATGACAGTCCCGGCCCCGGCGGTTCCGGTCAGCAGGCGCACCCAGGCAGCCGCGAGCCACGGTCGCCGCCGCCCCGCCTGCACCCGGGCCCCGGCCAAGGCGGCCACGCACAACAAGCCCGAACTCAGCAGGATCGCGCCCAAAAGCATCCCGAGTCCCTGGACCACAAAGGAGGCGTTCATCAGCCAGTTGAGCGGCGAACACACCGCGCGGCCGTCAAAGACACCGCAGTGCAAGGCACCAAGGTCACTGATGTAACCCGTGCGCAGGTCGTAGGGCTGCGGGCCTGCCCAGGCCAGGATCACGGCAGCCTCCGCCGCGAAATACTGCAGCACGCTGAGCACCGACCACGCCCCGATGTACTGCCGCGTGGAGGTGGTGTCCGGAATAACGGCAGCGGCTGACGATGTGGACGGCGCTGAACTCATGCCTTGAGCGTAGTACGGCTCCGCACCTTGTATGCTTGTATCCGTGTCCAGCCCGGCCGGCCCTGCCGATCCAACGGACGCGCGCCCTCGTAGCTCAGTGGATAGAGCACGGCTCTCCTAAAGCCGGTGTCGTTGGTTCGATTCCAATCGAGGGCACTTGAACGTTCCTCCCCCGGAGTTCGAACTCCGCACCTACCTGCTGGGGCCGGGTACTGCCCGGAAACCAGGCCTGTGGACCGTCCAGCGTGACTTGCTGGACCGCGCCACCGGCACCCGCGGAACCTTCGCCGGCGTCGTCCATTTTGTTCCCGGGGACGACGGCGGCCTGACCCTTCGTGAGGAAGGCACCATGCGCTGGCCTGCTTTTACCGGCCCGGCCACCCGCGAATACGTGCTGAAATCCACGGCCCGCCCTGACACGCTGGACGTCTTCTTCCCGGACGCCCGCCCCTTCCACAGCATGAGTTTCACGCCGGCGGCGAACCTGGATCAACACTGGTGCGATCCCGACACCTACCGCGTTGCCTACACTTTCGGGGATGCCAACAGCTTCAGCTACAGCTGGGACGTCACCGGCCCGCGGAAGGACCTCCTGCTGACATCACGGCTCCTCCGGCGGCACGGGCGGGAAGAATGAAGAACCGCATCGTGGTCTCGGCCGTCTGCGTCTTTGACAACGCCGGCCGGCTCCTGACTGTCAGGAAACGCGGGACCGCCATGTTTATGCACCCCGGCGGCAAACCCGAGGCCGGCGAAAGCGCCGTCCAGGCCGCTGCCCGGGAGCTGGCTGAGGAGGTGGGCATCATCCTTGATCCCGGCGAACTTCAGCTGATGGGCGTTTGGATCGCCGAAGCCGCCAATGAGGCAGCGACGGATATCGAGGCGACCGTGTTTATGGCTCCGGGCACGTGGGACGCCCACCCCTCCGCCGAGATCGCGGAGATCCGGTGGCTGGACCTGGCTGCCCTGGACGGCGGCGCTGAGCTGCCCGGCGACCTTGCCCCGCTGCTGACGGACCATATCCTGCCCGAACTGGCCCGCCTGGCCTGAATGCGCGCCAGGCCCGAGGCCGCAGGCCTGACGGTCCGGTGCTGAAAAAGCCGCGGGAAAACTAAAACTCCGGAACTGCTTCCTGCACCACTGCGGTGGCTTCGGCGAACTGCGTCCGGTAGAGCTCGGCATACCGGCCTTCGGCGGCCAGCAGTTCGGTGTGCGTGCCGCGCTCCACAATCCGGCCGTCTTCCACCACCAGGATCGCGTCGGCTGCACGGATGGTGGACAGCCTGTGGGCGATGACGACGGCGGTGCGCCCCTCGAGCGCCGCGCCCAGGGCCGCCTGCACGGCCGCCTCATTGGTGGAGTCCAGCGCAGCGGTCGCCTCGTCCAGGATGACAACGCGGGGCTGGGCGATGAGAAGCCGTGCGATGGTCAGCCGCTGCCGTTCCCCGCCGGAGAGCCGGTAGCCTCGTTCACCCACCATCGTGTCCAGCCCGTCAGGCAGTGACCGGATCATCGTTTCGAGCCGGGCCTGCCGGATGACCTCCCACATGTCCTCCTCGGTGGCGCCGGGCTTGGCCAGCCGGAGGTTGGAGGCAATGGTTTCGTGGAAGAGGTGTCCGTCCTGCGTCACCATGCCCAAGGTATCCCGGAGGGAATCGAAGGTGGCGTCGCGGACATCAAGGCCGGCGCCCGCCGTGGTTCCCCCCAGGCGCACGGCGCCGGAATCGACGTCGTAAAGCCGGGCAAGCAATTGGGCAATGGTGGATTTTCCGGCGCCGGAAGAGCCCACCAGCGCCACCGTCTGCCCCGGCTCAACCCGGAAGCTGATGCCATGCAGCACCTCTTCGCCGCCGCGGGTGTCCAGCGTGGACACCTCCTCCAGCGAGGCAAGCGACACCTTGTCCGCCGAAGGGTAGGCAAAGCGGACGTCGTCGAACTCCACGGAGACCGGGCCCGGCGGAACCGGCACAGCGTCCGGCTTCTGCTGGATCAGCGGCTTGAGGTCCAGGATTTCAAAAACCCGTTCAAAACTGACCAGGGCACTCATGATTTCCACCCGGGCGTTGGACAGGGCCGTCAGCGGAGCATAGAGCCGGGTGAGCAGCAGTGCCAGCACCACCACGTCGCCGGCCGCCAGCTGCCCGGTAATGGCAAACCAGCCGCCCAGTCCGTACACCAGGGCCAGGGCGAGCGCGGAGACCAGCGTCAGGGCTGTCACGAAGGTGAACTGCAGCATGGCGGTGCGGACGCCGATATCCCGGACGCGGCCGGCGCGGACGGCAAATTCGCGGGACTCCTCGTCGGGCCGGCCGAAGAGCTTCACCAGCGTGGCGCCCGGGGCGGAGAACCGTTCGGTCATCTGCGTGCCCATGGCGGCGTTGTGTTCGGCGGCTTCGCGGCGCAGGTCAGCCAGCTTTGAGCCCATCCGCCGCGCAGGGATGAGGAACACCGGCAGCAGGATCATGGCCAGGACGGTTACCTGCCAGGAAGTCCCCAGCATCACCACGAGCGTGAGGATCAGCGCCACCACATTGCTGACAACCCCGGAGAGGGTGCCGGCGAAAGCGGACTGCGCGCCGATGACATCGTTGTTCAGCCTGCTGACCAGGGCGCCCGTGCGGGTCCGGGTGAAGAACGCGATAGGCATTTTCTGCACATGGTCGAAGACCTTGGTGCGCAGGTCCACGATGACGCCTTCGCCGATAGTGGAGGACAGCCAGCGGCTCACCAGCCCCAGGCCTGCTTCGGCAACAGCGACGACGGCGATCAGCACCGCGAGGCGCGCCACTTCCTCCACGCCGGCCTTGGCAACGATCGCGTCCACCACCTGCCCTGCCAGGACAGGGGTTGCCACCGCCAGGAACGCCATCACGATGGAGAACGCCACAAAGGCCAGCAGCCTGCCGCGGTGCGGCCGCGCAAAGCCCAGGACGCGCTTCAGCGTGGCCCTGGAGAAGGGTTGGGAACCGCTTTTGGCCCGGGTGATTTTGTACAGGGAGTTCCAGGCCACCCCTTCCATGCTCATTGCTGCTGCTCCTCTACCTTTCCGTTCTCGACATTCCAACGTACATCCAGCCGCACGTTTTCGAGCAGCCGCCGGTCGTGCGTGACCAGCAGCAGGGCGCCCTCGTAGCTTTCCAGCGCTTCCTCGAGCTGCTCGATGGCCGGCAGGTCGAGGTGGTTGGTTGGCTCGTCCAGGACAAGGAGATTCACCCCGCGCGCCTGCAGCAGGGCCAGGGCGGCCCGGGTGCGTTCGCCCGGGGACAGCGAATCAATGGTCCTGGCTGTGTGGTCCGCCTTGAGGCCGAACTTGGCCAGCAGCGTCCGAACCTCCGCAGGGGTCAGGTCCACCAGGACCGTTTCCACCGCATCCGCCAGCGCAAGATGGCCGGCCAGGAGTCCGCGCGCCTGGTCGATTTCCCCGATGGCAACCGAGGCACCCATCGCAGCACTGCCGGACTCCGGCTCGATGCTGCCCAGCAAGAGGCGGAGCAGGGTGGACTTGCCGGCCCCGTTAGGGCCTGTGATGCCGATGCGCTCCCCTGCGTTGAGCTGGAGGTTCACCGGGCCCAGGGTGAAACTGCCCTGCCGCACCACTGCGTCCCGCAGGGTGGCCACCACGGAGCTGGAGCGTGGGGCCTGGCCGATGGAGAACTGGAGCTGCCATTCCTTGCGGGGTTCTTCCACCACATCCAGCCGGGCAATCCGCGATTCCATCTGCCGGACCTTCTGGGCCTGCTTCTCGGAAGACTCGGTGCTGGCTGCCCGGCGGATCTTGTCGTTGTCCGGGTTTTTCTTCATGGCGTTCCGTACGCCCTGCGAACTCCATTCGCGCTGGGTCCTTGCCCGTGACACCAGGTCCGCCTTGGTGGCGGCAAACTCTTCGAATTTCTCGCGCGCATGCCGCCGGGCAACGGCGCGTTCCTCCAGGAAGGCGTCGTAGCCGCCGTCGTAAACTGCCACCGAATTCTGCGCCAGGTCCAGCTCCACCACGGTGGTGACGCAGCGGGCCAGGAACTCCCGGTCGTGGCTGACCAGCACAACGCCGCCGCGCAGGCCGCGGACAAAATCCTCCAGCTTCGCCAGGCCGGCCAGGTCCAGGTCATTCGTGGGTTCGTCCAGGAGCACCACGTCGAACCGGCTGAGCAGCAGGGCCGCCAACGCCACCCGGGCGGCCTGTCCGCCGGACAGGCCGGTCATCACGGCATCCGCACCTGTTTCAAGGCCCAGCTCGGCCAGGACGGCAGGAATACGTTCGTCAAGGTCCGCGGCACCTGAGGCCATCCAGCGGTCGAATGCCCGGGAGTAGGCGTCATCGGCCCCGGGAGCGCCGGAACCCAGGGCCTCGGCGGTGGCTTCCATCTCGGCGGTCGCCTCGGCGCAACCGGTCCGCCGGGCTATGTAGCCGCCTACGGTTTCACCCGGAACGCGCTCGTGTTCCTGCGGAAGCCAGCCCACGAAGGCATCTGCCGGGGCGAGGCTGACGGTTCCGTCCTGCGGTTGGTCGACGCCGGCCAGGAGCCGCAGCAGGGTGGATTTGCCGGCACCGTTGGCACCCACAACGCCCACCACGTCGCCGGGTGCAACGGTCAGGGAGAGCCGGGAGAAGAGCTGCCGGTGGTCGTGACCGCCGGAAACGTCCTTGGCAACAAGGGTCGCAGTCATTGATCCATCCTTTCACCGGAGCGTCAGCAGCCGGCATCGGTCCGGCGCGCGGTTGCCCCGCTGTTTGGCGAAAGGGAGGGCGCCCGGATCGGCGGACATAAAAGAACCCGCTGGTCCGGACTTGGGGGGTGTACGGACCAACGGGCTCGACCATCAAGCATAGTCGAAACTGGAGCGCGGGTAAAACCGGCGGGATTCCGGCAGGCTAAAATCGACAGATCATCCGTTCTGCAGAGAGCCCTCCATGACCCTCCCCGCCAAGGCGTTCCAGCGCTGGCTGCACGGTGTTGCGCCGGAGGCCAGCACGGCCGACGTCTGCAGGGTCTCCGGGATCAAGCGCACCACCCTGGCCCAGCAGCTGGTCCGTGGGAAAGTATCTGTCACCACAGTTGTCAGCATCAGCCGTGCCTACGGCATCAACCCGGTGTCGGCGCTGGCCGATTTCGATGCTTACCGGGAGCTGGCCGATCCCCAGCCGCCGCCCACGCGCTTCGAACTGGTCAGCCAGATCTCCACTGCGGACCTGCTGCAGGCGATGCTGACGCGCCCGGCGATGGACCCCAGGCGGAAAGCCGGGGCTGAACCGCCTGACCTGTCACCGGCGCCGCATGCCACCTCGGTGAAAAACTGGGTTGACGCGATTGACGACGGCGAGGTGCGGCACCGCGTATCTGCCGCCACTGGCATCGCCCCACAGAATTATTCAGCCCAGCTGACAGCCAACCGACTGACAGCCGAGCTGGCGGTGGCCACGGCCCGGGCGGCCGGTGTTGCCTTGACCAGCGGCCTGGTGGCCACCGGACTCGTCACAGAAGATGAGGCCGGCTGGGCCCCTGGCGCCCGCCACGCAGCATTGGACAGCCTGTCCGACGGGGACCTCGCGGTCCTGGCCGGTGACCGGCTGCAGGCTTTGGGCAAGGTATTGCGGCGCCAGGAGCAGGACCAGGCGCAAACGGAAAAGATCTGGGAGAACCTGGGATGATCGACATACTTCAGTGGTCAACGCTGGCCATTTGCGCCCTTATCGCTGCGGCCCGGGTGCCCAGTGCGCTTCGCGGTGAGAACCGGTCGCTCTTCTATATCTTCGCCCTAATGACCGCCGCGATCCTGTTGAGTATCGAGGCACCCTACGTTGCCGTGGACAAGGCCCTGGGCGGCATTAACCTCGCCAACCTGCTCCTGCGTTTCATCATCTTCGGGGCGATCTACTTCGTGGGCATCCGGGTAACCCGCGGCTTCGGTGCGGACTACGCCTACCGGCTCATCACCGGCAGAACGGGAATGATCGTCCTGCTGGTTATCTCGCTGATCATGACAGGCCTGTTCTTTTTGATGGATACCGCAGGATCATCAGCAGGGTTGTCGGCAACCTCAGGCAAGAGTGAACGCAATTCGGTCCTGGTGGAGTACTACGGAGCTGCCGGCCGCGCCTACCCCTCGTACGTATCCCTCGTCCTGCTGCCTGCCATGGTGCGTGCCGTGGGCAGCCGGCTGCCCGTGCTGGTGCGGCTCGCCGCCGGGCTCCTGGCGGTCGGCGGGGTGGCCATCGCCCTGACCCTGCTGTTCCCTGTGGTGCCCCCGGAATTCGGCGCTATTGAATTCATCGTCAACTACACGGCCGTGCTCTGCTTCGTGCTTGGCCTGGCCTTGATTTGGGCTGCCAGGGTGAGAAACAAAAGGGGCGCAGAAGCGCGAAGGACATCTACCGAAAAGTAACCTCCCTTACTTTCACATATTCATTAGAATGTGGAATAATCATGGATGTGTGAAGGCGGGAGTTGCGGGGCGTTTACGAACGGGGATAATTTCTTGAACGTTGCAGCTCCCGGGGGCCTTTGCACGCTTTGGGGGGATGAGTGGTGGCGGCCGTTGGGGACCGCCCCCACTCAGCCATTTAAGGACGTTTTAGCCCGTTGTCCCGCGTACGGTCGGCTTCTGCCGGCCCAGCGCACGTCACCGGCGGACAAGGCGCAACGTCACTAACTGGAACGGCCGCAGCAGCAGCCCGGCGCCATCGGAACCGGTTTCCACCCCACGGGCCTCGACGGGCCGCTCCAGCAGATCCACGGCACTGGTGGCCCGGATGGGGAAGTTGGCTGTAAGCCTTCCGGCGGAACGCTGGCCCAAGGACTCGTACAGCCGCACGATCACGTCACCGGAGCCGTCCTCCGCAAGCTTCACTGCCTCAATGACAAGAGCCGGGTTGGACACGGAAAACAGTGGCTCCACAGGAGAGCCGCCGCTGACCAGGCGAGGGGCAAGGTTGGTCCGGTAGCCCTCCTGGACAGCGTCGGCGATGTCAGCGCCCGGCCTGATGGTGACTGTCAGTTCGTGCTGCCCGCGGTCCGCGTCCGGGTCCGGGAACTTGGGGGCACGCAGCAGTGACAAGCGCACTGTGGTGGTGGTGCCGCCGTCGGCCTCCCTGATGCTCCTGCCGACATCGTGCCCGTAGGTGGACGAGTTGGAAACCGCCACGCCATAGCCCGGCTCCGCCACGTGGATCCACCGGTGGGCGCAGATTTCGAACTTGGCTGCCTCCCAGGAGGTGTTGGTGTGGGTGGCGCGGAAGACGTGCCCGAACTGAGTCTCGGCGGCGGACCGGTCAGCCCGTACATCCAGGGCAAACCCAAGCTTCAGCAGCTTTTCCCGCTCCTGCCAGTCCACAAAGGTGGTGATGGACAGTGATGGGCTTCCGGCGGCAAGGCTGATCCGCTGGGTGATGGCCGAGGATCCTGCCAGCCGCTCCACTACCACGGCCACTTCATCCCCGCGCTCATCCAGCCCGACGCACTGGGCGCTTGTCAACGGTGTGACGTTCCGCCGGTAGAACTCGTCGATGTCCCAGGCATCCCACTCGTTGGGCGTGTCCCGGTGCAGCTCGAGCAGGTTGCCGCGCTCCCCCGGGGCGATCGCTTCGCGGCCGCTCGCATAGTCCCGCAGTGAGCTGATCAGCCCGTCGGCATCCACCACGGCACGGATGATGCCGTTGTCCAGGACGTAGCCGCCCTCCTGTTCAGCAGCCCGGACGGGCAGCGCCGGCATGGCCGGTTCCCCCGCTCCAAGCGCCTCGACTCCCGCCCGCGGGTGCGGGGCGGCGTTGAGCAGGAAGGTCCGCTCCCCGCTGCCAAGCACGGCTGCGGCTGCCTCGGCGATGAGGGCTTCGAGGGCACCCTCAATGGCCTGGTAATTGCGTCCAGCATCCTGGTGCACCCACGCGATGGAGCTGCCCGGCAGGATGTCATGGAACTGTTGCAGCAGCACCAGCCGCCACAACCGCTTGAGCTCGGCGGCCGGATAAGCGAACGAGTCCGTGCGGACAGCGGCGGTGGCACACCACAATTCCGCCTCGCGGAGGAGGTGCTCGCTGCGCCGGTTGCCCTTCTTTGTCAGGGCCTGGCTGGTGTACGTGCCGCGGTGCAGTTCGAGGTACATCTCGCCCACCCAGACCGGCAGGGATTGATACTCCGCCTCCGCCTGCTCGAAAAAGCTCTTCGCGGATCCGATCCGCACTTTCGGCGAGCCCTCCAGGTCCGCCGTCCTGGCAGCGGCGGCAAGCATTTCCCTGGTAGGCCCGCCGCCGCCGTCACCATAGCCGAACGGCACCAGCGAGACCGTGCCGCGGCCGTGGTCGCGGTAGTTGCGCTCGGCATGGGCCAGTTCGCGCCCGCTGAGCTGGGAATTGTAGGTGTCCACCGGCGGGAAGTGCGTGAAGAGCCGGGTGCCGTCGATACCTTCCCAGTTGAAGGTGTGATGGGGCATCCTGTTGGTCTGGTTCCACGAGATCTTCTGCGTGAGGAACCACCTGCTGCCGGCGGCTTTGACGATCTGCGGCAGGGCTGCGGAGTACCCAAAGGAGTCCGGCAGCCAGGCTTCCTGGCAGTCCACCCCGAATTCGGCCAGGAAGAAGCTCTTGCCCTCGACAAACTGCCGGGCCATGGCCTCCCCGCCGGGCATGTTGGTATCGGATTCCACCCACATGCCGCCGACCGGGACGAATTGGCCGGCCCGCACCTTTTCCCGGATCCGGCCGAAAAGTTCGGGATAGTACTCCTTGATCCAGGCAAGCTGCTGCGCGGAGGAGCAGGAAAAGACGAAGTCCGGGTATTCATCCATCAGGGCCAGCACGTTCGAGAACGTCCTGGCGCATTTGCGGATGGTCTCCCGGACGGGCCACAACCAGGCGGAGTCGATGTGGGCATGGCCGGTGGCCACCAGCCGGTGCGCAGATGCATACGCCGGCCTCGCCAGCACCTCGGCGAGCGCTTCGCGTCCGGCTGCGGCCGTGCCGGGAACGTCATCGGGGTCCATCAGGTCCATCATCCGCTCGAGGGCACGGAGGATCTCGTGCCGCCGGGGCTGCGCCCAGGGCAGCTCAGCCATCAGGCCGGACAAGGTCCAGATGTCCTGCTGGAGTTCCCACACGGTCTGGTTCAGCTCCGCGATGGCGATGGTTCCCAGGCGGTACTGCGGCGCCGTTCCCGCCGTGGACTTGTCCCCATAGGGGGTGGCTGCGAAGGTCCAGCCCTGGGCGACGTCGGGGTTGGCGGCCGCCTCCACGTAGAAGTCCACCGCCATCCCGCCGCCGAGCAGCTTCAGCGGGATGTACTGGTTGCGGGGCGAGAGCGCTTTGATGATGGTGCCGTCGGCCCGCCAGGCTATCCCTTCGCATTGGAAACCCGGGACTTCGGTGGTGAAGCCGAGGTCCACCACCACTTCAACTGTGGTGTCCGGCGCGGCGCCCCAGAATTCCGGCACCTCGCCTTGAAGGCGGAGCCATTTGGTGCCCCATGGCTTGCCCCACGGTGCACCGTGGTCCTGCGGCTTGAAGTTCTGCCGCATTGCTTCGAGGGCCGGGACCGGCTCGTCGGGAACGTCCCAGCTGCTCAAGGCCAGGGGCAGGCTCCGGCTGTAGACGGCGGGGATGATACGTTCGCGGACGAACCTTTCGAGGCGGACTTCCGTGATCCGGCGGTCGTCATGCAATGGTGGCCCTCTTCAGCGCTGGGGAATGTGGACCTAAAGCGTCCATTCGGTGGATGAAACTACTCACAGGTAGCTTACAAGCCAACATCCAGGCGGGGAACAACCAGGAAGCGGTTTGTGGAAGATCTGCGGGGACGCCCCTGCCGGATCAGGGAAGTGCGCCGGCGGGAACGTGCACAGCCGGCCTGATGATCCGCTGGTCCCCGGTGTAGATGTTGAGGCTTGTTCCCCGGCTGAACCCGGCCAGTGTCATGCCGCTGGCTTCGGCGAGTTCCGCGGCAAGGCTTGAGGGCGCGCTGACGGCAGCCAGCACGGGGATTCCGGCCAGTGCGGCTTTCTGCACCAGCTCGAAGGAGGCCCGGCCTGATACCTGCAGGACGGTCCCGCGCAGCGGGAGCAGACCTTCACGCAGGGCCCAGCCCACTACCTTGTCCACGGCGTTGTGGCGCCCCACATCCTCCCGGAGGCAGAGAAGGTCCGCACCGCCGTCGTTGATCTTGAACAGGCCGGCGGCGTGCACTCCCCCGGTGTCCTCAAAGACCCGTTGGGATTTCCGCAGCAGTCCCGGCAGCGATGCCAGGAGTTCGGCGTCGATGTTCAGGGGATCCTCGTCCAGGTCGTAGCGCGAGGACTTCCGCACCGACTCCACCGAGTCTGTCCCGCAAATGCCGCAGGAGCTGGACGTGTAGATGTGCCGCCCGATGGAGGGAATGGTGACGTCCGGCCGCAACTGGACCTCCACCACGTTGAAGGTCTGCACACCGTTCTCGTCCTCGCCGGCGCAGAAGCGCAGCGACACCAGCTGCTCGGCGCTCCAGATGATGCCTTCCGACACGAGGAACCCGGCCACCAGGTCGAAGTCGTCGCCCGGAGTACGCATGGTCACCGAAAAGGACAGCTGTCCCAGCCGGATCTCCAGCGGCTCCTCCACCGCCAGGACGTCCTCGCGGTGCCGCACCGGAAACTCGAGGGCCTTGGGCGACCCATCGAGGACGTACTTGTGCACCCTGCGGCGCTGGGTCACTCGGCCCATGGGCACCCCTGTGTGTTCATAGGTCCATCATGACAACTGCCGGAGCCGGATACCAGCCGGGACCAGCCTGGTTCGGCGATTGTCAGCCAAGCAGCGCGCTCCAGTCCACCGGGCCGCTGGCTGCCGTTTTGGCGGCCGTCCGCCCGGGCCGGGCCGCGTTCCTCGGTTTCGCCTTTGAACCCGGCGCCGCGGGTGCCGGTATGGGCGGCCCCCAGGGCAGCGCAAAGGCCGGCACCAGTTCCCCGAGCTGGACCCCGTGCGGCGGCACCACCATCACGCCGTCGGCGGAGGCGAGTCCCCGCATCATGCCGGGACCGGTGTGCTGGGCCGGTGAAGCCATGCCGTACAGGAGGCGGAACGGCATCAGGCGTGTACGCCCCGGATCAGGTTCGATGATGCTTCCGCAGGGCACCTCCTGAATGTCCGGGAGCCTGCCGTGGCCCAAGGCCGCGAGCAGCGGCGCCCCCACAGTGGACAGCGCCATCATCGCGGCGAGCGGATTCCCCGGCAGTCCAAGCACAAAGCGTCCGTCGGGCAGCTCGGCGAGGACTGCGGGGTGACCCGGCCGCATCGCGATTCCGTCAATGACCAGCCGGCCACCCAGTTCAGCCACCGCATCGCGTAGGTGGTCCGTGCCGGACCGCCCGGTGCCGCCGGTGGTGATCACGACGTCGGCTGGCAGGTCCGGCGCTCCGGGCGCCTCCGGAACCACGTCTTCGAGCGCGGCAAGCCACTCTTCGTAGGAGTCGCCGATCCGCTGCTGTCCGCCGGCGATTCCGCCCAGCATGGTCACCACAGCCGGCAATTGCGGACCGAAAGTGTCCCGCACCTGGCCGGGAACCGGGATGCCCTCGCCGATCACTTCGGAGCCGGTCAGCAGCAGCCGGACCACGGGTTTGCCCTGGACCGGCAGCTCGTCGTAGCCCGCGAGGGCGGCCAGGGCCAGGTGTGCGGGGTTAAGCTGCGCCCCCGCCTTCACCAGGATGTCCCCTTCCAGGGCTTCCTCCCCGGCTTTCCGGATGTGCTGGCCGGTGCGTGGCTCACCGGGCCGGGCGCTGCCGCCGGTCATCAGGACGGGCAGCCCGTCCTCATCCTTGCCCAAGCCCGCGCTCTCGCTCCGAAGCACGCCTTTTCCACCGGGGGGAATGAGCCCGCCGGTCACAATGGGGCTTGCCTGGTGCGGGGCCAGCCGCGTGCCTGGTTCCACAAGGATCCACGGCCCGGTCCCGTTCACCGCCCAGCCGTCCATGGCCGAGGACGCGTAGTGCGGCATGTCCTGCAGTGCCACAACGTCCTGGTCCAGGATGCGGCCAAGGGCCAGGTGCAGTGGCACCGGCCCGGCGGGAATAGGCGTTGCCGCGTCGAAGGCCGCCTGCCGGGCTTCCTCCCACGTATGGGCTGCGTGCCGGGCCTTCTCCGGCGGGTCTGCTGAGCTCCGTTCTTTCCCGGGTTCTTCAGTCATTCCCCGGGAGCCCCGGCGGCTTCGGCATCGTAATCGGCAGCCAGGGAACGCGCCACGGCCAAGGCATCTTCCATCGGAGAAGCCTCCGTGTTTTTCCCGGAACCCGAAGCAAGGCCGGCGGCGTACCCGGCGATGAAGGTGGTGAGGGGCGCCGCAGGCCGCACTACGGAGTGGGCAGCAACCCCTGCGAGGGCAAGGATGGCATTGACGTCCACCTGGACGTCCTCAAGCTCATAGGCCTGGAGAAGCGACCTGCACCATTCCTCCAGCGTTTCATCCTGGCTTTTCACTCTTTGCCTCCCAATTCAACTGCTGCCGCGCCGGTCCTGGCGCACGTCCGGCTGCCCGGCGTCTACTCCTAATGCGGCGGCATCATCCCAGGTATCCACATCGTCTGTGGTACCGGCGGGGACGGTGACAAGCTGCACGTCAAGACTAGCAAGGAGGGACCGCATGGAACCGTTGATTAGGGCCTCCCGTGAGGCCAGCTCCTGAACGGCCTTTTTTAACCCGTCCGTGCGGTAAAAACCCACCAGCATTTGGGCGGTCCCCTCTTCGGAACACGCCATCACTCCGTCTCCTTTGTTTCCACGTGCGGCAAGGGACTCCGCCAGTACCTGCACGGCGCCGGCCGCCCGGGGCATATCGCAGGCCAGCACAAGGGTGAAGCCGCGTCCGCCGCCTGCCCGTCCCAGTGTTTCCAGCCCGGCAGCCACCGCAGCCGCCGGACCAGCGAACTCCGGCTCCTCGCGGCAGGCGAGGACGCCGGCAGGCAACGGCCCGGGATCCGGACCCACCACTGCTGTGAGGGACGCTGCGGAGCATGCCGCCAGCGAATGCTCCAACAGGGTGGCGCCGGCAACTACCAGCCCTTGCTTGGGTACTCCGTCCAGCCTGGACGACCGCCCGCCGGCAAGGATCAGGGCATCGAAGTCCAAACTGTTCTGCTCCACTCCCCCAGCCTACTGGGGAGCAGAGCAACCGGACCCGCCGGTCAGGCAGCGCGCTCCGGCAGCAGGAACGGATCCCACGCAGGTGTGGGCTTCTCGAGTTCCTTGATCTGCCAGATGGCGCCACGCGGAGGTTCGGGCACGAAGCGCAGCTTCCAGCCCATCTCCGCCGGGGTGTGATCACCCTTCGCGTTGTTGCAGCGAAGGCACGCAGCCACGAGATTCTCCCATGAATCCGCGCCGCCGCGGGACTTGGGGTGGACATGGTCGATGGTGTGGGCGGCTTTTCCGCAGTAGGCGCATTTGTGCCCGTCGCGTCGGAGCACGCCGCGTCTGCTCACAGCCGTTGACTGGTTGTATCTGGGGCGGATGTAGCGGTTCAGGAGAATCACGGACGGGCGGCCCAGTATCTCCTGGGGACCCACTACGGGATCGTCCCCTTCGGCCACGACGCTCGCCTTGTTCGTCAGCACAAGCACCAGCGCCCGGCGGAAAGAAATAACCGCCAGCGGTTCATATCCAGCATTCAGAACGAGAGTGCGCATGCACGTACCTCTTCACGGCCGCACCCGTCAGGGGCACGAGGGCCGGCTGCCCTCGGCATGTCCGGGCTATGGATCGACACCACAAGAGTAAACAAAGAAGTGCGCTATCAGCTAATGCCGGGACCGGACCCGCCGTATCCGCTTCCACGCGAAGCCCCGCCGCGCCCGATTAAACGAAGACAACCCCTGCCGCAAGGCAGGGGTTGTCTTGGCGATCCTGGTCAGCCCGCTATCAGCGGGCCGGAGGTATCAGTTGACGCGGATGAAGACCGGTCCGGAGCCAACGTTGGCACTGAACACAACGGTCTGGTTGCCGTTGTAGCCACCGTGCACCGCCTGGCCGTTTCCGGCGTAGACAGCGATGTGGGCCATGCCGGCCCCACCATCGGCGTAGTAGATCAGGTCGCCGGGCTGCGCTTCGGCGGCGCTCACGGTGCGGCCGAGGGACAGGTAGCCGGCGGGCCAGTCGTGGAAGTTGATTCCGACGGCGGCCAGGGAGTTGGTGACCAGCATGGTGCAGTCCTGCATCACGCCAAGCTGCGCGTAGGCAGCGGAGAGGATGGCGGCACCCTTACCGGATGCGGAAGCTGCCGGGGCGGCGGGAGCTGCGGCCGGAGCCGAAGCGGTCACCTTGGCGGCAAGAACCGGCTGGGCGGCCGGGGCGGCTGCTTCCTGGACCTCGACCTCGGGTTCCGGGGCTTCCACAACGGGAGCCGGAGTGGTGGTCACTGCCGGCTTCTCGAAGGAAATGGCAATGGTGGACGCAGCCGAAATCGGGGCCTCAACCGTTGATTCAACTTCCAGGTTGGAGGCAGGAGCGGAGTCACGCTGGACATTGGTGTCTGCAGCGTTGGCTGCCAGGCCGCTGGTCAGGACCAGGCCGGAAGCGGCAGCGATCACCGCTGCCTGGCGGCCGACGCCGCCGGCGTTGTCGCCAACAGCCTTGGCAATGATGGCGAACGAATTGGTCTTGGTGACCTCGGCACGATGCCGTGCGGTTGCACGAGTAGTCATCAGTTCTCTCTTTCGTTTTCCCCTGTCACCTCGTAGGCAGACAGGGGGGTTTGGACGTGCCGGCATCTTGGGGGTACGCCGGCACGCCCCGAACGGGGATGTGTGATTTAGCGAAAAGCTTGTGGGCAAAGAAAAAGCCCTTGGACCCGGAGGTCGAAGAACTAGTTCATAGTGAAGAACGCGGAGGAGCCGGTAGCGGCAACCGCGTGCAGCAGCGTTCCCTGGGAGGGGTTCAGGGCGCTGATCATCATGCCGTTGCCGACGTAGATGCCAACGTGCGCGCCGCCGTTCTGCATAACAAGGTCACCCGGCTGCGGGGTGGAAGTCGGCTTCATGGCAGTCCAGGCGTTGGTGCGCGGGATGCTGATGCCGGCCTGCGCGTAGACCCACTGGGTGAAGCCGGAGCAGTCCCAGCCGGTGACGGGGCTGGTGCCGCCCCATACGTACGAACGGCCGATGCCGGTGTAGGCAATGGCAGCAATGCCCGAGGTGGAGGCAGCGGATACGGTTTCGGCCAGCTTCTCCGTGGCGGATGCAGCAGTTCCGGCGGCAGCGGTTCCGGTGGCAGCGGTTCGATCAGCTGAATCCGTGGACTGGGTACGTACGGTCTGCACCTTGGGAGCGGCAGTGGTCTTGACCACAGGGCGCTCAAAGGAGACGGTGGCCGTGGGTGCTGCAGTAACGGCAAGGGCGCTTTGCGCTGACCCGGATTCGGTGGAGGCAGACACCCCGGCGGTGGTGTCTGCGGCGGTGGCAGGCAGGCCCATGCTCAGGATCAGGCCCGAGGCAGCTGCGATAACGGCAGCCTGGCGACCAACTGTCCCGGCATTGGCACTAACAGCCTTGGACACAGTGTCCAGGGGGTTGGTACGAACCGTTTGCGCACGGTGGCGCGCAGAATTATGGCGTGAAGACACGAAGGTAGCCTCTCCCAATGCCTGCGAGGTGAGCTGTCGGATTCGGATGGGAGTCACCCGGCCGCGCTGCTTCCAAGGAAGCTTTGCGACTTAACCCCAAGGCCCTTCCAGTTGGAAAGGCCAAAATTGGTTCCCCCGCCCCTGCCAGACGATGTCATGCGAACGGACCTTGAGCGGTGGCAGAGCTAGGCAATCCGCACAAGAGCGTCAACTTCGGAAAAGTTGACGCGAGTTAGACGGTACAGCAGTTTTGAGTGAATGTCACATTCAGATCACGACGAGTCACGTTCATCTGAGAGTTGACCGTCACTTGACTAGAGCCAGCCAGTGGGGTCAACCACTTCGCCGTTAACCTGCACCTCAAAGTGCAGGTGGCAGCCGGTGGAAGCTCCCGTAGTGCCGCTGAGTGCGACAACTTCGCCGCGGGACACGGTCTGCCCCTCCTTCACGCTGAAGGACGACAGGTGGTTATAGGTGGTTTCCAGGCCGTTTCCGTGGTCGATCACCACGCGGTTCCCGCCGCCGTACTGGTGCCAGCCCACAAAGGTCACGGTTCCGGTAGCAGCTGCCACCACGGACGTGCCGCACTGGGCCACGTAGTCCTGGCCGCGGTGGAAATCGCCGGAGCCCCCTGTGATGGGACTCACGCGGTAGCCGAACGGTGATGCGGTGGACATCACAGCCAGGGGGGCGCCAAGGCTGCCGGCCGAGGCGGCGCGGCTGATGGCGCCTGCAGACTGGGCGCTGAGCAGCTGCTTCAGCTTGCCGTCCGGGTCAGCCTGAGTGACCACGGCGGAGCGGCTGAAGTCGATCTGGGCTCCCGCTTCGGCGGAAACCTGGGGCTGCGGGGTCACGGCGGAAGCAGCAACCGGCGCAATGCCTGCGGCATCGGTGGCCATCACGGGGCTGGTGGCGGGCACTGTCACGGTGAGGACCAGGCCGGTGGCAGCAAGGGCGATGCCGGCTTTTTGGCCGATCCCGCTGGCCGAGGCGAACTCGGTGATCTGGCGGAGGGGTCCGCGGCGACGGCGGGCATCACGGTGGAGGTCGCGGGGGCGCTCCGAGGTGATGACTTCGACAACGCGCGGCGTCGAAGCAGGGCTCGCCGCCCGGCGGCGGCCCCTGGAATTCTGCATGGTCAAGAAGGGTCCTCTCTGGAAAGCCTGCGAAGTTAGCTGTCGGATTCGGGTCAGAGAGTTCAAAGACCCGGTCCGCCGTAAGCAAGCTTCGGCACAGAGATATCCCGGTAAGGATCCTTCGCTGGAAGAGGCTTGCTGCTGACGGACTTCACCCCAAGGCAGTCCCCCGCTGCCGGTTGTGGTTCCCCCGCCTCTGCCAGTTACGACTCGTGCTCCCGATCCGCTGGCAGAGCTCGGCTCCAGATCAGGTAACGCTTTAATATCAACGCTTGGTTCAACTATAGGGGCTTAAGCCCCTTAGTAACAATTCCGTTATCTTTGCCTAAACGGCCCTCTATCGGGTAGCCCGCGCGTTAGACCGCAGGCTGGCTGATCGCGACAAACACGTGCGCGGCCACCTCGGGCGGCAGTTCCAGCGCCCCTTCAATGCCTGGAACCCGCACCGAAATGTAATCGCCCACGCGTTCCAGCGAGACGGCGGCGCCCGGACGGATACCGCCCTCATCGAGCTGGGACAGCAGCTCCGGCTCTACCTGGATGGGCTCGGCGAGCCGGCTCACCGTCACCTGCGATGCGGGCCCGTATGACTTCATTGCTTCGAGGAGGCTGATGGCCCCGTCGGCGAAACCGGGCGACGGCGCGCCCCCAAGGGCTGCCAGACCGGGAATTGGATTCCCGTAGGGAGATTCCGTGGGGTGGTTGAGCATCTCGTAGATCCGCCGCTCCACCCGCTCGCTCATCACATGCTCCCAGCGGCAGGCCTCGTCATGGACATAAGCCCAGTCCAGGCCGATCACGTCGGCGAGCAGCCGCTCGGCCAGGCGGTGCTTGCGCATGACCTCGGTGGCGCGCTTCCGTCCGGTCTCAGTGAGCTCCAGGTGCCGGTCGCCGGAGACAACCACCAGGCCGTCGCGCTCCATCCTTCCGATGGTCTGTGAAACAGTGGGCCCGGAGTGCCGGAGCCGCTCTGCGATGCGCGCACGAAGAGCAACGATGTTCTCTTCCTCAAGCTCCAGAATGGTCCGAAGGTACATTTCCGTAGTGTCGATCAGATCCGTCATCCAGCTCAGCTCCTCGAGCGCAGTACCTTGCGTTGTCCCACCGTATCGCCTTCACTGCGACGTAGTCCGTGGAAAAGCTTAGCCTATTTTGACTTTGTCCGAATAGTTCGGCCCCTGCCGCTCGGGCGTCTCATTAGCTGGACTATGACGGTCCGGTTTCCCGCCGAAACAGCGCTTCAGGCAGAATGAGGAAGGCCCTGGTTGCAGTCACCGCCGACTGCCGGCCGCCAACACCCGTCCGGACAAAAGTTACGTCCACGCCGAAATTGGAGCACCTGTGAGCGAAACCAGCATCACTATTCCCGCCGACCTCCTGCCCAAGGACGGACGGTTCGGCGCCGGGCCTTCCAAAGTCCGGCAGGAGCAGATCGATGCTTTGTCAGCCGCGTCAAAGAACATCCTCGGCACGTCCCACCGCCAGGCGCCGGTCAAGAACCTGGTGGGCTCTGTCCGCGAAGGCCTGAGCCAGTTCTTCCGTGCACCTGAAGGATACGAAGTGGTGCTTGGCGTAGGCGGCTCCACCGCGTTCTGGGATATTGCCAGCTTTGGCCTGGTGGAGAAGAAGGCCCAGCACCTTTCCTTTGGTGAATTCGGCTCCAAGTTCGCCGCAGCCACAAACAAGGCACCGTTCCTTGATGCGTCCTCCATCATCAAGTCCGAGCCGGGCACCCGCCCCTCACCGCAGGCGGAGGCGGGCGTGGACGTCTACGCCTGGCCGCAGAACGAGACCAGCACAGGCGTCGCAGCCCCCGTACAGCGCGTTGCCGGCGCCGACGAAGGCGCGCTGGTCCTCGTGGACGCCACCTCGGCCGCCGGCGGCCTGGACGTCGACGTGGCACAAAGCGACGTGTACTACTTCGCCCCGCAGAAGAACTTTGCGTCCGACGGCGGGCTGTGGCTTGGCCTGTTCTCCCCTGCGGCACTGGAACGGGCAGCCCGGATCAAGGCCGGCGACCGCTGGATCCCCGATTTCCTGGACCTGCAGACCGCCATCGACAACTCACGTCTGAACCAGACCTACAACACCCCGTCACTGTCGACGCTGGTGACGCTGGACGCGCAGGTGCAGTGGCTGAACTCCAACGGCGGCCTGGACTTCGCGTCCAAGCGCACCGCGGATTCTGCCGGCCGCATCTACAGCTGGGCTGACGCCTCGGAGTTCGCCACCCCCTTCGTCACCAACCCGGATGAGCGCTCGAACGTCATCGCCACCATCGACTTCGATGAGTCAGTGGACGCCTCTGTGGTTGCCAAGATCCTGCGCGCCAACGGCGTTGTGGACACCGAACCGTACCGCAAGCTGGGCCGCAACCAGCTGCGTATCGCCACGTTCGTGGCCATCGAGCCTGCGGACGTTTCGGCCCTGCTGGAGAGCATCGACTACGTGGTGGGCGAGCTGCGCAAGTAGGCAGGACGCCTTAACGTACGACGGCGCCGCCCGGGTTCTTCCCGGGCGGCGCCGTTTGTTTGTCTTATTTTGTCTTCAGGAGCGCTCTTGAAGAGCGTCCGGCGAGGTGGTGCCGGCGTCGTCGGCGGCGGACTGTTCCGGCTCTTCGGCGTCGGAGGCACCCGCTTCAGAGGCACCCGCTTCCATGGCACCTGCCTCATCGTCCTGGCCGGCAGGCCGCGCAACCGCATCCTCAGCCGCAGCGGCTTCCGGAGACGCGCTCTCCTGCCCGGCCTCCGCCGTTTCCTGGTCCCGTTCCGGCTCAGCTTCCTGCTCGTCCTCGGGCCGGACCCGCTCCGCCCACGGCACCCATTCCGGGGCCAGGATGGAGTCCTCGGACGGCAGCAGGCCCAGCTCGTTCACGGTTACCACCTTGGAGCGTGAATTCCGGGTCAGTACCGCGAACCATTGCCAGCCGGCGTAGCCGGGCAGCCGGGACTCAAACAGATGCGTCACCAGGCGGTCGCCTTCACTCCTGGCTGCCAGGTGCCGCCCGATATCCGATGCTGCCGTAATGCCCTCGATTGCGCTCCGGGCAGTGTCCACGGCGGCGGCAAGGAAAGCGTCGGGCTTGCCGGTCCGCCATACCGGGACGCCGGCGCGCGGCTTTGCTGCCCGTGCCGGCGGCACCGGGGCGGGCGAGGCGGCGGCGGGCGAAACAGGCTCCTGCGGCTGCACTGCCGGCTCCGGCTGATCAGCTTCCGAAATCATCAGGGCCTAAACGTCCAGCTCGTCGGCAACCTTACGCAGGGCGGCGGCGATGGCCTTGCCCTTGTTGCCTTCCGGGTACTTGCCTTTGGAGAGGGTTCCGGACAGGTTGTCCAGCACGGTCACCAGGTCCTGGACCAACGGGGCGAGGTCCCGTGCGCTGGGCCGTTTTGCCTTGGCGATGGACGGCGTTTTGTCCAGCACGCGCAGCCCCAGGGCCTGGGCACCTTTGCGGCCGTCTGCGACCCCGAATTCAACCCGGGTGCCGGCCTTCAGTTCCGTTACACCTTCGGGCAGCGAGGACTTGGGCAGGAACACTTCCTGGCCGTCTTCGCCCGCAAGGAATCCGAAGCCCTTGTCCTTGTCATACCACTTGACCTTGCCGGTAGGCACGTAATCAACCTTCTTCGTTCTGACGTCTTGAGACACGGCCAGCCCTCACCGCATCCGCATTGTTGTGCGGGTTCAGGGTATGACGGCTGAAGACCGTGTTGGTCTGTATCCCTCAAGGTTATCCTGCCCCATGCCCTAATCCCGCTTTCCACGACTCTTCCCCACCCATCTCCCAGCCTCCCGAGAGCGCATGCCTGCGCTGTCGGGCCGGGCTGTTAGCGTTACGTCCATGACACCCTCGCGTTACCGGCGGCCCCTGACGATCTTCGCCGCGGTTATTGCCGTGCTCTCGCTGGCGGCGGTGGCTGCCGTTATGGCTTTTGCCTTCGCAGGCTCGGTGGCTCCGGCCTGGGTCACCTACACCGCGCTTTACGGGCTGCCGCTGGCGTTCCTCCTGATGCTGTTCCTTGTCCTGGACAGCGTCGCCGGGCGCCGCCGGGCAGGAAAACCGGGCGGGCGGTAACGTTGGACTGATGTCCCTTATTCGCGCGCTCAGCAAGGACCTGGAGGCCCGCAGCGATGACTCGCTGCGGTCGCTGTTTGACGCGCGGCCGGACCTCATCTCCCCCGCCGTTCCCGATTTCGCCGCCCTCGCTGCCCGGGCCAGCGGGAGGGTCAGCGTCCAGCGTGCGCTGGAGCGCCTCAACCGGCCGCAGATGCAGGTCCTGGAAACCCTCCACCTGTGTACGAACACTGATACGGAACACAGCGCGTCGGCCGCGGGGCTGCGGAAAATGATTCCTGGGTCCACCCTTGCGGCCGTGGAACGGATCCTGGCATCGCTGCAGGAACTCGCGCTGGTACACCGCGCCGAACCCCCGCACGGAACTCCGGCCGGCAAGCAGCGCTACTACCTTCCGGTGGGCAGCCTCAAGGACGTGGTGGGGATCTATCCCGCCGGGCTGGGGCGGAGCTACACCGAACTGGTGCGCCTCCAGCCCGCGTTCGCGCAGCGGGCCGTCCAGCTTGTTACCGAACTCCACCGCAGCGGCGTCGCCATCCATGGCGCCACCACGCCCATGGAGGCGGCGCTGGCGCTGCAGCACTGGACGTCCTCCCCGGAGGCCCTGCAGGACATCCTGTCCACTGCCCCGGAACGGACCACCACGCTGCTCGCCAAATTCCGGAACTGGGCCATGGGTGCTGTCCCCCAGGCGCAACGCAAGGCGTCCATCACCAGCGAGGGGTCCGACGTCGGGCCGGTTGACTGGCTGCTGGCCCGCGGCCTGCTGGTGCCCTTGGACGCCGCCCATGTGGAGCTGCCGCACAGCGTAGGACTTTCACTGCGCGGCGGCGCCATCATCAATGACTTCGCCCTGTCGCCGCCGGTCCCGGAGCTGGGCCGCACCAGCGCTGCACTGCGCAGGAATGCCGCGCTCGGCGCCATCGCAGAAACCCTTCGGCTGGTGGGCGAGATCCTCCATGCGGTGAAGGAACAGCCGTTGGCTACGCTCCGCAGCGGAGGCGTGGGCGTCCGGGAGATGAGGCGGCTCGCTGATGTGCTCCGGATCGACCAGCTGCGCGTCGGGCTGCTCCTGGAACTGTGCGGGTTGGCCGGCCTGATCCGGCTGGACGTTGACTCGTCGTCCTGGGTGCAGCCGCCGGAGTTGGAGTGGCTTGTCCTGCCCCGGCAGGAACAGTGGCTCTGGCTGGTGAACGCCTGGCTGGCCAGCGAGCGCGTACCGTCCATGGTGGGCCAGCCCATCAGCGGGACGCCCGGAGCAGCGGCAGGGCACCGCGCTGCATCGGGAAGCACGGTCATTGCCTTGTCAGCCGAGGCACAGCGGCCTGACGCCCCGGTGGTGCGCAGGCGGATCCTGGAAATCCTCAACGAACTCACCCGGGAAGCCGAAGCCCCGGACGGAACTGCCCCCGTGCTTGACGCGGCCGCAGTCCTCCAGCGGGCCGAGTGGGCCCAGCCGCGGATGGCCCGGCGCTTCAGCTCCCTGATCCGCGGAGTGCTGGCCGAAGCCGAAACCCTCGGCCTGCTGGGCTCCGGTGCCCTAAGCCAACTGGGAAGCGCCATCGCGGGCGATGACCCCGATGCCGCCCTGACCATCCTGGGCGAGCACCTGCCGGCTGAACTGAACCACGTGCTGCTCCAGGCGGACCTCACCGCTGTTGCCCCCGGCTACCTTGCTCCGGAGCTTACCCGGAAGCTGCTGCTCATGGCGGACGCCGAAGGCCAGGGGCCAGCCACCATCTACCGGTTCTCGGCCGGTTCCATCCGCCGCGCCCTGGACGCCGGGCACGATGCCGCGGCCTTGCTGGAGTTCCTGCGCGAGCACTCAGCTACGGCCGTGCCGCAACCGCTGCAGTACCTCGTGGAGGATACGGCAGCGCGCCACGGCCGGTTGCGCGTGGGCGCGGCGGCCAGCTTCATCCAGAGCGAGGATGAGCCGGCCCTGCTTGAACTGCTGCGGGGGCCCAAAGCCGAGGGCCTCGGCCTGGTCCGGATTGCTCCCAGCGTGCTCATTTCCTCCGCTCCCCCGCGGGAAACGGCGCAGGTGCTGCGCAGTTTGGGGCTTTCCCCCTCGCTCGATGAGTCAGAGCAGCCCGTTCTCCGGCTCCGGCGCCTGCCTGCACCGCACGCTCCCTCGCGGCCGGTGTATACCGCCCCGCGGACGGCACCGGAAGCGGAGGATGTCCAGGCCCAACTGGACGTGCTGCGGCACCGCCCTGCCGCCGTCGTAAGCCATCATGCGGAGCAGGCGGACTTTGGTTCCGAGGCAGCCACCCAGCTGGGCCTGGAGGCCCTGCAGAGGGCCATCCGGCTGAAGCAGCGGATCAGCATGAACGTGGTGGACGGCATGGGGAATGCCAACCTGGAGATTGTTGTTCCACTCTCAGTGAGCGGCGGGCGCGTCCGGGTCTTCGACCCCGCGAAGGATACCGAACGGGTGCTGTCCATCCACCGCATTATTGATATTGAGGCTGCAGAGGAACTGCGCCAGTGAAGGACTTCCCCGCGTGAACGACGGACCCCTGATTGTGCAGAGCGACAAGACCATCCTCCTCGAGGTGGACCATGAGCTCGCCACCGAAGCCCGGCACGCCATCGCGCCATTCGCGGAGCTGGAGCGGGCGCCCGAGCATGTCCACAGCTACCGGCTGACGCCTTTGGGACTGTGGAACGCGCGCGCCGCCGGACTGGACGCCGAACGGGTCCTGGACACGCTGCTGAAGTATTCCCGGTTCCCCGTGCCGCATTCGTTGCTGATCGACGTCGAGGAAACGATGTCCCGGTACGGCCGGCTGCGGCTGGAAAAAGATCCGCAGCACGGGCTGGTGATGCGGACGGACGATTACCCGGTGCTTGAGGAAGTGATCCGGTCCAAAAAGATCCAGCCCCTCCTGGGTCCGCGGATCGACGGCGAGACCGTGGTGGTGCACGCGTCCCTGCGGGGGCAGCTCAAGCAGCTCCTGCTCAAAATCGGCTGGCCGGCCGAGGACCTGGCCGGGTATGTGGACGGCACCCCGCACCTGATCGCGCTGAACGAGGACGGCTGGAAACTGCGGCCCTACCAGCAGATGGCCAGCGACAATTTCTGGGCCGGCGGCAGCGGCGTGGTGGTGCTCCCCTGCGGGGCGGGCAAAACCCTGGTGGGCGCCGCCGCCATGGCAACCGGCTCCACCACCACCCTGATCCTGGTGACCAACACCGTGGCCGCCCGGCAGTGGAAGGACGAGCTGCTCAAGCGCACGTCCCTCACCGAGGACGAAATCGGTGAATACTCGGGGGCTTTGAAGGAAGTCCGCCCGGTGACCATCGCCACCTACCAGGTGCTCACCACCAAGCGCGGCGGGCTCTATCCGCACCTGGAACTGGTGGACGGGCACGACTGGGGGCTGATCATCTACGACGAGGTCCACCTGCTGCCGGCCCCGATTTTCCGGATGACAGCGGACCTGCAGGCCCGGCGCAGGCTGGGCCTCACCGCAACACTGGTGCGCGAAGACGGCCGCGAGGGCGAGGTCTTCAGCCTGATCGGCCCGAAACGCTACGACGCGCCGTGGAAGGACATCGAGTCCCAGGGCTACATAGCGCCTGCAGACTGCGTGGAGGTCCGTGTGGACCTGCCGCGGGACGAGCGCGTGGCCTACGCGATGGCCGAGGACGCCGACAAGTACCGGCTCTGCGCGACGTCCGAGTCCAAGACGCAGGTGGTGGAGCAGCTCGTGGCCCGGCACAGCGGAGAGCAGCTGCTGGTCATCGGCCAGTACATCGACCAGCTGGACGAGCTCGGCGAGCGCCTCCAGGCGCCCGTCATCAAGGGTGACACCTCCGTGAAGGTCCGCCAGAAGCTCTTTGATGCCTTCCGGGCCGGCGAGCTCCAGACGCTGGTGGTGTCCAAGGTGGCCAACTTCTCCATTGACTTGCCGGAAGCGTCGGTGGCCATCCAGGTGTCCGGGTCCTTTGGGTCGCGCCAGGAGGAGGCACAGCGGCTGGGCCGGCTGCTGCGGCCCAAGAAGGACGGCCGGGCCGCCCGGTTCTACTCCCTGGTTGCCCGGGACACCCTGGACCAGGATTTCGCCGCTAAACGCCAGCGGTTCCTCGCCGAGCAGGGCTACGCGTACAGGATCATGGACGCGAAGGACGTGGAAACGGCGGAGTAGCGCTGTTCGCCCCACTGGCTTCCTGCGTCACACCGCATACTGGAAGCATGCGACGCCCTGTGGAACCCGTTGTACCGGGGCCCGGCCAGGAATCTGCCTGGGACTATCCCCGGCCTCCGCGCGTGGAGCCGAGTGAAGAACGGATCCGGATCGTCCTTGGCGGTGAGCTCATCCTTGAGGCCTCGGAGTCACTGCGCGTGCTGGAGACCAGCCACCCGCCGGTCTACTACTTCCGCCGGGAAGCCTTCGGGGCCGGCACGCTGGAGCCGGCGCCGGGAAGCAGCTATTGCGAGTTCAAGGGGGTTGCACACTACCTGAACGTATTGGGCGGTGGCGGCGCGGTGGCCGGTGCGGCAGCATGGTTCTACCCGGAACCGTCGCCGGGATACACCGCACTGGCTGGCTACGTGGGGTTGTACCCCGGCCGGATGGACTATTGCGAGGTGGACGGCGAGCGGGTGCGACCCCAGGCCGGCTCGTTCTACGGCGGATGGATCACCAGCAAGGTGGTGGGCCCGTTCAAGGGGGAACAAGGAACGGCGTTCTGGTAAATCGCCCCTCCTGCCGGCACTTTTCCTTCACAACGGCCTTCCAACAAATATCCAGACAACTCCCAGAGTCTGGGAGCATGATGGGAACATGAACAAGAACGGCCCTGAAGCGAAGCTCCTTGTGGTGGATGATGAGCCCAACATCCGCGAACTGCTCTCCACGTCCCTGCGGTTCGCCGGATTCGAAGTCGTCTCCGCGGCCAATGGACGCGACGCCCTCGCCGCTGCCGACCTGCACGCGCCGGACCTCGCCGTTCTGGACGTGATGCTCCCGGACATGGACGGGTTCACCGTCACCCGCCGCCTGCGTGCGTCAGGCAAGCACTTCCCCGTCCTGTTCCTGACGGCCAAGGACGACACCGAGGACAAAGTCACGGGCCTCACTGTCGGCGGCGATGATTACGTCACCAAGCCCTTCAGCCTGGACGAGGTGGTGGCCAGGATCCGCGCCGTCCTCCGCCGGACGCAACCGATGCTCGACGATGACGCCGTTATCCGTGTGGACGACCTCGAACTCGACGACGACGCCCACGAAGTCCGCCGCGGCGGCACCGTCATCGAACTCTCCCCCACCGAGTTCAAGCTGCTCCGCTACCTCATGCTCAACCCCAACCGGGTGCTGTCCAAGTCGCAGATCCTGGACCACGTCTGGGAGTACAACTTCAACGGCGACGCCTCCATCGTGGAGTCCTACATCTCCTACCTTCGCCGGAAAGTGGACATCGACCCTGAAGCTCCTGCCCTGATCCAGACCAAGCGTGGCGTGGGGTACGTGCTTCGGACGGCAGAAAAGCGCTGACCTTGCTGCAGCGTTGGAAGTCGGCCTCGCTCAGGACGCAACTGGTGGCCATGACCATGGCCCTGCTCATCATTGCCCTGACGGTGACCGGGGCGGGCACCCTGACCCTGCTTCACAGCTACCTGCAGGGGCAGATGGACGAGAAGCTGTACGCCGCCGTCGACCTGGCGGGCAAGCAGCGCTCCTTCACGCAGCTCCAGGCGCCGAATCCGTCGGTTCCCACCGACTATTCGTTGATACTTTTTGTCCCCGGCGAGGACCCCTACCCGTTCGGGGGCGACCCCGAGAAGCATCCGGACATCAACTCCATCAGCGTGGAGCAGGCCCAGGCGCGCGGCGGCGTCCCTTACCAGGTGCGCGGTACCGACGGGGAGAACTGGCGGGTCGTTGCGGTAGCAGTGCAGACCAACCAGACCACGGCCGTGGTGGTCATCGGGCTGTCGCTGCAGGACGTGGACGACGTGCTGCAGCACGCCTCGCTGGTGGTCACCGGAGTTGGCCTGCTGACGCTGCTGCTCGCGTCCCTGATCGCCAGCTGGACCGTGTCGCGTTCCTTCCGGCCGCTGGCGCGGGTGGAGAAGACTGCAGCCGCCATTGCCGCCGGTGATCTCTCGCGCCGCGTGGAGGTGGAGAATCCCGGTACCGAACTGGGCCGGTTGAGCAGTTCGTTGAATGCGATGCTCGCCCACATTGAAACGGCGTTCGCTGCCCGCACGGCTTCGGAGGCGAAGATGCGCCGGTTCGCTGCCGACGCCTCGCATGAACTGCGGACCCCGCTGGTGACTATCCGCGGCTTCTCCGAGCTGTACCGGCACGGAGCCCTGACCACTGACGAAGACGTTGCCACGGCCATGGGAAGGATCGAAAGCGAAGCCAAGCGCATGGGCTCCATGGTGGAGGACCTGTTGCTGCTGGCCCGCCTCGATGAGCAACGGCCGTTGCAGCAAAAGCCCGTGGACCTCCAGCTGATCGCCCACGATTCGGTGGTGGATACGCAGGCGAGTTCCCGTTCACGGGTCATTTCCCTGGTGGGGCTCGACGGCGGCCCTGCAGCTCCCGCGCCTGTGCTGGGTGACGAGGCCAAACTCCGGCAGGTGGTAGGCAACCTGGTGGGCAACGCCCTGCGGTACACGCCCGAGGACACCCCCATCGAGCTGGCCGTTGGTGTCCGTTCCTCCGCGGACGGGCACGAGCGGTCCGTTATCGAGGTCCGGGACCACGGGCCGGGGATCTCGGAGGAAGATGCCTCCAAGGTTTTCGAACGCTTCTACCGTGCAGACACGTCCCGCACGCGGGAGACGGGCGGCAGCGGGCTGGGCCTGGCCATCGTGGCGGCCATTGTGGGATCCCATGGCGGCTCGGTCCGGGTGGAGAATACCGACGGCGGCGGGGCCACGCTGGTGGTCAGCCTTCCGAAGCGCGAGGACGTGCCGCTGGAGGCCAAAGCCGAGGGCAGCGACGAGGTTATCCACATGTAGGTTCCGGCCGTGGCCCCGGGACGGGGCGCTTCCGTAGGCTCGTTGCAGTTGCCCGGACCAGCCGGGCATGGGAGCGAACGCTGCCCGCTACTGCGAAAGGCATTGCCATGAGCATCATCTCCGTCGATACCGAACTCCTGCAGCTCAAGTCGGCCAACGTCCAGGCCACGGTGGACCGGATCAGCGCGGACGTCCAGGCCATGAAACGGGGACTGGATGAGCTCCAGGGATCCTGGCGCGGATCAGCCGCCACCAACTTCCAGGCGCTTGTTACGGAATGGACCATCACCCAGGGCAGGGTGGAGGCATCGCTGGCGTCCATCAATATGGCGCTGGCGTCGGCGGCGGCCACCTACGCCCAGGCAGAGCAGGGCAACACTCAGCGGTTTAGCTAGGCCGCACGATTCTCAGGCCTCGGGCGTGCCCTGGTGGAACCGCAGCCGCCAGCGCTCACCGTCGAGCACCCACAGCGAGCTTCGGAGCGTTGTGCCGGAGCGCGCGAAATTCCGGTAGGTCAGCAGGACGGCGCCGGGGCCAATACGGTCGGAGCCGAGGATTTCGATATCGGTCCGCTCGCCTGGATCTTCTTCCAGTGCCATCATCATGGCGTCCCGGGTCCAGACCCGGCCGGAGCTGCCGATTTCCAGGAAGTCAGGGTGCAGGAGGACGGCCGTCCTGCCCATATCCCCGCGGACCAGGGGGCCCAGCAGCTCCCGCTCCAGCTCTTCCACCAACGCCTCCGGCGGAGCGGTTTCGGCCTGGCCGGAGGCACCGTCGAGGTCAAAAGCCCCCTCACCGAGCTGCGCGAAGTCCAACTGGGTAAAGTCCTGCTGGCTGGGGTCCTGCTGGCTGGGGTCCTGCTGGCTGGGGTCCTGCTGGCTGGAGCCGTGCCGGCCCGCGCCATGGCGGGGAAGGACCGGTTCCGGGCTCTTCCGCTCCGGGGCATCCCATTGAGTCAGCTCCTGCCCGGTCACTTCCTGGTGGGACAGCTCCTGCTGGCTGAAGAGGTCGTCCTCACGGGGTACTGCTGCCGGCGGTTGACCAGTGGCCGGAGCGCCGCCGGCGGCGCGGGCTCCCGAACCGCCGGGGTGGTGTGCGCCGGGAAAGCCGGGGCCTGAGCGGGCGGCCACACCCTGTTGGTAAGCCGTGGCGGCAGCCCGGGCCCGCTCATCGGCAGCTTCGTTCAGGTGGTGCCCGGCGTGCCCCTTGACCCATTCGAACCTGTATTTGCGCCCTGCCAGTTCCCGGTCCAGTTCCTTGAGCAGGTCAACGTTCAGTACGGGCTTGCCGTCGGCCTTCCGCCAGCCCTTGCGCTTCCAGCCCGGCATCCACTTGGTAATCGAGTTGATGACGTACTGGCTGTCACAGAGGATGTGCAGGTCCTCGCCGGGAAGGTGCGCAGTGGCCCGCAACAGATCCAGGACAGCCATCAGTTCGCCCTGGTTGTTGGTGCCGTGCGGCCATCCGCCTGCGCGCCAGCAGTCGTCATCCACATACCAGGCCCAACCTGCGGGGCCCGGATTTCCCAAGGCCGAACCGTCGGCCGCTGCTGTAATCGTCACCGGTCCATCCTGCCAGAAGACACCGACAAAGCGGTGCCCCGACCTTCCCCCGCGCCCGGGCCGCTGCTGCATCGGTGGCTGCGCTGGTGGCAGAAGGAGCAATGAAAGGAGCAGTGGAAGTCTCAGGAAAGCGTTTACCGAAATCCCTTGACGGAGGTATCCGTACACCGGCACAATCGGATGTCATACGAGAAAGCGTTTTCTCTCACACTCCGAGCAGGCGAAGAGGCCAGCTGTGAGAGGAGACTGCGTGCTCACCAGGACAAGGAAGGTATATCAATGACGATTCCAACCGGCAGGCGGAAGAAATTCCAGCTCGGTGCAGTGGCTGTGGCCCTTTCCCTCCTCGGAACGGGCTGCGGCGCGTCCGGCGGTTCCAGCAACAATGAGGAAGTCACTCTGCGGTTTGCGTGGTGGGGCAATGAGTACCTCAATGCGCAGACCGAAAAGGTCATTGACGCTTTCGAAGCCGAACACCCGAACATCAAGATTGAGTCCGAGCCTGGCGAGTGGGCCAGCTACTGGGACAAGCTCGCCACCAAGACTGCTGCGAACGACGCACCCGATGTCATCCAGATGGACCAGAAGTACATCGCCGAATACGGCGGACGCGGAGCCCTCCTGGACCTGTCCAAGCAGGAGGGAATCGATACCTCCAAGCTGGACAAGGAGGGCTTGGCTTCCGGCCAGTACGAGGACGCCCAGTACGGCATCAGCACAGGGCAGAATGCCTACGTCATCATGGCCAACACCAAAGTCTTCGAGGCAGCGGGCGTTCCCCTCCCGGATGACACGAAGTGGACCTGGGATGACTTCATGGCCACGGCCGCCAAGATCAGCGCCTCCGGCGATGGCAAGAACTACGGCGCAGCCTACGGCACCAACGAAGCTGACCTGATCATCTGGCTGCGGCAGCACGGTGAGAACCTCTATTCAGAGGACGGCAAGCTGGACTTTGAAACGTCAACGGCTGCTTCCTTCTGGGAACGCCTCAAGGAACAGCGTGACTTGAAGGCCAGCCCGCCGGCCACCGTCGCCACGGAAGACGCCGGCGCGGGGCTGGAGGAAAGTCTGTTCGGCACCAACAGGGTTGGCATGGCCTGGTGGTGGACCAATCAGCTCGGCTCCCTCGAGGCTACTACCGGCAGCAGTATTAAGATGCTCCGGGCACCCAGCACGGAGGGCTCTGCGGCTGAGAACGGCATGTACTACAAGCCCAGCATGTTCTGGTCCGCATCCTCCCGCACAAAGCACCCGGAAGCCGCCGCCACGTTCATCAACTACCTGGCCAACAGCCCCGAAGCCGGAGCGATCCTGATGACTGACCGCGGTGTCCCCACCAATTCGGAGATCGTCGAAAGCATCAGGGCCACCCTCAAGCCTGCGGACACTACGGTGGTCGGCTTCCTGAAGGATCTCGGCACGGACATCAAGGATGCTCCGCCGGTTCCCCCGGTGGGTGCCGGCAGCGTGCAGAACGTCATCAAGCGGTACACCGACGAAGTCCTTTATGACCGCCTGACGCCGCAGGCAGCTGCCGACGCGTTCAAAAAGGAAGTTGAAGGAATGCTGGCCAGCGCAAGGAAGTAAACTCCTGCTGGACACAACAAATGCGGCCCCCTCCAAGGAGGGGGCCGCATTTAGGTATTCGCGGGACCAGGTCCGGCAGGAAGGGCTTAGAAGCCGCCCATGCCGCCCATGTCGTCGCCGCCGCCAACCGGGGCAGGGTTCTTCTCGGGCTTGTCGGCCACAACTGCTTCGGTGGTGAGGAACAGACCGGCGATGGAGGCCGCGTTCTGCAGGGCAGAGCGGGTCACCTTGACGGGGTCGTTCACACCGGCAGCCAGCAGGTCGACGTACTCTCCGGTTGCGGCGTTCAGGCCGTGGCCGGCGGGCAGGCCGCGGACCTTGTCAACCACAACGCCCGGCTCCAGGCCGGCGTTGAAGGCGATCTGCTTCAGCGGGGCGTCGATGGCAACGCGGACGATGTTCGCACCGGTTGCTTCGTCACCGGACAGCTGCAGGTTGGCGAATGCCTTGGCACCGGCCTGGATGAGGGCCACGCCGCCACCGGCGACGATGCCTTCTTCAACAGCAGCCTTCGCGTTGCGCACTGCGTCTTCGATGCGGTGCTTGCGCTCCTTGAGCTCAACCTCGGTTGCGGCACCGGCCTTGATGACTGCCACGCCGCCGGCCAGCTTGGCCAGGCGCTCCTGCAGCTTCTCGCGGTCGTAGTCTGAATCGGAGTTCTCGATCTCGGCGCGGATCTGGGCCACGCGGCCGGCGATCTGGTCGGCGTCGCCCGCACCTTCGACGATGGTGGTCTCGTCCTTGGTGACAACAACCTTGCGTGCCTTGCCCAGGAGTTCCAGGCCGGCGTTCTCCAGCTTGAGGCCAACTTCTTCGGAGATGACCTGGCCGCCGGTGAGGACGGCGATGTCGGCGAGCTGTGCCTTGCGGCGGTCACCGAAGCCCGGAGCCTTGACGGCAACGGACTTGAAGGTGCCGCGGATCTTGTTGACGATCAGGGTGGCCAGGGCCTCGCCCTCGATGTCTTCGGCGATGATCAGCAGCGGCTTGTTGGACTGCATGACCTTCTCAAGGACAGCAACCAGTTCCTTGACGTTGGAGATCTTGGAGTTGACGATCAGGATGTACGGATCCTCGAGGACCGTTTCCTGGCGCTCGGCGTCGGTGACGAAGTAGGCGGAGATGTAGCCCTTGTCGAAGCGCATGCCCTCGGTGAGCTCAAGCTCCAGGCCGAAGGTGTTGGACTCTTCGACCGTGATGACGCCTTCCTTGCCCACCTTGTCCAGGGCTTCGGCGATAAGGGCGCCGATTTCCTCGTCACCGGCGGAGATGGATGCCGTAGCGGCAATCTCTTCCTTGGTTTCGATTTCCTTGGCGGAGTTCAGCAGTTCGGCAGTGACGGCCTCAACAGCCTTCTCGATGCCGCGCTTGAGGGACAGCGGGTCGGCGCCGGCAGCAACGTTGCGCAGGCCTTCCTTCACCAGCGCCTGTGCCAGCACGGTTGCCGTGGTGGTACCGTCGCCGGCGACGTCGTCCGTCTTCTTGGCAACTTCCTTGACCAGCTCGGCGCCGATCTTCTCGTAAGGATCGTCCAGCTCGATCTCCTTGGCGATGGAAACACCATCGTTAGTGATCGTGGGGGCGCCCCACTTCTTCTCGAGGACGACGTTGCGTCCACGCGGGCCGAGGGTGACCTTAACGGCGTCGGCGAGGATGTTCAGGCCCCGCTCAAGGCCGCGGCGTGCCTCTTCATCAAATGCAATGATCTTGGCCATAACGGCAGTAGTCCTTTCGGGACAGTCGTTAAGAATGAACCTTCGCTGCAGTGCCCGCGACGGACGATCCTTCACCTTCGGCCTCTGTATGCCTCCGGCTGGGGATCTCACTCCAGTTAGGTGTTTCTTCGCTCCTCGACCGGTGCACCGCGCCGCGGGCCGGAACCAGCTTTGCTTTAGCAGTCGGTACGTCAGAGTGCTAACTCAATAATTAGCACTCCCCACGTGAGAGTGCAAGCGAATAAGACCCTGCTTTGCCCCGTTTAGCCGACGGCGAAGCTCAGCCCGCTGCCCGTCCGGCGGTCTCCCGGCCGCTGGGCGCCGGGTTGTTGTCAGCCCCGTAGGTGTAGACGGTGAAGGTGGCGCTGGTGATGTCCCCGTTGGTGTCAAAGGCAATCGGGCCGGATTCGCCGTCGTAATTAATATCGGGGCGGGTCATCAGCCCTGCCCGGCAGTCCTTATAGGTAACGCAGGCTTCGGCAGCCGGTGCCCCGGCGGATCCTTCCACCGCTCCGCCGGAGGCAGCAATGAGGTTGGCGGCGATGGAGCGGCCCGCGTCATCCTGCGCGCGGGCGGCGGCGAGGGCAGCAACGGTCACGGCGTCATAGGCCTCTGCGGCGAACGATACGTCCTTCAGACCTTGGTCCACCGTGAGCAGCCTGGCCTGGAAGTCGGCATCGGGAAGCTGCCCGGCAACCACCGCGCGGGCGCCGTCGAGGAACTTCGCGGGCAGGCGGGAACCGTAGCGCGCGAAGGCGCCGTCGCTGAGGATGATCCGCTTCCCGTCCACGCCGGCATTGGCCAGTTCAGCCAGGGCGCCCTGGGCACCGTCCCGGGCGATGACAATAACCGCATCCGCGGCGGCCTTCTCCAAGGCAGCGGCGGCAATGCCCGCCCCGCCCGGCGAGAAATCGGCGGTAGCAGCCACTTTCATTCCGGCCTGTTCAGCAGCGGTGGCGACGGCGCCTGAAACGTCAGTGCCATAGGAGCCTTCCTGGCGCAGCACCGCCACGGTGGCGGCGCCGGCGTCCTTGGCGAGCTTCGCGAGGACGGGGCCCTGCGCGACGTCGGCAGCTGCGGTCCGGAAGTAGTAGCCGCCGCTGTTGGAGGTGCTGAGGCCGGCAGCCGTGTTGGCCGGTGAGATCAGCGGGGTCCGGGCGCGGGAGAGGATGTCGATGGCAGCCTCGGCGTGGCCGGAATCCGTGGGGCCGATAACAACGTCAGCCTTTGCGGCCACGAGTGCCTGGGCCTGCCCGGCCGCATCCTGCCCGGTTTGGGAAGGGAGGAGTTCCACCGGCTTGCCTTTGTGGCCGCCGGCGGCGTTGATCTCCTGCAAGGCGAGCTTGACGGCAGCCAGCTGGGGTGCGTTCAGGAAGGCGTTATCCCCGGTGCTGTCCAGGATCAGCCCGACCCGCAGGGTGCCGTCCCCGGACGCCTCCGCCGGTTCCACCCGGGCGTTGCCGGTGACACCGGAGCAGGCGGTCAGGGCGAGGGTTGAGCAGGCGGCAGCTGTGATGAGCGTCCGGCGGATGGCCGCGGGACGAAGGAGAGTTCTGTTCACCCGGCCGGCCGGACGCTTTCGGCCTGCGGGCCCTTCTCGCCTTCGCCGACTTCCAGCTCCACGCGCTGGCCTTCGTCGAGGGCACGGTAGCCTTCGCCCTGGATTGCGGACCAGTGGACAAAGATGTCATCACCCGTGCCGTCCACGGTGATGAAGCCGTAGCCTTTTTCCGCGTTGAACCATTTGACGGTTCCCAGTGCCATGTCCGACCACTCTTTCCGTTGCGTCCGGGCGTCCACACCGCTGTGTTCCGGGTGGCCCGGACCGAACCTGAAAATCACTCTAGCCAACTCCACGCCGGCGGGACGGGACGGCTCCCGGGCGGGCAGTAATAGTTATTCAGGCGTAACAGCCGGGACGGCGCGCTGTTTACCGGTAAAACCAGGTGCTGTTCTACCGGTAGCCGGGGCCCAGCACCACAACCAGGGGCACCTGGAATTCGGTGCTGTTCACCAGCGTGGGGATGCCGAGGAGCTCCGACAGGGCCTGGGCGCTGGCGAGCTGGCCGGCACCCGAATAGAAGATGATAGAGGTTTGCTGCGGTGAACCGGCCCAGTTGCCCACCTGCCCCAGCGTCCAGCCGTCAGCCTGGAGCGTACCGCCCACCCGGCTGGCCAGGCCTGCAGTGCCCGCGGCGTTGTAGACGGCAACGGGCTGCGCCTTGTTAATGACTGCCGGGGCCTCGGAAGATGCGGTCGGTTCGGGCTCGGGCTCGGCGCTGGGTTCCGGTTCAGCCGGGGCGGACGGCTGCGCCTCAGCGGAGGGGGATGCGTCCGGAGTCGCCGAGGGGGTGGAGCCGGTGCCGGCCAGCGGCGTTGCCTCCTGGCTGACTGACGCCTGGCTGCCGGCGGTGTTGAACCCGAGTTTGGGAAGGATCAGGAAGGACACCAGTCCGATGACCAGTGCGGCTACGCCTACAGCGAGGATCGGCCACAGCCGCACCCGTGTTGGGCCCGAAGCCGTACGGTGGACACCTTGTCGCGAAGCAGACTCCGGGACCTTGTCGAATTCATCGCGGGCGTATCTGGTCATGGTGGATGACATCCTTGTTGGTTTGCTGCTGGAGGGGACAGCGCGAGCGTCTTACGCGTCGGACCCCAGGCGCCGTGCGGTACGTGCACGCTGGCGCGACGTACGTAGTCTACGCAATCGCTTGACCAGCATGGGATCATGGGCCAGCGCATCCTCGGTGTCAATGAGGGCATTCAGCAGCTGGTAATAGTGGGTTGCGGACAGGTCGAAGAGCTCCCGGATGGCCTGTTCCTTGGCGCCGGCGTACTTCCACCACTGCCGCTCCAGCGCCAGCATCTGCTGCTCCCGCTCGCTCAACGGCGAGTCACGCAGCGTGAAATCGGCCAGGAGCGGGTGCTGTGGTTCCTGCTCCGGCAGGTGCTCCCGAGCTGGCTCCGCCACTGCACACTCCTCCTGCTGGTTGCGAAAATTGTCTGACCCCCATGCTACGGGCGAATAACACCAATGTCATTTGGAGCGACGGGCGGATCAGGCTCCTTGGCCGGAGGCGGCCCCTGCAAGAATGGGACGGTGTTTGAATCAGATGCCCTGTTCGACCTGGCACAGGAACCGGTGGACGCACGCGGTTTCGCCGAACTGGCGGCGCTCCCGCTGGACGAGCTGATGGCCCCCGATTGGGCTGCAGCCCTGGCGGGCGTGGAAAAGGAGCTCCGCCACGTGCTCTCCTTCCTTGCCGGCGAAGTGGCAGCGGGTCACCAGGTCCTGCCGGCGCCGTCGAACGTCCTGCGCGCCTTCCGGCAGCCGCTCGCGGACGTCAAGGTGCTGATTGTGGGGCAGGACCCCTACCCCACCCCCGGCCACGCGGTGGGACTGTCCTTTTCGGTAGCGCCGACCACGCGGCCCATTCCGCGCAGCCTTGCGAATATCTATCGCGAGCTGGAAGCGGACCTCGGAGTCCCGGCGCGGGTGCACGGGGACCTGTCCGCCTGGGCTGACCAGGGCGTGCTGCTCCTGAACCGCGTGATGACGGTGCGGGCGGGCTCCGCCGGCTCGCACCGCGGCAAAGGCTGGGAGAAGATCACGACGGCGGCCGTCACCGCCGTCGCGCGGCGGCGCCGTCCGGACGGGTCACGGCAGCCCCTCGTTGCCGTGCTGTGGGGCAAGGACGCGGAAAGCGTCCGGCCGCTCCTGGACGGCGCCCCCGCAGTAACGAGTGCCCACCCCAGCCCGCTGTCCGCGTCCCGCGGTTTCTTTGGCTCCCGCCCCTTCAGCCGGGTCAACGAACTCTTGCGCGGCCAGGGTGCGCCGGACGTAACCTGGGAACTCCCGCCAGTCCCTTAGCTTAGGCTTGCCTTATGAGCATCATGCCCGCCGCCACCAGCGCCACCAAAAAAAGCCGTCCGCAGGTCAACCTCACCGTGGTCCGCAGGGAACAACTGTCCCCGCATATGGTCCGGATCGTTGCCGGCGGGGACGGCTTCGCGGACTTCACCAACAACGACTTTGTGGACCGGTACGTCAAGCTTGTTTTCCCGCAGCCGGGCGTCGAGTACCCCTCCCCGCTGGATCTGTGGAGCATCCGCGAGACCCTGCCGCGGGAACAGTGGCCCTTCACCCGGACCTACACCGTGCGCTGGGTGGATGAAGCGGCCCGCGAACTGGCCATCGACTTTGTGGTGCACGGCGACGAGGGCCTGGCAGGTCCCTGGGCAGCGGCGGCTCAGCCGGGCGAGACCCTGACGTTCACCGGCCCGGGCGGCGCCTACAATCCCGCACCCGATGCGGACTGGTACCTTTTCGCCGGGGATGAGGCTGCGCTGCCGGCCATCGCGGCAGTCATCGAGTCGCTGCCGGCTGAAGCCGCCGGCCTGGCATTCCTTGAGGTGGATTCCGACGCCGACATCCAGGCGATCGCGGCCCCCGCCGGAGTGGAACTCCATTGGCTCACCCGCGACGGCGTCCCCGCCGGCGACAGCGACCTCCTGGTCCAGGCCGTGACGGACGCCGAGTGGCCTGCCGGCCGGGTGGACGTGTTCGCGCACGGCGAGCGCGGCTACATGAAGGCCCTGCGCGACGTCTTTTTCAAGCAGCGCGGCCTGGACCGCAAGCAGGTCTCGCTCTCGGGCTACTGGGCCAAGGGCCGTGTGGAGGACGTGTTCCAGGCGGAGAAGAAGCTGCCGGTCGGCCAGATCTAGCCGGGGACTTTCGAGCCGGGCGGCATCCTGCCCGGCAGGGGCCGCCCGGACCGATCAGCGGCGGCGGGCGCGGCGCCGCTCGTTGCTTGCCAGGCTCCTGGTCAGCGGCCGCGCAAGGGTGTCACCCAGGACAATCCCGCCGGCCGTTCCGAGCACGATCGCTCCGGCATTCAGCATGCCGCCGGCGCCGAGCAGGATCTCGGCTTCCTCGATGGTGAGCACGTACATGGACCGGAAGATCGTCAGGCCCGGCAGCAGGATCAGAGCTGCCGGTACGGCCACCACAAGCTGCGGCGCCCCCATCCGCAGGGCGACCACGCGGGCCAGCAAACCGATCACCACCGCGGCGAGCGCGGGCGAGAACCGGTCTCCGACCCCCAGCTGGTTGGCTGCGAGCAGGACGAAGTAGCCGGCCACTCCCACCCCCGCCGTGGGCAGCAGCAGCTTCCAGGTGGTCTGTTCCGTAATCCCGATGGCCATCACGGCCACGGCCACGAAGAGCACCAGGACCCAGAGGTCGTAAGCGGGCGGGAAGGTCTCCGTGACGTCGATCCGCTGCATGCCCGTCAGCTCCCCCACGACAAAGGCGACGGCGATGCCCGCCACGATGGCGCCGAACGTGAGCAGCGTGGACAGGAACCGTCCCGCAGCGGTGACGGGGAAGCCGTTGATAGCATCCTGCACCGAGGAGACGAGGCGCCCTGTGGGCAGGAGGAGGAGGATGCCGCCCACCACCACGATGGCTGGCGATGTTGTCAGCCCGAACTGCCACAGCACCAGCGCCAGCTGTGTCACCACAAATGAACAGCTGGCGGTGATGAAGAAGTCCGGCACCCGCCACCGGCCCAGTTGGCGGGCCAGCAGGCTGATGCCGATGTTGGCCACAAAGGCGATGGCCGAGGAGACCGGTCCGCCGCCCAGGACGCCCACAAAAACGGCTGCGAAGGTCCCGAACGCCACCGTGACCAGCCACCGCGGGAACGGCTTGGGGCTCGTGATGGCCTCATCCAGCCGTCGGATGGCCTCGTCACGGCCCACTCCCCCGGCCACGATGTCCGTGACCAGCTGGTGGACCTTGGCCAGGCCCGCGTAGTTATTGGTCCAGGAGCGGACCACGCGCAGCAGCGCGATGGGTGTCTGGTCCTTGGGAGCGTAGTTGATGCCGACGGACTGGTTGGTGATGTCCACTTCGATGTTCTTCAGTCCCAGCGCCGCGGTGACGGCGATGATGCTTGTTTCCACCTCCAGCGCGCCGGCCCCATACCGGAACATGGTCTCCGCCAGGTGCAGGACGAAGTCGAGGGTCTTCCGGGCAGAGGTGTCAACGCCGCCCACCTGGATCATTGGATTCGCGTACGGGCTGCCCGTGAGGCGGTCCACGATGCTCAAGGGGGCGGTGGGCGGGCTTTCGCCCTGCACCAGGCGCCGCAGCATTCTTTTCGCGGCGGCATTCTGGCGCAGCTGGGAGGGGGTCAGTGGTTCGGTCTTGGGCAGGCCGTCCGTCTGCGGCCTGCGCCCGGGGTACTCCGGCCGGTCAGTCATGGTTGCCTCCTCCCAGTGCGGTGTTGTGGCCAGTCTTTCAGGCGGAACGCCTCAGGGGCAGCTTGCCCAGCACTGTGCGGGCTGCGGCCACCGCGGCCCGGGCCAGGCGGTTGGCGTGGAAGACGGCGGGCCGGACCGGCATCACGAAGTCACCCACCAGCTGGACCACTTCTCCGCCGAAGCCCTTCTTGAACTCGTAGCCGCCATGGCCTTCCTCGTCCTGCCCGGAGATGCCGAACGTTCCGTAGAAGTTGTACCGCGGGTACCCCTTTTCCAGCGCGTGCAGCATCATGCCCCAGTACAGGGACGTGGCGCCGTTGAAGTAGATGTAGTCCTGCACGGTGCCGCCGATGACGCACACCACCTCGTCCCCGTAGCAGACAAAGTGGATGGCGGCCACGGTGGCAACACCCACGGAGTCGGGGAAGCGCTCGATGTCCTTCAGGCTCCGCTCGTAGCTGTCCACGAGGTCCTGGACCACCTTGAGCCGGTTGGCCTTTTTCTTGCTGCCTGTCTCTTCCACCTCACGGCGCAGCTCGGCCGCGGTGGCCGATTCCGCGGCCATCCGCTCCGTGATGGATTTCCGGTAGGCCGGGATATCGATCTTGGCCATCATGAGTTTGGTGAACTCCGTGGAGGTGGTCCGGAGCAGGTGCTCGTAGTAGGCGCGTTCGCGGTAGACAAACCCCTTTTCGTTCCCGGCTTTGCTCAGGGCGCCGTAGAACTCGTCCAGGGTTTCCAGCGTGGCCTGTTCCAGGAAAACGCCGTTCTTCTCCGCTTTGCGGATGGCCTTCCGGGTCCGGTAGCTGGTGCCCATGATGAGCTCTTCGGCGTCCTTGACGCCTTCCAGGCTCTTGATGAACATCCAGTTCACGTTGACGAAGTTCATGTCCAGTCCCTGGTGCTGGAAGCCCAGCCCGGACAGCCGGGCCACCAGCGGGCGGTTGTCCTCGACTTCGGGATGTTCAGCGCCGTCAGCGTCCCGGGCGATGTATTTGAGGTTGGGTGAAATCCGGAGCTCGGCGGCTTTGCGTTCGGCCGCGCGCCGGCGGAGGAGGCCGACGACGTCGCGCACCAGCCCGAGGTCCGTGTAGTCCATCACGGGGCCCTTGGCGCATTCACACACCGTGTATCCCAGGCGGGTGGTGGTGTAGTTCAGCTTCCCGGCAGCCACCAGTTCGCCGCTGCGCCGGATGCCGAAGAGCTCCACCTGCTGGCCGCGGGCGCGCTGGAAGCGGGCGAAGTCAACGGACTGGAGGAAGCTGTTTTGCGGGTGCTTAACCGCAAAGGCCTCGAACTCTGGGTCGCTGAGGATGGCAAATTCAAGATCGGTGCCGGTGGTGACTGGATTCAAGGCATTTCCTTATTCACGGTGTGCGGCCAACTGGTTAGCCGCTGGATCAGGGACGGGTGTTGAGGCGCGGCTCTGGTGCAACTGCGGCAGTTCAGCCCGGGGACCAAGCCGGCGCCGGGGCTGAGGTCAGTAGAACTGCTGGCCGGTCCGCGCCGTTTCGATCCGGCGGAAGACCTTTTCTGCACCGTTGACCCAGAGGCGGTGGCGGAGAGGGGAAAGGATGTAGTCGTGGCAGCCCACAAAATCCGTGACGGTTTTGGTGAAGCTGGTCTTGAACATCCCCATCCCGTACAGGTTGTGGCTCTTGTCCTTGATCCGGGCGGCGGGCGGTGTGCCGCAGAAATCGTATTCGGTGCAGCCTAGTTCCTGCATCCGCCGGATGGCTGCCCACTGGACCAGGTGTGAATCGCCATACTGTTTGCGGTTCTGCGTGGAACCGCCGTCCTTGTACGTTGCCTTGGCGCCGTAGTTGATAACAAACGCGCCCACGCTGGGTTTGCCGTCCTCGTAGACGAAGAAGAAGTTGCCCTGGCCGCGGTTGCAGAACTCGTCCCAGAACGCGGCGTAGTACTCGTAGCTGCGGAGGGGCATGGAGCCCTTAGCTTTCACCGTGTCCGCCATGAGGTCATAGAGCGCGCGGTAGGTTTCGGGGCCGGGTTCTTTCCGGAGCACCTCGCAGCCTTCCCGTTCGGCCCGCCGGACGGCGTTGCGGGCCCGGGAGGAAATTGCCTTGAAGACGCTTTCTTCGGGGCCGGAAATGTCCAGCAATGCGGTGGAGTCGTTGGACTGGATATTGGGCGCCTTCACCAGCCCGGCGGCGGCCAGGTGCGCCTGGGCATCGGCGGAGTCCACGATGTCCGGTTCGATCTTGATGGTGAAGACGTTGAGTTTCCTGCCGCGGACAAAGGCTGCGCAGGCTTCGAGTGCGGCTTTCAGGTCCTCGGCAGCTGCCAGGTCCGGGCCTTTGATGAGGTACCAGAGCCGGCCCATGACCGGGAACTTTTTCTCCAGCACCAGGTTGTAGCTGGCAGAGCCGGGGCTTTCCAGCACCAGGAACCGGACTTTCCAACCGGCGCCGTTTTTTACCGCCGCGTAGGCGGCGGACTGCAGCATGTTGCCGCCGTTCGGGTTGGCCGTGACGTGCTTGTCCCAGTTTTCAATTTCCTCGGCTGTGGCAAAACGTGCGGTGAATTCTCGCAAAGGGGCCGTGTCCAATCGGGGGTTGTGCGCGGTTCTGTACTCGTGGCTGCGTGCGGACATGCAGCCTCAAGTCTAAAGCCTGGCAGCACCGGGGCTTTTCAGGATGGCGCGCCGGAGCCCTTCCGCCCTGCTGCCGACGGCCCTGTTGCCTTGACTCCTGCAAGGGTCTTGGCAAGGGTGGAGGAATGCAGCCGTATCCCGGACAGTTGGACCCCTCCCTGGCGGGAAGCGCGGGGAAGGGCGCGGAACGGCCGGGCACCGGCAGGCAGGTCCTGGCGTTGGGAGCCTTCCTGGCTGCATCATTTCTGGTCGCGGGCCTCGGGTCCCTCGCCACCTTCAACAACGTGGACGGCTGGTACGCCACTGCGGACAAGGCGCCCTGGTCACCGCCCAACGGTGTCTTCGGCCCGGTGTGGACTTTCCTGTACACGGCGATGGCCGCAGCGGCCTGGCTGGTGTGGCGGAAGCGGGCACCGGGTACGCCGCGCGCCTTGAAGGTTTACGGCGTCCAGCTGGCCCTGAACCTTGCCTGGACCCCGGTGTTTTTCGGCCTCTACCCCGCCATCGGCGGGGCTGCGCTGTGGCTGGCGCTGGCCATCATCCTTGCCCTGATCGTGGCCGTCGCGGTGACGGTGGTGTTCTTCGGCCCCATCAGCCGCACCGCAGGCCTGCTTCTCCTGCCGTACATGTCCTGGCTGGTGTTCGCCGCAACACTGAATGGGTGGGCGGCCTTTAACAACTGAGGTCCATCACCACTGCCAGGTTGAGCGGGCGTGTCAGCAGACCGCGACGTTGACGGCGAGGCCGCCCATGGCCGTTTCCTTGTATTTGGAGCTCATGTCCTTGCCGGTCTCGCGCATGGTCACAATGACCTCGTCCAGTGATACCCGGTGCGAACCGTCGCCCCAGAGCGCCATCTTCGCGGCGTTGATCGCCTTCGCCGCCGCGATCGCGTTCCGTTCAATGCAGGGCACCTGCACCAGCCCGCCGATCGGGTCACACGTCAGGCCAAGGTTGTGCTCCATCGCGATCTCGGCTGCGTTCTCCACCTGCGCCGGGGTCCCGCCCATCACCTCGGCCAGGCCCGCCGCCGCCATCGACGACGCCGAACCCACCTCACCCTGGCAGCCCACCTCGGCCCCGGAAATGGACGCCTGCTCCTTGTACAACACCCCCACCGCGCCGGCAGCCAGCAGGAACTTCACCACCACGTCATCGCGGTCCTCCTGTGAGGCGTTCTCCATCCCCGGCGCGAAATTCAGCGCGTAGAAAAGCACCGCCGGGATGATCCCGGCCGCACCGTTCGTGGGGGCAGTGACAACACGCCCGCCGGACGCGTTCTCCTCATTGACCGCCAGCGCGATCAGGTTAACCCACTCCTGCCAATACTTCTGGTCATGGAAATCCTGGTCCTGGCCCTCGCCGTCCGGTTCATCCGGCTGCAGGCGAGAGCTTTCCTTCTTCAACCGGTCATACCAGTCAGGCGCACGACGACGGACCTTCAGACCCCCGGGCAGCACGCCTTCACGCTTCAGGCTGGTGGCCACGCACTCCTCCATCACCGACCAGATATGCAGCAGGCCCTCGCGGATCTCCTCGGGAGTGCGGCTGTCCTCCTCGTTGATCCGCATCACGTCGCTGATGCCCAGCCCGGTTTCCCGGCAGTGCTCCAGCAGTTCGGCAGCCGTGCGGAAGGGCAGCGGCAGTTCTTTTTTGGACTCCTCCAACTGCTGCTGTGCCGCGTCCTCCTCGCCCTCGCGGACGATGAACCCGCCGCCCACCGAAAAGAAAGTGGCGGTGTGGAGAATCTCGTCCTCCGCATCAAAGATGGTAAACGTCATGCCGTTGGTGTGCCGCGGGAGGATGGTCAACGGCCGCAAGACCATGTCCTTCACCCCGTACGGCAGGGGCACCTCACCGGCCAGTTTCAGGATCCCGGTTTCGGCGATTGCGGCCAGCCGTTCCTCCACTTCCTCCGGCAGGATCAGTTCCGGGTGGAAGCCCTCCAGCCCCAGCAGGACCGCGGTCATGGTGCCGTGCCCGTGGCCGGTCGCCGCGAGCGAACCATAAAGGTCCACCCGCAGCGACGCCACACGGTCCAGGGCTCCGGAGGACTTCAGCTCCTCGGCGAAGACAGCAGCAGCCCGCATCGGCCCGACGGTGTGGGAACTCGAAGGCCCGATCCCGATGGAAAAGAGATCAAAGACGCCAACAGCCATGTGCGTAAATCCTTAATAGAGGTTTGGTGCTGCTTGACGGGGTTAAAGGTCCCCGCCGTTTTTGGACGCGTACTCCTGCGCCGACAGCAAGGGTCCTTCAGACTCGGCAGCTACCTTGAAGAGCCAGCCGGCTCCATAGGGATCGTTGTTGATCAGGGCGGGATCATCCACAACTCCAGTATTGATCTCCACCACCTCACCCGTCACTGGCGAGTACACATCGGAGACCGACTTCGTCGATTCCACCTCGCCGCACGTCTCCCCCGCCGTCACGGCAGCGCCCACCTCGGGAAGGTCCACGTACACGATGTCGCCGAGGGCCTCCGTAGCGACAGCGGAAATCCCGATCGAAACCAGGTTTCCACCCTCCCGGGCCACCCACTCGTGCTCGTCGGAGTACTGCAAGTCAGCGGCAACTTTTGCCATGTGTTTTCCTTTGCTTGTTTGTTCTAAAACTCTTGTGGCTGGGTTGGGTGCGGCTGTGCGGATTCCTCCGCGTACTGGCTCGTTCCTCGCCTCTGACGTACGCTTCCGGAATCCCCACAGCCGCCAAAGCAGGTTCAGTTTTCGAGGCCAACAGTCCCGAAAAACAAACACGTCACCAGAGCGCCGCAGGGTCCAGTCCCCAACAAGCGCAACCACGGCCAAGGCAGGACGAACCCCTCAGTTTCGAGGGATTGAACCGCCCAGGTTGGTGAGCAGACCGTCCCTCGAGAGTGTTCCGACCGGCCCAGCCGCCGAGGTTGGCGACCTATCGGCCCTTCGGGTGCGGCCTCCGGCAGCGTGCTCCCCACCGTCTCCCTAACCTCGCAAGCTCGGCCAGGGAACCCGGACGGCGTGGGCCCATGCACGCAGGCGACTTGGCCACGAGGGCACGGCGGAGCCGGGCTTTTCGAAAGCGTGCGTCAAAGCGACGAAGGAGCAGCACGCGTGAAAAGTCCGGTCCGGCGGGACCGGACGGAACCAAGAAAGTGGTTATCGGGAGCGCTTGTAGAACGGGAGGTCGACGACTTCGAAGGGCTCTGCCTTGCCGCGGAGATCGACGTCCAGTGCCGTGCCGGGTTGGGTGAACTCGACGTCGACGTATGCCATGGCCACGGGGAAGCCAAGGGTTGGCGAGGGCTGGCCGGAAGTGATCTCACCGACGACATCGCCGTCCTTGAGGACCGGGTAGTGGGCGCGGCCGGCGCGGCGGCCCAAGCCCTTGAGCCCGACGAGCCTGCGTCCGGCAGTGCTGCCTGCGCCGGCTTCCTTTTTGGCGGCGAGTGCGGCCTTGCCCACGAAGTTGCCTTCCTTGGACAGCGCGACGACGGCACCCAGTCCTGCCGCGAAGGGGTCGCCCAGCAGAGACAGCTCGTTGCCGTACAAGGGCATTCCCGCCTCGAGGCGGAGGGAGTCGCGGGAGGCCAGGCCCGCTGGGGTCAGCTCCCCGTCCTCCGCGATCGCGACGAGCGCCTGCCAAAGCCCGGGGGCGTCGTCGTTGGACACAAAGATTTCAAACCCGTCCTCGCCGGTGTAGCCGGTGCGGGCAAGCAGCAGCTCCAGTCCGGCGCCGCCTACGAGGAACGGGACCTCCACGGCGGCGTAGTACTTCAGCTCCGTCACCAGGCTGTGCCGGGCGGCCGGAACCAGGCGGAGCAGCAGCTCCTGCGCTTTGGGGCCCTGGACAGCAATCAGCGATGTGGCGGCGGAGGCGTCGTTGACCTGGACGTCGAATGCGGCGGCCCGCTTGGCCAGCTCAGCCGCCACCACGGAGGCGTTGCCGGCATTGGGGACCACCAGGAAGACGTCGGTGCCGTCGGCAGCGACGGGCCTGCGGTACGTGATGAGGTCATCGATGATGCCGCCGTCTTCGTTGCAGATCAGCGAGTACTTCGCCTTGCCCACTGCCATGGCGGAAATCTTTCCCACCAGCGCGTAGTCCAGGAATGCAGCAGCTTCCGGCCCGGTCACCCAGACCTCGCCCATGTGGGAGAGGTCGAACAGCCCTGCACTCTTGCGGACAGCGTGGTGCTCGGCGAGCTCGGAGCTGTACTTCAGGGGCATCTGCCAGCCCCCGAAGTCGGTAAAGGAGGCGCCAAGTTTCTTGTGCTCCTCGTATAGAGCGGTGTACTTCTCAGTCATGTGGTCAGCCTTCCGAGCCGTTGGTTGAGCTTGTCGAAACCTCGAACTCGGAAAGCGGCGGGCAGGAGCAGATCAGGTTGCGGTCTCCTGCTGCGCCGTCGATGCGGCCCACCGGGGGGAAGTACTTGTCCTGCTTGAGCGACTTCACCGGGAACACCGCCTGTTCGCGCGGGTAGGCGCGGTCCCAGTCGCTGCTGATGGCGGCGGCCGCGGTGTGCGGGGCGTTGCGCAGCGGGCTGTCGGCCACGGAGAACTCGCCGTGTGCCACCTGGTCGATTTCGGCGCGGATGGAGATCATTGCCTCGATGAAGCGGTCAATCTCGCCGAGGTCCTCGGATTCGGTGGGTTCCACCATCAGGGTGCCCGCAACGGGGAACGCCAGTGTGGGCGCGTGGAAGCCGTAGTCGATGAGGCGCTTGGCCACGTCTTCTGCGGTGACGCCGGTTTTGGCGGTCAGCTCGCGCAGGTCGAGGATGCACTCGTGCGCCACCAGTCCGCCTTCACCGGTGTACAGGACCGGGAAGAAGTCGTTCAGCCGGGCGGCGACGTAGTTCGCGGCGAGCAGGGCGGACTTGGTGGCTTCGGTGAGTCCCTGGCCGCCCATCAGCTTCACGTAGGCCCAGGAGATGGGCAGCACGCCCGCGGAGCCGTACTTGGATGCGGAGATCGGGACGTCGTTGCCTTCCGTCCAGGTGGCCGCATTGCCGGGCATAAACGGTGCGAGGTGTGCTTTGGCCGCAACCGGGCCGACGCCGGGTCCGCCGCCGCCGTGCGGGATGCAGAAGGTTTTGTGCAGGTTCAGGTGGGACACGTCGCCGCCGAACTTGCCTGGCTGTGCCAGCCCAACGAGCGCGTTCAGGTTGGCCCCGTCGATGTAGACCTGGCCGCCGGCGGCGTGGATGGCGTCGCAGACTTCCCGGACGTCGGCGTCGTAGACGCCATGGGTGGACGGGTAGGTGATCATGATGCAGGACAGGGCGTCCTTGTTGGCCTCGATCTTGGCGTACAGGTCAGTGTGGTCGATGGTGCCGTCCGGCGCTGTGGCCACCACAACAACCTTCATCCCAGCCAGCACGGCGGACGCGGCGTTGGTGCCGTGCGCCGACGCGGGGATCAGGCAGACGTTGCGCTGCGCGTCCCCGCGGGAGTGGTGGTAGCCGCGGATCGCCAGCAGGCCGGCGAGTTCGCCCTGGGAACCGGCGTTGGGCTGGATGGACACCTGGTCGTACCCGGTGATTTCAGTCAGCTGTGCTTCCAGGTCCGCAATCAGCTCGCGCCAGCCTTCGGTCTGCGAGTCGGGGGCGAACGGGTGGATGGAGGCGAATTCGGGCCAGGAAATGGCTTCCATCTCGGCGGTGGCATTCAGCTTCATGGTGCAGGAACCCAGCGGGATCATGGTGCGGTCCAGGGCCAGGTCCCGGTCGCTGAGCTTCCGGATGTAGCGCAGCAGCTGCGTTTCGGAGCGGTGCGTGTTGAACACCGGGTGCTGCAGGAAGTCGGAGGAACGTTCGACGGCGGCGTCCAGGGCGAAAGCGTCACCCCCGGCTTCAACTGCGGAGGCGCCAAAAGCTTCCAGCACCCCGGCGACGATTGCCAGCGTCGTTGTTTCATCCGTCGAGAAGCCCACTGTGTCCGCGTCGATGCTGCGCAGGTTGATGCCCCTGGCCTCGGCGGCGGCGACAATGCCCGCGGCCTTGCCTGGAACGGAGACAGTGACGGTGTCGAAGAAGCTGGTGTGCAGCACGTCGAAGCCGGCGGCCTTGAGGGATGCCGCGAGGGTTTTGGCGTGGGTGTGCGCGGACCGGGCGATTGCCTTCAGGCCCTCGGGGCCGTGGTACACCGCGTACATCGAGGCCACGATGGCCAGCAGCGCCTGGGCCGTGCAGATGTTGGAGGTGGCCTTTTCGCGCCGGATGTGCTGCTCACGCGTCTGGAGGGCCAGGCGGTAGGCAGGTACTCCGACGTTGTCCTTGGAGACGCCCACCAGGCGGCCGGGCATGGAGCGTTCCAGGCCCTTCTGTACCGCCATGTAGGCGGCGTGCGGGCCGCCGTAGAACAGCGGGACGCCGAAGCGCTGGGCTGACCCGACGGCGATGTCCGCGCCCTGCTCACCGGGAGGTGTGATGAGGGTGAGCGCCAGGAGGTCGGCGGCAACAGTGACCAGGGCGCCGCGTTCCTTGGCCTCGGCGATGACTGCAGTGTGGTCGAAGACCCGGCCGGAGGCGCCGGGCTGCTGGAGGACAACGCCGTTGATGGCGCCGTCCGGCAGTCCCTTGGCGAGGTCGGCGACTTCCACCTCAAAGCCGAGCGCCTCGGCGCGGCCCCTGACGATGGCGATGGTCTGCGGCAGGCAGTCGGCGTCCAGCACCGTCTTGCCGTCCCGGGCGTCTGCGTTCTGGCCTTTGGCCTTATTCGCCCGGCGCATCATAAGCACGGCCTCGGCGACCGCGGTGGCTTCGTCCAGGAGGGAAGCGTTGGCGATGGGCAGACCCACCAGGTCCTGGACCATGGTCTGGAAGTTCAGCAGCGCCTCGAGGCGGCCCTGGGAGATTTCCGGCTGGTAGGGCGTGTACGCGGTGTACCAGGCGGGGCCCTCGAGGATGTTGCGGCGGATCACCGGGGGCGTCACGGTGTCGTAGTAACCCTGGCCGATCATCTGCACGGCGGTCTTGTTCTTCGCGGCGAGCCGGCGCAGTTCTGCGAGCGCCTCCACTTCGCTGAGGGCGCCGGCAAGTTCCAGGGCCGAATCCTGGCGGATGTCCTTGGGCACGGCGGTGTCAACGAGTGCGTCCACGGTGTCATAGCCCACGGCCTTGAGCATGGTGTCGACGTCGGCCTGGCGGCGGGCTCCGATGTGCCGGTCAACAAAGGTGGCAGCCGGAGCAACAGCGGCCGGGATTGCAGAGGCTGGAACGGCGGAGGCTGGGGAGGCGGAGGCCGGAATAACAGTCACGAGGAACTCCATAACTAAGGCGGCGCAGGGTACGCCACATCGATTCGGGTCCTCCCCGCTCTGTAACTGGACCTGAGAGTTTCCGCGGTACCGGCTTTCGCCGGCCCCGCTTGCACCGTCGGTGAGCGGCAGTCCACGTATCCGGACGGATACCGGGGCGGACTGCCTGCTGCTTTCCAGAGGTGCCTCGCCGCGGCGGTACATGGGCCTGTGAGATTCCTGGGGAGGTATTGCTCCTACGGCGCCTGCTTGTACCTTCTGGCAGAACTCTCCCGCCGCAGATCAAAGGCTATTCATTTGGATTGTGCCGGCGGGCCGAAGACGGCCCGCAACGGTCCAATTCTCCTATGCCGCCGCCCCCGGGGCAAATGAACGGCTAGCCCCGCAACCGCTCGACGGCGGCCAGCAGTTCGTTCACATCCGCTTCGCGGTTTCCGGCGTTTCCGGACGGCCCGCTTTCCCACATGGCGTTGAAGTACAACCCGTCCCCCATGTAGAGCACAGCTTTTGCCATAGCCGGACCTACATCCTTGCCAATGAGCTCCAGCCACTGCTGCTGGATGGCCGCGAAGCGGCGCCGGGCCTCCTCGTGCGCCACTTCGGCGAGGCGCGTCGCAGCCACGAAGGACCGGTCCATGGGGGTGTCGGACCAGAGCGACGACCGGATGAAATAGGCGGCAGCCCCTTCGGGCGCCGCTGCCATGGCAGCCAGGTCCTCCCCCGCCAGGCGGTCCAGCCGCTCGAGGGTCGCGGCTATCAGTGCTTCCTTGTTGGGGAAGTGGTACAGCAACCCGCCCTTGGAGACGCCTGCCCGTTTCGCCACCGCATCCAGCGTGGCGGCACGTTCCCCCACGTCGATAAGGAGTTCTTCAAAGGCATCGAGCACTGCATCCCGTGCCACGGGTTTTCTGGCCATGGTTCCAATCATGCATGGTCGGGTCGGCTATTCTTAACTATACCGTCTGGACGGTATAGTTATTTCATGACCGCTTCCTCCGCACCCCAGCAAGACCGCACCCACCTGGACGCCGCACCAAGCCAGCCGGCGGCTCCACGAAGGGGTACCCTGCGTGACTGGATCGCGCTGGGACTGCTCATGTTCCCGGTCCTCCTCGTCGCCGTCGACAACACAGCACTGACGTTTGCGCTGCCCGCGATTGCCCGCGCACTGGGCACCTCGGGCGTCGAGCTGCTCTGGATCGTGGACGCCTACCCGCTGGTGCTGGCGGGACTGCTCGTGGCCATGGGAAGCCTGGGTGACCGGATCGGGCGGCGCCGGCTGTTGATCATCGGCAGCATCGGCTTCGCGGCAGTGTCAGCCGCGACGGCATTCGCCCCCGGCTCCAGCTGGCTAATAGCCGGCCGTGCAGCCCTGGGCCTCTTCGGCGCGATGCTGATGCCCTCCACTCTGTCCCTGATCCGCAACATCTTCCCGGACCCCAACCGCCGCCGGCTGGCCATCGCCATCTGGGCCGCCGGGTTCTCCGGCGGCGCCGCCCTGGGCCCGATCTTCGGCGGCTGGCTGGTGGAACAGTTCTGGTGGGGAGCGGTTTTCCTGGTGGCGGTGCCCATCATGCTGCCGCTGCTGGCCTTCGGCCCGGCGTTCATTCCGGAATCCCGCGACCCGTCACCGGGCAGGGTGGATGGGCCGAGCATCCTGCTCTCACTCCTGACCATGGTGCCGGTGGTGTACGGCATCAAGGAGTACGCCACCGAAGGCCCGGGCCCGCTGGCGCTGGGAAGCGTAGCTTTTGGGCTGGTCATGGGCGCCGCCTTTGTCCGCCGCCAACACCGGCTGGACAGCCCCCTGCTGGACATGTCCCTGTTCCGCAACCGGGTGTTCAGCATGGCTATCACGGCGAACGTCCTGGCCCTGTTCTCCTTCAACGGCTTTATCCTCTTCCTGGCCCAGCACCTGCAACTCCTTGAGGGGATGTCCCCTTCGGCGGCAGGAATGGCCATGATTCCGGCCCTGGTGGCTACCGTGGCGGCCGGCCTGGCCGTGGTGCCGCTGGTCCGGAAGATCCGTCCCGGTTTCGTGGTGGGAGCCGGACTCGGCATGAGCGCCGCGGGGTACAGTCTGGTGACTTTCGGCAGCCATTCCAACGGGCCCGCGCTCCTGCTCGCAGCGCTGCTGGTCCTGGCGCTGGGCGTGGGGACCGCGGAGACCATCTCCAATGACCTCATCCTGGGCAGCGTGCCCGCGGAAAAATCCGGTGCGGCGTCGGCGATCTCCGAGACGGGGTACGAGGTGGGCGCCCTGCTGGGCACCGCGGTGCTGGGCTCGATCCTTACGGCCTCCTACCAGCACAACCTGCACTTGCCGGCTGGCGTCGCGGAAGCTGCCGGCGGCCAGGGCACCGCCCATGCCGGCGAAACCCTGGCCGGGGCCATGGAGCTGGCAGCGGGACTGCCTGCTCCCCTGGCGGATGCCGTCCGGCAGGCTGCCGGCTCAGCCTTTGACTCAGGCGTGCACGTCACTGCGGCGATCGGGCTGGTACTGATGGCGACGGCGGCAGTACTTGCCGCCGTCGTCCTGCGGAAAGTGCCCAAGGCCAGGTAGGGCTGCGAGCCGGCAAGGATGCTTCCCGCCAAAACGCAGCGCCCGGCTCCGGACAGGAAGTCCGGAGCCGGGCGCTGGCTGGCTACGCGTGCCGGAACGGGCTACTTCGCGTCCGGGGCGGTGACGCTCGCGGTGGCCTTCATGGTCTCGGCATTGACCATCCACGCGAACTGCTCAAGTTTGGCAATGAACTCATGCAGGAGGTCCGCGGTGGTGGGGTCTTCCTCATCCACCTCGTCATGGACCTTGCGCATAGTTCCTACCGCAGCTTCAAGGGCGGCAACAATGCGCTCGATCGCGTCCTTGGTACTGATGAGGCCCTCGGGAAAAGGAGCGAGGCTGGTGGATTCAGCCACGGTGGAGCTGCGCCCGTCCGGCAGGGCGTGCAGTGCCCGCATCCGCTCGGCAGCATCGTCAGCGAACTGGCGGGCGGCCTCCACGATCTCATCCAACTGCAGGTGAAGGTCACGAAAGTTGGTTCCCACAATGTTCCAGTGGGCCTGCTTGCCCTGGATGTGCAGTTCAATCAGATCCGCGAGCACAGCCTGCAGGTTGTTGGTCAGTGTCGGTGAAGCTTTCATGCATCCTCCTCGATTGGTCCAGTAATCCCGACGCTACCAGCCCTTCAGGGCGCAACAGGGGGACGCGCGCCAATTTCTCAGTGAGCTTACTAATTCCCGATCGGCCGACATAAAAGAACGTGATTCATATTCACCCTTGCATCAGGACCCGTCGCCCCTCATACTAAATGAACGTCATTCATTTAGTGACCATCGTCTCACTGGAGTAGCAAACATGATTGAAATTTCCTGCCTCGGCGCACCCGCTTCCCTGGCCCGGACAACGCCGTCCGCCCGGCCCGCCCTGCGCGTCGGCGTGGTCCAGCACCGGTGGCAAGCGGACAACGCCGCCGTCGAAGCCGAACTGGACGAGGGCATCGGCCGGGCCGCCCGGCTGGGAGCCTCCGTGGTCTTCCTGCCGGAGCTGACGCTTTCGCGCTACCCGGCAGACACCCGCCCGCACAACGACCCGTCCGAGGGTCCCACCCGGACCCGGCCCTCGGACACCGCCGAAGACCTGCTCACCGGCCCCACCTTCCGCTTCGCCGCCGATGCTGCCCGCCGCCACGGAGTGTCCGTGCATGCGTCCCTGTACCAGCGTGCCGTGGACCCGGACGGCACGGACGACGGCCTGGGCTTGAACACCGCCATCCTGGTCTCCCCTGAAGGAGAACTCCTGGCCCGGACGCACAAGCTCCACATCCCCGTCACCGCCGGATACTACGAGGACAAGTTCTTCCGCCAGGGGCCCGCAGCCACCGACGCCTACGAAGTCCACGCTCCCGCGGAACTGGGCGGCGCCCGGCTGGGAATGCCCACCTGCTGGGACGAATGGTTCCCCGAGGTTGCCCGGCTGTACTCCCTGGGCGGGGCGGAAATCCTGGTCTACCCCACCGCGATCGGCTCCGAACCGGACCACCCGGACTTCGACACCCAGCCCCTGTGGCAGCAGGTCATCGTGGGCAACGGCATCGCCAACGGCCTGTTTATGATCGCCCCGAACCGCTGGGGCAGCGAAGGGACCCTGAACTTCTACGGCTCGTCCTTCATCTCCGACCCCTACGGCCGCATCCTCGCCCAGGCGCCGCGGGACGAGTCAGCGGTCCTCGTGGCCGACCTCGACCTGGACCAGCGGAAGGACTGGCTGACCCTGTTCCCGTTCCTGGCCACCCGCCGCCCGGACACTTACGCCCGCCTCACCGAACCCGTCCGCCCGAACGAACTCCTGGGCGGCGAGCGCGGCTTCGCAGAGGCGTGCTCATGACCGCCGCGCAGCAGTCCGCGGCCAGCGCCGGGCAGTGGCGGATGCCTGCCGAAACTGCCCGCCAGGAGCGGCTGTGGATGGCCTTCCCCGCCGGCGGCTACACCCTTGGTGAATCGGCGGAGGACGCCCATGCGGCCAGGTCCACCTGGGCTGCCGTGGCGAACGCTGCCGTGGAGTTCCAGCCGGTCACCATGGTGGTGGATCCCGACGACGTTGATACAGCCGCCACCTACCTGCACCCTGACGTCGAGGTGCTTGCCGCCCCGCTGAACGATGCGTGGATGCGCGACATCGGGCCCACGTTCGTGCTGGACGGCGACGGCCGGCTCGGTGCCGTGGACTGGGTGTTCAACGGCTGGGGCGGCCAGGACTGGGCGCAGTGGGACAAGGACGCGCTGGTCGCCGGCGAGGTGGCCGCCAGGTCCGGCGCCCGGCACATCGTGTCGGCGCTGGTCAACGAGGGCGGCGGCATCCAGGTGGACGGCCAGGGAACCGTACTGGTGACCGAAACCGTGCAGCTGGATCCGGGCCGCAATCCGGGCCTCAGCCGGGCCGACATCGAGCAGGAACTGGCCCGCACCATCGGCGCCACCCACGTGGTGTGGCTGCCGCGCGGCCTGACCCGGGACTCCGAGCGGTTCGGCACCCGCGGCCACGTGGACATCGTGGCCGCGATCCCCTCGCCCGGCACACTCCTGGTCCACTCGCAGGAAAACCCGGAACACCCCGATTTCGAGGTCTCCCGGGAAATCATCGACTTCCTCCGGGGCACCACCGACGCCGCCGGCAGGCAATGGAAGATCATCGAAGTCCCCGCCCCGGAAACCCTGCGGGATGACGAGGGCTTCGTGGACTACAGCTACATCAACCACGTGGTGGTCAACGGCGGCGTTATCGCGTGCAGCTTCAACGACCCCCAGGACGACAAGGCACTGCAGATCCTTGCGGAGGCCTACCCCGGACGGCGTATTGTCGCCATCGACGCACGCGAGCTTTTTGCCCGCGGCGGGGGGATCCACTGCATCACCCAACAGCAGCCCGCTGCCTCCCAGAAAGTGGTGTCATGACAGAAACCATCCGCACCGGTCCCGCTGCCGGCGGAACCGGAAAGACCGGAACTGCCGCCGGAATCTCGCCCAAGGGCCTGAAGGGCGGGCAGCTGGGACTCCTCGCCGTCGTCGTCCTGGGAATCTCCACCATTGCCCCGGCCTACACGCTCACCAGCGCCCTGGGCCCCACCGTCAACGAAGCCGGACTGCAGCTGCCCGTCATTTTCCTCATCGGGTTCATTCCGATGATTTTGGTGTCCCTGGCCTACCGGGAGCTCAATGCCGACTCCCCGGACAGCGGCACCACCTTCACGTGGGTCACCAAAGCGTTCGGGCCCTGGGTGGGCTGGATGGGCGGGTGGGGCCTGCTCGCGGCCAACATCATCGTCCTGTCCAACCTGGCCGGGGTGGCCGTCGACTTCTTCTACCTCTTCCTCTCCCAGCTCACCGGTTCAGCCGAACTGGCTGACCTGGCGGCCAACAAGCCGCTGAATGTGCTCACCTGCTTTGTGTTTGTGGCCCTTGCCGTGTGGGTCAGCTACCGCGGCCTGCACACCACCAAGCTGGTCCAGTTCGGCCTGGTGGGGTTCCAGCTGCTGGTGCTGGGACTTTTCGTGGGCATGGCGTTCGCCAACTGGTCCACCTCGGAAACGGCCATCCCCTTCAGCTGGGAATGGTTCGACGTCACGAAGATCGAAACGTTCGGCCAGGTGGCCGCCGGGATCTCGCTGTCCATCTTTGTGTACTGGGGCTGGGACGTCTGCCTTACCGTCAATGAGGAAACCGCCAACGGCAAAAAGACTGCCGGCCTCGCCGGTACCCTGACTGCCCTGATCGTCCTGGCGATCTACCTGCTGGTCAGCATCGCCACCATGATGTTTGCCGGTGTCGGAGATACCGGCAACGGGCTGAACAACACCGACATCCACGAGAACATCTTCACGGCCCTGGCCTCCCCGATCATGGGCCCGTTCGCCATCCTGATGTCGCTGGCGGTGCTCTCCAGCTCCGCCGCCTCGCTGCAGTCCACGTTTATGTCACCGTCGCGCAGCCTGCTCGCCATGGCCCACTATGGGGCGCTGCCGGAGCCGTTCAGCCGGGTGAGCAAGCGTTTTGCGACGCCGGGCTACGCCACCGTCGCCGCCGGCATCCTGTCCGCGGGGTTCTACGCCGTGATGCACGTGGTCAGCGAAAACGTCCTGAACGACACCATCCTGGCGCTGGGCCTGATGATCTGCTTCTACTACGGGCTGACGGCGATCGCCTGCGCCTGGTACTTCCGGAACAGCGTCTTCAGCAGCCTGCGCAACTTCATCCTGCGGCTGCTCTGCCCCGTGCTGGGCGGCGTGGGCCTGTTCGTGGTGTTCCTGCAGACCGCCGTGGACAGCTGGGCTCCCGAATTCGGCAGCGGCTCGGAGGTGTTCGGCGTGGGCCTGGTGTTCGTCCTCGGGGTGGGCATCCTTGCCCTCGGCGCGGTCTTTATGCTGGTGATGTCCCGGGTTCGGCCCGGCTTCTTCCGCGGCGAAACCCTGAAGCAGGACACCCCGGCCCTGGTGGTCCCGGAGTAGGAGTCCTGCACCCGCACCAAAAAGGTGCCGTACCCCGGATCAGCGGGGTGCGGCACCTTTTCGTTTCCATCACCAGAAGTGGGCCACGTCCACTACCAGGCGGGAGCCCGGACCAGGTCCGTCAAGGGTCAGGACCCGGAAGGGCAGCCGGGCACGGACGCCCAGGCCAACGCTGGTGTAGCCTTCGAAGCTTCCGGCGTAGACCACCTGCCGGAAGGTCTGGTAACCGGCAACGTTGGACAGCTCAGCCTTCGCAGCCGGGTTGTAGGTGACGTTGCCGTTCTGGTCATAGGAGGGCGCATTCACGGTGACCTGCAGGCGTGCCCTGCCCTGCACCGGAATGGTGAAGCCCGAACCGTCCTGGACAATCTCCGGGACGTAGCGGACGGTGTAGCCCGTGACGGGGCCATTGAGGTCAACAACCATCCGGTCGAAGCAGTAGTGCTGCCCGGTGCGGACGTTGGTGACGGAAGCGGTGCTCAAATCCGGCGCGGTTTTGGCCAGGGACCCCCATGCGAGCCCGCAATACGAGGTGGCTGCCGAGGCGGGCCCCGGTGCCAGGATTCCCAGCCCGACGGCCGCGAGGAGCGCCGTGAGCCAGAGGAGGAGTTTCTTCATTGTGGGTGCCATCCAGAGGAAGTGGTGCGGTTGGATAGCTCAAGCGTAGGAGTGTCAGGTGCCCGAAACGAGGGTTGTGGCCGCTTCGGCGCGGAACCGTAAGGAACGCCTGGCCCGGGTCACGCACCTGTAAATCCGGCACTGGTTTTCCGCTGTCCTTTACCCTTCCGGTGCCGTTTCTGGACCCGTCCGTTACGCCGGATAACGCCGGTGCTGGACAAACGGAACAGCGCCGGCCGCCCGAGGGGCGGCCGGCGCTGTTGTGCGCTGTTTCGATGGCGCGGAGTTTTAGCCTTCGCATTCGCGGCAGTACTTCATGCCGTTCTTTTCGCGGGCCACCTGGGACCGGTGGCGGACCAGGAAGCACGATGAGCAGGTGAATTCGTCTGACTGCTCGGGAACGACGATGACGGTCAGTTCCTCGTTGGAAAGATCGGCGCCGGGCAGGTCGATGCCCTCGGCCGTGTCGTTCTCGTCAACGTCGATGACAGCCGTCTGCGCGTTGCCCCCGCGTGACGCCTGGAGGGCCTCCAGAGAGTCTGCGGGGGACTCTTCTTCCTGCTTGCGTGGAGCATCGTAATCGGTAGCCATAGCGAGTTCACTTTCGTTGCTGCACAGCGCCATTTCAGGCACCTCAGTGAAGCAGTTTAGGTCATAATGCCCTTACCCGCGCAATAGTGTGTTCAACCAGACAATCCAGTCTGCCGGGCCGCGGTTTCCCGGTGCTTTTCGCGGGCCTGTTCCACTCCCGCGGCCACTCCGCTGAGTGCCGGCAGCCACCCCCACCGGGTGGCATCCGCCATGGCATCGGCAGCATGTTCCGGGGTCTCGAAGAAGAAGGTGTCCGCCAGCCAGGCCCGGGCCCGGGCGGGAAATTGCGTTGTCATGCCGTGAGGCTACGCAGCCAATGTTGTGGGGGCGTTTCGTGCTGGTCTCGTGCAGATTAATCCGCCAGGCCACGAACCGGACAGGCAGCCTTTAAAAGAAGTTGTTGACCCCTCCAGGGGCCGATCCTACAATCACGGCATCGGTATTCCCGCTGGACGTATTACCGCCTTTTGATCTGGAAGTATCAGCGATGGCCACAGTTCATGAACACCTTCCGGAGCCGGACGTCCAGCAGTCGCTGCACGAGTTGCGCGGGAAGCTGAAGGGATCGTTGATCGAACCAGAGGATCCCCTGTACGAGGAAGCCCGCACGGTGTGGAACGGCATGGTCGATCTGCGGCCGCGTGCCATCGCCCGGGCAGGTGCCCTGTCGGACATCGATACGGTCCTGGCCAGTGCCCGGCGCAGCGGGCTCGCACTGGCCGTCCGCGGCGGCGGGCACAACATCGCCGGCCACGGCACGGTCGACGGCGGCCTGGTCCTTGATCTGGGCGCCTCCGG